>NZ_OY782578.1:0-1200000 GCF_963677945.1 uncultured Bacteroides sp. | reverse complement strand
CCATTCGCCACGACGAAGACCTTTCTTCGTCAATCCAGCAAAGAACACACGATCTAGTTTCATAACCTTATATCCCAATGATTCGAATATACGGCGAACAATACGGTTCTTACCAGAGTGAATTTCAATTCCTACCTGATCTTTATCTGTTTCAGTAGCATAACTGATAGCATCTGCATGGATTTCTCCATCATCTAATGTAACGCCAGCTGCAATTTGTTCCATATCATGTTTAGTGACATTTTTATCCAAATAAACATGATAAATTTTCTTTTTAAGGAACTGAGGATGAGTCAGCTTAGAAGCCAAATCTCCATCATTTGTAAGCAACAATACACCTGTAGTATTACGGTCAAGACGACCAACAGGGTAAATTCGTTCTTTGCATGCACCTTTCACTAAGTCCATAACTGTAAGACGAGCCTGAGGATCATCCGAAGTAGTTACACAGTCTTTTGGTTTATTCAGCAATACATATACTTTACTTTCCAAAGATACAGACTCTTCGTGGAACTTAATTACATCAGTACGTTTAACTTTTGTTCCTAGTTCAGTTACAATTTCACCATTTACCGAAACAACTCCTGCTGTGATAAATTCATCAGCTTCACGTCTTGAACAAACACCTGCATTAGCCAGATACTTATTTAAACGAATTGGTTCATTTGGGTCTGCGAACTGCTCTTTATACTCAATTCTTTTCTTTTCGCTATACTTAGCATTTGGATCATAATCATCGCTTCTTCTACGAACCGGACGTGCAAACCCTTGAGGTCTCTCATCACTTGATGAGAATCTTGGACGTCGTCCACCATCTCTGGAAAGAGTTGGATTGCCATAATTGCTATCAGGACGACGGAATCTTGGGCGTTCGCCTCCTTCACCTTCCTGATTTTCGTTTCTTCTCCAAGGCTTATCTTCGCGATTAAACGACGGACGATAAGGTCTGTCACCGCCTTCACGGTTAAATGATGGACGTGGACGATCTCCACCTTCACGATTGAATGAAGGACGAGGTCTGTCACCACCTTCGCGATTGAATGATGGACGTGGACGATCACCACCTTCACGATTAAAAGAAGGACGTGGTCTGTCACCACCTTCGCGGTTAAATGATGGACGTGGGCGATCGCCACCTTCGCGATTGAATGATGGACGTGGACGATCACCACCTTCACGATTAAAAGAAGGACGCGGTCTGTCGCCACCTTCACGATTGAATGATGGACGTGGACGATCACCACCTTCTCTATTGAAAGAAGGACGTGGACGATCTCCGCCTTCACGATTAAAAGAAGGACGCGGTCTGTCGCCACCTTCACGATTGAAGCGTGGGCGATCCCCCTCTTCTCTATTATATGGACGGGAAGGACGATTAAAACTTGGACGGTCATTACCGCCTCTGTTAAAAGAAGGGCGTGAGGGGCGATCACCACCTTCACGACTAAAGCGTCCTTCACGGTTAAACTTGCCATCTCTGTTAAAAGAAGATCTACTGTCATCACGACGGCTAAATCCTTCTCTGTTAAAAGACTTATTACCATCACGGCTGGCGTCTCTACTATCATTGTTAGAATCTCGCCAATTTTCGTTGTCTGTACTCATTTTTTATTCGAATAAAATTATAACTCTGGCCTCGCGGCCAATTAAAAACATTAATATATTAAATACCTGTATAACTATGTGGGGTTATACATCTTAGTTCTTTTTTAACATCCTCACTAACATTCAGTTCTTCAATAAAATCTTTAATAGAAGATTCTGTGATAGCCTGATTAGTTCTTGTCAGTGCTTTTAGTGCTTCATACGGATTAGGATAAGCTTCACGGCGAAGAATTGTCTGAATAGCTTCAGCAACTACACTCCAGCAATTATCCAAATCATTATAAATAGCAGTTTCGTTCAAAATCAGTTTGCGTAAACCTTTTAATGAACTCTGAATAGCAATTACAACATGTCCGAAAGGAACACCTACATTACGAAGTACTGTAGAATCTGTTAAGTCACGTTGCAGACGAGAAACCGGTAATTTCTCTGCCAAATGATTCAGAATAGAATTCGCTATTCCCAAATTTCCTTCTGCATTCTCAAAATCAATCGGATTTACTTTGTGAGGCATTGCACTGGAACCGACTTCTCCTGCTTTGATTTTCTGCTTGAAATATTCCATAGAAATATATAACCAGAAATCACGATTCATGTCAATCATGATAACATTGATACGTTTCATCGCATCGAAAACAGCAGAAAGGCTATCATAATTTGAAATTTGTGTTGTATACTCTTCACGTTCCAATCCTAGTTTTTCTGAAACGAAACGATTACCAAAAGCTTTCCAGTCATAAGAAGGATAAGCTACATGATGAGCATTATAATTACCTGTAGCACCACCAAACTTAGCAGTTACCGGACAAGTTTTAAGCGTAGCCAACTGGCGTTCCAAACGGTAAACAAAAACCATAATTTCTTTTCCCAAACGCGTTGGAGAAGCTGGCTGACCATGAGTCTTTGCAAGCATAGAAACATTAGTCCAATCATTTGCATATTGTTTAAGCTGTGCAATAAGCTCTTCAATCAAAGGATAATAAACATTATTCAACGCTTCCTTTATAGACAATGGAATAGATGTATTGTTAATATCCTGAGAAGTAAGTCCGAAATGTATAAACTCTTTATACTCTTCAAGACCACCAAGCTTATCAAATTCTTCTTTGATGAAATACTCAACAGCTTTTACGTCGTGATTAGTCACACTTTCAATATCCTTAATACGTTGTGCATCGGCTTCAGAAAAGTTTTGATAAATACTTCTTAAAGACTCAAAAACATCTTCACCAACACCTTTAAGCTGGGGCAAAGGCAGTTCACACAAGGTTATAAAATACTCAATCTCAACCTGCACACGATATTTAATCAATGCAAATTCAGAAAAGTAAGCAGCTAAAGCCTCAGCTTTGCCTCTGTAGCGGCCATCAATCGGTGATATAGCCGTAAGTAAATCAAGTTTCATAGTGTAATGATAATTATCAGACTGCAAAATTAATTCTTTTATTTGAATAGAGAGTTACACAAATAAGAAAAAGTTTGTATCAAAGAGGTAAAGAAATAAAAAAAGCCTCACAAACATACTTGTGAAGCTTTCTATCTAATGTGGGCGTTGACGGATTCGAACCGCCGACCCTCTGCTTGTAAGGCAGATGCTCTGAACCAGCTGAGCTAAACGCCCTTGTTTTATCAACGAAAGTCTCTGGATTTTGAAGTGGGCGTTGACGGATTCGAACCGCCGACCCTCTGCTTGTAAGGCAGATGCTCTGAACCAGCTGAGCTAAACGCCCGAGACACTTTCGTTTCAAAAGCGATGCAAAGATATAGCTTTCTTTGAAACTAGCAAAACTTTCTGCAGTTATTTTTTAAACAAAATTAAAGTCAATTACAGAAAGTGCTGTTTATCAGCACCAATAGAATGAATATTTTTTTGCGAACTAATATACATTCTTTCCAAAAGTATCATCACTCTATAAAATGTCCGAATATGAACACTCTGTTCATATTCGGATAATCAAAGAACACGTTACAAACTAAAAAGAAAAGAATCAAGAATATTTTTTTCTTAAAATTTAATTATTTACCTATTAAATCTGAACCATATAAAAGGCTTGGTTACAATCTAGCATTCAACAAGTTAAGATTAAATATTTACAATTTCAGAAGAGCTAAAAGCATAAAAACAAAAAATAAACTTAAAAACAACTGCAACTTTTGGCAAGGTACTTGCGTCTAAAGGATGTAGCGCTAACAAAATAACAGATTCATTAACGAATGAAGCAATAAAATTGAAATGAAAAAAATATTCAGTGTATTAGTTTTGATATTTATATGCCAGGCAACATTTGCACAGACTTTACAATTAAAAGGACACATTCTTACAGCTACAAAACAGCCAATTGAGTTTGCTAATGTGATTCTAAGGAAGTCGGACTCCACCTTTGTAACAGGCGAAATGACTGATATGAAAGGTAAGTTCAGTATGGAACACCTTGAGAAAGGAATTTATAACCTTCAGATTTCAAGTCTTGGATATCAGACTAAGAATCTTGAGATCCGTGATTTCAATAAAGATGTAGACCTTGGAAATATTGAAATTGATTCTGCAGCAGTAGCATTGAATGAAGTAGTGGTGACAGGTGCCAAAATTATCAACGAAGCCGACAGAAAGATATTATTGCCAACTTCAAAACAGATGAAGGCAGCAACTAACGGATTCAACCTCTTACAGAAGCTAAATCTTAAACGTATTCAGGTTGACGTGTTAAGAAATACAATTTCAGCATCAGGTGGTGGTGAAGTACAGCTAAGAATAAACGGAGTAAAATCAAGTATTCAAGAGGTAATGTCATTACGTCCGGAAGATATCCTGCGCATTGAACATCATGATGATCCGGGACTTCGATATGGAGGAGCAGAAGCGGTAATTGACTATATTACCCGCAGAAAAGAAAGTGGAGGTTTTTTGGCTTTCGATTTCACAAACTCTCCTCATGTTCCTTTCGGAGATAATAGTGTGACCGCAAAATTCAACTATAAAAAATCTGAGTTTGGGATATTTTACAATGGAGGTTACAGAGAAATGGATCACATGTGGCGAGAAAACTCAGAGACATTTAATTTCTCTGACGGAAAAACTCTTACCCGTCTGGAAGATGGTACTCCTGATAAGTGGGCAAAGAACTGGCATTATATGCAGATGAACTATAACTATCAGGAAGGTCAGGACTGGTTCTTCAACGCAACTTTAAGAACAAATGTAAATGATAACCCCAGAACAAATTTTAAAAGTTATCTTTATCCAACAAACAATCCATCAAATGGTGTAAATATGACCGACCGTTCTTCTTCATGGGAGCATATTCCATCTTTAGATCTTTACTATCAGCGCAATTTAAAAAATAAACAATCATTAGTCCTGAATATTGTGGGAACATATATTGATTCGAACTCACAAAGATATTATAAGGAAATACAGGGTTTACAGACATTAACAGACCTATTTACTAATGTTGACGGAAGCAAATACTCAATAATTGGCGAGGGTATATACGAGAAAGGATTTAAAGCCGGACGTTTAAGCGCCGGAGTGAAGCACACACAAAGTTACACTAACAATGAGTATACTGGAAATTCTTTATCGCTAACAAACATGAGGCAATCTGAAACTTATGTTTATACTGAATTTCAGGGCAAAATTAACAAGTTCAATTATTCTTTGGGAATAGGCGGATCACGTTCATGGTTTAACCAGGGCGGCGAAGGATACCATAACTATACCTTCCGTCCTACAGCCAGCTTAAAATATAATTTCAATGATAACTCATTTCTTCGTTACCGCGGTAACATTTACAGCACAGAGCCTTCACTATCCGATTTAGGAAATATTGAACAATCCATCGATTCTTTGCAGATAAGAAGAGGTAACAGCAACCTGAAACCGGTAATGAGATATACCAATTCTTTGAATTATGATATTACAAAAGGTATATTCAGCGGAAGTCTGTTCCTTGGCCATTGGTACTATAACAAGCCAATAATGGAAGAGACCCGGGTTGAAAACAACAAATTCATCCGTACCAACGACAATCAGAAAAGCTGGCAGAAACTTAATACCGAAATGGAATTATCAATCAATCCCTTCAAAGATATTTTCGTAGCAAAGATTGTAACCGGAATGAGTTATTTCGATAGCAAAGGAAACAATTACCATCACACATATACAAACTGGTACATGCGAGCGGAAGCAAATACCAGCTACAAAAACTGGTCGGCATTCTTCCAGATGCAGAACCACAAAAACGATTTATTCGGAGAGACTCTTGAAATTGGAGAAAATTACCATCTCTTCGGAATTATGTATAAACACAAACAACTTAGTCTTGGCGCCATGATGATTAATCCGTTTGTAAATAACTGGAAAGCAGGAAGTGAAAATCTAAACGCCTCAGCTCCTTCAAAGAACTGGGTATATATAAAGGAAACATCACGCTTATTTGCAATTCAGGTATCATATAGCTTTAACTTCGGACGTAAATATCAGTCTTCGCAAAAACGATTAAATAACCAGGATACAGACACAGGCGTTATGAGTAGTAATAAAAAATAAATTAAAGTTTAACTTCACAATTATACTTAACTTACAGAGGAAGGATCGTTGCGAAACGCTCCTTCTTCGCTTTTATAGACACCCAAGCATCATATTAATCCAGCAAAAAGCAACAAATAACTCTATTATCTGCAACCTTTCTTTTCCCGGTTACGTCTAAATATTGTAGCGCTTACATAAAGACAACTTGATTGTATTACCTGTAGACATTAAACCGAAATGAAAAAGATTTTTAGCGTATTATTTTTTATAATACTTCACCAAACCATAACAGCCCAATCTTTCCAGATCAAAGGATCTATTCTTTCCACAGCAAAACAGCCTATTGAATTTGCAAATGTAGTTTTAAGAAAAGCCGATTCTACATTTGTGAATGGCGGAATGACTGATGCAAAAGGTAAGTTCAGTATGGAGAATCTCGAGAAAGGAATATATAACCTTCAGATTTCAAGTCTTGGATACCAAACCAGGAATCTTGAAATCCGCGATTTCAATAAAGACACTGATCTGGGAACTATTGAAATTGATTCAGCTGCCATTGCACTAAATGAAGTTGTTGTTACCGCAGCTAAAGTTATTAATGAAGCCGACAGAAAAATATTACTGCCCACTTCAAAACAAATGAAAGCAGCAACCAACGGATTTGATCTTTTGCAACAACTAAACTTAAGACGTATTCAGATTGATGTTATGAGAAATACCATTGCCGCGTCAGGTGGAGGAGAAGTACAACTTAGAATCAATGGAGTAAAGTCGAGCATTCAGGAAGTTATGTCATTACGACCGGAAGATATCCTGCGTATAGAACATCATGAAGACCCGGGACTCCGCTACGAGGAGGCAGAAGCTGTTATTGATTATATTACCCGCCGTAGAAACAGCGGCGGATTTATCTCATTCGACACAGAAACCTCTCCTCATGTTGCTTTTGGTAATAACAGCATTACAGCCAAATTCAATTACAAGAAATCGGAATTCGGACTATTCTACACAGGTGGATACAGATCCGTGGGTCACTTGTGGCGTGAAAATTCAGAAACATTCAACTTTCCCGACGGCAGAAGTCTCACCCGTATGGAAGATGGAACTCCAGACAAATGGTCTATGAACTGGAACTATATACAAATGAATTACAACTACCAGCAAGGAAAAGAATGGTTCTTTAATGCAACACTCAGGGCAAATATCAATGGTAATCCAAAGCAGAATTTCAACAGTTATCTTTACCCGACCAACAATCCTTCAAACGGAGTACACATGACAGATCGTTCTTCTTCCCGGGAGCGCAGACCTTCGCTAGACCTTTATTATCAACGCAATTTTAAAAATCAGCAATCTTTGATTCTTAACGTTGTAGGTACATATGCAAACTCCAATTCAAAGAGATATTATAAGGAAATACAGGATACAGAAACCTTAACCGATCTATTTTCAAATGTAGACGGAAATAAATATTCGATTATTGGTGAAGGAATATATGAAAAGACATTCAAGGCAGGCAGACTAAGCACCGGAATAAAGCACACTCAAAGTTTCACTGACAATGAATATACAGGAAGTTCTGTATCCAAAACAGATATGAGACAGGCCGACACTTACATGTATACAGAATTTCAGGGAAAGATTAATAAGTTCAATTACTCTTTAGGAATAGGAGGCTCACGTTCATGGTTCAACCAGGGAGGAGAAGGATATCAAAATTATAACTTCCGCCCCACAGCAAGTCTGAAATACAACTTTAACGAGAACTCGTTTATCCGTTATCGTGGTAATATATACAGTAATTCTCCTTCTTTGTCCGACCTTGGAAATACAGAACAAGCAATTGATTCCTTACAGATAAGAAAAGGAAATAGCTCTCTAAAACCGGTAATATCATACGTTAACACATTAAACTACGACATAACTAAAGGAATATTCAGCGGTAGTTTATTGGTTAGTCACAGATACTATAACAAACCTATAATGGAGGAAACCATTATTGAAAACAACAAATTCATCCGTACCAAGGACAACCAAAAGAATTGGCAGAAATTGAATACCGAAATGGAAGTATCAGTCAATCCATTCAAAGATCATTTAATCACTAAAATAACGACTGGAATAAGTTACTTCGACAGTAAAGGAAATAATTATGCTCACACATATTCAAACTGGTATTATAGAGCAGAGGTAAATGGATACTATAAAAACTGGTCGGCATTCTTCCGCATCCAAAATCACAGAAACAATTTCTTTGGTGAGACTCTTGATATTGGAGAAAACTGGCACATGATTGGAATTATGTACAAGCATAAACAACTAACTATTGGAGGCATGATGCTTAACCCATTTGCCGACAACTGGAAAGTAGGTAGTGAAAATCGCAATAAATTTGCTCCTTCCAAAAATTGGGAATATGTTAAAGAGAGTTCGCGACTATTTGCATTCAAGTTATCATATAACTTCAATTTCGGACGTAAGTATCAGTCTTCACAAAAACGATTAAATAACGAAGATACCGATACAGGAGTTATGAGTAGTAGCAAAAAATAATATTATTGCTTCGTTGTAGAGGAAGGAACGTTGTGAAACGTTCCTTCTTTCTTTTTATACAGCTATTTATTCAAAAATATAAAATACAAGAACAATGCAAAATCTCCATTCAGAAACAATACACAAGTCACTTTTTTAAAGCTTTTCCTGAAACTTAAATATTTTACCAAAAAAAACACAAAATAACACAAAAAAGATCTACACAATCAATTATAGAATTACTTTATTTATAGATTTGCATTTAATACTAAAAAATATAAAATAATAATACACATGGAAGAGAAAAAAATATTCCTTCTAAAATTAAAATCTAAAGGAAAAGCAAAAAAGATTGAACATATTATGAGAACACAGCTAGGGGTAAACTTTTTAAGCATTGATTTTGAAAACAGATTAATGACTATAAATTTTGATCCAAAGCTAATTACAATTGAATACATAAGCGTTCTAGTTCGCTCCGTTGGCCCAGAATTAATTTTTAGCGAGCACGAAGTTGAATACTGGCAAAATCAATTAGGAAATTATTTTGTTTTAAAGAATAGGCGAAAAGTACTTTACTTACTCTCAGCAATAGCTCTGATAGTTATAGTAGCTCATCTTTCTGTTTGGTTTTTGTTAGGTCTTTCATTATTAACGTCTATTGTTTATCTATCTCTATTTATATACAAGTCAAATAAACGTTTCATCCGCTCACTTTGGAAAAGTGATAAGCTAGGAATATTATCTTCTTTCATTTTCACAGCCTTAGGAGGGGCAAGTATATATTATCAAATAATCAACAATTACATCTCCATATTACTCTTTATTTCTATTCTAATAGTTGACATTGTAACTATTTTCAGATGGCTTAATGAAAAAAAATCTATTGAAATGAATTTATTATAAAAAAACAATCACTTTAAAATCAGCTTCGTTTAAATCAATTAAAAATATAGACTACATTAGATGGTATCACAGTTATTATCAGACAAATAACTATAACAAAAATATCTGATTCAGCTTGGTAAATAATTTAGTAGAATTATTCGCATTAGAATGTCATTGAATTTATATTGTTCTCTAAAGCTAGTTTTCTTTTCACAACAGCCGGATTTCCTACTGCCAGAGAATCATTGGGAACATCTTTCGTAACTACACTACCGGCACCAATTATGCAACGATCACCAATCGTAACTCCCGGACAAATAACTGCCCCTCCACCTATCCAGCAATCATTACCGATAGTAACAGCATGAGCAGATTCAACCATTTCACGGCGTTCCAGATAGTTTATCGGATGCTGCGGAGTATATATTTGTACCGCCGGACCAATTAATGTGTGATGCCCAATCTTTACCGGAGCACCGTCTAGAATCACACAATTAAAATTAATAAAAACATGCTCGCCCAACTCTATATTATAGCCATAATCGCAAAAGAAAGGCGGACAGATCTTTGCTGTGGGATGAATATTTGGAAGCAGTTCTTTCTGAACTTCCTGCAAATCGGGTGAGCCAAGATACATCGTATTCATTTTGGATATTAAAGCCTTCGCTCTTAAAAGGTCGGCAAATATTTCCGGGTCGGAAACATTAGCAAGCTGACCGCTCCTCATTTTTTCTTTTTCTGTTGCCATATTATCTAAAATTACAAGAAATTCAAAATGCTATTCTATCAGCATATAAAAACAAGTTTATTATCTACTGAACGTTCAGTGTCGAACCTAAACCCCTCCCATGTAAAAGCTTTCAAGGCTTCAAGTTCTTCTATTCGGTTTTTCAGAATAAACCGAGTCATCTCTCCGCGTGCCATCTTTGCATAAATGGTAACCGTGTCGAGCTTTCCTTTCTTCCACATTTTAAATTCGGGAGTTATAACCCGCACTTCCTTTTCCACTCGTTTCCAGTCGAACGAAGGCTGAATATCCATACTTGCCAGATTTACCAACACTCCCCCACTCTTCTTCACATCTTCAATAAAAGGCTGAGTAAGTTTCGATTTCCAGAAGTCGGCCATCGATACATTTCCCAGTTCGGGCAGCTTCACATCATACTCCATTCGGTAAGCTTTTATCATATCAAGCGGACGAACCAATCCGTAAAACGGAGAAGCGATGCGCAAATGCTTATGAGCATAAAGAAAGTCCTCGTCCGAAAAGTCCACAGGAGCAATATGTTTAAACACCATTCCTGTATAGACCAGTAAAGCCTGCAGGGAAGGAGCCTCATCGGAATGAAACGTTTCAAACCGCTTAAATGTTTCCAGAGCCAGCTTCGGACTAATCTTCAGTAATCGTTCCAATTCCTCCACGGAATATTGTGACATGTGAAGTGCAATCTCTTTTGCTTCATTAGCAAAAATCGGCATTGATTTTGCCGGAGCTTTCTGTGAACTTTTAGTATTTATTGTTTTGGCTGGGGATATTATTATTTGCATATTCTGTTTATTCAAAACTAACACTACGAATTTTCGATGGCAAGTTATACAAAAAATCAACACAACTAAAATTTGCAAATCTATATTCTACCATCACTCCATCACCAACCAGCCAAAACATCCTGATTAAAAGCAATTTAAAGAGTGAGGGATAGCAAATTATCCATCACCCAATCCATCACTTTTGGGCTCTACCCTCACCTTTTCGGAGCATTTCCTGGCAAAAAGAGCATAAAAACTACAATCTTACTTCATTTACAAAGACATTTTCCTTTCATTTTTAATTTCTAAAAAGAAGAAAGAGAATGTTTTAACTATGGCCATGTTTTGTGATAAATTAGTATCTTTGCGGCAAATTATTTAGAAACAAAGAAATTATGGAAACAGTTGTTAGTGGAATTCGCCCAACAGGTAATCTGCATCTGGGCAACTACTTTGGAGCAGTGAAGAGTTTTCTGCAAATGCAGAATGAATATAATTGTTATTTCTTTATCGCCGACTGGCATTCCCTTACTACTCACCCAAAACCTAATGATATAGTTCAGAGCGCACGCACTATTCTTGCTGAATATCTTGCTTGCGGTATTGATCCTGAAAAAGCTACCATTTATGTACAAAGTGACGTGAAGGAGGTATTGGAACTTTATCTGTACCTTAACATGAATGCTTATCTGGGCGAGCTGGAACGTACTACTTCTTTCAAGGAAAAGGCACGTAAACAACCGGACAATGTAAATGCCGGACTTCTTACTTACCCGACTCTTATGGCTGCGGATATTCTTATTCATAAGGCAAAAAAAGTACCGGTGGGCAAGGATCAGGAACAGAACATGGAGATGGCGCGTAAGTTTGCCCGTCGTTTCAATACAATATATGGTACTGACTTATTCCCAGAACCAGCTTCTTTCTCTTTGGCAGAGAAGGCTATCAAGGTTCCTGGATTGGATGGTTCTGGCAAAATGGGAAAATCTGAAGGTAACTGTATTTATCTGATGGATGATGCCAAGACTATCAGCAAAAAGGTGATGAAGGCGGTAACTGATGCAGGACCAACAGAGCCTAACAGTGAAAAGCCTGAGGTTATTCAGAACCTGTTCACTTTCCTTGATATTGTATCTACTAAAGATACTTACGATTATTTCAATGAAAAGTACAACGATTGTTCTATCCGTTACGGAGATTTGAAGAAACAACTCGCTGCAGATATCGTGGCTTATACAGAACCTATCCGCGAAAAGATTGTGGAATATTCTGCAAATACTGAATATCTTGCTAAGGTTGCTAAACAAGGTGCAGAGAGAGCACAGGAAAGTGCAGCTAAAACATTGAAGGAAGTTAGAGAAATAATCGGATTCCGCGAGATCTGATTTTATTAATTAACTGATAAAACAAATGCCCCGTTTCCAATCTGGTTAGCGGGGCATTTCGCATTTTCGAATAACTAAATCTATATTTTTATATTTAGGTAAATCTATAGAACGCATTTGTAAACTTACTCTTCGATAACATTCACAAAGTCTTTCCAGACTTCAGCACTTTTATAAGCTTTAGATGAGCCTTTAGGAATATACAACTTACAGTATAGCAAAGTATATGTTGAGAAAGCAGAAGAATCTGTTTTTGGAGGAGTCAATGCTTTGCAGTGTATTTCTTCAAGAAGGAAACAATCACTAAAGCTATTAATACCAATTAAAGTCACTTTATTTCCAATTGTGACAGAAGTTAATCCTGCGCAATTTAAAAATGCGTTAGAGCCAATAGAAACCAGCTCACCAGGCAGTTTCATAGATTTCAGTTTCGGACAATTAAAAAAAGCACTACCAATATAAGTAATCTTATCTGGTATTCCAACTGTTGTTAATTCGGAACAATTAGCAAAGGCATTTTCACTAATATAATTTATATCTTTGGGTAAAATTACTTCTGTAATTTTATCTAGACCAAAAAAAATAAAATCAGGTAGCTCGTCATTTTTGAGAACATTAGCCCTACCTATAGACCATATTGGTAAACCGTAATTATTTTTAGCATAAGCTTTAAAATAAAAATATCCTCCTGCTACAATGTTCACATTTTCCATATTTATTTTAGTAAGTCTTCCTGCTGTTACATGCCCAAGAGAATCAAGCCCTGCCATATTATGGATAAGCATTATATCTTTCCCATTTATTTTGCCAGATAATGTTAAATCAGTAATTGAGTATTTATCTGTTGTGGAGATCAATTTTGATAAAGTTCCTGCAGAATCTACATTAAGAACCATTTTCCCATTCTTAAGTACTCCGTATTCTATTTCGTCATGGCTACATCCAACCGTGAATAAAGAAATTATTATTATAAATAGTAACGTTTGTTTCATAAGATTTTATATCTAATTAAGATAATTATTTTTTCATTTTCACTGCTTTATCCTTTCCGTTCAAAGGTAGCATCCTTCATCTTCGTCATGAATGATGGTGCCGGACGAAGCAGCAACCGCCCTACCTTTACATCCGTAACACGAAGTTTATCGGGGTTGGTTACTTTGTTAGAGGTGAGTGACAGCGAAAAAGTTCCTATCTTATCGAGCTTTACTGAGTTTCCGTTTTTCAATTCATTGATCAATGTATTGGCAAACTCCTCGAGTACCAGTTTCACATCGCCCGATGTGGCGGTACATCTGCCGGAAATCATCGTGCTCAGTTCGTCAATGGTTATCAGTTCCTTGCGTTGAGGAACAGCATAATAGAGTTGTGTTTCTTCTTTCTTACGGGCATCATTGAGGGGCGCCGCCTTAAATAAAATGCTCATTCGGGTGATAATTTAAAGTTAGTATAATCGTATTTATCATTATCCGCCGGGATTTTTCCGGCGACCTGCGCAGGTCGTTTTAATGAGCTGCGCAACTCAAAGAAACGACCTGCGCAACTCATTTGTGCGAGCTGCGCAGGTCGCTAAAAATATCTCACCGGAAATCTATAAAGATCCCGTTACTTATATCTTTTTATTAACCGGAGATCGTGTGTGTACTTATTTAGATCTTTGCTGAAGATTCCTTGGTCGTCAAGTTTGTCGATATGCACCGAGCCGGAACAGTGAATAATATATCCCTTTTCGGCCACCATCCCTACGTGTGATATCTTCCCATCGGCATGATCAAAGAAAGCCAAGTCGCCCGGTTGGGCATCTGAAAGGAAAGAAACCAGTTCGCCTTGTGTAACTTGATGACTAGCATTACGAAGAATATGGATACCATGCATACGCATCACCACTTGGGTAAGTCCGGAACAGTCCATCCCCATAGCATTCTTGCCACCCCACAGATAAGGAGTATTCAAGAAACGAAGAGCTGTATCCAGTAATGATTCAGTCAACGGTTGAGCATCGGCAGGATTAATGCGGAATCGATCGTTCTTTACTCTGAATGTTCCGTCTTCCTGATATTCGGGAAGCAGACTACCACCTGTAAGCAACATCTTTTCACCGGTAGTTTCGCTCACTGCCTGAGAGAAAAGTGTAGTTAAAACTCTTTGCTCTGCCGGTTCGTAAGCATCAAAGTACTCTTTACTAACCGAGGTAAGCATCTTTGTAGTTACCCAGCCTACATATCCTTCGGCTTTATTGATAATTTTACTCCAGTTGCCCCATGATTCTGTCACGGTGCAAGCTTCTCCAAACAGGAGTTCAGTCAGCATCTCCGAGCATTCATCATGATCTACCCGAAGAGGATTATTGGGAACAAAACAAATAGCGTATTCCATAGATCTTTATTTTAAAGCCGTTACTTGAAGAGTTTTTCTATATCCTCTTCTTTAAGTAAAGACAAAACAGTTTTTCCGTCGGGAGTATAATTCGGTGTGGCGCATGCAAAAAGAGAATCCACCAATTTGGTCATCTCATCATTTCCAAGAACCTGACCGTAAACAATGGCAGCAGCTTTGGACAAAGTCAGAGCCAACGTCTCTTGCACTTCTTCTTTCACATCGCAACCTTTTTCCATTGCCGTGTGCAGCATATTCCTTATCAGCTGAACAGGAGATAAACCTTCAATGCCCGAAGGAACGCCGTTTATGGCATAACTTCCTCCACCAAGATTGCTCAGGTCAAAGCCTATGGCAGCAAGATCATCAGAGATTTCCTGCAATACTACCGCCTCCGAAGCCGGAAGTTCTAATATTTCAGGGAAAAGAACCCCTTGAGAAACTCCCTGGTGATTCTTTATCTGTTGCAGATATTGGTCGAACAATACTCTGATATGTGCACGGTGCTGATCAATAACCATCAGTCCGGATTTTACGGAGGTGAGAATAAAGCGTCCTTTAAACTGGAACTGAACAGAACTCTTCTCCGCTACCGTCTCATGGTCGTACAAGGTAGTCTGCTCGGGTTCTATCTCTTCATCCTGGAAAGCGGGATAATCTATAACCTCAGGCTCATAATCGGGTTCCGATCTTTGCTCTGCTTTTTCAACTCCTCCATAAAGACTCTCCCATTCCACTTGAGGGCGCGAATAATTTGAAGCCGTTTTCTGGAATGGATTGAAATTTGGATTGAAATTCAGCTTCGGCGGCTGAATAGGTGCGGCTGCATTATAAGCCGGTATATCGGGCATGCCTTCAGTATCAAAATCGATAGAAGGCACTTCATTAAACTTACCTAGAGATTCCTTTACCGAAGCTGCCAAAATCTGCCAGATAGGCACTTCGTTCTCGAACTTAATCTCGGTTTTGGTTGGGTGAATATTCACATCAATATCAGCCGGATCAACATCTAAATAAAGGAAATAAGAAATTTGCTCTCCCACCGGAACCAGCTTCTCATACGCTTCCATCACTGCCCTATGGAAGTATGGATGACGCATGTATCTGCCATTGACAAAGAAGTATTGGTGTGCTCCTTTTTTGCGGGCAGAATCGGGTTTGCCTACATAGCCGGTTACTTTTATCAGCGAAGTATTAACATCTACATTAAGCAACTGCTGATTCAACTTTTTACCAAATACGTTAATAACGCGCTGGCGAAGAGAGGAAACCGGAAGATGAAACAATTCTACATCATTGCTGTGCAGCGTAAATGCCACCTCGGGGTGAACAAGAACTATACGTTCAAATTCAGACAAGATGTTACTTAACTCAGTCTGGTTCGATTTCAGGAATTTGCGGCGAGCGGGCACATTAAAGAAAAGGTTCTTCACTGAGAAGTTACTTCCCTTGGGGCAGGATATGGTTTCTTGGCGCTCAACCTTTGAACCGGCCACGGAAATAATCGTACCCAATTCTTCATTTTCAAGGCGTGTTTTGAGATCCACCTGTGCCACTGCGGCAATAGATGCTAGCGCTTCGCCACGAAAGCCCATAGTAGTAAGGGCAAACAAATCCGCCGCATCACGAATCTTGGAGGTAGCATGTCGTTCAAAGGAAATCCGGGCATCAGTCTCTGACATTCCTTTCCCGTCATCTATCACTTGTATACAAGTTCTCCCTGCATCAGTAATCAATATATGTACTTCCTTTGCACCGGCATCAATAGAATTCTCGACCAGTTCCTTTAAGACTGAAGCAGGGCGCTGAATTACCTCGCCGGCAGCAATCTGGTTGGCAACTGAATCGGGCAACAAACGAATAATATCACTCATAACAATCTTTCAAATAATTACATGGAACTTACTGTTTTACTATTCCATGGTTAGGCAAAGGTATTGATTTTCTTCCTTTCTTCTTCAATTCCTGCCCGGCTTTTTTGCCTCGCCATTCATAGATGTCATCTTTATTGAGTGGCCGGATAAAGTCGAACCAACCGAAGTTTGTCAATCGCATTTTGTCTTGTGGAATCATTAACATGGGGTAAAGGGTACCGTTTGACTGAGGACTCATTACCATTTTCTCCATCTTCTTCTTATTAAGATAAATATTTAGCAAACTGGTCTCGGACACATTCATCCCCATCATTGTACTATCTTTTTCTTCCGGATAATATACCAGTTGAACATTTCCTATTACATCTACTTTATGTAGCTCACCGCTCAGGAAGTAGGCCTTGATATCTTTACCCGTTACCTGGTTATAATGAATGGAATCTTTCATTTCAATGCTCAAAGCCTGGTTCACAATATGTGCCCAGTCTATTGTGCTGTCGTTCATATAAATCCTGATCTCTTCACCCAGTAACTGGTTATTTTCATTCCAAAGAATAGGATCTTTGTACATAATAAGGCAGGAATCTTTTGAAGTGAAGAACAATGAATCGCAAACTCCCTGAATATCTTTCCGGAAAATACGTACTTTATTGAAAGCTCTCACCTCTCTGTACATTGAATCGGTTTTAATATTGAAAGTATTCAGCTTAAGCGTGTCTCCGTGAACAAATAAACTATCTCCCTGCGAGTAGTCAACTGCCAGAGCTCGCTTTGTAGCAACGGCATTTCCTTTTATCTCATCGTAAAAACAATAGTCTCCTTTCAGGAAGTTCTTATTTACGGAGTCGGACATAAGCACATTATTGAAAGCTTCACCATAACCCTTCTTGCGGTCATAGTAAATACTGTCGCCAATTAATCTTTTACCATCTTCATTGGTTAGCACGGAGCGATCTACCAATTGAGCCTGATCGGCACGCGTATTATAATATCCTCGTTTGGAAACAATGTGATTTTTATCACTGTCAATCTTTGAAGGACCTACAATATGAGCTATCCCAGTAGCCGAATTATACTTTAAAGTATCTGTCTTCAGCGTAAAACGTGGATTCACCAACTTTACATCAAAGTTGAATACCGCATTCTTTGTTGAAGGACTATATTCTCCCCAATCGGAAGTTAGTACATTTTCCTTATCCAACATGGTTCCGCCTTCAAAATAATAAGCTTTGTCGAGCACACGGTCGTAGTCGAGACTATCTGTGAGCAAAGTCGTTCCGCGATTCACCAGCTTAACATTTTCGCGAAGATTGGCAAGTTCTTTGAAACCATCATATTTCAGATAGTTACCATAAACAAACAAGGTATCACCCTGCTCCATATGAACCTTGCCAAAAGCCTCAAAGGAATTAGTCTTTTCATTAAGGAATGCACTATCACAGTACATATACATTCCTTTATGTCTCAACTTTACATTTCCTTGCAGAACAGTTATGTCCGGCCTTAATAATTGGTTTCCCATGGTTTCATCCGAGTTAAGGATATAAACCATATCTTTCTTGGTTTTCTGCTTTGTATTTTTTTTAGCAGGTTTGTTTCCAGCTATCAAACAAACACCAAACAGGCACAGAACACCCATTAGTAGTATTCTGTGCCTGCTTATTGAATATCTTCTTCTATAATTCTTCAGCATATTAAATTGTGCTTCATTTCAATTACTTAATCCAACCCGGATACTTAAAGTCGCATTTTTTCCATCCTTCATTGATACGAACATATGTCTTTTTCTGCTTATCTTTAATCCATTGATCAAGTTTCTGCGCTCTGATTTTACTAAGAACAAGTTCTTTCAGGTTCTGATAGTCATCTGTAATAGTTGCTTTATGACCATCTATTCTTGATTTTAGTTTAACAATAGCACAAACTTGCTTTCCTTTATCATTTACCATGGTAAATGCTTTAGAAATTTCTCCGATATTAAGTTTATCAACAGCTTTTGCAACTTCCTGTGGCAACTGATCCATTTCAAATTTAGAAGTACTAGTTCTTGAATTTGCCATAAGACCATTGTTATTACGAGTATCCTTATCGTGAGAAATTACAGAAGCAGCCTGATCGAAAGTGAACTTACTACTACGGATATCATTAGCAACCGAGTCTAAACGACCCATTGCTGCTTGCAAATCTTTGTCTGACACTCTCGGTTTCAAAAGAATATGACGGCAATTAATACGGTCGCCACGTTTTTCTATCAGCTGAATAATATGGAAACCATATTCTGTTTCTACAATCTTAGATACTTTTTTAGGATCGTTCAGGTTAAATGCTACGGCAGCAAATTCAGGTAACAGTTCTCCTTTTCCCATGAATCCCAGTTCACCACCACGGCGTGCACTTCCCGGATCCTCAGAATAGAGGATAGCTAAAGAAGAGAAAGGTGTATCTCCTGAAGTAATACGATCTGAATATTCACGCAGTCGTTTCTTCACATCATCAATTTCGGCAATCGGAATCTTCGGTTGCTGGGTAATAATCTGAACCTCTACTTGCGTAGCAATAAACGGGACACTGTCCTGAGGCAGTTCTTTGAAGTACTTTCTTACTTCAGCAGGAGTAATCTTTATATCGCCCACCAGCTTTTTCTGCATTCTTTCCACAGTCAGTTTCTCGCGAGCACTTTCACGCATCGTCTCTCTGATCTGGGTGTAGGTCTTGTTGAAGTATTCTTCCATCTTCTCCTTAGAACCTATCTGGCGAATGATATTGTTAATCTGCCACTCCACCTGTTGCATAACTTCCGAGTCGGTAACTTCAACACTATCGATAGCAGCCTGGTGAAGATAAAGCTTCTGGATGGCTATTTGCTCCGGAATAACACAATAGGGATCACCTTCAAACTTGACTCCATTATACTGTGCATTCAGACGTTCTTCTTCAACATCCGATTTTAAAATGGCTTCATCACCTACAATCCATACTACTTCGTCAATTACATTGTCTTGAGCATACACTTTTATTTGAGAAGTGCACAAGACGAAGAGTAATACCAGCGTTTTAAAGTTCACTAACTTTTTCATTCTTTTCATTTAATATTTTATTCCTTTCTCTACTGCACTCATATAATACTCGCTTATAGTAACACAAGAGAGCAACAGAGTTTAGTACTCTTTGTTTAACGTGTTTGTTTTGTTGCCAAATAAATTTCAAGACCGGTTGTTTTTAAAAAACAGATGAAAAACAACGCCCAAAATCTCGTAAAAACTTATTAGATACAATCTAAGGCGAAGATAGTGTAATAATCAATCCGTTCAATGATTATTAACTGTTTTTAAAATCTGTTGGTTAATTTCAACCTTATATTTTCCTTTTAATTCTTTAATCCAATCTGCTTCCAGGTAATTTTGATAGTCGGCAGTTACTGGTCCGCGAACATCTTTGTAACTTTCAGGGCCATTTTTCAACATCTTACCGATAACAATTGTCACAGGATAGTCTTTAAGCGGTTCAACATTATCTCCCTTAAACTTATCTTTATCAACATACTTGTTATCTCCCTTAGCAAAAAGGCCTTTTTCAACTTTAACTACCGAAACCGAATCGTTATTAAGAGACTTACGAATTACGTTAACCCAATCTTCCTCCGGATTCTTTTTAGTCAGCTTCTTTACAGCCTTAGCTGTTTTTTTATCTTCGCAGTGCACAATCACTCCTTTGAAACGAGGAGAAGTCCACTTATAGTTTGCTTTGTTTTCTTCAAAGAAAATAGCCAGACCGCTCTCATCTTTGGAAGCTTTATCCCAAACCCTGCGATTGCTTACATCAAACAACAGAATTCCATCCCGGTACTCCTGCATTAAATGGCCAAAATCGGGATATTTTTGTTCCAGGCGACTATCTTCGTAATCCAAAATAGAATTAAGAGTATACTCTTTCAATAGTTTTTCTGCACTTCCTTGTCGGCCCTTTGCCCAATTAATAAAACCTTGCACAGGGTAGTTTGTACCATTCAAGATAAAAAGATCTCCCGAAAGCTTCATTGCATTGGCGGAAGTGAGTGAATCTTTTCCCGCCTGAATATTTTTCATCAAGTTCTTAATGGCATTTACTCCACTATCATTGTACGCGAAATGATATTCGTTTTTTAGTCTTTCAACAAGAGCCTCAACGCCTTTGCCGCCTCTACCTTGTCGGTTCATGCGACGAATAATTTCATCTTTCTTATCTTCAAACGGCTCAATATCCTTGCGGTCTATCAGTTTCACAATATGCATACCACTTGGTGAACGGAATGGCTTGGATATTTCATTTTTCCCTAATGAAAAGACGGTATTCTCAAACTCCTTCACGGTTTGGCGGAAACCAATCCAGGGCAGTTCGCCACCACGCTTCGCAGTAGATTTATCGTCCGAGCACTTGTTAGCAAGTTCTTCAAAATTTGCTCCTTGTTGCAGTGCGCCATAGATAGAATCAATCTGTGCCATCACCTTCTTCTCCTGCTCTTTCGTTACATTTTGCGGAAGGAACTTAAAGATATGTGCAACCAACACTTTGCCCATATCAGGGCGACGGTTAGTAGTTTTAATAATATGATAGCCAAAATCTGTTCGGACGGGTTTACTTATCTCTCCATTTCTTAATGAATAAGCAGCATCTTCAAAAGGAGTAACCATTTGCAATGCAGTAAAATACCCCAAATTCCCTCCGTTCTGCTTTACAGAAGGATCTTCTGAAATCTCACGAGCTACTTTTTCAAAGTCTTCTCCATTTAGGACTCGCTGACGTGCACGTTCAGCTTTGCGGTAGGCTGCAAGAGTATCTTCGGGAGTTGCATCGGGTTTGCAACGAATTAATATATGCGCAGTTTCTACATTTTCCTTTAGTCTCTCATAGATAACTTTGGCATTTGCTTCATCAATTGATTCGTCGGTAAGATAAGATTTCGCCAACTGTTGACGATAGCCAAGAAATTCATCACGAAAAGCTCTTGTTGTATCTACTCCTTCACCCTCAGCTGCAGCAACTTTCAACTTGAAGTTTACAAACAAATCGACATACTCATCTAAAGACTTTTTGTCCAATTCATTGTTTGAATTATTTTTGTTATAAATGTATTCGAATTCTGATCGTGTTATATCTTTGTTGTTTATCCTCATCAGAATTTGATCTTTTTGCTGAGAAAAAGTACAAATACACAGAGTTAAACCTACAAATAAAATAATCTCTTTTTTCATTATTGGTGTTTCATTAGATGCATATAAAATCAGATTGGCATAACAATCAATAATTCAACGGCGAAAATACGCAAAAATTGCATATTCTATTATGAAATTCATTTGTTTTTATCGTCAGGAGAGAAAATAAGTACTTAATAAACAACAGAAATCTTCTGTGAGAAAATAAAAGGCTAACATTAAAAAGACTACGGTTAAATAAAAAAGAAAACAATCCACGATACCATTCTTTTCCTAATAGGGCAATAACACAGGCTTCGATTAAACAAAGAAGGGGAACAACCTCTGTTTGAAGTTATTCCCCTTTATCTTTATGCTGATTATTATCTGCTTACTCAGGACGGCTATAATTTGGCGCCTCACTTGTAATTGTAACATCATGTGGATGACTTTCCAGTACACCTGCACTTGTTACACGAGTAAACTTAGCATTGTGAAGTGTATCAATATTTTCAGCTCCACAATATCCCATACCCGAACGAAGTCCGCCGCATAGCTGATAAATTACTTCGAAAAGTGTTCCTTTATATGGTACACGAGCAGCAATACCTTCTGGAACTAGTTTCTTCACATCTGTTTCTCCAGACTGGAAATAACGGTCTTTTGAACCATTTTCCATTGCTTCAAGAGAACCCATACCACGATATGATTTGAATTTTCTACCGTTAAAGATAATTGTTTCACCCGGGCTTTCTTCAACACCAGCTACTAATGAACCGATCATTACAGAACAACCTCCTGCAGCTAATGCTTTTACAACATCTCCGGAATATCTTAAACCACCATCGGCAATCAAAGGAATTCCTGTATTCTTTAATGCTTTTGCTACATCATAAACAGCAGATAGCTGAGGAACGCCAACACCGGCAACAACACGGGTTGTACAAATTGAACCTGGGCCAATACCTACTTTTACACCGTCGGCTCCTGCTTCAACAAGTGCCAAAGCAGCTTCGGCGGTAGCAATATTACCAACAACAATATCAATACTGGTAAAGCGTTTTTTAGCTTCTTTCAAAACATCAATTACCCCCTTTGAGTGACCATGAGCTGTATCAATAACAATAGCGTCAGCTCCGGCTTCAACCAATGCCTGCATGCGAACAAATGTATCAGCTGTTACGCCTACACCAGCAGCTACACGAAGTCTTCCTTTTGAATCCTTGCATGCCATTGGCTTATCTTTAGCCTTAGTAATATCTTTATATGTAACCAGACCTACTAATTTACCGTCTTTGTCTACAACTGGTAATTTTTCGATTTTATGTTTCTGAAGAATCTGAGCAGCAGCTTCCAGGTCGGTTGATTGATTGGTAGTGATTAAGTTTTCTTTTGTCATAACCTCGTCAATGCGCTTATCCATTTCACGTTCAAAGCGCAAATCACGGTTCGTAACAATACCTACTAACATTTTGTTGTCGTCAACAACCGGAATACCACCGATTTTATATTCAGCCATTAAAGACAAAGCATCACGTACAGTTGAGCCTTGCTTTATAGTTACAGGATCATAAATCATTCCATTCTCAGCACGTTTCACGATGGCAACTTGCTTAGCCTGAGCCTTAATTGACATGTTTTTGTGAATAACACCGATACCTCCTTCACGAGCAATAGCAATAGCCATTTTTGCTTCGGTTACAGTATCCATTGCTGCAGTTACAAAAGGAATTTTTAATTCAATGTTTCGTGAGAACTTTGTCGAGAGATCGACGTTACGGGGTAATACCTCAGAATATGAAGGGATTAAAAGTACATCGTCGTACGTTAATCCATCCATGACAATTTTATCTGCAATAAATGACATAGGATTTACTTTTAGAAATTATTGCGTGCAAATATACAAAGAATTCTTTTTTCAGTAAGAGTATTATCCCATTTTTTTTGAATAATTATAAAAAGATAAGGCGCAGAATATACAAACTTAATCAGATTAATTAGAAATTATAATCTAATAACAATTTGTATAGCCTACGCCTTAAAAGAAAATTCTTTTTTGCTAATTTGCCATTTCAGAAATGAACTTAATTCTCACCAGACGGATTTCGTCTTCGGAATAATCACCTCCAAGTTCTTCAACAGCATCATCAATCTTATCGGTTTCAGATTCTTTAAAGTAGTCATAAATATCTTGTAAATGATCTTCATCCATAATCTCATGAAGGAAGTAATCTATATTCAGTTTTGTTCCTGAATATACAATAGCTTCTATTTCATCAAGCAGATCTGAGAATTCAATCCCTTTTGAAAGGGCAATATCATCCAATGCTACTTTTCTATCTATACTCTGAATAATTGAGACTTTCAGTTTAGACTTATTTGCAACTGTTCGAACACGCAAATCTTCGGGACGATCAATCTCATTTTCATCACAATGTTTCTTTATCAACACACAGAATTCCTGTCCATAACGTTTTGCTTTTCCAGCACCTACACCAGGGATGTTTTGCAACTCATCCAGTGTGACCGGATAAATTGTTGCCATAGCCTCCAGTGAAGGATCTTGGAAAATAACATAGGGCGGAACATCCAGTTTCTTGGAAAGCTTCTTCCTCAAATCCTTCAGCATTGAATAAAGAGCCGGGTCTACCGCACACGAAGCGCCTCCCCTCATAGGAGTTTCTTCTTCTACCTCTTCAAAGTCATTATCCTCTGTTATTTTAAATGATTTCGGATGTTTCAGGAATTTGCGTCCCGCATCCGTTACTTTTAATAGTCCATAATTTTCGACATCTTTACTTAAATATCCAGCTATTAAAGCCTGTCGAATAACAGCATTCCATGTTTTATCTTCTTCACCCATTCCTGATCCAAAGACCTCTAAGTCTTCGTGCAGATGAGCTTGCACTTCGGAAGTTTCTCTTCCTTGTAATACATCGATAATATAGTCTGCTTTAAAGTTTTCTTTTACTGCCATGATAGTTTCTATCACCGCACATAATGAATCCTGAGCTTCCACTTGTTTCTTAGGGTTTAAACAATTGTCACAATTACCACAATTTTCTTCCGTATATTCTTCGCCAAAGTAATGTAACAAAGACTTTCTACGGCATACGGAAGATTCGGCGTACGCAGCGGTTTCTAGCAGAAGCTGCTTGCCTATTTCCTGTTCTGCTACAGGTTTGCCTTGCATAAATTTTTCGAGTTTCTGCAAGTCTTTATTGGTATAGAAAGTAATACACTGACCTTCTCCGCCGTCACGTCCTGCACGACCAGTTTCCTGATAGTAGCCTTCCAGACTTTTGGGGATATCGTAATGAATAACAAAACGAACATCAGGTTTATCAATTCCCATACCAAACGCAATAGTCGCAACTATCACGTCAATTTTTTCCATTAAGAAATCATCTTGATTCTCGGTTCTTGTTGACGAATCCATACCGGCATGATATGCACGCGCATTAATTCCATTTGCCTGCAATATTTCAGCCAGTTCCTCAACTTTCTTTCTACTTAAGCAATAAATAATCCCCGATTTTCCAGAATTTGCTTTAATAAACTTTATAATTTCTTTATCTATACTATTTGTTTTAGGACGTACCTCATAGTAAAGATTGGGGCGATTAAATGAAGACTTATAGACTTGTGCATCAATCATCCCTAAATTTTTCTGAATATCATGCTGAACCTTCGGAGTTGCCGTTGCCGTTAAAGCAATAAGAGGAGCTTTACCTATTTCATTAATGATAGGACGAATCCGTCTATATTCAGGACGAAAATCGTGCCCCCACTCTGAAATACAATGAGCTTCGTCAACAGCATAAAAAGAGATCTTAATATTTTTAAGGAACTCTACGTTTTCTTCTTTCGTTAAAGATTCCGGAGCCACATAAAGCAACTTCGTCTTCCCGGAAAGAATATCAGATTTAACCTGATCGATGGCAGCTTTGTTCAATGAAGAATTGATAAAATGGGCTATCCCATCTTCTTCACTAAAGTTACGCATGGCATCAACCTGGTTTTTCATCAAGGCAATTAAAGGAGATATAACGACAGCCGTTCCTTCCATTACTAAAGAAGGTAACTGATAACAAAGCGACTTACCTCCACCTGTGGGCATAAGTACAAACGTATCATTGCCGGCCAATACATTTCTAATAATCGCCTCTTGATTGCCTTTGAATTTATCGAATCCAAAGTACGCTTTTAGATGTTCCGTTAAATAATTCTTCTCTGCCATTGTTTTTAAGTTGTTTTTTGGCTATTCATCGTATAAGATTCGAATTCATATAAATGAACTCTAACAAAGTTATAAACAACTTCTTAAATAATACGTATTTTCCACAGAATATTTTTCAAAAAAAATAATGCTTTGCACTACTCTTTTTGCTTTACTTCTGATATTAAGCTGTTTGCAAGCGAGCGATATTTGCTTTTTCGAGCTGACGCTTTGAGTATTCGAGCGTTACGTTGTATTCTGTCTTGCCTTGCGACGGAATTTCAAACATAACATCCGTAATTATTGTCTCCACAATTGAACGTAATCCACGTGCTCCGAGTTTGTATTCAACAGCCTTATCTACAATATAGTCAAAAACTTCTTCCTCAAAAGTCAACTTAATGTTGTCCATCTCAAAGAGCTTTACATATTGCTTGATAATTGAATTCTTCGGTTCTGTTAGAATTGCACGTAAAGCAGTTCTGTCCAGCGGATTCAAATAAGTAAGTACCGGCAGACGACCAATAATCTCAGGGATAAGTCCGAAAGACTTCAAGTCCTGAGGAGCAATATACTGCATCATATTTTTCTTATCGACCACAGCTGTAGCCTTCGAAGCACTATATCCTACTACATGTGTATTCAAGCGCTGAGCGATTTTCTTTTCAATTCCGTCGAATGCACCGCCGCAGATGAAAAGAATATTCTTGGTATTTACCGGAATCATTTTCTGATCTGGATGCTTACGTCCTCCCTGAGGTGGAACATTAACAACAGCACCTTCCAGTAATTTCAGTAATCCCTGCTGAACACCTTCGCCACTTACGTCGCGTGTAATAGAAGGATTATCTCCTTTGCGAGCTATCTTGTCTATTTCATCAATAAACACGATACCTCTTTCAGCTTCAGATACATTATAATCTGCAACTTGTAATAAGCGAGTGAGGATGCTTTCAATATCTTCTCCAACATAACCGGCTTCGGTCAACACAGTAGCATCGACAATTGTAAAAGGAACATGCAGCAATTTAGCAATAGTTCTTGCCAAAAGAGTTTTGCCTGTACCAGTACTTCCAACCATTATGATGTTAGACTTTTCTATTTCCACATCATCTCCGCTATCTTTCTGCAGCAAGCGTTTGTAGTGATTATAAACCGAAACCGAAAGATAACGTTTAGCATCATCTTGTCCAATTACATATTGATCAAGAAAGCTCTTAATATCTATTGGTTTAGGCAAATCTTTAAGGTTTAATGGTTTTCCGGCACCCGATTGTTTACCAGCTCCCATTGCTTCCTGAGTGATTTCGTAAGCCTGAGTGGCACAACTATCGCAGATGTAACCATTCATTCCCGTAATCAGAAAAGAGACTTCGCTTTCGGGACGTCCACAAAAGCTACATCTCTTTTTATTTTTTGATGGTTTTGAATCTTCCAAAGTTAGTTATTCGTTTTAGTCTTTTATACCTTTAATTATATAGTCGCAGGTTTACGCATAAGAACTTCGTCGATCATACCATAATCTTTTGCTTCCTGAGCTGTCATCCAGTAGTCACGATCAGAATCGGCCCATACTTTATCAAAATCTGTATGAGAATGATCTGCAATAATAGTATAAAGTTCCTTTTTCATTTTCTGAATTTCGCGGGCAGTAATTTCGATATCAGAAGCTTGTCCCTGAGCACCTCCCATTGGCTGATGAATCATCACGCGGGAATGTGTAAGTCCTGAGCGCTTTTTATCTGCACCTGCAACCAGCAATACTGCTGCCATTGACGCTGCCATACCTGTACAGATAGTTGCTACATCACTGGAAATAAACTGCATTGTATCGTAAATTCCCAAACCTGCATATACAGATCCACCGGGAGAGTTGATATAAATAGAGATATCTTTACCCGGATCTACTGAATCCAAATAAAGCAGCTGCGCCTGAAGCGTATTTGCTGTATAATCATCAATCTGTGTTCCAAGAAAGATGATACGATCCATCATTAAACGAGAGAACACATCGAGTTGTGTTACGTTTAGTTGTCTTTCTTCCAGGATATAAGGATTCAAATAGCCGTTCTGTGATTTGATCACATCATCCAAAACCATACTACTTATACCCACGTGTTTGGTTGCGTATTTTCTGAAATCATCCATAGTGATTGATATTTTAAATTAATACATAGAAAGGAGGCTTTTGACCATCCTTGATAAGAGCTAACAAAATTACAAAAATAAATTAGACTAAACTTATTTATTTTCAGTAAGTAGCTCTTTTTTAAAGTCAAAAGCCTCCTCTTTTATGAAGATTTAGCTAAATGCTTCTTTCTACCAGTTTTTACTGGAACATTTTGTTGAATTCTTCCATTGAAACAGCTTTGTTGTTCAATGTAGTTTTAGCTTTCAATGCTGTAGCAAGTTTAGCTTCAACGGCACGGTTAACCAAGCCTTCAACGCTTTCTTTCTTCTTCAACATTTCCTGAGCGTAGTTATTCAAAAGATCTTCTGGAACATTAAGCATTCCGTATTGAGCAAACTGAGCTTTAGTAGCTTCTCTTGCAATGTTTACGATATCTTCTTGTTCAACTTTAATTTCGTTATCCTTAACTAATTGTTCTTTGATTAAGTGCCAAGTTAATTCTTCAATGCTCTTTTCGTAGTTTTCTTCAACGAAATCAGCACCTTTATCCTGGTGGTTAAGCAACATGATACGTTTAAGCAATGCCTCAGGGAATTCTAATTTACCAATTTTGTTCATCAAGAAATCGCGAACATCAAGTAAGAACTTATAATCGCTATCAGCAACAAATTGTTCTGCAATAGATTCTTTGATTTTTGAACAGAACTCTTCTTCAGTCTTAACTACTCCTTCACCATAAACCTGATCAAAGATTTCCTGGCTAAGTTCAGCTTCTACGAAACGAGTAACTTCTTCAACCTGGAAGCTAAAGTTGCCTGTATAGTTTGCTACTGCTTCTTTTTCAATCTTAAGAAGAGAAGCGATTTCTGTTTCGTGACCATCGAAAGCTGTATTTGGATTGAATACCAATACATCATTTACTTTACATCCGTTGAAGATTGCTTTCTGATCATCGTTCTTCATGTAAGCAGGCATCAAAACTGCGCCTTCTACCTGAATACCGCCTTCTTTTGTGTTACCTTCTTCGTCAAGTTCAGCAATCAGACCTTTCAACATGTCTTTATCCTGATACTCGTCTACTTTGTCATACTTACCAGCACGTTGAGTATAAGATTTAACTTGTTGATCAACCATTTCTTCTGTTACATCGATAGTATAGTAATCAACAGTATCTTTATCTGAAAGTTCAGCTTTAAATTCAGGAGCCAAAGCAATATCGAACAAGAAATCGAATTCATCCATTGTATCGAAGTCAATTTCTGGTTGTTTATCTTCGTTTGGAAGAGGTTCACCCAAAATATTTACTTGATTTTCTTTGATATATCCATATACCTTTTCTGAAAGGATTTTATTGATTTCTTCAGCCTTAACAGATTTTCCATACATTTTCTTCACAAGGCCCATTGGAACCATTCCCGGACGGAAACCCGGAACGTTAGCTTTTTGACGGAAAGTCTTCAGCGATTTATCAACTTGTTCTTGGTAATCAGCCTTTTCAAGCTTTACAGTAAGCAACGCGCTTACTTTGTCAATGTTTTGCAATGAAACGTTCATTCTGACAATTATTTATATGATTTATACTTTATCTTTTTAAAGAGCGTGCAAAATTAGTGTTAATCTTTCAATTATCAAATTTCTATATGATAAATTATTTCGCAGTTATATTCTTTTAAGCCAATAGCTTGTACCATTTTGAAGGTCTGCTAAGGGAAAACAAAACGGAAGGTTTTAAATAAGAAGTACACCTTTTCAATATTATATGTAGACTATACTTATATAAGACGTACTCCTTTTGCAATTATGGTCTAAATAACAAAAACAATCTCCCGCCTAAAAAGGCCTTAACTCTAGAGACAAATTGGCTTAAGTCCCTTTATTAAGGAAAAAAAGAGATAGTTCAGTATCAAATATTTGTTTAAAACAAAATAATGACATCTCATTTTATAAATTTCTAACAAAAAAATACATTCCAGCACAAAAAATGTGAAGAAAAAGATTGTCGATTAAAAATAATTGTTTTTCTTTGCTATGAAATGATGATATTTAGTATTCCGATTTCGATTACATGGTTTTTACTTTCGTTATAATAGCGTTTTGGTAATCTCTCTGTCATTTAAAATCTTTACAATCTAGATCATCTTTTAGAGAGTTTTATCTATTTATTTATTATTATCCGTTTAACTATGAACATTTACGTAGGAAACCTTAACTATAGAGTTAGGGAAGCAGATTTACAACAGATTATGGAAGATTACGGAACTGTAACTTCTGTAAAAGTAATTATGGATCGTGAAACTGGAAAATCAAAAGGCTTTGGTTTCATTGAAATGCCTAACGATGCAGAGGCAGCAAAAGCTATTGCAGAACTTAACGGCGCAGAATTTGAAGGTCGCGCATTAGTTGTTAAAGAAGCAAGACCAAAATTCTAATTAAATAGAATATTAGGAAATTAAGGAAAGCCTTCTGTCGATTTTTACGACGGAAGGCTTTGTCTATTAAATAATAAAAACCTAACCAGCCAACAAATGAGAAGAGGTACATTTGAAAATTACTCCGGATTCGCCAAGATCTCCTTACTGGCGCTTGTATTTATTTTTTTTACATTATTCTGCTTAATTGTTTTAAAACTAGAAATGTTATTCTTTCCAGGAATGAAGGAAGGCAATCTTTTAAGGCTAACACTTTTTACCCAGGATTTAATAATATTTATTTCAACTCCTTTACTTACACAATTCTTTCTCTGGAAAGATTCCACAAAGAAGAGTTTACAACTAAGAACGCCCAATCTTATCATCCTGGTTCTTGGAGTAATGGCTATGATTTCAATTAGCCCGCTAATTGACGTACTAAGCACATGGAACCAGGGATTACAGTTGCCTGAATCTTTGAGGTCTATAGAAGACTGGATAATCAATACCGAAAAAGCCGCCGAGGTAACAACTAATACCCTACTGAATACAGATAGCTGGGGAGGATTTATTATGAACATAATAATTATAGCCATAATGGCAGGCATTGGAGAGGAACTCATGTTCAGGGGAGTAATTCAGAAAATATTAATTGGATGGACAAAAAATATCCATCTCGGTATATTATACACAGCCATCATATTCAGTGCAATTCACTTTCAGTTTTATGGATTCGTGCCACGTATGATATTAGGTATGGTACTGGGATACTTATATATATGGAGCAAAAGCCTTTGGGTTCCGGTAATTGCACATGCTATTAACAACGCATTAACCGTTACTTTTACTCCAAACACATTCAACAAAGGGAACGAACTGGTAAAAATCGTTTCTAACAATCAAAACAGCATAGGATACATCATTGCAGGAATCTTTGTTTTCACATTTTGTATGTGGAGAATCTGGAAGTACTATCAGATACAATCTGCACTCTCTGTTTTAGATGAATAATAAATAAGCTGAAAGACAAAAAGAAAGCCGGAAATTTTAATATAATTTCCGGCTTTCTTTTTATATAGTAAACTATATTATTCTCTATTTTCAAAATCTTTTCTGCGAAGCACAAAGCTATTACTAAGATATTTTTCACGCACAATCTTATTTTCGGCCAAATCTTCCGGAGTTCCCTGGAAAAGAATTTTCCCTTCAAACAAAAGGTATGCACGATCTGTAATGCTTAAGGTTTCCTGTACATTGTGGTCTGTAATCAAGATTCCAATATTTCTATCTTTAAGCTTCCACACAATGTGCTGAATATCTTCCACAGCAATAGGGTCTACTCCGGCAAAGGGTTCATCAAGCATGATAAACTTCGGATTAATGGCCAGGCAACGGGCAATCTCAGTACGACGGCGTTCACCTCCGGAAAGCTGATCTCCCAGGTTCTTACGTACCTTCTGCAAACGAAATTCCGCTATCAAGCTTTCGAGTTTTTCTTTTTTATATTCTTTTGAAGTATTGGTCATTTCCAATACAGCCATTATATTATCTTCCACACTCATCTTCCGAAAAACGGAAGCCTCCTGTGCTAAATAGCCAATTCCATTCTGTGCTCTTTTATATACCGGATACTTGGTTATTTCCAGATCATCAAGAAAAATGCGGCCTTCATTCGGAGTAATCAGCCCTACAGTCATATAGAACGATGTTGTTTTACCTGCACCGTTAGGGCCAAGTAATCCTACAATTTCTCCCTGCTTTACATCTATTGATACATGACTAACGACCGTTCTCTTTCCGTACTTCTTTACAAGATTCTCAGTACGAAGAACCAGCTTATGTTCTTCCTGTGGTTCATTAGATATAACTTCAGTTTCTTCAACCGAAGTTTCAGTAGTATTAAGCTCAACCTGATTTTCAGTAAATCCTTCTTCAGCCATTGTTATTCTATTATTTTGGAGGCAAATGTAGCAAAAATATGCATAAATTAATGTACATTTGTCGACAAATAAGATAATATGTTCAAAGTATTAAGGACTTTTGGAAGATACATCATGTTATTGGGCCGAATCTTTTCACGCCCTGAAAGTATGAGGATGTATTTTAAACAATTGGTAAAAGAAGTAGAGCAATTGGGTGTAAACTCAGTTGGGATCGTTTTACTGATTTCATTTTTTATCGGAGCGGTTATTACTATCCAAATCAAATTAAACATTGAAAGCCCCTGGATGCCGCGCTGGACGGTAGGTTATGTTACCCGTGAAATTATGTTGCTGGAGTTTTCGTCTTCAATCATGTGTTTAATTCTTGCTGGTAAAGTTGGCTCAAACATTGCATCCGAATTAGGCTCTATGAGAGTTACTCAACAAATAGATGCACTTGAGATAATGGGCGTTAACTCAGCCAGCTACCTCATCCTGCCCAAAATTGCAGCGTTGGTAATATTTATCCCTGTACTGGTAACCTTCAGTATCTTTTCCGGAATTATCGGAGCCTATGCCACTTGTTGGTTTGGAGGTATAATGACATCAACCAATCTCGAGTTTGGTTTACAATATACATTCGTTGAGTGGTATGTTTGGTGTGGTATTATAAAGTCGCTATTCTTTGCTTTCATCATCGCTACAGTATCGGCTTTCTTTGGATACACAGTCGAAGGTGGTTCCATTGCGGTAGGTAAGGCTAGTACAGACTCGGTAGTTTGTAGCAGCGCATTAATTTTATTCTCAGATATTATTCTTACTAAACTGTTAATGGGATGATCGAAGTTAAATCACTATATAAATCATTTGACGGCAAAGATGTTTTAAAAAATATAAATGCCGTATTTGAAAATGGAAAAACCAATTTGATTATCGGACAAAGTGGGTCTGGTAAAACCGTATTAATGAAATGCCTGGTTGGGCTGCTTACTCCGGAAAAAGGAGAAGTGCTCTACGACAATAGGAATTTCGTGACTATGGGAAAGAAAGAGAAGAAACTATTAAGGAGTGAAATGGGAATGATTTTTCAGAGTGCAGCACTCTTCGATTCCCTCTCCGTATTGGACAATGTTCTGTTTCCATTGAACATGTTCTCTAATGATTCTGTAAAGGATAGAATTAAGCGTGCCATGTTCTGTTTAGAACGTGTGAATCTAAAAGAAGCTCATTCTGCTTTTCCTGGAGAAATAAGTGGTGGTATGCAAAAGCGTGTTGCCATTGCCCGTGCTATTGCTCTAAATCCTCAATATCTATTTTGTGATGAGCCAAACTCGGGACTTGACCCAAAGACTTCTCTCCTTATCGATGAACTTATTCAAGACATTACTAAGGAGTACAATATGACAACCATCATTAATACTCACGATATGAACTCTGTTATGGGTATTGGAGAAAAGATATATTATATCTATCAGGGCAATAAGGAATGGGAAGGCACAAAGGATGAGATTTTCACAGTAAACAATAAGCGATTAAACGATTTCATCTTCGCTTCAGATTTCTTTCGTAAAGTGAAAGAAGTCGAAGTTCAGAGTCTGTCAGAAGAATAATAATCATTTCTACATAAAAAAGCAAGGGGCTGTTCAAATTTGAAGTGGCCCCGAAGAGTTAGTCGTTTAATAATTAATTTATATTTGTGTGAGCTCGGTATTGTACCGGGCTCATACCTTTTAATCTAAGCTTAATCCTTTTTTTATTATACCACCAAATATATTTTCTTAGTTCTTCTTCAAAGTCATCGATGGAACTGAATTTATTAATATAAAGCAGTTTATATCCTTCAAACAGACAAAAAAAGAGCCGCTAAAACTTTCTTTGCGGCTCTGTATTCTAGTTGTTATTTCTGTCTAATAAATATATTTATCGGAGTTCCTGTCAAATTCCACTTTTCACGTAATTTGTTCTCCAGGAATCTTTTATATGGATCTTTTACATACTGTGGCAAATTAGCAAAGAATACAAAAGAAGGAACCTGAGTATTCGGCAATTGAGTCACATATTTAATCTTTATGTATTTACCTTTTGTTGAAGGTGGTGGATATGCCTCGATTAATGGAAGCATTTCTTCATTTAATCTTGCAGTAGAAATCTTGATTGATCTGTTTTCATAAACCTCTCTTGCAGATTCGAGCACTTTAAATATACGTTGCTTAGTAAGTGCTGAAGTAAATATGATAGGGATATCAACAAAAGGAGCAAAACGATTTCGAATAGCGTTTTCAAACTCTTTCATCACCTTATCGGTTTTATTCTCAACTAAATCCCACTTATTAACAACAACAACGATACCTTTTGAATTTTTCTGAATTACAGAAAATATATTAAGATCCTGACCTTCAATTCCTCTAGTTGCATCTAACATCAGAATACAAATATCAGCCCCTTCAATAGCACGAATTGAGCGTATTACCGAATAATATTCAAGATCTTCATTAACCTTTCCTTTCTTTCTGATACCAGCAGTATCAACAAGATAAAAATCAAACCCGAATTTTTCGTAACGTGTGTAGATAGAATCGCGGGTTGTTCCGGCTATTTCAGTTACAATATTTCTATCTTCACCGATAAATGCATTAATAATAGAAGATTTTCCTGCATTTGGACGACCTACAACAGCAAAACGAGGAATATCATCGTCCAAAATCTCCGATGTATCTTTCTTAAACTTACTAACCAAAACATCTAGCAAGTCTCCTGTACCACTTCCTGATAAGGAGGATATACAGTGAGGATCTCCTAAGCCAAGACTATAAAATTCAGGTGCATTATATTGAAGGTCACCATTGTCTGTCTTATTTGCGACTAAGATTACAGGACTTTTTGCACGACGAAGAATTTGTGCAACTTGTAAATCCAAATCTGTAACTCCATTCATCACATCCACAACGAAAAGAATTACATCTGCTTCATCAACAGCCAATATTACCTGCTTACGTATTTCTCCTTCAAAAATATCATCAGAGTTAACAACCCATCCTCCAGTATCAACAACCGAGAATTCTTGTCCTAACCATTCCGATTTTCCATATTGACGGTCACGGGTGGTTCCTGCTTCGTCGTTAACAATAGCCTGACGCGTCTTGGTCAAGCGGTTAAAAAGCGTAGATTTTCCAACGTTAGGACGACCTACAATTGCTACTAAATTTCCCATATTACAACTTTAATTTACGACTATCACAGTCGGTGAATACTAATCCAATTGGTAGCCAAAATTCTTTAGTTCTCTATCAGAACTTCTCCAGTCTTTATCGACCTTCACAAAAGTTTCCAAAAATACAGATTTACCAAAGAATTTCTCCAATGAGCGGCGTGCTTCCGTAGCCACTTTTTTCAAGGCTTTACCTTGTTTGCCAATAATGATGCCCTTTTGGGAATCTCGTTCAACATAAATAACCGCATTGATGCGAATCAATTTTGGTTCTTCTTTAAATTGTTCTACTACTACTTCTACAGCATAAGGTATTTCTTTGTCATAATAGAGCAATATTTTTTCGCGAATAATTTCTGTAACAAAGAAACGAGCAGGTTTATCAGTCCATTGATCCTTATCAAAATAAGGAGGAGAGTCAGGCAATAACTCCTTAATTCTGCGCATCACATAATCTACATTAAATTTAGAGATAGCAGAAATAGGTACAATCTCAGCCTGAGGAAGTAATTCTTTCCACTCTTCAACAAGAGTTTCCAGTTTTTGTTGATCAATAAGATCAATTTTATTAATAAGGACTAATACGGGAAAAGACTGTTGACGAACTTTTTCAATAAATTCATTATGCTTGTCTCCTGTTTCAATTACATCTGTTACATAAAGCAGTACATCTGCATCAGATAATGCTGATGTTGAGAAATTCAGCATTGTTTCCTGCAATTTATAGTTAGGCTTCAAAACACCCGGTGTGTCTGAAAACACAATCTGCATTTCATCAGTATTCAAAATACCCATGATGCGATGACGAGTTGTTTGCGCTTTAAAGGTAGCAATAGAGATACGCTCTCCAACTAACACATTCATCAATGTAGACTTTCCTACGTTAGGGTTACCCACAATGTTTACAAATCCTGCTTTATGCATATATTTTAGATTATTGAAAGAGACAAAAAAACGCATCGAAAATGGGATGCGTTTTTTATATCAGATTATTTATATATTTACTTTTCAGCTCCGTCATAACCCCATTTCACATAAACGGTTCCCCATGTGAAACCAGCTCCAAACGCCGTAAACAGCATATTGTCACCTTTCTTTAGTTTTTTCTCAAAATCCCAAAGACAAAGAGGTAATGTAGCAGCACTAGTATTTCCATATCGCTGAATATTTACGAGAACTTTCTCGATAGGAACTTCCAGGCGGTTAGCAACTGCATCGATAATACGCATATTTGCCTGATGAGGAACAACCCAATCAATATTATCTTTTGTCAGATTATTTTTTTCAGCAACATGAGCCGTTACATCAGACATATTAGATACTGCATATTTAAAGACAGTTCGTCCTTCCTGGTACAGATAATGCATTTTATTATCTACTGTAAAATATGAAGGAGGACAAACTGAACCACCAGCTTTCATATGAAGGAAAGGAAGACCTTTACCATCTGTACGTAAGCAAGAGTCCATGATACCATAATCTTCAGTAGTTGGTTCAACCATAACAGCAGCAGCACCATCACCAAAAATGGGGCAAGTAGCTCTATCTGTATAGTTTACCATTGAAGACATTTTATCTGCTCCAACAATTATAATTTTCTTATATCTACCAGACTGAATAAATGCAGCAGCAGTTTCCATCAAATATAAGAAACCACTACAAGCAGCTTGAAGGTCAAAAGCAAATGCATTTTTCAACCCTAATTTATCACAAAGTATTGATGCTGTTGATGGGAAATGATAATCCGGAGTAGTTGTAGCAACAATAACTAAATCAATATCATCTGGATTAGAACCAGTTTTCTGCATTAATTGTTTTGCTGCTTTACGGGCCATATAAGAAGTACCTAATCCTTCCTCATTAAGAATACGACGTTCTTTAACCCCTATACGCGTCATAATCCATTCATCATTGGTATCTACCATCTTTGATATCTCTTCATTAGTCAAGATATAATCAGGTACATATCCACCAACACCTGTGATTACTGCATTAATTTTTTCCATTAATTTAATTTTAATGTAATTATACCGCAAAATAAGCCAAGGAGATTACTCCCAGGCTATATTTTAATAGTATAGAACTTTTTCTGCTTAGATAGCAGCTTCTTTTTCGATAGCAAGCTTGCCTCTGTAATAACCGCAAGCTCCACATACTGTATGATAAACATGCCATTCACCACAATTTGGACAAATAGCCAATGTTGGAGCTACAGCTTTATCATGAGTTCTTCTCTTTGCAGTTCTCGTTTTTGATTGCTTTCTTTTAGGATGTGCCATTTTCTTAAACTTTAATTATTATCTAATATTTTTTTTAATTCATTCCATCTAGGATCAATAGAATCTTCTTCCACGTCCTCTATTTCCTCTGCAACTGAAGAATCTATTTCATCAAGACCCTCTTCATCATCGGGCGTTGTTCGAAGATGCTTATTTAGTTTGCTAACCATGCCTTTATTACATTTACCAGGAGCATGAACATGTTTCATTGGAATAGCCAAAGCTATAAACTCATACATAAACCAAGCCACATTGATATATCCCTCATCTTCCGGAATAATAACCACATTGTTATTTTCCTCAGCATAGTCACTACCAAATTTGACAAACAACTTATCTGTAGATGTTACAGGTACCTCCATATCATCAACACAACGATCACACGGAACTATTACAACTCCTTCTGTTTGGAATACGAGTTCAAAAGTTCCCGCCGTTCTTTTAACGACAAGAGTAACATTGACTTTGCCTTTTTGAATTTCAGGTCCGTCAATATTTGCAAAGAATACATTATCAAGCACAAATTCAAATGAACATGAATCTGCTTGCATTGCTTTTAAATCAACTTTATATTTATCGAACTTTCCCAAAACTAGTAATTTATAATTTTTGCAAAGGTACAAAAAAAGTGTAAACCAATCCTGTTTAATGCATTATTTTTACCTTAAGAACATGCCATTAAACACAATTCGGGCGACAAAGATACAAATAATAATCCTCATTATATATAAATGAGGGTTAAATCTTTATTTTTTCAGTTCAATTCTAAAAGTTGTACCTTTATTTATTTCAGAACGTTTTACATAAATCTTTCCATGGTGGTATTCTTCCACAATTCTTTTAGCTAGAGATAAACCTAGTCCCCAACCACGTTTTTTTGTTGTATAGCCCGGTTGAAAAACTGTTTTATATTTAGATTTTGGAATTCCTTTTCCTGTATCCGAGATATCTATCACAACCTTCTTTTCAGTACTCAAAATCGAAAATGTTATAATGCCTTGCCCCTCCATCGAATCAATGGCATTTTTGCATAAGTTCTCTATAACCCATTCAAAAAGTGGAGAATTTAGTTTAACCCAGACTGGTAGATCATCAAATTCTCTAACAAATATAACTTTCCCAGAGCATCTTTTTGATAGATACTCTATAACATTATTAAGTATTGAAATAAGTTCGCATGGATTAGGCTCAGGCATGGAGCCTATTTTTGAAAAGCGTTCAGCAATAAGTTGCAATCTATTTACATCATTATCCATCTCAGAAATCAAGCTATCATTTGCATATCTTGATTTCAATATTTCAACCCAAGCCATCAAGGAAGATATAGGTGTACCAAGCTGATGAGCCGTTTCTTTAGAAAGTCCAACCCAGACTTTATTTTGTTCAGCCTTCTTGGAACTCAGCAACGCAAAAATAGCAATTACAACAAAAACAAGAACAACTCCTAATTGAACATACGGATAAGTTGCAAGCCGTTTAAGCATTAATGAATCATCATAATAAATATCAATATAGTCAGTTTGTGCTTGTTTACCTATTCTGTCATCAGACTTTAGATATATCCTTATCTTATGATTAATATATCCAAAGCTATTAACCTTATCATGCAAGTATTTATCAGAATTTGAAGAAGAAACTGAAATGTTCCTATAGCTTTGTATTTCACCTTTTTTACCTACTACAATTACAGGTATTGTATTATTTCCATTCAGCACCTTAAGTACCAAAGTTAAATCCGTTGTTTCATCTGCATTATTGAAAGTCTTCATGGCGTCAGACCAAACTTCCATTTTATTTTTTTCTTCTGCCGACAAATCTTTAATTAATATATGAGAAATAACTAGCGATGAAAAAGCAATTATTATTGCAATCAACACTAGTGCTATCTTTATTTGTTTTATTCTATCCCCAATTATCATTATTAAAAGATTTATTGAAATATAAAACGCAATATTACAAATTATATTTTAATGTGTAGTGAATTTATCTATGTGCGAGTATATTAAGAGCTAAATATAATCCAAAGGACGAATAGCAATCCAATAATATAAGAACAAAGAAAACCATTTTAATGAGGAATATCTTAACTTATTCGAGTTTGTTTATCGAGCAAGGTTATAGCAAATAAGAAAAATGATATTTGCATAAAAATATCAACTAACTTTTAGATCATGAGAGATGAGAGATAGGATAGAATGAGAAATATGTATATATACAAAAAAAGAGTCCCATTCATTCTTCAATGAACAGGACTCTTTGATAAAACGGCAGCTACCTACTCTCCCACTGTTACGCAGTACCATCGGCGTGATCAGGCTTAACTTCTCTGTTCGGAATGGGAAGAGGTGGAACCCTGATGCTATAGCTACCTTAATATTTTTAATTTCTTTTTTATCTGATCTTATTTTGTTTCTTTCGTTTCCTTATTTCAGATTCTATTAAGATAAACACAATGTAAAAGCAATAAAGGAAAGATCTTTTTAGCTATTATATTCAAGAGCCAAACTATCTAGCCAACCATATATGGAAAGAAGAAAGTGTACGGGCAATTAGTACTGCTCGGCTTTGACATTACTGTCTTTACACCTGCAGCCTATCAACGTTGTCGTCTTCAACGACCCTAAGAAATCTAATCTTGTGGCTGGCTTCGTACTTAGATGCTTTCAGCACTTATCCAATCCCGACTTAGATACCCGGCAATGCACCTGGCGGCACAACCGGTAAACCAGCGGTCAGTCCAACACGGTCCTCTCGTACTAGTGTCAGAGCCACGCAAATTTCATACGCCCACGATAGATAGAGACCGAACTGTCTCACGACGTTCTGAACCCAGCTCGCGTGCCACTTTAATGGGCGAACAGCCCAACCCTTGGGACCTTCTCCAGCCCCAGGATGTGACGAGCCGACATCGAGGTGCCAAACCGCTCCGTCGATATGAGCTCTTGGGAGCGATCAGCCTGTTATCCCCGGAGTACCTTTTATCCTTTGAGCGATGTCCCTTCCATACGGAAACACCGGATCACTATGCTCTAGTTTCCTACCTGATCGACTTGTCGGTCTCCCAGTCAAGCACCCTTATGCCATTACACTCTGCGGACGGTTACCAATCGTCCTGAGGGTACCTTTAGAAGCCTCCGTTACACTTTTGGAGGCGACCACCCCAGTCAAACTACCCACCAAACAGTGTCCTCACAATCGCGAGTTAGAACTCAAATAATCAAAGGGCCGTATTTCAACAGCGGCTCCACAAATACTAGCGTACCTGCTTCAAAGCCTCCGGCCTATCCTACACATCAATTACCCAAATTCAATGTTAAGCTATAGTAAAGGTTCACGGGGTCTTTTCGTCCCATCGCGGGTAATCGGCATCTTCACCGATACTACAATTTCACTGAGCTCACGGTTGAGACAGTGTCCAGATCATTACACCATTCGTGCAGGTCGGAACTTACCCGACAAGGAATTTCGCTACCTTAGGACCGTTATAGTTACGGCCGCCGTTTACTGGGGCTTCAATTCAATGCTTCTCTTGCGATGACATCTCCTCTTAACCTTCCAGCACCGGGCAGGTGTCAGGCTATATACTTGATCTTTCAATTTTGCATAGCCCTGTGTTTTTGTTAAACAGTTGCCTGGACCTATTCTCTGCGCCCTCATTACTGAGGGACCCTTTCTCCCGAAGTTACAGGGTCAATTTGCCTAGTTCCTTAACCGTGATTCACTCAAGCGCCTTAGTATATTCTACCCGACTACGTGTGTCCGTTTACGGTACGGGTACCTTAAAGATTAAGTTTAGCGGATTTTCTTGGGAGTCTGCTTACATACACTATCCAATCACCACAAGGGCTCTCGGTACTATCAGGTTCGACTAGTCTTCCGGATTTGCCTGGAAAACTAATATCTACACCCTTCAACCAGCTATTCCGTCAGCCGGCGGTATTATCACTACTCCGTCTCCACATCACTCTTTAAGGTAGTAAGGGAATATTAACCCTTTCTGCCATCGGCCTCGCCGTTCGGCTGAGCCTTAGGACCCGACTAACCCTGATCCGATTAGCGTTGATCAGGAAACCTTAGTCTTTCGGCGAGGGGGTTTCTCACCCCCTTTATCGTTACTTATACCTACATTTGCTTTTCCACACGCTCCAGCAGAGCTCACGCTCCACATTCAACGCTGAGTGGAATGCTCCCCTACCAACCATTACTGGTTCCATAGCTTCGGTAAATTGCTTATGCCCGATTATTATCCACGCCAAACTCCTCGACTAGTGAGCTGTTACGCACTCTTTAAATGAATGGCTGCTTCCAAGCCAACATCCTAGCTGTCTTAGCAATCTGACTTCGTTAGTTCAACTTAGCAATTATTTCGGGACCTTAGCTGATGGTCTGGATTCTTCTCCTCTCGGGCACGGACCTTAGCACCCATGCCCTCACTCCTGATATTAAACTAATGCGCATTCGGAGTTTATCAAGACTTGATAGGCGGTGAAGCCCTCGCATCTTATCAGTCGCTCTACCTCACATTAGTAATTATCAAGGCTGCACCTAAATGCATTTCGGGGAGTACGAGCTATCTCCAAGTTTGATTAGCCTTTCACCCCCACCCACAGTTCATCCGGAAGCTTTTCAACGCTTATCGGTTCGGTCCTCCAGTTAGTGTTACCTAACCTTCAACCTGACCATGGGTAGATCACTTGGTTTCGCGTCTACTACCACTGACTAAATCGCCCTATTCAGACTCGCTTTCGCTTCGGCTGCAAAACTTAATTTCTTAACCTTGCCAGTGACAGTAACTCGTAGGTTCATTATGCAAAAGGCACGCCGTCACAGCACGAAGCTGCTCCGACCGCTTGTAAGCGCATGGTTTCAGGGACTATTTCACTCTTCTATTCGAAGTTCTTTTCACCTTTCCTTCACAGTACTGGTTCACTATCGGTCTCTCGGGAGTATTTAGCCTTACCGGATGGTCCCGGCAGATTCATGCAGAATTCCTCGTGCTCCGCACTACTCAGGATACCACTACGGTATATATTGGATTCATGTACGCAACTATCATGCTCTATGGTGACACTTTCCAGAGTCTTCCATTCTCCAATATAAGTCCGATATCGTGGTCCTACAACCCCAATTATGCCGTAACATAATTGGTTTGGGCTAATCCGCGTTCGCTCGCCACTACTTACGGAATCATTCTATTATTTTCTTCTCCTACAGGTACTAAGATGTTTCAGTTCCCTGCGTTCGCCTCCATCTAAGATGGATAATATCCCTTCAGGATATTGGGTTGTCCCATTCGGAAATCTTCGGATCAAAGGTCATTTGCACCTACCCGAAGCTTATCGCAGCTTATCACGTCCTTCATCGCCTCCGAGAGCCAAGGCATCCGCCATGCGCCCTTGCTTACTTTCTTCAAACACTGTAAACTATTCGTAGTTATACGTTTTCGTTTACCATATGGTTCGATATATACTTTAGCTCTTTTTATCTCTAAAAATTACTTACTTTATTGCTTTTGTACATCATGTCAAAGATCGTTTCAAGCAGATGCTTGATCGTGGAGAATAACGGATTCGAACCGTTGACCCCCTGCGTGCAAGGCAGGTGCTCTAGCCAGCTGAGCTAATCCCCCGTGAAATTATAAGAAGCGATTTTACTGGATGGTTAATCCATTATGCTCCTCTTTTTCGCGTAGTCCCAGGCAGAGTTGAACTGCCGACCTCTACATTATCAGTGTAGCGCTCTAACCAACTGAGCTATAGGACTGTCGTTCAAAACCTCTTACCTTTCGGCTCGGCTTCTTTCTAATCTCTTATTTTTTATATAGAATAAACAAAAACCAGTAGTACAATAAAAAGCGAACCAGATAAAAGGAATCACTCCAGAAAGGAGGTGTTCCAGCCGCACCTTCCGGTACGGCTACCTTGTTACGACTTAGCCCCAGTCACCAGTTTTACCCTAGGACGCTCCTTACGGTTACGTACTTCAGGTACCCCCGGCTCCCATGGCTTGACGGGCGGTGTGTACAAGGCCCGGGAACGTATTCACCGCGCCGTGGCTGATGCGCGATTACTAGCGAATCCAGCTTCATGGAGTCGGGTTGCAGACTCCAATCCGAACTGAGAGAGGCTTTTGGGATTAGCATCCTGTTGCCAGGTAGCGACCTTCTGTACCCCCCATTGTAACACGTGTGTAGCCCCAGACGTAAGGGCCGTGCTGATTTGACGTCATCCCCACCTTCCTCGCATCTTACGACGGCAGTCTCGATAGAGTCCTCAGCTTAACCTGTTAGTAACTATCAATAAGGGTTGCGCTCGTTATGGCACTTAAGCCGACACCTCACGGCACGAGCTGACGACAACCATGCAGCACCTTCACAGATGCCATAAAGGCTATAATGTTTCCACTATATTCATCTGCAATTTAAGCCTGGGTAAGGTTCCTCGCGTATCATCGAATTAAACCACATGTTCCTCCGCTTGTGCGGGCCCCCGTCAATTCCTTTGAGTTTCACCGTTGCCGGCGTACTCCCCAGGTGGAATACTTAATGCTTTCGCTTGGCCGCTTGCTGTATATCGCAAACAGCGAGTATTCATCGTTTACTGTGTGGACTACCAGGGTATCTAATCCTGTTTGATACCCACACTTTCGTGCCTCAGCGTCAGTTGTACCCCGGTAAGCTGCCTTCGCAATTGGAGTTCTTCGTGATATCTAAGCATTTCACCGCTACACCACGAATTCCGCCTACCTTATGTACACTCAAGAATAACAGTATCAACTGCAATTTTACGGTTGAGCCGCAAACTTTCACAACTGACTTATTATTCCGCCTACGCACCCTTTAAACCCAATAAATCCGGATAACGCTCGGATCCTCCGTATTACCGCGGCTGCTGGCACGGAGTTAGCCGATCCTTATTCATAGTATACATACAAAAAACCACACGTGGCTCACTTTATTCTACTATAAAAGAAGTTTACAATCCATAGGACCTTCATCCTTCACGCTACTTGGCTGGTTCAGGCTCTCGCCCATTGACCAATATTCCTCACTGCTGCCTCCCGTAGGAGTTTGGTCCGTGTCTCAGTACCAATGTGGGGGACCTTCCTCTCAGAACCCCTATCCATCGAAGACTTGGTGAGCCGTTACCTCACCAACTATCTAATGGAACGCATCCCCATCCATAACCAATAAATCTTTAACTTTCTCAAGATGCCTTGAAAAAGTACTATCGGGTATTAATCTTTCTTTCGAAAGGCTATCCCCGAGTTATGGGAAGGTTGGATACGTGTTACTCACCCGTGCGCCGGTCGTCAGCGGTATTGCTACCCTGCTACCCCTCGACTTGCATGTGTTAAGCCTGTAGCTAGCGTTCATCCTGAGCCAGGATCAAACTCTTCATTGTAAAAGTTTCATTTAAATTCTGTCCAGGATTCCGTTTATCTTAATTGACGGTTCGCATTTTTATTTTTACCAAGTACATGTATCAATACACGCACTTAATGCTCTTGTACTACTTGTTTCGTTTATTTATAATCTCTTCAAAGAACGATTCGTTTTGTTACGCTTGTTTTCGTAAGCGGATGCAAAGGTAGAACTTTTAATTTAAACCTCCAAATGTTTTTGAGAATATTTTTTAAATTCTTTTTCTCTAAAACCTCGATGAATGCACCGATTTCACTTACATTATGTCAACTGCGTAAGCTTTGTCTCTCTTGCAAAGCGGGTGCAAAAGTAGACTTTTATTCCTACCAATCCAAATGTATCTAACTCTTTTTTATATCTTTTTTTGCGATTAATAGGTAACTAGCTGTATTACAACTGTGTTACAGAGCATATTTTTTTCACTCTGACAGGAACTTTGGGAAAGGTTACTGCTGTATATACATTATTGATTTACGTGCGCGCGTAAGGGGTGATAAAAAGAAGTCGATAACTAATCACAAATATTTCATATCCCACTATTATTCTGTTAGAATAGTTACCTTTGCAAAAAATAAATTTATGAGATCAAAAGACTTAAAATCGGCACAACCAGCCAAAGTATTAGTAATTGGTGAAGATTCTAACCTGCAATGGTCGGACACTGCAACTGGATATGCAATGTTCGCTGACTACTATTTTCGTAGTTTTCCTGAAGATCATGGTGAACGCAGCAGAAATGTAGAGGCACGTAACCTGTTTAACCACATTATGTACGTTACCCTTAATAGATTTAAGTCTGACGAGATTTACATAACTAACCTATGTAATGATTATGTAGAACCAGCTCCAAAAGGAAAAAGAGTACTTATACCGGAGGAAAAAGCAATAAAAGGATTTGAGCACATAAAATGGGTATTGGAGCAGAATCCAACCATCGAGATTGTTTTGTCCATGTCATTACAAACCAACTACTGGTTACAGAAATTAGGTCTTTATGGCGGAGATGAGACTTTTCTTCATGGTGCTCAGCCACGCCGCGTAGGTTTGGAGTCCATAGAGCCCTATTACCAGCCTGTTGATGGAAAATCACTTAGAACAATCTGCGGAAATGTTTATGATGCTATTAACTTTCCAGTAAAGGTTATCCCTATACTTCCAGCAAAAGATTATCCATTAAAAGACAAGAACCTTGAGCTATTCAGTACTGCTTATGAGAATATCCGATCATATTTTCGTAAATAATCACTGCATTTCAATCAAAAAAAGCAAAACCTTTCTGCTACCTCCCACTAAAACACATAAAAAGCCCTAATAAAGGGGCTTTCAGGTGGTGGGAGATAAAAAAATCATCTGCCACTAGCTTTCTTATCTGCCACTACCAGAATTTACCTGTAAGCATATCAAAAGTGATTATTCTCACCTTAGTAACAAGACTGGTTCAAGAAACTTATTATTCGGAGAAAACATATTGTAATTAGACAGAATATAACCTGACTGATTTTTCATTTAGTCTAGACACATTTTTCGTTTGATATACATCTAAATGGTGCTTTGATGTACATCAAAGACTGTTTATAATGTACATCAAAATAGATCTTAGATATACATCAAACTATAATTATTACAAGGGCTTTTCTATTATTAATAGTTATATTATCAGGAATAAGAAGATATACATATATGTATGTGCTATAACTGCAACATACACTGTTTCCTGAATTCTAGTAGCAGATGAGAATATTTAGTAGCAGATAATTTTAGATCTGCTACCAGCCAAACCCCCTATAGATAAGGGGTTCTATACAATTTAGTGGCAGGTAGCAGATCTTTTTGTGTTTTTTAGAATTAAAACACCTGATATTTATATTGACTTAGATACTCTTCTCTATATTCCAGACAAAAGCACGAAGTCCAAGTTGTTCGGTAGATTTATCCAGGCGATGAAGCATTTCCAGAAGCCGGTCAACTCTATCATCTTCTACTACTGTAATAATAGCAGAGCACATGGATGGCCACGCATGACTTCCGTAATGAGGATCCCCCGTTTTACTACCCCTCCCTCTTACATCTTCAACATAAGAAAATCCACGGCAGCTATTTCTATCAAGAATAGCTATCACGCGATCGTAAAAGGCTTGGTCAAAAGTTATCAATACTGATTTCATATTTCGTTATTTTCATTATTCATTATTATTTTCTACAGCATTCAATGCAGCCTCAAACTCGCGCATCTTTCTACGTCGGCGTTTCACACCTGTTCCGGCAAAGATACAATACAGAACCGGCACAATGACTAAGGTTAATACAGTAGAAATTGTTAGTCCGCCAATGATTGCAATACCCATAGGTTTCCACATTTCCGATCCTTGTCCGCCGCCAATAGCCATTGGAATCATACCAAGTATCGCTGTTAATGAAGTCATTAATACCGGACGTAAACGAGACTTTCCTCCTTTTACTACGGAATTAATAATACCCAAGCCTCGTTCACGGTTCAGGTTTATATAATCCACAAGAACAATACCATTCTTAACCACAATACCAATCAACATAATCATACCAATTGCCGACATCAAATTCAGCGTACTGCCAGACATCCACAAAGCGATGAGTACTCCCGACAAAGCAAACGGCAATGCAAACATGATAATAAACGGATAGGTAAGAGACTCAAACTCTGCTGCCATCACAATAAATACCAGAATAATAATAAGTCCACCAAGTGTAAGCAAGTCAGAGAATGATTCCTGCTGATCTTCGTAAGTACCCGAAACCTGTACTGTTACACCGGAAGGAACATTCAGTTGAGATATTTGCTGACGAGCGGCAGCTACAACCTTATCCATTGAAGCTCCGGAGATTACGGCCTGAACCGTATTTACGCGTTCACGGTCTTTTCGCTCAATTGTAGGAGGTGCACTTTCTTCAACAACAGTTCCAAGATCTTTAATACGTATTCCCTTACCCTGGCTATTATATACCATTATATTTTCAATAGATTCAATAGACTGTCGATATTCGGGAGCATACATTACCTTTATATCATATTCATCACCCTCTTCGCGATATTTAGATGCTGTTGCACCATTGATTCTATTTCTTGCATAAGTTGCTGCAGTAGAAAGATTCAATCCATTCAATGCAAGTTTCTCACGATCGAACTTAATCTGGTATTCAGGTTGATAATCTCCACGGCTGATTATAACATCCACACATCCAGGCACCTTACTCATACGTTCTCTTAAATCTTTGGCAATCTTATCGGTCTGTGTAAAATCGTATCCGTAAACTTCAAGATCGAGTGTAGCTTGTCCACTACCCATCATGCTCGATCTGCTACCTCCAACGTTTACCATGAACTTCTTCAATTCAGGATAGTTATCAAGGTCTTTACGCATCTCATTACAGATTTCCTCAATTCCACGTTTACGATCAGCCGGATCTGACAAACGGATATTGAAAGACATAATATGAGTTCCATTATCACTCATAGAAGCCCAGGCATTATCCGAAGAAGCCTGACCAACAGTAAAGTTGATAACCTGAATCTCAGGATATTTGCTCTTCCATTGTTTTTCTATTTTCAGGGCTATATCACGCGATAACTCAGTTCGGGTTCCAATAGGCATTTCAAGAGTTACACCAATTCGCCCGTTATCCTGGGTAGGCATAAACTCTGTACCTATGAACTTAAATAAGAACATAGACGCAATAAAGAAAATAAAACCTGCCGCAACAACAACTGTTCGATGGCGAACCGCCCAGTTTACCAGTTGTGCATAAGATACATCCAGCTGATCTAATCCTCTTTTAACAGGAGAATAGAACTTCTCGAAAACTTTATTATGTTTTGGATTTAGCTGAAGCAACTGAGAACTCATCATTGGAGTCAGTGTCAATGCACAGATCAGAGAGATGCCCATAATAATACAAACCATCCAACCTAACTCACGGAACAAGACACCCGTCATACCCGAAACCAAAGTCAGCGGGAAGAACACCGCAAATAAAGTCAGTGTAGAGGCAACAACAGATAATGCCATTTCATTTGTACCATGAACGGCAGCCTGTTTTGGATGACTACCTCTTTCAATATGCGTGGTTACATTTTCCAATACCACAATGGCATCATCCACCACCAATCCAATTGCAATAGACAGAGAAGACAAAGAAATAATATTCAGAGAACTATCCGTAACCGCCAAATAGATAAACGAAGCTACCAAAGAGAGCGGTATAGTTATAAGAATAATCACGCAAGATCTCCACCTTCCAAGGAAAATAAACACAACTAATCCCACAAAGATTAATGCATCACGTATTACATCGGCCAACGATGCAATTGTATTTTTAATATTGTCGGATGTATCTACAATAACATCAAGCTTCACATCAGATGGAAGTTTTGCTTGCAAAGAAGGTAAAGCAGCACGTACCTTATCCGCAATTTCCACAGAGTTTGCACCCGTTTGCTTCTGAATAACAATCATTGCTCCTTGTACCCCATCATTATAAGTTTCCTGAGTACGCTCTTCAACAGAATCTTTAATTCGTGCAACATCTTTCAGATAAATATTCTTACCATTAAAGCTACCTACAACAATGTTTGCCATTTGTGAAGCGTCATCAAATTCTCCTTCAACTCTCAAAGAATAAGTATTACTACCAATATCGAAATTACCACCCGGAACATTCTTATTCTCAGCAGCAATGATTGCCGAAATAGTTTCCACACTCAGATGATATGCTTCCAAACGAACAGGATCTATATATACCTGAATCTGTCGTTTCGGTGCACCGGAAACAGAAACAGTTCCTACACCGCCAATTCTGGCAAGCGGATTGGCAACACCTTCATCCAGAATCTTATACAAGGCCGGCATACTCTCTTTTGCTTTAGCAGAAAGCACGATAATAGGAATCATATCTGTACTAAACTTAAAGATAGTAGGATTTTCGGCACCATCCGGCAAAGAAGACTTAACTAAATCTAGTTTATCACGAACGTCGTTTGTCAGTTCATCGATATTTTTCCCATAATCAAACTCCAAGGTAATTACAGAGATATTTTCTCTTGACTTAGAAGTTATATGTTTTAGATTACTTACCGTATTTAAAACATTTTCGAGAGGACGGGAAACATTGTTTTCAATATCCGAAGCACTTGCACCCTGATATGATGTCATTACCATTATGGTATTGGTTTCAATATTCGGGTACAAGTCAATGGGCAATTTCTTCAAAGAAAAAAGCCCAAGCACCAGCACTGCTACAAAGCAGAGCGAGGTCATTACAGGACGATTTACGGCTCCTTTATATATACTCATATATTCTTTTAATTTTTTAGTCTGCCTTTCTTTAAGAATCAATACATCTATAAAGATGTATCAACATAAAAAGGACTGCCCAATTATTATTTTTCAACTACAACAGCGGCACCATTATTCAAGCGAGTCTGTCCTGCAATTACTACCTGAGAGTTACTTGGAACACCAGAAATCAATTCATATTCTGATCCCATCTGGCGACCAAGCACTACTTTATTATATGAAACTTTTCCGTCATTATATACATAAACATATCGGTCTCCGGAACCTGTTTGCTTAACTATAGCACGATCAGGTACCACAACGTGTTCCATAGAACCAAAGCTCATTGTAACGCGGGCAAACATTCCCGGACGTACTTTCTGTCCGCCATTAGCAACTGTTATTTCAACAGGGAATGTACGGGTGGTATTGTCAACTGTAGGATAAACAAGACTAACTCTGCCGGTAAATTCTTCATCACCATAAACATCAAGCTTAATCTTTGTTGTCATCCCCTTCTTCACTTTAGTAAAGTAATCCTCAGAGATATTAATCATTATCTTTACAGGAGAAATCTGTTCCACAGTAAGCACTGGCAGACCGCCCGAATACATATCGCCACTATCATAATTGCGTGCAGTTACCACTCCGCTTATAGGACTAGTTAAAGAGGTATTTCTCACAAGGTTATTGTAGGAAGTTTGAATCATATCAAGATTCATTTTCTTAGCATCCCATTCAGATTTTGAAGCCCCGCCAACTTTGTATAGTTCGTCAATTCTTGCAAATTCAATTTTCTGATTATCCAATTGAGCTTTTACCTGATTCAAGCTAGAAGCATCCATCTGCACAAGTTTCTGACCTTTACGAACCTGATCGCCAACTTCAACAAAAATCTTTTCAATTCGTACAGGAGTTGAAGGAGCAATATTATTTTTAATATCAGACTCGACTGTTGCTGTAAATTCTTGTATTTGCTCTACATTCTCTGCTTTTACAAAAGCCAGTTTAACTTTAGGCTTCTCTTCCTTAACTTGTGAACTTGAAGCTTTATCTCCTTTTCCACAAGAGCAAAGCAGCATCAAAGTCGTTAAAGTGAATAACTGAATTTTACCAGATCTTTTCATATTTATAAGTTTATTTTAATTCGATTCGTGTTCTATTTGTTTAGTTCTTCATTTTTTGAGTTGTATTGGCAATTCTATCTTTGCCCAAAACCATTTCAAGATCGGCTTTTGACGATAAGTAATCGAAAATAGCCTGATTATATGCCAATTTAGATTGAGTAAGAGCCAGTTCAGAGTCATTCAGTTCAAGAACAGTGCCTTTACCAACTTCATATCTTTTCTTAGCAATTACGCAACCCTTCTCAGCCTGCTTTACACTTTCTTTATTAGATCCCACTTGCTCTATGGATTTCTGTATATTATCCATGTAATTTTTTACCTGAAGATCAATGTTTCTGCGTAAATTCTGTGTATTCAAGGTTAATTGTTCCATTTGAAGCTTTGTTTGTTTCACTTTATAAGAGCGGCCACCACCATTATAAATAGGAATAGTGAAAGTAAAACCAATAGTGCTATAAGGATTCCACTGGTAGTCTCCGAATTTAAAGTTATTTGCCATAGAGATATAAGAAAACTGAGACGTCAATGATACAGAAGGAAGATAAGCACTTTTATTAAGCTGCAATTGTTTATCAAGCATCTCTCCCTGCAATTTCATTTGTTTTAATTGCGTGTTATTTTGAACCATTGCAGTATCTACATTCAATGCTTCGGCATACATATTATTTTCATAATCCGAAAGATTTCCGACAATCTCTATCTCCTGATTGGTATCCAGTCCCATTAATACCTTCAATTGAAGTTTTGTCAAATTAACAGCATTCTCTGCCGAAATCATACTTGGTTTTAGATTTCTTACCTGAACCTCTGCACGTATTTTATCATATTCGGAAACAACACCCTGCTTAAATTTATTATTCACAACCTCATAATTAGCTTCCGATTGTGCATAACCTTTTTTAAGTACCTCATAAGAATCCTGAGCCAGCAATAACTGATAGTATGCTTTTGTTACTTCATTAACAAGATTAAGATTGGAAGAGCGAGCGCTTTCAACAGCCAACTCTACATCTTTGGCCGACAGGTCAATTGATTTCATCAATGTTGGTGCAAAAAGAGGCAATGAAAGATTTACTCCTGCATTGTAGTTATTGGTTTGTCCAACCTTAAAGGTCTGCCCCATCATAGCAAATGTCTGCTTCTTAATTGTATATGTAAATCCGCCGCCTACATTTATATTAGGGAACAACCCAGCTATTACTTCTTTCTTTGCATACTTCTTTTTTTCTATCTCCTTATTTGCGACCTTTATTGTGGGATTTTCGCTTTGTGCAATTTCCAAGGCTTTTTCCAGGTTAAAAGTTAACTTTTCCTGTGCCTGTGCACCACTGTACAATAGCAAAGCAATAATTACGCATACAAACTTTTTAGAAAAAAAATGTTTTCTTTTATTCATATTTCCGTAGTTTAAATCTGTCCAGACTGATTTATATTTTGTTTTCTATATTCACTAATAAATTCTTCTAATATTTTTTGTCCCCTATTTGTTGATATTCCACGCAAGAACGTAAACATGATTAACTCGTAAACTTCAACTAACGAATACGATTTAAGCATATCACTATTTATAAGAAATTCTACTTGCTTATGTAAAAGGAAATAAACTATTTCAAAATCAATATCATCTCTAAAAAGTCCTTGTTCTGCACCTTTTTTAAAAAAATCAATCGCTTTGGTTTTGTTCTTGTCGAGTTTATTACTAAGAAGTTCTTTTACTTTCGGATATTTACTTAGATCTTCAAAAAATCTTTTGTTTATTTTGTAAAATATTTCAATGTATGTTTTATATAATATAAGAATAACCTGAAGAGCATTGTCTGTTTCTGACAAGACTTTGATTTCAAATTTTTCTTTCTCTTCAATTTGTAACTGCACACATGCCAATAGCAATGTTTCTTTGTCTTCAAACATCTCGTACAAGGTACGTTTTGAAATTCCGAGATCAGAAGCAATATGATCCATTGTTACACTTTTTATCCCATTCATTGTAAAAGATTTCAGTGCTGCAACAATTATTCGTTTTCTGAGTTCAGGTTTTATTTCATTCTGTCTATTTTCAGTTCCGGACATTCTATATTTGTTTATTTTTATACACTTGTTTATTCATTCCATTTTGGTTACAAATATAGTATGAAAACTCAAACTATTAAAATAGTTTTCCGGCTTTTATTAAATAAAAGCAGCAGTTATTGCTGCTGATAATGAAATAATTAAATGGCCTGCTAATAATCTTCCATAGGATTTGTGTACTTTTGTAGTCATAAAATCACAGACCACTTAAAAACATTATATAAAATGACTAAGAAAATTAAACCGGAAACAATATGCGTTCAAGCTGGATGGGAGCCTAAAAAAGGAGAACCTCGTGTGCTTCCCATATATCAGAGTACTACATTCAGATACGAAACCAGCGATCAGATGGCCCGATTATTCGACCTGGAAGAAAGTGGCTATTTCTACACTCGTTTGCAAAATCCTACCAATGATTCGGTAGCTACTAAAATTGCAGCCCTTGAAGGCGGAGTTGCAGCAATGCTTACTTCATCAGGGCAATCGGCTAATTTTTATGCAATCTTTAATATTTGTTCTGCAGGAGATCATATTGTGAGTGCATCTACTATTTATGGAGGAACATTCAATTTGTTCGGAGTAACATTGAAAAAGCTGGGCATTGAAGTTACTTTTGTTGATCCGGATGGTTGTGAAGAGGAAATTTCGAAAGCATTCAAACCAAATACAAAAGCACTTTTCGGTGAAACAATCTCTAATCCGGGATTAAATGTACTGGATATAGAGAAATTTGCACGAATAGCTCACAGTAATGGAGTGCCTTTGATTGTTGATAACACTTTCGCTACTCCTATTAATTGTCGCCCATTTGAATGGGGAGCCGATATTGTTGTTCATTCTACAACCAAATACATGGACGGACATGCCACTTCTGTAGGCGGCGCCATTGTTGACAGCGGAAATTTCGATTGGGATGCACATGCAGATAAGTTCCCGGGATTAACACAACCAGATGATTCTTACCACGGACTGACTTACACTAAAAGCTTTGGAAAGAATGCCTATATTACTAAAGCTACAGTGCAGTTGATGCGTGATTTAGGTTCTGTTCAGTCTCCATTCAATGCATTCTTACTTAACATCGGACTTGAAACTCTTCACTTAAGAGTTCCGCAACATTGCAAGAATGCTCAACAAGTTGCTGAGTATCTTGAACAAAACGATAAAGTAGCATGGGTTAATTACAGCGGACTTAAAAATAGCAAATATTATGATCTGGCACAAAAGTACTTACCAAACGGTTCTTGTGGGGTAATTGCATTTGGATTGAAAGGCGGACGTGATGTTGCTATTAAATTTATGGATAGCTTAAAACTGGCTGCCATTGTTACTCACGTGGCCGATGCGCGAACATGTGTACTTCACCCGGCAAGTCACACTCACCGTCAGCTTAGTGATGAACAATTAATTGAGGCAGGAGTTGCACCCGACTTAATTCGCTTCTCTGTAGGTATTGAAAATGCCGACGATATTATTGCTGATATTGAACAAGCATTAGGCCAATAATATATTAGTAAAAAACAATAATTCCCCGAATCCAGAATGAAGTACGCCCAAAAAGTTTTAAATCTAACTTATTGGGGGCACTTCAGTGGTTATCGGGGAATTATTGTTATATCAGTATCTTTTCAGGGAATCACAAGGACTTCCTATTTCCTTATCCAATCGAGCAGTTCCTGCTCTTTTTGCAATGCAAGTTTTTGAAAATCATCCGTTTTTTTTGTCAGTTCAATCACAATTCCTTTACTTTTTAACGGAAGTATATTTTCCTTTGTTATAAATAAAGAACCAAAAACCGCACTTCGGGCAAGAGACATTGCAGCACAAACGTCGGTAATAGCCATTTTATCGGCTTGCTTAGCTACCTCAAAAATAAAATCCATCATCAGTACAGCCATCTCGGCCACGTCAAAAGGTCTCATGGCAGCAATTAAAATCGATTTCTGAATCTGTTCATCACGATCTTTTTTATCATCTTCAGTCTCTTCGGGCATTTTATATGCATTCGCAAGTTCCTGGTAAGCTTCCACATCACGATCAATACACTGAGTAAATTCCTCACGCAGGGCATTCATTCGTCCCGATATCTCTTCCATTTCGGCTTTAGCATCTTCATTTTCTTGCTTAGAGGCAATAAGATTAGCTATTTTTTCTGTTAGCGACGCAGCCAAAGCAGCACTTAGTGCTGATGCGCTACCTCCGGCAGGAACAGCATTCTTCCCCGCTGTCTTCTCCAAATATTCTTTTATTGTTAAGTCTGATAACATTATTCTTCCTTTTTATCTTGTTATTATACTGACGAAGATAAAAGATTCCATAACAATGAGCAACTGTTTACAAAGATTTTAACTCTAAGGTGAAAAGAATTAAGAAAAGCTTTCTCATATTCTAAAAAAGGAAGTTACTTTGCAGATAATTACCATCCAAAATAGAATTTATGAAATTAAATATTCTTCTTTGCGACGCATTTACAGGACTTCTTCCTTCCTATATTGAGTCTTATCAGTCCATGTTTTACACTCTATTTGATTCTGTTTCTACAGATATGGAATATCAAGTTTACGACGTTCAGAAAGGAGAGATTCCTAAAGAGATCCGCACGGACGAATTATACCTTATTCCGGGAAGCCGCGCCGGAGCTTATGAAGATAGTCTCTGGATTAAGGAACTGATTAATTTTATCCGAAAAGCTCACGCACTCCGTGCAAAACTAGTCGGAGTTTGTTTCGGCCACCAGGTTATTGCACAAGCATTGGGTGGAGTGGTCGAAAAATCTGATAAAGGATGGGGAGCCGGAATAAGAACTTCCCAGATAGTTTTACCCGAAGCAAAGAAATACTTTCCGGATGGATTTATGAATCTGCATTATAATCACCACGATCAGGTTATGGAGCTTCCAAAGGAAGCAACGCTCTTTGCCAGCAGCAATTTTTGCCCGAATGAGGGATTCATTATAGGAAATCATATTCTTACTTTCCAAGGACACCCTGAATATACAACAGATTATGGTAAAAACGTAATTCTGAACCGGGCAGAAAACGAGCCACAAGCTTTGAAGGAGAAAGCTTTGAAAAGCATTGAGACTTTATCGGCTATGGGAGAATATGCCGCACGCTGGATGATTAGCCTTATTTAGGCTATTCTCCTTGTGTCCGAATAGAAAATTCTTCCTTGGGAGTGTCAAAGCCATTTCTTTCTTCAAGATAAATTTCAAAGATTGCTTCCTGAGCTCTTACTCCTGATGACGCCATCAGATTAACTTTATAGAGTACCCCTTCACCGGGTTTGATATTATCAATTATGAGAGGTGGCGAATAAGTGAGATTCCGTGTACCTTTTACTCCTTTAATAACAGGTCTTACATCGTATGCAGTCTGTCCACCTTCATTGTATATCTCAAAAATAAGGCGACAGTTTTCATTAGGCTCTACTATTCTGTTCCAGTTTTCATCCTGCAGACGAATATCGCGAATAACGAGATCCGGAGATGAATTAGATACAATAACCGTTTTCCGATCTGTTTCTTCCTGCTGTCTTGCTACAATACTTGCCCCAATCATGGCACCGGCAGCAGATCCTACAAATGATCCTAAATAAGATCCTCTAAAACCGCCAATATTGTCTCCAATAATAGAACCAGCAATACTTCCAAGGGCTGCACCAGTTTGAGTAGCGACTATAGATCGAGATACCTGATCCATAGAACCACATCCTGATAAAAGGAATGCACTAATCGAATAAATCAATAACTTCTTCATATTATTAATGTATTACTAATCATTAATAGCCTGAAACACATACAAAGATAAGCATTTATTGCATCAATGTTTATGCAAAACATGGTTATATACTTCTTTAACAGATTAGGCAAAATTAGAATTTAGTATACATCTTTTATAAATATGCTGTACTATATAATTTATTTAGCTGTACTTCTTTCAAAAAAGATATAGTTAAACATCAGCTTAACACTGGCGTTAAAAGTCATAAACAAAAAAGAAGCATGAACTTTATTTTCTCTACCTTTGCATCAATAAGAATTATTAAGGCAAACAGAATGAGCAATTTAGAAAAGATAAGCAATACGTATAAGCAGATTATAAAAGAAACTCAAGGCAAACTTACCGAGGTTAAAAAGAAGATCTACCGCATCAGTACAATACGGGTACTTCTGTTTATTGCCGGAGTTACAGGAGTTATTTATTTCTTTACGGCCGGATGGCTTTCTATCTGCAGTGTTATAGCTTGCACTTTTGTTCCTTTTCTGGCATTAGTTAAACACCATAACCGTCTATTCTACAAAAAAGATTATCTGGAAAAGAAGATAGAGGTTAATCAACAAGAGCTGTCGGCTATTGATTATAATTTCTCGGCATTCGATGATGGAAAGGAATTTATTAACTCTGCTCACTTATATTCTTATGATCTTGACTTGTTCGGAAACAACTCATTATTCCAGTACATAAACCGTACATCGACTTTATTCGGAAAGAATCTTCTGGCAGATTGGTTCAACAATCACCTGAAAAATAAAGATCTAATCGAGAAGCGTCAGGAAGCTGTACGCGAATTAGCTCCGGAACTTAGATTTCGTCAAAGGTTCCGCATTTTAGGTTTATTGTATAAAGGAGATATTTCCGACGGAGAAAAAATTAAAGAGTGGGCTGAAAGCAAAAGTTTATTTAAGGAGAATCGCTTTTTTAGAACGCTAACTTATATAGTTCCAGCTGTTAACTTCATTATTCTAGCACTTGCAATAGCCGGCATCGCATCTTTCAATTTATTGGGCGCTTCTTTTGTCTTTTTTGTTATTTGCAGCATGCGGCTTTCCAACCGTATTACAAAGGTGCAGATTTCGTATGGAAAGAAACTTCAGATTCTGACGACCTATGCCGGACTGATTGAGATGATAGAGAAGCTTGAAACGAAAAGTGAGGCATTGCAAGAAGTTAAGCAGATGCTTGGAAAGAACGAGAAATCAGCTTCAGTTGCCGTTAATAAGTTGGCAAAACTAATGAATGCGCTCGACCAACGGAATAATATTCTGGTAACAGCACTGCTTAATGGATTTCTTTTCTGGGAACTTCGTCAGATTATCAAAATTGAATCATGGAAAGAGGAGCATGCAGATAAACTTCCGGTGTGGCTGGCAGCCGTTGGTGAGATAGATGCTCTTTGTTCGCTATCCACTTTTGCTTATAATCATCCCGGATATAATTACCCAGTCATTAATAATAAGCCCTTTGCTCTTAAGGTTACAAAAATGGGACATCCATTAATGAACCGAAGTAAATGTATAAAGAATGATGTTGATATTCCCAAACGCCCATATTTTGTTATTATTACCGGAGCAAATATGGCCGGAAAAAGCACTTATCTGCGTACAATCGGTGTGAATTATCTTTTAGCTTGCATTGGGTCGCCAGTGTGTGCCAAAGAGATGGAAATATATCCAGCCCAGCTAATCACCAGTCTGAGAACTACCGATTCACTTAATGATAATGAATCATATTTCTTTGCCGAGCTGAAACGCCTGAAGTTGATTATTGATAAACTTGAAAACAAAGAGGAATTATTCATTATTCTGGATGAAATTCTAAAGGGAACAAATTCAATGGATAAGCAAAAAGGTTCGTTTGCACTGATTAAACAGTTTATGTCACTCAATGCAAATGGAATTATTGCCACTCACGATCTGTTGTTGGGCTCATTAATCGATCATTATCCAGAAGACATTAGCAACTATTGCTTTGAAGCGGAGGTAAAAGATAATGAGCTAAACTTTTCGTATCTGCTAAAAGACGGTGTGGCTCAAAACATGAATGCTTGTTTCTTAATGAAGAAAATGGGGATAGCTGTTATTGATAGCTAACCCCAAGTTATAAGTTATTGTACGTATCTCAATTTACATCTTACAACTGTACACATAGTTTTCAGAACTACTAAGTCTCACGTAATTTATAGTTCATCGCCTCTCCGGCATGCACTTTTGCCCCAGATTCTAATCTGCTAAGTAAGTGCAATAACCATCATTCATGCTGAATAATTGAAACACCTATGTGGGTTACTATTCATGCAATTTATACTTATCACAATTTATTTAAGAAGGCAGAAATTTCTCCGGCTTTGTCTCCGTGGAAATAAGTAATTGGAGTATCAACAGTAAATTTGTATAAAGAGAATTGAAATAGCTGAAGCGCTACAAACTTTCCATCTTCTGATTTAAGAATATCAAGCCTGACACTTCCTTTCTCGTTAGATTGAACTGTTCCCTCAAAGACTCCGGACTTAATCATTTTTTCCAGTTTATTCAATTCGCCAATCTCAAAGAACAGAGATTCCTTCATTACTTTGCTTCCAGTAGGCCCATAAACCAATATTTTGGACTTCCAAAACAAGATATATATACCAATAAGAAGAAAACAACCTGCAAGAAACAATAGTGTAAGCGTTATAGCAGCTGCAACTCTGTCTAACTGGCTATAAACGATAACAAAAACAGCACTTAACAATATTAATAAAACAGCCAGAAACGTACTTGTTATATTGGTACGTTGTTCAACATCCTGATGACTGGATTCAAAAAGGTGTTTCTCAATTAATTTTTTCTCCATAGTATTCAAAGGTTATATTTTATATTAATCAAAAATAAACTGGCAACTAAACGTAGCAATCAAAATATAATCTAAATAATTTAAGGCTTTTCACAAAGATAAATAATAATTTGAGACAAACAAGTTATTGAAGAAAAAAGGAATAATTAAGACTAATTTTAAGCTTAAACTAGTAAACAGTAAAACAAGACATGAGTAAATCAGAATAAAGACAAACAACTAAAATTACTAAAGCACAACGCAGAATCATTATGCAGAATACATTTAGAGTTTAGTGCAGAAAAGGCTATTCCATCCAGCGAATAAGCTAATCATTATGCAGAAAGCTTTTAGAGCTGAGCTAAAATACTTAAGAGATATAGAACTCTTTATATTTGGGCTACACTATATTTTGCTTAAAACATAAACTCCACAAGTCACAGGAATAAGCCAGGAATATATATAATAACTATAATTTTAAAAGCCAATAAGAAGTATAAATAACAAAAAAGGGAACATCTTATTAAGACATTCCCTTATATGAATATATTGGTGTATATTATTCAGCTTTTGCTTCTTCAGCAGGAGCAACTTCAACTGGAGCTTCAACAGCAGCAGAGTCAGCAGCTTTCTTAGAACGACGAGTACGAGTAGCTTTCTTAGCAACTTTCTCTTTCGCCATATTTTCGTTGTAATCAACAAGTTCGATAAAACACATTTCTGCGTTATCACCTAAACGGTGACCAGTTTTGATAATACGAGTATAACCACCCGGACGATCAGCAATCTTCACAGAGATTTCTTTGAACAATTCTGTTACAGCAATTTTATCTTGTAAGTTACTAAAGACAACACGACGAGAATTTGTAGTATCATCCTTAGACTTAGTAATTAAAGGCTCAACGAATTTCTTCAAAGCTTTTGCCTTTGCAACAGTCGTAGTGATTCTTTTGTGCGTAATCAAAGAGCACGCCATGTTAGATAACATAGCACCTCTATGAGAAGCAGTACGACCTAAATGATTGAATTTTTTATTGTGTCTCATTTTTTAATCTTTATCTAATTTATATTTAGAAATATCGGTTCCAAACGACAGATTCAGACTTTCGAGCAAATCATCAAGCTCAGTAAGCGATTTCTTACCAAAGTTTCTGAACTTAAGAAGATCAGTCTTATTGAACACTACAAGGTCTCCCAATGTTTCAACATCAGCAGCTTTTAAGCAGTTAAGAGCACGAACTGACAAGTCCATGTCAACAAGCTTAGTTTTCAATAATTGACGCATGTGCAATACTTCTTCATCAAATTCTTCATTACCGTCAACATCTGTATTTTCAAGAGTAATCTTTTCATCAGAGAACAGCATAAAGTGATAAATAAGAATTTTTGCAGCTTCTTTAAGCGCATCTTTTGGGTGAATAGAACCATCTGTTGTAATTTCAAGTACTAATTTCTCATAGTCAGTCTTCTGTTCAACACGGAAGTTTTCTACAACGTACTTTACGTTACGGATAGGTGTATAAATTGAATCAATTGGAATTACATTAACATCAGTACAATATTCGCGATTTTCATCAGCAGGAATATATCCACGACCTTTATTAATTGTAATATCAATTTGCATTGTAGCTTTAGAATCTAAATGGCAAATAACTAATTCAGGATTTAACACTTCAAATCCAGTCAAATACTTGCCTATATCACCTGCCTTAAATTCAGTAGAATTCTCTACAGAGATAGTGACCTTCTCACTTTCAAACTCTTCAACCACTTGCTTGAATCTTACTTGTTTCAGATTCAAAATAATGTTAGTTACGTCTTCCTTGACTCCTGGAACAGTTGAAAATTCGTGCTCAACACCTTCTATTTTAATAGTAGTGATGGCATAACCTTCTAATGAAGAGAGAAGAATACGGCGCAAAGCATTACCCACAGTAATACCAAATCCTGGTTCCAACGGACGAAATTCGAATTTACCGAATTTTGCATCTGCCTCTAACATCAATACTTTATCAGGTTTTTGAAATGCTAATATAGCCATGAAATTAATTATTATTTAGAATACAACTCTACAATCAACTGCTCTTTAATATTTTCAGGAATGTCCGCTCTTTCAGGAACATGCAATAATTTGCCAACCTTAGCAGTATCTTCCCATTCTAACCAAGGATATTTGCTGTGATTAAAACCAGCAAGTGAATTTGCAATCACTTCCATAGATTTAGATCTTTCACGTACACCTATAACTTGTCCTGGCTTAACTGAATAAGAAGGGATATTAACAACTTTTCCATCAACAGTGATGTGTCTGTGACTTACCAATTGACGAGCAGCTGCACGTGTATTTCCAATACCTAAACGGAATACAATATTATCAAGACGAAGTTCTAATTGTTGAACAAGAATTTCACCGGTAATACCTTTAGCACTTTCAGCTCTTTCAAATAGATTACGGAATTGTTTTTCTAAAACTCCATAAGTATATTTCGCTTTTTGTTTTTCACGAAGTTGGATACCATATTCTGAAGTTTTTCTTTTTCTAGAATTTCCGTGTTGTCCAGGAGGGTAGTTCTTCTTTGATAATACTTTATCAGGACCGAAGATACCTTCACCAAATTTACGTGCAATTCTTGATTTAGGACCTGTATATCTAGCCATTTTTTTTAATATTTAATTGTTTGCTAATGAACTTAATCTGTTGCAGCCGCGATTACAGAAAGGAATATGTAATCCAATAACAAAATCAAGTATCATATTTAAAATAAAGAAATCTTAGACTCTCCTTCTTTTTGGAGGACGACAACCATTGTGTGGAAGTGGGGTTACGTCTACAATTTCAGTAACTTCAATACCGGCACCATGAATAGTTCTAATAGCTGATTCACGACCGTTTCCTGGTCCTTTTACATATGCTTTAACTTTTCTCAAGCCAAGATCATATGCAATTTTTGCACAATCTTGTGCAGCCATCTGAGCTGCATAAGGAGTGTTCTTTTTAGAACCTCTAAATCCCATCTTTCCTGCTGAAGACCATGAGATAATCTGACCTTCACTGTTTGCTAAAGAAACAATAATGTTGTTGAATGATGAATGAACATGTAATTGTCCATTAGCATCAACCTTTACATTTCTTTTCTTAGCTGCGACTGTTTTTTTTGCCATATCAACAATTATTATTTAGTAGCTTTTTTCTTATTTGCAACTGTTTTCTTTCTACCCTTACGTGTACGTGCATTGTTCTTAGTGCCTTGACCTCTAACAGGTAAGCCAATACGGTGACGAACACCACGGTAGCAACCAATATCCATTAATCGCTTAATGTTTAGTTGAACTTCAGAACGAAGATCACCTTCTACTTTGAATTCTGCGCCAATAATTTCACGGATTTTTGCAGCTTGATCATCAGTCCAATCTTTAACTTTAACATCTCTGTCAACTCCAGCCTTATCCAAAATCTTAGCTGAACTACTGCGACCTACTCCATATACATAGGTTAACGCTATCTCACCTCTTTTATTCTGAGGTAAATCTACACCAACTATTCTTATAGCCATATATTAAATTATTTTTTTTGCAAAAATAATAAATTATCCTTGACGTTGTTTATACTTAGGATTTTTCTTATTAATAACATACAAACAGCCATTACGTCTAACGATTTTGCATTCCGGCGTACGTTTTTTTAATGATGCTCTTACTTTCATATTATTTTTTATTATTTATATCTAAAAACGATTCTTCCTTTAGATAAATCATAAGGGGACATTTCCACTCTCACTTTATCACCAGGCAAAATTTTAATGTAATGCATTCTCATTTTTCCTGAGATATGAGCAGTAATCTCATGCCCATTTTCTAACTCTACATGAAACATTGCGTTAGACAATGCTTCAACGATAACTCCATCTTGTTCTATTGCGGATTGTTTAGCCATATTAAATCGCTTTATCACCTAAAACTTGTTCAACATAATCAAAAGTAGATAGTATATCAGCACCATTTAGACCAACAGCAATTGTATGCTCGAAATGTGCAGCTGCCTTGCGGTCTCTGGTTCTGACAGTCCAGCCATCACGTTCCATAACGATTTCGCGAGAACCTAATGTGATCATTGGCTCGATAGCTATGCACAATCCTTTTTTAAGTAATGTGCCATATCCACGTTTCCCATAATTAGGAACCTGAGGATCTTCATGCATATCTTTACCAATACCGTGACCAACAAATTCTCTCACAACACCATATGAATTAGACTCACAATATTGTTGTATTGCATACCCGATATCACCTAGACGTTTACCGACAACAGCATTCTGTATACCAACATAAAGTGACTCTTTTGTAACTCTTAATAATTTACGAACTTCCGGATCAACATCACCTACACAAAATGTATAAGCTGAATCTCCGCAAAAACCATTCATAAATGTACCACAGTCAATCGAAACAATATCACCATCCTCCAATGGATTATCATTTGGTATACCATGTACTACTTGATCATTAACAGAAGTACAAAGAGTGCTTGGAAACGGATCACCATATTGATTAGGAAATCCTTTAAAAGTAGGAATAGCACCATTATCTCTAATGAACTCTTCAGCTACTTTATCAAGCTCACGGGTAGTAACACCTGGGTTAATAAGCTTTGCTACTTCTGCTAATGCTTTACCTACGAGCAAATTACTTGCTCGTAGTAGTTCAATCTCTTCTTCAGTTTTAAGAAATATCATTCTATAATGATTAATACGCAGCAACGCTGCCTGAACGTCCTTTAATTCTTCCAGATTTCAACAATCCATCATAGTGTCTCATCAAAAGATGACTCTCAACTTGTTGAAGAGTATCAAGTACAACCCCAACTAGAATCAACAATGAAGTTCCACCGAAGAATTGAGCAAATTCAGCTTTCACACCAAATATACCAGCAAAAGCAGGCATAATTGCTACCGCAGCCAAGAATAAAGAACCAGGTAAAGTTATGCGAGACATAATCTCATCAATATACTCTGCTGTTTTCTTACCAGGTTTAATTCCTGGAATAAAACCATTATTTCTCTTCATATCCTCTGCCATCTGGGTAGGATTAATTGTAATTGCTGTATAGAAATATGTGAAAAGAATAATCATAACAGCAAAAACAAAATTATACCAAAATCCAGTATGGTTAGTTAATGCACGAGCAACACCACTTGCACTTGCCACATTTGAATATCCAATAATTGCTACTGGAATAAACATAATAGCTTGAGCAAATATAATAGGCATTACATTAGCAGCGTTAACTTTCAAAGGGATATACTGTCTAGCACCACCGTATTGTTTATTACCAACAATTCTCTTTGCATATTGTACAGGAACTTTTCTAGTACCTTGTACCAGCATGATAGCACCAGCAATAACTAATAACAAGAAGACAATTTCAAATAAGAACATGATCAGACCACCCGCACCAGTATCAGTAGTACGAGACACAACTTCCTGAGACAAAGCCTTTGGAAGACGCGCAATAATACCAACCATAATAATTAATGAAATACCGTTGCCTATACCCTTGTCAGTTATTCTCTCACCAAGCCATAATATGAACATACTTCCAGCAGCCAAAATGATTGTAGAAGTTATCATAAATAAAGTCCAGTTCAATGAAGGATTCAAAGAAGGACCAGCTTGTGCTTTCAAATTCATCAAATAAGAAGGAGCTTGAAACAATAATATTGCTATAGTTAAATAACGAGTATACTGGTTAATTTTTATTCTACCACTTTCTCCTTCACGTTGCAGTTTCTGAAAATACGGAACTGCAATTGCTAAAAGTTGAATAACAATTGAAGCAGAGATGTAAGGCATAATACCCAAAGCGAAAACAGAAGCATTAGAAAATGCTCCTCCAGAGAACATGTTCAACAAAGCTAATAGACCTTCACTAGTTTGCTTATGCAGTTGAGTTAACATTCCAGGATTAATGCCTGGCAAAACTACAAAGGAACCAAAACGATAAATCGCTACAAATAATATAGTGATGAGGATCCGTTGTCTCAGATCCTCAATCTTCCATATATTTTTTAATGTTTCAATAGCTTTTCTCATTGAATTAGAGTTTTACAGCATTTCCACCTAAAGACTCAATGGCAGCAACTGCACTCTTTGAAAAAGCATTAGCTTCTACATCAAGTTTGCTTGTCAAGCTACCATTACCTAAAATCTTCACCAATTGATTTGAAGAGATAAATCCAGCTTCAATAAAGTCATTAATACCAACTTTTGTCAAACTTTTAGCTTCAGCTAGTTTTTGCAAAGAATCAAGATTTAAGGCTTTATATTCTACTCTATTTATATTCTTAAAACCAAATTTAGGGACACGACGTTGGAGAGGCATCTGTCCACCTTCAAAACCAATCTTTCTAGAATAACCAGATCTTGATTTTGCTCCTTTGTGACCTCTTGTAGAAGTGCCACCTAAGCCTGAACCAGAGCCACGACCGACTCTTTTTCTTGTTTTGGTAGATCCTTCTGCAGGTTTTAAATTACTTAAGTTCATATTGTAATTAGTTTTATTATTCAACAATAAATTACTTAATGATGGTTACCAAGTGTTTAACTTTCGCTACCATACCAAGAATTGAAGGAGTTTCTTCGTGCTCAACCACACGATTCAATTTGCGAAGTCCTAATGCATCAAGCGTTCTCTTCTGATCAGCTGGAGCACCAATTCTACTTTTTATTTGTTTGATCTTAATAGTTGACATATTTCCTCCTTATCCTCTAAATACTTTATCCATACTAACACCTCTATTCTGAGCTACAGTTCTTGCATCTCTCATCTCACCTAAAGCGATAATTGTTGCTTTAACAAGATTGTGAGGATTAGAAGAACCTTTAGATTTAGCCAAAACATCAGTTACACCAACACTTTCAAGTACTGCACGCATAGCACCACCCGCTACAACTCCTGTACCGTGTGAAGCTGGCTTAATGAATACCTCAGCTCCACCAAATCTTGCAGTTTGTTCATGAGGAACGGTTCCTTTTAAAACTGGCACTTTAATCAAGTTCTTTTTGGCTGACTCAACACCTTTAGCGATTGCTGCAGTTACTTCACCAGCTTTACCAAGTCCCCAACCAATAACACCATCTTCGTTACCAACAACTACTATTGCAGAAAAACTGAAAGTTCTACCACCCTTTGTTACTTTTGTAACACGATTAATAGCAACTAATCTGTCTTTAAGCTCAATATCACTTGATATTTTAAATCGATTACTTATTCCTGCCATAATAATTAAAATTTAAGTCCACCGTTACGAGCAGCATCAGCTACTTCTTTTACTCTCCCATGATATAAGTAACCATTACGATCGAATACAACAGTTGTAATACCTGCTTCCTGCGCTTTTTTAGCGATTAATTCACCAACTTTAGCAGCTTGTTCTTTCTTTGGAAATTTTTCTTCAAGTCCAAGAGAAGAAGCAGAAGCTAAGGTTTTTCCACACAAATCATCAATGATTTGAACATAGATTTGTTTGTTACTTCTAAATACACTCATACGTGGACATCCGGTAGTACCAGAAATCTTGTTACGTACTCTGTATTTTATTTTAATTCGTCTTTCTATTTTTGTTGTCATGATTATACAAATTTATGTAAATTACTTAGCACCGGCTGATTTGCCCGATTTTCTGCGAATTTCTTCTCCAACAAATTTAATACCTTTACCTTTATATGGTTCTGGCTTACGGAAAGAACGTATTTTTGAACAAACTTGACCTAGTAACTGTTTGTCACAAGATTCTAAAATGATAAGAGGATTCTTATTTCTTTCAGACTTAGTTTCAACTTTAATTTCTAAAGGCAATTGCAAGAAAATATTATGTGAATAACCAAGAGCAAATTCGATAATGTTACCATTGCCTGTTGCACGGTAACCAACACCAACTAACTCAAGCTCTTTCTTGTAACCTTCAGAAACACCAACAACCATATTATTAATCAAAGAACGATAAAGACCATGAAATGCTCTTTCTTGTCTTTCATCGCTATTACGAGTCAATAAAATCTGATTATCAGCTACTTCCACTTTAATAAGTGGATTAACATACTGACTTAATTCTCCCTTTGGTCCTTTTACAGTAACCACATCATCTTTCAGAGTAACTGATACTCCTGCTGGGATACTAATGGGTAATTTTCCTATTCTAGACATTGCTTATTCCTCCTAAATTAATATACATAACACAAGACTTCTCCGCCAATTTTAAGCTCAGCAGCCTCTTTGTTAGTCATTACACCTTTGGAAGTAGATATTATAGCAATACCCAAACCATTAATAACACGTGGCATATCTTTGTATCCAGTATACTTACGTAAACCTGGAGAAGATATTCTAATCAGTTTTTTGATCGCGTTTACTTTGTTAACGGAATCATACTTCAAGGCAACCTTAATAGTTCCTTGAGGTCCATCTTCTACAAACTTGTAATTAAGAATGTAGCCCTTCTCAAAAAGGATTTTTGTAATTTCCTTTTTAAGGTTAGAGGCAGGAATTTCAACAACTCTGTGCTTTGCACCGATTGCGTTTCTCAACCTCGTTAAATAATCTGCTATTGGATCAGTCATATAAAATTTGTTAAATTAATCAGGCATTCCTGACAATATTTAAGAAAATAATTTACCAGCTTGCTTTTTTAACTCCGGGAATAAGACCATTAGATGCCATTTCACGAAATTGAATTCTTGAAATACCAAACTGACGAATATAGCCCTTTGGACGACCAGTTAGTTTACAACGATTGTGCAAACGAACAGGTGATGCATTTTTAGGCAAAGCCTGTAATGCATCATAATCACCGTCTTTTTTTAACTGAGCTCTCTTTTCAGCATATTTGGCTACAAGTTTTGCTCTCTTTACTTCGCGAGCTTTCATTGATTCTTTTGCCATAATATATTAGTCTTTTTTTGAGTTTTTAAAAGGTAAACCAAATTCTTTCAATAAAGCATATCCTTCTTCATCTGACTGAGCAGTTGTAACGAAAGTTATGTTCATACCAAGAATTTTAGTGATACTATCAATATTGATTTCAGGGAAAATAATTTGTTCCTGAATACCTAAAGTATAGTTACCTTTACCATCAAATTTACTTTCAATACCTTTAAAGTCACGAATACGAGGCAAAGCAACACGAACCAATTTTTCAAGGAACTCATACATTCTTTCACGACGTAAAGTAACCATCACACCGATAGGCATTTTTTTACGTAACTTAAAGTTTGCAATATCCTTACGAGAAATTGTAGCAACAGCTTTTTGACCAGTAATCGCAGTCATCTCATTTATTGCAACTTCAATAATTTTCTTATCAGCAACAGCAGATCCTAAACCTTGATTGATAACAATCTTTTTAAGAACTGGAACTTGCATAGATGAACTATATTGAAATTGCTCTTTTAATGCAGGCGCAATACGCTCTGCATATTCTTTCTTAAGGCTAGCAGTATTACTCATTACTTAATCTCCTCTCCTGATTTTTTAGAATAACGCACTAAAGTTCCATCAGAACTTTCTTTTCTCCCAACACGTGTTGCTTTTCCAGTCTTCGGATCTACAAGGTTTAAGTTAGAGATATGTATAGAAGCTTCTTGCTTTACAATACCACCTTGAGGGTTCTTAGCATTTGGCTTAGTACTTTTAGATACTAGATTCATGCCTTCAACAATTGCACGTCCTTTTTTAACAAGAACTTTCAACACGCGTCCAGTTTTGCCTTTATCTTCACCGGCATTGACCAAAACTGTGTCGCCTTTTTTAATATGTAATTTACTCATTACTTAAATCTTTTACAAAATTAAAGTACCTCTGGTGCTAATGATACAACCTTCATGTTTGTAGCACGAAGTTCTCTCGCAACCGGTCCAAAGATTCTACTACCTCTAATTTCACCTGCGTTATTTAACAAAACGCAAGCATTATCATCAAAACGAATGTACGAACCATCAGCACGACGGATTTCTTTCTTTGTACGTACAATCAAAGCTTTAGACACTACACCTTTTTTAATATCACTCGAAGGGATAACACTTTTTACTGAAACTACAATAACATCCCCAACAGAAGCATAACGACGTCCTGTGCCACCCAAAACACGGATACACAAAACTTCTTTAGCTCCACTGTTGTCACATACTGTAAGTCTGGATTCTGTTTGTATCATAATTACTTAGCTCTTTCAATTATTTCAACTACTCTCCATCTCTTTGTCTTACTCAAAGGACGAGTCTCACTGATTCTAACAGTGTCACCAATGTTACAATCATTATTTTCATCATGAGCATGGTATTTCTTCGTTTTACTCACGAACTTACCATAGATAGGGTGTTTTTCTTTAAACTTAGCTGCAACAGTAATAGTTTTATCCATTTTGTTGCTAAGAACAACCCCAGTTCTTTCTTTTCTTAAATTTCTAGCTTCCATCAAACCCATTATTTATTGTTAAGTTCTCTTTGGCGTAATTCTGATTTCATACGCGCAATCGTCCTGCGTAACTGTTTTATTTGTGCAGGATTATCCAAAGGGGAGATAGAATGGTTTAACACCATTTGGTTATAGCCGGCTACTTCAGCCTCAATTCTTTCTACCAGTTCTTTGGTATTTATTTCTCTAATTTCTGCAATTTTCATAAACATTATGCATTTTGATTTTGAGTATCATAATCACGTCTTACTATAAACTTAGTAGTGACAGGAAGCTTCTGAGCTGCTAAACGCAATGCTTCTTTAGCGATTTCATAGGATACGCCTTCTACTTCAATCATAATTCTACCAGGAGTAACAGGAGCTACAAATCCTTCAGGACTACCTTTACCTTTACCCATACGTACTTCCGCAGGTTTCTTTGTAATAGGTTTATCCGGAAATATTCTGATCCAAATCTGGCCTTGACGTTGCATATATCTAGTAACAGCAATACGGGCAGCTTCAATCTGTCTACCTGTAATCCATTTATTTTGCAAAGCTTTTATACCAAAAGAACCAAAAGCGAGTTGGTTGCCTCTTTGGGCATTACCTTTCATGCGACCCTTTTGTTGTCTTCTGAATTTTGTCTTTTTCGGTTGTAACATAATTTCCTAAAATTCAAATTCGTTTTAGCGATTATTTTTCTTTCTTTTGAAGTTTTTTCCACCGTCTCTGCTACCAGCATTACCACGGCCTCCTTCTTTGCTTTGAGTAAAGTTAGGAGCAAGTTCTTTCTTGCCAAAAACCTCACCTCTACAAATCCAAACTTTCACACCAAGAAGTCCAACCTTAGTCAATGCTTCAGCATGACAATAGTCAATATCTGCTCTAAATGTGTGTAACGGAGTTCTTCCTTCCTTATACATTTCAGAACGAGCCATTTCAGCTCCATTCAAACGTCCTGAAATTTGCACTTTGATACCTTCTGCTCCCATACGCATTGTATTTGCGATAGCCATTTTAATAGCACGACGGTAAGCAATCTTACCCTCTACCTGGCGAGCAATGTTATTTGCTACAATTACAGCATCTAACTCAGGTCTTTTTACTTCAAAGATATTAATTTGAATATCTTTATCAGTGATCTTCTTCAACTCTTCTTTTAACTTATCAACTTCCTGACCACCCTTACCGATGATAATACCTGGACGGGCTGTACATACGGTTATTGTAACAAGTTTCAGTGTGCGCTCAATAACTATTCTTGATACACTTGCTTTTGCAAGTCTTGCATTAAGATATTTACGAATCTTGCTATCTTCTAGCAAAGAATCACCATAATTATCGCCACCATACCAATTGGAATCCCATCCTCTGATAATTCCTAAACGGTTACTTATTGGATTAACTTTTTGTCCCATCTAGCTTAATTTTGATTATCATTAGTACTCTTAGAATCAACGAACAAAGTTACGTGATTTGAGCGTTTACGAATTCTGTAACCTCTCCCCTGTGGTGCAGGTCTCATTCTTTTCAATGTTGCTCCACAATCAACAAAAATCTTTGTTACAAATAATTCACCGCTTTCTGCTTTACGTTCGTTTTTCTGTTCCCAGTTAGCAATAGCAGAGCGCAACAATTTCTCAACTCTTGCAGAAGCTTCTTTCGATGAAAACTTCAAAACACCAAGAGCTCTGTTCACTTCCATACCACGGATCATATCAGCCACAAGACGCATCTTACGTGGAGAGGTCGGAACATTTTGCAATTTGGCAAAATACATGGTTTTAAGGGCTTCTTTTCTTTTATCAGCCGATATTTTCTTTCTTGCTCCCATTATTTTTTATTACTTTATTATTTCAGATTTAATATATCCTGTTAACGTTTCTTGTTACCAGCATGGCCTCTGAAAGTACGAGTAGGAGAGAATTCTCCTAACTTGTGCCCAACCATGTTTTCGGTAACGTAAACAGGAATAAATTTATTTCCGTTATGAACTGCAATAGTATGCCCTACAAAATCAGGCGAAATCATTGAAGCTCTAGCCCAAGTCTTAACAACAGCTTTTTTGCCTGACTCATTCATAGCAAGCACTTTTGATTCAAGCTTAATATTAATATAAGGACCTTTTTTTAATGAACGACTCATAGTTTACTCAATTAATCAGATTACTTTTTTCTTCTCTCAATAATATACTTAGAAGATTGCTTCTTTGGAGCTCTCGTTTTCAAGCCCTTAGCATACAATCCCTTACGAGATCTTGGATGACCTCCAGAAGCGCGGCCTTCACCACCACCCATTGGGTGATCGACTGGATTCATAACAACACCACGGTTACGAGGACGACGTCCTAACCATCTTGAACGTCCAGCTTTACCGGAGCGTTCCAATCCATGATCAGAGTTACCAACGCTACCAATTGTAGCTTTACATGTACTAAGTATTTGTCTTACTTCACCAGAAGGCAATTTAATAACACAATATTTGCCTTCTCTTGAAGTCAACTGAGCAAAATTACCTGCAGATCTAACCAAAGCAGCACCTTGACCAGGACGCAACTCAATATTATGAATTACAGTACCAACAGGGATATTTTGTAAAGGAAGTGCATTACCAATCTCTGGCGCTGCATTCTCACCTGACATAAGAGTATTACCTACTTGTAATCCATTGGGAGCAATAATATATCTTTTTTCACCATCGGCATAAAATAACAAAGCGATACGAGCCGAACGATTCGGATCGTATTCTATTGTTTTTACTACTGCCGGAACACCGTCTTTATTTCTCTTGAAATCAACGATTCTGATTTTCTTCTTGTGACCACCGCCAATATAGCGCATAGTCATCTTTCCTTCGTTGTTACGACCACCAGAAGAAAGCTTACCAAACACAAGAGATTTTTCTGGTACTGATGCAGTTATCTCCTCATAAGTACCAATAATTTTATGTCTTTGCCCCGGTGTTGTGGGCTTAAATTTACGTACTGCCATTTTTATTAAATATTGCTATAAAAATCAATAGTATCTCCTTCTTTCAATGTCACAACTGCTTTTTTATAAGCATTTGTTCTACCATTGATCATTCCAGCCTTTGTATAACGACTTTTATTCTTACCGGAATAACGAATTGTATTTACATCAACAACTGTAACATTGTATAATGCTTCGACTGCGCTCTTAATTTCCAATTTGTTAGCTTCAGGACGCACAATAAATCCGAAACGATTTAACTTTTCAGATGCAGCAGTCATTTTCTCTGTAACTAACGGTTTAATAATAATTCCCATTATTTAAGCCTCCTTTTTCATTAAGATACTGTCAATAGCTGAAAGAGAACTTTCAGTAAGCACCAATGCGCCAGCATTCAATACATTGTAAGTATTTAATCCAGCGACAGTTAATACATTAGCTCTCTCGATATTACGAGCCGACAAATATACGTTTTTATTTGGTTCTGATAATACAAAAAGTAGCTTTTTATCAGAAACTTTAAGATTATTTATCAATGCTACAAAATCCTTAGTTTTTGGAGTTTCAAAAGAGAAATCTTCAACAACTACAATAGCATTACCTTGAGCCTTGTAAGATAAAGCCGATTTTCTAGCTAAAGACTTAACTTTCTTATTCAACTTAAAGAAATAGTCTCTTGGTTTAGGGCCAAAAACTCTTGCACCACCAACAAATACAGGTGATTTAATATCACCAGAACGTGCTCCACCAGTACCTTTTTGTTTTTTCAACTTTCTAGTACTACCTGAAAGTTCACTTCTTTCTTTTGATTTGTGAGTTCCCTGACGTTGACAAGCCATAAATTGTTTTACATCCAAATAAATAGCATGGTCATTAGGCTCAATTCCGAAGATTGATTCATTTAACGTAATCTTTCTTCCAGTGTCTTCACCTTTAATGTTATATACGTTAACTTCCATTATTTCTCAATTATTACGATTGAACCTTTGCATCCCGGAATTGAACCTTTAATCAATAAAAGGTTGTGTTCTGGAATAACTTTTAAAACTCGCAAATTTTGAACAGTAACTCTGTCACCGCCCATTTGTCCACCCATGCGCATTCCTTTGAATACTTTTGCTGGGTAAGAACAAGCACCGATAGAACCCGGCTTACGCAAACGGTTGTGCTGACCATGAGTAGCCTGTCCAACACCACCAAATCCGTGTCTTTTAACTACACCTTGGAAACCTTTACCCTTAGAAGTTGCAATAACGTCTACAAAAACTGCATCATTAAACAACTCTACAGAGATGGTATCTCCTAGATTAAGTTCATTTTCAAATTCTTTGAACTCGGCCAAGTGTCTCTTTGGTGTTACTTTGGCTTTAGCGAAGTGTCCCATTAATGGTTTTGTAGTATGCTTTTCCTTTTTTTCCTGGAAACCTACTTGAACAGCTTCGTAACCGTCTTTTTCAACTGTTTTCAGTTGAGTAACAACACAAGGACCTGCTTCGATAACAGTGCATGGTACATTTTTACCATCGGCACTGAAAACGGATGTCATTCCGATTTTCTTTCCTAATAATCCTGGCATTTCACTTTTTTTTAATTATCAAACTTTAATTTCTACTTCTACTCCGCTTGGCAATTCCAGCTTCATCAAAGCATCAACAGTCTTAGCTGTAGAGCTATAAATGTCAATCAATCTTTTGAATGAAGACAATTGAAATTGTTCTCTGGATTTCTTGTTAACAAAAGTAGAGCGGTTCACTGTAAAGATACGCTTGTGCGTAGGAAGAGGTATAGGGCCACTTACGATGGCACCTGTAGTCTTCACAGTTCTTACGATCTTCTCAGCTGACTTGTCAACCAAGTTGTGATCGTAAGACTTCAATTTAATTCTAATTTTTTGGCTCATATTATTTTTAACTATAATTTTATACTAAATCAACACGTCCCTTAACTTCTTCTAGAACTGTTTTTGCAATAGAAGAAGATACCTTCTCATAATGTGAGAATGTCATAGACGATGTTGCACGACCAGAAGTGATAGTACGTAATGAAGTTACATAACCAAACAATTCTGACATAGGAACTTTAGCTTTTACGATTCTTGCACCTGTACGGCTAGATTCCATGCCTTCAACCTGACCACGACGTTTGTTCAAGTCTCCGATTACATCACCCATGCTTTCTTCAGGAGTTACAACTTCAAGACTCATAATTGGTTCAAGAAGAGCAGGACCAGCTTTAGCACAAGCGTTTTTGTAAGCTTGGATAGCACAGATTTCAAATGATAACTGATCAGAGTCAACTGGGTGGAAAGATCCATCAGTCAAAGTAACCTTTAAAGTATCAAGAGGGAATCCTGCAAGCACACCATTCTTCATTGCACTTAAGAAACCTTTCTGTACTGAAGGGATAAATTCTTTAGGAATATTACCACCTTTTACTTCGTCAATAAATTGAAGAGTTCCTTCGAAGCCTTCGTCAGCAGGACCGATATTTACAATGATATCAGCAAACTTACCACGACCACCAGATTGCTTTTTGTAAACTTCACGAAGGTTTACAGTCTTAGTGATTGCTTCTTTGTAAGATACCTGAGGACGACCTTGGTTACATTCTACCTTAAACTCACGTTTCAAACGGTCGATAATAATATCCAAGTGAAGCTCACCCATACCAGCAATAACTGTCTGACCACTTTGCTCGTCTGTTTTAACAGTGAAAGTTGGATCTTCTTCAGCTAACTTAATTAATCCGTTAGTAAGCTTATCCATATCTTTCTGAGTTTTTGGCTCAACAGCAATAGCAATTACAGGATCTGGGAAGTCCATTGATTCAAGTACGATTGGTTTATTTTCATCGCAAAGTGTATCACCTGTACGAATATCTTTGAAACCAACACCTGCACCAATATCACCAGCACCAATTACTTCAACTGGGTTTTGCTTATTTGAATGCATCTGGAATAAACGAGAAACACGTTCTTTCTTTCCAGAGCGAGAGTTATAGATATAAGAACCAGCATCAATCTTACCTGAATAAACACGGAAGAAAGTCAAACGACCTACATAAGGGTCAGTAGCAATCTTAAATGCCAAAGCAGAAGTAGCTTCATCTTCAGATGGTTTTCTATCTTCTTCTTCACCAGTATCAGGATTAGTACCAACTACAGCTTCTGTATCAATAGGAGAAGGCAAAAATGCACAAACATAGTCTAGCAAAGTTTGAACACCTTTATTCTTAAATGAAGAACCACAAAGCATTGGAACGATAGCCATCTGAACAGTTGCCTTACGAAGAGCATTAATAACTTCTTCTTCTGTGATAGTTGAAGGATCATCAAAGAATTTCTCCATCAATGTATCATCAAATTCAGCTACAGATTCAAGCATCTTACCTCTCCACTCATTGCATTCGTCAATAAGTTCTGCAGGAATTTCTTCTTCAGAATAGTCTGCACCCATTGACTCATCATGCCAGTAGATAGCTTTCATTTTAATAAGGTCTACTAAACCTTTGAAGTTTTCTTCAGCACCGATTGGAACAACGATAGGACAAGGATTAGCTCCTAATACGTCTTTCATTTGGCGTACAACTTCAAAGAAGTCTGCACCAGAACGGTCCATTTTGTTCACATATCCAATACGAGGAACATTATATTTATCAGCTTGTCTCCAAACAGTTTCAGATTGTGGTTCTACACCACCAACTGCACAATAAGTAGCAACTGCACCATCCAATACACGAAGAGAACGCTCTACCTCAGCGGTAAAGTCAACATGTCCCGGAGTGTCAATCAAGTTGATTTTATATGTATTGTCATCCCATTTCCATTTGGTAGTTGTAGCCGCAGATGTAATAGTAATACCACGTTCTTGTTCCTGAGCCATCCAGTCCATAGTTGCAGCACCTTCGTGCACTTCACCAATCTTATGAGTAAGACCAGTATAGAAAAGGATACGTTCAGACGTTGTAGTTTTACCAGCATCAATGTGAGCCATGATACCAATATTACGGGTCAAATGTAAATCTTGTTTTGCCATCTTATTCTACAATTTAAAATCTGAAATGAGCAAATGCACGGTTAGCTTCAGCCATTCTATGCATATCTTCTTTACGCTTAAATGCACCACCTTGTTCGTTGAATGCATCAATAATTTCAGCTGCTAATTTATCAGCCATGCATTTTCCGCCTCTTTTGCGTGCATATAAAATCAAGTTCTTCATAGAAACTGATTCTTTACGATCAGGACGAATTTCAGTAGGAACTTGGAATGTTGCACCACCAACACGTCTAGATTTTACTTCAACTTGAGGAGTGATATTATCTAATGCTTTTTTCCAGATTTCCAATGAGGATTTTTCCTCGTTAGGAAGTTTAGCCTTAACAGTTTCTAAGGCTGCGTAGAAAATTTCGTATGAAGTATTTTTCTTACCATCATACATCAAGTGGTTTACAAATTTAGAAACCTTTTGATCATTAAACACGGGATCCGGAAGGATAACCCGCTTTTTTGGTTTTGCTTTTCTCATTTGTTTGAAAAATAATGTTTTGTTTTTGGCTGCATTAATTCGTCTTCAATATCCCCGCTGGGGCATTTACTCAACCTTTATAGCTTATTCCAACAAATCAAAACGGAATTTGTATTTTTAAATCTAAAAAATAACTCAGCTAACGATCGAAATTACTTTTTCTTTCCTTTAGCTGGAGCTGCTGCTTGTCCTGGTTTTGGACGTTTTGCTCCGTATTTAGAACGTCTTTGAGTACGTCCTGCAACACCCGCTGTATCTAACGTACCACGAACGATGTGATAACGTACACCTGGAAGGTCTTTTACACGACCACCACGTACTAATACGATAGAGTGTTCTTGCAAGTTGTGTCCTTCTCCTGGAATGTACGAGTTAACTTCCTTCTGGTTTGTTAAGCGCACACGAGCTACTTTACGCATTGCAGAGTTAGGCTTCTTTGGAGTTGTTGTGTAAACTCTCACGCAAACACCACGTCTTTGAGGACATGAATCTAACGCTGGAGACTTACTTTTGTCAACCAAAACGGCCCTTCCTTTTCTTACTAATTGCTGAATTGTAGGCATTTTTAATTGTTTTTTAATTATTATATTATTGTTATATTAATTTCAAAAGTGTACATTTTGGGGTGCAAAAATACGAAATATATTTGAATAACCAATTGATTATTCAAAGTTTTTTCTATTTATCAGCAAAAATAGCTTTTTAACAGAACTAAAAGCACTGAAACACCTCAAATTATATGTATCTTACTAAGAAACAAGCCTTAAGCTTCTCCTGCAAAGCCAGGAATTGGCTGCATAGAATTTTCTTCATTCAAACGAATCGGGCCAAAAGAATTTTCATATTTACGCACATTATCTTCTAAAGCTCTCATTAACCTTTTGGCATGTTCCGGAGTTAAAATCACACGACTTTTTACGCCAGCTTTTGGCAAACCTGGCATCACCCTTATAAAGTCTACAATAAATTCAGAACTGGAATGAGTAATCACAGCCAGATTAGCATAAGTTCCCTGAGCTATTTCATCACTCAATTCAATCTGCAACTGATTTGTTGGGGTTTCATTATTCATTTCTAAGTAAATTTCTTCATTTCTAATTTGGCTGCAAAGATAGCAAATTGCTATTAGAATATTGTAAATTAAGCCTTTAATTTATCACAAAACAATAAACAAATTTTAATTTCAATTGAATATTTACAAGAATATGAGGCTTTATTGTGAGATAGAATTTAATCGTGCGGAAAAAAAACTAATATTTTTGTATTTATAGGGGGTGAAAATAATTTTTACGCAGCTTATAATCAAACGATTAACTCAAAAAGTAAAACGGATTGTCAGAAAACAACCTTAAGTTTTTCGCATTCTCGCTCCTTCAGCGAGTTAAAATGTGTTTCACCACTCATTATCAAAGTATTATAATATAAAATCCGCTTTTAAATCAATTAAGATTCACTTCAAGAAAAACGCCAAAATAATTTAAGTTTAAAATAGCATCAATAGCAAATCGGGAATGAAAAGAGGTATTAAAATACTCTGCAATAATACTTTTTTCTTATTTTTTAAATCAAGAACAATATCAAAACTCATATAATTAATTACATTCCAAATATTTTATATACTTTTGCAAGCAAACAAAACGATTATAGACTTATGAAAAAGATTTTTAGCACTCTTTTGATAGCAGTATGTTTATTTCTAGCTATCCCTGCACAAGCACAAATTAAATTTGGTGTAAAAGGTGGATTGAACCTTGCAAATGCTGATTTTTCAGGATTAAAAGAAAACTTCAAAACTGATAACATGTCTGGTTTCTTTATTGGACCAATGATAGACGTTAATATTCCTATTGTAGGATTAGGTATTGATGGAGCTATTGTTTACAATGAAAAAGGGACTAAGATTACTAACACAATCACAAACGAAGATGTTACCAACAAACGTAAATCTTTTGATATTCCAGTAAACCTGAAATATTCTATTGGATTAGGAAGTATGGCAAGTGTATTTTTAGCTGCTGGACCTAATTTCTCGTTTGATATCAATAGTGATAATCTGGCTACCGATTTAACAAGCATTGCAACTCAGACTATTTCGGGTACAACACCTACTATCGACAACAAGAAAGCTGAAGTTTCATTAAACATCGGTGGTGGTGTTAAATTGCTACGCCATTTACAGATTGGTTTGAACTATAACTTACCACTAACAGATTCTGCAAAAGAAAATTTTGCAAGCGGTGATTTAGGTGAATTAGCTGGAGTTATTAGCGGCTCGTCTTTCAAAAGCAAAACAAAAATGTGGCAAGTTTCTGTAGCCTACATTTTCTAAAAAAACATATACCTTATATAAAAAAGGAGGTTTCTCATAAATGAGAAGCCTCCTTTTTTATATATCTTTGCCACACTCAAAAAAAGAAATAGTGTGAAAAAGTTTGCAGACGTTATATTACCCCTACCTTTACCCAAATGCTTTACTTACTCTATACCAGAAGATATAGCAAATGATATAAAAATTGGGTGCAGGATAATTGTACCTTTCGGACGCAAAAAGTTCTACACTGCAATTGTATATAACATACATTACTATGCTCCCCAAGGATATGAGATAAAAGAGGTATCAACCATTCTTGATTCTGAGCCAATACTCCTTCCTTTACAATTCAAGTTCTGGGAGTGGATTTCTTCATATTATCTTTGCACGCAAGGTGATGTTTATAAAGCCGCACTACCCTCAGGTTTAAAGCTAGAGAGCGAAACTATTGTAGAATACAATCCCGATTTCGACTATTCGGTTCAACTATCAGAGAAAGAACAAATCTTAATAAATCTGATGGAGAACAAAACCGAGCAATCGGTTACTCTACTGGAAAAAGAAAGCGGATTGAAAAATATTCTGCCAACAATCAAATCACTGCTTGATAAAGAGGCTATCTTTATTAAAGAGGAGCTGAAACGAAATTATCAGCCTAAAGTGGAAATCCGGGTTCGTTTAACTGACTTTGCAAAAGAAGAAACCAATCTACAGAAAATCTTCGATGAGTTGGAACGCGCCCAGAAACAACTCGCTCTTTTGATGAAGTATCTGGAGCTATCTCATTTTCATAGCAGCAAAAGCATCAAGGAGGTAAGTAAAAAGGATCTGATGAAGAAAGCAGATGCTTTACCTGCTGCTCTTAACAGCCTGGTCGATAAAAATATTTTTGAGGTTTATAAACAAGAAATCGGCCGTTTGGATACTTCAGAGAAGCCTATTTTGGAAATTAATCCGCTTAATGAATATCAGCAACAGGCTTACCAGGAGATTCTTACTAACTTTAAAAAGAAGAATGTATGTCTGCTTCATGGAGTAACATCGAGCGGAAAGACAGAAATTTATATTCATCTTATAGAAAAAACAATAAAAGAAGGAAAGCAAGTTCTTTATTTACTTCCGGAAATTGCTCTGACTACTCAGATAACCGAACGTTTAAAACGAGTATTTGGTAATAAGTTAGGCATTTACCATTCTAAATTCTCGGATGCAGAGAGGGTGGAAATCTGGCGCAAGCAATTGGGAAACAATGGATACGATATAATACTTGGTGTTCGTTCTTCTATTTTTCTGCCATTCCACAAGCTTGGTTTAGTAATTGTAGATGAGGAACACGAAAATACATACAAGCAATATGATCCGGCTCCACGTTACCATGCGCGTAATGCCGCAATTGTTCTGGCATCATTATATGGAGCAAAAACATTATTGGGAACAGCCACTCCTTCTGTTGAAACCTATTATAATGCCACAAAAGGGAAATATGGATTAGTAGAACTTAATGAAAGATATAAGGATATTCAGCTACCCGAAATTCTTCCGGTTGATATCAAGGAACTTGCACGCAAGAAACGGATGAACGGGCAATTTTCTCCTTTTCTATTGGAGCACGTACGCAAGGCATTAGAGAATAAAGAGCAAGTGATTCTTTTCCAAAACAGAAGAGGATTTGCTCCTATGATTGAATGCAAAACCTGTGGATGGGTTCCCAGATGTAAAAACTGCGATGTGAGTCTTACTTATCACAAAGGAATAAATCAGCTCACCTGTCATTATTGCGGTTATACTTATCAGTTACCACGTTCTTGCCCGGCTTGCGAAGGTGTGGAACTAGTAAACCGTGGATTTGGGACTGAAAAGGTGGAGGATGATATAAAGAATATATTCCCCGAAGCAAGGGTTGCCCGCATGGATTTAGATACGACCCGAACCCGCACAGCTTACGAGAAGATTATCGCAAACTTTGAGCAAAGAAAAACAGATATACTAATCGGCACCCAGATGGTTTCGAAAGGACTGGATTTTGATAATGTCAGTGTGGTAGGTATTCTGAATGCCGATACAATGCTTAATTATCCGGACTTCCGTTCTTACGAACGTGCTTATCAGCTAATGGCTCAAGTATCAGGAAGAGCCGGAAGAAAGAATAAACAAGGCTTGGTTATATTGCAGACAAAATCGATAGATCATCCAGTTATTCATCAGGTAATTGCAAACGATTACCAACAGATGTTTGCCAGTCAGTTAGCAGAACGTCAGATGTTTCGATACCCGCCATATTACAGACTGGTTTATGTATATCTTAAAAACAGAAATGCCGACTTGCTTGACACAATGGCTCGCACTATGGCCGAAAGACTTAGAAGCATTTTTGGAAATCGTGTACTGGGTCCGGATAATCCTCCGGTAGCTCGTATTCAGATGCTTTTTATCAAGAAAATTATTGTAAAAATTGAATATAATGCATCTATGGAGAAGGCTCGCGCTCTGTTATTGCAAGTGCAGAAAGAGATGATTGAAGACGAGCGATTTAAATCATTAATCGTGTATTACGACGTAGACCCATTTTAATTTATGAGCGAAAAAACAAAATACAAAATTCTTTTCGTATGCCTTGGAAACATTTGTCGTTCGCCATTGGCAGAAGGGATTATGCAAACCTATCTTGAAAGAGAAGGATTAGACGATACTATAAAAGTAGACTCTGCCGGTATACTCAGCTATCATCAGGGAGAATTGCCTGATTCGCGAATGCGTGCTCATGCTGCAAAAAGAGGGTACAACTTAGTAAGTCGTTCCCGACCGGTGAGAAGTGACGATTTTGATAATTTCGATCTGATATTAGGTATGGACGACCGCAATATTGATGACCTTAAGGAATTGGCACCATCCATTGAAGCAATGCAGAAAATTGGCCGAATGACAGATTTTTGCCAACGTATCCCTGCAAATTATGTGCCCGACCCCTACTTTGGCGGTGCTTCTGGATTCGAAAAAGTTTTGGATATTCTGGAGGATGCCTGCGAAGGACTATTGGCATATTTAAAAAACATGCCCGAAGAATAAAATTCTCTTGTACAAAAGAAAACAATCTTCTGTACAAAACAATTAAATCTTTTGTACAGAAGAATTAATTATTCTGTACAGCATTTAATTTATCATCCCCTTCGTTTCTATTAATTAATTCCGGATATCTGATACGCGTATGATAAATTGTACGAAGTTTCTCTTTAAAAACAATTTTCACAGTAGCAATGTCTCTAAATGTAATAGGACAGTACTTAAAGCATCCATCTACAATCTGTGAATCAATTATCTTCTCAACTAAATTACTTATAGATTCTTCTGTATATTCAGGCAAACTACGAGAAGCCGCTTCTACTGAATCCGCCATCATCAATATGGCTGTTTCCTTAGAAAAAGGATTAGGTCCCGGATAAGTAAAGACCTCTTCATTAACTTCTTTATCGGGATTTTCGTTCTTAAATGACACATAGAAATACTTAGTCTTACTTAATCCATGATGAGTGCGAATAAAGTCTTTAATTACTTTAGGCAAATTGTGCTTTTCGGCAAGTTTCAATCCATCCGTTACATGATGAATTACAACCTGAGCACTTTGCTCATAGCTCAATGACTTATGCGGATTTACTCCCGATTGGTTTTCAGTAAAGAAAGCCGGATTTTCCATTTTTCCAATATCATGATAAAGAGCTCCGGTTCTCACCAGCTGGCTTTTACCCCCTACCCTGATAGCTGCTTCTGCCGCCAAATTAGCCACCTGCATTGAATGTTGAAATGTTCCAGGCGCAACCTCAGACAATTTACGCAACAAAGGATTATTAATATTCGAAAGTTCAACCAAGGTTACATTAGATGTAAATCCAAAGATTTTTTCAAACAGGAACAGCAGCGGATAAGCAAAAAGCAACAATATGCCGTTAATAAAGAAATTTACGTACATGCTTAGATTAAGCTTTGAAAGGTCTGTTTCATGAATTAGTTCCATTGAAAAATTCAGCAGAACATAACCAAGAACTATTAGAAATGCAGACCGGAACAACTGTGACCGCTGAGATAATTCTCTCAAACTAAATATAGCAATAAGACCAGCAGTCATTTGAAGCAATATAAATTCATAAGGATAACGCAAGGTTATGGAACAAATTAAGATGGTTAAGGTATGAGTCATAAATGCTGTGCGCGAATCAAGGAATATTCTTATAATAATCGGCAACATGGCATAAGGAACCATATAAACACTGAAAAAGTTATACTTAACCATAAAAGCTGTAATCACAGAAAAAAAGATAGTGAGCGTAAATAGCAATGACAAACCGCCTTTCTGTTGATAATAATCCTTTCTGAATAAATCAAGAAACAGCATAAAGCAAAACATAAGTATACTAACAAAAAGAACTTGCCCAAGCAAAATAAAACGTTGCTGATTGACAGACGCATTTCTTTTTATTGATTCTTTCTGCAGAGACTCCAAAATATGAAAAGTGCGATCGTTTACAATTTCTCCCCTGTCAATTATCTTTTGACCAGACTGAACAAGTCCGGTAGCCCAAGATATTGTACCAAGAAGTTCTGCTTTTACGGCTTCGGACTTTTTCCTGTCAAAAACTAAATTGGGTATAATGTAATTATCCAGATCACATTGTCTTAGGATTTCTTTGTTAAAATGAATAGTGTCTGCTTTCAATAAATATTCATAAGCTGTTTTTATCGTAAAAAGCTCAGCAGAAGGCTTTGCGTTAGCCATTTTTTTATCTGCAATCATAACAGTCTGAATATTCTCATTTTTAAGATTGCCCATGTCGGCACTAGGAACAACACCTCTTTTATAAATACCTTTCAGTACAGTATTTATATGCTGGTAATAATAGACTGAAAGCATTTTGCTTTTTAGTCTTCCATTATAGTCAGACTTAAGTTTCGACAGAGCATTCTGCTCCATTCTTTGATTGTATATTAAGTAGGGCTGATAAAACCTCATTATGCTATCTTGTTCTTGCTTAACCAAGGCTTCATCTTTGTAAATTGGGAAGTCAAAAGACGCTGTCAACAGCCCATATTTCCAAGGCTTGTTAATATCAAATTGATAGTTAAATTTACCGCTTCGAGGTAAAAAGTACACAATAACAGTCACTGTTGCCAGGAATATCAGGGTCTTAAATATCAAATCTTTATAAGTAGAACGTTTTTTGTTTCTTAACTTATTCATTTTATTCAAATTTTGTCGAAAAATACAAAAAAAAACAATAAGAACACTATTTTTTACCATTAAGACCAATACAAACATCAAAGTTATGCTGTAGTTCGGAAAAAATAGATTAATTTTGCTCCGATTTTTATTTTATATAAAACAATATGACAGAAAGAAAAGTAAGAGTTCGTTTTGCTCCAAGTCCCACAGGAGCATTACATATTGGCGGTGTGCGTACTGCATTATATAACTATTTATTTGCTCGTCAGCACGGTGGTGATATGATTTTCCGTATAGAAGATACGGATTCTCAACGCTTTGTTCCAGGAGCAGAAGAATACATTATCGAAGCTTTCAAATGGTTAGGCGTTGAGTTTGATGAAGGTGTAAGTTTCGGAGGAAATTATGGACCTTACCGTCAATCAGAACGCAAAGAAATATACAAGAAGTATGTTAAAATTTTATTGGATTGCCAAAAAGCATACATAGCCTTTGATACTCCTGAAGAATTAGATGCTAAACGTGCTGAAATAAAAAACTTCCAATACGATGCTTCTACACGATTAAGCATGCGCAACTCTTTGACTCTTTCTGAAGAAGAAGTTAAAAACCTTATTGACTCAGGAGAGAAATATGTAGTCAGAATAAAAATCGAACCAAACGAAGACATTCATGTACAAGATATAATCCGTGGAGAAGTAATTATCAACTCTTCTATCCTGGATGATAAGGTCTTATATAAATCAGCAGATGAATTACCTACATATCATCTTGCAAATATCGTAGACGATCATTTAATGGATATATCTCATGTAATCCGCGGTGAAGAATGGTTGCCGTCTGCACCATTACATGTACTTCTTTACCGTGCATTTGGATGGGAAGAAACTATGCCACAGTTCGCACATCTTCCTCTTTTACTTAAACCAGACGGAAATGGCAAACTAAGTAAACGAGATGGTGACCGACTGGGATTTCCTGTGTTCCCATTAGAATGGAAAGATCCGAAGACAGGAGAAATTTCTTCTGGATACAGAGAATCTGGTTATCTGCCTGAAGCTGTAATCAACTTCCTCGCATTATTAGGATGGAATCCGGGTAATGACCAGGAGATTATGAGTATGGATGTACTGATTCAGCTTTTTGATCTACACAGATGCAGCAAAGCCGGCGCAAAATTCGATTATGAAAAAGGTAAATGGTTCAATCATCAATATATTCAACTTAAGTCAAATGAGGAAATAGCCAATTTATTCATTCCATATTTAAAAGAACAAGGTGTAGAAGCTCCTTTTGAAAAAGTGGTTACTGTTGTAGGACTTATGAAAGAGCGGGCTAGCTTTGTAAAAGAGCTTTGGAATGTTTGCAAATTCTTCTTTGTTGCTCCGACAGAATACGATGAGAAGACTGTAAAAAAACGCTGGAAAGAAGATTCTCCCGCACAGATAACTGAGCTTATGCACGTAATTGAAGCCATTGACGATTTTTCTTTGGAGAACCAGGAAAAAATTGTAATGGAATGGATCGAGAGCAAAGGATATCATTTAGGAAATATCATGAATGCTTTCCGTCTCACACTTGTTGGAGAAGGGAAAGGACCTCACATGTTTGACATCTCTGCTGTATTGGGCAAAGAAGAAACAATTGCCCGAATGAAAAGAGCAATAGAGGTTATAAAGAAGTAAAAGAGCAGACATGTTTTATAATTTTGGAATTTATATATACTCGCTATTAATTCATCTACTTGCACCTTTCAGCAGAAAGCCACGCAAGATGATGAAAGGGCATTGGATAGTATACGAACTTCTACGTCAGCAAAAAGAAGATGGTGCAAAATATATTTGGTTTCATGCAGCATCTTTAGGTGAGTTTGAACAAGGACGTCCGCTCATTGAGAAAATCAGAGAAAGATATCCTGAATATAATATATTACTTACTTTCTTTTCCCCATCAGGATATGAAGTTCGTAAAAATTACAGAGGAGCAGACATTGTATGCTACCTTCCGCTTGATAAGCCTCGTAATGTAAATAAGTTCTTAGACATTATACAGCCTTGCATGGCTTTCTTCATTAAATATGAATTCTGGAAAAACTATCTGGATGAGCTACACAAAAGGAATATTCCTGTTTACAGTATTTCATCTATTTTCCGAAAAGAGCAGATATTTTTTAAGTGGTATGGAGGAACATACAGGAAGGTTTTAGCTAATTTTGATCAGTTGTTTGTTCAAAATGAAACATCAAAACGCTTCCTCTCCAAGATTGGTATTAATAAGGTTACCGTAGTTGGCGACACTCGCTTCGACCGTGTTCTTGAAATTCGTCAGGAAGCAAAGGATCTGCCTTTAGTAGAAGCATTCAAAGGCAATTCAATGACAATTGTAGCTGGAAGTTCATGGCAACCGGATGAAGATCTCTTTATTGAGTATTTCAATACACATCCTTATATCAAACTAATTATTGCGCCTCATGTCATTGATGAAAATCATTTAGTAGAGATTATCAGTAAGTTAAAACGTCCATATGTTCGTTATTCCAAAGCAAATGAACAAAATGTGAGAAATGCAGACTGTCTAATTATTGATGGATTTGGATTATTGTCTTCCATTTACAGGTACGGAGAAATAGCTTATATTGGCGGAGGATTCGGAGTCGGTATTCACAATATACTTGAAGCTGCCGTATATGGTATTCCTGTTATTTTCGGTCCTAAGTACCAAAAATTCATGGAAGCAAAACAACTTTTAGAAGAAAACGGAGCTTTCTCAATAAAGAATTATGAAGACCTAAGTCAATTACTGGACAAAATGATTTCAGATGCAGAATATCTAAAGGAAGTAGGGGCAAATGCAGACAACTATGTGAGGAAAAACTTAGGGGCCAGCGAAAAAATCCTGGACCAGATTAAGTTCTAGAAAACAGATATAACATTGCTAAATAAAGAATATCCGGCTTTATGGTATTATACCAAAGCCGGACATTTTATTATTAACCATTTCTACTTATACCAATCAGAATACATAAGATAGTTATGAGCAATTTTTTCATTCAGCTCCTTCGCCTGTTCGGGATCTACCTTTTTAATAAACTTAGCAGGAACACCTCCCCAAATACTACCAGGTTCAATTATTGTGTTACTTAACACCAAAGATCCGGCAGCAACAATAGCTCCTTCACCTATAACAGCATGATCAAGAATAGTTGAACCCATCCCAACCAATGCATAGTCTTTTATTGTTGCGCCATGAATAGTAACATTATGCCCCACTGAAACATTATTGCCAATTTCAATAGTAGACTTTTCGTATAAGGTATGCAATACAGATCCATCTTGGATGTTTACTCTATTTCCAATACGTATAGAGTTTACATCGCCACGCAATATTGTACCAAACCAGATACTGCATTCATTTCCCATTTTAACATCACCAATAATAGTTGCATTGTCTGCTAAGAAACAATTCTCACCAAACTCCGGCGTAAATCCGCGCACTGATTTTATTAATGCCATTTTATTTTATCTGTTTATATTATACTATAATGTAGTATAAGAATTAAATCGCTATAGTTTTAGTTCTCAACCACAAAGATTCTTCTTCAGAAAGATAAGGACTTAGTCTATCATAAACTAACTGATGATAATCATTTAACCAATTAATTTCAGCATCAGAAAGGAGAGATTTTATTATACCCTCTGTGCAAATAGGACATAGTGTCACTGTCTCGAAGCGATAAAATTCGCCAAATTCAGTCTCAATGTCTCTACGAACCAAGGTTAGATTCTCAATGCGAATGCCATGACGGCCACTCTTATATACACCCGGCTCATTTGAAGTCAACATTCCAGGCAATAATAAAACCGGCACCTCATTCAAGCGAATACTTTGCGGTCCTTCGTGAACACTTAAGAAATGTCCAACACCATGACCAGTACCATGCAAATAATTCATTCCTCTTTGCCATAAAGCAAGATGAGCTAAAACATCAATCTGTGTGCCACGGGTTCCGTATGGAAACTTACATGTAGCAATAGCTATGTGACCCTTCAGCACCAAAGTATAATCAATCTTTTCTTCTTCAGTGAGATGTCCCAAAGCAATTGTCCGTGTTATATCGGTTGTTCCATCTAAGTACTGTGCACCTGAGTCAAGCAATAAAAAACCTTCAGGCTTCAACCTAGAAGAACTCTCGGGCGTAGCAGAATAGTGAACAATTGCTCCATGTTCTTTATATCCTGCAATGGTATCAAAACTTTCTCCCATATATAAATCCTGAGCAGCACGGAATTCATGTAGTTTGTCATCTATACTTAATTCTGTTTCGCTTCTTGCGGGGACAGCTGTTTCAAGCCAACGAAGGAATTTAACCAATGCTACACCATCACGAATCATTGCAGCATGTACCCCAATAATTTCCTGTTCATTTCTTACAGCCTTCAATAGAGCTATAGGAGAATTCCCACGAATAATTTTACATAAAGGATTAACAACCGAGAAGACATCAAAGTTTGTTCTTGCAGGATTAATTAATAAGGTTGATACATCAAGTTTCGATAAAACAGAATTAATTTCACTATAATTTTTAATCGTTACTTTTTGAGAGAGAAGATACTCCTTCACTTCATCAGTAAGTTTCTCTGGAGCAATAAAGAAGTAGCAATGATCTTTTGTAATAAGCAAATAACTAATAACAACAGGATTACATTTCACATCATTACCTCTAAGATTTAACATCCATGCAGTTTCATCAAGTGTTGATACAAGTAAACTTTCAACACCTGAATTTTTCATATTCTCGCGAACATGAGCAATTTTATCAAAACTTGCAACTCCAGCATATTTTGTTTCATAAATAAAAGCTGAACCCTGTGGCATAACTGGCCTGTCTTCCCAAATTAAATCAAAAGGATCTAAAGATGTATCGACTGATATATTTCTCTTCGAAAAAATATTTTTCATATCTTCAACATCTATAACAGAAAACATCTTACCGTCAATACCCAAGGATTCACCACCTTTGAGTTCACTTGAAAGCCAATTTGTAATAGATGGAGTCTCAGGTAAACCGTCCTTAAAAAGAGAAATACCTGAATTTTCCAACTGATCTGCAGCTTGAAGGAAATAACGAGAATCAGTCCAAAGACAAGCTTTATCTAGTGTTATAACAACAGTACCCGCCGAACCGGTAAAGCCAGAAATCCATTCACGGGATTTCCAACGAGAAGCAACGTATTCACTAAGATGAGGGTCTGTACTTGGAATAATAAATGCAGAAAGGCCCTTTTCTAAAAGCAGTTTTCTTAAAGAATCAATACGACTAACTATGCTCTGTTTCATACTTAAATTTTTAATTTTACAATAATAGCAAAGATAAGTATTCTTTTTATTATATATATTTATAAGAGTGTATGTTTCACTAATAAAGCAAAAGAGTTTCAAGCAGATAGAAATATCATCTTAAAAAAGAAATTTGTTTCTACTTTTTAGAATAATTATTAGTCGAAAGTTTTGTGAATAAAGAAAGTATGTGTAATTTTGCCGCGCATTTTGACTGAAGAAATTATAAATCAACATATTTAATATTAATAAAATGATAGTAGTACCTGTAAAAGAAGGCGAAAACATCGAAAAAGCGCTGAAGAAATTCAAAAGAAAATTCGAAAAAACCGGAGTAGTTAAAGAATTAAGAAGCAGACAACAGTTTGACAAACCATCTGTAACTAAAAGGTTTAAGAAAGAACGCGCTGTTTATGTTCAAAAACTTCAGCAAGTAGAAGAATAATAATTCATCATTTCTCTTGAATTATTAAATTCTTTTTCATACATTCGTTGCAGAATTATTAACGCAACGATTCATATGCTGATTGACTCTTTTCTAAATTTTCTTCAATATGAAAAGAACTACTCAGAAAAAACGATTAACAGTTATAGAGTAGATTTAATACAACTTGAAGAATATATAAAAAATGATAGTGAGGAGTTAACATTAACTGAAGTTGATGCTGACATTATCCGCCAGTGGATCATCGATCTGACAAAAAAAGGATATACAGCTTCATCAGTGAACCGAAAGTTGAGTTCATTGAGATCTTTTTATAAATTTCTTTTATTAAAGCAGGAGATAACCAAGGATCCAACAAGAAAAATAAATGGACCCAAAAAGAAAAAACCACTCCCTATATTCTTAAAAGAGAAAGAGATAAACAAGATTCTTGAAGAAGCCGATTTCAAAGAAGGATTTATTGGTATTAGAGACCTATTGATTATTGAAATGTTTTACGCCACAGGCATTAGACTCTCAGAACTAATAGGGCTAAACAATAAAGATATAAACTTTGAAGATTCACTTATTAAAGTTAAGGGAAAGAGAAACAAAGAAAGACTAATTCCATTCGGAGACGAACTGAAAGAGTCTATGCTAAGATACATCAGCATACGAAACGAGACTATAACAGTAAAACCGGAAGCCTTTTTTATGAAAGAAAACGGAGAACGACTTTACAATGCATTAGTTGAGAGGTTAGTAAAACAACAATTATCAAAGGTTGTAACGCTAAAAAAGAAAAGCCCACATGTATTAAGGCACACATTTGCTACAGCGATGTTAAACAACGAAGCAAATCTTAATGCAATAAAGGAGATTCTTGGACACACAAGCCTTGCGGCAACAGAAGTCTACACGCACACAACATTTGAGGAGTTAAAGAACATCTATAAACTAGCTCATCCTAGAGCATAAAAAAGGAGGTATGTATGGAAATTAGAATTCAATCTATTCACTTTGATGCTTCAGAGCAATTACAATCTTTCATCCAAAAGAAAGTAGCAAAGTTAGAGAGACTTTACGATGATATAAAAGTAGTGGAGGTGTCATTGAAGGTTGTTAAACCTGAATCAGTAAAGAACAAAGAAGCCGGAATAAAGATCATTATACCGAACAATGAGTTCTATGCTAGTAAAGTAAACGATACATTTGAAGAGTCTATCGATGAAGGATTAGACGCACTATCAAAACAATTGTTGAAACACAAGGAAAAACAACAGAACAAATAAAAAAAAACCAAATAACTTTGCGGTTATAAAATAAATAACTAAATTTGCAGCCGTTTCGCTTAGATTAAACGTAACGGTTGCATTTTTAAGATACCCGCCTCTTTAGCTCAGTTGGCCAGAGCACGTGATTTGTAATCTCGGGGTCGTTGGTTCGAATCCGACAAGAGGCTCAAAATTTTTAGGGCAAATACCAGAGTGGCCAAATGGGGCAGACTGTAAATCTGCTGTCTTTCGACTTCGGTGGTTCGAATCCATCTTTGCCCACAAAGACGAAGCAAATGCTTTGGCAAGAATGCGGAAGTAGCTCAGTTGATAGAGCATTAGCCTTCCAAGCTGAGGGTCGCGGGTTTGAGTCCCGTCTTCCGCTCTCATTCTTGCTGTTGTAGCTCAGTGGCAGAGCACTTCCTTGGTAAGGAAGAGGTCACGGGTTCAACTCCCGTCAACAGCTCATAATAATGTAAATGCTGATTATTAATCAAATAAATAACAAGTAAAGCTATGGCTAAAGAGAAATTTGAACGTACCAAACCGCACGTTAACATTGGTACTATTGGTCACGTAGACCACGGTAAAACGACTTTAACTGCTGCTATCACAATGGTATTAGCAAAAAAAGGTCTTTCTGAATTGCGTTCATTCGATTCTATCGACAACGCTCCTGAAGAAAAAGAAAGAGGTATTACTATTAATACTTCGCACGTTGAGTATCAAACAGCTAACCGTCACTACGCACACGTTGACTGTCCAGGACACGCCGACTACGTAAAGAACATGGTAACTGGTGCTGCTCAAATGGATGGTGCTATCATTGTAGTAGCTGCAACTGATGGTCCTATGCCTCAAACACGTGAACACATCCTATTAGCTCGTCAGGTAAACGTTCCTAAATTGGTTGTTTTCATGAACAAATGCGATATGGTTGAAGACGAAGAAATGTTAGAACTTGTTGAAATGGAAATGAGAGAACTTCTTTCATTCTATGAATTCGACGGTGATAATACTCCAATCATCCGTGGTTCTGCCCTAGGTGCACTTAACGGTGTAGAAAAATGGGAAGACAAAGTTATGGAATTAATGGATGCAGTTGATACATGGATTCCACTTCCTCCACGTGATGTTGATAAACCATTCTTGATGCCAGTTGAAGACGTATTCTCTATCACAGGTCGTGGTACTGTTGCTACTGGTCGTATCGAAGCAGGTATTATCAAAACAGGTGAAGAAGTTCAAATCATTGGTCTAGGTGCTGAAGGAAAGAAATCAGTTGTAACTGGTGTTGAAATGTTCCGTAAGATTCTTGATGAAGGTCAAGCTGGAGATAATGTAGGTCTTCTACTTCGTGGTATTGAAAAAGAAGCGATCAAACGTGGTATGGTTATCTGCCATCCAGGAAAAATCACTCCTCACACAACTTTCAAAGCTGAGGTTTATATCCTTAAGAAAGAAGAAGGTGGTCGTCACACTCCATTCCACAACAAATATCGTCCTCAATTCTACCTACGTACATTAGACTGTACAGGTGAAATCACTCTTCCAGAAGGAACAGACATGGTTATGCCAGGTGATAATGTTACAATCAATGTAGAATTGATTTACCCAGTAGCTCTTAACTTAGGTCTTCGTTTCGCTATCCGTGAAGGTGGACGTACAGTAGGTGCTGGTCAGATTACAGAAATCTGTGATTAATAAAATAAATCATCAGTTCTTGAGTAATATCAGGAACTGATATTTACGGGAGTAGCTCAGTTGGTAGAGCACCGGTCTCCAAAACCGGGTGTCGGGAGTTCGAGCCTCTCCTCCCGTGCAAATACATTAGAGATGAAAAAATTAGTAGAAAAAGTAGTAACTTACTTAAAAGAAACTTACGACGAACTTGTACATAAAGTATCGTGGCCTACGTATTCTGAATTGACTAACAGTGCAGTGGTTGTTTTATATGCTTCCCTACTCATTGCAGTGGTAGTTTTCGTTATGGACTCTTGCTTCCAGACTCTTATGGAAGATATCATTTATCCACATTAACACAAAGGAGTAAAAAATGTCTGAGATTGAAAAGAAATGGTACGTTCTGCGTGCCATTAGCGGTAAAGAAAGCAAGGTAAAAGAATATCTTGAAGCTGATATAAAAAACAGCAACCTTGGTGATTATGTATCTCAGGTATTGATTCCTACTGAAAAGGTATATCAGGTTCGCAACGGAAAAAAAATTGTGAAGGAAAGAAATTATCTTCCTGGTTACGTTCTAGTGGAGGCTGCTCTTGTTGGTGAGGTATCTCATCATTTAAGAAATACCCCTAATGTGATAGGTTTTTTAGGTGGTTCGGAAAATCCAACCCCCCTAAGACAGTCAGAAGTGAATCGTATACTTGGTACAGTAGATGAACTACAAGAAACGGGAGAAGAACTAAATATCCCATATATAGTAGGAGAAACTGTAAAAGTAGCTTTTGGTCCATTCAGCGGATTCAGTGGAACCATTGAAGAAGTGAACAACGAAAAGAAGAAATTAAAGGTTATGGTAAAGATATTCGGGCGAAAAACTCCGCTTGAATTAGGCTTTATGCAAGTAGAAAAGGAATAGCATTGGTTACGCTGTGTTATCCCTTAATTAATGTTTATATAAAATCAATAAAAAAATGGCTAAAGAAGTTGCTGGACTAATCAAATTACAGATTAAAGGAGGCGCTGCAAATCCATCTCCTCCCGTAGGACCTGCTCTGGGTTCTAAAGGGATCAATATTATGGAATTCTGCAAGCAATTCAATGCCAGGACCCAAGACAAAGCAGGTAAAATATTACCTGTCGTTATTACTTATTATGCAGACAAGTCTTTTGATTTTGTAATCAAGACTCCGCCTGTTGCTATCCAGTTATTGGAAATAGCTAAGCTTAAAAGCGGTTCTGCTGAGCCTAATCGTAAAAAAGTTGCCGAGATTACTTGGGAACAAGTACGTGCTATTGCTCAGGACAAAATGGTTGACTTGAACTGTTTTACTGTGGAAGCTGCCATGACAATGGTTGCAGGTACAGCTAGAAGTATGGGTATCACTGTAAAAGGGGAATTCCCGGGTAATAATTAATAATCTTCAATTATAATGGGAAAACTGACAAAAAATCAAAAGTTGGCTGCCGCTAAAATTGAAGCAGGGAAAGCATACTCACTAAAAGAAGCATCAGCATTAGTAAAGGAAATAAGTACTACTAAATTTGACGCTTCATTAGATATTGATGTACGATTAGGTGTAGATCCACGTAAAGCTAACCAAATGGTAAGAGGCGTTGTTTCTCTTCCTCACGGAACTGGTAAAGAAATAAAAGTCTTGGTTCTTTGTACACCTGATGCTGAAGCTGCTGCAAAAGAGGCCGGAGCTGATTATGTAGGTCTTGATGAATATATTGAAAAGATCAAAAGTGGATGGACAGACATTGATGTAATTATCACAATGCCATCTATCATGGGTAAAATTGGTGCTTTAGGTCGTGTTCTAGGTCCACGTGGGTTAATGCCTAACCCTAAGAGTGGTACTGTAACTATGGATGTTGCTAAAGCTGTTAAAGAAGTTAAACAAGGAAAAATCGACTTCAAAGTTGATAAAAGCGGTATTGTTCACACTTCAATTGGTAAGGTTTCATTTGATTCAGATAAAATTCGTGAAAACGCAAAAGAATTTATCTCAACTCTTCTTAAACTAAAGCCAACAGCTGCTAAAGGCACATATATAAAGAGTATTTATCTTTCTAGTACAATGAGCTTGGGTATTAAAATTGACCCAAAATCAGTTGAGGAAATCTAATAATAGGAGGAATAATGAGAAAGGAAGATAAAAATACAGTAATTGAACAAATTGCTGCAACTACAAAAGAATATTCTCACTTCTATCTTGTAGATACAACTGCAATGAATGCAGCTTCTACAAGTGCATTAAGAAGAAAATGTTTTGAATCTGACATAAAATTACTTGTCGTTAAAAACACTTTACTTCAAAAAGCACTAGATAGCTTAGAAGTTGATTATTCTCCTTTGTACGGATCACTAAAAGGATCTACCACTGTTATGTTTAGTAATACTGGTAATGCTCCTGCAAAGTTGATCAAAAGTGTAGCTAAAGACGGTATACCAGGTCTTAAAGCTGCATACGTAGAAGAAAGTTTCTATGTAGGTGCTGACCAGCTAGAAGCTCTAATTAGTATCAAGAGTAAGAATGAAGTTATTGCTGACGTTATTGCTTTGCTGCAATCTCCAGCCAAGAATGTTATTTCTTCTCTTCAATCAGGTGGAAACACCCTTCACGGAGTGCTAAAAACTCTTGGTGAAAGATAAACCAAAACAAATTATTTAGTAAATTAAACATTAAAATCATACAAAAATGGCAGATTTGAAAGCTTTTGCAGAACAATTAGTTAACTTAACAGTAAAAGAAGTTAATGAACTTGCTACTATCCTTAAAGATGAATATGGTATTGAACCTGCTGCTGCAGCTGTTGCTGTTGCTGCTGGTCCTGCTGCAGGTGCAGCAGCTGCTGAAGAAAAAACTTCTTTTGATGTAGTCTTGAAAAGTGCAGGTAGCGCAAAATTACAAGTTGTTAAAGCAGTTAAAGAACAATGTGGTCTTGGCTTGAAAGAAGCTAAAGATTTAGTTGATGGCGCTCCTAGCGTAGTTAAAGAAGGTGTTGCTAAAGCTGATGCTGAAACATTGAAAAAAGCATTGGAAGAAGCTGGAGCTGAAGTTGAACTTAAATAACATTAGCCTGTTAATCAGGTAATTCGGTTAAGAGCCCTCCATAAGAGGGTTCTTAACCTTTTTGTGTATATATTTATAAATAAGTTCTACAAATTCATTAACAGATGTCTTCAAATACTGTAAATCAAAGAGTTAATTTTGCTTCTATCAAAAATCCATTCGGATATCCTGATTTCTTAGAAGTACAATTGAAGTCATTCAAAGACTTTCTACAATTAGATACCCCGCCAGAAAAGCGTAAAAATGAGGGATTGTACAAAGTATTTGCTGAAAACTTCCCTATAGCCGACACAAGAAATAATTTTGTTCTTGAGTTTTTGGACTACTATATTGATCCGCCAAGATATACAATCGATGATTGTATAGAGCGTGGATTAACTTATAGTGTTCCTTTAAAAGCAAAGCTCAAGTTATACTGCACTGACCCAGATCATGAAGACTTTGACACTGTTATTCAAGACGTGTTCCTTGGTCCAATTCCATATATGACGGATAAAGCAACATTCGTTATTAATGGTGCAGAACGAGTTGTTGTGTCTCAGCTTCACCGTTCACCAGGCGTCTTTTTCGGTCAAAGCGTCCATGCAAACGGTACAAAACTTTATTCAGCTCGTATAATACCATTCAAAGGTTCTTGGATTGAATTCGCAACAGACATTAATAATGTGATGTATGCGTATATCGATCGTAAGAAAAAATTGCCCGTAACAACATTATTAAGAGCAATAGGCTTTGAAAAAGACAAAGATATTCTTGAAATATTTGATCTTGCAGAAGATATTAAAGTAAACAAGAGTAATCTTAAAAAAATTGTTGGCAGAAAACTTGCAGCTAGAGTATTAAAGACTTGGGTAGAAGATTTCGTAGATGAAGACACAGGTGAAGTTGTGTCAATCGAACGTAATGAAGTTATTATAGATCGTGAGACTATACTAGAACAAGAACATATTGACGAAATTCTGGAATCAGGTGTTCAAAGTATTCTAGTACATAAAGATGAGCCGAATCAATCTGATTATTCAATTATATATAATACACTTCAGAAAGACCCTAGTAACTCAGAAAAAGAAGCTGTATTATACATATATAGACAGCTACGTAATGCAGATCCTGCAGATGATACTAGTGCTCGAGAAGTTATCAATAATCTGTTCTTCTCTGAAAAAAGATATGATTTAGGTGAAGTTGGTAGATATAGGATTAATAAGAAATTAGATCTTTCTACCAGCATGGATGTCAAAGTATTGACAAAAGAAGATATTATAGAAATCATTAAATATTTAATTGAGTTAATAAACTCAAAGGCAATAGTTGATGATATCGACCATTTAAGTAATAGACGTGTACGAACAGTTGGAGAGCAGTTATCAAATCAGTTTGCAATTGGTCTAGCTCGTATGTCTCGTACAATTCGTGAAAGAATGAATGTAAGAGATAATGAAGTTTTCACTCCAATAGACTTGATTAATGCAAAGACAATTTCTTCTGTTATTAATACTTTCTTTGGAACAAACGCTTTGTCTCAATTCATGGACCAAACGAATCCATTGGCTGAAATAACTCATAAAAGACGTATGTCTGCCCTTGGTCCTGGTGGTCTATCTCGTGAACGAGCAGGATTTGAGGTTCGTGACGTTCACTATACACATTATGGTCGTCTCTGCCCTATTGAGACTCCTGAAGGTCCAAACATCGGTTTGATTTCATCATTGTGTGTATATGCTAAAATTAATGATCTTGGGTTTATAGAAACTCCATATAGAAAAGTTACTGAAAGCAAAGTAGACTTCTCTTCAGAAGGACTCACATACTTAACTGCAGAAGAAGAAGAAGGAAAAATTATTGCTCAGGGAAATGCTCCAGTAGATGATGATGGAAAATTTATCAACAGTAGAATTAATAGTCGCCAAGATGCTGATTTTCCTGTTGTTGAACCTTCTGAAGTTGAATTAATGGATGTAGCACCTCAACAGATTGCATCAATTGCCGCATCACTTATTCCTTTCTTGGAACATGATGATGCTAATCGTGCATTAATGGGATCTAACATGATGCGCCAAGCAGTTCCATTGCTTAAATGCGAATCACCTATTGTAGGTACAGGTATAGAAAAGCAACTAGTTGAAGATTCACGCACACAAATTGCTGCCGAAGGTGATGGTGTTATTGAATTTGTTGACGCAACCGTCATTAAAGTTCTTTATGACAAAACTGAAGATGAGGAATTTGTAAGTTTTGAAAGTGCTTTAAAAGAATACAAATTACCTAAATTCCGAAAGACTAACCAAAACATGACAATTGACCTTCGTCCTATTTGTTCAAAAGGACAAAGAGTCAAAGCAGGAGATATCTTAACAGAAGGTTACTCTACACAAAATGGAGAGCTAGCTCTTGGAAAGAATCTTTTGGTAGCATTCATGCCATGGAAAGGATATAATTATGAGGATGCGATCGTTTTAAATGAAAGAGTTGTTCGCGAAGACTTACTAACATCTGTACACGTTGAAGAATACGCCTTAGAGGTTCGTGAAACAAAACGTGGTATGGAAGAATTAACTGCTGATATTCCAAATGTTAGTGAAGAAGCCACAAAAGACCTTGATGAAAACGGAATTGTACGTATTGGTGCAAGAATCCAACCAGGAGATATACTTATTGGTAAAATCACACCAAAAGGTGAATCAGATCCTTCTCCAGAAGAGAAACTTCTTAGAGCCATCTTTGGAGATAAAGCTGGTGATGTTAAAGATGCATCTTTAAAAGCTTCTCCTTCTCTGAAAGGTGTCATTATAGATAAAAGACTCTTCTCTCGAGTGGTTAAAAATAGGAGCTCTAAATTAGCTGACAAAGCTTTATTACCAAAAATTGATGATGAATTTGAAGCTAAAGCTGATAATTTGAAATCAATTTTAATAGAAAAACTTCTGACTTTAACAGAAGGAAAAGCATCACAAGGAGTAAAAGACTACTTAGGCGCAGATGTTATTGCAAAAGGGGCACCTTTTACAGCAACAGTTCTTGGCAATCTTGACTATACTGCTATCCAGTTAAGCAAGTGGACTGCAGATGCTCATAAGAATGAAATGATTCGTGACTTGATTCTTAACTATTTGAAAAAATACAAAGAATTAGACGCTGAATTAAAACGTAAGAAGTTCAGTATCACTATTGGTGATGAACTGCCAGCCGGAATTATCCAAATGGCTAAAGTTTATATCGCTAAAAAACGTAAGATTAGCGTAGGTGATAAAATGGCAGGACGACATGGTAATAAAGGTATCGTATCTAGAATTGTAAGACAAGAAGATATGCCATTCCTTGCAGACGGTACTCCTGTAGACATTTGCCTTAACCCATTAGGTGTACCATCTCGTATGAACTTAGGACAGATTTTTGAAACTGTTCTTGGATGGGCAGGTAAAGAACTAGGTGTTAAATTTGCGACTCCAATTTTTGATGGTGCTACACTAGAAAGCATAACAGAATGGACAGACAAAGCAGGTGTACCTCGCTTCGGTAAAAGCTACCTTTATGACGGTGGTACTGGTGATCGTTTTGACCAACCAGCTACAGTTGGTGTAATTTACATGCTTAAGTTGGGGCACATGGTTGAAGATAAGATGCATGCACGTTCTATTGGACCATACTCATTAATCACTCAACAGCCTCTAGGTGGTAAAGCACAATTTGGTGGACAGCGTTTTGGAGAAATGGAAGTTTGGGCGCTTGAAGCATTTGGTGCATCGCACATCCTCCAAGAGATCCTTACAATTAAATCTGATGACGTGGTAGGACGTTCAAAAGCTTATGAAGCTATTGTTAAAGGTGATCCTATGCCACAGCCTGGTATTCCAGAATCTCTCAATGTATTATTGCATGAATTAAGAGGTCTCGGACTAAGTATTAACTTAGAATAATTAATAGATAACTCTTTACATAAATTAATCGTATGGCTTTTAGAAAAGAAAATAAGATAAAGAGTAATTTCTCGAAAATCTCAATTGGGTTAGCTTCTCCTGAAGAAATCCTTGAGAATTCGAGTGGTGAAGTATTGAAGCCTGAAACTATCAATTATCGTACATATAAACCCGAACGAGATGGTTTATTTTGTGAACGTATTTTTGGTCCTATCAAGGATTACGAATGTCATTGTGGTAAATACAAAAGAATTCGTTACAAAGGAATCGTTTGCGACAGATGTGGTGTTGAAGTTACAGAGAAGAAAGTTAGACGTGAACGCATGGGACACATCCAATTGGTTGTTCCAGTTGCACATATCTGGTATTTTCGCTCACTTCCAAACAAGATTGGCTATTTGCTAGGTTTACCTACCAAGAAGCTTGATTCAATCATTTACTATGAGCGTTATGTTGTTATTCAGCCAGGTATAAAAGAGGCTGATGGTATTAATGCATATGATTTATTATCGGAGGAAGAATATCTAGATGTACTAGAAACTCTTCCAAAAGAAAACCAATATTTAGAAGATACAGATCCTAATAAGTTTATTGCTAAAATGGGAGCTGAAGCTATCTACGATTTATTGGCACGTCTTGACTTGGACTCTTTGTCTTATGAATTAAGACATAAAGCAAGCAATGATTCATCACAGCAACGTAAAAATGAAGCTTTAAAGCGTTTGCAAGTTGTTGAATCTTTCAGAGCTTCGAAAGGACGTAATAAGCCAGAGTGGATGATTGTACGTATAGTACCAGTTATTCCACCAGAATTAAGACCATTGGTTCCTTTGGACGGAGGTCGCTTTGCTACATCAGATTTAAATGATTTATATCGTCGTGTTATCATTCGTAATAATCGTCTTAAGAGATTGATCGAGATTAAGGCTCCTGAGGTTATTTTACGTAATGAAAAGCGAATGTTACAAGAATCTATCGATTCATTATTCGATAATTCGCGTAAATCAAGTGCTGTTAAAACAGATGCCAACCGTCCTTTGAAATCTTTATCTGATAGTTTAAAAGGTAAACAAGGACGTTTCCGTCAGAACTTATTAGGTAAGCGTGTTGACTACTCTGCGCGTTCAGTAATTGTTGTAGGCCCTGAGTTAAAGATGCACGAATGTGGTATTCCTAAATTAATGGCTGCAGAATTATACAAACCATTTGTCATTCGTAAACTGATTGAAAGAGGTATTGTTAAAACTGTAAAATCTGCTAAAAAAATTGTAGATCGTAAAGAACCTGTTATTTGGGATATCTTGGAATATGTAATGAAAGGTCATCCAGTTCTGTTGAACCGTGCACCGACATTGCACCGTTTGGGTATCCAAGCTTTCCAGCCTAAGATGATTGAAGGAAAAGCTATCCAACTTCACCCACTTGCATGTACAGCGTTCAATGCAGACTTTGATGGTGACCAGATGGCTGTTCACTTACCACTTAGCAATGAAGCTGTTTTGGAAGCTCAGATGTTGATGCTTGCATCACATAACATTCTTAACCCTGCTAATGGTGCTCCAATTACAGTGCCTTCACAGGATATGGTGCTTGGTTTGTATTACATTACAAAACTAAGAAAAGGGGCTAAAGGAGAAGGACTTACTTTCTACGGACCAGAAGAAGCTACAATCGCATATAACGAAGGTAAAGTAGACATACACGCTATTATCAACGTAGTTGTTAAAGACCTCGATGAGAATGGTAATATTGTTGATGTATTAATGAAAGAAACCTCTGTTGGACGTGTTATTGTAAATGAGATTGTTCCTGCAGAAGTTGGATATATTAATAGAATTATTTCCAAGAAATCTCTTCGCGAGATTATTGGTGATGTTATTAAAATTTGTGGAGTTGCTAAGACAGCAGACTTCCTTGATGGTATCAAGAACTTAGGTTATAGAATGGCATTCCAAGGTGGCTTGTCTTTCAACTTGGATGATATTATCATCCCAAAAGAAAAACAAACATTAGTTCAACGTGGATATGATGAAGTAGAACAGGTTGTAAATAACTACAACATGGGATTCATCACCAACAATGAACGTTATAATCAGGTTATTGATATTTGGACACACGTAAATTCAGAGTTATCTAACATCTTGATGAAAACCATTTCTACAGATGACCAAGGTTTCAACTCTGTATATATGATGCTTGACTCAGGTGCCCGTGGTTCTAAAGAACAGATCCGTCAGCTTTCAGGTATGCGTGGTTTGATGGCTAAACCGCAAAAAGCAGGTGCTGAAGGAGGTCAAATTATTGAAAATCCAATTCTTTCTAACTTTAAAGAAGGGTTGTCAGTACTTGAATACTTTATTTCAACTCACGGTGCCCGTAAAGGTTTGGCTGATACAGCGTTAAAAACTGCCGATGCCGGATACTTGACTCGTCGTTTGGTTGATGTTTCACATGACGTTATTATCAATGAAGAAGACTGTGGCACACTTCGTGGATTAATCTGCACAGAACTGAAAAACAACGAAGATGTTATTGCAACTCTTTATGAACGAATCCTTGGCCGTGTTTCTGTTCATGATATTATTCACCCAACAACAGGAGAATTACTTGTTGCAAGTGGAGAGCAAATCACAGAAAACGTTGCACAGAAGATTGAAGATTCACCTATTGAAAGCGTAGAAATCCGTTCAGTTTTAACCTGCGAATCGAAGAAAGGCGTTTGTGCTAAGTGTTACGGTCGTAACCTTTCTACTAACAGAATGGTTCAAAAAGGGGAAGCTGTTGGAGTTATCGCTGCACAATCTATTGGTGAACCAGGTACTCAGTTGACTCTTCGTACATTCCACGCCGGTGGTACTGCTGCTAATATTGCAGCAAATGCTGGTGTAAAAGCTAAATACAATGGACGCTTGGAATTTGAGGAATTGCGTACAGTAGATGCTGTTGACGAAAATGGCGAAGCAATTAAGATTGTTGTTGGACGACTTGCTGAATTAAGAATCGTTGATGTTAATACAAATATTGTTCTTTCTAATCATACTATTCCTTACGGTTCTACATTATATGCCAATGACGGAGAAATTGTAGAGAAAGGTAAACTTATCTGTAAATGGGATCCATTTAACGCAGTTATTATTACTGAAGCAACAGGTAAGATTGAGTTTGAAGGTGTAATTGAAAACGTGACCTATAAAGTTGAGTCTGATGAAGCAACAGGTTTACGCGAATATATCATTATCGAATCAAGAGATAAAACGAAAGTGCCTTCAGCCCATATTGTGGACGAAAATGGCGAGCTAATTCGTACTTATAACTTCCCGGTAGGCGGTCACGTTGTAATTGAGAATGGCCAGAAAGTTAAATCCGGCGATATTCTTGTTAAGATTCCTCGTGCAGTAGGTAAGGCTGGTGATATCACTGGTGGTCTTCCTCGTGTAACTGAATTATTCGAAGCACGTAATCCATCAAATCCAGCTGTAGTATCTGAAATTGATGGTGAAGTAACAATGGGTAAGATTAAACGTGGTAATCGTGAAATCATCGTTACATCTAAAACAGGCGAAGTTAAAAAGTATCTAGTTTCTCTTTCTAAACAGATTCTTGTTCAGGAGAATGACTATGTACGTGCCGGAACACCTCTTTCTGATGGAGCTACTACACCTGCAGATATCTTGGCAATCAAAGGGCCAACAGCTGTTCAGGAATATATCGTGAATGAAGTTCAGGATGTATACCGTCTACAAGGTGTAAAAATCAACGATAAGCACTTTGAGGTAATTGTACGTCAGATGATGCGTAAAGTTCAGATCAATGATCCAGGAGATACTAGATTCCTAGAACAACAAGTTGTAGACAAACTTGACTTCATGGAAGAAAATGATCATATCTGGGGCAAGAAGGTTGTGATTGACGCTGGAGACTCTCAAAATTTACAACCTGGACAGATCGTTACAGCTCGTAAACTTAGAGACGAAAACAGTATGTTGAAACGTCGTGACTTGAAACCTGTAGAAGTACGTGATGCTATTGCTGCTACATCTACACAGATTCTTCAAGGTATTACCCGTGCAGCACTTCAGACTAAGAGCTTTATGTCAGCCGCTTCCTTCCAGGAAACAACAAAGGTATTAAATGAAGCTGCTATCAATGGTAAAATTGATAAGCTAGAAGGAATGAAAGAAAATGTTATCTGTGGACATTTAATTCCTGCCGGAACTGGTCAGCGTGAATTTGATAAGATTATTGTTGGTTCTAAAGAAGAATATGATCGAATTCTTGCAAATCGCAAAACAGTGTTAGACTACAGTGAAGTAGAATAAACATTTTATATACTATTTGAAAGAGAGTGTTCTAGAAGGGCACTCTCTTTTTTTATACATATATAAACTGTCCACAATTAGAATTGCTTTTCGTAAATGGAATTAGACTTTAATAACTAACGAGGCGAGTATGATTTTTTGCAAATAACAATTCATTAAGCCATTTGTTAACATATATATTTACAACTGCACAACCAGAACCTATAGCAGCACCAGCTATAACATCAGAAGGATAATGAACTCCCCTGTTCATTCTTGAAAATCCAACAGAGCAAGCCCATAAATAACCTGGAGCAATAACATACCATTTAGGATATCTAATGCTTAAAGATGTAACTAAAGAAAAAGCTGTAGCAGTATGAGCAGAAGGAAAAGAGGAACTCGAAACAGATTCTCTCTTCTCGATCAAATCAGGATAACGTTCAAAAGGACGTTCACGATCAACAGTGTACTTCATTCCGGAAGTAACTACAACAGCTTCGGCTACACTAGTGCCAATATAAACAGCATCACTCAACAAATCATGATCTTTATCCAGCAAAGCATAACTACCTAGAATTAGAGGTACTCCAACAGCAATAAAAGGTTCTGTATTTGAAATGACCTTACTGTAGCCTGTTACAAGTTCATTATCAATTCCATTAATTTTCTTCAAAGTACTTATATCCCAGTTTTGTGCATAGCAATTAAAACCAGTAAAGACAGCAATCAGGAGCAAGAGAATTTGTTTCATCAATATTATCCATAAAATTATATATACAAAGATATATATTAATAGTTATAAATGGTGCATATTAAGGCTATCATTCGCAAAAACATAAAATGATGAATTAAAAGAGAGAATTCACTATATGTAGAACTATTATATACAATTTCTCCCAAAGAAGGATAATCATAGTTTCATTTGTCTTTACTTTATATAGAGCATTTATATCTTTCTAACACATTTTTAATAAGCGTCGAATAAGAAATTAAGTTAAAAGTGAGAACGGTAAAAACCCGGTATGTTTTAATTAACGAATAATTTCTTTAATCCCTTGCTTAATAGGGGGATTTCATGTACTTTTGCGCAAATAAAGCAGACATCAAAAAATAAATTATAGTTCTAACAATTAAATAATTTAAATTCAATCATTTATGTGGTTAACTAATTCATCTGTAGGAAGGAAAGTAGTCATGAGCGTATCAGGGCTGTTCCTTGTCCTTTTTCTAACATTTCACATGTCGATGAATATTGTGGCGGTTTTCTCTGAAGCCGGTTACAACATGGTATGTGAGTTCTTGGGAGCAAATTGGTATGCTATTGCTGGAACGCTGGTTTTAGCTGCTGGCTTTGTTGTACATATCGTTTATGCTTTCTGGTTAACAATGCAAAATCGCAAAGCACGTGGTAATGAGAGTTACGCGGTAGTTGAAAAGCCTAAAAATGTAGAATGGGCTTCTCAAAACATGTTGGTTTTGGGTATCATTGTTGCTCTTTTCTTTGTTCTACACCTAGCACAGTTCTGGTTTAAAATGCAGTTTGTAGAACTTAGCGGCCTTGAAAGTATTAATCCTACTCCACAAGACGGTGCTGCTTTAATTAGCCAAACATTTGCTAATCCTTTGTTTGCTCTACTTTACCTTGTATGGTTTGTAGCTATTTGGTTCCATCTTACTCACGGTTTCTGGAGTGCACTTCAAACACTAGGTTGGAATAACAAGATCTGGTTCGAACGTTGGAAATGTATCTCAAATATTTTTGCAACTGTAATCTTCTTCGGCTTTGCCTTAGTAGTAGTAGTTTTCTACGTAAAATACGGATTACTGGGTTAATTAACCAGTAAATGTGAACTCTAATAAAATCAGAAAAAAGAAATAAAATTATGACTAAGATAGATTCAAGAATTCCTGAAGGCCCATTGGCTGAGAAATGGAGTAACTATAAAGCTCATCAGAAACTCGTAAACCCTGCTAACAAACGTCGTTTAGACATAATCGTAGTTGGTACAGGTCTTGCCGGAGCATCAGCTGCCGCTTCACTTGGTGAACTGGGTTTCAAAGTATTTAACTTCTGCATCCAAGATTCTCCACGCCGTGCTCACTCAATCGCTGCACAAGGTGGTATCAATGCTGCTAAGAATTACCAAAATGACGGTGACTCTGTTTACCGTTTATATTATGATACAATCAAAGGTGGAGACTACCGTGCACGCGAATCAAACGTTTACCGTTTGGCTGAAGTTTCCAACGAAATTATTGACCAATGCGTAGCTCAAGGAGTTCCTTTTGCTCGTGAATACGGTGGTACACTTGATAACCGTTCTTTCGGTGGTGCACAGGTTTCACGTACATTCTATGCTAAAGGCCAAACAGGACAACAGTTATTACTTGGTGCTTACTCTGCTTTGAGCCGTCAGGTAAACAAAGGAACTGTAAAATTATTCACTCGTTACGAAATGCTCGACGTTGTTCTTATCGACGGACGTGCACGTGGTATCATTGCCCGCAACCTTGTAACAGGTAAAATTGAACGTTTCTCAGCTCATGCCGTAGTAATCGGTACAGGTGGATACGGAAATACATACTTCCTTTCTACAAATGCAATGGCATCTAACGGTTCTGCTGCTATCCAATGCTACAAGAAAGGTGCTTATTTCGCAAATCCATGTTATGTACAGATTCACCCAACTTGTATTCCAGTACACGGAGATGTTCAGTCTAAACTGACTTTGATGTCTGAATCACTTCGTAACGACGGACGTATCTGGGTTCCAAAGAAACTTGAAGATGCAAAAGCTCTTCAGGCTGGAAAGATTAAAGGATCTGATATTCCTGAAGCAGATCGCGATTACTATCTGGAACGTCGTTATCCAGCATTTGGTAACCTTGTACCTCGTGACGTTGCATCACGTGCAGCAAAAGAACGTTGCGATAAAGGCTTTGGAGTAAACAATACAGGTTTGGCTGTATTCCTTGATTTCTCAGAAGCAATCAACCGCCTTGGTGAAGACGTAGTAAGAGCTCGTTACGGTAACTTGTTTGACATGTACGAAGAAATCACAAACGAAAATCCATATAAAACTCCAATGATGATTTTCCCTGCTATCCACTACACTATGGGTGGTATCTGGGTTGATTATGAGTTAATGACTTCTATCCCTGGATTATATGCTATCGGTGAAGCTAACTTCTCAGACCACGGAGCTAACCGTTTAGGTGCTTCTGCTTTGATGCAAGGTTTGGCCGACGGATACTTCGTATTACCATATACAATTCAGAACTATTTATCTGATCAGATTCAGGTTCCACGTTTCTCTACAGATCTTCCTGAATTCGTTGAAGCAGAAAAAGCTATTAATGACAAGATCAATAAGATCAAAAACATTAATGGTAAGCACTCTGTTGATTCAATTCACAAGAAACTTGGTCACGTAATGTGGGAATTCGTTGGAATGGGACGTACAAAAGAATCTTTGGAAACAGCTATTGCTAAGCTTAAAGAAGTTAAGAAAGACTTCTGGACAAATGTTCGTATCCCTGGAGATGTAAACGATCAGAATATCGAGCTGGAAAAAGCTCTTCGTTTATCAGACTTTATTGAGACCGGTCTGTTGATGGCTTATGACGGTTTGAACCGCGAAGAATCTTGCGGTGGACACTTCCGTGAAGAACATCAGACACCAGAAGGTGAAGCTAAGCGTGATGATGATAAATTCTCATACGTAGCTTGCTGGAAGTATACAGGTGAAGACTCTAAACCAGAGTTAATTAAGGAAGATTTGAACTATGAATTTACTAAGGTTCAAACACGTAATTACAAAGCTTAATAATTAGTAGACAATGGAAAAAATTATAAATTTCACGCTAAAGGTTTGGCGTCAGAAAGGTCCGAAAGCTAAAGGTGCTTTTGAATCATATCAAATGGAAAACATTTCAGGTGATACTTCATTTCTTGAAATGCTCGACATCCTGAATGAGAAACTTATCAATGAAGGTAAAGAACCAGTAGCATTCGATCACGACTGTCGTGAAGGTATTTGCGGAATGTGTTCTCTTTACATCAACGGACGCCCTCATGGACCAGGTACAGGAGCAACAACTTGCCAGATTTACATGCGTCGTTTCGAAGAAGGAGATACAATCACTGTTGAGCCATGGCGTTCTGCTGGTTTCCCAGTAATCCGCGACTTAATGGTAGATCGTAACGCATTCGATAAGATTATGCAAGCCGGTGGTTACGTATCAGTAAATACTGGTGGTACTCCAGATGCTAACGCTATTGCAATTCCAAAACCTATCGCTGACGAAGCAATGGATTCAGCATCTTGTATCGGTTGTGGTGCTTGTGTTGCAGCTTGTAAGAATGGTTCGGCTATGTTGTTTCTTTCTGCAAAAGTTAGCCAATTATCACTTCTTCCTCAGGGAAAAGTTGAAGCTGGCCGTCGTGCAAAAGCTATGGTTTCTAAAATGGATGAACTTGGTTTTGGTAACTGTACTAACACCAGAGCTTGTGAAGCTGAATGTCCAAAGTCTATCTCAATCAGCAACATTGCAAGATTGAACCGCGACTTTATCGCAGCTAAACTGAAAGATTAATCAACTGATTAGATCATTATATAATAAATCCTCTGCCTGGGAACTGGTAGAGGATTTGTTTTTTTATATGTGTTAACAAAAGAATGGGCAAAAGAAGCCAAACTGCTAATTTTAGTTTCAAAATGATATTTCGTGTGCGGAAACAATAAAAAGTAGTGAAAGAAAATTAAAAGAAAGGGCTACAATGGTCAAAAGTTTGGTGGGAATGGCCAAAAGGTTTACATTTGCAATGTGTTTTTCATAGTATTAGATTTAAGGTTAACAAAGATTGGTTGTCGTGATGACAACCATTTTTTTTGCACCTACCTAAAGTAACTGATACATTCCTCCTGCAAGCACTCTGATAACGCCTTTCATTTCCAGTTCAAACAAGATGGTATTCATTTTATTCACTGGCATATCTGCTTCAACAACCAGTGAATTAATCTGAGAATCTCCATTTTCCTGAAGAATATCCACAACGATCTGCTCATCTTCGGTAAGATCAACGAAAAGTTGTCTTTGAACAGCCACCGGAATAGCTTTTGAATTAGCATCCCAACACATTGCTTTTACTAAATCTTCCGCAGAAAGAATTAATGCAGCCTTATTATCCTTTATCAGATTGTTGCAGCCAATAGAAAATTCATCGGCAACACGACCGGGAAAAGCAAAGCAATCGCGATGATAACTTTGAGCAATGTCTGCAGTAATAAGTGCTCCGCCCTTTACAGCCGATTCAACCACAATTGTAGCATCACTCATACCCGCAACAATCCGGTTTCGCTTCACAAAATTCTGGCGATCAGGATTAGTCTTCGACAGAAATTCAGTAAGCAAGCCACCATTTTCGAGCATATCGATAGCAGTTTTTCGATGAACAGACGGATAGATACGGTCCAACCCATGGGCTAATACACCAATAGTTGAAAGACCATTATTTAAAGCACCCCGATGAGCATGAATATCAATTCCGTAAGCAAGACCACTAACTACAAGTACATCTGGACAAAGAGCTTTAAGATCTGCCAGAAAATCCCGACAAATACGTTGTCCGTAATCGGTAGCATTACGAGTACCTACCATGTTAATTACCCGCAATGCATTCATATCCGTGTTTCCTTTAAAAAATAACACAACAGGAGCATCGGGACATTCCCTCAACCGGGAAGGATAAGCCTCATCGTTTATGGTAATACAGCTAATTTTATTTTTCTGTGCAAAAGAAAATTCAGCCTCAGCACGTAAAAGAGGCTGAGGAGAATTAAGCATCTCCATCATGCGTGGAGTAATTCCTGGTACTATTTGCGTAAGTTCTGCACGGTGAGAAAAGATTTTCTCAGCACTACCCACAGCATTTATTAAATTCCGGGCACCAACAGATCCCACTCCCGGAATCTGTGTCAGCGCAATGCTGGCAATTATTTCCTGCTCCGTCATTTGGCGAAATAAGGTTCGAATGCTTTATCAAAAAGTTCACTATGTCCTAATCGCCCATTGGTAATACACACCAACTCTACTTTTGATTTAATGGATGGCTTTCCATCAGATAAGCGAAATATATCCTGATAGAAAACATACTTCACCCCTTCTTTCTCAATATAAAGCTTGGAAACAAATTCTTCCCCGCTATGCAATGGAGTTTTATAAGCAATAGAAATCCGCGCAACTACAGGATCGAGTCGTTGCCCGTGCAATTCGGCAAAGTTAATGCCGAGTGTGGTTATAAATTCGTGGCGTGTATGTTCCAGATAATGCTGATAAATAGCATTGTTGACTATTCCCTGCATATCACATTCATAGTCGCGCACTTTCATATTCAGTTCAAAAATATATTTATCCATAAGAGTGTTTTTAAGGTTATTCGAACAATTAAAATTCTCTTGTACAAAAGATTGCATTCTTCTGTACAAAAGAATTAATTGTTTTGTACAGAAGAAATCATTCTTTTGTACGAGATTTCTTTAATTCCTCGGCGGAGATTATTTTATATAGCTTGTCGTTTGGACGAATCTTCTCGGAAAATTTCATAGAGAAGTGCTCCCTTTTATGAACCACCTCTACAGGCTTCAAATCTACTCGTGCTTCTTCGAGCGTTGCAAAGAGGGCTCCGGTAGTTGGACCGGTAACCAACAGTTTGTCTCCCAGTTTCAGTTCACCCGCTTCCAGCATAAATTCGGCAACATTGATGTTGCTGAAATATTTCACAGCCTTGCCTACATAAACTTTCCGTTCTGTAGCTTCCGAACCATAGTTTTTACTCCACTCTCCTAGCTTTTGTCCCAGATAATATCCGTTCCAGAATCCACGGTTAAAGACAGTCTTCAGACGATTATCCCAAGCCTCAACTTTTTCGTCGGTGAATGTTCCGTCCAAACAAGACTGAATTGCCTGTTTGTAACACTCTACAACGGTACGAACATACTCAGGTCCGCGTGCCCGTCCTTCAATCTTGAGCACTCTTACTCCGGCTTCTATCATCTCATCCATGAAGTGAATAGTTTTCAAATCCTTCGGAGACATAATATATTCGTTGTCCACTTCCAGTTCAAGGCCGGTATCCTTATCTTTCACGTCATAAGCTCTGCGGCATATCTGCATGCAAGCTCCGCGATTGGCAGATGAATTCATTTCATGCAAAGAAAGATAGCATTTACCCGATACCGCCATACAAAGCGCACCGTGGCAGAACATCTCAATACGGAGTTCTTCTCCGCTCGGTCCGCATATATTATCTTCTTTTATCTTATCGTAAATTGCGCGAACCTGCTTTAAATTCAGTTCGCGGGCAAGTACCACAACATCTGCAAACTGTGCGTAGAATTTCAAGGCTTCTGCATTCGAAATATTAAGCTGAGTAGAAAGATGTACTTCCTGATCAATAGACCGGGCGTAAGTCATCACTGCAACATCTGCAGCAATAATAGCAGAAATACCGGCTTCTTTTGCAGCATCAATAATGCTACGCATCAAAGGAATATCGTTATCGTAAATAATTGTATTTATAGTCAGATAACTCTTCATATTATGCTCATTACATATCTGAGCAATCTCTTTCAAGTCATTTATAGTAAAGGTGTTTGCTGAGTGGGCACGCATATTCAGATTCTCTATACCGAAGTAAATTGAATCTGCTCCTGCCTGAATTGCGGCGGCTAAAGATTCGCGAGAACCCGCAGGCGCCATAATTTCAAAATCTTTTAACTGGTGATTCATACCTATTTTATAATTAGTTGTGTGCAAAGGTAGTGGTTTTTTGTGTAATTTTGCAGCCAAGAATAAGATGATTATGAAAATTGGCTCTATAGATTTAGGGGAACGCCCCATATTCCTTGCTCCCATGGAGGACGTTACAGATATTGCTTTCCGACTGCTGTGCAAGCAATTCGGGGCAGACATGGTATATACAGAGTTTATCTCTAGCGATGCACTGGTGCGTTTTGTGAATAAAACCACCCAGAAGCTCACCATTTGTGATGAAGAGCGCCCGGTTGCCATGCAAATTTACGGACGGGAAGTAGAACCGATGGTTGAAGCAGCTAAGATTGTCGAGGCAGCAAAGCCCGATATTCTGGATATAAACTTTGGTTGCCCCGTGAAAAAGGTAGCAGGTAAAGGTGCCGGAGCAGGTATGCTTCAGAACATTCCTAAAATGCTCGAGATAACTAAAGCTGTGGTAGATGCGGTTAATATTCCTGTTACAGTTAAGACTCGTCTTGGCTGGGATAGCAACAGCAAGGTTATTGTAGAACTTGCCGAGCAATTACAAGATTGTGGTGTTGCAGCTCTTACCATTCACGGCAGAACAAGAAGCCAGATGTATACAGGTGAAGCCGACTGGACTCTCATTGGTGAAGTGAAGAATAACCCTCGCATGCATATCCCGATTATTGGTAACGGAGACATAACAACTCCCCAACAAGTAAAGGAATATTTTGACCGCTATGGCGTAGACGCTATTATGGTTGGTCGCGCAACCTTTGGCCGTCCGTGGATATTCAAAGAGATAAAGCATTATCTTGAAACCGGAGAGGAACTTCCTCCTTTATCTTTTGAGTGGAAGATGGATGTTCTGCGTGAACAAACAAAGCAAAGCATTGAAAGACTTGATGAACGTAGGGGAATTATCCATGTGCGCAGGCATCTGGCAGCATCTCCATTATTTAAAGGCATTCCAAACTTCAGGGATACTCGTATTGCAATGCTCAGAGCAGATACACAGGAAGCTCTCTTTGAAATATTTGATAAGATAGTTCAGGAACATGCATAAATAGTAAAAAGATAAAAAGGCGGAAAGATATCACATCTTCCCGCCTTTTACTATAATAAGTGATTAACTATAAATTTCAACGTTTCTTTTTCTTTTGTGTACGTCTCCACCACAGCAGAAAACCTGTAACCGGCAATGTAGCACCTATCAAGGCTGCAAAAAACACAATAACTTTTCCGGGTAAACCCCATATAGTTCCAACATGGATATCATAATTCATTCTTCGAAGCTTATCTCCAAAACCAGCATCAGCATACTTACCCACATAAGGACCTTTTTGAGGGATTTCCTTCAATGTATAACGGTCGAATGAAAAAACATCACGGTTATAATATTTATCTACGTCAGGATAAACTGCAGCATATATGGAAGAAGATGCCTCTTCTGGGCTGGCATAACCAAATTGAAAACCTTCAGCTTCAGGATATTCAGGCAATAATTTAAAGAAAACATAATCAACAGCCTTGTCCGGCGTTATTTTTGTTCCTGTTTTAAGGGTATCCGACTGAGCAACTCCCCAATCCGGTAGTTTCGCACCTCCGGTTGTTATCCAATATGTTCCTTTCGACCACCATTCCAATCCCCAAACCATACCTGTCATTCCAATAGCCAATAATACAATGCAGGCATAAAAACCCAGAACATTATGTAAGTCAAACAGGCGCTTAGTACTCCCTGTAGACTTTTTCCACATAAATCTAGTTCCGTTACGTAATCCTTTCCGGCTTTTAGGCCACCAAAGTACCAAGCCTGATAATAGAGTGATGACGAAGATCATCACTCCGTAGTTAACAACCAGATGTCCTATATCTTTAGGTAACCAAAGAGTGCGATGTCCATTCAAAACAAAACGGAAAAAGTCAAAGGAATTCCCCTTTTTATATATCACAGCACCTGTATAAGGATTAACAAAAAGCTGCGTTCTTTCTTTTTCCTTCGTTAAAGTTAGTTGAGCAGCTTTGCCCTTATAGTATTGCACATTCACAGCTTCCGCCCCCGGGCAATAAGCCCCAGCAATAGTCTTTAGTCTGGAAGGAGGAAGCAGGTGTCCCGAATTCTGAACAGACATATCGGGAAGAAATGCGCTGTTTATTTCTTTATTAAACACCCATAGACAACCTGTAACACAGACAATAAACACTACGATTCCAGAAGCCAATCCCAACCATAAATGTATCTTCTTTATTGCTTTTTTTAAACTAATCATTAGAAGTTATATGTTAAATTCAAACGGAAATTACGAAGTGGTTCTGTTTGCCAATAATAGAAATTTCCATAAGGAGAACCGGAATAAAGATAGTCATTTAATAGATTATTCACATTAAGCGACAAAGAAATCTTATCTTTTTTCCAGGATACAGCACCATCCATTCTGAAATAATCAGGCAATTCTGAATTTGTACCACTAAATACATACCAGGCTGAGCGATCTAGCTGCCATTGGTAACCTAAAGAAAATCCTAAATTAGCCAAGGCTCCTTCTTGAATTGTGTAGTTTACCCAACCATTGGTTATATGTTTGGTTGTGCCAGCCATACTTTGTCCAACTTTGTTTATATCAGCGTCTTTTGTAACCTTTGAATCTGTATACGCATAATTAAAAATCACATTCATACCTTTAAACAGACGTCCTTTTAAGTCGAATTCAACACCTTGAGTACGGCTCTGGCCTAACTGAACTGAATATTGCGGATGATTTTCATCGGTTGTTAATACATTGTTCTTTGTTATTCTATATACGCTGACGGTTGAATTCCAGTAACCATCAAACCAATTTTTCTTTATCCCAAATTCAAGATTGTTCCCGGTAATAGGATCAAAAGCTTTTCCTGTATAATCAGTTCCTGTCTGAGGGACAAATGCCTGATCATATAATCCGTAAACAGAAGTAGACTTATCAACAGCAGCGCTTACTCCTACTCGAGGAGTGAATTTTGTATCATCAGTATTACTTCCGTAACTACTTGTTTTATTTCTGGTAACACGCCCCGCAAGTGTCACACGAAGAATATCATTAAAAAATCCAAGTTCATCCTGAACATATAATGCTGTATAATTCTGATTTACAATATTATTACCGGCACGAGCTCTAAGGCTAAGACTTCTATCAAACTTTGGAAGTGTGGAAGCAGTGAGTGTTCCATGTTGTAGATTATATATATTAAAAGGAACTGATCCTTCTAAATCAAAAGCTTGTCCCCAATCAGCAATATAGTTTTTACTTCCCATATCAAGGCCGGCCAAAATGCGGTGATTTATACCACCCGTAGTAACTTTTCCATTAACAAAGAATTGCCCGAGTTTTGCTTCATTAAAAGCATCCCATATTGTTAAGCGGCGATGTAACGTTCCATCCAAGTCCAATGATGTAGGCCATAAAGAAGAACCTTTCTGATTAAAATTTAAATAAGCGAGTTGTCCGGTAAATTTCCAGTCTTTATTAAACTGATGATTCAAGGTAAGAAATAAACTATGATCGTTAATACTGGTTGGATCAAGGTTAGGTTCAACCGTAGTAAAGTCATAAGGCAATTCACCATATCCATTTAATCCGAAAACATAACTAGAACCAACAACAGACATTTGCTGATGCTGATAAGTATATTCGGCAGTCAAAGATGTTTTATCGTCAAAGTTATAACTCAGAACAGGAGCAATAATATATTTCTTGCTCCACTCATACGGACGGTGAGAACCAGCACTCTGCCCCATCATATTTAATCTGACAAGAAGCTTCTTATCTTTTGTAAGTATACCATCAACATCTAATGCTGCACGATATAAGTCGTTGCTCCCTAAAGAGGTAGAAGTACTCCCCTTAGTATTGCCAGTAGGTTTCTTAGTTACAATATTATAAAAACCGCTGGGCTCACCGCTAGCTAACATAAATCCGGCTGGTCCTTTTACAAATTCAATTCGGTCTACCATGCTCATGTCTTCAGCTAAAGGCCCCCACGGCATCTGAACATTCATTCCATTTCGGAAAGCGGCAACCTGAGACCCACGCATATACAACAACGCATACGTATCCCAATGTTCCATACGTCTTACTCCACTTACATTTCTTGAAACTCCTTCTAGCATTGAGTTGACTTGCTGATCAGCCAAAAGCGACTGATCAATTACCTGAACATTCTGAGGTATATTTAAGATAGGAGTTCCCAGCCTCAAAGATGAAGAGATTTCTTTTGGATTATAAATTTGTTTCGAGGATGTAATTGTTACCTCATTAAGGTTATAAGTATTATCATCCAGCATAAAACTGCATTCAGTAATTTCTCCTGATGAAATTGTTATTTGCTTCTTCTGAGTTCCATAACCTATCATTGTTACAACCAACGTATTACTGCCTGATTGAACATTATCCAGAGTGAATTCTCCGGAATTATTGGATATAGCATTTACAGATGTGCCTTGTATTGCAACGTTAACATTCTGAAGAGGCTTATTTTTTGTATTCTTCACAAAGCCTTTAATTTTACCAAATCCAGTATCAGCATTAGCTATTAACACGCCAAGCAATAAAAACAAAGTAAAACAAACGTTGAATTTTAAACTAAATCTCTTTCCCATTTACTTATACCATTTATATGTTTATTAATGGCAGCAAAGGTACAGCACCTAGTAATCAAAGGAAATCACCACATTTAGGTAAAACAAGGATACAACATCACCAATAGTAGTGATATTCTTAAATCTATTTAGCTATTTAACGAAATATATATCAACGAAATAATGGTTCGGCAAACCATTTCTTATAAATCTTTGATGTAAGAATATAGATAAAGATAGCTGAGACAAATCCTGCAATTGCATCAATCAGGTAATGAGCCTGAATATATACTGTAGCGCAACAAAGAAGAATGTAGAAAGGCAAAAGGAACGAGGCTAGTTTTTTGTTCTCCCTGAAAGCAGAGATCATTAATATAGTGGACATTCCTACATGCGAACTTGGGAAAGCTGCTGTTGGGCGTTCACCCACTTGCTGTGATCCGTCGACCAAGCTATAAAAGAATCCGTGTGCATAATCTGGTCCGGGAAGTAGTTCATGATGGAAATTAAAATAATTACCTATAGCAGGGAATATTCCGTGCGACACATTCTCCATACCAATGGCAGGAAAATAAAACTGAGGGCCGGCAACCGGAAGTAAAATATAAATAAAGTAATAGATAAAAAACGAAGTAACAATCACAAAAGACCATTTCTCAAACAACTCATATCGGTGAAAGAAATAATATAATGCCACAACCAGAATCATTGGATAATAAGAAAAATAGCCCAGATTAAAAGGTTCACTTACCCATTCGTAAGGCAAGCGCTTACTAAACTCTACAGCTGGCTGACAACTAAATATAAACTGTTCAGCAGAGGCAAAGATGTGATCCAAATTAGTAAATAATCGGTTTAACTCATAGGTATCCGGATACCAGTAAGAAAGAAGTCCCATTTGAACTGCAATTCTTACAAAAGCAGAAAATTTACAAGGAGCAAGGCGATAAAGGTACATCAAGCAGAAGGTTAATACTGCAATTACAATTCTATCCCACAGCATTTGCATGGGATGACTCATTTGAGAGAACATAAAAAGAATCAATATTGATGTCAGAAGATTATATATCAACGAAATCTTCTCAACGGCGAATAACCCTTTCTGAGTCTCAACCTTCTTAAACAAATCTAAAGCCATCCTTCTTTTTTATACCAGGCAATTGTTTGCTTTACTCCTTTATCCAATTGATATTGGGGCATGTATCCCAACTCTTCTATTAAAGGGGTAATATCACATTGCCAGTTCCTTTGTTTCATTATTTTGTATTTATCTGCATTCAGCGTACTGCTTTTTCCTGAATATGAGGCAAAAAAATCAGCGCACAAAGATATAACTTTTAAAACAATTAATGGACACTTAACATGTATTACAAAAGGAATTCTTAGCTCATTTTGAATTAAATCTGAAAAATCCCTGCTTGTATAGACTTTTCCGTCACTCACAAAATATGATTTTCTGCAAACATCCTTCTCTATTCCAAGGAAAATTGCCTGAGCCAAATCAGCAACATATACAAATGTAAGGAGCTGCTTACGAAATCCGGCGGCAAAATCAATATGTTTCTGAATAGACTGAGCCATCATAAAATAATCTTTCTCGCGTGGTCCGTAAACACCTGTTGGACGATAAATAAGATATGGAAAATCAGGAATATCCTTAATATATTCTTCAGCATGTAACTTGCTAAGACCATAAGCTGTATTTGGTTTAGGAGTATCGTCTTCCGAAATTGCTACCATTTTCTTTTCATGAATAGGGCCAAATACACTTAAAGAACTTAGATATATAAATTTCTTAGGAATCATGTTCAGTTTGGTTAAAACCTCTATAAAGTTCTTTGTTCCAACATAATTCACCTTATCAAAATCTTTTTTATCGTTGCATTTGGTTAAACCAGCAGTATGTATAATATAATCCCACTTGGTATTAGTCTCTTTAAAATCTGCAAGCTGCACTTTTAGTGTTGCCGGGTGAGCAAAGTCAAGTTCTATTAAATTGATATTATTAGCCTGTAATCCTTCCAGATTACTTGTAGCGCGCACTCCGGCCCATACATCATAGCCTTTGCGCAACGCCTCTTTTACTATAAAGTTGCCAATAAATCCACTTGCGCCTGTAACTAAAATACTTTTGCTCATATTAACCTAATTCTCACTTATTAAAATAGTTCTTCACTCTATAAACAACTAGCTGAGAATATTCTCAGAGCTTGCAAATCAAAAACTTGTCTTTTCGACAAAGTTAACATTTTTATTCATTTAACGAATCTTATCACTACTATTTTGATTTTTGGACTTAACTTTCCTATAAATGAAGCACACTGAATACAATAATTTGTTTACTTTGTATTTAATAACTATAAAAAAATAATTTATGGGTAAACAAGATAAGAAGAAAGCAGGAAAAAGAATGAAGAAAGCCCAACTGGCTGAGTTAATGATGAGCCTGTTTCAAAATAAATCGGCAGAAGTTCTTAACTTAAAATATATTTTTGCAGAATTAAATCTAAACACACATCCCCTAAAGATGCTGTGCATGGATATTCTTTACGAAATGCTTTCTGATGATTATATCAGTGAAGTAGAAAAAGGAAAATATAAATTAAATACTCGCGGAACTGAAATGGTAGGTACTTTTCTAAGGAAAAGTAATGGAAAGAACTCTTTCATCCCCGATGGAAGTGAAGAATCTATTTTTGTGGCAGAACGTAACTCTGCTCATGCTATGAATGGCGATCGCGTGCGTATAGCTTTTTATGCAAAATGCAAAAATAGAGAAGCTGAAGGCGAGGTAATTGAAATTCTGGAACGTGCTAATACAAACTTTGTAGGAACACTGGAAGTTTCTAAAGCTTACGCGTTTCTCATAACAGAAAACCGGACCCTAGCCAACGATATCTTTATCCCAAAAGATAAACTTAAAGGTGGAAAAACCGGCGATAAAGCTGTGGTAAAAATCACAGAATGGCCGGAAAAAGCCAAGAATCCTATTGGTCAGGTTATTGATATTTTAGGGGTTGCTGGAGATAATACAACAGAAATGCATGCTATTCTGGCAGAATTTGGTCTCCCATATATTTATCCAAAGGCCATTGAGGAAGCTGCTGATAAAATTCCTGCAGAAATTTCTGAAGAAGAAATTGCTAAACGTGAAGATTTCCGTAACGTTACAACGTTTACTATAGATCCCAAAGACGCAAAAGACTTTGATGATGCACTGTCCATCCGTAAAATAAAAGACGGACTTTGGGAAATTGGTGTTCATATTGCCGATGTTTCTCACTATGTAAAGGAAGGAAGTATCATTGATAAAGAAGCAGAGAAACGAGCTACATCTGTTTATCTGGTTGATCGTACAATTCCTATGCTTCCAGAACGTTTATGTAACTTCATCTGCTCGCTAAGGCCAAACGAGGAAAAATTAGCATATTCTGTGATCTTTGATATTACAGATAAGGGAGAAGTAAAAGATTCCCGTATTGTTCATACAGTAATTAAGTCCGATCGCCGTTTTACTTACGAAGAGGCTCAGAATATTATAGAAACAAAAGAGGGTGATTATAAGGAAGAAGTCCTGGCTATGGATCACATCGCTAAGATTCTCAGAGAAAAAAGATATAGTGCTGGAGCCATTAACTTTGATCGTTACGAAGTAAAATTTGAAATAGATGAAAAAGGAAAACCAATCAGTGTATATTTCAAATACTCTAAAGATGCAAATAAGTTAGTTGAGGAATTTATGTTATTAGCTAACAAAACTGTGGCAGAAAAAATAGGAAAAGTTCCGGCTGGTAAGAATCCAAAGGTTCTTCCTTATCGTATTCACGATCTTCCTGATCCGGACAAACTGGATAATTTATCTCAGTTTATTGCTCGTTTTGGATATAAGCTTCGTACCAGCGGAACAAAGACTGATATCTCGAAATCTATTAATCACTTGTTAGATGATGTTCAAGGGAAAAACGAGGAAAATCTAATTGAAACAGTATCCATACGTGCAATGCAGAAAGCAAAATATTCTGTTCACAACATTGGACATTACGGATTAGCTTTCGATTATTACACTCATTTTACATCACCTATCCGTCGTTTTCCGGATTTAATGGTTCATCGTTTACTGACCAGATATCTGGAAGGAGGAAGAACTGCTTCGGAAACAAAATATGAAGAGCTTTGTGTGCATAGTTCGGACATGGAACAGATTGCAGCCAATGCAGAACGTGCCTCAATAAAATACAAGCAAGTTGAGTTTATGAGCGAACGTCTTGGACAAATCTACGACGGAGTTATTTCGGGCATTACTGAATGGGGATTATATGTAGAACTAAATGAGAATAAGTGCGAGGGAATGGTTCCTATCCGTGATTTGGACGATGATTATTATGAATTCGATGAAAAGAATTACTGTCTAAAAGGTCGTAAGAAACACAGAACATATAGTTTAGGAGATTCAATCACAATAAAAGTTGCCCGAGCAAACATTGAAAAGAAACAGCTTGATTTTGCATTGGTTGAATAATTCTTTCTATTTTTACAAAACCTTTTTCCCATAAAATTGTTACTTACGTATTAAGTTTTATTAAATAAATGAAGCGAAAAAAAACAATAGAAGCTGTCCCCTATGTTGAAATAGATAGATATGCCGGAGTCTGGTACGAAATTGGCCGATACCAACACTGGTATGAGAAAGGCGCCACTAATGTTTCTGCAGAATACATTCAAAAAGATGGTTATCTGGAAGTTATCAACCGATACAAGAAATCAAATAAAGATGGCGAAATTAGGGGAAAAGCTTTTATTGTACCAAATACTGGAAATGCAAAACTTAAAGTTCAGTTCCATTGGCCATTTAAGGGTGATTACTGGGTTATCGATTTAGATGAGGATTACCAATGGGCTGTTGTTTCAAACTCTTCAAGATCCAATTTATGGATTCTTTATCGCAAACCAATAATTGACAATGAAGAATTACGCCCCATCGTTTACCGATTGGTAAATAATGGATTTGAACTGGCAAAAGTACATTGGACAAAACAAACTAACGAGATAAAAGAATGAAGACAGTAGTATTAGACGAACAGGAAAAAGTAGAAGAAATAATTTCCAGATGTGATATTTGTTATGTAGGGATGGTTGATAATGAAAACAATCCATATGTTATTCCCATGAACTTTGGATATCAGGATGGAGTAATCTATCTGCATTCCGGTCCTACAGGGCACTCTATTGATATTCTAAATCACAATAACAATGTTTGTATAACTTTTAGCATTGATCACGAACTGGTATTTCAACACCCTCAGGTTGCTTGTAGCTATCGCATGAAAGCAAAAAGTGTTATCTGCAGAGGAAAGGTTCACTTCATAGAGAATTTAGAGGATAAACGAGATGCACTTAATATCATTATGAAACAGTATTCTGATAAAACCTTTGAATACTCTGATCCTGCAGTAAAGAATGTGAAGATATGGGAAATTCCTATTGACAGTATTAGTGCAAAGGAATACGGAGTACCTCATAATAGATAAAGTTAAGACGTTATTATACACTAAAAGGTAGCATATAATAAATTAGTGGCCTATAAATAGTAACGTTACTATTTTATAGGCCACTAACACATTTTACTATCAGCTTATCAATTAAGATCTAAATAGAGATAGGTGAGAGTGTATTTAAATAATTATCTTCTTTGACGGCGAACAGATGCTTTTGGTGCAGAAACAGAAGAAGACTTCTCTTTCTTAACTTTCACTTCGGATACAGCCTGTGCTTTTCTTCTGGAATTCTTTACCGTTTTCGCTTTGGTCGGAGAAATAGTTTTCTTATTTACAACACTTTTCTGTGTTATCGTATCACTTTCCCATAAATGTTCCTCAAAAGCTTTCAGCTGACCTTCTATCTTTTTCTGCTCCTTCACCATAGCACTATCGGTAGTGCAATACTGTGCAAGAGTCTGATTCATCATATTGGTAGTTTTATAAATATCCCCACTAAACTGACGAGTTGTAAAATAATCATCAAGACTTATATTAGAAGTGTTATTCAAATTACTAGTCATCACATTCATTCGAACCAGATAAGGACTAAGATCACTGTAGTTTAACCAAAACATAGGATATTTAGTTACTTCCATAGAGAAATCACCACTACGATGAAGCACCGGACAAATTGCTACCACCTTTGAATTGTAGGTTGATGAATGTTGATCAAAGAACCAAACCTCTTTCATAAAATAGCTTAGGACCTCATTGCTGGGTATATCACTATTATCAAAAGTAAAAAGAGTATCTTTGTTCTGCGCATCTTTCTTTATCTGATAATAAATATGAAAACGGTCGAGTAAATCTTTAAATTTCACTTTATTATCAGTGGTCAAGACTTCTGTGCCATCCAGGCGGTATTCGTAAGCAGGAATCTTACCCTCTGCCAACAATTTAAAGACTAAAGTAAAAAGATTCATTTTATCCCCCATCGGTTCCACAGGATAATACAAGGCAGTATTCTTTTCCTTCTTCAGATCAAGCGTTCTGTAAATTTCACGTTTCCAAACCACTTCCTCAGGCATATCAAGTTGCCCGGTATACTGAGTTTGTGCTCTTACAGAAAGAATCGGAGCCGATTCCTTAACTTCTTGCTTAGCTTTACGCGCTTTAGGTTGCGCAGCCACCTGATACATACCAAGTGATGTGCAAAGAAAAGCCATGATACATATAAAGCGTTTCATATCTTCGTCTTTTATTAATTAACAATTACTTCCAGAGTAGTTGGGAGCAAGCGCTCAATACCATCAGGCCCAACAGCTCTTACTCTTGAAATATAGAATCTTTTTCCACGAGACAACTTACGGAATACGTCTCTTTGTCTTGCCGAAAATTTACTGCCGGCCGAAACTTCCGGAACAGCATTACCCATATTATCAAAAAATACAGTTTCAAAGCTGAGAACTCGGAAATTTACATTTAACAGCCCATCGTCAATTGCCGCAACAATACCATCAGTACCCATAAGAAGCGCTTTAGAAAAACCAGTTCCTCCGCGATATCTTTTAGGATTATCAGCACTACCATATTCAATGAACGGCATTGGATCGGGTAACTGACGAACACGATATACAAAATGTCCCATGACTTGATTCCTTCCCCCGACATTGGCTGTTACAGCAAAATCAGTCTGTCCAATCCTTGAAGGACGAACAACATATCCTCCCGAAACTTTTCTCAATGTTCCATTGCCATTAGTAATGTTCATTTGCACATTTTGATTTGTGATACCAGGAACAGATACACTCATCGGATTATCATACCCCGCATAAAGCACGTTCATCATGGTTGCCGATACCGTGGCCGATGGATCTATCACTGTATATTTCTGAGAGAAATTACGTCTCAATACATCTCCATTACCTCTGTTCAATTCCAGATAACCAGTTAAGTTAAACTCTCCTGTATTATTGCAAATAGTTTCAACCAAACCATTACGAGCACCAGACAACAATTTGTTTCCTACATAAATAGAAGGTTTTTGTGTGGAATCTACTGCAGCCAGAATAATCTGAGCACTGAATTTTCCTCCACGTACAATGGTTTGCGCATTAGGAATAACATAAGCATTCACCTCATTTACCCGGATATCTCTTACATCGATATTCTTCACTAAAGTATGAAGAACCTCACCCTCAGCATAGCGTATATCATTTTGCAGTTTAGTCAGTAAAGTTACTGCGGCTGCCACAGGGGTATTCTCAAAAATATATTCTTGCCAATTCTTACCAATGGTAGTAGCCCTCCGTGGAACAGTTGTGCTAAGATTACTACTTATAATCTTTCTTTGTGTACTGTCCACAACCATTGTCAGAATGGCTTTTTTATATCTGTTAACCGCGTTGCACAGTTTCTTGCCCTGTCCTGTAACCGGAGCTAACATAACAAAATTTGCAGCTTCTAGATCTTCCTGATTCCTGACTTCCGCTAAATTATTAGCATCACTATCAGCAACCTTTATTATTTTTAATTTCAGTTCATCTACATACTGATAAAGAGAGTCCGACATTTTCCGAACAGACTGCGCTCTATTAAACCATTCCTGTACCTTTTCCGGGTTCTTTTCCAGAAAATCAGACATATCTTTATACAAGGACTTATTCTGTTTCGTGGAATTAGCAGTTGATCTGTTCAAGCTCTCATCTACAAGTGAAAAACCATTGAGCACATCTGAAGAAACATTCAAAGCCAACAAAGCCATCAAGACGAGATACATCAAGTTTATCATCTTCTGCCGTGGAGACTCCGGTCCGATTGATGCCATATCTATCTACTTGTTTATAATTGTTGTTGATTATTCATGTTCACCGTCATAGCCTTCAGCATACGAGCATAAACTTTGTTTAATTCTTCCATTTGCTGTGCCATTTTTTCGGCTTCTTCATTGAACTTCTCACTATTACCTGTTGATCCTTCATACATCTCCTTGATGCGTTTCAAACCAACGTTTACTTTATCTATTGTATCAATCTGAGAACTGATACTCTTTAATTGAATTTCATAAATAGTATTTAGCCCCATCAGGTTACGATTCAAGGATTGCATCTGATCTACATATCCAGCCGAGTTTGTAGTGATAGAATCAGAATTATCGCTAATACTCTTATAAGATTTCAACAGAGTATCCGATACTTCAGCCAAAGCATTAGTTGCTGAATTGAAACGTTCCAATGTATTTGCCATTGATTCCAACTTTGTCAGATAGACAGTTGTTGCATCTGCCACCTCAGGAGAATTAGCAGCTACTTCACCACTAATCATTGAAGCCCAGTCTTCAACACCAGAAACAGGAGCACCACCAGGAACTGCTACTCTTTGTGCCTGCACACCAACGGGAGCATTCTGAGAACTTGCCTGTGCAGATGCCGGAACAATTCGGGAAGAGATAGGTTGCGATACTACATCACCAGCAACATTCCTAGTCATAGGCTGATTAATAGCCTCTTGAACAATATCTGAAATCTTAGATTCTCCGATACCATTATCAGCATCCGGCCATTCTTTTCGTTTAGCATAAGTAGTCCCAGATATTTTTATATTGGGAAACACACTCTCCCATTTATATGTTTTGGCAGGACGATCGAAGGCAGAGATAAAGAATACCAATACTTCAGTACCCATACCAATCCACAACATCATGTTTGCACCCGGCAAATGGGTTAGCTTAAACAATACACCGGTAATTACAATAGAGGCCCCCCAACTATAAGCATAATTGAGTAAAACTTTTCCTTTATAGCTAGCCATAAAATCCTGAAATCTATGGAATAGCCCTCTCTTTTTAATATTGTTCATCATAGTTATCTGCCTTTTTTATTATAACCAACCTGCGTTCTCACACAGCGGAAACCTATATAAGACCTGCTTTCGTTCTGAAATTCATAAGAACGCGCATCAGATCGTACATAAGCAGCCACATCCTTCCAGGAACCACCACGAACGGTTTTCTTCTTCATCACATAAGGATCTTCCTTCGCTGCGTTGTATTTCAGTTCGGGATTCATATCATTCATGGACATTACTCCTGCTTCTGTATAAACAGTAGAAGTCCATTCAGAAACATTACCAGCCATATCGTATAAACCATTTGAATTAGGAGAATAAGAACCCACCTTTGTTGATATCAGATTTCCATCTTTTGTATAGTTTCCCCTACCCGGTTTATAATTTGCATAATAACAACCTTCATCAGATTTTGTATCTTTTCCCTTCCATGGATAAGCATTATCTTCCTTACCTCTTGCAGCAAACTCCCATTCCACCTCGGTCGGTAAACGATAACGTTGCAGATAGCGGGCAGCACCACGAAGGCCGGCTAACAAATAATTAGTTCTCCAGGCACAAAAAGCATTCGCTTGTTCCCACGATACACCAACTACAGGATAATCGTTATAACTAGGGTGACTAAAATAAAGCTTCATATAAGGTTCGTTATAGGAATTCCGGAAATCGTTTACCCAGCAAGTTGTATCCGGATAAACGTTCACAATATAACTGTTCTGGAAATCATATAAAGATGAAAGTCTGCGAGTAATTGTCCTATTCACAATTCGTCCTTCATCGTCGAGATATGCAGTATCTTTTGATATCATTACCACTTCATCGTAATTCACAGGAACATCTGTATTCTTATTCCTTTGAGCAGGGTTTAATCTGTTTTTACGAAGGGCAGCCTGAGTATAATCAAAGTCTTCATAATAATAATTCATCTGGTCGGCATCAAGCATTCTTGTTCCATCAATTGGATGAGTTTTATAAACACTATTAATAGCAGCCTGCTCTTCTTCTGAGGCTCTTCTCCACGGAATTGGCTTAGCCCAGTTGAGATGAGGTTTTACAGGATCACCATATCTGTCTTCAGATATCTTATAAACCTCGTTTCCTCCATAAGCTGGATCAGCCAGGCGTTCACGGATAATAGAATCCCTTACCCAAAATACAAACTGCTTATATTTGGAATTGCTCACTTCTGTTTCATCCATCCAGAAAGCATCCACAGATATATCTTTAGACGGAACAGACTTGCCCCAAAGACTATCAGTTTCACTTGGTCCTATCTTTACTGATCCCCGTTTAATCAGCACCATTCCGTAAGGTGCCGGTTCATCCCACGCTACTGCACTTATACCGGTCAGCTCTCCTCCAGAGGAAGACTCTCCAACAGGAGCGCCGCATGAAATTAGTGCAGCAGTTATTACTAAACTAACTATGAATAAGAGTTTTTTCATAATCTTATAAAATACGTATACTTTTATGTCTGTTTTTACTGTGTCCCGAAAAGTTTATATCTGTCGAATAATTTATAAACAGATCGTGGCTTCCACTTCCAATCCCTATCTGCGACGTAAACATTTCGTAAGCATAGCCCACAGTAATATTCTTTATTTTTGTTCCGACTAAAAACGTGACTGATGTTCCAGGGCTGTAAGAGAATCCTCCATAAAGAGTCTTTTCGTTATAGTTGTAGAACATTCTTCCCGTAAAATCTACTTTTGTAGATACTAAATCACTCTTCAACAAGAATGATGGCTGTAACCAAATTAACGGATTTTTCGTTTTTATATTGCATCCTCCGGTTAAATAAATAGTGGGATCCACTTTTAACTTGTTATTCTCGCCCATCAAGACTGTAGGAGCAGAAAGGTGAGTGACGGATAATCCACCATAATATTGAGGATGTGTATAGTAAACACCTATGCCTGCATCCATACTTGTTCCGGAAACAGATGTTGCGGGGAAAGCATCATCATTGGTCTGGTCACCTAAGTTGATATTTGACGGATCAAAAGATAAATTTAATGCACCAACCTGTACACCAACTCCCATTTGTCCTTTACCCAACTGCTTTTTATAGGAATATTGCAAACCAACTATCTGATTTCTGAAAAGGCCGATACCTTCATTAAAAAGAGTTACGCCTAAACCATGTTTACTTCCTAAGAATTTAACAGGCATATCGGCAGCAAAAAACATTGATTTCGGAGCATTGGTAAACCCCATTAATTGCTGACTGTAGGCTCCGGTAATAATTAGTTTGTCGGTTTGCCCGGCATAGGCGGGATTGTAATATCCGGTCACCGCCCAATACTGACTAAACTGCGCGTCGAACTGTGCTTTGACGCAAAGAGAACAAAGCAAAGCGAAACAAAATAAAAAGTATTTTATTAAATTCATCGAAGCGTATCAATCAAAGTAAACACCTACCTTAATTAACTGCCAAAAGGCTAATAAATTGTATTCCTGAAGAAAAATTAAAAAGAAATACGAAAACAGATAATAAAGAATAAGCAAACAAAAAAGGAAGGTAATTCAAAATTCCTTCCTTTAATAGATTTTTAGTACTCTTCTTCATTAAAGAAGAAGTCTTCTTTGCTGGGATAATCCGGCCAAATATCTTCTATACTTTCATATATCTCACCTTCATCTTCCAAATCCTGAAGATTTTCAATAACTTCAAGCGGCGCGCCAGAGCGCATTGCGAAGTCAATAAGCTCGTCCTTGCTTGCAGGCCAAGGTGCATCTTCCAGTTTAGATGCCAGTTCCAATGTCCAATACATAACTGTTAGTATTAAAAATGATTACTAAACTCGTGTTTTAATTTTCCCGCAAAAGTATAATAAATAATCTCATTTGCAAGTATTATCCCAAAATATTTCATTGCGATTTATATTTATATTCTGTTTTCGGGATAAAAGGAACAAATAATCGGACAAGCGGTTAATAAAGACCATTATATTTTTATCAATAAAGCAGCTCTTTGATAGAGATAATATACGCCTCTCCGCTCTTCGGCAAACAGTACGGCAAACGTGACAAATTGCCGCTCCTCTACACCCTCCAGGAATAACAAAACGATTGATAGGTGGCAATTGTTCATCTATCATGTCAATTTGCCTTTCTATTTCCTCAATGTGTGACGGAAAAATAATGCTACATTCCTTCAGCGGAGTTTTATCCTGATCGGTAGCCAGATAAGAACCAACGGAAAACAGCTTATGCTGTATCTTCAAAAGGAATTCTTTATCTGCATCATCCTCAATATACGTCATCAGCAAACCCAGCTGAGCATTCAGCTCATCTACAGTTCCATACGATTCTAAACGAATATCTGTTTTAGAGACTCTTGTTCCTCCTACTAGCGAAGTTGTTCCTTCGTCTCCGGTTCTGGTATATACATTGCTTTTTTTCATAGTGTTTTTATTTATAGTTCAGATTGAGTTTACCAAAATTATATCTAAAAATTAACAACATAGTGTTGCTTTATTTTCTTTCTATCGAAGAAAATAATACCAAAATCGTAAAGATCAAACGTAATACCCACTCGCTCATCAAGCTTAATTTCTTTCCACCAGTTTTTCAAAGCTGAAGATTTATGTATATCCTGAATTAAAAAGACAGAACCTGCATTGCTTTTACTTATGCACTGTTCAAACATAGACTGAACAACGTTCAATGGATAATCTCCTGCATGAAGAAATAAAAAATCGAGCGAGTCTAGTTCTGATATTGCTCCGGAAACCAGAGCTGAAACATCGCCAAAGCGAAAATCTATATTTCCACTGTAATTTTTAAAAAGAGTAGTAGCCAGAGTATTCGCCAGAGAGTTCTTATCAACAGTGATAAAACGAGCATTTTTTCTACTGCATGAAAGATAAACGCTGCTTGCACCAACAGATGTTCCTATTTCGAGAATAGTTTGCGGATGGGCATAATTAGCCAATCTAAAAATAAACTCATATATTTTAGGGCTCTCAAGATAACGATTCCAGGAAGAAGAAGATTTCTGACTGGTTTTCTCAATTAAATCACTTAAATACTCATAATCGTAATATTGAGCTTTCTCATAGATTACTCCGGTTATCAGATTAAAAGCAAAAGGAGAATGTACTCCATAACCTTTACGGTGCCTGAATCTTAATAACCAAATCAGTATTCTTTTATAAAACATTTGCTTCTTCATAAGGTAAAAAACATATCGTCATCACGTTCATCCTGCTTTTTATTGATGACAAATATAGTACTTTTGGTTTAATATAATTGAGGATACTGGTTATTATTAAAAAAGCCGGCGGAAGGTTTTAAATATCCTGTACAAAAGATTGCATTCTTCTGTACAAAACAATTCTTTCTTTTGTACAGAAGAATTAATTGTTTTGTACAAGGATTCACAGACCATTCGCCATATTTAATAAACAACTCAGCAGGATATACAAACACTTCACAAGAGTACTTATAAAGTTCTTAAAAACAACAAGGGCAGAATTTCGCTCCTTCACAGGACTAAAATTCCGCCTCTTGTAACACTAACAAATCTAATCTAAACAAACATATATTTTAATTCTAACTAATCATTTTATCTCTGCAGAGTTGCAGCCATCAAACCAATAATCACATCATTGGCTTCTGTTCCCAACTCCAAACTCTTTAATTCTTTATTCTTATTCAATGGAAGATCAAGTAATACACCTGCGCCTCCTTTTATACTTCTTCCGTAAACACCTTCTATGTGAAGTTCCTTTTCCAGATTATCACTCACAATACCCGATAGCAGATGTAATCTATACGGACGAGGTAACTGAAGTTTAAACGCAGCTCCATCTACAAAATAATCTTGTTCGATAGGGCACCAGTTATCCGGATTAATTAAGTTCAGCACTTCTGTTGATCCATCCTTATAAGTCACTTTTACAATTCCATTTACTATATGACTCTGCATGTGGTTTGTTGTACCCGCCAAAAGCAAATAAATATGAGAAGCTTTTCCTTTTAATTCTACGAAAACCCTTTCTGGATAGTTTTTCCAGAGAGATGTAAAAGCTATATTATTACCCACAGCCGGAGTTCTGAAAGGCACTCCAAGAGTGGTTGACAATATTCCATCACGAACTTTTGAACGAACGCCCGAGTCGTCAATATCCGCAGTTGTCTGAGGATGACACCATTCACCAATGCCTTGCTTTGGCAACTGAAGCGTTGTATATGGTGAGCGTGGCGACAGATATTCGTTTTTAAATATCTTACTTACCGAATCATTTAATGCTCCATCCATATTAACAGGTTCGCAAGTGGAGCTGTTTACATCGGCAAATGCCTTAGCTGCAACTTTGGTTTCTCCTTTCACATTGATATTTACCGGCATCCACCACTCCATTTCTCCCTGAGAAACAAGAGCAAACAGTGTATGACTACCAGCCTCAGCAATTACATTACCCGATAAGTTATTACCGGAGATTTTTGCATTAGCTAAAATATTCTGCGGATCATAGATCTTCTTTACTGAACAATTCAGATTTACTGAATAGGAAGAACCATTCATAACAGATACTACTTCCGGAGATTTAACCAGCTTATTTTCTCCCCAAACAATTTCTATCTTGTTCTTCTTAGCAGAAGGAGAAGATATTTTCATTATTGGATATCCAGCAGCAGACTCAACAAATGACCACTTAGCATCTTTGCCGTTTACCTTCACAGATTTAATTTTATCTGAGAAAGCACGAACCTGCAATTCCAAAGCCAGCTGCTTTTCAAATTTAAGTTCTACGTTATAAGTCTCTGTATTATTAGTACGCTTAAAAGCAAAGTCGATATCCGGTGTAGAGATAGATGCATGATCCCAGGCTGATGGGAAACCAGGGCGAACCAATACTCGTCCGTTCATTGCATCAGGCAACACACCAAAAAGCCCCTGAACAAGCGCACGTGAAGCAACTCCTATCGGGTCTCCAAAATCCCGATAACATTCTCCGCGGGCAGCATCGTAAAAGCTAACCTGACCAAAGTTACCCGGACTACTACCCAGATACATACCATCGAGTACTGAGCTCTTTAATAACTTAAAAGCTTCTTCATTTCTTCCGGCTTGCCAGTAAGCAAGCGAAGTATGCATTACCTCAGCAAAAGCTACATTATTGATTGACCATGAATAAGGAAGCCAGTTGGTTGTGGAAACTGTTGCGTAGCCTTCATCCTTTAACCCATCTGCAACAACCGGAATATGAGGAATCTCTGTATCAACATAACGGGTAGCCTGATAACCCTGGAATGAGTTATGAATATCCGAGTCTATTGCATGATAGATAGTCCACACCGCAGCACTCTCATGAAGCTTCTTTTTGCCCATGAAATCCTGAAATTCAGCCCAATGTCCTTTAGAAGAAATCCACAGTCGGGCATTCAATGCATTCAGTATTTTCTTAGCCTCATCGGCATAAGGTTTAGGATCTTCTCCTATCTTAGTAGCAATCTCGGCAGCCAAACTGTTGGCACGGTAATTATAAGCTGAAGAGTGTGTAACCGCTCCACTGTTGTAATACAAAGCATCGCTGGCCCAGATACAACAATAAGCATCATACAATCCATCATTATCCGGATCAAAGTTTCTTTTTTCCCAAGCTAAGTGACGGGTGATAACCGGCCACATCTGTTTTGCATAGGCTAAATCTCCCGTCCAGTTAAAATGCCACAGAAGTTCGTCGATATAACACAAGTTCATATCGTAATGGTGCGTCTTATTATTCTCGCGAGGATTTCGACAAATATAGCCATTGCTATACATCTGAGTACCCCACTTCTTTTCCGAGCGGGCAAGATTCATAGCACTATCCTGAGTTGGATGAGGATACACAGCAGGAACATTGGTAACCTGACTTGCTGCATAAGCATCGAAATGAGAACGGGCACGATCGTGCCAGCCCAGTGCATCTCCGGTATAAGCTGCACGCCAGCCACTAAGAGGCATACGCCAGCCTATTGCTCCGTGAAGCCATACTTCTCCACTCCATATACCATCTGCCGCTACAGCTAGTGTTGGACCAAGCGTATTGAAATAAGGATCGGGGGTATTTATTTTAATTCGTGAAGCCAGTTGAACACGAGCTGCTTCGGACTTTGCAAAACAATCTGCCAATGCCGGATAATCTAATGATTTATCCAAATTTGAACTTTGCAATGCCAAATAATATGTTTTACCTCCGGCAACAGATAATTTTCCATCCAATACCGGTAAATCTGTGGCAACATTCAATTTTGCATCAACTGGAAATACACCTTTTAACTGACGTGGTTCTTTTTTCCCAAACTTCAGGGTAAAGCTGTTGCGGTCTATTGAATAGACATTGCCCGCACAATATTCGGGTTTAAGATCAAAGCTGTCATAAGGATCAACGCCTAAGTCACCTTCCCGGCTGAATCGTTTATCGGCAGCACCACCAAAGCGCCAGGTTAGAAAAGTATTACCGGGCAAATTATTCGTTTCAATTTTAAACACAGCACCATCGGCATCATACATTGAAAGAACTGTTATGCGAATAAATCCTTTACCTAGAACAGGATCTTTAATAGTATATATACGAGAGCCGGCTCTGTAACGGCTTTCAATATAAGATGCTTTATTTAGTGATAAAATTTTAGAATCACGGACAATTCCAAAGCTAAGATTTCCACCCATTCGTGGAAGATAAAGAGCAAATTCGGGCACATCACCTGTCTCTACACGAAAGCCTGTATGAGCTCCATAGAGTGCACGATTAAACTTCTTATCACCATTAACAATAACAAAGTCTTCCCCATCAGGAGTATAACGTAATTTACGTTGCACCCCTCGTTGGGAATCATTCAGTGAAGCTAATGGTTGTGCAGAAACTGCCACTCCCCAAATGAGAAATGGCAGCATCTTCACTAATTTCATATTAAACATATCTTTTTTATTTTCTCAAGATCTGATTACTATTTATCGTATAAGGCCTGTTAAGGCATTGGAGAAAGACCTTCCCACTTCACATCCCAATTTCCATCTTTAGGGAAGCCCGGATTATTTTCCTTACAACCATCCCAACCCGCACACATCATAGAGATGGCAGTCAACAAACCACCATTTCCAGGAAGATAGATACGTAAACGTTCGTCCTTATAATTGTGTCCGCTCACCAAATAAGTATTTGTGCGTTTATTCATTAACAGTGCACCAACAGCTTTTTCCGGTTCACCAAGGCGGGTAGCACTCATGGCTGTCATTGGATAATCCCATCCCCAGGTTTCGTTCCAGTTCCAGTTATCCCAAATCCAGTTTAGTGTATTCTTCATATAATCTTCGCGAACAAGATTACATTTTGGTAAAATACCTACTGCACCAAGTACAGCCATGTGATCGGAAGTAAAACGAATATCTTTATATGTATTAGGAGCCGTTTCTGCAGCTAGGTATAAAGAATCCTGCGCAGCAAGCGGAGAGAGTTTTTCAATCAGTTCATCCCATTTCTTATTACGTTGTTCACCTGTACGTTCACGCCATTTCTGAGCAACATTCATTGCAAAATGCCAGTAAGAAAGTTCAAATGGAGGATTAACAGTTTCAGAAGCACGAAGAGTTTCCTGTGCAGGAATAACGCCTTTCAATACAAAACGATCTTTATCTTTTTCATAAGTAGCAAACGAATACATAAAATCGGCAGTTTCCTGCACCAGCTTGTTATATTTCTTAAGAACCTCAGCATTAGGGTTGCTACGATAAAGCAGTTCGGCCATATAGATTAAATGAGGTTGCTGCCAGATAAGGAATGAACCTACTTTTGAAGGAGCTTCAATTGCCGAAGGATCTGTCATCTTCATCCAACGAATACCTTCGAAACCTTGACGTTTTGCAATTTCTTTAGCTACCGGATAGGCTTTTTCATACCATCCCAGCGTGCGATCTAAAAGATTTGCACGCCCCCACAAAGCAAACTGTGCCTGGTGCCACCATATCATTTCAAGGTGGAACTTACCAAACCAGGAATTATAAGTCAGTCCGGTTTCCTGTGGAGGAGTAGAACCCGCACATTGAATTGCAAGAAGATATTGAGAAAGCACAACACGGCGTTCAAGTTCTTTAGCACGAGCATCTTTACATGCAGAAAAGTCTACTGCACCACCATTCTTCCAGAAGGAAGTCCAGTATTTATCTGACGCAGCAAATGTATTTGCAACACCTGGCTGCTTATCATATTGGATATTTGAAGTAAACAAACAAGTAAACGCAAACTTATCTGATTGGGGAGTAAGCACAAAATAGTTTTTCTGCTTTTCCGATAGTTTCGCTTTTCCTTCCCACTTTATCTGAACATAATATACAGTTTCACCAAGCTGTCTTTTAAGAATAGCCGAATTAGCATTCTGAGAAACAACAACAGTGCTGTGAAGATCATTCTTTGTCCAGTCGCAAGCATCGTCACAATGTCCACCGGTTGGATAAGGAAAACGGAAATTAACTGCAGGGCGCAATGATGAACTGATCTTTGCAGCAATCATATCCTTCTGAGGATGACAAGCAGTTTCTACTTGTACAGATTTTCCATTCAAAGTAAAGTTGCTTATTATTTCACCTTTCCACAAATCTAATTTCTGTTTGATATTAGTAATATTGGTCGCTTTTACATTCTTTCCTAACTCAAAACCTACAATTCCCAGGTGTAAACGATGAGGGTTTACTCTGAACCAATTAGATGCTTCTTTTGGGCGACCATCTTCATTAAATTGCGTTGAGTAAGGCTCTTGCTTTCCATGACCAAAATCATAGTTTTTCAAAGTCTCTTCATGTTTGTAGTTCTTAGGATTTGCATAGCTATGCCATCCCCACTGAGATTGAGTTCCAAGTGGCACTCCATTTGAATACATTTCAGGGAATGTTTGCAAACCTGTAGCATCAACAGTATAAGCGAACTCTCCATTTCCTACTGAAAGAGAAGAAAGAGAATCAAACGCTGTAACCTGTGGATTATTACGGGTAACCAAAGCCAGACGATTAATCGGCGTTTGTTTTGCAACTCCGCTCACTGAACAGATGAGAGCTAAACAAGAATATAAAATCTTTTTCATGGTGTTTACTTGACTATTTAGATAGTATTTTGATTATAAGCACAAATATAAACGTTTATTTTTCTTTAATTTATATAAACAATGACATTTATGCTGTGTTATTTGACTGTAAACTAACACTTATTCAAGATAGATACTATCTGATATTATCATTAAATTTTAATTATTCACCAATAAATAAAATCCATTAGTGAATGGCTGGAAACCAAAGGCGAATAAAAAATAAAAAGCTGTCGAGTAGGCCTGAGCATTCCAGCTCAAGCCTCTCACAGAACCGTGCGTGACAGTCTCCCGTCACACGGCTCCTCTTATTCAAACTTTAAGAGATTTCCGTATATTAGAAGGAGGCTTTACGCCCCACTGCCAATGGTAAAATAGATTTCTCTCCCTTTCGGAGATATTACCCAACCAGTCATAAGCGCGGGATAGTTTCCTACGATAACGCTTATATTTGGCCATTACCCATCGGGCTAAGTGCCCATTTACTTCTTCTAATAACCATTTAAGTCGGGTGGGATAAAATTTACCATAGTAGCTTATCCATCCCCGAAGCACAGGATTTATATAGTCAGCCAACATCTCCAGTGTATGAAACGTATGCCTTTTAAGTTTCCAGCTCCGAATCTTTTCACGGATACCACTGATTGACTTATTACTGATTGCAGGTAAATAACCTGTAAAGGGCACCCCTTTCTTATCTATCGCTTTTCGGGGGCGAAAAGTATATCCAAGGAAATCAAACGAAATAACTTCGTGTTTTTCTTTCCTACGATTGTCTTTACAGTAAACAATCCTTGTTTTATCTTCATTCAAGGCTAATTTGCATTCGGCAAATCTTTGTTGAACGGAGATTTTCAGTGCTTCGGCCTGGGCTTTTGTAGAACAATGGCAGATAGTATCATCCGCATAACGTTCAAAAGGTATGTGAGGATAATACTTGCTCATCCACATATCGAAGACATAATGCAGAAATAAGTTGGCTAGAACAGGACCGACAACTGAACCTTGAGGAACACCTTTGTCTCTCTCTATCCGACTACTATCTTTAAGTTCATAAGGCACTTTCAACCAGCGTTCAATGTAAAGCAGCACCCACTGAGAATCCGTGTGTAATCTAACAGCTTTCATCAATAACTCATGGTCAATCGTATCAAAAAACTTGCTGATATCCATGTCCAACACCCAGTCATACTTCCAGCAGCGCTCACGAGCTTTGGCTATAGCATCGTGTGCGGAACGCTTTGGCCGATAAGCATAAGAATCCTCATGGAAACAAGGCTCTATTTGGGGCTCGATAATCATAACAGCTGCCATTTGAGCGACTCTGTCTCCAACGGTTGGTACACCTAACGGACGCTTGTCTCCATTCGGCTTTGGTATTTCTACCAGTTTCACCGACGGAGGAAAGTAACAGCCCGAACTCATGCGGTTCCAGATTTTATAAAGATTGTCTTTGAGATTCTTCTCAAAATCACTAATCGATATACCATCTATTCCCGCACTCCCATGGTTTGCTTTCACTCTTTGGAAAGCTTCCATAATTAAATACTTTGAAATCTCATAAGGTTTTGCATTTTGCATTTGAATCCTCCTAAATTTAATAGTTGTACAATTGTAATTTGCCGAATAAGCTGTTCCCTTCGCTCCATTTCCATTACAGAAACTTCCATACTACTACGGAACAGTCCGCCCCTGCACTTAGTCATTGGTACACTCACTCTTGCAGGGCTACTGCTTGAATTTACCCCTTGACATACTAAGACAGGTTCCCGTGTTCCATGTAAAAGCCTCCATACAAGTCATGCTATCTAAACACCGGATGTCATCAGGACAGTAAACAGGTTGCTTCCTGATTTATCCCGAATCTGAGAGTAGGACTCGGTTTTGACATCTTATAAAGAGTTTTCGACGCTTCATCAATAGTTCCCTTGCGGTCATCTCTTGTATAGTTACCTGCCGGCTTGTGCCGACTTTTAATGTATCGCTCACTACCTCGCCTCTTTAACAAAGCAGCATACACTGGTTTGCAACCAACTCCTGTAAGTCGATCACGAGGGGCCCACCCTCATCTTATACATAGTTACAAATATTGCTGGCAAGCAATATTTTCACGGCACACACCATCACTCCCTCACTTTTTGAAAGTAACAATTTGATTTTATGATACATAAATAAGTGATGGTAGCATTTTCATCCATCACCAGCTCCCTCACTTTCATAGCCATCCCTCACCATTTCGTGCCATTTCTTATCATCTCAGGCAAAGATTAAGAGTCGAGATACCATCTATACAAAGAGCATTGAAATACAAATGAAAGTATCTTTTCATTAAAACTCTTCCCAAAATCGGTTGATTGTGGTTGAAATAGTGAGGGTAGAGCTCTTTTAGTGATGTTTCAGTGAGGGATAAAAACAGATCCATCACTTTATATTTCACGATAAAACAAACAATTGATTGTAGAGATAGCAAGGCTGTACACAGTTGTACTTTTGATTGAAAAGCTTGTTTTTTTGATTTTATATTAAAGAGAAAAGAACCTCCGTAATATCTACAGAGAAAAAAGATTAATCAAAATGACACTCAGCATATTCATTTTGATTTTTAAAGTTTTAGAGTTCTAACTCTGTTTCACGACCAAAACTACGATATTCAAGTGGCGTAAATCCTGTTCTTTTCTTAAATAAAGAGAAAAAGTGTTCGGTCGAAGTATAATTTAATTGATATGAGATTTCTTTGACTGATTGAGATGTACCTACTAAAAGTTGCTTTGCTTTACGCAACTTCAGTTCCTGAAAATATTTTGCAGGAGCATATCCAGTATAGTCCTTAAATATTTTCCTGAACCAGGAGTAACTGATATTAAGTTTCATAGCAAGCTCTTCAGGATCAACATCCTTAAAAACATTCTCGTTCATTATGATTTTAGCCTGCTCTATCTTTTGATCCATATCTCCAATTTCATATATTTTATTTTTAGAAATTGATAAAATCATTCCTAGCATATGCAACACTATCCCTGCGAGATATTGTTGAGACGATATCTTATCGGTTTCTGCAACCTCTATTGCACGTGAGAACAGATTTACCAGTTCTTCATTTAAACCAACTTCAAGAATTTGCTTTTCTGGTGACAAAAATGAGTTTTTAACAATATTATCAATCATCTCTCCCTCAAATCCTATATAATATTCATTCCATCCGGTATGTATTAGAGGATGGTAAGTGTGCCATTGTCCTGGGAAAAGAACCATCAAGCGACCTTTACAAATTTGAGTTTCAGGCGTTGAATCGGAAGTGAAAAGTCCACGGCCTTTTGTAATATAGACAAACTGATATTCTCTTAATATACGGCCTTTTTGAGCATTAAAAAAATAACCTAAAGGATGATCTTTCAGAGGATAAGGAGAATTTGGAACTATAGATTGAAACCCCACAGTATTAACAGACAGACCAAACTTCTGGTCCATGTCATTAACAATTAAATATTTAAAATCTACGCCCAAATCGTTATAATCCCTTGTCATTGTTGCTTAAAGTGTTGTTATCTAGGCAAAAATAGATATTATTTCTGACAATGGAACGACAAAGAGCTAAAGGAAGCCTAAAAAAATAAAAAAATAAATGTGAGCTTTTTGCAAAAACAAATATATATTTTTACAAAAAGCTCACACAACTATATAATTAAGAAGATTTTTATTTATTTCTTAACTACTATTTTATCATATTGTTGCTCTGCTTTTATTTCTGTATAAACAGGGGCATCAATCATTTCAACCAGTGCCCTTAAAACAGGACCTTCTCCCATTGGATCATTTTCCTGAGTAGGACGATTATAATAATATGTGATAGCAGGCATAATTCCGGTACCTACACAAATACCAGTAACATCGCCATTATCTGTTATTAGTTTCATCATTCCTTTAAGTCCCTGTTCGGCCACGTAAATAAAATCAGGATGAAGCCATCCTTCTTTAACACCACGAGCAATACCAAAGACAAACATTGCAGTACCAGTTATTTCTTCAAATGAATCTTCTTTATCAAGAAGCTGATGCCATAAGCCGTTTTTACCTTGATAACGAGCTACGCCACTAGCTTGTTGCTGGAAATTCTTAATCACAGCATCACGCAGTGGATGATTCTTAGGCATTCTGGAAAGAAGATCTGCCTGTGCCATAAATACCCATCCATTTGCACGGCTCCAATGAGCAGCTCCATGCTCATTATTATCAGTATGATAACAGTGGTAATATATATTTTTCTCTGGGCACCACAAATACTTAGTATAATTCAAAATCTGATTTGCAGCATCAGTAAAATATTTTTCATCACCTGTCATTGTACCCATTCTAGACAAGAAAGATATAGCCATAAAAGCATCATCAGCCCAGATTGTATTAACATGCGGCCAAAGGCGTGCTATAGTTCCATCTGCCAGACGAGGCTCTGCATAATTTAAATGATCAGCAGTCTGATCAATATAATTCAAGAATGATTTATTGGGATGACGTTTCTGAAGTTCTATTAAACTTGCTCCCATTGGGCCATTATCGTCAAGGCGTTTTCCACGGAATATCATGTGCCAGTTTACTTCACGAACCGCTTTCCATCCTCTTTCTTTTAATGTCTTATCATATAATTTCCTGAAATAATCAAGATTCCCTTCATTAAATACGAAGTTCATATTTTTTAAGACATATTCATCATACTTTTTATCACCAATCTTATCTGCTAATTCAAGTAAAGCAATATTTGTTACACCATTTGTATAATGCCAATCATTATATTTACTTTCAACTTTAACATCAGTCGTAAGAGGTACATTTTTAAGTGACTTATATACCTCTCCTGTCTTTTTATTTTTAAACTCACATGTAGTACTGTTTAAAATACGATCAGCAATTTTTACAGCAGCTTCTTTAGGAGTCATCTTTGTCTGAGCAGAAACAGGCACAAAAAAAAGGGTGATAACACCCAGCAATAAATTCTTCTTTAAATTCATCATAAACGAATATAGATTATATCAGAACAAGAGATGAATTTGATTTTTCAAATTCAATTCTCTTATTCTAACATAATATTTTTTAATTATACACTTTACTATTTAGGAAGATTAAATGCTACTTTCAATTCTTCCATCAATTCATCAGCCATACCTGTAGGTTCAAAGCCCATAGACTTTGCTGTTAGATATATCTGAGCTGATTTAGAAAGTGTATCAACCATATCAAATGCTTCCATTACATTTTCGCCAACAGCACAAACGCCATGCTTTTCCCACATTACTACGTCGTAATCTGCAAGTTCTTTAACTGTTGCTTCTGCCAATTCAATTGAACTAGGTAATTTATAAGGAATAATACCTAATCCTCTTGGACAGAATGCTCTCGTTTCAGGAATCATACTCCAAAGTAGTTTTGTAAGCACATCTTTTTCCAGGAATGCAGGATTGTGAGTCATTGCAACTAAGTCAATTGGATGTGTGTGCATTGCTGCTTTATAGCTAGATCCGCTACCAATTAAATAATTATGCATTGACAAGTGAGCAGGAAGTTCTGAAGTAGGACGGACAACCTGATCTGCTATAATTTCATAGCTGGCACAATCATCACATATACGAATAACAGAACCGTTTTCCATTGGCCAACGAGCTAAGTCGCGCATGCGTTTGTTTGTTCCTTTACAGAAGAAATAGCAACCTTTCAAGTTTGGAAGAGTTGTTCCAATCTGCATTTTGTCACTAATAGCCTTCATTCCTCTGATTTCATCAGTCACTACATCTGTAATATTTATAGTGATGTTACCACCATTACGTTCTGCCCAACCTTTTTGCCAAAGGTATCCAGCTACTTCAGCCACTTCAGCTACTTGCTTGGCAAGAGCTGGATTATTTTCTAAAATTGATTTCATATTCTAAATACTATTTTTATTGATAAGGATTATATAAATGCATATATTTCTATTCATATAATCTTTAGTTTACGAAAATCAGGATTGTGCCATTGCTACCACAATGATAGACGAAATCAGCACAACGAGACCTAATATAAGTGTACCTATGGTAGCACTACTAGCACCTTTCCATTCTTTAAGAATGATGCCCCAAAAATTACTAAACGTAACATTAAGAGACATAAGAATACTCCAGGAGAAAGCCAGTAAAATTGGACTATCAGTCAGGAAGCTTTTTCCCATTTCCAATCCAAAAAACTGTGAGTACCACAATACTCCTGCAAGTGCACAAAATAAAACATTATTTGTTAAAGTCTTGCTATCCACAGAAAAATATTCTTTTCCAGTCTTGTTCTTTATATTTTGTTGTATGCAATATGCTGCATTGGTTAAGAATCCACCAAGTGTTACAAGGAATATAACCGGAAGACCAGCATACAAACCTTCAACTCCGCCTGCTATTGCTGCTTCTTTAATTGATGTTCCAGCGTCGAGTCCTAAAGCAAAGCAAGCACTCATTACACCAGCAAGTAAAGCAACCAGCAACCCTTTTGTTAAAGCAAAATCCTTAACAGCAGCTTTTTTCTCCTCTTCAGTCATATTTTTAGAACGAAGACTTCCTGCATATCCGATAACTGCTATTCCAGCCAAAGTAATACATACTCCGATAAGAAGCATTAAACCTTCACCGTGAAACAAATCTTTACCGCTGAATATTGCCGGGAAAAGAGTTCCAAATCCGGCACAAGTACCAAGAGCAATACTCTGCCCTAGAGCAACTCCAAGGTAACGCATACTTAATCCGAAAGTCAAACCTCCTACTCCCCAAAGCACACCATACGCCATTGAAGGAAGAGCGCCACCAGAGCTTAGCAATTGAAAAAGATTGCTACCTGCAGGAATTGCAAGTAATGCACCTAGTAAAGGAAATACTAACCAGGCAAAGATACCTTGCACGAGCCAGAAACTCTCCCAACTCCACTGCTTAACTTTTTTAATAGGCACATATGAACTACTTTGTCCCAAACTACCTATAGCAATAATTATTAAACCAATCAGTGTATTCATAATATTATATCAACATTACACCTATTTGTACGAATGAACCCATATGCTAAAAAGCATATGGGTATCCATGCACATTCGGCTTAATTAATTATTATCTTTTAATTGTTACGTCAGCTTCGTATTTCTGGATTTCAGCGATGAACTCTTCACCTACTGGAACATTGTTCTTTAAGCAGAACATATCCCAAACTGCATTCCAAGGAAGACTCTTAGCTTCTTCAAGAAGAGCAAGACGTTCGAACAACTGGCCGTTAGCTTCGTATTCACGCAACTTAGCAAGTGGTTCAAGTAATGCTTGCATAAAACATTTTTGTGTTGCACGTGATCCAATTACATAAGCACCAATACGGTTAATTGAAGCATCGAAATAGTCAAGACCTATGTTAACACGATCAAGTGCATTGCAACGTACAATCTCTTTAGCCAAATCTAAAGTATCATCATTCATGATTGTCACGTGGTCAGAGTCCCAACGAATAGGACGACTTACGTGAAGCATGATTTCAGGAGTATAAAGCAATAAAGAAGAAATCTTATCAGCAATGCTTTCTGTTAAGTGGAAGTGACCTGTATCCAAAGTAACGATCTTGTTATTCTTAGCACCATAACCTAAGTAGAAATCATAAGAACCTACTGTATAGCTTTCAGCGCCGATACCGAATAATTTAGCTTCGATACAGTCTTTCATGTTATCATATTTAGTTGCAAAAATCTCATCCAAAGATTCTTTCAACAGTTCACGATACTTAAGACGATTAACAGTCTGATCTTTTGAGCCGTCATGAATCCAAAGGTTCATAACACAAGGAGAACCTTGATATTTACCCATTGCTTCAGCAATAGCGCGGCTGCGTTTTGTATGTTCAATCCAGAAATCACGGATTTCCTTATCAGGGTTAGCCAAAGTAAGGCTTCCACTCTTTGGATGAGAGAAAGAAGATGAGTTGAAATCCAACTTCATATTATTTTCTTTTGCCCATTTCATCCAGCTTTCGAAATGCTTTGGTTCAATTTGGTCACGGTCAACAAACTTACCACCAAAATCACCATAAATAGCATGCAAATTCAAACGATGAGTTCCAGGAATATAAGAAGCTGCTTTAAGAATATCTGCTCTTACTTCATCAATATTACGTGCTTTACCTGGATGATTACCTGTAGTTTGAATACCGCCTGACAACTGTCCGTCTGGGTTTTCGAATCCAACTACATCATCAGCTTGCCAGCAATGTAATGATAATGAAATCTTTTGTAGATCTTCCAATGCCTTGTTTACATCTACCCCAACTGCAGCATATCTTTCAACTGCAATGTCATAAGCTCCTTTAATTAATTCGTCTTTCATGATTCTATTTTTTACATTCAATTATTTAAATATCTTCTCTATATACTTTTAAGAAATCCACATAAGCGCTACTCCACAACTCTTCATCAGTTGGAGTAAATACATTAACTTCAACAGAGCTACGAATTAATTCGCGCATCTTCTGAATATCAGGAACAAGACCTGCAGCCTTAGCCTGCAACATCACATTTCCTATAGCAGTTGCTTCAGAAGGTCCGGCTATTACTTCAAGGCCCAATGCATTAGAAGTAAATGAGTTCAGCAGATTATTCTTTGACCCACCACCAATTACATGTAATTTTTCAATAGGGTAAGTTGACATTTTCTCCAAGCTTTCCAATACCTGACGATATCTTAAAGCCAGACTTTCAAAAATACAACGAGTAATTTCACCAAAGGTTTCAGGAACCGGTTGATTGGTCTTTACACAATATTTTTTAATCGCATCAATCATTGAAACCGGATTTGCAAAACATGGTGCATCTGGATTAATCAGGCTTTTAAAAGCTGGAGCAGCTAATGCTGCATCGATCAATTCGCCATAAGAGTAATCTTTTTCCCATTCTTTACGGCAGCGTTCAAGCAACCACATACCACAAATATTCTTTAAGAAACGAATAGTTCCTTCAACTCCACCTTCATTTGTGAAGTTCAGCTCATAACTTTCCTTGGTTACAACTGGCTTATCCAACTCAATACCCATCAATGACCAGGTACCAGAACTTAAATATGCAAAGTTTTTATTTTCAGCAGGTACGGCAGCAACGGCAGAAGCAGTATCGTGTCCAGCTACTGCAATTACAGGAATATCTCCCAGGCCTGTTTGCTCTTTAACTGATTTAGAAAGAGAACCAACAACAGTTCCCGGATAAACAATATCGTTGAACATTTCTTTCTTAATCCCAATAGCCTCCAATAATTCCGGATCAAATTGCTTTGTTTCCGGATTAAGCATCTGAGATGTAGAAGCAAATGTATATTCAGTAACCATCTTACCTGTAAGCATGTAAGACAATGCATCCGGAATAAACAGAATCTTGTCAGTAACAGGCAATACTGAAGAGTTGTTTTTTTGAATAGTTGCCAACTGGAACAAAGTATTGAAGTTCATAATCTGGATTCCAGTCAAACCATATACTTTCTCACGAGGCATTTTCTTAAAGAATTCTTCAGGAGCTCCCACAGTGTGAGGATCTCTGTAACTATAAGGATTACGAAGGATCTCACCATCTTTATCAATGCAAACGAAATCCACACCCCATGTATCAATACCAATAGAGGTAATTTCAATTTTCTCTTTAGCAACAAGCTTCAAACCATTAACGATCTCATTATACAGAGCAAATATATCCCAATAAAAATGCCCATTTACCTCAATTATATTATTGGGAAATCTGGTCAATTCTCTAAGTTCTATAGAACCATCTTTAACTGTGCCAAGAATTGTGCGTCCACTAGTTGCACCTAAATCTACGGCAAAAAAGTTTTTGTTCTCCATTACGTATTTTCTTTTATAATTTAACACTCCAGAAGTTTTCCACTGTAACTTTCTCGCCATTGATTGTTTTACAGAGAAATCATTAAAGGTCAATCTCTTAGCAAAACAAATTTCCTAAAGATGCCCCCTCAGACATATAACCGGATTATATAAAAATTAATATTGATTATATCGCAAATATACTCAATATTATATGAGTACGATTGTAAAATTTGATTTTAAAACTGCTCGTTTTGGTAATTGATTATTCGGTGTCGTTTATACGTTTTACATCTCCTTTAAAGTCACCAAGATTCACTTCTTTACAGTTCCTGATAATCAAAGCAGGTCCCTCAGCCGGATGTATTGTTACATTGTTAAGTTTAATATGATCTGATTCTGCTATTTCTCCTCCAATTTTTGAAGTTACAAAAACATCTTCTATAGCTATACCATGTATATTTTGCTCTGGTAAGCCATTAAAAAACATAGCGCGGCGTGCATTACTACAATTTAAGCCTTTTACATGAATATTCTTAAAAGCCGGTGTAGTTTCATCAACCTTAGGTAATACTTTCACTTTAGGTTGTCCTTCTTCCCCATCTTCCAAAACCTCTACAGCAGATTTTCCTGCATAATAAAGATCAAAAAGTAGTGGCTCAGTCGCAATATCCATCATGCTAACATTCTTTATAAAAATATTCTCTACAACCCCTCCTCGTCCACGACGACTCTTAAAACGAAGCCCTACATCTGTTCCAAGAAATTTGCAGTTTGTAACCATCACATTCTTTACGCCACCAGACATTTCACTACCAACAACAAAACCTCCATGACCTTTAAAAACCGTACAATTATCAACAATTACATTTTCACATGGACGAGCACGACGTCGACCATCTTCATCTTTACCCGATTTAAGACAAATACCATCATCACCAACATCAAATGTACTATTAATGATCAAAGCATTTTTGCATGATTCAAGATCAAGCCCATCACCATTCTGAGCAAAAGAAGGATTCCGGACTGCAACATCCTCGATAATTATATTCTCACACATTAATGGATGAAGATTCCATGCCGGAGAATTTTGAAATATAACACCTTGAAGATATACATTTTTACATTCTATCAGGCTAACCATTACCGGACGAAGGAAGTTTTTAACAGCAAGCCACTCTTCTTCTGTTTTCAGATTACGAGGAACATTCATATCTGCTATTTTATCACCCAACAATGTTTTCTCTGAAGGAAACCAGTAATCATCACGTTTATAAGCTCCACCCCGTGAAGTAAATTCTTTCCATTGGCTTTCTGTTACTTTTTGTCTTTTAACTGGACGCCAGTAATCTCCATTACCATCAATTGCTCCTTCACCAGTTATAGCTACATTGGTAAGATTCCGACCTGAAATTGGTGACTGACAACGGCGTGTGTCAAGTCCTTCAAAAGATGTTTCAACAAGTGGATAAAGATCAACATCCGGAGAAAACAAGATAATTGCTCCTTTTTCAAGATGAAGATTTATATTACTCTTTAAAACAATAGGACCCGTAAACCAAACACCACTAGGAACAATTAGCTCACCACCACCTTTCTTACTTAAACTTTCTATTGCCTTACTAAAAGCCTCGGTACATAAATCAACACCATTACCTTTTACGCCAAAGTCTGCTATATTAACTCTATTGGAAGGAAATGCAGGCGCCTTAATATGAGGCATATCAAAAGGAAGATTTTTATATAAAGAGCTATACTTATCAGAGTTTCCCGATGCAAACACAGCACCACTCAAAGCTAAAGCAGCAAGAAAAAGTTTTGTTTTCAAAATCATATAAATATTATAAATTAATTAATCGTTTATTAGTTTTCATCAAAAAAATATCGGCAATTGAGACTCTATTACACATAAAGTCCCAATTGCCGATATCAGAAATGTGACTATTTATTAATCAAGTTAACCGGAATAAGCTTCACCGGTCCCAGTAAGCCAGAAAGTACAACTTCCCAATTACCGTATTTAGTTGGTTTATAGTTAATATCAACCAAGTTTATTTCTTTAAAGTTTCTCCATTCAATGCCACGACGGTCATAATCAGCAATACGATTTGCCGGTAGATTAGTTACTTCTACTTCAATCTTATTTTCACCCGGTTTCAGGAACTTTCCAACTTTAGCAGTAAAAGGAACCGACCAAAGTGTTGCAACGTCTTTACCATTGATTTTAACGCGGGCACTTTCTCTTACATCACCTAAATCAAGCACCCACTCTTCTGCAGCAATCGTCGGAAGGTTGAAATTTACGCTATAAACACCAGTTCCCATATTTACCTTCGCCTTAGGCTCATTCAACTCAGTCCATGAGCACAACTTACCAATATTGTAAACAACATCTATTTCAGGCTCACTTTGAACAAAATGAAGTTTCCAGTTATTATCGATTGTCAGCCCTACAGCCTGCGGTACTATATATTGCCAATCGGCCATCTGTACATCATCATTTGTGAATGTTTTCAGGATAATAGACTCACCCGATTTAATTTGAACATATACCTGAGTACGTCCATTTGCTTGTCTGATTTTAGCTTTACCACTTTCACCATTTAATGGGTTATAAATAACTGCCGAAACCGCCTTTACACCAAGATTAATCCAGCCTTCAACATCTTTTGGCTGTAAAGAAGCTATAAAATAGTGATAACCCGATTCATTAGAACGACGGATACAGTTCAAACCATTGATGGTTTTCATATCTTCGTTAACTACACCTGTCGCAGCCAATGTTTTCAGATAGTCGCTTCCGGTAATAACCGTTCCTTTTTTCAATGACTTACATGTTGTTTCTTTGAAATCGGGAGCAGCAGGAAGCAGGCTCAATAAGTTTTTAAAACGAGAACGTCTCTGTTCCAATTTAGAGAATCCAGGAACATCCAGAGGATAATTCTCTATAAAAATAATTTTAGCACCTTGCTCTGCAAGAGATATGAGGTGAGCTAATACATCATCCGGCATCTTTTTCACTGCAGGAATAATAATTGCCTTATATTTAACTCCACCTTTTGTAAGTAGCATGCCATCAACACACTTTGTATTGCGGATAAAATTATCAGAGATATAATCTACATCATATCCGCTTTGATTAATTTTATGAACGGTTTCAATAAACTTTGGAGCATTTTTCTCCATTTTATGAATATCAAACTGCAATATACGACCATTCACATCGTTCCACATATCATAAACCGGCAAATAAACAAGGAAGTCATTATCCGGTTTACCCATTTGCAAGAAAGACTGGCAACGAGTAATATACTGGAAAAGCGCAGGAGCATCATGCCAGATTGTATTAGTAGGCGACATATTTACTGAAGCATAGAACAACCAGCCCGGCCACTTTGCATCTTGTGGGGAATAAGGAGTTCCATGAAAATAAGTATGATTTATACCCGAAACAAACATCAAATCAATATCAGGCTTACATTGAGACAATGAAGTACGGAAATGCTCAGTAAGCCAGGTAAATGTTTCGGCAGAAGTATAAGGTTTCCCGGAAATGTGAGCAGCAGAAGATGCATATTTCAACATAGAGAGATCTGAGAAATTCTTCAAAGTCAATGAATCCTTTCTTAAACCTTTAATTCCAAAATTCGAAATACCAAAACCTTCACATTCCGGAACATCTACAGTTGCATAAAGATCAATAAGATTACCGGGTGAACCGTGAGCCTGATTACGAGTCATGCTTCCATGAGAATGAGCCCAGTTAGTCCACTGACTGGTGAAGTTTTCCTGAAGCAGTTCAGATATTGTTTCCCGATAATCGGAAATAATACGGGCTGTTATCTCGTTGCGATTCTGATTCAGAAATTCCGGAAGATATTCCTCCAGCTTGTATCCGCGACGTTTATAGAATTGTTCGAGAAGATCCGGAGTCCAGTCTGCATTATATACCTCGTAAGAATCATTAAAGAAATTATGAGGATAAGGAGTTTTTGTAGAAGCAAATGCTCTTTCAAAACGATTAAGATAGTTAGCTACAGCTTTGCGTGAAAAATGATTCATAACATATCCTTCGCCACCAGGAGCCGCACGCTTTACTTTCTGTAAAGTTTTACCATTAAAGACTGCTATTAATCTCCATTTTCCGGCAGGTGCAATCCAGTTTAGTTTGCCTTGTTTATCTACTTTTGAGGTAATATCTTTGCGTTGACCATTATCAGAAAAAGCCATTAAACGATAAAGAGTAGCAATAGATTTCTGCTTTTCATCAGAAACCTGAATATTTGTACTAAGACGTTCGCCTCCATTTAGTTGGTATTCTTCAAACAGGACCTTACTTGCAGCATCTTCAATACTAACTTCAGGTCCACCAAAAGGCCACCCCGTACCAGTATTCATATCCATTTGCATATCCAGTCTTTTTGCTTCAGACTCTGTATAACGTAACATCTTCATCCATTCGGGAGAAAGAAAATTAAGATCACGAGCTTCATTACCCTTAACTCCATAAATAGGAGTAATCTCCATTGTTCCCATGCCTGCATGAGAATATTCCTGCAAGTTATAAGTAAGATTCTTTTCATCTACAGCGCTTCCAAGCCACCACCAGCGTGCTGCAGGTTTAGCTTCTGTTTTTACAGCAGGCCATCCTAACTGCTGAGCAGAACAATAGATATAAAATGAGGAAAAGCAACTAACTAATAAAATTCTTTTTATCATCATAGTACAGTTTAAGTTCATATAATTAGCAAAAAGCACAAAGTAAATCTTCTCAGAAAATAAACTCTGTGCTTTCTTTTTAACCTGTTATCCTTTTACCTTAAAAAAATTAATGTCCCAATTCTATACATCCCATTATATAAGGACCTGTAGCCTTAGCATCATTATCGCGCATTTTTTCTCCAATATAATATTCAAAGCTTCCATCACGATAAGGATTTCCACCTAAACCGCCAACCTGGCAACAACGTGTCAACGTAAGTGTTCCATCTTCATTTTCCTTTATCAGCTTATTTTTCAATCCATCAAAAGCTTTTTCTGCATAAGCACGATATTTCTTATCAAGATATCCTTTATTTACAGCTTTTGCATACGCATACATAAACTGAGTAGTAACAGATGCTTCTGGGAAGTTACCTTCGCGTTTAGGCTGATCAAGAACCTGATACCACAATCCATCTTTATCCTGATATTTAGGAAGTGCATCAGCTAGTCCTTGTATTTGTTTAATGATAACTTCACGTCCTTCGTGTCCTACCGGAATAAAATCAAGCGCATCAACCATAGCCATGAAATACCATCCGATACTTCTTCCCCAGAAGTTTGGAGAAAGTCCGGTTTCCGGATTAGCCCAACGCTGTGATTTGCTTTCATCCCAAGCATGATAATAAAGACCTGTTTTAGGATCATAAGTATGTTTATGGCAAAGAGTGATTTGCTTAACAGCTTCATCAATCCATTCGGGTTGATTAAATTCAGCACCATACTGAGCCATAAAAGGAGAAGCCATATAAATACCATCCAACCATATTTGATGTTGGTAAACCAACTTATGCCAGTAACCACCTTCCAAAGTTCTTGGCTGATCTTTTAATTGCTTAATAAGTACATCCATGGCAAGTTTATACTTCTTATTGCCAGTCTCCTTATATATATCAAACAGCACTTTACCTGAATTCACAAAATCAACATTATAAGCAGACTTGTCATACAGATAAATGTCGCCATTATCACTGATAAGACTATCAGCCCATTCTTTTACATAATTGAAATAACGTTTATCACCAGTCTGTTTCCACATTTTAAGCATTGCGCAGCAACCCACACCTTGAGCATAGCCAAAGAAAGGTTTCTTTCCATGATCTAGCATATATGCCTTAGGAAAACGTCTCATTTCAGAATCAGCAAAACGTCTGGCATAAGTATCCTCCTGAAAAGAATCTGTTCTGAAAGGAGAAGCAGGCAAACCAGCTTCATTGAATAAGTTAGCACGGAAGAAAAATCCCCATCCGTAGCGTACCGCAACAGGATCAAGAACTTCAGGCGCAGAAACTTCAACCTTATTATTAACAATCACAGCCTCCGCAGGATAGAAGCGTCTGTCGGTTCCAGCAATAAAGAAACCCTTTAAAGCGTCACCTTTTGATGTCAGTCCACCTTCTACATAATCAAAAGTAAGGATAGCTTTATTACCCGAGATCTTCATTGATTTATATAGCGGACCTGAATATGCGCAATTCCTTCCATAAGTTTTAGCCAATGCCCATAATGCAAGACGTTCACCTGTAATACGTTTATTACGAGGATGAATATCTGTAGAATCGCCCGCATCGGTAATAACAACCATACCGGTATTCTTAACTGTTAGCCAGGTTTTCAGCTGAGCTTCACGAATTCCTGCAGGTTGTTTATACTGTGGAGCTATTTGCACAAAGTAGAAAGGCATTTCCGGTTGCGACCATTCCTTACGCCAGCTGTTAATTAAATCGGTAAGAACTTCCTGATACTTTTCAAAACGTACAGAGTTTGATTCACCCTGATACCAAATATTTCCTTTTATTGTGAAAGGAAGAATAGGATTAATCATACCATTCCACAAAGTAGCCGGAACTTTACAATAATCTTTTTCTCTTTTTACATTATTCAAAGCAAAATCCTGAAGAACATCTGCATAAAGAGGTTTGCTTTCCATCACTTCTTTCTTCATCCACGACTCTGCATGAGTTCCACCCCAGGTAGACTGGATTAAACCCACAGGAATATTCAAACTTTTATAAAGCTTGCGACCAAACACAAAACCTACGGCAGAAAACTCTTTAAGGTTAGTAGGATTACATACAACCCAATGTCCTACACAATCATCCTTTGGTCCTTCAGGAGATAGTTGATGCTGTACCTGAAATAGTCGAATCTCTGGATAATCAGCATCCTTCATTTCTTCTTCTTCATTCAACATTCCGGTTTTCCAGCCTTTATCTTTAGCAACCTGGAATTCCATATTCGACTGTCCTGTACAAAGCCAAACCTCACCAATCAATACATTATTGATCTTGATCACATTTTCACCCTTTACAGTAATATTCTGTTCTTTTGTTGCTCTAGGAGTTTTCATCTTTAGCTCCCACTTTCCGGTAGCATCAGCAGTCGTAACATATCTTTTAAAATTCCATGAAGTAGTAATGACTACTTTCTCATTTGCAGAAGCTGTACCCCAGATATTAATCCATGTATTTTGCTGCAACACCATATTATCGGAAAATATAGCAGGCAGCTTAACCGTTGCATTGATCTTAACCGAACATGCAATAAAAAATAAAACAGTAAATAAATAAGTGATTTGTCTTTTCATAATGTATGTTATCTGTCGTTCTAGTTTTCGCAAAACAATTGACTTTACAAAAATAAAGAATAGAAAGCATAAAAGTATCTGTATTTTGATGGGAATATTGTCTTTTTTGTTGTTTATTAGCATTATAGCTAACAAAACTAACCGAGCGAAATAATAGAGTCCATCGAAAAACTTTTTTCGACGGACTCTATTTGGGTAAGAAAAGGGACTGAATTATTTTTTATGCTTGCCGCCAACAACAGCAGTAGCCTGTTCCAATTGATACTCAGATTTAACTTTTGACTTGTCTTTTGCCTTTTTGGGCTTTTTGTTTCCTGCAGCTCCCATTTTTCTTAAATTTAAAAAGTTAATTTATATGTCTGACAATTTGTGACAGTTCACAAATTGTTATATCAGAAAGCAAAAAGTATACCAACAGAGATCAATGGCAGTTAAATAAGTTAAATAAAAAATTTAGCAACAAAGCAGAATTTCATCTTACCTCTAAAAAACAATTTCAAGAAAAGTATTACTCACTAAATTTCCTGATATTCCTATTTAAAAAAAATGACATAAAAAGAAAGATCATTCTTATAAAAAAATACCGCAAATATTATTAGTTATATACCTCACGCCCAAATGTTAATTTTAAAAATTAGGAATAAAAATATTTGCTTTTATAATTATTTATTTCAATTTTTATAGACGTTAAACCTTAATACCATAAATCTATGAGTTCAATTAACTATGTAAAACTTTATAAAGGTTTAAGCAATAACACTTTAACCTTACCAGACTTTAACAAATCCATTGAACGTAGAACAAGTCTGATTGACAATACGAGACTAAAAAAAAGAGCAAGCACCTCAGTTATCTCACAATTTAAACATTGGAGATAAAATCAGAGACTAGGATTTTAATACAACCCTAAATGGTTATTACGATCATAAGGATAATGATTTTAAAGAAATTCCTCATGGCAAGTGTACAATTGCCTGATATATATGATTATTAATTATTGGGATATTAAGACTCAATCAATACAATCATTGGCAATAAGTGGAAAAGAGATCCAGATTCTATCATTTATTTCCAGATATAAAAAAGAGATAAGGATTAATTCCTTAAAAAATAGAGTAGCAAGTAAAGAAACAAGCCCTGTTTGGTTCTTAATATACATTACAGCAATAGTTTTAGCAATAATAACCATTTTTCCAATCATCATTAAAACCTATTACGGCATTAATTTATAAGAAACGAAGATAAGAGAGCAAGCTTGCAATTTCAGAAGAAAAAATCTCTCAGAAAATATTATTTTTCAAATTTGTTCTAGCAATCTAGCAACTTATCTCGTGATATAAATTTTCATTAAAACTTTGATAATAAAAATAGTAACTTAAAAAAAGATGAAACAATTGATTGCATGTTGCGGATTAGATTGCGAAAATTGCGACGCCCGCATAGCCACTGTCGAAAATGACAATGAGTTAAGAGAAAAAACCGCTCAGAAGTGGAGTTCAATGAACAATGCACCGGAAATTACAGCAGCAACCATAAATTGCATGGGTTGTCGAGTAGACGGAGCAAAATTTGCTTATTGCAGCGATTATTGCGAAATTCGCAAATGCGTACATGAGAAGGGATTTAATACCTGTGGCGACTGTAAAGAATTGGATAATTGCCAGATAGTTGGCCCTGTTTTTGAGTATACTCCCAGCGCTAAAGAAAATCTATTATCCTAGACATCAAAAGGACTTCTACAAGGGTTATTTTGGCAGCTCTTGTAGTGCATTATTTAAGAATGGTGCGTTTAATTTAAAACATTAAATGAAATCCTTTCTTACGTGAATTATTGTATCTCTCAATTTCCAAAGACAAAGACTTTTTTAACTGTGTAGCCATAAAGTCAAGAAAAGGAGTATTATGTTCTTCATCCTGCGATTGCTGCAAAGAAAGAATATAATCATCTCTATCTTCCTTAAATATTTTAGTAGGAAAAAGCCCATAAAAAAACTGCAAATAATTCATTAACAAACGAGAAGTTCTTCCATTACCATCAACCCAAGGATGAATTGTAACAAGATTAAGATGCGCATTAAAACTTAAATTATACTGTTCTTTTAATGAATCCGCAGATTTCAACCGACTATTAATAGTAGTGCAAAATTCCTCCATCTTAACAGGAACCTTCAAGTAGTTCATATAAGAGCGCCCACCAACACCGGCCGTCACCTCACATAGACGATACTCACCTTTTGAAGAATCAAACGAACCAGCCATTGTACTATGCACACTACCAGTGGTCCGCATAAGCATTGCGTTTAAATTCTGCAAGAATATTGGAGCAATAACAATATCCGGCTTGGCTTCTGCCATCGCGAATTCATAGGCCTGTTTTAAATCTTCATTCATCAAGTGATGAACCAACGGTTTACCTTTAGCCGTTATCCCTTCATCAAAAAGAAGCTGAGTTTCCATTTCCGTAAGAGTAGACCCTTCAATAGCAGTAGAATGGGTAATAAGCGAATAGAGATAGTACTTTTCATAGTCTACCGATTGACTAATACCAAGATTTATAAATTCTTGATTTAGGATTTCTATTTCTTTCCAAATATTGTTTCTCATAACTAAATATAACGCTCATATTATTTTTGTAAAATTAGATAGAATTCATTCACATGCAAGAAAATCAGCATCTATTTTGAATTATTTTGCATGTGTGGGAGAAATATGGGAAAATTCAGCAAAAAAAAACCTCTCAATCAAATGATTAAGAGGCTTTTGTACCCAGAGCCGGGATCGAACCGGCATGGAAGTGAATCCACTGGTGTTTGAGACCAGCGCGTCTACCAATTCCGCCATCTGGGCGAATTGCGAGTGCAAAGATACAGCTTTTTTCTATATTTGCAAGACTTGAACTAAAAAAAGATGAAAAAAAGAGAATTAGGTTAAGATGAATATGCTTTTTATAAAATTAATAGTACCTTAGCGGAAACTTTTAAAATAGCTATTATCATGACAAACAGCAATAATTATTGTGTAATCATGGGTGGAGGTATAGGAAGTCGTTTCTGGCCTTTCAGTCGTAAAAGTCTCCCCAAACAATTTCTTGATTTTTTTGGAACAGGACGTTCTCTACTACAACAGACTTATGATCGTTTCAGCAAAATTATACCTGCAGAAAACATATTTATTGTAACCAACGATTTATACTCTTCGTTGGTTAAAGAACAACTACCACAGTTATCACAAGATCAAATTTTACTAGAGCCAACTCGCAGAAATACAGCACCTTGCATTGCATGGGCGTCATATCATATTCAGGCTATAAATCCAAATGCGAATATAATAGTAGCTCCATCCGACCATCTGATTTTAAAAGAAGGTGAATTCCTGGAAGCTATAGAAAAAGGCTTGAAATTTGCAGCCAATTCTAACAACCTGCTTACATTGGGTATCAAACCTAACAGACCAGAAACTGGTTATGGCTACATTCAGATTGACGAGCAAAAAGACGGTGATTTTCATAAAGTAAAAACATTTACAGAAAAGCCTGAATTAGAGCTTGCTAAGGTTTTTTTGGAAAGTGGCGAATTCTACTGGAACTCAGGTCTATTTATCTGGAATGTGAATTCTATATTAAAAGCGTTCAATGAACTTTTACCCGAATTAGTAGCCAAACTATCAGTTGGCAATAACATTTATGCAACCGAGAATGAGAAAGCATTTATTGATGAGAATTTCCCGGCATGCCCTAATATTTCAATAGACTTTGGAATAATGGAGAAAGCAGACAATGTTTATGTTTTAATGGGTGATTTTGGATGGTCAGATCTTGGAACATGGGGATCACTCTATGACTTATCTTCAAAAGACGAAAACGATAATGTTTCTCTTAAATGTGAGACATTAATGTACAACTGCAAAAATAACATTGTTGTTTTACCAGAGGGGAAATTAGCAGTGCTTCAGAATATGGAAGATTATTTAATCGCAGAATCAGATAACGTATTGTTAATCTGCAAAAAAGATGAAGAACATGCTATACGTAAGTTTGTAAACGATGCCCAAATAAAGATGGGCGAAGATTATATTTAAAATATCAACTATAAAAAAAGAATGCGCGTGATTATAATCATGCGCATTCTTTTTTTATAAATCGACCTTATTGTTCTCCCAAGCTGTTTTAATAGCAGAAGCTATTGTAACAAACTCTTCGTCAGACAGTTTTTGTTTAGGATTTGAAATAACCATATCTGATTCCTTGTTAATTGGAATAAGATGAATGTGAGCGTGAGGAACCTCCAGCCCCATTACTGCAACACCAACTCTTTTACATGGAATAGCTTTCTCAACAGCCTTAGCTACACTCTTTGCAAAAAGATGCATAGCTGCCAATTCTTCATCCTCCATATCAAAAATATAATCCACTTCACGTCTAGGAATAACTAATGTATGTCCCTTAACCAAAGGATTAATATCCAGAAAAGCAAAGAATTTATCGTTCTCAGCTATTTTATAGCTAGGTATCTCGCCCGCTGCAATTTTACTAAATATTGTCGCCATCGTTCTATTGAAATTTAGAGAGAAATATTCATCACTTCAAGAGAAATCTTTCCTTGTGGAACTGTTATTTCTGCTATATCTCCAACCTTTTTTCCAAGAAGTCCCTTAGCAATCGGAGTTTTAACAGACAACTTGCCTTCTTTCAGATTAGCTTCACTTTCAGAAACAATAGTGTATACCATCTTCATTCCATTCTTAACATTCTTGAGTTCTACCTTATTCAGAATCTGAACAGAATCTGTCTTCAATTTAGACTCATCAATAATTTTAGCGTTGCCTACAATATTCTTCAACTGACTAATTTTCATTTCAAGCATACCCTGTGCTTCTTTTGCCGCATCATATTCTGCGTTTTCGGACAAGTCACCTTTATCTCTTGCTTCACCAATCTGTCTTGAAATCTCAGGACGATTTACAGTTTCGAGAATTCTCAGTTCCTCAACTAATTTCTTGTAGCCTTCTTCTGACATATAAGCCATATTAATCCTCCTATTTTAATTAATTAATAATATTCTTTTTAAGCAATAAGTAATTTAACGGTCATATAAACAAAAAAGAATTCCAACATAGATATGTCGGAACCCTCTTTCTATTTGAATACTTTGCAAAGATAAGATTTTAAGTAACACATGTCAAGTAAATTGGTATGCTTTGTAACATGTTTTACATAAAAGTCCTATATATTAGCAAATTAAAGAAGCTTTTGCAATCCAGATTCTATATTTTTAAGACTTTCAAAACGTGAATTAAGCTCGTTATTCTTATTAATCAAGAACAGAGTTGGCACATTCTTTATATTATACAATGAAATATATCTTGATTCTGGTCCATCTTCATCACGAACACAAATCCAAGGTAATTTGTCTGTTACTGTTTTCCAATAATGCTCGTCGGCATCTAAAGAAACCTGATATATCTGCAAACCTTTGGATGCATATTTATTGTACAACTCACGCAAGTTAAGATTATGTTCAGCAGAAGCCTGACTCTGGTAAACTACAAAATCTAATAACACAACCTTACCCTTTAATTGACTTAACTTCCGAGAAACACCTTGAACATCTTTCAAATCAATATCTATTAATCCTGCTTCAGAAATTTTATCTATTGGAATTTGCAGTGTTTTTTGTTTCGCAGGTCTTGTATTCTTTAATCCCTTGATTACAACATTATATAAATTCTTTGTTCTTACAGCATTTGGATATGCATTAGTTAAACTAGTAGCCACAGCCTGAAAACATCTAATATCTTCTTTGCTATTCATTGGATCGAAAGCATAATAATCACCAATTCTCTGGAAAAGCGCAAAATAAGCATACGTCATATTAGGAGCAGCAAAAATATATTTAGTTTTCACCTTATCTTTATATCTGCTTATCATGCCAGAAACACTATCCTGAAAGATATCATTTGTAATCTTATTTTGTTGAGCATCTTTTACTAATCCATCAATCTTGTTTTGAAGATCAATCTGCATTAATGTCAGCTCTTTTATTTTTGCACAATTCTCTGATCCAGTAATAGTATATCCAGTTGAAAAATCACCATATTTAGCTTTAAGATCAAGAGTCTCAGTGCTGTCAACAGAAAAATTGACTACTTTCTCATCAATTCTCAATCGATAAAATTCCGGAGATTCGGGGCGCAACTGTTTAAAACTAAATTCGCCATCACTTTTCAGTTTAACAGAATCAAGTGCTTCAACTCCTTCAATGCCAGAAGCTTCAAGATACAACATTTTTCCTTCGGCATCAGATACAGTTCCTTTGATATTGAATTTGGGCTCTTTGTTACAAGATGCTAAAACAAGAGCTCCAAATATGAATAAACTAATTTTTTTCATGATATAATTCTATAATTCGAACGGTTAATTTGTCATTAATGAGTTGCAAATATAGCCTTTTTCACGTTTAGACAAAGCATTTAGTATCTACTTATCTTTAAAAAACGAAAAAAAACGATTTTACAGTAACTTTTTCACTCATTTACACCGTCTTAGAAATAAGAAATATATATCTTTGCCATAATTTTGAAAGAAAGAAATAGATAAAACAATTTTTATGATCAACCCAATTGTTAAAACAATCGAGCTAGGAGATGGAAGAACCATCACACTCGAGACGGGAAAATTGGCAAAACAGGCAGACGGTTCTGTAATGCTTCGCATGGGTAACACCATGTTGCTAGCTACTGTTTGTGCCGCTAAAGATGCAGTTCCCGGAACAGATTTTATGCCCTTACAGGTAGAGTACAAAGAAAAATACGCAGCATTTGGCCGCTTCCCTGGTGGTTTCACAAAGAGAGAAGGTAGAGCTTCTGATTATGAAATCCTTACCTGTCGCCTTGTAGACCGCGCTCTACGTCCATTATTCCCAGACAACTACCATGCAGAAGTTTATGTAAACATTATCCTTTTCTCTGCAGATGGTGAAGATATGCCCGATGCTTTAGCAGGACTTGCTGCTTCTGCAGCATTAGCTGTTTCAGACATACCTTTCAACGGACCTATTTCTGAAGTACGTGTTGCACGTATTGACGGTAAGTTTGTTATTAACCCAACTTTCACTGAACTTGAAAAAGCCGACATGGATATCATGGTTGCTGCAACTTATGATAACATCATGATGGTTGAAGGTGAAATGAAAGAAGTTTCAGAAGCTGAACTATTGGAAGCAATGAAAGTTGCTCACGAAGCAATCAAAGTACATTGCAAAGCTCAGATAGAACTAGCTGAAGCTGTAGGTTCAACTGTTAAACGTGAATATTGCCACGAAGTAAACGATGATGAACTTCGCAAAGCTGTTCATGAAGCTTGCTATGATAAATCATATGCAATTGCAGCATCAGGAAATAGAAACAAACACGAACGTGAAGACGCGTTCAATGCTATCCGCGATGAATTCAAAGCTCAGTTATCTGAAGAAGAATTAGCTGAAAAGGGAGCTTTGATCGACAAATATTATCACGATGTAGAAAAAGAAGCTATGCGTCGTTGCATTCTTGATGAAGGCAAACGTCTTGACGGAAGAAAGACTACCGAAATTCGCCCAATCTGGAGTGAAGTTGGTTATCTTCCAGGCCCTCACGGATCTGCTATTTTTACCCGTGGTGAAACTCAATCTCTGACTTCTGTTACTTTAGGTACCAAGATGGATGAGAAAATCATTGATAATGTATTGGCAAGAGGAAAAGAACGTTTCTTGTTACACTATAATTTCCCTCCATTCTGTACAGGTGAAGCAAAAGCTCAACGAGGCACAGGCCGTCGCGAAATTGGACACGGAAACCTAGCTCACATGGCTTTAAAAAATATAATCCCAGATAACTATCCTTATGTAGTTCGTGTAGTATCTGAGATTCTTGAGTCAAACGGTTCTTCTTCAATGGCTACTGTATGTGCCGGAACATTAGCTCTTATGGATGCTGGTGTGAAGATTAAGAAACCAGTTTCAGGTATCGCAATGGGATTAATTAAGAATGCAGGCGAAGATAAATTTGCTGTATTATCTGATATTCTGGGTGATGAAGATCACTTAGGCGATATGGACTTCAAGGTTACAGGAACAAAAGACGGTATTACTGCTACTCAGATGGATATCAAGGTAGACGGACTTTCTTTTGATATTCTGGAACAAGCCCTAAGTCAAGCTAAAGAAGGTCGTATGCACATTCTTGGTAAGATAATGGAAACAATTCAAGAACCTCGTGCTGACTTGAAAGACCATGCTCCACGTATTGAAACATTGATTATTCCTAAAGAATTCATTGGCGCAATTATCGGCCCTGGTGGAAAAATCATTCAAGGAATGCAGGAAGAAACTGGCGCAACTATCACTATCGAAGAGATTGAAGGTGTTGGTAAAATTGAAGTTTCAGGAACAAACAAAGCTGCTATTGATAATGCAATGCGCTTAATCAAGGGTATTGTTGCAGTACCAGAAGTTGGTGAAGTTTATAAAGGTAAGGTACGCTCAGTTATGCCTTATGGTGCATTCGTAGAATTCCTTCCAGGAAAAGACGGATTACTTCACATCTCTGAAATTGACTGGAAACGCCTGGAAACAGTTGAAGAAGCTGGAATCAAAGAAGGTGACGAAATTGAAGTTAAGTTAATTGATGTTGATTCTAAGACTGGTAAGTTCAAACTTTCTAAGAAAGCTTTAATTCCACGTCCTCCAAAGAAAGAAGATAAGTAATTAAATACTTCCTTATATAACGAAAGGGGTTGTTCAAAATGAACAATCCCTTTTTTTTATGCTTTTCCGGGTCTCCTCTAAATCCGTTTTCAAAGATTCAATTTCCGGAAATTTAATTTTAGTTTTGAGGATAATACCTTCGTTTACTTAGTCAATTCATAGAGTCGAAGAACCGATGGTTGAGGAAGTTTACCTTTTCGTTTCTGGTCACGATTAGGCGACAAAGCCTCCCAGCGAAGTATATACTGAATATTCTTTTTGCTAGCTCCTGAATCTTTTATCTTATAAACCAACATGCCCGGAAATGCAGAATCCGGAGTCTCCATCTCTTTTGGATAAACAGAAGGAATAGTTTCTTCACCTAAAGGAGCAAATGTACTCTCACTGGCAATAATCTGAGCATCTTTCAAGTTAAGTCGATGATATCCCATTGTTACCTTACCGTCTTCCACAACAGGAGCATCAATTAATAACTCATTGACAATAGTTCCACCACCTTTGAAATCCCAACGGTAATCCCAATTGGTTTGCTTTACCGAATTCCACTTTCCACCTTCATTACGTGATAAGTAAAGCTGTGTATTCCCTTTATCATCATATTTATGATAACCAATCATTACCCGATTAAAAGAATCAAAACCAAGCTTTATTCCTATATTAATAAGACCACCTTTCTCAGGTGTGTTATCAACCACCAGACAAGAATCTTTCAAAGTAATAGGGAATCCTGCTTTTTCGCCATTCACACTTTCCCAATGAAGCAAATCTTTGCTACGTGCATAAGATAGAGTGTGATTACTTGAGCAATCAGGAGTTTCGCGCCATACCCATAATAAATGGAAATATCCATCCGGCCCTAGAATTGGTCCCTGCATATAGGCATTTCGTTCTCCCTCGCCATCAATCAAAGGTTTATCTATAAGCCTGCTCCAGGTTTGTGTAGATACATTCAACTCATTAAAAACTTCATATCCATTACCACTACGACCATATCGATAATGAAACAGAGTTTCACCTTTCGGACCGTACATAAACTCCGGATAAGTAGTAACATCCTCTTCCTTTCCGGTCATCTTATGAAGAGCCTGCATTGAACTAATATCCCAAGGTTTAGCGCTTTTAAAATAAACAAGAGGAGAAGAGTGCATATTTCCTACTACATGAATATATCCGGCTCCGTCCACAAGTAATGAGATATAATTATGACTATCCCAAGGCACTTTTGTATCCAAAGACTTATAACTCCACTTTTTCTGATTCAGCTTACGTGAAGCCAAGACCATCTGATGAGCAGTATCATAGTAAGCCACATACTGATAACTACCCTTAGTATAAAGAGCAAATTTTACAGGAAAATCTGCCGGAACTTTTGCTAAATCTACAACACTTTTAATCTTTAATTTACCCTGCTCAGCTACTTTCGACTGACTCAAGTGAGTTGTTTTTGGAGTAGCTAAAAGAACAGCTCCCTCAAAAGAGGAAGCTGTTTGAGCCGTTGCCGATATTGCAGCGGCAAATAACAAAGTCGAATATATAATTCGTTTAATACCCATCATTTTTTATTATATTATCTCCAATACAACAATCGACTTAGCAGGCATCTTCACCTTTAAGCCCTGTTTGGTAATCTTTGCGTCCTTAAATTCTTTTGGCTGTACTTTTTCAGGAGCGCCAAATTCATTATAATCATCTACCTCTTTAGAAGTAAGGATACGACCAGTTACTTTAGCAGCTTTTAATGAAGGAATATTAATATCCACTTCTTCAGCATTGTCAATATCCGGATTTGCTATTGTTATATGTATAGCTCCCTTAGCATCTTTAGATGCAGAAGCACTCAACATAGGAACCGCACGATTCTTTTCAAGTTTCATTGTATCACAAGAAAGAGTAAGCGGAAGATAAGTAGCATCCTGATGTACTTTATACATATCAAATACATAGTAAGTTGGAGTAAGCACCATTTGCTTTCCTTTGGTGAGAATCATTGACTGAAGCACATTAACAACCTGAGCAATATTAGCCATTTGAATACGGTCACCATATTTATTGAATACATTCAAGGTAAGAGCAGCTACAAAAGCATCACGCAAAGTATTCTGTTGGAAAAGGTGTCCAGGATTTGTACCCGGTTCTACATCCCACCATGTGCCCCATTCGTCAACCATCAATCCAATTTTCTTCTTTGCATCATATTTATCCATAATAGCAATGTGTTTCTTCACAACATCCTCTATTTCTAAACATTTGCCTAGAGTCCAGTAGTAATCATCCTTTGAGAATTTAGTAGCAGAACCTTTGCTACCGTCCCATCCTTTCACAGTATAATAATGAAGAGATACACCATCCATCTTATTACCAATTTTCTTCATCAAAGTCTCTGTCCAGTTATAATCATAATCACTGGCTCCACTGGCAATCTTGAACAATTTATTATCATCATAATTTCTGCAATAAGTAGAATAACGACGGTACAAATCAGCATAATAAGCAGGCTCCATGCTTCCACCACAACCCCAGCTTTCATTTCCTACACCCAGGAACTTAACTTTCCAGGCTTTGTCACGACCATTTTTACGACGAAGATTAGCCATCGGACTATCGCCATCGGAAGTCATGTATTCCACCCATTTCGCAAGTTCTTCCACAGTACCACTACCCACATTTCCACTAATATAAGGTTCACAACCTAGCAGTTCGCAAAGATTAAGGAACTCGTGTGTACCAAAACTGTTATCTTCTATAGTACCTCCCCAGTTATTATTAACCATCTTAGGACGATTTTCTTTTGGACCAATACCATCCATCCAGTGATATTCGTCGGCAAAACATCCACCCGGCCAACGAAGATTTGGAATATGCAAGTTCTTTAAAGCCTCCAACACATCGGTACGATAACCTTTCGTGTTTGGAATATCAGAATTTTCCCCAACCCATAGTCCACCATAGATACAGCTACCAAGGTGTTCGGCAAAATGGCCATAAATGTGTTTACTGATTTTTTGCGTTCCCTGTTCAGGATTAATTTCGATTGTAGCTTTCGTCTGCGCGGAAAGAGATAAGCTTGCGGCAAGTAAAGTGCCTAAAAGAAGCGATTTCCTCATGTCTTTAAAAGTATTAAATATATTTATAATGATATCGTAACAAATTAAACATTACAAATATAACAACTTTCAACCAATTTATGGTTCAAATAAGGAGCATAAGGGTAGACAAATGTATCAAAACACAAATTTAATCAATTATTAGTTGCTTTATAAGCACTGCTATTTTGTGGTAGATAAAAAATTAGCGAGATTGTTTATCTCGCTAACAAAATATAACTAAGCCTTCCTGGCTCTTCGCCCAGCACACGCCTGCATGTTGGTTTTTCCTGGTTTAAAGAATGCATGTCTCACTGCTTTCTCAAAACTTTCATGCATGCTTGATTTACCAAATTTAGGAATCACCGGTTTGGTTGTTTTTCCTGGTTCGGGAAGGACTGATCTCGGCATTTTTTCTCCCCCAAGGTTCGGCAATATCCTGGTAATGAATTTCCCGAGATTGCTCATCTTCGATTTTTTCTCCATGATAAATTGAGTTTAAATATAAATACCCTTGTATTTATGTAACGCTCTTATTTTGCATTTGTTCGGTAAAAAGCTGATAAATTCAACCTATCTGATATTATAAAAAAAGGAATATTTAACCGTTTTTACATTCATAAGCGGAGCAAATGCACTTTCTTTGCAGAGAAAGAATGAAGCATAAACATTATTCAAATGAAGTTTAAAGTAAACAACAAGCAATTACTTCTCTTAGCAGGAATGGTATGGACAGTAGCCGGAGCCAACATCTTAAGGATTGGCATTCTCACATGGCTCACAGACTCCCAATGTTGGTTATTTAAAGCAGGAGAGGCAACTATTGTTTTTCTTCTCTTTTTCAATCTGATATTCAGAAGGCTATATATAAAACACACAGACCGAATTAGCAAGAAAGCCAACAATAACCATCTGCTTTCATTCTTCGACCTTAAAGGATGGATCATTATGCTTTTTATGATCACCCTCGGAGTTACAGTCCGCAAGTTCCAACTCCTGCCAAACTCTTTTATTTCAGTATTTTATACCGGACTCTCAACAGCTCTTATTATTACCGGTATTCTATTTTTCCGCAAAGGTATTAGTTAAAAGTCAAAATCATCTCCCATATCTTCCACTAAAATGAACGAAATCCCCATGCAAAAGGGATTTCAGCTGGTAGCAGATAAAATTATTCAACTAATCATCTGCTACCAAATCCTGTTTATCTGCTACAAACCAGGGGTATCTACCACTAAATTCAGTGCTCCACAAGATCATAGTAAGGTATTCTCCCTAATCCTTAGGTGAGGACTTTTCAGCTCTAAATAGTAGGATTAAACAGAGCGTAGCTTGTGGCAATAAGCATATTAACTACTTTTTCCTAATATGTTAGCCAAATTTGCAAAAAAACATAAGTAAGCCCTCGGCCGCGGGCCCATGGGTTCATGAATGAAGGCCCATGGGTCTACGGCCGGAGACTTATGGGTTCTCGGCCGCAAGCTTACTAAGATAAAATGCAAGAAATGGTTAACTCATTATATAAGACGCCGTACATTAGTAAGCTAAACAAGCTGTTGTTTCCGGAATTATAACGCAATCTGGAAAACTGGTTAGTAGCAGATCAGTGATTTTGGTGGGAGATGATTTGTACGGAAAGTTTATCTACCACTAAACTATTGTGTTATTAATCAATGGATTAATACCTATTTAGTAGCAGGTGGTAGATAAAGTGATGAAAAAAAATATTTTTTTGTAGCTGAGAATTTTGTTGGGAGTGTAATATCATATAAGCAATCTTCCCAACTCTTCTTCTAATTTCTTTAACTTCAAATTCAATTCAACTTTTTTGTTAAACTGAGGAGATGTGCTGATTCTCCTTTTCAACTGCTCTATCTCTTTGGTTAGTGAACTGAACCGGGAATTATAGGCTGTGAGTTCAGCTATATTTTTTACGCTGCTGTTTGATTTTTGAGATAATTGACGGCAAAAGTCAAAAAACACAGTATCAATATCTTTCTTAAGATTAAGACTATATGTATTTTCTGTTTCCCTGAACCACGAACTTGTATATGTCCAGTCAATTACAGACTTATTGTCGTTTAATGGATAAGGGTGTTTTGCCGCGGCAGACAAATAAACTTCGTCTCCGAACGTGACTATAAAAATAATATGATATGGAATTGCTTTATCAATTAATTTCATTGAGAATACTTTCTTTATTGTTAAGTAACTCGATAATTTTTTTCCGATGATTGTTTATTTCTTCATTGCCCCATTGCCCATTCTCATTCGTAATGTCATACATAATTTTTTGTTTTGGAGGCAATTTCCCTTCCTTATAATATTTACCATCAACTTTTGCCTTACCAACCGGGTGCTCGTTATTCATTTTTGAGTTGGAGCTTTTGCTTACCAAACACAAATTACCCAAACTATCCAATTGACTCTCGTTAATTTCATTTTTGAAAGATTGGGGTAAATGGTGTTCGACAGAGTTACGATAGGTGAATTTAAAATTAAAATCCGCTGGGTTCATTACCCACAATAAATAATCAATAGAATTTAATAAGAAATGTGGCGTTTTTACACCAGAATCATAGCTCATTTCAGAAATATTATTCTTGAAATAGTCAATAATCCATTGATCAAGAAAACGTTGATAATTATCAATACTTACTCCAAAGTTATTATGATCAGAAAAGAAATTTAAAACATCCTGTAACCAATTTTTATACTTTCGGTTTCTAAAAGACACCTGAAGTAAAGACAGTGATTTAATCAAACGTTCCTGATTTTTGAATGAATTATTAAACTTTAGGCTTGTAGTATCTCTACTCACATAGTAGTATTTATAAGGGATCTGCAATGTCCATTTATATTTATCCTCATCAGAATCTTCATCTGTTGCTTTCACAACATATCTATCAAAGATAGTTCTGTAATACAACAAATCTTTAATAAAATCTATGGCATCTATCCTTTCTTTTACTCCATTATATACTGCAATTAAGTACTTCTCATGTAAAGGAATATCTATATTTTTCCCATTATCAGTATAGGTTTTGTATTTTAATTTGAAGATATGCATCAGAAAGTTGGGAAAATCAATAATAGAACGATCGACCCCACCATCATCAATATCTTTGATTGTATTGGCTTCTGCACTCTTTATTTCTTGTTTTAAAGCCTCATTAATAGTAAACTTCCTTTTCGATTTATTTTCAAGATCTAAAATTTTGTCATATTTTAGCAGTTCATTAAGATTAATATTTTCATAATTCTCCCCAAAATATTTACACCTATCCTTGATATTAAAGTTTTTCTGAATGTGCGAATCCATTAGCGAGCATGCATCCCAAATAAGAGAAAATTCATCTTGCTCTTTTTTCAGATAGTTTCCATTCTTATCTTTTAATGTCTCCATTAAATATGACTTCAGAATCTCGTGCTTCTGAAGCTGGTCTCCACGGTTATTCATTACTTCGAAATAAGCTGCCACGTCAGTATCAGCCGGAATCTCAACGCGAACAAGGATAACTTGGTGATATATAAAATGCTTAAATCCCTCCAAATCATCTAAACCCAATAAAAGCTTTACCTCCTTTTCCTCTGGATTTACTATCGTTTCCTTCAGTAAATCAACCGCATTTACCAAATGGGAAACTTTATAATCAAACGTCACATCGTTTGTGCTTTTGTTGCGATAAAACGAATCAAAAAAAGCCTCAACTTCCGGTCGGGACTCATAGAAAAGTTTTGATTCTTTTGTTAAATCTAATATTCTTAGTAATAATGACAAGGTTGTTAAACGTTGTTGTCCATCAATTACTTCAAACAGTCCATCTTTACGTCTTAATACAATTAAACTACCTATAAAATAGTTTAGTAAGCCATTGGATCTCGACTTCTTAAAGTTTTCATATAAATCCTGCAACAATAAACCTATTTCATCAGCTCCCCAGGCAAAGTTACGTTGATAGAGAGGTATAATATATTTGCATTGAAAGATGTCTTTCAACGATTTATTCAAATCTTTAGTTTCCATTTTCTATTCCGTATTTAGCCAAATCAACCTTCTTGGTATTTTGAGATGATAATTTGATGTTTTTACTTATAAAAAACTCGATTATGCTTTTGACATCTTTTTTACACTGAACTTCACGATATGCTTTCTTTTCCAATACTGCTAAGTCGTTAAATACTCGTGCTTTTTCAATGGTATGAAAAAGCAACACTTCTGATTTAACAGGATATTCAGCAACTGCAGCATATTTAACCTGTTCCTTTTCTATCCGTAAACGATAAACAAGCAAATAAATAATCTCGTGGTATTTATCAACTCCTACTTCTCCAAATTTATCGAAAACAAGCATCATTACCGACTTATACAACTCAAATAAATATTTATCACCATCTCGGTTTGCACCAGTATAATCTACACAACGTTCTTTTATAAATGTCTTAAAAATAGACATTTCACTTCCAAAAACAAATAGTTGTTTGTATATCTCCACATAGGTTTCAATATATTCAAAAAAATCTTTTCCATTAATTATATTCTGATTAATCAATTTAAATGGATTAATATTCTCTGGTGCAATTTTATTGAAACGAGATTTCATACCATTGACAGAAACGCCTAATGAATTAAAATAACTCTGCATAACAAATTGCAACAGATCCTTATTCTGATACGGATAATCAATGGACTGATTTTTACAAATTGTAATGCCTTTAAATTCATCAATCTTCTTTTTACTAAATGTCTGGGCTGTCTCTTTTTTGCTCCATTGACGGGTGCGGTAAAGCTGTTCGTTAATAACCTGAACTAATAAATCAGTGGTGATTAATGAATCTGTGTTTTCCTGAAAGCGGGTAGCACTTTCCCAATTCTTATCACAAGCAATTTTTTCGTCAAACGAGTTTATTTCCATAGCCCGAATATGGTATGCTTTAAGCAGATTGTAAGCTTCTAATTCTTTACCACGACCATTTTGTGAGTCGAACATCTGAAAAGCTTCCGACAAATCTTTTACTTTAATTTCAACAAACTCACAATATTGCAACAAATACTTGGTAAAACTATCAGTCTCATTTACTATATTATCACTAATCCATTTATCGATAAAGAGCTTATTGGTTATTAAAGCATTTAGTGAAACTTTATGATTGTATTGTAATTTTTCTTCTCGCAAAAACTTACCAACATTACTATTTAATGTTTTTAAAATCAAAAGTATCGTCGTTATCCGTTGCTGTCCATCTACAATATTAAGCGTGCCATTTACTTCGTTATTTAAAATAACACTCCCAATGCGGTAAGAATTCTTTCCGGTTTTCCAACTTTGATGAATATCTTCCAGCAACGCTTGCACATTACGTTCGGTCCAGCGATAAGGACGCTGATAATTGGGGATATTTAAATGATCATTTAATACAGCCTCAACTTTTTTAATTTCTGCAGTTAGATTGTTATTCATATTTTTTATTCTTGCCAATAAGTCCACATGGTTGGATTCATTTGTCAGCTTTCCTAAAGTGTTACCAATTCCATTAATTTGTCATAGTTGTTCACCACATCGTACTTCACTTCAGTACCGGCAATTTCTTCGAAATGAACTTTAGCACAATGAATTTTCAGATTTTCTGTACCTCGCAACTCCATTGAAGAATCGGCACCTTTCGTCTCGGCAACGAAATAAATGTAGCGGACTTTCTCTTTGTCGAACACAATAGCCCAGTCGGGACTATAACGGCCAACCGGAGTTGTGATATAAAAACTCTTTGGCAGCTTAGCATATACTACCACTTCTACCGCTTGTTCCAGGGCTTTTGCAAATTCGGTTTCGATTCCGGAATCTGAAGTAAGATTATCGTATATATGTTTTTTTAAATTAATTGAGCTACGAAGCACCGTATTGTCGTTGGTAAATACCGTTTTAGCATCGTATTCGTCTTCAATTTTGTGGTATACAATGTTATTGATTATCAGTTTGGCTTTTGCCTCATTGATAATTTTGCTGATTTTGGCAATAAACTCTTCGGGATTCTTACCCAATAGATAGAATTTGTTCCCCTGCATTTTTTGCAGGATTTCTACAATAGTACGCCTTGTAAGGTTGGTATGGCTTTCTATTTCGCCCACAATATCGTACACGGTACTGTGATAGGGATTACTTTTGAGTTTGAATCGCTCTGTGCTTGATTGTGCAATATGCGTTCCGCTATCCATATCCTGTTTTGTACCCTCTGCTTTTTGCTCACCTGTTTTCACTTCATATACCATATCAGCAATATGCAGTTCACTGTTGATTAAGATTACGCTTTCTTCAATCAATTTAGGCGTATCGAAATTTACTTCGTATATCGTTTTCAAACTTATTTTCTTCCACAACTCCTGAAACTCTTTCTTTTTGAAGTTTTCGTTGGTACGGAGTGTAAGCGTTGCCCGTTCGTTTTGGGGTTTGAAAGCACTTTCGGTATAAATAGATTTCAACAGATTGGCCACACTAGCCCGATATAATTCCAAAGTATCGGGCAGCGGTATTGCCTCTTTTTCAATTATCTCTCTCCCCAAAAACGTTATTTTATCTTCTTCGTCAATAAGATCGTGTTTGTAAAGCAGCTTATTGATTTTCTTTGCATCATCGGCAGTTATGCGATATTTTTCTCCTTTCTCGTTTTCAACCAGTTTGCTGATAAAGAAGTCAACTTCTGCTTTTTTCGGACGGTCTTTGAGCGTAGAGGCTATTTCACTTTGCAAGCCTTTGGCAAATGCTTCGTAACTTTCGGAAGCAATAACTGTAAGAACATTCGCGTTATGCACCTCATCACCAATCATTTCGTAATCCAAGCGAACACCATCCTGGTTGACACATAAACGCATACCACGACCTACTTCCTGTCTGCGACGAATTTCGCTTCCACCTTCAGGATTCTTGAGCGTACAAATCTGAAACACATTCGGGTTATCCCACCCTTCTTTGAGAGCTGAGTGCGAAAAGATAAAGCGAACAGGCTCATCAAAACTCAATAGTCGTTCCTTGTCTTTCATGATCAAATCATAAGCCGATACATCGTCTGAGTCTTCTCTGTTTTTCTTTAACGAAGGATCAACCATTCGTTTTTTCTTCTTATCTACAGAAAAATAGCCTTCGTGAATTCGTTGCGGTTCATCTCGCTCCAAATACGAAAAATAACTAGGAAAATATCCTTTATATGCCTGGTTTATATCTGTATTTTTCAGATAATCGTTGTATTCCTGTTGGAAAAGGTCGAGAAGATCGTTTTTGGCATTATTATATTCCTCTTCAAATATCTGTGCGTATTCTCCCAGACTTTCTTCTCCATTCTCATTGTATTTTCGATAGCGTTCCACACTATCTATAAAAAATAGTGTCAGCACTTTTACCCCTTTCCCAAAAAGTTGCTTTTCCTTTTTAAGGTGTGAAAGTACTGTTTCTCGAATTTGTACACGTCGAAGAGTACTATCATTTTTATCGTTTAAAATATCGCCGGGGAAAATATCATTCCCGATGACAACAATTTTATTTTGCGCACCGCTGATCTCTTCGATCATTACATTCCGATAAGCAGGCATCTCGCCCGATAGTTCAAAAAGATTAGTTCCTTGTGATACCTTTTTCCGTACTCGTTTTACCCCCTGCGTTGTTCGCTGTTCAAATTCCACCAACGCCAAAGGCGGTTTATTGGTACTCAGAATAATTTGTTCCAAATACAAATATCCGCTTGTTCCAGTGCTGCTTTTCAAACTAATTCCTTTTACCTGAATCTTCTTAACAAGCCGTTTATTATATGCATCAAGCGCATCTAGCCGATAGACTTTGTTGTACTCCACACGGTGGGTTGCCGAATAGCGCAACGTAAATAAAGGATTAAACTCTTGCATGCTCTCAAGCGTTTTTGCACCATCAACAGATTGGGGTTCGTCGATTATTAAAATCGGGTTGGTTTGCGAAATAATCTCTATCGGTTTGCGTGTACCAAACTGGTCAAGTTCCCGATAAATTCTATTTCCTACATTGTTTTTCAATTCCCCCTTTTTATCATACTGAGCTGAATTGAATGCCTGCGTGTTGATAATCATTACGCTGATACGGCTATCAGAGGCAAAGTTTTCAATATCCTGCGGACTGCCTGAATTGTAGATAAAGGGAGCTATTTTGTGTCCATACAACTCCTGAAAGTGATCTTGTGTAAGTTCAAAAGACTTGTAAACACCCTCGCGAATGGCTATACTTGGTACAATAACGATGTATTTGCTCCAACCATATTTTTTGTGCAGCTCGTACATGGTACGGATATAGGTATAGGTTTTTCCTGTACCTGTTTCCATTTCAATGGTAAGGTGGTAACTTCTGTTTTTATCTTCTTTTGGCCTTTCAATAGTAGCACTTTCGTGTATTTCGCCAGCCGTTTGTATTTTGCGGATATTCTCCAGAATATGTTGTTCGGAAATATGTATCGGACTGTTGCGATAGCCAATTTCTTCAAGCACATCGGTTTCAAATCTTGTTTGCGTATCTCCGGTTGCTGATTGTTTGGCTTTACGAATAATCTCTTTACTTCTCTCCAATGTAAAGCGGTTGGTTTTCAAAGGCTGCCCTTCGAAACAATTCACCACTGCCCGTACGGCATCTTTCTGGAATTGTTGTTGTTTAAATTGTAGTTTCATTCGACTGACTCAATGATTTTCTCTAACTTTTCTATCCACTCCTTAAAATGGGAACATCTATCTTTCAACCCGGCAATTCCAACTTTATCAGTCACAAACTCTCCCTGCTTTGGTTTGTCATAATGGTGCTTTGACTCAAAAGCCTTAATTATCCTTCTAGAAGGAGCCGTTGAAGGGCTATTGTTTATTTTTTCCGGATTTTGGTCATAACGGGTTAAAACTTCTCTTAAACTTTCAACTTCCTTTGTCATATCAGGATAATCGACCAATAAATATTCTAATCCACAAAAGACCAATGCTTCAAACTCATGGAGCTGAATATAAGGGATAAAACAGTCAGAGGTTACGTCTTTGCCAAATTCGGCTTCTAACAGATGGACAGTATCATAACAGTTCGTTTTTTTATTTGCAGCAGCAAAACCAGGAAAATCATCGGGAAGTGCATACAAATCAAACATCGTAGTAAAATAATGTGTTTCGTATGTTTTAGTGCTATGCTGTTTAATCCAAAGTAATAAATCGTTTTTAGCACGTTCGTAACTAATCATTCCACCACGAATATTTTTCTTTTTGTTCGTAAGCAGGAGTTGCGTTTTAACCACTATTCCGAAGTCTTTCAGGTAGGGTTTCAACACTTTCTGGACAAAGCGATCTTCTGTTGGCCCCTCACATAATACATTTAAAATTATCTGGTTCATTATGGTCGTCCCCCCAATACATTTTTATCCCACAATTCACTGAGAGAATAATTTTCTAACCAATCTTGCAATTCTTCTTCGTTTAGTTTCCGTGCAATTGTTGATTCACTTTCTTCATCGCGTTCGATAATTGTAATCTGATTTGCTTCAAATTCGTCAACTAAACCGGGTGATTGTGTAGCTACAATTACCTGGGTATTCATAGAGGCTTCTTTTATCATTTCTGCCAATTGTGTAATTGCAAAAGGGTGCAAACCTAATTCCGGTTCATCAATGATAATTACATTCGGCATCGTCTTTTTAGGCTGCAACAACAGAGTAGCTAAAGCAATAAAACGGATTGTACCATCCGAAAACTGTTCAGGTAACAATACATAATCATTGGGAGATATATCAGTCCAACGAAGCATCACATATCCCCTTTCATTTGGCACAAGGTAAAAATCCTTAAATTGGGGAAAAATCTGACGAATATAGCTTACAATACGTTGGTAATTATTCGGATAATTCGTTTTCAAAGAATAGAGAAACGAAGCCAAATTATTTCCTTCTGCCTGTAAATAATCAGCAAACTCAGTTCTCGAAGATTGCCTGATAGGACTTTCGGGTGACGAATCGTGAAACTGATATACTTTACAGTTTGTCAATATGCGTCGAATAACCTTCACTGTTTGACTCTGATTATTTGTTAATGCTGACTCCTTAAAGTCGGAAGGCAACACAATGGTTTGAGATTGGTCGCGGTCTTTTGCGCCCCACACAATTTGTTCTGAATTGATTATTAACCGATCAGGAGCTGCATGAGTGAGCTGAAAGGAATAATTATCAAAATGTGTATTATTTTCGAAGCACATTTCTCCTTTAATCATAGAAGTATGCTTAGCTCCATAGTTTAGGAAAACCTGGCTTGTGCCAGCTTTTTCAACAAATAGCTGAAAGCTACCGGACATCATAAAGTTCAGCATTTTAAAGAAACTGATAATATTACTTTTACCAGAACCATTAGCACCAAGCAGTACGTTTATGTTGCCAAGTTCTACCTGAAGTGGAACACGTGAGGATATCGATTTATATCCACTTATGGTTACGTTTTTAAGTTTAGTTATATTTGCTGCCATTTTATTTGTTGTTTTATATAACCTTCATTTCCGTTTCCGGACTTAGTTGTTTGAGCAATTGTTGCACATTGATTTTTGCGGTATCGCTGGCGAAGCCGCTGTCGCGGAATACTACACGCAGGGGTTTCTCTTTGGCAATTACTTTGGCGAATGCCTCGTCAATGCCTTTATCGAAGCAAGCAAGGAGCGAGTCTTGCGCTACACGGAATACCTGCTTGCCGTTTACAGTATCCTGCTCTATTTTATAGGAAAGCGGAAGCCCCCAATCGAGCATTACCTGCGCCAACAGGTCGTCAGCCGAGCGGTCGGGTTTAATATTATCGGCAAACATATTGAGCATTTCCTGCCTATAGTCTTGCGGACGGTAATACACATCATGCATATTGCTATAATCTAAGCGGTACACACGGAAGCCGTAATCCTGAGTATCTTCAAAGTTGGCAAACAGACCCTCTTTTTCGGCTTTGTTGCGCTTTTCTTCTTTCACTTTGGCTGCGGCACGACGGATACGTTCTTTGCCTATTTCGCAGATATTCTTGTATTCAGCATTTTCTATCTGTTCAGGTAGCTGAACCATAATATATTTCCTGCTTCCACCATCTTCTGCATTTAGATGCATTAGGGCGTGGGCAGTTGTTGCAGAGCCCGAGAAAAAGTCAAGTATTATTGAGTTTTTGCTTTGTGCTCCAATCTTTGTTAAATAAACAATCAGATCTATTGGTTTTGGATAACTAAAATGAAGCCCCATTTTTTTTAAAAATGTTTTTGTTTTTTCTGTGGTTCCTAAATTTCGTAGCACTGATAGTATGTTCCTTGGTTCTACATTTTCTTTTTTATATCTAACAGCTGAATTTGCATTGATATAAAATGTTATTGGTGAATTATCCTCAAATATCGGTTGAAGTTTATTATTTATAAATTGTAACAATTTATCTTTATTAGCAAATCCACCATATATACGACATGGCTTGATTAGTTTATAATTTTGAACAATCATATCATCCAATTTTACAGGTAAGCCGGATAAATTTTCAATGCCATATTTTTCTTTAATCTGCTCAGATATGTACTTTTCTTCTTTTGTTACGGCAAAAAATTCATTATCTAATACTTTGGATTTATAAAATAAATTCTTTTCTATTGAAGGAAATCCGACAGGTAGTTCTACAATAGATGGTGGGTTGGCAGGTCCATTTTTATTTATGTTATTATCAACAAATCCTTGCCAGAGGTTACTATCATCTCTTGTGTTTGGGTCTACAACGCGCCCAATAGCACCATCTTTTGTATTTACATTTTTAATATAGCATAAAATATACTCGTGGCTTATTTTAATCTCTAATTGATTGTCAGTGTTTCCTTCTGAATTCCAAATAAAAGAAGAAAGAAAACATTTTTCACTAAATATCTCATCACAAACTTTCCTCAGATTATGAACTTCTTTGTCACTTATGGATATAAAAACAACCCCATCATCAGCGAGCAAGTTACGAGCCAGTTTCAGGCGCGGGTACATCATTGTCAGCCAATCGGAATGATAACGTCCTGAAGTTTCGGGATTGGATACCAACCGTTGGTTCAGTTCATCTATTTGCCCACTTTCCAAAAGTTCAGTTTCGCGGTCGGTTGCAAAGTTATCTTTGTACACAAAATCGTTTCCGGTATTGTAAGGCGGATCAATGTATATCATTTTGATTTTGCCAAAGTAGCTTTCCTGCAAGAGCTTTAGTACTTCAAGATTGTCGCCTTCTATGTAAAGGTTTTCGGTATTGTCAAAATCCACCGAATCTTCACGCACTGGGCGAAGGGTTTTGGTAGTGGGAAGGTTGGCAGTAACAATGGCTTCGCGCTTGCCCGGCCATTCCAATCGGTAACGCTCGCGGTTACCTTCCACTATATCGTGGCTCAACTCTTGTTGCAGCAAGTCGAAATCAATTTTTTTCCCGTCAGCACTTTCGGTTACACAGTGTGGAAACAGGGCAGCCAGTTTCTCTACATTCTGGTTTACAAAATCGGGGGTTCTCAGGTCGAGTTTATCTATATTGCTCATGCTTAATTTATTATTTATATTTCAGAGTTTATCGGGCTATTTTCAGAGATTTACGGACCAATTCATTTTTGTCTGCATAACTTTCTGATTTTGATTTATCTGTATTTGGACAAAGATAAACAAATAAAAACAGCCAAAAAAAAAGAGAAGAAAGAATTATTACTATGTTTTTAAATTAAATACAGCTCAATTTTGGAACATGTTTATCTTTGAAAGACAGGATTAAGTAAATATCTCCTAATAATCATATATATATCAACACATCGCTTATATCTCCTATTTAACTTACAGTTTAAAAATTCACATATCCTCAATATCCAAACAAAGAGAATTAATTTCGTACTTATTCAGTACTTTATTCTTCAATACCTCAATCTTATTTTCGAGTAATTGAGGCTTAAAATTCTTTCTTTGCCGTTTAACTTCAGCTACTAGTGCTTTTCTATTATCAAGAGTAACAGCAACAATATCCACTTCGTTTTGGTCACCCTTTGGTTCCCACCACGAACCGATGGCTCTGTATTCGAAACATTCTTGCAGCTTCTGCTTAAAATATAGTTCAAGTGTCTTGCCTGAATAAGTTGGGTAATCATCATTTATTAACTTCGACAGGCCTTCATAGTTTCCTAATTCAATAAGTGTTCTGTTGCGTTCAATATATCTAAACCAAAAACGCAGAAAATTATCAGAAACTTCGTATCTCACCGTTTGCGAACCTTCTTTTGCAAATAGCGGTCTTTGCTTTTTGATAACCTCGTAAACTGTCTCCAATTTATTCAATTGTCCTCCTATACTTTTCTCGCCCATAAAAGCTTCAATTTGCGATTGAGTATTCATGCCGGATGATATAGCATCTAATATAGAGAAATAATTACCGTACTTCTTACCAAACTCTTGAATTAAAAGATTTCGTCCTTCATCGATAAAAGGAGAATCACTTTGGCAAATGTACTTTATCATTTTATGAATAGTGAGAGCTTTGTTATCTACCAAAAGTTCTACATACTTGGGAACACCACCTGTATAGGTATAGAGCGCAAGTAATTCATCGTTGGTATAGTCCGGTTTATAATCGCTCATTATCTCTTTTAGCACAGAGGTAGTGAACGGAGTAAGCTTCATCATTGCATCTGCACGACCAAATAGGGGCTCTTTCTTGTCTTGAAAGATTTTTATCATGAGTGAATAGACTGATCCGCTTACTATAAGATTAATATGAGTAGTAGTGCGATATTGGTCCCAGTAATTCTGAATTTCGCTATATATCGATTCGTTAATGTTAATAAACTCTTGAAACTCGTCAATAACCAATGAAAACTTATTGGTCTTGCCCTGTTCCAGCAAGAAGCGGAAAACCTCGATAAAAGAGTTCATCATTGGAACAAATACCGATAATTGTTTTTCTATCTCACTACAAAAGCCTTTGCATAAATCGGCCTCACTCTTTCGGCTCACAAAAAGATAAACAACTGTTTCGTCTTTAAGCGCATTAAGAATAAGCGATGTCTTACCTATTCTACGTCGCCCCGTAAGCACTGATAATTTTGAGTGGTCATTGTATGACATTTCTCTTATTCGCTGAAGATCAGCTATTTCTTTGGTACGATTATAAAACTTCATAGCTTCTATTTTTTACAGCCGTAAATTTTACCGCCGTTGCAAAGATAACAAAAATGTCTATTTACAAAATAAAGACATCAAATAATTACTTTAAATAAGGGATTGGAGGGGAATAAAATTAAAAAAGCTCCGTAAATTATTCATTTACGAAGCTTTTAAGGATGCACCTTTGTACCCGAAGCGGGACTTGAACCCGCACAGCTGCAATAGCCAAAGGATTTTAAGTCCTTCGTGTCTACCATTCCACCATCCGGGCATCCTTGATAGAGAGCGAAAGACGGGACTCGAACCCGCGACCCTAACCTTGGCAAGGTTATGCTCTACCAACTGAGCTACTTTCGCGTTTTAACGGGTGCAAAGATATGACTATTTCCTATATCTGCCAAATTTTTCCTTAACTTTTTTGCGCATTTCTTTAATTACTTACGTAAAGCTTGTCCTGACTTTGAACTATCACCCTATAATCCTTTAAATATTCGGTGCCCACACCATTGGGGGCACCATAATTATTTAAATCGTATATTGTACCGCATTTAGGACATACAGCTTTCCCCAAACCATCGTTAGTAAGTTCTACTATTACATCACGGCTTGCCTCAACCGGACAAGCTGCATCATAAGCACAATAGCCATTGTAATATGAGTTACCTATAATCAATCCTCCGAATCCTAGTTTTACATTGTGCTCATTCTTGAGCACCAACACAAAATTACCTTGAGACTGTATAGACTGAAATTGAGCTTGCAGCAAATTTACTTCAAAGCCAAACTTTCCAATATTCGGTATGCTGGATTCAAAGCTATCTCCACATGAAACTGTGCAGAATAGCAATGAAATAAAAAGGATTAGCTTTTTCATTTAAAATCTGCTTCTAGGGTTTTATTGGAGAGATCAGAGAACTGATTTGATTAACTTCATCATCTGTAAACTCTAAATTCTCTACGGTTTTTAAATTGTCGCTTAATTGCTTTACAGAACTTGCACCAATAATTACAGATGTAACTCGTTTGTCTTTAAGAACCCATGCCAATGCCATCTGAGCAAGAGTTTGTCCTCGCCTCTCGGCTATTTCATTCAATTGACGGGCAATTACTATCTTATCTTCTGTTACCTGATCCTTTTTCAGGAATCCTGTAGATTTTGCGGCACGTGAATCTTCTGGAATGCCATGCAGATATTTATTAGTCAGTATCCCTTGTGCTAATGGTGAGAAAGCAATAAAACCTGCTCCGAATTCGTCTGCCAGAGCCAACGTTCCATTCTCCACTTCGCGGTCGAACATGCTATATCGGGATTGATTTATCAGACAAGGAACGCCATTGTCCTTAAGCATCTGATATGCAATTCTGGCTTTCTCGGGTGGATACTTGGAAATACCTGCATAAAGAGCTTTACCTCTTTTTACAATATCGATAAGTGCCTGAATTGTTTCTTCAACTGGAGTAACCCCATCATAACGATGAGAATAAAAGATATCAAAGTATTCGAGACCGGTTCTACGAAGGCTTTGGTCGATACTTGCCATCAGATTCTTTCGGGAACTACCATCACCATAAGGGCCTGCCCACATTTCGTGTCCGGCTTTGGAAGAGATAATCATCTCGTCACGATATCCCTGAAAGTTATTTTTTAAGATTTTCCCGAAGTTTATTTCAGCAGAACCAGGGCTAGGACCATAATTATTTGCTAAGTCGAAATGGGTAACACCATTATCGAAAGCATGTTTAACCATATCGGTAGCAACGCCAAAATCGTCTACATCACCGAAATTATGCCACAATCCCAAAGAAATACGGGGAAGTAACAGACCGCTGTTTCCGCAATACTTATATTGCATCTTGCCGAAATACCGGTCCTTTGCAGGTTCGTATTCCATAATATACATATTTAAGATTAAGAATTATCTTCCTAAAAGGCTCTTTTCTGCCTGAATCATCTTATCGAAGTTGAATCCGTCAACAATATTTTGCATTAACAAAGATATTTTATCGTTGCACAGATTACCTATACTTCCTTCGTGTGTATGGTCAACTGTCTTTTCGTGAGTAAATTTACCAGCTTCGATATCCAGTCCCACTTTTTTGTAAGCGTCACGAAAAGGCATTCCTTCCGCAGCAAGACGGTTTACTTCTTCAACACTGAAGATAAGAAGGTATTTATCATCGTCAAGAATATGTTCGTTGACTTTAATTTCGTTCATGATATAAGTTGTCATGTGAAGACAATCTTTCAATTCCTGAAAAGCAGGAATAAAGACTTCTTTTATAATCTGCAGATCTCTGAAATATCCAGAAGGCAGATTATTGGCAATCATCATAATTTGTTGAGGTAATGATTGAATCTTGTTGCATTTGGCACGAGTAAGTTCAAATACATCCGGATTCTTTTTGTGTGGCATAATACTTGAACCTGTTGTACATTCATCGGGTAACTTCACAAAGTTGAAGTTCTGACTGTTAAACATACAAGCATCAAATGCCAGTTTTGAGATTGTGCCCGCAATACTTGCCAGGGCAAAAGCAACATTTCTTTCCATCTTTCCACGTCCCATCTGTGCATAAACCACGTTATAGTTCATGGAATCGAAGCCTAAAAGATTTGTTGTAAGGGTTCGGTTTAAAGGAAAAGAAGATCCATAACCGGCAGCAGATCCAAGTGGATTACGATTACACATTTTAAAAGCTGCCTGCAAAAACATCATATCGTCTATCAGGCTTTCTGCATAAGCGCCAAACCATAATCCAAAAGAAGAAGGCATGGCTATTTGAAGATGCGTATAACCGGGCATCAGAACTTTTTTATATTTTTCGCTCTGCGCTATTAAAACATGAAACAGCTGTTCAACCATATCTGCAATTTCCTGCAGCTGAGTACGGGTAAACAACTTTAAATCCAAAAGAACCTGATCGTTTCTTGAACGGCCACTATGAATTTTTTTTCCTACATTACCTAATTTTCGAGTCAGCATCAATTCTACTTGGGAATGAACATCTTCTACGCCTTCTTCGATAACAAATGTTCCATTTTCGGCAGTAGCATAGATGTTCTTCAATTCCTCAAGAAGAAGATGAAGCTCCTCAGATGTCAGCAGATCAATGGTTTGAAGCATAGTAATGTGTGCCATTGAGCCAATAACGTCATGTTTAGCCAGAAAGATATCCATCTCCCGGTCACGACCGACTGTAAATTTCTCAATATCCTTATTTACCTGTACACTCTTCTCCCAAAGTTTCTGCGCCATAATTTTTGTTTTGTTTTTAATAAGGAATCTTAGATAGCATTTCTGCCATTTTCTCTAATCCATCCTTGAGCGGCTTTTGAATCATTCCTTTAATAAAAGGGTTGATCTCGGCCTTGATTGTAAGTTTTATCTTGCATTCCTCGTCAGCCGCTGGTACAATCTGTATCCAGAGGTTAAAAGGAAGAGGCGAATTTGTTGTTTCGAACTTAATACACTTCTCAGGCTCACGTTCACAGATACGAAGTGTTATCTTACCAACAGGAGCTATGCTAAAGCTTAAACTGTCTGAATCAAAACTTAAATCCTGAATTTTATCGGCCGGCAAGCGGTCTTTCACTCCTTCCAGATTACTTAAATCAGAAAGTTTACTGTATACACGTCCCTGAGCGTAAGGAATAACCTTTATATCACTTTCAAATTGAGTCATATTATTGTATTTTATTTTGCTGCATCCCAGTGAGCAGGATCATTTCTCCAGGATTCCAATGTAGGAATATCTTCTTCATCGATATATCCGGTACGAAGAGCAACTTCAAGAACAGCTTCATAGTTGGTTAAAGTAACCAGTTCTACGTTTGCATCCTTAAATGCTTTCACTGCAACATTGAATCCATAGGTAAATGCAGCAATCATGCCGATTACTTCACAACCGTCACGACGAATTGCTTCTACAGCTTTCAAACTGCTACCGCCAGTCGAAATCAAATCTTCTACAACAACAACCTTCATACCTGGACGAAGCTCTCCTTCAATAAGGTTCTCCAAACCGTGATCTTTCGGTGTTGAACGTACATAAACAAACGGAAGGTTCAGTTCTTCCGCAACCAAAGCACCCTGAGGGATAGCACCTGTTGCCACACCTGCAATTGCATCAACCTGGCCAAATCTTTCTAAAATCAAACGACAGATTTCTATCTTCACAAAGTTACGAAGTGAAGGATAAGAAAGAGTCTTACGATTATCACAATAGAAAGGAGATTTCCATCCGGAAGCCCAGGTAAAGGGGTTTGCCGGCTGAAGCTTAATGGCCTTAATCTTGAGTAATTTCTCAGCAAATAATCTCTCTAAAGTTTTCATAAATTTATTAACTATATGTATCGTTGCAAAGTTACTTAAACTCATTGAAAATGGGACAAGCAAAACTATTATTTTTTCATTTATTAATATTCTTCTTTCGTTTTATCACTAGAATAATTGAATTGGTTTCTATATAGCTTTTTGTACCCTTGTACAAAAGATTGCATTCTTTTGTACAGAACAATTAATTCTTCTGTACAAAAGAATTAATTGTTCTGTACAAGATAAAAACAATATAACGAGAATAATTATTTTCAGGCAACGGCAAGAGTTATAATACTAATTTTTACATCAGACGATTCTAACAGTTTTGAGGCACAAGATACAAGAGTGGCACCTGTTGTAAGTACATCATCTACAAGCAAAATATGCTTTCCATGAATCTTTTCAGGAGAAGCAACCTGAAAAACATCTTTCACATTCTCCCACCGATCAAACACACTTTTTCGAGTTTGGGTATTGTTTGACACAGACCTAACTAATGTATTCAAATCCAAAGGAATACCTGTTGCATGAGATATACCCAAAGCAACCCATTCACTTTGGTTGTAACCACGAACTCTCTTTCTCTTTGAATGAAGCGGAACCGGTATAACAACATCTACCCCCTTAAAGAAATCTGAGGCCAGAAGTTCATTAGCCATATGGCGGCCCATCACTTCGCCAAGTTCTTTATAGCCGTTGTATTTCAGTTTAAAAAGGATGTGCCGGTAATCGCTTCCTTTGTTATAAAAGAAGTATGAGGTGGCTCTTTCTATTTCCGCTTTTCCCCAGAAACGCTGCTCTATTTCGTTATTCGGCTGAAGATGATAATTGGTACGCGGCATTCTTGAGTTGCACATTGTACAAACTGCCTCTTCTCCTTTCACCAGACATCCGCCACACACCACGCAAGAACGCGGAAACAGCAAGTTCAGAAGTGAATCAATCCATTGAATCATACTCATCGGACAGTTGCATGCATTTACGTATTATGTTCATTTCAAAGCCACGGCTAAGGGCAAACCGGATTAGTTTCATGTTCAACTGGTAATCGTCCGAAGCATGAATTGCTTTTTTCTTTGAAGCTAATAATGATCGCAGCGTATTCATATACTCTTTCTCGTCAATCTCATTCAGGCAATCACGACTCATTTCCGATGGGATTTTTTTCATATAAAGAGCCTGACTAATCTTTATCCGTCCCCACTTATTGAACTTAAATTTATCGTTCACAAAAAAACGACAATATCGTTCTTCATCAATAAATCGCTCGTCAATAAGTCGTTTCAGAATTTTTTCCTTAACATCGGTATCCACTCCCCACTGAGTAAGTTTGGTGCCAACTTCAGAAAGACAATGCTCGGACGCAGTACAATATGCCGCTGCTTTATTCAACGCTTCTTTTTCTGTTAGCTCGCTCATCTTAATGCTTTTACTATCCTGTCTCTGCCAGATAAATCTTTTATAATTTTCGCATCACAATATCCAAGGGAAAGAAGCAGATCGGCCGTTTCTTTCCCAAAAGCCTGATTTATTTCAAAATAGATTTTTCCACCGGGCATCAGCATATCAAGACCAAGCTCTGCAATTTTTCTATAAAACAACAACGGATCTTTATCTGGAACAAATAAGGCCAAAGAGGGTTCCCAATCGAGTACATTGTGCTCCATATCAGTTTTTTCGGCATCAGTTATATAAGGAGGGTTGCTCACTATCACATCAAACTTCTCGCCAATGGGTTGATATGCCAGAACATTGACTTTATTAAATGTAACAGAAGTACCCAGCTTTTCATTGTTTTCTCGAGCCACCTTCAATGCTTCGTCTGAAACATCCCATGATGAGACTTTCGCCTGAGGAAGATTCTTTGCCAGAGAGATTGCAATACAACCACTTCCAGCACCAATATCCAGAATCTTTGCAGAACAATCAACATTCTCTTTAATAATCAAAGATACAAGTTCGGCAGTCTCCGGACGGGGAATCAGGACAGCCGGAGTAACACAAAAAGTCATGCCATAGAATTCGGCACATCCTAATATATATTGAATAGGTTCATATTTTTGAAGACGGGCTAGAATCTCATCGAGTTGTTCTGCCTGATTTGCAGATAAATTAATATCTTTGCCCATATAATAATCAAGCATATTGAAATGAAGTACTTCGGTAAAAATAATTTTCGTGAAGCCCTTGATTTCTGATTCGGGATATATGCCGGTCAAAGCCTGCTTGATATGTAACTCAACTGCATGCATAAATTTATGATTTGTTTGCAAAAGTAGAAAAATAAATGGAAAACAACAGAAATTTTACACAAGAAGAAATCTATATGGCCCGTTGCATAGAATTGGCCAGAAAAGGAAAATGCGAAGCTTCTCCAAACCCTATGGTAGGAGCTGTCATTGTGTGCGATGATAAGATAATTGGAGAAGGATATCATCGTATATGCGGAGATGCACATGCTGAAGTAAATGCTATAAATTCTGTCAAAGATAAATCCAAACTCAAACAATCAACAATATATGTTAGTCTGGAACCTTGTTCCCACTACGGAAAAACACCTCCTTGTGCCGATTTAATCATAGAAAAAGAAATTCCTAAAGTTGTAATAGGATGTATAGATCCTTTTGCCAAAGTAGCCGGAAGAGGTATAAAGAAGTTACAAGATGCTGGCATAGAAGTTACTGTTGGAGTTCTTGAGCAGGAATGTAGCAACCTGAACAAGAGATTTATTACATTCCATTCTAAGAAAAGACCCTATATAATATTAAAATGGGCAGAATCTTCCGACGGTTTTTTAGATGTAAAACGAACCGGAGGCAATCCTGTAGCTCTTTCAACTCCCATGACCAATATGCTTGTACACAAAAGACGAGCCGAAGTTGATGCTATTATTGTAGGAACAAGAACAGCTCTTCTAGACAACCCTACGCTTAGCGTACGAAACTGGTACGGAAAGGATCCACTCCGGGTTGTAATAGACAGAACTTTAAAGATTCCGGAATATTTCCATCTGCTGGATGATAAAATTAAAACATGGGTCGTTACAGAAAAAGAACACATCAGCACCAGTCACACATGCTATAAGAAGCTGCCATTTACTGATGATCTTTTACCTGAACTATTAGTAGAACTTTACAAGAATAATATCCAGTCAATCATGATAGAAGGAGGAAGTGTGTTGTTACAATCATTTATCGATAAAAACTTATGGGACGAAGCATTTATTGAGAAGTCGGCCATAATTCTGAATGATGGAATAAAGGCTCCGCACATCAACGGAAAAAGACATTTTATAGATTTCCATTTTTGCGTACCAATATTACATTATTATAACGGAATTAATGTACCCGCGCTCTAATAATAGAATATTTGTCGAGAAAAACACACTTATTATCTATAAATATTTATAAAACTTGCCCTGAATGTTCAATTGAGAGAAAAAACTTTCTATTTTTGCAATTTGTAAATAAGCATTTTATGATCAAATATACAATAATTTGATTCAAGATGTAATTATTGAAAAAAAACAGCGTTTTATAGGAAAACAAACTTATAAATAATGTAGGTATGAAATTTATCAATAAAGCGCTCATTTTTATATTGTTAGCCTTCTTTACACCTATATTTATTCATGCACAGGAGAATGAATATAGAATGGAAGCAGGGGGATTGCTTGGAGGTAGTTTTTATATGGGAGACGCAAATAATTCTGTTCCTTTTAAAGACTTACAGTTTGCTGGAGGCGCTATGGCAAGATATGTCTTAAATCCGCACATGGCAATAAAGGCAAACTTAACAATAGGAAAAATATCCGGTAACACGGAAGATTTTGAAAATGAATATCCTGGGGGTAAACAAGTGAGTTTCAGTCGAAATATTTATGATTTAGGCTCTCAATTTGAATACAATTTCCGGGGATATGGAATAGGCCAGGAATACAAAGGCTATAAAAGGTTTACGCCTTATATATTGGGAGGAGTTGGATTAACTTTTGCACCTGCAACAGCAAAAGATGTTTTTACAGTTAACTTTCCAATTGGTATAGGAATTAAATATAAATTTGCCAAAAGGTTAAATATAGGTTGCGAAATGACTATGAGATTTAGTTTATCTGATAATCTGGATGTAACCAATGCAGATGGGTTAATATTAAATGATCCATACGGTATAAAAGGAAAGGGATTTAAGAATAAAGACAGTTATTCTTTTACAACAGTATTCATTACTTACGACCTTTTTCCTAAATGCAAAAAATGTAATAATTAAAAGAATTTATGCCATATAAAGAAGAAATAGATGTTAATCGGATACCCGGGCATATCGCAATAATAATGGACGGTAATGGAAGATGGGCAAAACAACGTGGACATGAACGAAGTTTTGGACATCAGGCAGGAGCTGAGACTGTACATATTATTACCGAAGAAGCAGCAAGGTTAGGGGTTAAGTTCCTTACTTTATATACTTTCTCAACAGAAAACTGGAACAGACCAGCCAATGAAGTATCTGCTATCATGAAACTTTTACTTGAGTCTATTGAGGAGGAGATTTTCATGAAAAACAATATTAGCTTCCGCATAATCGGTGATATGGACACATTACCGGAAGATGTAAAAATTAGCTTGAATCATTGTATTGAAAGAACATCGGGCAATACCGGCATGTGTATGGTATTAGCTCTTAGCTACTCATCCCGATGGGAAATCATAGAAACAACTAAACAGATTGCAAAAGAAGTACAGCAAGGGAAACTATCCATTGATCAGATAACTGATGAATGCATTTCTTCTCATCTGACTACGTACTTTATGCCAGATCCTGACTTGTTAATAAGAACTGGAGGAGAACTGCGCTTAAGCAATTATTTGTTGTGGCAAAGTGCTTATTCAGAACTTTATTTTTGCGATACATTCTGGCCTGATTTCAGAGAAGAAGAATTTAGGAAAGCAATTTGTGAGTATCAAAAAAGAGAACGCCGCTTCGGCAAAACTAGTGAACAAATATAAAATAAATAAAATGCATTATCGTATTTCCCGAATACTACTATTTATCAGCCTGTTTTTCTTTACACTATCAGGCTTAGCACAAGAAAAAAGCAATTCAGAGAAGTCTGACAAGCCAGTTATTCTTTATTCTGCTACTCCGAAAAAATATGAAATTGGAGGAATAACCGTTTCAGGCGTTAAAGATCAGGAGGATTACGCACTCATAGGTTTATCCGGTCTGTCTGTCGGACAAGTTGTTTCTGTCCCTGGTGACGAAATTACACAAGCCGTCAAACGATATATGCGGCATGGGCTTTTCTCTGATGTTCATATATATGCTACAAAAATAGAAGGCGATAAAGTATTTTTGGAAATAGCACTGAAACAACGTCCTCGTATATCCGAAATCCATTACCATGGAATTAAAAAATCAGATAGAGAAGATCTGGAAGCTAAGTTAGGATTGGTAAAAGGAAATCAAATTACTCCAAATCTGGTTGACCGTGCAAAAACTCTTATTAAAAGACACTTTGACGACAAGGGATTCAAAAATGCAGAAGTTGTTATTGTTCAACGAGATGACGTATCAGATGAAAGCAAAGTAATTGTTGACGTCAACATTGACAAAAAAGATAAAGTAAAAGTTCACAAAATAACAATCGAAGGGAATTTAGCGATTAAAGCCAGCAAGCTGAAACGCGTAATGAAAAAGACAAACGAAAAAGGCAAAATCCTGAACCTTTTCCGTACAAAGAAGTTTGTGAACGAAAAATATGAAGAGGATAAACAACTAATCATAGACAAATACAACGAATTGGGATATCGTGATGCACGTATAGTTGTTGACAGTGTTAGTCCGTACGATGATAAAAGTGTAGACGTATATATTAAACTGGCAGAGGGAGATAAATATTACTTGAGAAAAGTAACCTGGGTAGGCAACACACTATACACAACTGATTACTTAAATTTCTTACTTCGTATGAAGAAAGGAGATGTTTACAACCAGAAGTTACTTGGCAAACGAACTTCATCTGATGATGATGCTATAGGTAACTTGTACTATAATAATGGTTACCTTTTTTACAGACTTGACCCTGTAGAAGTAAACGTTGACAACGATTCAATAGACCTTGAAATGAGAATCTATGAAGGTCGTCAGGCTACACTGAACAAGATTAAGATTAATGGTAACGACCGCTTATATGAAAATGTTGTTCGTCGTGAACTTCGTACTAAGCCAGGACAATTATTCAGCAAAGAAGACCTTGAAAGATCTATGCGTGAGATTTCTCAGATGGGTCATTTCAACCCTGAGAATATCAAACCAGACATTCAACCAGACGAAGCTAACGGAACTGTAGATATTACTTACAATCTGGAATCTAAAGCTAACGACCAGGTGGAATTCTCTGCAGGTTGGGGACAAACCGGTGTTATCGGTAAATTAAGTCTGAAGTTTACAAACTTCTCAATAGCAAACTTATTCCATCCAGGAGAAAACTATAGAGGTATTCTTCCTCAAGGTGACGGACAGACTTTGACAGTCAGTGGGCAGACTAACGGTAGCTACTATCAGTCATACAGTTTATCATTCTTTGATCCTTGGTTTGGAGGTAAACGTCCTAACTCATTCTCTGTTTCAGCTTTCTATTCAAAACAGACTGATATCAATAGCCGCTATTATAGCTCTCAATACTCAAACAGCTACTACAACAGTATGTATAGTGGATATGGGGGATATGGTAATTACGATTATAGCAACACAAAGAACATGTATGATAAGAGTAAATCTATCCAGATGTTCGGTCTTTCAGCAGGTTGGGGAAAACGTTTAAGATGGCCTGATGACTATTTCACTCTATCTGCAGAATTATCATATCAGAAATATATTCTTTCGGATTGGCAATACTTCCCTGTTACAAATGGTAATTGTAACAACATCAGCATGAAAATTGCTCTTGCAAGAAGTTCTTCTGATAACCCTATTTATCCACGTCGTGGTTCTGAATTCTCTTTGTCTGTTCAGTTTACACCTCCTTATTCCATGTTTGATGGAATAGACTACAGTGCATACAACACAAGCAACCAGAAAGACATGAACAAAATGCACAAGTGGATAGAGTATCATAAGTGGAGCTTTAAATCAAAAACTTATACCGCACTTACAGACGGTGCAAAATGTCCGGTCTTAATGACGAGAGCAGATTTTGGATTCTTAGGTCACTATAACAGCCATAAAAAATCACCTTTTGAAACATACGATATGGGAGGTGACGGTATGACTGGATATTCTTCATACGCAACAGAAAGTGTAGCTTTACGTGGATACGAAAACAATTCACTTACCCCTACCGGATTGGCAGGTTATGCTTATACACGTTTTGGCCTTGAATTGAGATATCCATTGATGTTGCAATCATCAACCAGTATCTATGCTCTAAGTTTTGTTGAAGCTGGTAATGCATGGCACGATGTGAAGAATTTCAATGCGTTTGATCTGAAACGCTCTGCAGGTGTCGGAGTTCGTATCTTCTTACCTATGATTGGTATGATGGGTATCGACTGGGCTTACGGATTCGATAAAGTATTTGGTTCAAAACAATATGGAGGCAGCCAGTTCCACTTTATCTTAGGACAGGAATTCTAATTAATTAATATTAAAACCGAAAAGTTATGAAAAAGTCTATTCTTTTTTCGATGCTGTTATTTGCCTTTTCAATAGCTGCTAATGCACAAAGATTTGCTTTGATTGACATGGAATATATTTTAAAGAATATCCCAGCCTATGAAAGAGCTAACGAACAATTAAATCAGATTTCAAAGAAGTGGCAAAGTGAAGTTGAGACTTTAACTAATGAAGCTCAAAAATTGTATAAAAACTATCAATCAGAAGCTGTATTTCTTTCCGAAGAACAAAAAACCAAGAAAGAGAATGAAATTGTAGAGAAAGAAAAAGCCGCCGGAGAACTGAAACGTAAATATTTTGGTCCTGAAGGTGAATTGTTTAAAAAGCGTGAAAGTTTAATAAAACCTATTCAAGATGAGATATACAATGCGGTTAAAACAATAGCTGAAACCAAAGGTTATTCAGCTATTATTGACAGGGCATCGGCTTCTAGCATTATATTTGCATCACCACAAATAGATATTAGCAATGATGTTCTTACAAAATTAGGATATTCAAATTAATTTCATACATTTGCACCCAGTATTAAACTGTAATCATTAATAAAAAATAGAATTATGCTTAAAAAAATTGCTTTACTATTATTGTTAGCTCTTCCTCTTGGAGCTTCTGCTCAAACTTTCAAGTTTGGACACATGAAATTCGCTGATATTATCACTATTATGCCTGAGTATATTAAGGCACAAGCAGATTTGCAAGCACTGCAAAAACAATATACCACAGAGATTAAAAGAACTTCTGACGAATTCAACAAGAAATATGCTGAATTTGTAGCAGCAAAGGATACATTGCCACAAAACATTTCTGAAAGAAGACAAAAAGAATTGCAGGATATGGCTCAAAGAGGTCAGGAATACGAACAACAAGCTCAACAAGAATTGCAAAAGGCTCAGGAAGAAAAAACTGCTCCTATCTTTAAAAAACTGGAAGGTGCAATCGCTGCTGTAGGACAAGCTGAAGGATATACTTATATCTTTGATGTAAGCAATAAAACAACTATTCCTTTCTTTAACGAAAAAGTAAGTATTGACGTTACTCCAGCTATCAAAGCTAAATTAGGAATTAAATAATAATTCATAGATATTACGAAATTAAAAAGGATGATATTACTATCATCCTTTTTCTATATAATAGAATATAGTCTTTTTAATATAAAGCCAGATGGAAAAAGAATTATCAAAAACAGCAGGTGCAATCGGAGTGTTCGACTCAGGATATGGCGGATTAACTATTTTAAATCAAATCAGACAGGTTCTACCTGAATACGATTATATTTATCTGGGCGATAATGCAAGAACCCCTTATGGTACACGTTCTTTTGAAATCGTGTATGAGTTCACACTACAAGCTGTAAATAAACTATTTGAGATGGGATGTCATCTGGTTATTCTTGCCTGCAACACAGCATCGGCAAAAGCTCTCCGAAGCATCCAAATTAACGATTTACCCAACATAGATCCTAATCGTAGAGTCTTGGGCGTTATTCGCCCAACAGTAGAATCTATTGGAAGTATAACTCAATCTAAACATGTAGGAGTATTGGCAACTTCTGGCACAATAAACTCTGGCTCTTATCCTTTAGAGATTCATAAACTCTATCCTGACATAGTTGTTAGCGGTGAGGCTTGTCCTATGTGGGTTCCATTAGTAGAAAATAAAGAGTACGATTCTCCAGGAGCAGATTACTTTGTAAAGAAGCATATTGATAATCTAATTAAAAAAGATTCCGAAATTGACACCATCATCTTAGGATGCACTCATTATCCTCTTCTTTTAACAAAAATAAATCAATTCTTACCAAAGGGAATCATAGTTGTATCTCAAGGTGAATATGTTGCTGAAAGTCTAAAAAGTTATTTAAGAAGACATCCAGAAATGGATACTCTTTGCACAAAGAATGGCAAATGTAAATTCATGACCACAGAATCAGAAACAAAATTTTCAGAGTCAGCTTCAGCATTTCTTAACCAGGAAATATCCGTTGAAAAGATTGTAATTGAATAGTTTAGCATAAATATAGATAAATATATATCTGTATAAGTTGTAATTTAAAATAATTTAATATTGAAAAATATATTCATGTAATAATAAAATAACATATCTTTGACCAAACTATAATTTTTCATACTGAATAACATAGCAAAAGATGTCAAAGATTACCCCACTCAAAAAGCGAGGAGCAACCTTCTTTATTTTTCTTTTCTTACTTGTTTTTAATTACACAAACTGTTACAGTGACACAATTGTTCCAAAATTAGATGGACAAACTGCATCATCCGTCGGATGGACGTTAAACAACTTATCAAAAAAAACTGATTACTGGCTCATGAATAGTAGCGATTCATATGCAGAGACTACACAGTTTTATGATTTCTCAGTCTTCACAGAGATTAGCATTACATCTAAAATTGGGACATTTTCTGATTACAAATGCTCCTCTACTAAACTTGAAATTTCAGAAGACGGTATAAACTGGACGCTATTACAAGAAAACTCATTTTCTGGACCTTCAACAGGAACCATATTTACATTTACTAACACATTTTCTTACAAGCATGCTAAAATAAGACTAAGTGCCATAAATGCCAACGTGAATGCCGGTCCTAAAATACTAAGTATTGAAATAAAAGGAACAGCAAAATTTATTTCCAAACCAACTACAAATAGCGCCAGTAACATTACAAACAACTCATTTCTTGCTAATTGGAATAATTGCGATAATGCAGCCGATTACATACTTAATGTATATAACAAGACAGTTGGTAACTATGAAAAAACAATATTAAACGAAGATTTTAGAGAACAAGTAAAATACGAGGAATACATAGAATTAGCAACATATCTTCCTAAATGGAGTGGAGATCTTATTAAGATAGTAACATCTGACTCAGAAACTGAAAAATTCTTAAGAGTTGGAGTGTCAAATACAGCAGGATACATTCAAACTCCTGCGCTTAATCTATCAGGTAATAGCGGAAATTTTGAGCTTAGCTTTGACATAGGAACTGTTAGTATCAGCAAAGCCACAACTGTCAACCTCTATGTCAATAACAATCTTATTAAAAATGTAGCTGTCAATGCCTCAAGCCAATTAGTAACTCAACACTTCAGCTACCCACTAACTGGTGGAACAAACAGCTCTATAATAAGGTTTCAGGGAGGTATGAAGAATAACTATGGATTTGTAATAGACAACATAAAAATAACACAAGTCCTTGATAGTATAGAAACTTCAGTCCCTGGCTTTCCTAAACAAGTTGGAAACACAACATCATACAATATAGATGGTCTTAATCAAAACACGAACTATTACTATACAGTAAAAGCTACTAATGGATATATAACCACAAATGAATCTGAAGCAGTATGTATAAAAACACTTCCCGAAGACCAACAGACAGTTGAAGCAGATGAAGTAAAAATATATAATGACGAAACTATAACTGGAGACCTACGTATATTTGACGGAGCTAAAATAAATGGGAAAGTTACTGTTAAAGGAGAAATATCTTATGTTTGCAAATTCTCACCAAGTAAATGGCATAGCTTCTCTCTCCCATTTATTCCAAAAGTCGTAGGAGGCTATATTAATGGAATAGCATACGCTTTAAGACCTAATCATGACTATTTTCTAAAAAGCTATCAAAATGAGAAGTTTGTCAATAATACATTCAATGGCAGCGGATATATAATAAAAGTCTTACCCAATATTGATAATGGAGAAGTATTTTTCTTTTCTGATAAAGGAATAACACTCAATGAAAACAATAATATCTATTCCATTAACAATGGGTATACACATTTAGGCAATCCATATACATATAGTATTAGCCCAAAAGAGCTTGTTTCTGCAGACAAGTATTATTGTCTGAAAAACAATAAATTCGTTGAAAGTGATGAAGATCTCCTGCCATTTCAGTCATTCATCGCCTATAAAGGAACAAAACTTAATCAAACATCATACGAGATTTCAATCGAACCTGAAAGTGTAGGTATCTCAACAGCTAAAGCTAAAGAAATAAAAATTTGGCAGAACGAAGGAAACTTATGGATTACAGGCACCGAAGATGAAATTAATATCTATTCTGCTCAGGGTAAGCTTGTTTATACAGGATACAATGATGGAAAAACACCAATACAACTTCTTCCAGGTATATATTTAATAAGAACAAAAAATTCAAACACCAAAATAATTATCAAATAACAATTTATGACTATGAAAAAAATTTTAATTTGCTATTTCTTCTATATGATGGGGATTGGTATTACAACGGCTAAGGCTTACGATAGCAGTGGCTCATTCTCTTTATACTCAAACAATTCTTATGCAGAAGATAATACAGCAGAAGAGGTCGAACCAGAAAATGCCCCAGTAGATGGAGGAGCCATAATTCTATTATCAATGGCAGCAATATACGCTTATAGGATCTATAGAAAATCAAAGAAAGAAATACAATCCAACTAATGATAACATTACTGGCCTGCAAAGAATCTAAATTTAGATTCTTTGCAGGCCAGTAATATATTAAAGAATTGCTATTTTACAAGCAAGCGTTTACTCAGATAACGAACGGGATACCAAACAGAAAGGTACCCAACAACCAAGACTGTGATAAAAATAAGCAATATATCTAACGGGCGAACGCTCACAGGATATGCATCAACAACAAAAGTTCCATGAGAGCCACCTAATGAGATTATTCCATATTTTTGCTGAATATAACAAAGTACTAGTCCAAGAACAATGCCAATTACAGACCCAATCGTTGAAATCATCCTACCTTCGAAAAGAAAAATACGCGCTATTAATTTATCACTTGCTCCCAAATTCCGAAGAGTCTCAACATCATTCTTTTTATCAATAATAAGCATTGAAAGCGATCCAATCACATTAAAGCATGCAATCATCAAAATAAAGGTCAAGAAAAGATATGATATAAATTTTTCAATCTTCATAATACGAAAAACATCTGCTTGTTGCTCATATCTATCCTTTACAACAAATGAGTCACCAAGAATTTGCTTTATATCATTCTTCACCTTATCTACATTCGCTTCAGGTTTTAGCTTTAATTCAATAGCTGAAGCTTCTGTTGTATAATGGAACAGCCTTCTGGCAAAATCAAGAGATGTTAGAATATACGAACCATCGTATTTCAGCTGCTTAACAATAAAGACAACACCTGGAGAATAAAGATACTGCATATTAAATGAGGCTGCAGGATTTGCCATGTTCACTTTTGCATCCCTTATCGGTGCATAAACCTCCAACGGATCGACAAACTTGACTCCTGAACTTAATTTTGAGACTAACTCAACCCCCATTACACAATAATCCACAATGGAATCATGAAGTACAAATCGGCCATTACCATAAAGGATGCTATCAATCTTTGTCAGTTCCTCAAAATTGTCCTGAACTCCCTTTATCACAGCCATTGCCTGGCGTCCTTTATACTGCACCATAGCATTTTCTTCAAGGGTTTCAGTAAATACTGCAACATCCTTCAAAGAGCGTATTTTTTGAATACGTTCATCCTTTGTATCAAATGTCTTTCCGTGGGCCACAGTTATTTTAATTTGTGGATCAAAAGCTGTAAAGAAAGAGGCTACCATATCCTGAAAGCCATTAAATACAGATAAAGTACAAACCAAAGCAAGTGTAGCAAGGGCAACTCCACAAACAGATATTGCAGAAATTATATTAATTGCGTTATGAGATTTTTTAGAAAAAAGATAACGCTTAGCTATGTAAATAGGAAAATTCACGATACTATTTCAACAAAGAATCAATTTTTTCAATATAGTCAAGCGAATCATCTATAAAGAATTTTAGTTCAGGAATAATTCTCAACTGATGACGCACACGAGTCCCTAATTCAAAACGAATAGACTTCATGTTATCATTTATATTCTTTACTAATTCAGTTCCTTTATCTGAAGGAAAAACGCTCAGATATACACGAGCAATACTCATATCAGGGCTAATTCTTACTGCACTAACTGAAACCAGAACTCCCTTCATTGATTTTGTCTGCAACAAGAAGATATCACTCAGTTCCTTTTGGAGTAAACGGGCTATTTTATTTTGTCTGGTAGTTTCCATTATTTCTATTTTTTTCTGATAATTGTTAATCCATCTCTCAACGGCAAAATTACTTTTTCAACTCTTTTATCGAGAGCAATATAATCATTAAAATTCTTAATCCCCATCGTTTGGTAATCATTACTCTTCGGTTCTTCCAGAACATGACCGTCCCAAAGTGTATTATCAGCTATAATATAACCACCATTAGATAATTTGGAAAGAACCAATTCATAATATTCGATGTAATTTCTCTTATCTCCATCAACAAATGCCAAATCAAAGGTGATATCCATAGAAGGAAGAAGTTGTAAAGCATCACCTATATAAAACTTGATTTTAGCTGCAACAGGAGAATTCTCTAACCATGGACGGGTAAAATCTTCTTGCTCATCATTGATTTCAAAAGTATGAAGCATTCCTCCTTCTTTCAAACCTTCTGCCAAACATATAGCAGAATATCCGCTATATGTTCCAATTTCCAATATTTGTTTAGGACGAATCATTTCAACAAACATTTTTAGCATTCTGCCCTGCAAATGACCTGAAGCCATTCTTGGTCGCAATAATTTCACATGAGTATCTCTGTATAGAGCGCGAAGATAATCTCCTTCGTCATCAATATGCTCAAGAATGTATTTTTCTAATGATTCGTCATAAGTATTCATCATTCAAGAAAACTTGGTAACAGATATTTATCTGCTTTCTTTAAAATATCTTCAACTTTATTAATTTCCAGGAATGTAGTACCGCCGCCTTCGCCGTGACTTCCACTAAGATAAGCAACCATATCATCTACAAACACTCTTTTTTCATTCATCAGCAATTTCAATGCTTCAAAGAAATAAGCCTGAGCATTAGCCTTCTCTTCCTGGAAGATAGGCAAAACCCCATAAGAAAGAGCAAGGCGACGCATTGCTTTTTCATTGTAACATATAGCAAGAACAGGATACTTTCCACGGAAAGCAGCCAAATTTCTAGCAGTTCTGCCAGTATAGCTATCAGTTATTATTGCACGAATATTCATTTTTGCTGTGGCCTTAACAGCTTGTTTAGCTAAGAATTCTGTAACATCCGGATGTTCAGAGAAAGGTATACGAATGTCATTCTCCGCCAACTTATCTTTTTCAGCTTCTTCTGCAATCTTAGCCATAGTTTTCACTGCTTCAACAGGATATTTTCCGTAAGCAGTTTCACCACTTAGCATCAGAGCATCAGTACGATAATAAATAGCATTTGCAATATCTGTAACCTCGGCGCGAGTTGGACGAGGATTATTTATCATAGTATGAAGCATTTGAGTAGCAACAATCACCGGTTTCTTTGCCAACACACATTTACGGATCAAATCGCGTTGAATACCCGGAATCTTCTCCTGAGGAACTTCAATACCTAAATCTCCTCTGGCAATCATCACACCATAAGCAACTTCCAAAATTTCATCGATATTATCTACACCTTCCTGATTTTCTATTTTGGCAATAATCTTAATATCACTGTTATGTTCATCAAGAATCTTTTGAATATCCAAAACATCTTGCTTATTACGAACAAACGAATGAGCAATGAAGTCAATATCCTTTTCAATAGCAAAAAGAATGTTATTTCTATCCTTTTCTGTTAGCGAAGGTAAGTTGATACGTACTCCTGGAACATTAACACTTTTTCTGCTTCCTAGAGTTGTTTCATTCATTATTTCAGCTTCCAAATAACCATCACACTTCTTAGTTACGTGCAGATCAAGATCTCCATCATCAATTAGAATTTGCCCGCCTTCTGATAAGTCACGCACAAAATTTGGATATGAAACTGCAATACAATCATGAGTCGTTTCAGCTGAAGGATCGCCAATAATGCGCACCTTTTCACCTATTTTAAAATCTATCGGAGCAGAACAAGCAGTTGTTCTAACTTCTGGTCCTTTGGTGTCTATAAGAATTGCAATTTTATTTGAGACTACTCTAACATTATTGATAATCTCCTCAAGACCTTCTGTTCCAGCATGCGCCGTATTCATACGAACAACATTCATCCCTGCTTCATACAATTTAGTAAGAAAGTCAATATCACAACGTCTGTCTGAAATCGATGCTACAATTTTTGTATGCTTTTTCATAAAAATTAATACGTTTAGTTTTCCTTTATATTTATAATTATACCTTTCATTTTGTTTTGGCAAGCAATGCTTCCAAAGCCAAACGATAAGAATCAAGTCCAAACCCACAAATCACCCCAAGACAAGCAGCTGAGATCATAGAAACATGACGAAACGATTCGCGAGCATGTACATTTGAGATATGCACTTCTATCACAGGTGATTTAATTGCTCTTATGGCATCCTGGAGAGCTATTGAAGTATGAGTGTAAGCCCCAGCATTTAGAATAATGCCATCAAAATCAAAACCTACTTCATGAATTTTATTAATCATTTCTCCTTCCACATTTGACTGGAAATATTGGATCTCAATATCCGGATATTTTTCGCATAGATCTTTAAGATATTCATCAAAAGAAACTGCTCCATAAATAGAAGGCTCACGTTTACCTAATAGGTTGATATTAGGTCCATTTATAATTTGTATTCTCATAAAACCAACAATTCTACTTAATTCAATATCTTTGTGTGGACTATTTATCAAGATGCAAAGGTAGAAAAAAGAAATGGAAATAAATAATAAAAGAGATAATAAGGACAAAAACAGACTGTTAATAAAGAAATATGAGCAGTATTTACTCTTAGAGAAGGCCTATTCAAGGAATACTCTGGATGCTTATTTGAGCGATTTAGATAAGCTACTTAGTTTTCTAATGCTAGAAGAGATAGAAATAGTGGATGTAACCTTAGACAATTTACAAAATTTTGCAGCCGGATTGCATGATATTGGAATACACCCTCGTTCACAAGCACGCATTATTTCGGGTATAAAATCGTTTTATCGCTTTTTAATTCTGGATGATTATATAGAATCAGATCCAACTGAATTACTGGAATGCCCTAAGATAGGCTTCAAGTTACCAGAAGTTTTATCAGTTCAGGAAATCGACTCTATGATTTCAACAATTGATCTAGGAAAAAAGGAAGGACAACGAAACAGGGCTATTTTAGAAACACTTTATAGTTGTGGACTTCGTGTTTCAGAGCTCATCAACTTGAAACTTTCAGAATTATACTTTGACGAAGGTTTTATCAAAGTAGAAGGCAAAGGAAACAAGCAACGACTTGTTCCCATATCTCCCCGAGCGATCAAGGAAATAAAAAACTATCTTATCGATCGTAATACCATCGAAATTAAAAAGGATTTTGAAGATTATATTTTCATAAGTAGAAGAGGTACAAGCCTTTCCCGCATTATGGTTTTTCACATAATCAAAGAACAAGCAGAGATAACAGGACTCAAGAAAAACGTTAGCCCCCACACCTTCCGTCATTCATTTGCTACCCACCTGTTAGAAGGGGGTGCAAATCTTCGTGCTATCCAATGCATGCTCGGACACGAATCAATTACAACCACAGAAATATATACCCATATAGACCGCAATATGCTTAGAAGTGAGATTATTGAGCACCATCCACGTAACATCAGATATCGTGAAAAACAGAAGATTATAGTTAAAGAAGCAGAAAACAAAGATTGTTTACCAGATGAAACGTAACAAAAGCGCCATATTATCATACACAGCAGCAAGAAAATACGTATAAGATTTGCCAATATATTTAAGTTTTAATATCTTTGTCCGAGTTTCTGTTCATAAGCGAATGTTCAGAGTTACAAATGATTTCAATTACAAACATTTAATTTATATCAAAAAAAACATGGTTAAGAAGTTGTATTTGCCATTACTTATGGCTTTAGTTGTTGCACTTTCTTCTTGTGGAAAGATGGGTGCATTATCATCTGAATACTTCACAACTAATCCTCAAGTTTTAGAGGCTGTTGGAGGTAAAGTTCCAGTAACAATTAACGGTAAGTTCCCTGAAAAGTATTTCAAGAAAAATGCTGTTGTAGAAGTTACTCCAGTTTTAAGATGGAATGGTGGTGAGGCTAAGAGTCAACCAGCTGTTTTCCAAGGTGAAAAAATTGAAGGTAACGACCAGACTATCTCTTACAAGATGGGTGGTAATTACACAATGAAAGGTAATTTTGATTATGTTCCTGAAATGGCTAAGTCAGAATTATATTTAGCATTCAATGTAAAACAAGGAAAAAAGACTATTAGTATTCCTGACGTAAAGGTTGCTGATGGCGTTATCTCAACTTCTGAATTAATCAACAACACTTTATCAAGTGCAAACACTGCTGGTTCTGAAGATGCTTTCCAACGCATTATCAAACAAGCTCAGGAAGCTAAGATCATGTTCCTTATCCAACAAGCTAACATCCGCACTAGCGAATTGAAATCTACAAGCGTTGCTGATTTCCAAAAAGCTGTAAAAGATGCTAACGCTGACACTAAAGGAAAGAAAATCAACAATATTGAAATTTCTGCTTACGCATCTCCAGATGGTGGCATGACTTTAAATACTGGTCTTGCAGAAAAACGTGAAGCTAACACTGCTAATTACTTGAACAAAGAGCTTAAGAAAGGTAAAGTTAACGCAACTGTAGATGCTAAATATACAGCTGAAGACTGGGAAGGTTTCCAGGAACTAGTTTCTAAATCTAACATCCAGGATAAAGATCTTATCCTTCGCGTTCTTTCTATGTATCAGGATCCAGAACAAAGAGAAACTGAAATAAAGAACCTTTCTACAGTATTCAAAAATCTTGCTGACGAAATCCTTCCTCAGTTAAGACGTTCACGTTTAACTTTGAACTATGATCTTATTGGTAAATCTGATGAAGAAATCACAGCTTTTGCTAACGAAGATGCAAGCAAACTAAACATCGAAGAATTACTTTACGCTGCAACATTAACTAAAGATAATTCTAAGAAAGAAGCTATCTACAAAAAAGCTACAGAATTATATTCTAACGATTACCGTGCATATAACAACTTAGCTGCTCTTGCTTACCAAAATGGTGACACTTCTAAAGCTCAGTCTTATTTAGCTAAGGCTGCTAACTTGAAATCAGCTCCTGAAGTTAACATGAACTTAGGTTTGGTAGCATTGAAGAATGGCGATAAATCAGCTGCTGAATCTTTCTTCGGCAAAGCTGCTGGTGCTAAATCATTGAACGAATCACTTGGTAACTTATATGTTTCAAGAGGTGAATATGACAAAGCAGTAAGTTCATTCGGCGATTCAAAAACAAACAGTGCTGCTCTTGCTCAAATTCTTGCTAAAGATTACAACAAAGCAAAGAACACTCTTTCTAACGTTGAAAACCCAGATGCTTACACTGACTACTTGATGGCTATCTTAGGTGCAAGAACAAACAATGCTTCTATGGTAACTAGCAGCTTGTCAAGCGCAGTTAAGAAAGATGCTTCTTTAGCTAAGAAAGCTGCAACTGACTTAGAATTTGCAAAATTCGCAACTAACTCTGACTTCCTTAGCATTATTAAATAATAAGGAACAGAATTATTATAATTAATAATATTATCGGGGGCATCTGTTTATTCAGATGTCCCCGATCTTTTTTTATATTTGTAAAAAACATGTTAGCGATATAGCGGCATAAAACTAATTTGTTACATTTGCAGAAAAAATATTTAGCATGAAAAAAGTTAGTATTATCATTACATTGATGCTATGTTTATTTAGCTGTACAAGCAAAAACAAAAAGATTGTTATTGAAGGGGATATTGATGGCTTAAAAAATGAAATGATTTTAGTTTATGGAGCAGATAGGAATGGAGATGCTTTAGATACTATAAAAGCCAAAGATGGAAAATTTAAATATCAAGCACCTGTTGATACTTTAACTCAGGTAGTGCTACTTTTCAGCAATATGGAAGAATGTGTTGTTTTTGCTAATAAAGGCGACAAAATAAAGATAAGTGGCGATGCTTCTTCATTAGATTTACTCGAAGTCAGTGGTAATGATCAGAATGAAGAAATGAATGATTTCAAAGAAAGCATAAGCGACATATCTAAATCCACAAGTAAAATAAGAAAAGATCTATTCACTGCTTACACATCAGGGAATGAGACTAAGTACAATGATTTATTACAATCACCGGAATTAACCAAATCTACCAAAGAAATAAAAGAGAAAGCAAGTGCTTTTATAGGTTCACATTCATCTTCACCTGTTAGTGTTTATCTTTTAGACAGGTACTTTGTACAAGAACAGAATCCTGATATTAAAAAAATCAAAGAATTAGCAAACAAAATAACCGGTGATCTTAAAAATGCTCCTTATATGCAGCAAATTTTACGATTTATAAATAATGAAGAGAATGTTTCTGATGGTAAAAAGGCTCCATACTTTAATATTATAAATGCAAAAGGAGAGTCTGTCAATCTAGCAAAATTCACCGGTAAATATTTGCTTCTTAACTTCTGGGCTTCATGGAGCAATTCTTCAAGAAAAGAGAACCCTATAATTAATTCTATTTATAAACGATTTGGCAAGAACCATTTTGCCATTGTCAACATTTCATTAGATACTGATAAAAAACAATGGAATGATGCAATAAAAAGTGATTCACTTGCCGGAGAACAAATATGCGATTTCTTTGGATGGAGTTCAACTACAGCTCAACAATACGGCATAGAATCTTTGCCGGCTAATGTTCTTATTGATCCACAAGGAATTATTATAGCCCGCAACTTAAAAGAAGCAGAGCTGAACAAAAAATTAGGAGAACTTTTCATCGAGAACAAAACCGCAAACTAAAAAACATTTATGCTTGTAAAGGTATTCGGAGCTGCTGTTCAAGGCATAGACGCAACTATTATAACCATTGAAGTGAACAGCACCAGAGGATGTATGTTCCACCTTGTAGGATTACCCGATTCGGCTGTAAAAGAGAGCCACGAACGTATCCTTTCGGCCTTACAGGTGAACGGTTACAAGTTTCCCACTTCACAAATAGTCATAAACATGGCTCCGGCAGATATCCGCAAGGAAGGATCTGCTTATGATTTACCTTTAGCCATTGGAATGATGGCGGCAAAAGAGAATGTATCAACAGAGAAGCTGGGCAAATACATTATTATGGGCGAACTAAGTCTGGACGGTAGTCTGCAAACCATCAAAGGTGCATTGCCTATTGCAATCAAAGCACGCGAAGAAGGTTACGAAGGACTGATCGTTCCCCGACTAAATGCCAGAGAAGCCGCAGTTGTTAATAACCTGAAAGTTTACGGAGCCAATAACATTAAAGAGGTGATTGGTTTCTTTAATGGAGAAGAGACACTTGAACAGACAGTAGTAAATACCCGCGAAGAGTTTTATGCTCAACAAACCTCTTTTGAATTTGATTTCTCAGATGTAAAAGGGCAGGAAAATGTAAAACGTTCCCTTGAGGTTGCGGCCGCTGGTGGACACAATTTAATCATGATCGGTGCCCCAGGCAGTGGAAAATCAATGATGGCAAAACGACTACCCTCTATCTTACCTCCGCTTTCTTTGGGCGAAAGCCTGGAAACAACCAAGATTCATTCGGTTGCAGGGAAATTAGGAAAAGATACTTCACTAATTGCTAAACGACCTTTCCGAAGCCCACATCATACAATTTCACAAGTGGCAATGGTAGGTGGCGGAGCTTTCCCCCAGCCTGGCGAAATCAGCCTAGCTCATAATGGGTTACTTTATCTTGATGAGCTGGCAGAATTCAATAGAAGTGTGCTTGAAGTTCTTCGTCAACCGCTTGAAGACAGAACTATATCTGTTTCAAGAGCAAAATATAGTATTGATTATCCTGCTGGATTCATGATGATTGCTTCGATGAATCCTTGTCCGTGTGGTTACTACAATCACCCAACCAAAGCTTGTGTTTGTAGCAGCGGACAAGTACAAAAGTACCTGAATAAAATATCGGGACCGCTTTTAGATAGAATAGATATACAGGTTGAAATCGTACCTGTGCCATTTGAAAAGATATCCGACAAAAGAACATCCGAACCAAGTTCTGCTATAAGAGAACGGGTAATAAAAGCACGCCAGATTCAGGAACAACGCTATGCCGATTACCCAGGAGTGTATTGCAATGCACAAATGAGCACAAAGTTGCTTCATACTTTTGCCGAGCCGGATAGCACCGGACTAACTCTTCTAAAGAATGCCATGAACCGGTTGAATCTTTCGGCTCGGGCTTATGATCGTATATTAAAAGTTTCGCGTACCATTGCCGATCTTGATGGCAGTGAAAAGGTAAAATCAGCTCACCTGGCAGAAGCTATCAGCTATCGCAATCTCGATCGGGAAAGCTGGGCCGGATAATAGCTTAGCACAGTAAACCTGAATAGAAAAGCCTGATAGTAAAACTTGAGGATACAATATTTAATAGACAATGAATATGACCAGATTGTTATTTTCCACAATTTTCTGTTTGCTAATTTCTACAGCATCGCATGGACAGAATCTGAAAATAAAGAATATAGTTATCTCTCGTGTTATTACTAAAATAGAAAATAACGTCCATGAGAAGGATGAAAACAAAGGACCAAGAGCATATTTCAAGATTGAATTAGAAAACAATACTGATACAGTACTTGTACTAGATCCCGCTCATTCTAAATTCATGCTTCAATTCAGGTATAATGGACTTGATTACAGAAGAAAGGTTCTCTCTGTATTCCTGAGTTCATTCAATGAAATAAAAGAGATACGCCTTAAGCCCAATGAGAAATACCCTGTTGAATTTGGAATCCGTATATTCTCGGGAACAAATCTGATTAAAGAAAAGCAAAGCAAAAAGAACTGCTACGATTATTCTCAGGAAATACTGAAAGCATTACCTACACTACAGCTGCAGTATATGGACCCGGACCTGAGAATCATTTCAGGAAAGATAGAAAATATTGAAACTGAAGATTACATCTACATTCCAAAGAAAACAACTAAGCATTAAAAAAAATATCTGAAGAACCTCTGTCCTTCAGATATCTTATATACTACCCTAACCAGTTATTTATTACTGAATATCGCTCTATCCTGTAATTTAGATACGGGTACAATATCTACTTTTGCATAAATGCAATCACCATACTATTACTGCATGGAAAAATTTCTATTTATCATTTATTAACTAAATATTTTCTTTTAAGGCTTCATTCTTCAGACTCTATTTCTCAACTCGTATACGGGCATCCACAGCAATAACATCCTTATTAGTTGCCAGCAAAGGGTTAATATCCATCTCTTTTATCTCTGTTGCAAAACGAAGCAAAGTTGATAAACGAACAATTATTTCAGCAAACTTATCTTCATTTACCCCTTTCTGACCACGGGTTCCCTGAATAATTTTATATGCCTTCAAAGAGCGAATCATAGAATATGCTTCTTCATAAGATAATGGAGCAAGACCGGATGATACATCTTTCAGCACTTCCACAAAGATTCCTCCCAATCCGCAAAGAACCACATGCCCGAACTTTTCCTCGTATTTAGCTCCGATAAATAATTCCGTGCCTTTCAACATGGGTTGAACCATTATAGCTGTCACCTCCGGAAGTTTCATCATCCGTTCAAAGTCGAGCGCCAGGTGCTGTTCCGATTTTATATTTAATGCAACGCCGCCAATATCCGATTTGTGTATAGGACCAACCACTTTCGCCACCACAGGGAAACCACATTTCCGTGCAAAAGCAAGCACCTCTTCTTTATCTGCAGAAACAAATTCTTCCACAACCGGAATACCGGCCGAACGTAATAACTCCTGTACAAGGCGGGGTTCTATATATCCATTGTCCTGAATGGAATCTATAATCCGACGAATGTGGGGGATATCAACTCCGAAGAGTTCTATTTCCTTCACAGCAGGTTGAGGAACATTCATTATCCGTATTAAAGCAGTACCCAGTGTTACTTCATCAGCAAAGTTCACATGCCCTTTTTTGAGGAAAACATCCACTTCTTTCCCGGCTGTATGCAAAGAAGGAAGCACAGGGAATACAGGTTTCTTACAGGTAAGCATCTTCTGATGGAGTACATCGTAGGCTTCAAACATGGAAACCAGTCCGGGAGTCCCGAAGATTACCAGAATAGCATCTATCTCTTCAAACTTCTCTTCACAATAATCTATTGCAAGACCTAGATGTTCCGGTGTACCTGTTGCCAGAATATCGATCGGATTCCCCACGGCAGCTCCGGGAAACAGCTTTCCTTTCAGTTCATCGGCCAGTTCACCTTCAAGTTTAGGAACATTGAGTCCGCCTTTTGATAAAGCATCGGTCAGCATTACTCCAGGACCTCCGGCATGGGTAACGATTGCAAAATTCTTACCCTTTAATGGAGGAAGAGTGAAAATACAACCTACTGTTGTAAGTTCCTCACGAGAATAGCATCGAACTATACCCGCTTTACGGAACAAAGCCTCAACAGCAGAGTCCGAACTGGCAATAGCTCCGGTATGCGATGAAGCAGCTCTGCTCCCACTCTCTGAACTTCCCGATTTAATAGCAGCAATACGGCATCCTTTGCGGATTAATGAAGATGCATGAATCAGTAATCTATCAGGGTCCTTGATACTTTCTATGTATATCAGCTTTATCTTTGAATCTGTTTCCGGGTTAAAAGTTTCGTCCATGTATTGCAGCACATCTTCCACCCCTATTTGTTTGGCATTGCCCACAGACCATACGGAATTAAACTGAAGACCTTTGGTTACTGCACTCTCCAGAATAAAAACAGCCGTAGCACCGGAACTGGAAATAAGATCCACTCCCTTGGGGTTAAGCAACGGAATAGGTTTTGTAAAGACACTGTGATGCCAGGTATTCATTAACCCGATGCAGTTTGGCCCTATCAATGAGGCTTCATACTTATTCACCGTTTCGAGAATGGCATCTTCCAGCAAAGCACCTTCGTGAGTTTCTTCACCGAAGCCGGCAGATAAGATAATAAAGGCACGAACCTGCTTGTCGCGAGCCAGAGTCTCTACAGCCGACGGGCACATTCCTGCAGGAATTGCCAGAATAGCCAGATCCGTTTCAGGAATCTCAGAAACATCCGGATACGATTTTATTCCTTGCACCTCATTTTCTTTGGGATTCACTGCCCTCAGCTCTCCCTGATAACCTCCCGAAATAAGATTCCGAAGGATTGCCCCTCCGGGTTTATGTACATTATTTGAAGCACCCACCACTACAATACTTTGTGGATGCAGTAACTCTTTTGTTATCATAAAATGTATATTTTTCGTTTTTTTATAGAAAACAAAGTTAGCAAATTTGTGAAATTATCCATCTGTCACCAGTTCTTTTTCACCTCAACCCGAAATATTTATCAACACATAAGATTAAACTAACCAATCATTGCCTAAACATTAACAAAAACTCCCTGATAGATTATAATTAAGGTCACGACCCTAATAATTTAGCCTCCTCAGGCTGATATATTGAGGTCAGGACTCTAGCACATCAGCCTCACGAGGCTAATAATAATGTTTCACCGGAAAATTGTTAAGCTTTCTGTTTTTCCAGACTAATATTCCATTATTCCCCTAAAAACCTTTATCTTTGCACGTTGCAATTGCTGAAGCTTTACTGCGTAAAGCCCGCATTTACAACCAAAGAATGTAATATAAAAATTCATCATACATGGAAAAGAAATATAAAAGAACCACGGTGACCTCAGCGTTACCTTATGCAAACGGACCGGTTCATATCGGACACCTTGCCGGAGTATACGTTCCGGCGGACATTTATGTACGTTACCTTCGCCTTAAAAAAGAAGATGTGCTCTTCGTTGGCGGTTCAGACGAACATGGTGTGCCTATCACTATCCGTGCAAAGAAGGAAGGTGTTACTCCACAGGACGTTGTTGATAAATACCACGGCATTATTAAAAAGTCTTTCGAAGATTTCGGCATCTCATTCGATGTTTACTCACGTACTTCTTCAAAGACTCATCACGAAGTGGCTTCTGATTTCTTCAAAAAGCTGTATGATAAAGGAGAATTTATAGAAAAGACTTCTGAACAATATTACGATGAAGAGGCTAAGCAATTCCTTGCCGACCGCTACATTACCGGAACATGCCCACATTGTGGCAATGAAAATGCTTACGGTGACCAGTGCGAAGCTTGCGGAACGTCGCTCAATGCCACAGACTTGATTAATCCTAAATCGGCTATCAGCGGAAGCCAGCCGGTAATGCGTGAAACAAAGCACTGGTATTTGCCACTCGATAAGCACGAAGCATGGTTGCGTAAATGGATATTGGAAGACCATAAAGAATGGAAATCCAATGTTTACGGACAATGCAAGTCATGGCTGGATATGGGACTCCAACCACGTGCCGTGAGCCGCGACCTCGACTGGGGTATTCCTGTTCCGGTAGAAGGTGCCGAAGGTAAAGTGCTTTATGTATGGTTTGACGCTCCAATCGGATATATTTCAAATACAAAAGAATTGCTTCCTGATTCATGGGAAACATGGTGGAAAGATTCAGATACCCGCCTGCTTCACTTCATCGGAAAAGATAATATCGTATTCCATTGCATTGTGTTCCCTGCAATGTTGAAGGCAGAAGGCAGCTATATCCTTCCAGATAATGTTCCTGCCAATGAGTTCCTGAACCTTGAAGGTGATAAGATTTCAACTTCACGCAACTGGGCTGTATGGTTACATGAATACCTGGAAGATTTCCCTGGAAAGCAGGATGTTCTTCGTTATGTATTGACTGCCAATGCTCCTGAAACAAAAGATAACGACTTTACCTGGAAAGATTTTCAGGCTCGCAATAACAACGAACTGGTTGCCGTATTCGGTAACTTCGTGAATCGTGCTTTGGTTCTTACAGAGAAGTACTTCGGTGCTCAGGTTCCTGCTGCCGGCGAACTAAGTGAATACGACAAGCAAACTCTTGCCGATTTTGAGAACGTGAAGAAAGATGTGGAACACTATCTGGATACATTCAAGTTCCGCGAAGCTCAGAAAGAAGCTATGAATCTTGCACGCATCGGTAACAAGTATCTTGCAGATACAGAACCATGGAAGCTTGCAAAGACCGACCTTAACAGAGTTGCAACAATTCTGAATATCAGTCTTCAGTTAGCGGCTAATCTTGCTATTGCATTCGAACCATTCCTTCCATTTACTTCCAAGAAATTGAGAGATATGCTTAATATGCCTACTTTCGACTGGGCAGAACTTGGTCAGACAGATCTTCTTGAAGCTGGCCACAAGCTGAATAAAGCAGAACTTCTTTTCGAAAAGATAGAAGACAACGTAATTGAAGCACAGGTTCAAAAGCTTCTGGATACTAAGAAAGCGAATGAAGAAGCCAACTATAAAGCAAATCCTATCCGTGAAAACATTGAATTCGATGATTTCACTAAGCTGGATATTCGTGTTGGTACAGTATTGGAATGCCAGAAAGTACCAAAGGCCGACAAACTTCTTCAGTTCAAGATTGACGACGGACTGGAATGCCGCACCATTGTATCAGGAATTGCAAAACATTATGCACCTGAAGAGTTGGTAGGCAAGCAAGTTTGCTTCATCGCTAACCTTGCTCCCCGCAAACTGAAAGGCATTGTTTCCGAAGGAATGATTCTTTCTGCCGAAAACAATGACGGTAGTCTGGCAGTAATCATGCCGGGCAAGGAAGTAAAACCAGGTAGCGAAGTAAAATAAACAAGGATAAAAAAAGGATGGCAAAGACGCTAAAGGAGAAAACCATTTGGGCGCTAATCTGGAATGTTCTCGACAAAGTAGGACAACAAGTGATTCTCTTCATTGTAGGAATACTGGTAGCCCGAATCCTTTCTTCGGAAGATTATGCTCTGGTGGGCATGCTTTCCATCTTTACAGCTTTGGCAAATATTGTGATTGAGAGCGGTTTTTCAACTGCTCTCATTCGCAAAAACGATGCAACAGCAACAGATTACAGTTCTGTGTTCTATTTCAATATGGGCGCAAGTATTGTTGTCTATCTGCTGCTTTTTATTTGTGCACCTTTCATAGCAGATTTCTTTAATCAGCCATCACTTACACTAATTGCCCGGATTGTATTTCTGGCTATTCCTGTTAATTCACTAAGTCTGATTCAAACAACCATACTTACCAAGCAGATTAATTTCAAGAAGCTCACCAAAGTAAACTTTATCTCTTTGTTAGCTTCGGGATTACTCTCCTTGTATATGGCATATACGGGATGTGGTGTATGGACATTGGTTGTACAACCGGTATCTCTGGCCATTGTCCGCTCTATGCTTCTATGGGTTGCAAGCAGCTGGCGTCCTGTTAAGGAATTCAGTATCCAATCCATAAAAGAACTGTTTGCTTTTGCTTCCAACCTTATGTTGTCAAGCATCATCAATACAGGTTTCCTCAATATCTATTCCGTCTTTATCGGGAAAATCTACCCGTTACAGCAATTGGGATACTACAGTCAGGGCGGTAAGATGTCCGATATGGGAGTAAGCACTATCTACGGAAGCATCCAAAGTGCCACTTTTCCAATCTTTTCATCCATACAAGATGACAAAGAACGCCTTTTGCGTGCTTATCGCAAGACTATAAGGTTTACCTCCTTCCTCACTTTCCCGGCTATGATCGGTATGGTGTTGGTGGGCAACCCGTTTATACGAATAGCATTGACCGACAAGTGGGCTAACACTATCCCTTTCTTTCAGTTATTATGTGTGGGAGGTATATTTACCATTCTGACTGCCATCAACAGCAACTTCCTTAAAGTGAGCGGACGTTCAGATATCATGCTGAAACTGGAAGTATTCAAACTGGTAGTTACAGCAATAGCTCTGGTATGCACTCTTCATCAGAGCGTATGGGTTATGGTGGCCGGACAGGTAGTTGCCCGCATTGTTATTTATTTATCGAATGTAGTAATGGTTCACAAATACGGAAATTATCCGGGATGGTACCAGATTAAGGATATCATTCCTTACCTCATCATGTCCTTGGTTCTTTTCACCTGTTTGTATCCATTAAGTTTTATCATATCAAACCTGGTTCTGTTACTTTGTACGCAAATCATTCTCTTCGCAATTGCATACATTGTATTGAATAAGTTATTTGGATCGGCAATCTTTGATGAAATCATGGCATTGCTTTTCAAAAAGAAAACAACACAAAATAATCAGTCGGCCGAATGAATGCAAAAGTAAAAGTAAGCGTATTGATGCTTACCTACAATCATGAGAAATACATTGTAGATGCTATAGAAAGCGTAATAAAGCAGCAAACAGATTTCCCGTTCGAACTGGTTATTGGTGAAGATCGCAGTACAGATAGCACAGCCGACATCTGCCGTGAGTATCAGAAAAAATATCCGGAAATCATCAAGCTTACAACAAATGAGGAGAATCTGGGACTTCAAGAGAACTTTATCCGTTCCTATAACCGCTGTTCCGGCGAATATATGGCAATCTGCGAAGGAGACGACTTCTGGATCAACAAGCACAAGCTACAAATACAGGCAGATTTTCTGGACAGCCATAAAGAATATTCAGCTTGTTTTCATCGTGCACTGAATTATTATCAGGAAGATGGAAGCAAAAGTATTGGCAATGGCGGTTATCAAAAGAAGGTAAATACAGTTTTCGATATCATAAACTGTAATCCCATCACAAACGTAACAGTTATGTTCCGTTTAGGACTGTTTGGAGAATTACCATCCTGGTTCAGCAAAGTAACATCATACGATTTTGCCATTCATGTACTTAACGCTGAACATGGAGATGCTTACTTCATGAATAATGTAATGGCGGTGTATCGCCAGCATAAGGAAAGCATCTGGAGCATGGCTAGTTCTGAAAAACAGATGCTTATTTCTGTTATAAACAGGCAATTGCTTATTGATCATTACAAGGAAAAGAACAAAGCTATCTGTGATAAACTCACAGAAACATATACAAACGGCTGCCTACGGTTAGTGCAATATTACCAATCCATAGGGAATGAAGAAAAAGTAGCCGAAACAGAACAGTTTATTTTAAAAGCCAATCCTTCTTTTACCGTTGAGCAGGTGAAGGAAATGGAAAAAATAAGAAAAGCACCGTTAAAGAAGATAATATCACAACGCATATTCCGTTTGGTAAAAGTTACCAGACGTGAAATTTCCAAACTAATACCTTTGCCTAAAATCAAATGATCTATGAAAGCTGCAAGTTTTATTCACACCATACAATATAAATTGAATTGTGAATTAAATAACATTAAAAGGAAAAATGCTCTTTCCAGAAAGAAGAACGATATATTTTCCTATTTCAAAAAAAACACCCCAGAGAATAAAGAGATAGAAGAAGCCCTGAATTACTTAAAAGATTCTCCTCTTCATACATTCTGTGCTCCGTTTCGTGAGGCTTATAACTGGAAAGATATCAATGTTCTCATTGATGCTTCGAATGGGCTACCCTATGTAATGCATGAGGGAAAGAAACTATATTTTGTCCGTTCCTTCAATGACAGAACTGTAAAATACAGCTATAACGGATTGAGAACCGAACAAGATCCTGATTCGCCTCACTGTTATCTAAGTGATAACTTTACAGTGCAGCAAGACGATGTTTTATTGGATGTAGGTAGTGCTGAAGGAATCTTTGCCCTTACACATATAGAAAAGCTAAAACACGTGGTTCTCTTCGAAAGAAATGCTGAATGGGTGGAAGCTTTGGAAGCAACCTTTGCCCCCTGGAAAGAGAAAGTTACTATTATCAGGAAATATGTATCCGACTGTGATGATACAGAAAATATAACCATCGATTCTTTTCTGGCAGATAAAACTTATGTACCGACATTTATTAAGATTGACGTGGAAGGAGCCGAGAAGAGAGTCTTAAACGGAATGCAGAAAACCATTCAGTTACCCGAGCTGAAAATTGCGCTTTGCACTTACCATCAGCAAAGAGATTTTGTGGACTTCTCACATTATCTTACAGAAAAAGGTTTCAAATGGAATGCATCAAAAGGGGTAATGCTTTTCCTTAATGATATGGAAAGCCTGCAAACTCCATTTTTCAGAAAAGGATTAATCAGAGCGAATAAATAAAATATGAAAGTATCGGTTATCATCGTGTCTTACAATTTCGAGCAATGGATAGATCGTTGCTTAGGTAGTTTGCGCCGTTCAACCTCACCCATTTCGGTGATTGTTGTTGATAATGGTTCCAAAGACAACACAACTGAGATTATTGAAAAGAATTATCCAGAGGTGCATTTAATAAAGACAGGAGCAAATCTGGGATTTGGTAAGGCAAACAATATAGGTATCCGATATGCAATGGAACAAGGCGCTGATTATTTCTTTCTTCTCAATCAGGATGCATGGATAGATGAAAATACTATCGAAACTTTACTTGCCATCTTTGCAAAACATCCGGAATATGGAATACTCTCGCCGGCCCACTTAAATGGGAAAGGTGATAAACCAGACTTCGGTTTTTCTACTTATTCAGGAATAAAAGAAAAAGAAGAATTCCTTTCATTACAAAAAGATAATGAAGTAGTAAGCCTGAAGTTTATTAACGCTGCTTTTTGGATGATTTCCATTAAGGCTATAAAAGATCTGGGTGGTTTTTGTCCTTTGTTCTTTCACTATGGAGAAGACATAGATTATATTAACCGATTGCACTATCATGGTTACATGTTAGGATACTCTCCTCATGTGTTTGGTTATCATGATAGGGAGAACAGAGAGATTTCACGGGAAACCTTTCTTCGATCGGAAAAAATATATCTGCTTTCTGAATATGCAAATATCAATTATTCTTTTTATAAAGCTTTCGGTTATGGTATTCTGGCCGGAATAAAAAAAGCCATGATAGCTCTTAAAAAGGGGAAAGTAGCCAATAGCTTAACATTTATCAATATCAGCATCGGTCTACTTTGTAAGACTAAACAAGTTTTACAGATGACAAATAAAAATAGAAAAAAAGCATTAAACTATATTTGATTATGAGTCATACACCGATGCTTATATTTCTCAATAATCGTACCGAGCATACAAGAATGACAATTGATTTTTTATTTCAAAGTAGTCAGTTACGCTTGGTAGACTAGTTATTAACCAAGGTTTATCGTTTAGTTTAAACAGAATGAAAGTACTCTATACATTTGGCGGAATACCACATTATCTGGACGCCATGCTCAATAAGCTTCACAACAAAGGTGTCGAAATAGTTGTTGTCACACCGCAAAAAGGAAATGCAACGATTGGTAAAGGAGTAAAAATGGTGGAGGGAGGTAGCTACAAGCATCTCACAGCCATAGAAAGAAAGATGTTTTACGGGAAAATGGCCTATCCTTCATTGCCACAAATCGTGAGTGAAGAAAAACCGGACATCTTAGTGATGGGCTGGCCCTATTTCCTGCAACTCTTCTTTCAGCCTTCACTACGCAAGGCATTGAAGAGCTGTGGAACACGAATTGTCATTCGCGAAATTCCTTTCCAAACCCCACCTTACGGAAAGATGAAAGTCTACTTTGAGGAACACCCCATGTATGATGAAAACATGCAGTTGCAAAGTACAGGAATTAGTTTCTACCTGAAACAATGGTTAACCATGTGCATCCGTCGGTATTGCTATTCCAAAGCAGTAGGAACGCTCAATTACTCTACCGTAGCGTATGACATTCTGCCTTCTTATGGTGTAAATAAGGAAGATATACATGTTACCTTTAATTCTACCGACACCGAGGCTTTACTCAAAGAGCGGGCAGCAGTATTGAAGAACGAGTCGATACTTCCTCCTTGCGAACATCGCATACTCCACATCGGACGGTTAGTGAAATGGAAACGGGTAGATTTGCTTATTGATGCAATGCCGGGAGTGATAGCTAAATTTCCCGATGCAGAACTTGTCGTGGTAGGCGATGGTCCGGAACTGGAGAACCTGAAACAACAAGCGGCAAACCTTCAGTTGAATGAGCATATTCGTTTTGCAGGAAGTGTGTACAAACCCGAAGAGCTGGGAGCTTACATGAACGAATCTTCAGTTTATGTACTTGCTGGTATGGGAGGTCTTTCCATAAATGATGCCATGACGTATGGCATGCCGGTTATCTGCTCGGTGTGCGACGGAACAGAGCTCGACCTAGTAACTGAGGGCAAGAACGGTTTCTTCTTCCAGGAAGGCAATGCCGACAGTCTATGCGAAAAAATTACGACTCTCTTCGCATCGCCTGACCTATGCAAGGAAATGGGAAAAGAGTCGCAACGTATTATTAATGAAATAATAAACATAGAAACGGTAAGCGAACGTTACTTGAATGCTTTCCGCAATATAATGGCAAAGAGCTGAGACGAAAGATTCAAAACAATCTATCCTTGCTTACTCTCTAAAAAGAAAACAAGAATTATCTCAGCGCAGCCATAATGCGCTCACATGCCTTGCCGTCTCCATAAGGATTATGGGTTTCGGACATTTGTCGATAGAGTTCTTTATCGGCAAGCAAGGCATTTACTTCGCTCACGATGGTCGCATAATCTGTGCCTACCAGTTTTACAGTTCCAGCCTCAACAGCTTCAGGCCGTTCGGTTGTATCACGCATAACCAAAACTGGCTTACCTAAAGAAGGTGCCTCTTCTTGTACACCGCCGCTATCAGTCAGCAACAGCTTGCTGTGCTGCATGGCATAGATAAAAGGCAAGTAATCGAGTGGAGAGATCAAATAGACATTACTCAATCCAGAGAGCAATTCGTAAACAGGCTTTTGCACATTAGGATTGAGGTGCACAGGATATACTATATCTATCTCAGGATGTTCCTCGGCAAGCTTGCTGATAGCCTTGCAAATATGCAGGAATCCATCGCCAAAGTTCTCACGTCTATGTCCGGTTACCAGAATATAATCACGTTCCGGATTCACAATATAACCTTTCGCATTCAATTCAGCGTGAAGTTCTTCTTGTTTTCCGGGAGTTTGCGAAATGATATCAACTGCCATCAAAAGTGCATCAATCACAGTGTTTCCAGTCACATAAATGCGACTGCCGTCAATGTTCTCACTGAGCAAGTTTTCTTCCGATTGCTTTGTAGGTGCAAAATAGTAGCGGCAGAAACGATCTGTCACCTGGCGGTTCATTTCTTCGGGCCATGGCGAAAGCAAATCATAGGTACGCAAACCAGCTTCTACATGTCCTACGGCTATTTGTTGATAAAAAGCAGCTAATCCGGCAGCCATAGAAGTCGTTGTATCACCATGAACCAAAACTACATCGGGTGCAAATTCGGTTAGCACATCGCGCAGTCCCAATAATACTTTCGTTGTTATATCATACAAGTCCTGCCCCGGTGCCATGATATTTAAATCATATTCGGGAACTATGCCAAATACCTCAAGCACCTGGTCGAGCATCTGACGATGTTGTGCGGTTACACAAACACGTGTCTCGAAATGTTCTGTATCCTTCTGCAGGGCTTTAACCAGAGGAGCCATTTTGATAGCCTCAGGACGAGTCCCGAATACCAGTAATATTTTCTTCATAATTTAATTCATTAAATACCTTTCCGAACACCACAGAAATCAAGTTCCATCTTACCTTCCTCACGTGGCAATTCCATAAACGGAGTGTGGCAAACCAGCCATACAACAATATCTGCTTTTTGGTATGCTTCACGATAGTCGGTCAGGTTAAAGCTAGGATGTTTGCTGATATTGGGTTCCACCACCAATACTTCAGCACGCGACTCAGAGATGATACGTGAAGCAATATATTTAGCAGGCGATTCACGCAAATCATCAATATTTGGTTTAAAGGCCAGGCCCATACAAGCCACAACCGGTTCACGGTCGTTCTCGGTTACAAACTGTTGACAAGCTTCTACCACGCGGTTGGCGCACCAGTCGGCTTTATAGTCATTTGTTTCGCGAGCACGTTTAATGATTTGTGCCTGTTCTGGATAATCAGAAACAATAAACCAGGGATCAACGGCAATACAGTGTCCGCCTACACCACAACCTGGTTGCAATATATTAACGCGTGGATGTTTGTTAGCAAGTGAAATAAGTTCCCAAACATTGATTCCAGCCTTGTCACAAATCATTGAAAGCTCGTTGGCAAAGGCAATCTGAGAGTCACGTGAAGAGTTTTCTGTCAGCTTGCACATCTCTGCAGTACGAGCATTGGTGCGATGAAGTTTTCCTTGTACAAAGGCAGAATAAAACTCAATGGCCTTCTCGGTAGATTCGGGGTTAATACCTCCAATCACCCTGTCGTTGTGTACTAGTTCGTAAAGCGTATTGCCCGGCAATACACGCTCAGGACAGTAAGCAATATATATTTTTCCTTTCAATTCGGGACGTTCCTTGAAAATAACCTCAGCCATTCGTTCTGTAGTCAGCACCGGAGATGTTGACTCGATGACAAACAAATCACCCTCTTTGAGAAAAGGGATAACCGAACGGGTAGCCGATTCTACATAAGTAATATCGGCACGGTGATTCTGCTTAAAAGGAGTAGGTACTACCACAAAGAAAGCATCTGCCTGTTCGGGCTTCAATACTGCCCGGAGGTTCCCTTTTTGAACAGCTTCCTTGACCATCTGGTCCAAATCCGGCTCTACAATATGAATTTTTCCTTGATTGATCGTCTCTACTACTACCGGATTCACATCCACACCGATCACCTCAAAACCATGATTGGCAGCAACCGCTGCCGTAGGAAGGCCAATGTAGCCTAAGCCTAAAAAAAGAACCTTTTTCATATCTACATCACTTTTATTTAAGTGCCGCAAAAATACAAATAATACGTGACTTTGCACGGATTATTACAGAAAACTACTACTTTTGTGGAAACATTTCACGAAAATGAGAGTACTTATTATTAATACTTCGGAACGTATCGGAGGAGCTGCAATTGCAGCCAGCCGATTAATGGAATCCCTGAAGAATAACGGGGTAAAAGCAAAGATGCTGGTACGCGATAAACAAACCGACCAGATTAGTGTAGTACCACTAGACCGTTCATGGAAAACCGTTGCACGATTTGTATGGGAACGAGTTGTTATCTGGAAAGCAAACAGCTTTAAAAAGAATAACCTTTTTGCTGTTTCCATTGCAAATACAGGAGCTAACATAACCTCTTTGCCGGAGTTTAAGCAAGCAGATGTTATTCACCTGCACTGGATTAATCAGGGAATGCTCTCATTAAATGACATTAAGCATATCATCAAATCCGGGAAACCTATTGTATGGACCATGCACGATATGTGGCCTTGCACCGGAATCTGTCACCATGCACGTGAATGTACAAACTATCAGGATGAATGTCATAACTGTCCTTTCATTTATAAGAATGGAAGTAAAAAGGATCTATCATACAGAACTTTCAAAAAGAAACTGGAGCTTTATAAAAACGCAAACATAACGTTTGTTGCCTGCAGTGCATGGCTTCGCTCCCTGGCCGAGAAAAGCAGATTGCTTACCGGACACCGCACAACCAATATACCAAACCCAATCAATACAAACTTATTCAGACCGGCTGACAAGAAAGAAGCTCGCTATAAATGCAACCTTCCTCAGGATAAGAAACTATTGTTGTTTGGTTCCGTGAAGATTACCGATAAACGAAAAGGCATTGATTACCTGGTAGAATCCTGCCATCTACTAGCGGAAAAATATCCCGAGATGAAAGACAAGATAGGCGTTGTAGTTTTCGGAAAACAATCGTCACAACTTAAAGAGATGATTCCTTTTCCTGTTTATGCCCTCGATTTCGTGAGCGACGAGAAAGCCATTGTAGATATATATAATTCCGTAGATTTATTCGTTACTCCATCGTTGGAAGAAAATCTTCCGAATACCATTATGGAAGCGATGGCGTGCGGTGTTCCTTGTGTTGGCTTCAACATTGGCGGTATTCCCGAAATGATAGATCATCTGCACAATGGTTATGTTGCCGAATATAAATCTGCACAGGACTTTGCCAATGGAATACGCTGGGCATTGAATGAATCTGAATATCCTACCCTGTCAGAACAGGCTACGCGGAAAGTATTATCCTCATATTCAGAAGGTATTATCGCAAAGAAATATATTGATATCTATAACAAAATAACCGGAAAAGATGCATAGCAAACTTAATCCGCGCTTCTCAATCATTACAGTTACTTACAATGCGGAAAAAGTAATTGAAGAGACCATCCAAAGCGTTATAACACAAACGTATAAAAATTACGAATACATCATTATTGACGGGGCCTCGAAAGATAATACACTTTCCGTTATAGATAAATATAAAGATATGATAAGCAGCGTGGTGAGTGAACCCGACAAAGGACTCTACGATGCCATGAACAAGGGAATTGCTGCTGCTACGGGCGATTATCTTTGTTTCCTGAATGCAGGAGACAGCTTTCACGAAGACGATACTCTTCAACTGATGATTCATTCAATTAATGACAATGAATTGCCTGACGTACTTTACGGAGAAACAGCCATCGTTAATAAAGAGGGACATTTCCTGCACATGCGTCGTTTGCAGACTCCCGAAAAGCTTACCTGGAAAAGTTTTAAGCAGGGAATGCTGGTATGCCATCAGGCTTTCTTTGCCAAGCGATCAATTGCTGAGCCTTTCGACTTATCCTATCGTTTCTCTGCCGATTTCGACTGGTGTATCAGAGTTATGAAGAAAGCAAAGACCTTGCATAATACTCACATCACAGTTATTGATTATCTGGATGAAGGATTAACAACTCAGAACCACAAAGCTTCTTTAAAAGAACGATTCCGCATTATGGCGAAACACTATGGATGGATAAGTACTGTTGCACATCATATCTGGTTTGTTATCAGGTTAATTGTTAAGCCGGAGAAATAAGAATAGATTCTGACTTATAGATTATTTAATGTATAAAGATCATTTTCGTGAGCTTACGAAAATGATCGAAATTAGTTAATGCGAAAAACATTAAAATACTAAATATTATGAAAACCCGTACACTACTTTTCTTATTCTGCCTGTTAATTAGCAGTTTATCTTTCGCCCAAAGTTCAAAGTCCATCTCCATTTTAGGCGATTCTTATTCTACATTCGAGGGATACCTGCAACCAGATACAAACTTTGTTTGGTACTTTGCCTCACCAAAGAATCAAACCGACGTAACATCAGTACGTGAAACATGGTGGCATAAGTTTATCAAAGAAAACAACTACCGCCTTTGTGTGAACAACTCTTTTTCCGGTTCAACCATTTGCAACACCGGTTATAGAAAAGAAGATTACAGCGACCGTTCATTCATCACCAGAATGAAAAAGTTGGGTAATCCGGATATCATATTTATATTTGGTGCCACCAATGATTGCTGGGCTAAATCTCCTATAGGCGAATATCAGTATGAGAATTGGGCAAAGAAAGATCTATATTCATACCGTCCTGCATTGGCATGCCTCCTTTCAAACATGGTTGATTACTATCCAAACGTGAAGATCTATTTCATATTGAACAGCGAACTAACGAACGAGATTAACGAATCTACCAAAGCAATCTGCGCACATTACAAGATAGATTGCATAGAACTTCACAATATCGAAAAGAAAAGCGGTCACCCTTCAATAAAAGGAATGGCAGAGATTTCTAAGCAGATTAAGGAGTATCTGCAGAAGAATTAAGAATTTATTCAGATTTAGTCAATCCAAACATGTACATGTTCGCCCCTAATCATGTACATGTTTGATTCCAATCTTGTACATATTTGAATTGAACTCTCCTTTGAAAATTACTAATCTCCCTTTTCTTCTGTATTAAACTGATTCCAGTTGACTACTACTGTTCCTAAGCCTATAATCAGTTGATCGATTAATTTATTAACTCTGGTACGGGTTGACTTTTGGGGTTTAAAGCCTAAAAGACATCAACCATCTTTCTGCAAGTTAAACACATCTGATTATCAATAAGATATATTTTAGCAGGTGGCAGAGGTGGCAGAGAAATAATACTTTTTTCGATTCTGAAAACTAAAATTTGAAAATTCCGCAAATTGCGGTTTTTTCAAATTTTTATTTCTGGAAAGGCAAAAAAGACTTTTTTACTGCCACTTCTGCCACCTAATATTTATAAAGTATTGATTATCAACATCAATTTTTATACAAATATTGGCTTCACTGTTTATCAACCACACAAAGCTTGAATAATTTCTTAATCTGTGGCAACAATTAATCGAAAATATACACTAAGTTTGTCTGGTTTATACGTTATGAAAGAGTTCATTCAACGGATAATGAATGAAAATACAAAAACAACACTGTTTATCAATAAATAAAATATTATGAAGAAGCATGTAATTACATTATTGCTGGTTGTACTAAACTTGGCACCAGCTTTAGTTAATGCCCAGAATGGACAATCGGTCATGGGAAAGGTGACTATCAAAGAAAACGAAAAGACACTTAACACACAATGGCAGGGCAAAAAAATAGCATTCCTAGGCGATTCAATGACCGATCCCGGCAATAATGCCACATCCGTATGGTACTGGCAGTATCTGAAAGAACTTCTGGGTACTGATTATTATGTATATGCAAAGAGTGGCTACCAATGGGATGGTATATATAAAATGGCGGATAAATTATACAACGAAAAAGCAGATTCTATTGATGCCATTTTTATTTGGGCCGGTACAAATGATTATAACCACAATACTCCGCTAGGCAAGTTCTTTACTGAAACAACTCAAAAGACTAATTTCAACGGACAAACAGTAACGCGCAAGCATCGTGAACCAATATTTTGCGATTCAACTTTCTGTGGCCGTATTAACAAAGTTATGTCATTTTTGAAGACACATTATGGCAATAAACAGATTATTATTATGACACCGATTCATCGCGCTTTCGCTACATTCAGCCAAAAGAATGTGCAACCTGATGAGAACTATGCAAATGATCTTGGCCTATACATTGATTCGTATATAGAAGTTTTAAAACAAGCTAGCAATTATTGGGCTGTTCCGTTAATTGATTTGCATTCTATAAGCGGATTGTATCCATTATACGATTCCAACGTTCCGTACTTTCATGACAGCAAAACCGATCGTCTGCATCCAAACACTTTAGGTCATTATCGCTTAGCTAAGACTATACAATATCAGCTGTTGGCTTTGCCTCCTTCATTTAGTATAGTTCCATAAACCTAAAAGCTCTTTTTCGTTGAAGATAATCCAACAAAAAAGAGCTTTTTTATTTCTGAAGCTTAACTTTTAGCTCTTTTATTATTTTTATAAAAGAATCTCTTTTTTTACAACTCAAAACAATATTCTCAGAGTTGGTTTTAATAAGCACCATCTGACTTTCGTTCAAAACAAGCATCTTGTACAACAATCCTTCACTCTTAAAATAGCCAATATAACCAAAAAGTCCACCCGATGCAAATATCCTGACTGACGTATTTTTACTAGAATATTGTTCTATAAGATCTATATCTTTAATTTGGATTTGCTTTTGTCCGATTAATCTATTTATAATGATCTTTTTACTATCTATTAATATACTTTGAGGCATATAAAACAAAGGGGCCACTGATACCACAGAAAGCAAGATAGCTATAAGCGCCATTACTACTGTAACTTTCACATTGCTCTTTCTGTAAATCAAAGCTTTACATATCAATGATAGTATAATTGCAAGAATAAAAAGAATAGCAATTACTGTTATTGCCACAACCTTTTGACTCCACTCACAATTAAATAAAATATCAGTCATTAGCATCTTTTATCTTTAAGATTATTTCTTTTACCATTTCTTGATATCTTTCACAGCTAAACACATATTTATCACCATTATGAGTTTGAATAATAACAGCTTCATCATAATTACATACATACGAGTAATAGTTACCATACTTACTATTCTTGTATTTTCCTAAATACCCAAAAAATCCCCCAGATCCAAATATTCTCAAATCAGATTTATCAGGATTATAAATTTGAATATCTTCTATTGAAGCTAATTCAATAGAGACATCCCCTATTATTCTTTTGATATAAATAGCAGAATCATTTTGTACTATCTTCTGTGGAGTATATAATATAGAAACAATTATAATAACAGGCAGTGTTATTATTCCTGCTATTATGATAAAATCCAAACCATTCTTAATAAAGTAATCAATCAAAACATATTCTGACACAACAAATAATAACAAACATAATATAGTTATCATTTTTGTTTGATAACTCCATCGAACTTTTCTTACAATATTATTCTTTACCATAGCCTAAATTTGATTCATTTACTTTTAATAAATTAAAATACTCACATTTTACATCTTGAGATAAAGTAATTCCTTTATTCTCTTCAATAGTTCTTATTAGGTTATTTATATTTTGATCCGAGATCAAATCAGAAGCAAAAGTACACCCTTTTTTTAAAGTCCAAACATTAATCACTGGATTTTTATCTGCAAAATCAGAAACAGACTTATTTAGAACTTCATCAGCGTTAATTCCTTTAACTTTTGTTCCGAACACCAATGCTGCACTAACCGCAACAAGAAATCCAAATCCAACAACAACAACAACTACCATTATAGCAATAGGAGAGAAATCTTCCTCAACCAACGTTTTTGTACTTGCTTGTGGAAGTTTTTGCCTTAAATCATTTATTTGATTTTTATAATAATCTTTTGAAAACATTTCTGGCATCGTAAGCAATTTTTTGCTTTGACAAAGAGAAATAAATTTTTCTAAGTTATTATCTTCAATAGCTCGTAATATTTCTTCATCTCCTAATGCTAAGATTATCTTAAGTAATGAATCATCAATATTAATTTTTTTCTTATAACCTAATTTATCAACATAAGCCTGAGGATTATCAGAAAATTCTTTCGCTACTTTAGGATCTTCTATTATTTTTTTAGTCAATTTTTGAAGAAAATTAATATACTCTACATCATCCTTTTTTAGATGAAGATCTATTGGAACAGCATTCTTTCCCAATCCATTATTTTCTGATAACAAGAGTACACTCTGCTGATTATATAGATTATCTAACTCAGAATAAGGGTCACAAGATGTTATCATAATACTTGTTGATGCGGCACCACAAATAATTTTTGTTAGTTTTTGATTCGTTTTCATATTACAACATTTTATTCTTTAATAAAAACTAGACTTTTTGATTTTACAAATGAATATTTAAGAATTATATTTGCATACAATAATTCGAAATTTTTAGATATTACAGCTATATTCTCTGGATCTTGAAATATTTCAGCACAAATTTGACAGAGGTGCATATTATAAGTTTTCAATATTGGTAATTGTCTTTCTGTCATACAATAATCAAGAATTCGTCGAGGACCTTCCGCATAAAGCCATATCTTTAAAAGATCATAGAATTGGTTCTCATATAATTCTTTCAAAGAATATTTTTGAGAATCTCCTAATTTGAGATAAGGTATATATTCAGATGGAAGACCGCAGCAGGCATTCATTTGGTGATTTGCATTTATATTTATTGATGAAAAAAGATTTGTGCACCTTTCCTCTTTAATTAAATTAGAATCAATAGATAGTTCTTTCTCTTTTAACATCTTATCTTTTGTTGACTTCTTAAATGGCATCCAAATACCGTTAATAATATGAAATTTCCTATTATACAAATATTTTTTTAAGCAAGGATCATCAAACAATATCTGTGATTTAAATTTTGAAATATTGGAATATTCTACATTTACGACTGTTTCCAATCCAATCTTTAATGAAGCTGTTATTGCATAAATCACATTATCATATGGCACCCACTCTTGGTGTTCATCTCCAGTACTAATATTAACTTCATTTAGTCCTAGATCAGATAATTCTTTAAGTCTCAAGTAAGCAGTTTTAAAAGAAGAGGCCCAATAAGCGTTAGTAACAACTCTGGTTCTCAATCCTTTATTGCTAGCATAACTAATAATTTCATTCAACTCCGCCCCTAACGTAAAACATTCACCACCAGAAAAAACAACAATTTTTATGGTTGGATATGCTGTTATAGCTTTACAAATATAATCATTAATTTCTACAGAGGTCAGTTTTTCCTTCCTCTTTGGATTACAATCATAAATAAAAGTCTAAATTCATATTAATCATTATATAGCAAATCATAACAATTATTCATGAAATAAAAAATAAACCTTTCTATTTTCATAAATAAACACTCAAAACAAACAAATACACCCAATAATGCAATTTATTTTCTTAAGATAAATACAGACTAATAACAAAACAGAATATTCAATACATACATAATATTACTATTAAATATAACATTTTAAAATATATCAATATTTACAAATAAAGTATATAAACAAAGATGTATAGAATAAATACATTGTATTAAGTTTTTAAATATTTAAATAATAAATATAATTTATTATTTAAATTAAACCTTATATATTTATCAATAAAAACAGAATTATTAATATATGAACATTCATTAAAATAAGACTATTCTAATTAGGCAAATATTATTAAATTTATCGAAGAAGAATTTAAGATTAAAAAGTTACTATGTTTACATTAGGTTCCAAATATCGCTCACCGGGACGGGTGAACCCGTCCCTTGCCAAGAAACTGAGATATTCTTTGAAGTTATCATATTCAATAGAAGCCTGTTATTTAGAGCTAGAACTTCCGGGAAAAGCACTGATATATCTGAAAATTGCAACATCATTTTCAGACAACATAAAATATATGCAGGAGTATATAAACTGTTTGAGTATAACGAAATATATTCGGACTAATTTTCTTATTGATACTGAAGGAGAAAAATTATTTAAAAAATCAAAAGAATTATGGACAACGATGACTATTCATATTATGGTTTCCTTCTTCGTAGAAAATCTTATGTACTAATTGAAATGCAACAATATGATGAAGCTGAAAAACTTCTCAAAATGTTGTTGGAGTCGGATCCAGATAATTCATTTATTAAAACAGAATTAGCACATATTGAGAATATAAAAATGAGGAAATAACAAGAAGACAAGAGATATTATCGGCATTTAGGCTTTACTACAGAAGCTTCTAAAATCTAATTTACAGCATATTAGATCTGGGTTTCGCTTACTTGTCTTCACAAAAAGACTTAGACTTGATGCATAAGCTTGCAAACATGATAAAATACGAAAGCACAAATAAACTCTGCACAGAGGAATTTAAAACTCCTCTTCAAAGAGAATTGGACCCAGGAGTGTATGATCATAAACAGATATTGTGGAATGAAGGTCGTTTGCCGGAGGATTTTACTATTGAGACTTTGCTGGGTAAACATCCTTCGGAACCGCACAATAAAAATATTGCAGATATTTTCTTTAAGGTTGGTTTTATAGAAGCATGGGGACGAGGTGTGTCTAAAATTATAACGGGATTTACACAAGAAGGTTTGCAAGCTCCAAAATTTGAAGCAACAATGGGTGGTATTATGGTTACTATTATAAGAAAAGGTGCTAAAGCAGTTACCCCACCAGTTCTTCTGGATATTTTAGGAACTAAAGAAAAGGTAGACAAACTATTAGATTTGTTCAGGAACCAACATGAATGCAGTTCTATGGACATAATGAATGCTTTTAATTTAAAGGATATTAGATACGTACGCGAAACATATGTTAAGCCATTATTGGAGGCAGAAATCTTAGCATTGAAATATCCGGATGTGCCTAATCATCCAAAACAAATGTATCTTTTGGTTATGCCTAAATAACAGAATCGCCGGTTAAGCACTAAAATATACTTAACCGGCGATTCTATTTCTTATCAGTAATATTACTATTTCTTCTTTCTTACTTCAATTACAATCACTCCTATTGCACCAAGTATCAATACCCCTAAAGCAACATAAGCAATATTCTCAGTTGTGTGAATAGACTGAGGATCAAACTTAAACTCTACTTTATGCTTACCTGCTGGAACCTTCATAGCTCGAAGAATATAGTCGGCACGACCATGATCTACAGCCTGTCCGTCCAGATAAGCCTGCCATCCCGGATAATAGATTTCAGAGAAGACAACTACTCCGTCCTTGGATGAAGATGTTTCGTACGTCAGTGCATTCGGCGCATAAGAGGTTAGTTTAACAGTGGACAAAGAATCTTTAAATACTGTTTGAACACCATTAAATACTTGTTTGAAGTCATTAGACACAACTGCTGTTTTTGTAGGCACAGTTGTATTCAAAGCATCTATTTCCTCGTTTGCATTCTGAACGTACTTCACATTTTCAACAAACCATGCATTGCCATAAGCATACGGGTTCTGAAGTGGCGCTGTTTGACTGTTACCTGTAGGGAAGATAAAGTATTTAGTATTCAGCATATTTATTACACTGATTGAATCAGAGTTTATCTTTGTCATATCCCCCTGAACTGCAGGAATCTGATGTTGTAGATATGCCATCTCTTTTGAAATATGATGGTCAATCATCTCCTGATAACGTCTTAGCTTAGCCGGATGATAACCACCCACACTCTTATGCCAGTAAGATGTATTGTTATCATTGAAAGTGCTTACTGCAAAGTTAAGAACGCGGTAATCCAGACTCTTATCACGAAGAATATACTCATCTGTCTGAGTTTTCTGAACAGCAACCATTCTTTGTTCAGGTTCAACAAAATCAGAATCTTTCAAATAACGTTTATCCACACTCCACATATCTCCTAAACAGAGAACTGTAAGAGCCAGAACCATCAGGTTTGCTTTAAGCTTACCTGCATTGTATGCAAGAACTAACGCAGCACCAATCAAGATTATAATTACACTTCTCCATGCATCTGATGTGAAGATGCTTTGGCGAATTTGAGTAAGGTTTGCAACTATAGGCGATAACTGTTCTGCCGGAATACCGTTTTGCAAAGCCTGCATCTCCCCAGATGAAATATAAGAAGGGAAGAAGAGCGTTGGAGCTAAGGCAAACAGTAAAGCAATACCTCCTGTTAATCCTAAGCTGATATAGAATTGCTTTAGATTCTGTTTCAGAATCTCCGGCTTTTCAACAATCTCCTTTAATGCAAGTATAGCCAGTAATGGAATAGTAAACTCTGCTATAACAAGAATAGAAGATACTGCCCTGAACTTGGAATACATTGGAATGTAATCGAGGAAGAAATCGGTAAAGCCCATAAAGTTCTTTCCCCAGGAAAGGAGTATCGACAAGACTGTAGCAGCAAACAATGCCCATTTTACAGGAGTTTTTACAATGAAAAGTCCAAGTATAAAGAGTGTAAGTATAAATGCACCTACATAAACAGGACCAGAAGTTCCCGGTTGTTCTCCCCAATATTGTCCTATCTGAGCGTAAAGCTGAGCATAAGTAGGATCTGCTTTCTTCATTGCAGATTCATTGTTAGCCAAAGGAACAGAAGCTCCTCCTTTAACATCAGGAACAAGTAAAGAGAATGTTTCTCCTATACCATAACTCCACTGAACAATATAGTCGCGTTCCAATCCGCTATTAGTCTGGTTGGCTGAGTTTTGCTTCACCAATTCGGACTTACCACGCATGGTATCTTTGCTATACTTGTATGTATGATACAGATTAGAGATATTTACTGATACACCCACTAAGGCAGCGATAGCCAATACACCACTTGCCTTAAAGAAATGTGGCAGCTCTTTATTTTTGTAAGCCTCAACAAAATAAGCAATAACCATAAACAGAATAACAAACAGAAAATAGTAGGTCATTTGTACGTGGTTAGAAAGAATCTGCAGCGCAATAAAGAAAGCGGTTAGCACACCACCAATAAGGTATTTCTTTCGGTATGCCAACACAATACCTGCTATTGTTGGCGGAATATAAGCCAGAGTTACAAATTTCCAAATGTGACCTGCACCTATAATAATAAAGAAGTAAGAAGAGAAAGCCCATACTATTGCTCCCAATACGGACAGATAGACTGAAAAGTCGAATGCCCGCATAAGGATATAGAAGCCAAGCAACATGATAAATACCATATAAACATAATCGGGCAAAAATAGTTTATAAACATTTTCGACACCTCTGACTACATTGGTAGAATCATAAGTTGGCGAGATCTGATAAGTAGGCATGCCACCAAATATTGCATTAGTCCACCTGGTTTTCTCTCCCGTTTTCTCGGTGAATTCTTTCGACTCCTGCCCCAGTCCGATACTTGCAACAGAATCATGTTGGGCAAGAACTCTTCCCTCAGTTATAGCAGGAAAGAAATAAGCAACCGATATAACAACAAATGCTATTATCGCAATAATATCCGGCAATGATTTCTTCATCATAATCTTTAATAGTTGAACTTTCTACTCACAATTTATTTTATGAATTAATATCTGTAGTGATCTGCTTTATAAGGGCCATCAACCGATACTCCAATATAAGCAGCCTGCTCTGGAGTAAGCTTGGTTAATTTCACACCAATCTTTTCAAGATGGAGACGAGCAACTTCTTCGTCCAATTCTTTTGGCAAACGATAAACATCAATCTCATATTTCTTCTGGAACAGTTCAATCTGAGCCAATGTTTGATTTGTAAATGAGTTACTCATTACGAATGATGGGTGACCTGTTGCACAACCTAAATTAACCAAACGACCATCAGCAAGAAGAAGAATAGAGTGTCCGTCAGGGAAGAAGTATTGATCAACCTGTGGTTTGATGTTGCGGCACTTGATACCAGGGTAGTTCTTCAGATTCTCAACCTGTATTTCATTGTCGAAGTGACCAATGTTACAGATAATAGCCTGATCTTTCATCTTTTCGATATGATCAATACGGATAATATCAATATTACCTGTAGTTGTAACAAAGATATTTCCCTGACTAGCGGCATCTTCCATTGTCATTACTTCGAAACCTTCCATTGCAGCCTGAAGTGCACAGATAGGATCTATTTCAGTAACGATAACTCTTGCACCATAAGAACGCATTGAGTGAGAACATCCTTTACCAACATCACCATAACCACAAACAACAACTACCTTACCGGCAATCATAACATCTGTAGCACGTTTGATACCATCTGCCAAAGATTCGCGGCAACCATATAGGTTATCGAACTTAGATTTAGTAACAGAGTCGTTTACGTTAAATGCAGGGAACAGAAGCTTTCCTTCTTCCTTCATTTGATACAAACGGTGAACACCTGTTGTTGTTTCTTCAGAAACACCACGAATTTCAGGTACCATACGTCCCCAGATACCGTTATCTTCCTTCAATACATTCTTCAGAATAGCATATAATTGCTTTTCATCTTCAGCGCTAACTTCGTTATCAAGGAAAGAAGCATCTTTTTCTGCATCATATCCGCAATGAATCATCATGGTAGCATCACCACCATCGTCAACAATCACTGTAGGTCCCTGGTGACCTGGGAATGTTAAAGCCTGAAGTGTACACCACCAATATTCTTCCAAAGTTTCACCTTTCCATGCAAAAACAGGAACTCCGGCAGCAGCAATAGCAGCAGCTGCATGATCTTGTGTAGAATATATATTACATGAGCACCAACGAACATCTGCACCCAAAGCAACCAATGTTTCAATTAACACTGCAGTCTGGATAGTCATGTGAAGCGAGCCCATAATACGAGCACCTTTCAGAGGTTTAGATTCTCCATACTTTTCGCGAAGAGCCATAAGCCCGGGCATTTCTTGTTCTGCCAAATCGAGTTCCTTGCGACCAAAGTCTGCAAGCGTAATGTCTGCCACTTTATAAGGCAGTTCAGAGAATAATTTTGTAGACATACTAAAATATAATTAGTTTATTAAATTAATTTGGCAAAGATAAGGTTTTCTAAATAGTGCAACAAAGGTATTCGGATTTTTTAAGTATGATACTCATCTCTTTATACTTTCTTTTATTTCCTTTTAGCAAAAAAGAGAATATCAAAGGCTAAGAAAAAAGAAGTCCCGACCAAAAACTCCTGTTATTGGCCGGGACAAAAAAGCTATGTTCTAACTATTAGATAATTTGAATTCCTTGTTCTTCACAAAGCTTTAAGCTCATTTCTTTCAGCTTAAACTTCTGAATCTTACCACTTCCCGTCATTGGGAATTCGTTGATAAAGAATACATATTTAGGTATCTTATATCTTGATATTTTATCCTTGCAATATTCACGAACATCAGATGTCTGCATATCAACACCTTCGTGAAGAATAATAAATGCACCTACCTCTTCACCATACTTTTCAGATGGTACTCCGGCAACCTGTACATCTTTCACTCCTGGAAGTTTATATAAGAACTCTTCTATTTCACGAGGATAAATATTTTCACCTCCACGAATAATCATATCCTTAATACGACCTGTAATACGGTAATTACCATCCTCGTCTTTTATTCCAAGATCTCCGGAATGAAGGAATCCATTCTTATCGATAACCTCTGCAGTTGCTCCGGGATTCTTATAATATCCTTTCATTGTATTATAACCACGATTGCACATTTCACCTTGAACACCAACTGGACACTCTTCACCTGTTTCAGGATCGAGAACTTTTACTTCTGTAAATTCGAATTCATAACCTACAGTTTTACATCTGGCTTCAAAGGAATCGTCTATTCGGGTTTGAGTCATACCGGGCGACGTCTCTGTAAGACCGTAAACGCTTGTAACCTTCATATACATTTTCTCTTGCACCTGCTTCATTAGTTCCACTGGACAGAGTGATCCGGCCATAATACCTGTACGAAGCGAAGTAAGATCGAACATATCGAACATAGGATGATGGAGTTCGGCAATGAACATTGTTGGTACACCGTAAACAGCTGTACACCTTTCTTTATGAATAGAAGCAAGCACAACCAACGGATCAAAACGCTCTACCATTACTTGTGTACATCCATGTGTTAACACATTCATTGATGCAAGTACTACCCCAAAACAGTGAAACAGAGGTACACAGCAACAAAGCTTATCATCGGCCGTAAACTTCATATGTTCACCGGTTAGATAGCCATTGTTTGCAATATTATGATGAGAAAGCATAACCCCTTTTGGGAAACCAGTAGTACCGGAGGTATACTGCATATTCACAACATCATGACAATTAACCTGCTTTTTAGCTTCATCCAGACCGCTGTTGTCAATATTACGTCCAAGAAGAAGTATTTCCTGTGAATTATACATTCCGCGCAACTTTTCCTGACCAATATAAACCACGTTCTTCATTTCAGGAAAATGCTTGCTCTCCAGATGTCCACGTTGGCAAGTTTTTAGTTCCGGCAACATTTTATAGACCATGTCCACAAAGTCGCTGTCTCTGTCGCCGTTGGTAATGCATAATGTGTGCATATCTGAATTTTTGCAAAGATATTCCAATTCAGACAGCTTATAATTGGTATTAACCGTAACATATATGGCACCAATTTTGGCACAGGCATAAAGATATGTAAGCCAGTCGGGCACATTAGTCGCCCAGATTCCTACATGCGAACCTTTGGTTACGCCAATAGAAAGAAGCCCCTTTGCCATTTCATCAACACGATCATTAAATTGCTTCCAGGTAAAGCGTAAGTTTCTGTCGGAATAAACAATGTATTCCTTATCGGGAGTTACCTCAGCCCAGTGCTCCAGCCACTGCCCCAAGGTTCTGTCAAATAACTGCATAGATGTGTATTATGTATTAAATAGGAGTATAGATTACGGCTAATATTTTAGCAGCTTGCCCTTCAAAAGCATGCACGTGGTGAGGAACAATAGAATCATAATAAATGCTATCTCCTTCTTCAAGTACATACGTGTTCTTTCCATAGTTAATTTCCATTGTTCCTTCCATAACCATAATGAATTCTTCACCTTCATGAGAAGAAAGAATAAATTCATTATCCGAACTTTCGGCAACATCGATAATGAAAGGTTCCATATGGCGATCAGCTTTCGATTTTGAAAGGGAATGGTATTCCATATGTTTGCGGGAACGAACAGCATTGTTAGAGAAGCTAATGGTATCAGAAGCCTCTTTCTTGCGACAAAGCACCGGTCCTTCATCTGTCATATCATCAAGGAATGTACCTAGACGTACTCCCAGCACACGTGCGATTTTGATCAGTGGCGCCAATGAAGGTATATCTATATTATTTTCAATACGTTCAATTTGCTCAACCGCTAAACCAGAACGTTCAGCCAAGTCTTCAATACTTATTTCTTTTGATTCACGAAGTGCTTTAATCTTCTCTCCTACAATTTTACTATTGTCCATATATTCTCTTAATATATTAATTCATTATCAATTATCGGCAAAAATAGATAAATCTTTAATCAAATAAAAGGGTTTTCTAAGAAATTATCATGATCAATAAATAACCTTTTATTAAGAACATATAGAATAACACGCAGAAAAGGACTTTGTTCCCAATATTTTTAAAGATTATGGGGGAGGGAGAAAAAAACAAGGTCGTCTCCTATAGAGGAAACGACCTTGACAATACTTTCGTAAGAAATTACTTTCTTAATCCGAGAGTCTTAACAATAGCACGATATCTTTCGATATCATTGTTTTTAAGGTAGTTAAGTAATTTACGACGTTTACCTACCAAAATAGTTAATGATCTCTCTGTGGTATAATCTTTTCTGTTGAGCTTAAGGTGCTCAGTCAGGTGAGAAATACGGTATGAGAACAATGCTATCTGAGATTCAGGTGACCCAGTATCAGTGTTAGACTTTCCGTACTTTTCAAAGATTTCTTGTTTTTTAGCTACATCTAAATACATAATTCTTAGATTTTTTATATATAAAATATTTCTTTGAGCGTGCAAAGATAGATATTATCTTCTATTCCACAAAGCTTTAAATCAAATAATTAATAAGTTTAGTGACTTTTTTATTAATAACTTTCTTTAAACCAACCTATTTTAACTTTAAAACTCAGTTTTTTCCATTAATACATCATTTTTCAGGGAGTTAGCTGTTGCTTTTACATCAATTAATATACAAGTTCCGATATTTTGTCGTACCTTTGCGGCCAAATTACTTACCTATATGCAAAATATTAGAAACATTGCAATTATTGCCCATGTTGACCATGGGAAAACGACTTTAGTCGACAAGATGCTTTTAGCCGGACACTTGTTCCGCGACAATCAAACAAGTGGTGAATTAATTCTGGATAACAATGACCTCGAACGAGAAAGAGGTATAACAATTCTTTCAAAGAACGTTTCCATCAATTATAAAGGAACAAAAATCAACATTATTGATACTCCGGGACACTCTGACTTCGGTGGTGAAGTTGAGCGTGTGCTTAATATGGCTGACGGATGTGTATTATTGGTTGATGCTTTTGAAGGCCCAATGCCTCAAACACGTTTCGTTCTTCAAAAAGCACTTGAAATCGGTTTGAAACCTGTTGTTTGTATTAACAAGGTTGATAAACCAAACTGCCGTCCTGAAGAAGTTCACGAAATGGTATTCGATTTAATGTGTAGCCTTGATGCAACAGAAGAACAGTTAAACTTCCCGGTTATCTATGGTTCTGCAAAGAACGGATGGATGAGCGAAGACTGGCAACAGCCAACTGACAACATACTTCCTTTATTGGATTGCATCGTTGAAAATATTCCAGCTCCTGAATTTTTAGAAGGAACTCCTCAGATGTTAATCACATCACTGGATTATTCTTCATTTACAGGACGTATTGCCATTGGTCGTATTCACCGTGGTACATTAACAGAAAACATGGCTGTATCTTTGGTGAAAAGAAACGGTTCCATTGTTAAATCAAAAATTAAAGAGGTACATGTATTCGAAGGACTTGGACGTGCTAAAACAACAGAAGTCTCTTCCGGTGATATTTGTGCATTGATAGGTATAGAAAATTTTGATATCGGTGATTCAATCTGTGATATTGAGAATCCTGAGCCATTGAAACCAATTGCTATCGACGAGCCAACTATGAGTATGCTCTTCACAATCAATGATTCTCCTTTCTTTGGAAAAGATGGTAAATATGTAACATCTCGTCACATTAACGACCGCTTGGAAAAAGAGTTGGATAAGAACCTTGCTCTTCGTGTTCAAAAAAGTGAAACTTCTGATAAATGGTTAGTATTTGGTCGTGGTGTACTTCACTTGTCTGTCCTGATCGAAACTATGCGCCGTGAAGGATATGAACTTCAGGTAGGACAACCACAGGTTATCTATAAAGAAATTGATGGAAGAAGATGTGAACCTATTGAAGAACTTACAATCAATGTTACTGAAGAATATTCAAGTAAGATTATTGATATGGTTACTCGTAGAAAGGGCGAAATGACTTCTATGGAAAATAACGGCGAACGTATTAATATGACATTTGATATGCCTTCACGCGGTATCATCGGTTTACGTACCAACGTACTGACTGCATCTGCCGGAGAAGCTATCATGGCACACCGCTTCAAAGAATATCAACCACACAAGGGAGAAATCGAACGTCGTACCAACGGTTCTATTGTTGCAATGGAAGCAGGTACAGCATTTGCTTATGCAATCGACAAACTTCAGGATCGTGGTAAGTTCTTTATCTTCCCTCAGGAAGAAGTATATGCCGGACAAGTTGTTGGTGAGCACTGCAAAGACAACGACCTTGTGGTTAATGTAACCAAATCAAAGAAACTGACTAATACTCGTGCTTCCGGTACTGATGATAAAGCCAGAATTATTCCTCCTATTGTTTTCTCACTTGAAGAAGCGTTGGAATATATCAAGGAAGACGAATATGTAGAAATCACTCCTAAACACATGCGTATGCGTAAGGTCATCTTAGATGAAAATGAACGCAAACGTAGTTCAAGATCATAATTGGTTCAAGAATCAATCCACATAATAAAGCCTGGAAGTTTTCTTTCAGGCTTTTTCTTTATTCAAAAACATCTACTGGATCATATCTGCGAACGGGTAATAGGGATTATTGATGCTTATCTGCCCAATGAGTTGGCTATTGAAACACCTTTCTTTGTAAAAACATTCAGCAAACAGAAAATTAGAACCTGAAATAGCATTGATTTTAAGACTTCCGTTAATGCAGGTATTATCTTTACAACCAGACAAGTAAAAACTAACAATAAAGTAAGACTGCTGAAATATCAAATAAGTTTAGATAAAACAATTTTCATCTATCACAAAAGCAACTAAAGATAGGCACTAATAAATTGAAGTCTTTTCTAATCAATAAAAATGAAAAGAGGGCAATCTCATACAAGACTGCCCTCTTTTGGTTCTATAAATATAAAGGGGGGTAACTTTATTAAAGTTGAGGACCAGCAGCAACTAATGCTTTACCAGCTTCGTTACCTGTGAACTTAGCAAAGTTCTTGATGAAACGAGCAGAAAGATCTTTTGCTTTTTCTTCCCATTGAGCTGCATCAGCATAAGTATCACGAGGATCTAAGATCTTAGGATCTACACCTGGAAGAGCTGTTGGAACTTCAAAAGAGAAGTAAGGGATAGTCTTAGTTTCAGCTTTGTCGATTGAACCATCAAGGATAGCATCGATAATACCTCTTGTATCTTTGATAGAGATTCTCTTACCAGTACCATTCCAACCAGTGTTAACCAAGTATGCTTTTGCACCTGATTTATCCATCTTCTTAACCAATTCCTGAGCATATTTTGTTGGGTGTAAAGAAAGGAATGCTGCACCGAAACAAGAAGAGAATGTTGGAGTTGGTTCAGTAATACCACGTTCTGTTCCAGCTAATTTAGCAGTGAAACCAGAAAGAAAGTAATATTGAGTTTGTTCTGGAGATAAGATAGATACTGGAGGAAGAACACCGAATGCGTCAGCTGACAAGAAGATTACCTTCTTAGCTGCAGGAGCCTTAGAAACTGGCTTAACGATGTTTTCGATGTGATAGATAGGGTAAGAAACACGAGTGTTTTCTGTTACTGATTTATCATCGAAGTTGATTTTACCATTAGCATCAACAGTAACGTTTTCAAGAAGAGCGTCACGTTTGATAGCTGCGTAGATATCAGGTTCGTTTTCTTTGCTCAAGTTAATAACCTTAGCATAGCAACCACCTTCGAAGTTGAATACACCTTCGTCATCCCATCCGTGTTCGTCATCACCGATCAATTCACGTTTTGGATCTGTAGAAAGAGTAGTTTTACCTGTTCCTGACAAACCAAAGAAGATTGCAGTTTCGCCATCTTTATTTGTATTTGCAGAGCAGTGCATAGAAGCCATACCTTGTAATGGAAGTAAGTAGTTCATGTAAGAGAACATACCTTTCTTCATTTCACCACCATACCAAGTACCACCGATCAACTGAATTTTTTCAGTCAAGTTGAATACTACAAAAGTTTTAGAGTTCAAACCTAGTTCAGCAAAGTTCTCACCAGCGTCAGTTTTAGAACCATTCATTACAACGAAATCAGGTTCGCCATAGTTCGCCAATTCTTCTTCAGTTGGGCGGATGAACATATTCTTAACGAAATGTGCCTGCCAAGCTACTTCCATGATGAAACGAATCTTCAAACGAGTGTTTTCGTTAGCACCACAGAAAGTATCCATTACAAAAAGTTTCTTGCTAGAAAGTTCTTTAGTAACGATTCCTTTCAATACATTCCAGCTTTCAGTTGAAAGAGGTTTGTTATCATTCTTGTATTCATCAGAAGTCCACCATACAGTATTTTCTGTAGTAGCGTCTTTAACGAAAAATTTATCTTTAGGAGAACGACCAGTATAAACACCTGTCATTACATTAACTGCGCCTAGTTCTGTTTCCTGACCTTTTTCGTAGCCTTCCAAACCAGCTTTTGTTTCTTCCACGAACAATTGTTCGTAAGATGGGTTGTGTAGGATCTCAGTTGCACCTACAATGCCATACTTGCTTAAATCTAAGTTTGCCATTTCTTTTGAATTAATTTAAATTGGTAATACTATATCTCTATTTTAATCTACTTTACCTTGGTTTCAAGTAATCCTTGTAAATCGAATACAAAAGTAATACTTTATTTGGAAAGAAATAACATATTAAAGAAATTTTTCTTTAATTAGATACGTTTTATAATTACATAACAATTTAACGAAGACATTGCGATTCATTTAAAAGAATTTTCGTTATTTTGCAAATTGGTAAGCAAGGAAGCAATGATAATAGTATTTGCTCATAAAAAGAGCTCAAGATTGGAGTATATTTTTTCCCGGATATTCAAAGATATATTGGGAGTTGAGTTCTTTTTTTCCACTAATAAACAAGAATTTATCAATTCACAATTACCATCTATTAATTATTCTACTGAAGATCTTAATAAAGGTATCTGGATTGTTCCTCATTCCTTATTATATAATATAGGTACTGAAAAAACAGAGATCTATAACATTATTTTCTGGAAAAATATGCCAGCTTTCTTTTCACAAGAAAAAGGAGATATTCCTTTTGATTTATTTGCGGCAGCTTTTTATTTAATTACCCGATATGAGGAATACCATTCAGCAACACTCGACAATCACGGACGATATCAATACACTAATAGTATTTTAAATAAAATGGGCTGCATTGAAGAGCCCATAGTTGATCAATGGGCTTATGCACTCAAAACTGAATTGCATAAAGCTTATCCCGAATGCAAGTTCTTGCCACGATCATTCCGTTTTATTCCTACGATTGATATTGATCATCCTTATCTTTACAGGAATAAAGGTTTTGCCTTAAATGCACTCTGTCTGATGAAAGACTTAATAAAAATGGATTTTTCTATTTTCAGAGAGCGTCTTTTAACCATTCTACATTTAAAAGAAGATATATATTTTAATTTCGAGTTCCTTCTCCAGCTTTATCAAGACCTTGGAGTTAAGGGACTTTTCTTTGTGCACGTAGGACCTTACGGTAAATTTGACCGTAGATATATTTACGCATCCAAACGCTACAAAAAAATGTTAAGAAGGATAGCCGAAAAACATGAGGTAAATATTCATCCTTCGTACATAGCAGCATTCAACAACCTACAGTTTTGTGAAGAAAAAATGGAGCTTGAGAGAATTCTGAGCAGAAGAATTGAAGCTAGCAGGCAGCATTTCTTACGTTTTAGATTTCCTGAGACTTTCAGACAGTTACTGAGTGCAGACATTCACGATGATTATTCAGTCCTGTATTCTAATCAGTATGGATTCCGAGCAGGAACAAGTATTCCATTCCCGTTCTATAATTTAGAAGAAGAACAGGAAACAAGTCTTATCATTCACCCAACTGCAGTTATGGATGTTACCTTGAATAGAGATTTCAATATGAATCCTCTGGAAGCACTAGAAAAGATTAAAGAGCTTGCTAAAAAAGTTAAAGCTGTTAATGGTGATTTCATAACTCTTTTCCACAATTCTTCATTAGCTGAAGATAGTTTTTGGAAAGGATGGAGGGAAATGTATACAAAAATGATAGAACAAATCAAACAATAAATTATTTAATAAAAAAACAATGAAAATTATCAATTTCGGTGAAACAAATTCCATCCTAAATCAGTACGTTTCAGAAATAAGAAACGTAGAAGTTCAAAACGACCGTTTGCGTTTCCGACGCAATATTGAACGCATCGGCGAGATTATGGCATACGAGATGAGTAAGGAGTTTACCTACTCAACCAAAAACATTCAAACACCACTGGGTATTGCTCCGACGAACACTCCGGATAACAAGATCGTTATCAGTACTATCCTTCGTGCAGGACTTCCTTTTCATCAAGGATTCCTAAATTATTTCGACAATGCAGAAAATGCTTTTGTTTCGGCTTATCGTAAGTACAAAGATGCGCTTAAGTTTGAAATCAACATTGAATATATTGCTTCTCCAAGAATTGCCGGAAAAACACTAATTATTACCGATCCTATGCTTGCAACCGGAAGCTCATTGGAGCTTAGCTATGGCGCTATGCTAACAAAAGGTTGCCCTGAAGAAATACATGTTGCATGTATTATTGCAAGCAAGCAGGCTCTGGAATATGTGGAAAGAGTTTTTCCTGAAGATAAAACAACCATCTGGTGTGCAGCAGTTGACCCTGAAATTGATTCTCATTCTTATATTGTTCCAGGATTAGGAGATGCCGGAGATTTAGCTTACGGAGAAAAAGAATAATAAATTCCGTTTCAAGAAAGGAGATTATCAAAGCAAGTAAAATAAAGTCTCTGAATATTGAAAAAGGTCTCAGATAGAACCCCGAAAAAACAAAAATATGGGCTGCTCGAATGAGTAGCCCATATTTATTATATTTAGAGATGAAAATTATTTTATTTCCCAAGTTTCACCACTAAGTAAGAAATCTTCTAATTTGCGAGTAGGTTTCTTTGCCTGAACGTCTTTTATTTGTGCATATACACATTCTTCATAGCTAAGAGCCTCAACATCCCTGATTACTCCCAAAGCAACAGGAAAATCAGGACCTTCCATTAAAGCAAGCTTCATATGAAGAGTATTATCTTCACAATGAGCATCATGTACAAGGATATCCTTTTCTGTGATACCATTTTCGCCCAAAGTCACCACTTTAAGACCAAATCCTTCCTGCATCAAACCTTTTTCATTGTTTTCGCCAAACAACATAGGCTGTCCATGCTTAAGATGAATTGCATTCTTTGCACGTCCTTCTTTGGTAGCAACAGCACTATGACAACCATCATTGAAAATTACACAGTTTTGCAGAACCTCAACAACAGAAGCACCTTTATGACGAGCCGAAGCTGTTAATACTTCTATAGAACACGGGCCATCTACATCCACACATCTTCCGAAGAACTTACCTCTTGCACCAAATATTAATTCTGCAGGGCGGAAAGGATCTTCCACTGTTCCATAAGGAGACGATTTTGATACAAATCCTCGAGGAGAAGTTGGAGAATATTGTCCTTTTGTTAAACCGTAAATACGATTATTCAGAAGAACTATATTGATATTGACATTTCTGCGAATGGAATGAATAAAATGATTTCCACCAATAGCCAATCCATCACCATCACCTGAAATCTGCCAAACAGTTAAATCCGGATTGGCAACCTTCACACCGGTAGCAATTGCTGCCGCACGTCCGTGAATGGTATGAAAGCCATAAGTATTCATATAATAAGGTAAGCGTGAAGAGCATCCAATACCTGAAATAACGGCTGTCATATTAGGAGCAATACCCAATTCAGCCATAGCCTTGTGTAATGAATTCAATAATGCATGATCACCACAACCCGGACACCAACGAACATACTGGTCACTCTTAAAATCTTTTGCTGTATATAATTGTTCGCTCATCTTACTTTTCCTCCATCAATTTTGTAAATTCTTCAACAAGTCTAACTACATTAAAAGGCTGTCCTTTCACTCTATTAAACTGGCAAATATCCAGTCCTGGAATCTTCATACGAAGAAGGCCGGCAAACTGTCCAAGATTTTGTTCTACCACTACAATCTTTTTAAATGCTCTCAACACCTCTTCTGTATTCTTTGGTAGTGGATTGATATATTGGAAATGAGCAAAAGCAACTTTCTTTCCCTCTTCATTGCATTTTTCAACAGCTGAATAAAGGTGTCCGTAAGTTCCACCCCATCCTAAAACAAGTAAATCGGCATCTTTATCACCTTGTACTTCAAGTTCCGGTATACAGTTAGCTATATAATCAATTTTAGCCTGGCGAGTCAACGTCATTCTGTGGTGATTATCAGCATCAGTAGAAATAGCACTTGTAACAAAGTCTTTTTCAAGTCCACCAACTCTGTGCATAAAACCTTCCATACCAGGAGTAGCCCAATAACGAACCTGAGTTTCAGGATTACGCATATAAGGTTTCCAAACCTCTTGCATCTCTTTCGTTACGTAATTTGGCTTAATTTCAGGATAATCCTTCAGTGAAGGTATTTTCCAGGCAGCCGAACCATTAGCAATATAACCATCTGTAAGAAGTATAACAGGAGTCATGTGTTCCAATGCTATCTTAGCTGCCATATATGCAGAATCGAAACAATTAGTAGGAGAAGTTGCAGCAATTACAACCAGCGGACTTTCACCATTACGTCCGTATACAGCTTGTAATAAGTCGGTTTGTTCACTCTTAGTAGGCAAACCTGTTGAAGGACCACCACGTTGAACATTTACAATAACCAAAGGTAGCTCTGCAATAACAGCCAGATTTATAGCTTCACTTTTAAGACAAACTCCAGGTCCTGAAGTTGAAGTCACAGCCAGATTTCCGGCAAAAGATGCACCAATAGCACTACATGCACCAGAAATCTCATCTTCACACTGAACAGTTACCACACCCAGTTCTTTCCACTTTGACAGATAATGTAGTATATCAGTAGCAGGAGTAATAGGATATGATCCTAAGAATAATTGAAGTCCCGACTTTTCTGCAGCAGCAACAAGCCCGTAAGCTGTAGCAAGATTACCATTTACATCTGTATAAAAGCCTTTTTCTTTCTCTCCTTTAGATTCAACAACATAAGTAGAAACAGAAGCGTGTATATTATGACCATAATTGTAGCCATCAGTCAAGACTTTTATGTTTGCTTCGGCAATTGAAGGTTTTTTAGAGAACTTTTCCTGAAGCATGTGCATCGCATGATCCAATGGACGGTTAATCAACCAACAAACCAATCCCAGCGCAAACATATTCTTGCATCTTATAGCTGCTTTATTATCCAATCCGCTATCTTTCAGACTCTCTTTACACATAGAGGTAATAGGAGCATCTATAACCTGATTGTGAATGTTTAGTTCTGCAAAAGGATCATCAGTATTATAAAGAGCTTTCTCTAAATCCTTTTTAGTAAAGGAGTCAATATCGATAATGATAATAGATTGTGGAGTAAGAAACTTTGCATTTGTTTTTAATGCCGCAGGATTCATTGCAACAAGCACATCACATTTATCACCAGAAGTAAAAACTTTCTTTGCACCAATATGCACCTGAAAACCGGAAACTCCACTTATTGTGCCTTGCGGGGCACGAATCTCTGCCGGATAATCAGGAAACGTAGATATATCGTTCCCCAATACAGCCGATAAATTAGAGAAAATATTCCCAGCTAGTTGCATTCCGTCACCGGAATCACCAGAGAAGCGAACTACTACTCTCTCTAATTCTTTAACTACAATTTCGTCTGCCATAACTTATCTTTTTCTTTTTTAAGATTTAATGTTGCAAGAAGCGCATAAATAAGAGTTGAAAGATGTTTAAACATCAACAATCCTCTTATTTATGCGCTTACAAATATCGGAAAGTTATGCGACTTAGCAAAATCTTTTCGAATTTATCAGGCATCCAGCCATAAACTATTTAAATTCTCTTATCTCCCTTTCTTTATGGATTTTACAAAATTATTCCTCTGTTCCCATTGGTATTGACATACTGTCATCACTTGCCTTGTTCTGCTTGTTGTTTTTAGCACGCATATTACCAAAATTATAGGTAAGGGTAAAACCAATCTGTCTTCCACCTCTCCAGCTTTCTGAATCCTGAATAAATCCGGTACCATAGGTTATTGTGTGTTGTTTGCGTGAATCCAGAATATCTCGTGCATTAATGCTTAGACTAAACCTCTTATTCATAAACGATTTTCTTAAACCTGCATCCAGCATATAATTAGCCTTCTGAGTTCCTTGCGCCACCACTTGTTTCGCATTATAGCCACCAGTCAACTGCAAAGAAAAAGATTTTGGAAGAATAATATTAGCGATCATTCTAGCATTCCATGAAAAGTTCTCATCTGCATTACCAATCACAGGAGTTGTTTTTCCTTCTGGTAAATAGCTAAAACCATCCAGCTTATAATAAAACAGATTCACTGTAGTGGTAAGATCTAATATCTTAAACAATTTATCCTTCCCTACCAGCTCTACTCCGGCAGAGGTTGTCTGCGCCACATTTTCATAGGTACTTTTCATCACATTTCCATCCAAATATCTGATGCTTTGAATTACATCGTCGGTTGTACGGTAATAACCAGAGAAAGACAACGTATGATTCTCCCAATTCTTGATATAATTAAGTTCAAGAGCATTTGAATATTCCGGATTCAATTTTGGATTACCGAAAGAGATATTAGTTGAGTCTGTAATATTCATAAAAGAGTTAAGCTGACCTCCCCATGGACGAGAAATACGTCTTGTATAATTCAACTGAATCTCATTATTTTCAGGCAAAGAATATGATATAAAAGCACTTGGAAACAGACTGAAGTAGTCCTTCTGAAATGGAGTACTTGCAAAAGTATAATCTTCCGACTTTGTATTCACTTTTGAGTACTCTCCACGCATACCAATCTGATATCCGAACTTTTTAATTCTTCCGGAATAAGTAGCATACAATGCATGAACATCCTGATTATAAATAAAACGGTTATATAAACTGTTGTCAAATGCAGCAGAGCTCTCTGCCAATCCTGAATAAGTTTCAACAGGACTATTCTCTCTACCTAAAGTACCTTTATAACCTGCCTCCAACTTTGTATTATCACTAATCTTATTCTGATAATCCAACTGGAATTCCCAGTTATGATGGTTCATATTATTAAGCTGACGCTGATAAGACGATGTAGTTCTGTCTGAAAAATAAGAGGTCTGATCGTATATACTGGTATTATCCATTCCCCATTTGTTATAAGAAGCAGTAAAATCCAGATAACTATCTTTTGTAAAATCACGCTTATAACCAACCTCAAGATTTCCGCCATTCATTGAATTATCCGAATTAGATGAACGGAAACTTTTATAATATGAATTAGGAACATTGCTTAAATAATTGATGTTACTACTACTATTCATACTGCCAAACATACCAAAACCACCTACTGTAAAATGATCTTTTTTAGTAGCATGATAAGTTATCCCACCTCTAAGGAATATTCCCGAGTGTTCACCATCCTGATCTGTTTTAGTATTCAGATAAGTATCATCACTTGTACTTTCAGTACCTTGCGTATTTGTTCTATTGGTATTTCCACCACCATTTCTTTCGTGATGACGATAACCAACATTTCCGTAAATATCAAATTTACTGCTACTATAATTTATATTAAAGCTACCGTTATACCCACCTTTTGAATCTGCACCTGCTTGTGCGCTACCAAAATATCCGGCTTTACGATCTTGCTTTAAAACGATATTAATAATACCCGCTGTACCTTCAGGACTGTATTTAGCAGAAGGATTAGTTATTACTTCAATCTTTTCAATGTTCTCGGCTGGCATTTGTTCCAATATCTGAGCTCTGTTGTCAGCAGACAAACCAGATGCTTTACCGTTGATCCAGACTGTTACATTTGAATTACCACGAAGCGAAACATCGCCATCATTATTAACTTCAATTGAAGGAATATTACTTAATACATCACTGGCTGAACCTCCGGCAGAAGATATATTCTGGTCCACGTCAAAAACCTTCTTATCAATTTCAAATCTCATCTGAGCTTTTTGGCCCACTACCTCCACTTCTTTTAGTACATGGCTGTCTTCTGCCAAAGATATCTGATTCAAATTTACGCTCTTCTTGGATGAAATTGTAAATTCTTTCTCATAGGCCTTATAACCAATGTATGACACATTAACAATGTAGGTTCCATCTTTCAATCCGCCTAAAACAAATTCTCCAGACTGATCGGTTACCCCACCTTTAACTAACGAAGCATTTGCTTTCGTCTTTACACTAACATTTACAAACTGCAAAGCCTCTTTCGTCTTTGAATCTATTACCTTTCCTTTAATAACTCCAAGCTCCCCTGAAGCCGCGTAACTACTAATACTGATTACCAGTAAAAGTATGCCTGATAAAAATCTCTTCATTATCCAAATCTTTAATTTTCTCTTAAATATATACTCTTTTTTGATCGCCTTATAGAGTAAAGGTTTAAAGCATTGATGTTCTTTAACAAAGATTTTTTTTGTGCATATCAACAAAATAGATTACCTTTGCGCCTGCATTTCGGCCTTGTAGTTCAATGGATAGAACAAAAGTTTCCTAAACTTTAGATCCGAGTTCGATTCTCGGCGGGGCTACTTTCCACAACCATATTACTGATATACAGGCTCTTAAAAATTACAATTAATTTCACCTGCTTCGCTTTATTATTCCCTTATTAGTTCATCATGGACTTGACATATCAGAAAAAATATTTTTTTTGAACCTTTCGTCAATTAATGTTTTTTAAGGAGAAAATTAAACTTACCATAATAATCAGATAAAAATTACAAATAGCATCTCTTAGTTGTAGCTATCTAAAAAACTGATAATCATATTATAAATATGACTTCAAATTTGGAAAGCACTTTTCTTTGTTTTATATTTGTAGCTAAACGTTTGATGTATACGTAAGCAGCAAACAGGACTATAAGGCTGCTAAACAACTTTTGCATTGAACTATCAGACACATTGATTATTAACATTCAAATATATAACGATGAGAAGTCTTGCCTTTCAACCAGTCAATCTGAGCTTATCAAATTATCGCTCTTATTTATTAAGCATTGCTTTTATTGCCGGCAACTTAATTTTGCCACAAATCTGTCACTTAGTTCCTGATGGTGGTAAAATGTTACTTCCAATCTATTTCTTTACATTGATTGCATCTTATAAGTTTGGAATCCGAATCGGGTTAATAACTGCTCTATTGTCTCCATTATGTAACCATTTACTTTTCGGGATGCCACCAATCGGTGCACTTCCGGTACTACTAATAAAATCATCATTACTGGCAATAGCAGCCGCGTGGATTGCTCAACGCAGCAAAAAAGTATCGCTACTCCTTATTGCAGTTACTGTTATTGCCTATCAATTCATTGGCAGCATTGCAGAATATATAATTAGCGGTAGTCTTCCAATGGCTTTACAAGATATCACTTTAGGCTTTCCTGGAATGATTATTCAAATAGTTTTTGGCTGGTTAATTTTGAAATCATTGGCAAAATATGAATGCTAAAAGCTTTGAAGAGGTTATCGACAGGATTCTTCATCTTGAAATAAATGAGCCTTTCGACATGATTGTTGCAATAGCCAATGGCGGTATTATTCCGGCAGCACTGCTCAATCAACGTTTAAATCTGGAAATACATCTTCTTAAGCTGAATTTAAGAGACAGCGAGCAACATCAGATGTATGATCAGCCCCGGTTACTGGAACCTATCGATTTTTGTTTTGAAGGAAAAAGAATCTTATTGGTTGAAGACCGTATAAAAACCGGTACAACCATTAAATATGCGCAGCAGCTTCTTGCCGGAGCAGCTAAATTAAAGACATTTGCAGTAAATGGCAATGCAGATTATTGCCTCTATAATGAGAGTTGTTTTAAATTTCCCTGGATTTTATAAACAAGCAATATGGATAGACGAGATTTCTTACGATTAGCAGCATTGACAGGCCTTGCATCTACAGTAACGCCTAGTGAAGCTTTTGATTTATTAAAGCAAACGGGCGAAAACGAGGCAACTAAACAGGCCTATGATATGGTAGCTGTAATGGGTGGCGAACCGGAAGTTATGTTCCGTCACGCCATTAAAGAAATGGGAGGAATGGGCAAATTTGTGAAAAAAGGTCAGAAAGTTTGTATCAAGCCCAATATTGGGTGGGATAAAGTTCCCGAACTGGCTGGAAACACGAACCCTAAACTAATAGGAGAGATAGTTAAACAATGCTTTGATGCAGGAGCAAAAGAAGTTGTTGTCTTTGACCACACTTGCGATGACTGGCGTAAATGTTATAAGAATAGTGGCATTGAAGATGCAGCAAAAGAAGCAGGAGCAAAAGTTGTACCTGCACACGAAGAATCATACTATCGGGCAATCTCTCTTCCTAATGCAAAGGTTCTAAAAACAGCCAAGGTTCATAAAGCTTTATTAGACAGCGATGTATGGATCAACGTTCCAATTCTGAAAAATCATGGTGGTGCCAAAATGAGTATATCCATGAAAAATATGATGGGAATTGTATGGGACAGAGGTTTCTTCCATGAAAACGACTTGCAGCAATGCATTGCAGATATCTGCTCTCTCGCTAAACATCCGGTTCTGAATGTAGTTGATGCTTACCGTGTCTTGAAGAGCAATGGTCCGCGTGGCAGATCGGCTGCAGATGTTGCTTTAGCAAAAGGACTGTTTATATCTCAGGATATTGTTGCAGTGGACACTGCTGCCGTAAAATTCTTCAATCAGATCGCAAAGATGCCTATAGAGCAGGTTACTCACATTGCAAATGCTTCTCAGCTTAAACTGGGAAACATGAATCTGGATAAGATGAATATTAAACGAATTAAACTATAAGTATGTTACGTAAAACCAGAATAGCGATAGCATTAATCATGTTATCGCTTATTACTTTTTATTTCATTGACTTTGCAGGTATTGCACCACATAAATTAAAATTGCTGACTACTATCCAACTAGCTCCAGCCTTATTAGCATTAAATATCGGAGTTTTAATATTTCTGTTTCTCCTCACTTTCCTTTTTGGAAGAGTATATTGTTCTGCTATTTGTCCTCTTGGAATATGGCAGGATGTGCTGGAAACTTTCTCAAAGTTCTTCACAAAAAGAAAGAAATACAAATATCTTAAACCTAAAAATTATCTAAGATATAGCATACTGATTGGAGTCGTTATAGCATTCTTTGCAGGCTTCACATTTTTATTAAGCTTACTCGAGCCATATAGCATTTTCGGACGCATAGCTTCTAGTTTATTCCGTCCTGTCTATCTTTATGGAAACAACCAGTTAGCAGGCGTATTAGGACATTTCAACAATTATAGTCTTTACGTTGTGGGAATAGTTATCCGAAGTGTTTTCTCTTTCGTGATTGCTTCAATTAGTCTACTAATCGTATCATTCCTTGCATATAAATATGGAAGACTTTATTGCAATACAATCTGCCCTGTAGGAAGCTTATTAGGACTTATCTCCAAATATTCTATATTCAAAATAAGAATTGACGAAAATACATGTAATAGTTGTGGCGCTTGTGCTGCAAAATGCAAATCTTCATGTATTGACAGCAAAGAACATCAAATAGATCACAGCCGTTGCGTGGGATGTTTTAACTGTTTGCCTGTCTGCAAAAAGAAAGCTATAAAATTTATTTATGCATTTGCATCTACATCTCCAAAACAAGAAAATAAGCCTAACGATAGCCGACGAATGTTTCTGAGCATAACCGGAGCCGGATTAATTACCGTTCCTCTTTTAAAAGCTCAGAATGCTATGGCTTCATTAAGCAAAAACAAACCATACAAAAAGCAACATCCATTATCTCCTCCAGGATCAGTAAGTGCAGACAATTTACTTAAACACTGCACCGCCTGCCACTTGTGTGTAAGCCGTTGCCCATCTCATGTACTTAAACCAGCTTTCACTGAATATGGATTGGGCGGAATAATGCAACCAATGATGAGTTTCGAAAAAGGTTTCTGCAATTACGATTGTACTGTTTGTTCAAATACTTGTCCAAACGGAGCTATATTGCCGCTTACCAAAGAGGAAAAGCATCTTACCCAGATGGGGCGCGTTGTCTTTACAATGGAAAACTGTATTGTTTATAACGACGAAACAGATTGCGGCGCTTGTTCTGAGCATTGTCCAACACAAGCCGTTAAAATGGTAGACTACAAAGATGGATTAACCATTCCGAGTGTAAATCCGGATATTTGCGTAGGTTGCGGAGGATGCGAATATGTTTGTCCGGCTACTCCTTTCAAGGCCATTAATGTAGAAGGCAATGTGGTTCAGCTAAAGGCTAAACCTTTTAAAGACGAAAAAAATAAAGATGTAAAGGTTGATAGTTTTGGATTCTAATACAGCCGTTTAAAACAACGGGAGATTCATTTCTATTTATTGTTATCAACCGTATAGAAAGAACGATTATATCTTTTCTGCTACAAGGTAGTATTTATATGATATATTCGTTCTTTCTATATTTCTATCTATGCTTTTATCATTTAATTCGATTTTAAATAATCAAATATCCATTGGGTAATAGCATCTTATTTGTACATGATATTAAAAAAAGCAGTACATTTGCAGTCCAAAACCAATCATTGAATTAATAATATAGTGCTTAGTTTTCAAATACTTAAACAATCACACACTTCGTAAAAAAGAAGAAGATTAGTTAAGATCAAGCACTTCGTTGAAATTAAATAAATAAAATGGAAAGTACTTTCAATATGCCTTTGTGGGTTTCAATTCCTTTTCTGATAATGCTTTTAGCTATTGCTGTAGGTCCGCTTATTTTAGGGAAATGGTGGGATAAAAATAAGAATAAACTTTTGGTATCTGTTATTCTTAGTATTCCTGTAGTAGTTTACATGCTGGAAAACGGACTTTCAACAAATCTGGCAAACACCGTTGTTCACGATTATGTTCCATTTATTATTTTGTTAGGTTCGCTATTTATTATTACCGGAGGTATTCATGTTTCCGGAGATATTAAAGCCACTCCACGAAATAATGTCTTATTTATGGGAATCGGCTATGTATTGGCGGCTTTTATGGGCACCACAGGGGCAGCCATGCTTCTTATTCGTCCAATGATTAACACCAATCAGGAGCGTAAGTACACCACTCATACTATGTTGTTTTTTATCGCTGCAATAGCCAATTGTGGGGGACTTTTAACAGCGCTAGGAGATCCTCCGTTATTTATGCTTTATCTGCGTGGAGCTGAGTTTTCCTGGTTCTTTACTTTATTTCCCGAATGGGCATTCACTGGTGTATTATTACTATCCATATACTACTTTGTAGACAGATATTATTATAAAAAAGAAGAATGGATAGATCTTGCTGAAGATTCTATTCAACAAGAGCCTATACGTGTTACAGGCAATATAAATTTCTTATTTCTGCTAGGGGTAATCCTTGCTGTTGCTTTCATCAATAAAGGAAATATACCTGCAATGGAGCAAGAAAATACTCCGATATGGCTGGAATATATTCGTGAGATTATATTAGTAATACTTGCTGCTCTGTCTTTATTTTACACAAAGTCTGAAGTGCGCAAAAACAATAGTTTCTCGTGGACTCCTATTACCGAAGTTGCCTGTCTTTTTCTAGGCATATTTGTAACCATGTCGCCTGCACTAATCTGGCTTGCAAATAATGCAGTCAGTTTTGGACTAACAGAACCTCGCCAATTTTTATACGCATCAGGGGCACTGAGTTCATTCTTAGACAATACACCAACAGCAGTTGCATTCTATGATTTAGCACGTGGATTAGTTGCAGGTGGATTACCTTTATCTTTATCAGAATCAATAAAGGTTGCTGGAGTACCTGAGATTCTATTGAAAGCAATCTGTGTAGGCTCTGTATTTTTTGGATCAATGACTTACATTGGAAATGGACCAAACTTCATGGTAAAGTCTATTGCAGAAGAAAGAGGTATCAAGATGCCAAGTTTCTTTGCATATATGTTTAAATTCTCACTGATAGTCTTGTTACCTATCTATATTATTGTGCAACTGATATTTATATAAAATTACCAGAGTTTTAAGAGTACAATTGGCTCTATCTGCAATGAGAATTAATTGAATTTACTCTCTCCATAAAATTAAAAATTCAAAAAAGTCTCGCAGTCTAGCACTTGGCACATAAGTTATTGCGTATAAACGTAATACAGGTGCTAGACTTCTTCTTCAAAGTCTAGCAGAAGTCTAGCAGTCTAGCACTTGTTTCGTCCTGATTTTGGCTGACCGTGTTTATTAATAACCAGGTATTGGTTACTAATAACTATACACTTCATCTATAATTGAACTCTTAGTTTTTTCATTTTCAGGTTCATACTTATTCTTTTCACAATTCATAATGAAGAATTAATTGATCCTTGTACAAAAGAATGCATTCTTTTGTACAGAAGAAATATATCTTTTGTACAAAACAAAGAATTCTTTTGTACAAGAGAATAATAAAGATTGGAGTCTTTTTTATATAATAACCTAAATACATTTATATAAGCCATAAGGTTAATTACCTCCAAAAAGAAAGGCTGCCCTTTACAGAGCAGCCTTTACTATAAACTATATAAAAGTTCTTATTTTTCTAGAGCTTTTGCATGCTTCTTAGCTTCTTTCTGTTGCATAATGAATGCAATAGGAGCAGAAACAAAGAGTGATGTAAGAGTACCAACGATGATACCAACCATCAATGCGAATGCGAAACTACGAATAGATTCAGCACCTAAGATGAAGATACATAACATTACTAACAATGTACAAATTGAAGTATTTACAGTACGAGCAAGAGTAGTATTCAATGAGTCATTGAACAACTCAGTACGGTCATGCTTTGGATACAAGTGGAAGAACTCACGAACACGGTCAAAGATTACCACCTTATCATTAATAGAATAACCAATGATTGTTAAGATGGCAGCAATGAAGTTCTGGTCAACCTCCATAGAGAATGGCAATCTACCATAGAATAGGGAGAATACACCAGCAATTATTACTGAGTCTACAACCAATCCCACAACAGAACCAACACTGAAAGATATATCTCTAAATCGTAGTAAGATATAAAGTCCGATAGCTAACAAAGAAAGAGCAACAGCAATAATAGCTCCGATAGTGATGTCTTTTGCAACACTTGGCCCTACTTTCTGAGAACTAATAATGCTACCACCGGTACGGATATCAGGATTCTTGAATGTTTCAAGAGAAGTTCCTGGAGCAAGTAACTTATCTTTTACTGCGTTATAAAGCTTAGCTTCAATTTCTGAGTCTACATTGCTTCCGCTTTCTTCAATACGGTAGTTAGTACTTACACGAACTTTCTTTCCATCAGTACCAAGAGCAATAACAGTAACAGAAGCATCGCCAAACTGGCTAGCCATTAATGTTCTTACTTGTTCTGGCTCAACTGATTTTTCAAATTGAAGTACATAATTATGTCCACCAGTAAAATCAATACTTGGGCTCAATCCACGAAGTGCAAAAGAAACACAGCAGATTACCAAAGCAGCACCAAATACAAAGAATGATTTCTTATTAGAACCAACAAAGTTATAATGTGTATGAACGAATATCTTCTTAGAAAGATTAGAAGAGAATGTAAGATTCAACAACTTATCTTTGTTCATGAAGTGTTCGTAAACCACACGTGTCATAAATACTGCTGTAAAGAATGAACAGATGATACCAATGATCAATGTAGTTGCGAAACCTTTGATAGGACCTGTACCAAAATAGAACAGGATAACACCTGTAATAATTGAAGTAATGTTTGAGTCGAAGATTGCAGAGAATGCATTTGAATAACCTTCAGACAAAGCAGTTTTAACATTTTTACCAGCTCTTAATTCTTCTTTTGTACGTTCGTAGATAAGTACGTTCGCATCGACAGCAATACCAAGTGTCAACACCATACCGGCAATACCTGACAGAGTTAACGCGGCCTGGAACGAAGATAGGATACCTAACGTGAAGAACAAGTTAAAGATCAAAGCTGAGTTGGCAATCATACCTGGAATGAATCCATACATAAAGCACATGAAGCACATCAAAACAACAATTGCAACTAAGAAAGAAATAAGACCAGCATTGATTGATTCCTGACCCAATGATGGACCAATGATATCTTCCTGAACAATGTGTGCAGGAGCCGGCATTTTACCAGACTTCAACACATTTCCCAAGTCCTTAGATTCTTCTGGAGTGAAGTGACCAGTAATTTCAGAATTACCGCCAGTAATTTCACTATTTACATTTGGAGCTGAATATACATAACCATCCAAAACAATGGCAATTGCTTTACCAATATTCTGTTTTGTCATCAATGCCCATCTTCTTGAACCTTCAGAGTTCATAGACATGCTTACAGCTGGTTTGCCAAATTGATCATAAGTATCTTTTGCATCTGTTACTACATCACCTTCTAATGGAGCACGTCCGTTACGTTCTGTAGATTTAATTGCATAAAGTTCAAAAGTCTGAGCTTTCTTATCGCCATCAGCAGCTTTAACACCCCATTTCAATCTTAAGTCTTTAGGAAGCTGATCCTGTACTTGCTTCATAGCAAAGTATTTGTTGATAGCAGCTGTATCTCTATAATTAGCATATCCTACTATACATCCGTAACCATTGGTGTTAGGTTGGAAGATTGACAACAAAGGATGCTCTTTCTTAGCACTTGCCAATTGAGCAGTATTTACTTTGCCCTTTTCTTCTTTCTGAGCTTTTCCACCTTTTAATACAGCTTCAAGGCTATCTTTTGCACTAACTTTTGCAACTGCAACAGCTGTAGTATCTTTTGCAGTAGTGTCTGCAGCAGCTACAGTAGCACCTTTTCCTTCTGCAATTAAACGGATAGTATTATCAACTGTGCTGAAATAAGGAACAATGTCTTTAGAGTCATAAGTTTCCCAGAATTCAAGGTTAGCAGAACCCTGAAGCAATTTTCTTACACGTTCAGGTTCTTTGATACCTGGAAGTTCAACCATGATACGGCCCATCTGATCTGGTAAGCTCTGAATATTTGGCTGAACAACACCAAAGCGGTCGATACGAGTACGAAGAACGTTATAAGAGTTATCAATAGCTGCTTTAACTTCTTCTCTGATTACTTTCTCAACTTCTGAATCAGAAGATTTCTGAGTAACCTTATCTTTTAACTGCTGAGTAGCGAATAATTCAGATAATCTGGCACCCGGAGCTAATTTATGATATTCTTTAACGAAAAGTGTGATAAAGTCTGACTGGCTTTTCTCAGAAAGTATCTGAGCAGAAGCTACCGCTTTATTGAATGCAGCATCTTCTTTATGATCAGCTAATGCTTTTAATACATCGCCTACTGAAACTTCAAGCACAACATTCATACCCCCCTTTAGGTCAAGACCTAAACTAATCTCCATTTCACGACACTGTTTAAGCGTATAATTGCCCAACCACACTTTTTCAGTTGACAGTGAGTCAATGTACTCTTGCTCTAACTTCGGATCTCCTTTAGCATACTCGGCAGCCATTTTCATGTAATGACGAGTAACAAAAGAGAAAGACAGGTAGAACACACATACAAGTGTGAGCAATACCGCAAAAACTTTTACAAGTCCTTTGTTTTGCATTTTTCTTTTAAATTTATATTACTTACTTTAATTAATTTATACTGCATATAATGCGCAAATATAGCTTTTTTTTCACTTTTATATATAAAGTGTAGCAAATATTTAAGTTACATAGTGCATTTTGAACTTACAAAATATGTTATACAACAGATCTTTGGCAGTAAACAATAAATTAAAGGTCAAACAATACTATTGAAGTCCTCTGTTTTTTAACATTGGTTCAAGTTTTGGTTCAGCTCCACGGAATTTTTTGTATAACACCATTGGATCTTCACTTCCTCCCTTTTCAAGCACATTTGTACGAAAAGCATCTGCTGTTTTCTTATCAAAGATACCATTCTCTTTAAATGCTTCAAATGCATCAGAGTCCAACACATTTGCCCATAGATAACTATAATATCCTGCGGCATATCCGCCAATAATATGATTAAAGTAAGTAGCTCGGTATCTTGGAGCTATTTCAGGAATCAGGCCGTATTTATCCATTACTTTTTTCTCAAAGTCAACAACATCCAGATTCTTTGCATCTTTCAAATTATGAAACTCCATGTCAAGAATAGCGGCAGCCAGAAGTTCTGTTGTCATAAATCCTTGATTAAAAAGCATTTGTTTGTTTAATTTCTGAATCAGAGTATCCGGCATCACTTCTCCTGTTTTATAGTTCTTTGCATACATTTTCAATACTTCAGGTTCTGTAGCCCAATGTTCCATTATCTGAGATGGAAGTTCAACAAAGTCACGTGTTACATTTGTACCAGATACTCCTACATAATTACATTTAGTTAATAGTCCGTGAAGTGCATGCCCAAATTCATGGAAAAGAGTTTGTACTTCATCCAATGTTAATAAAGAAGGAACATCACCTGTAGGTTTAGTGAAACTGGCAACATTACAGATGATAGGACGAGATTCTCCGTGCTGATCTTTGTAATTATTCATCCATGCACCACCACGTTTACCGGCACGTGGGAAATAATCTACATAAAACAAACCAAGATGTTTACCTTTACTATCTTTTACATCAAAGACTTTAACATCAGGGTGATAAACCGGCACATTCTTCACTTCAGTCAACGTTATTCCATAAAGCTTATTTGCAACAGCAAAAGCACCTTCACGCACATTGTCCAACTTGAAATAAGGTTTAAGTTCATCTTCATTCAGATTATATTTTTCCTGACGAAGTTTTTCAGAATAGTACCACCAGTCCCATCGAGCCAGTTTTTCACCTTTGCCTTCTTTATCCATCATTTTCTGCAACTCTGCAGCTTCTTTTCTTGCATTTTCATTTGAGTACTTCCAAAGATTATTAAGAAAATCCATAACTTTAGTTGAGCTCTTTGCCATATTTTTATCCAAAACAAAATTTGAAAAAGTATCAAATCCAAGCAGATTTGCTTTTTCAAGACGAAGAGTTATAACTTTTGCAAGAATTGCTTTGTTATCGTTCTTATCTCCTTTATTCGCTCTGTTAATATAAGCATTGTAAATCTGTTCACGCAAAGCTCTGTTATCTGCATATTGCAAGAATGGTAATCGGCTGGCATTGTGCAATGTAAAAATCCATTTACCTTCTTTACCGGCAGCTTTAGCATCTTCTGCAGCACTCTTTACCAACCAGTCAGGTAAACCAGCAAGATCTTTATTATCACTGATAACTAATTGATAAGCATTAGTTTCATTCAAAACATGGTTACCAAAATCAATTTCCAGAGTTGCTAATTCTTTATTAATTTCACGCAAACGAGCTTGCTTTTTATCATCAAGTGCGGCTCCCGAGCGAACAAAGTCTTTATAAATAAGTTCTAATAATCTTTCTTGTTCACGAGTTAATTTTAAAGATCCTCTTTGAGAATAAACAGTCTTTATTCTCTTAAAAAGAGCTTTATTCAGAGAGATATTATCACTATGTTCTGATAAAACCGGAGCCATTTTAATTGAAAGAGCTGTCAATGCATCGTTTGTTTCAGCTTCAGTCAAATTAAAGAATACGCCTCCTACACGACGAAGAATCTCACCACTGTTATCATAAGCTACAATGGTATTCTGAAACGTTGGCTTTGCCTTATTAGACACAATTGCTTTAATTTGAGCATTCTGCTGACGGATACCTTCCAAAAAAGCAGGTTCATAATGTTCTATCTTTATCTTATCAAAAGAAGGAGCATTGTACAAAGTTTTAAATTCCGAAAGAAAAGGATTTGGGTCTGTCTTAACATTACCGGCATACGAGTAAGTCATACTACAAATAGATAAAATAAATACTATTTTCTTCAAGTCCATATTATAAATGTATTAAAGGGTAATAATTGAAAAATCACTTTTTTATAGCAATATAGCACCAGATTGGATAATGATCAGATTCTTTAATACTGTTATCCACCGTACAGTTATATGCTGTTAAATTTTTGCTTATAAGGATATTGTCTATTCTAAAATAGAACATATGTTGATTGTAGGAAATTCCCAATCCTCTGCCCGACTGGGTAAACGCGTCATCTAAATCCTGAGCAATTACACGGTGAGCATAAGAAATTGGAGTATCATTAAAATCACCGCAAACAATCATTGACCGATGCTTGGAAGCTGCTATTTCCTTTGAAACAGCCTTTGCCTGTAAAGAACGAATAGCAGACGCTTCTGCCAGTTTCTTCACTAAATGTCGCACTCCCCTTTTAACTTTTCCGGCTTCTGGCTCCTTTATCATATCTACATAAACATCCTTATCCTCTTTAGTCAGCTTATTTGATTCAAGATGGTTATTAATAACCGTCACAGTATCTCCTTTAATAAGAAGTTCGTAGATAACAGAACCATTGTAGGTGCTTTTATATTTAATAAGACGCGATGAGAGTATAGGAAATTTTGAATAACAAGCCACCCAGTTCCCGTTTCCCACAGCACTCACATTCGTTTTCTTATGGTACGGATAATCACTTAATGCGCTATTAATATCTTTTTCAGTAAGATGTGATCTATCTGTTGAAAACTGGAATTCCTGCAAACAAATAATATCAGGATTCTTTTTCAGAATATATTCAAGAATAGGATTAGGATCTGTTTGAGTATGCTTTTTCAGTTTATTAAACCCCATTACATTATAAGAAAGTACTTTTATACAATGTTGGGGTATCTTATCCGTACGAGAATTTATTGGTATGTATGTACGAATCTGCCCAAAGCACAAAATAAAGCCCAAAGCAGATATTAATGCTAATTTAGGATAAGTAAAAATCCAGAAAATTAGAAAACAAAAGTTTATCAATAAGAAAACAGGGAATATGAGTCCGAAACACGATAAAACCGGATGCACAGTAGGATTAATAAGCCATGGACTATAAGCAGAAAATAAAAGTAGCCCTACAAAGAGCATATTTACTGCTACAATCGCGTAAATTAAAGCTTTACCTAAATGCTTCATAGCTATCTTTTACTTGCATCGAACAAGCTCTTTTTCTCTTCAGTAGTCAGACTTTCATAGCCGGATTTTTTCAATTTATCAAGGATTCTGTCTACTTCGTCACTCTGAGCTTTCTTTTTTGCATTATATTCATAATCTTTATTTTTGGGACTATTGTTATAATGCACAGACATTTTTGGTTTTCTTGTCCTCTTAAAAGCATTTCCTGAAAACAAAGAAATAAACCAATCAAGTATTTTATTTATCCATGCTGTAACATCATGCCCTTTGCTTAAACTTGCGGCAAACCATAAACCGGCAAGTGCACCGCCTAAGTGAGCTATATGTCCGCCAGCATTATCCGAAGTTATAAAAAGAAGATCGGAAAGGATCATGAACAAAGCTATAAATTTCAGTCTTACTGCACCAAAAAACAATAAACTGACCTGATATTCCGGTTGTTTATAAGCAGTTGCTACAACAATAGCGATAACAGAAGCCGAAGCACCCAACATGTACGATTGTTCAATAGCTCCGCTGAAATATGGAAACACATTAAAAGAAATCATATACAGAATAGCTCCGCAAATGCCTCCTAATACATATAATCCACGAAGATGTTTGGCTGAGAAGAAGTAAAGGAAGAGTTGTCCAAACCAATACAGCCATAGCATATTAAATAGAATATGCATCAATCCGGAATGCAAAAACATATAAGTAAATATACTCCAGGGCTGAAGTAAGAAGTTATGCAGAGAAGCCGGCATCTCTCCAAATAAAAGGAAGTTTCCGGCACTTCGGTTAAAAAGCGTCAGAAATATAGTAACCAGAGAGGTTAGGATAAAAACTCCTGCATTTATATAAATAAGCTGAATATAAATATTCCCTCTTTTAAAATTTTCTTTTAAATCAGTAATAATATGTCCCATCGTTACCTTTGTTTTTCTTCTTTTTCCAATACATAATCAGAATAAAGCCAAAAATCATACCTCCCAGATGAGCGAAATGAGCAACATTATCCGTAGGATTATTGGCAATTCCTTCCATTAGCTCTATGATTGCATATCCTGCAACAAAGTACTTAGCCTTTATAGGGAAAGGAATTGGAATAATAAACATTCTCTCATTAGGAAATAACATTCCAAATGCAAGCAGAATAGCATAAACAGCTCCCGAAGCTCCTACAGTATTCATTAAATTCAAATACTGAGCCATAGGTACAATAATGCCTTCGCTCACTTCAACTTTAGTATAGGCCGACAGTTGTACTGCATATTGAATGTACTGCACCAGTTCCTGAATAAGACCAGCACCAATACCGCAGGCAATATAATAAAAAAGAAATTTTTTAGGGCCCCAGATCTGTTCCAATATGCGTCCAAACATCCAGACTGCGAACATATTAAAGAAAAGATGTGTAAAACCTCCATGCATAAACATATAAGAGATAAGCTGAGCGGGATTAAAATCATCCGCCATAAAAAAGTGCAAACCAAGATATGTAGATAAATCAATACCATACCTCGTTGCTACTACTCCCCCTAGGAAAAACAAAACGTTTATTATTATCAGATTTTTTGTTACCGGTGGCATATAATTTCATTAAGTTATTAGTCTGTTACAGACATATTATTACTACAAAAGTAGTAAATAATTCTGTTTTAGAGCATAAATCGCCAATTCTATTAGATTTTTTTCGATTTCCGTCTGTTTTTTTTAAGTTTAATATTTGATATATTGTTTTGATAGCCTATATTTGTGAGGATTTTCGATTTATCTTTTAAGTTACATATATTAATTAATCATTTACGAATTATGAATAAAGCAGAACTTATTAATGCTATCGCAGCAGGATCAGGCTTGAGTAAGGCAGATTCAAAGAAAGCTCTTGACGCTTTCATCACAAGTGTATCAGATACTCTTAAGTCAGGTGAAAAAGTTTCTTTAGTTGGTTTCGGAACATTCTCTGTTAGTGAAAGAGGTGAAAGAACAGGTATCAACCCTTCAACTAAAGCTCCTATTACTATTCCTGCTAAGAAAGTTGCTAAATTTAAAGCTGGTGCAGAATTAGCTGACGCTATTAAATAAGCCACACTTAGGAAATAAAAAAGGAGATGCAAGAGTTTGCATCTCCTTTTTTTTATATCTGAAGCGAAAGTATTATCTTTGCACACTCATAATATCTCATTTAGAAACACATACAGATATGAATATAGAAAACAAAATAGCAGAATCGGTTATCAACGGACTGAAAGCGCTATACGGACAGGAAGTATCAGCTGCACAGGTACAACTGCAGAAAACCAAAAAAGAGTTTGAAGGACACCTTACATTGGTTGTGTTTCCTTTTCTGAAATTATCAAAGAAAAAGCCGGAAGAAACAGCACAGGAAATCGGCGAATACTTATTAGCTAATGATTCTTCTATTTCAGCTTTCAATGTAATCAAGGGATTTCTTAATCTCACAATCGCTTCTTCATGCTGGATTGAGCTATTAAACTCTATCCATGCAGAAAAACAATATGGAATTATTCCTGCTAATGAGAATTCTCCATTAGTAATGATTGAATATTCTTCTCCAAACACCAATAAACCTCTTCACCTGGGCCACGTACGTAACAACTTGTTAGGTCACGCACTTGCAAACATCATGATGGCTAATGGTAATAAGGTGGTTAAAACAAATATTGTTAACGACCGCGGTATTCATATCTGCAAATCCATGCTTGCCTGGAAGAAATACGGAAACAGAGAAACTCCTGAATCATCTGGCAAAAAAGGCGATCACCTTGTAGGCGATTACTATGTTTCTTTCGACAAACATTATAAAGCAGAATTAGCAGAACTGCAAGCTCAAGGCCTTAGCAAAGAGGAAGCAGAAGCACAATCTCCTTTGATGAATGAGGCTCGCGAGATGCTTATTAAGTGGGAAGCTAGCGATCCGGAAGTTAGAACGCTTTGGGAAATGATGAATGAATGGGTTTATGCAGGATTTAATGAAACATACAAGAAGCTTGGTGTAAGCTTTGATAAGATATACTACGAATCAAATACTTATCTGGAAGGAAAAGATAAGGTAATGGAAGGTCTTGAAAAAGGTTTCTTCTATCAGAAAGAAGATGGTTCCGTATGGGCCGATCTTACCGGAGAAGGACTTGACCATAAGCTTTTGCTTCGTTCGGACGGTACTTCTGTTTACATGACTCAGGATATTGGTACTGCGAAATTACGCTTTGCTGATTATCCAATCAACAAGATGATTTATGTAGTTGGTAACGAACAGAACTATCACTTCCAGGTTCTTTCTATCCTGCTCGACAAGCTTGGCTTTGAGTGGGGAAAAGGATTGGTACACTTCTCTTACGGAATGGTTGAACTACCTGAAGGTAAAATGAAGTCTCGCGAAGGAACAGTGGTAGACGCAGACGACTTAGTAGAAGAGATGGTTAGCACAGCTAAAGAAACATCCAATGAGCTTGGAAAACTGGATGGTTGTTCTGAAGAAGAAGCTAACAATATTGCCCGCATTGTAGGAATGGGTGCACTTAAATACTTTATCTTAAAGGTTGATGCCCGCAAGAATATGACCTTCAATCCAAAAGAATCTATCGATTTTAATGGTAATACTGGTCCGTTTATCCAATATACCTATGCACGTATTCAATCAGTTTTGCGCAAAGCTGCTGAAGCAAATATCGTAATTCCTGAAACTCTGCCTTTGAACGTTACATTAAGCGAGAAAGAAGAAGGGCTAATCCAGATGTTATCTGAATTTGCAGGAGTTGTAAAACAAGCAGGAACAGACTATAGTCCGTCTGTAATTGCAAATTACACTTACGATCTTGTTAAAGAGTACAATCAGTTCTATCACGACTTCAGTATTCTTCGTGAAGAGAATGAAGATTTAAAAGTATTCCGCCTTGTTCTTTCTGCCAATATCAGTAAGGTCATTAAACTAGGAATGGAATTACTTGGAATAGACGTTCCGGAAAGAATGTAAGATTATACCAAACCTAAGGAATTTATTCCTCGGTAATTTATAAAAACCTGTAGAGCTAAAATTGCTTAGTTCTGCAGGTTTTCTTCTTTTAATGTATGCCTTCCCAGATTTTAGCCTAAGCCAAGCCAAGAAGTATTTATTTATTTTCCTTTAGGTAACAGCAATAACAGCCTAAACAAGAAGAAAAACAGCAACTCTTATCCGCTTTGAAACTTTAGGTAACAGCAATAACTGTCTTAGCCCACCTTAAAAAAGAAAAGCCTGCCAGGCTTATTGCCCAACAGACTTCTCCGTATATATAAATTTAAAAGAATCTATTTATTATTTCTTCTTTGCATAACGTCCACGCTTCGGAGTGGCAGGTTTTTCATCCTGTATTCTAACTATTTCAAAGCAGGTAGCAAGATTCAGATCTTGTGGAACAACATCTTTAGGAATCTTATAATTTGTACCCTTATAAGCAATATAAGGACCAAATCGTCCGTTAAGAATCTGAAGTTCCGGTTCTTCCTCGAAGGTTTTAATAATCTTCTGAGCTTCAGCTATACGTTTTGCCTCAATCAGCTCTATAGCTTCTTCTAAAGTAACTTCCATTGGATCAGCTTCCTTTGGAAGAGAAATAAACTTAGCATTATGACGTACATAAGGGCCAAAACGACCTGTTCCAATCACAACTGTTTTATCTTCAAAATCGCCCAAAGTACGAGGCAGCTTAAATAGTTCGAGCGCTTCTTCCAAAGATATAGTTTCTATGGATTGACCTTTCTTCATCTGAGCGAAACGAGGCTTTTCTTCATCGTCAGCCGAACCAATCTGAACAACCGGTCCATAACGACCAATCTTTACTGAAACAGGTTTGCCGGTAGCAGGTTCTGCACCAAGCATACGCTCACCCACCTTGTGTTCAGTCTTTGTAGCTAACGTTTTCTCAACAGAAGGATGGAATTTTGAATAGAAATCCTTCATTGTAACCGTCCATTCCTTTTCACCATCTGCTACATCATCAAATTCTTTTTCCACACTTGCTGTGAAATTATAATCAAGAATATCAGGGAAGTATTCAGTCAGGAAGTCGTTTACAACAGTTCCGGTATCAGTTGGGAACAGTTTAGATTTCTCAGCACCTACGGTTTCAGTTTTAGTAGCCTCCACCACAGAAGAGTCACTTAACCATAGTTGCTCATAGGAGCGTTCTTTTCCTTCTCTATCTTCCTTTATAACGTATTCACGCTTCTGAATAGTAGAAATTGTTGGAGCGTATGTAGATGGACGACCAATGCCAAGTTCTTCCAGTTTACGAACAAGACTAGCTTCTGTATAACGAGCAGGATGCTGAGTGAAACGTTCTGTTGCAACGATATCTTTTCTTTCCAGCTTCTGTCCCTTTTTCATAGGAGGAAGCAAACGGCTTTCAACTTCCTGTTCATTGTCTTCATCATAAGACTCTTTATAGACACGAAGGAAACCATCAAACTTAACCACTTCACCTACTGCAACAAACTTCTCGGATGCATTATTCAGAATAATAGTAGCTGTAGTTTTTTCCAGTTCGGCATCAGCCATTTGTGAAGCAATAGTACGCTTCCATATCAAATCATAAAGTTTTTTCTCCTGAGCAGTTCCGTCAACAGCTTGTTTATCCATATAAGTAGGACGAATAGCCTCGTGAGCTTCCTGAGCACCTTTACTCTTAGTTTCGAAATGACGAAGTTTCACATACTCTTCGCCCATTATATTCGTAATAGCATCTTTGCTGCCAGAAACTGCAAAATCAGAAAGGTTCACAGAGTCGGTACGCATATAGGTAATCTTTCCTGCCTCGTAAAGTTTTTGCGCAACGGACATAGTCTGAGCAACAGTGAATCCGAGTTTGCGAGCTGCCTCCTGTTGTAATGTAGAAGTAGTAAAAGGTGCAGCCGGACTCTTTTTCAGCGGACGCATGCTGATATCTTCTATTGTAAAGGTTGCATTCTTGCAAGTTTCAAGGAAAGCCTTGGCTTCTTCTTTAGTTTTCAGTCTTCGGCTCAACTCGGCTTTCATTTCAACAAACTTGCCATCCTGATCAGGAACCATAAAGATTGCAGTAACACGATAAGCAGCCTCAACTTTGAAAGCCTGGATTTCGCGTTCGCGTTCTACTACAAGACGTACAGTAACAGATTGTACACGTCCTGCAGACAATGCAGGTTTAACTTTTTTCCAAAGAATTGGGGATAATTCAAAACCAACAATACGGTCAAGAATTCGTCGTGCTTGCTGAGCGTTGACCAAATTAAGGTCTATCTCTCTTGGCTGTTCAATAGCCTTCAGAATAGCCGACTTAGTAATTTCATGAAAAACAATTCGTTTTGTATTCTCAGGCTTCAAACCCAGCACCTCATACAAGTGCCATGAAATAGCCTCTCCCTCGCGGTCCTCATCGGATGCTAACCATACAGTCTCTGCATCCTTTGCTTCAGCTTTCAATTCGCCTACCAACTTCTTCTTATCAGCAGGTATCTCGTACTTCGGCTCGAAGTTATTATCAACATCAATACTAAATTCTTTCTTCTTTAAGTCCCTTATATGACCATAGCTTGAAAGAACCTTATATTCTTTTCCCAGGAATTTCTCAATTGTTTTAGCTTTAGCAGGAGACTCGACTATTACAAGGTTTTTTTGCATAATATACTCTTTTGCAATTAGAGGAAACTAATCTTTTACTTCTGATAAACAGATTACTTCCATTTGAATTTGGTCGCAAAAGTAGAAAAAACTTATTTCCCTACCTTATAATAAGAGAAGAATCTATTATTTTTTTACGAAAAAACACTCTTTTTATATTATAAGGTAGGGAATATAACTAAAATTGGAAAGATAAACCACCCAGGAAATTTATTCCCTGAACAGGATATGAATAACTATATTGATAATCCTGATTCAGCACATTATTAATACGTGCAAAGATAGATACACCTTTAAACAGATTATATGTAGCTCCTAAACTTAGATTATTCACAGGATCGAGTTTATGCTTTGCAGAGATGACGGTTGTAGATACTGAACTTCCAATCACAGCAAAATCACTTGCTGAAAATTTAGGGAAAGTAATAAAGTCAGATATTACATCATTACGCCCTACATATGTATATCCTACATTAATCATAAGTTCCGGAAGTACTTTTATATCCGCGTTAAATTGCAAATCAAACTTTGGCTTCATCAATAAATAAGAAGCATCACTATTTTTCCATGAATAATAAACTCCTTTTAATGATAAATCGACAATTCCTTTATAATCGTATTTTAAATTAGAGCCGATATAAAAATGTTTGGTATCATCAACAGAAATATAAGGCTTGGCTACATCAAAGTAATTAATCATCATATTATTAAAGTTCAAATCATCCGCAACAATCTTATACCCTGCAAATGCATTAAACCAAAAACCAGAACCAACATTGGCTTTTAATCCCAAAGTTGCGTCTAGCTGGTTATATGAATCATTCACCTGACTGAAATAAGCATAAGGATTCATATTCATTATTCTGCGAAGATCATTAAGCTCTCTACCCCCACCTACTTTCAGATAAGCAACATAACTATTTGAGAAAAGGTACTGAGCATCCAGATCTGGAGAAAACTGAATTGTTTTTCCTTTACCAGAAGAGTAATCAACATGTGCGCCCAATCGTAGTTTCCAGGAATCATTAGAGAACCCATAATATGGATTTAACTCCAAAGAGGTATAGTCTTTGTAACCTAAAGATTGATAAAAAACATTATTCATTTCAGCGTTAATACCTACACCTTGATTTTCATCAATTATTCCATAAACGCCACCCTTTATTCTTAATATAGTCTCACTCAAAGACGCTGAATCCGGATAAGCTAGTTTGGAAGATATTAAATTAGCCTCAGCCTGGAACTGCAAAGGTAGGTCTTTATCTACAGATTTAACACCTACATGCATACTCCATTTTGAGAAATGTTGCTTATCTGTAGACTGATGAAATAAAGCATTAGTAGCATCTAAGAACGGATGATAATTGAAATTATCTGATCCCAGGTTAAGAGTAGCATCTAAAGTCAGCTTATTAAATAAGTGCTGATAATCAACATCCAGATTTGTACGGTAATAACGAGATTTCCAATCACTATTTGCATAAGTGGTTTCAACTATTTCCGGCAATTTCAAATTTGTATTCATGCCGTCAAGACTAGCCGACACACCCAGATTGTCTCGTTTGGAAATATTAAACAAATAATTAAGCTTGGCATCCACATTTCCATTACTTCCATATCCCAAACGAGCATATCCACGACTTGCCTTAACCTGATCCAAATTAGAGGTAATTGGTTTCATTACATAATCCAACGACTTGAAAGGCATTACCGATGTATTATATTCAATCTCCTTTTTGCTGACTGAAGGTTCCTGCACTTTAGGAAGCACATTCACTTTAGAAGCATCCATAATATCAGGATTATACTCTTTTTCAACAACAACTACACGGTTAAGCGTAGAATCTTTCTTGGCGGTCTGACCAGCCGCAGTAAGTGAAAAGGATAAAAGAGCTGCAGCAAACAGCATATTATTTCTTTGTTTCATGTTCAATCCTTATTTTAGTTTTGCCAACCTACTATTAATCATCTCCTGAATATCATCTTTCTCTGTATAATTTTGTTGCAAGCTTAACAAATATTGTTTTGCATCAAGCTTTTTGCCCAATGAATCATAAACATCAGAGAGCAATACAAAACTGCGAGCCAGCCAATAGATATGGGGAGTACTTTGATCAATATAGTTTAATGCTTCTTTTTCAGCCAAAGCAGTCTGTCCCGTATTAAAATATAGCTGAGCAAGCAAATATTTAGCTTCAGCACCATAAAGCGTACGGGTATCTTTCGCCAAAGTTTGCAAATCTTTAATCGCAGCTTTGTCTTCGTTAAGTGCCAGGTAAGCTTTTGCTCTGTAATAAGTAGCCTCGTTCACAAGTTCCGGAGTAAGCTTCTTATTAGATAACAATTCTGTTGCAGCATTAATAGCATCTTTACTTTCTCCGGCAAAATAAGCGCTACGAAGAATTCCAGTCTGGGCAAGAGAACGATTTTCGGCAGTTGAAGCTTTTTCTTTCAATCTCTTATAAACAGGTAAAGCCTCCTTATATTTCTTCTCATTCATCAGCAAAGAAGCATTCATAACCATAGCTTCTTCCGTGAACTCATTATCCGGATACTCTAAAACCTTTCCTGAATGCTCCAATGCCAAGGCTGTATTTTTCTGATCTGCATAGATTGCAGATAAATAATAATGAGCATTCGGGCTGAAAGCACCGGCAGGAAAACTTTGTAAATAAGAAATAAAACTGTTTTTGGCATTCTCTACATTCCCTTTCATGTAGACTTTCTCAGCTGCCTGATAAGTCAGAGAATCCTGTTCCGTTACATCGAAGGTACCCATTCCTGATACAGACTGAGTAAAGGTAGCGAACTCACCAACTTTATTCAAATCAACATAAATAGATTTCAAATCACGCATTGCCATACGCGCCTCATCACTTCCGGGATAATCTGTAATAACCTTCTTATACGCCTGGATAGCCTGATCGTAATTATCATTCTGGTAATATAAAAGTCCTATTTCACTAGCTCCCACCTTACTCATTTCACTGGATGGGAAACGATCGAGCAATTCCTTGAAAGAAGCAATGGCCTGTTGGTTATTTCCTTGCATAACATAAGCTCGTCCTCTTTCATAAAGTGCATTATCAAGATATTGTGAAGAAGGATATTTCTGCATTAACTGATCGAGCAACAAAACTTTCTCAGCATAATTTTTCTGCAATCCGGCAACAAAAGCATCCTGATAAAGTGCATAATCACCAGCCGACTGATCAGTTAAAACAGCTTTCGCATAGTTTCTGCGGGCAGTAGTAAATTCTCTGTTATAGAAGTAACAATCACCAATACGATTATAAGCATCGGCCGAGACTGTTTTTTGATCAGTATTATAGCCCAGAGCTACGTATTTTTGAAACCAGTTCAATGCAGAAGAATAATTCTTTTGCTTGAAATAAACATATCCCATATTATAATGAGCCAAAGGATACATCTCCGTTCCCTTTGCCTGAGTCAACTGAAGATAATTCTGGAAATCTTTTCCAGCCTGAGAGAAATTCTCCTGACGATAATAAGCTTCACCTCTCCAGTAATATGCATTCGCCTTAGTTTGTGAGTTGTACTGACCAATCTCGAGTGAACGATCAAAATAAGTAATAGCTTTAGAGAAGTCGGCATTTGCAAAACTTTCAGTACCCAACTGGAATAAGATATTCTGTTTAGCCTCCATAATACGAACACTTGGACGAGATATCTTTTCTATAGACTTCAATGCTGCAGCATAACTTTTACTGCCCATGTAAACTTCTACCAGATAATCACTCACCTTTTCTGCATAAACAGAAGAAGGAAATTCGTTCAGGAATCGTTCAAAGACCTTTACTGATTCGCCAAAAGCCGAGTATGAAGTTTCGTGAATAGACAAAGCATAGTTGTAAAAGGCAAGCTCTTTAACTTTCAAATCAAAATCGGATGCAGAAGCTTGTTCAAAAGCCATTCGTGCTTTGCTCTTTTCTGATAACTGCAGATAAGAGAAACCTAAATGAAGATATGCATTCTGAGTAAGAGCATCTTTATCTGTTACAACCTTACCCAAAGTCTCGGCTGCCTGAGAATAAACATTCGTTTCATAATAAGAGAGACCTAATAAATAAAGAGCTTCTCTTGAAGGGGTTTCTGTTGAAGCAAGATATTTATTAAAAGCATCTATTGCTTTGGAATATTGTGCAGAATAATAACAAGCCTCTCCCAGGATTCGTTGAAGCTGAGTAACTTGTTTACCTTGCGGATATCTGTCGATACATTGTTGCGCTTCTTTTGCAGCATCTTCATATTTACCTTGCTTCAGATAAATTTCACCAATAAAAGCAGGCGCAAGTTCACCATAAACCAGATCTCCCTTCAATGAAAGAAAACCTTTTAGTGCAGTATCATATTCTTTCTTGGTATAATCTATATAAGCCAGGTAATAAACACAATCGGAAGTATATTTAGTTCCCGTATATTGCAAAGTTCTGAACCATGTGGCTGCCTGAACCAGATCTCCTTTCTGCATATTAGCCATAGCCATGCGGAAAGTAACATCCTGGCACTCTTCTTTGCTTAACTCTGCAGGATTACATTTATTAAAAAGCTCAACTGCAGCTTCATAATCTCTATCAAAATAATAAGCAGAAGCTATTAAAGAGTTTATCCGGTTTGCATAATGCGAATCAGGATATCTATTCAAGTAGTTACGTAACTGGGCTATCCGGTCTGTCTCATTCAACTCATAGGAGGTGCATACAATCATATATTCTGCCTCCTGAATTAAATCAGCGCTTTCCTTTTGCTGAACAAATGTTTTCAATACCTGGCGGGCCGATGAATAATTCTTCTGTTGGAAAAGCTCTTTCCCATTTTCGAATGAACGAACATACGAGTAAACTGGTGAGGATTGCTGAGCTGCAACAACTATCGGAAAGCCGCAAACAAATTGAAATACAAGCAGGGTTCTTCTTATTCTCATAACAATAGTTTTTACAAAAATACAACCTTCCATCAAGCAAGCAATAGGAATGATGGTAAAAAAGCTAAAAAAAAAGGTATACAGACGATTTAAAAAAGAGGTAGATTTATATCCTATTTATAATCGCAAAAACCAAATGAGTTGCAAATAAAAACGAAAAGCGCGAATCATGTAAGCTTTCAAGAGCTTATTTAAAAAACGAAATGTGAAAAAGTTGAAGCACACACACATTTAATCATAACAGAAACAGCGTTCAAAGACCATTATAATAGTCTTTGAACGCTGTTTTATTGTTATACTCTAAAGAAATTATCACCTGCAATGCTTCGGGACGCATCTTCTTTAGTTATCTTTATGTATCGGAAGAAGTTCTTCTCTGTTGTATGTCCGGTTAACTGCATTATCTCGTAGGTCTTCATCCTTCCGGTTAAATACAAGTTTGTAGCTGCGCTTCGTCTAGCTGTATGAGAGCTCACTAGCTCCCATTTCTCTTTGGTTTCAGTAACTAACTCACCGCCCTTAGTATAATTGAATACAAGCTTTTCATTAAATCCGATCTCCTTAGCTATTATCTTAATATACTTATTAAAGTATTGGATGCACAAGCCCCCTGGAACATTTCCTTCATATTTATCATAATATGGAATAGCTTTCAATGCTAAATAATGCTATAAAAATAGAAAAAGGTAGCTATTCACTACCTTTTTCTATTTCATTATTTTTTGTACTATCAGTATTCTTTTCCCAAGCAGGTATAAATGAAGGATCTTTGATACGTCTAAACCAATCAAATGGAGTACCTTCTTCTTTTTTAGATTTTATTGTTGGGTATACTCCGCCAACATCATTTATATTAACTTCTAAAATAGTACTAAAAATTAACCCATATGATTCTACCACATAAGAAGTAATCTCATTTGTTGAAACTTTATCAGGTGTAGCTAGTATCCAATTGAGAGCGGTTCTACGCCACCATTCAAATTTGCATTCTTGTATTTTTTTTGCAAATTTAAAGTCACACTCTTGATCTGGTATATCGCTTAGTATTATTATATAAAATCTCATTTAATTAATCATTTACAGGTTTATTAAACATATCATTGTCATTTTTGCCTATTAAATTAGGAGCATCATTAATTGATTCAACAACAACATATTCATTTTTTGGTAATTGAATATGGCTTTTATATCCACTATCTCCAGATATCGCGACCTTTTCTAAAGCTGTTTTTTCTAAGTTATATCTTTCAGATCTTAGCAGATTAGGATCTTTGAACAAACAGTAAAAATAACCAAATAAAAAACATATTATGATTACAATAGCTATTGATCCAAGAATATAACCCAATATATTTATCCCAAATCTAAGTAAGAAAATTGTAGCTATTAATAATATAATTTCCATTCCTAGCAATGGTTTAAGAACATTCGATCTATATCCTTGCGAAGTTGCATGTTCTAATATTTGTTTTAGATATTCCGACATATTATTTATTTTTCTACAAAAATAGAAATATATTCTTTTCATAGGCATTTTTATTAATTATAATTGAATTATTGTTTAGCAACTATTTCTTAAGAATTATTTTTTGTTCAAATCAGCCCAAATGCGAACTAAATATACATTTCTAGCGTCTTAGTAACTATTTTTGAAAGACGCTCAAACATTATTTTATTAGGATGTAGTCCGTCATGGAAGTATGTTCCGAAGTTGTATTGTATTCCTCCTTGGTCAGAAAGTCTTATTCTATTAACAAAAATACCTTCGTGCATCATAGCGGTTCCGCACATACAAGCAAGATCAATTAATGGGATATTTAAGAAATGTGCAACCTCTCTTATTCCGTCAGACTTCCTTTTATTTTTCCATTGGTCATCTACAGTTCTATTTTCTGGAAGTGTTGTACAAAATAAAGTAACTGGATGTATAACTGATGCAAGTATTGCATACTTTTCATCTTCGGTAAGATACCTGCCATTTTCATCTACAACAATAATCCGATAAGTTCCATTTGAATTATTTGAAAGCCATGTTTTGCATTCTTCTTCTGTCGTTACGCCAATTGTTGGATATATAATATTATGAACATCTGTATTAAGATTAGTAAAATCTTCTCCACTTACATCGAATCCATCCCAAACCTGAGCTTTAAATAATCCATTGCGGAAATTCATCAAATTAGCCTGCAACCACAATCCTATATATGCAGCACATTGAGAAAAATTTAATGTACATTCGTTTTCTAAAGAATATTCTATGTTAATATCTGGCAATGTCGATATTTGAGTTTCCCCGATTATATTACCTGTAAACGTGCCAATTTGTCCTTGAGAACCATCGTTATTTGCTCCCATTAAGCAAATCACAAAATCAGGATTCCAATCTACTACTGTTTGTAAATTAGTTTTCCTGCACATTTGTTGAATGTTCCAACCTGCATTACCAGCATTTATGCATGTTGCCCCTAATGTTTCAAATGCAAGTTTATAATATGAATATAAAGTAGAGGAAATGCTATCTCCAAATAAATATATTCTCTTGCCATTAAGAGGATATTTAATTGCATCAGCAATAGATGACTTAACTAAATTATATTTAGGAACATAGCATTCCTTACCTGCGATATCCGTCGCTTCAACAGATAGACAATAATATTTAGCTGTTGGAAACGCAGAAATATCGTAAGGAGTAGATCCACGCATCGCTACACTATTTCCTAATATCTTATAATCTGCATCTAAAAGGAAACATCTGAGCCTATTGATATAATTATTAGAACTATCTCTTATATATAAGTTAGGAGTAATATCTATACTTATAGGATAAATCGGAGTGCTTTTACGATTAGAATCATTATTTAATGACTCTTCCGTTATCTTTGTTGGATCAGGGCCAAACGATATATCATAATATCCTTCTAACCAATTAGATGAGTTAAACCCTATCTCCGTTTCCACATTCTCTGAATAGTCTATTGTTTCAAGTGCATTATTAAACTTAACAAATTGGCTATTAATGTCTAACATATCACCATTAACGTTACCAATTTCTCTATCATATTTATCCTTAATTTCTTCACATACATATACATATCTATCTCCATTGACTATAGATGTAGTAAATAGTTTTAAATATATGGCATTATCGGGTACTTTTACATAAGATATTATATTCTGAGTTTGATTAAAGGCGACTGCTTCTTCTCCGCATCCTGTAATTAAACCAGTATAATCAATAGTAGTACCGAAAACCCACGGGAAATACGATTTATCATTGCTTATAGACGTATTAGTAAATGATATACGCAATACTTTACCTATATAATTAACCACATTTATTGCAAAACAATTAATGCCTGAAACATCTGTTTTCCAAACTTTAAGTTCATTGTAATATCTATCTGCATTAGTTAATGTATCCGAAGGTAGTCTTTCGGATGTTTCAGAATAATTTAATCCATTAAAATTTAAAATGATTTGATCGCTTTTTTGATTCAAATCTGCACCGAGCTGAGTCACCTCTTCCTTCGTTGCGAGCAAATTTAAGTCATATAATTCGAAGCAGGACGTAGTAGCATTATATCGATATATCTGTCCTGTTGTTGTGGGTGTTCCACTAACACCTGATAACTTATGCATGCGAGGAATAGGTCTAATATTCACACCGATGACTCCTGCGGTTGCATGGCTTCTGAGACAACGTCCAATATATACCTTAGGGGTTGCTCCGGTCGGTTCCGTAGTGGTGTAATTACCACTTGTACCTAGCCATAGTTCTGCGCCTTCTGCAATTCCAGACGTATTAACACCATTCACATCACCCATTAGGGTGACAAAGCCTGTGTCGCCTACTGTGATATCTTCTGTTGCCATGCCGAAAGTGCGCTGTGCTGCATCTGCATCGGCTGTTGTTGCAAGCTTAACAAGAGCATTGGCGCCAAGGCCGCCAGACACATACACTAACTTTCCATTACCGATCAATACTCCTGAATCATTTTTGACTTTTCTAAGCATTTCTTGACCGACTTGTAGAGTGACATTGTTTGTCATTTTCAGCTCTAGAGTTTGTGTACCTGAATTGTACATTACTTCGCCTACATCGGTCAGGGTTTTTGCAGATGCAATGTTAAATGCCATTTTTTCAAATAGCTTATTTAATCCAACTATTGTGTCCTTGCCCATTACAGAAGCAAGGAATTCTTTATCGGATAAATGAAAAGTAGTTGTTAATTGCGTATCCGGATCAGTGTACGATAAGAATGCAGCATTTGCGTTAGTGGCATCTACTCCGAATTTATATACGCCATTAAAACCATCTTCTACACGTATATATGTCTGCAAGTCATCAACTACAAGAGTGTCATTAATTACATTGACCTGATTATTCAACGCACTAATTAACTGCGTAACGATGCTCTGATTCATTATCTTCTGAGGATCAGTACCCGTTGAATTAACAAGCTGAGAACTTGCTAATATATTATTCAGGATAGAAAGGAACAGGCCTCCTACCTTAGTGTGACTGTTACCGAATACTTTTGTTTCGTTTTGAATCTCAGTTGCTATGTTTTTAAGTTCTTCTAACATTGTATTATCTCCTTCATTAAATTGGACATGCTGTTGTATTTTCTACGTATGCGCTTGCTGTGTTTACAGTTAAGCCTATTTCTATACTTTCTACATAGGTCTTGAAAGCAGTTAGTCTATCTGTGTAATCTGCAACAGATAACCGAGCACAGTCGTTAGCTGTTATTGCTACATAAGTACTGAATGATGATAGCAGATTATATATTCTACTATATATTTGTACACCACCAACAGTCTTAACAACTGTTAGTGAAGTAGCTCGCTGCATTCCTGTATTTGTTTCCATATTATATGATTGTTAATTCTAAGTAATAATGATATACTTCGTCATATTCCTGAGTTAATTCTACTTTAATTACCCGCTCATTAATGCCCTGATCAAATTCGTAGCTAACAGCCTCAGGCGCTGAATCTGTGTTAATCCTCTCGTGTAGAACTGTTACTATTCTTTCAGCAGACGTATCTTCGTCTCTTAGAAAAACATTAAGGTATACAGCAACAGGAGACAATTCTGCCGTCACTGTTATAGCCCCCTGTCCATCAATTGGACTATATCTAGCCAGGACAGTTATTGTATTAATTACCTGGGCAGTAAGTTCACAAACATAATCGCCCCAAATCGATGTAAGCTCCGCAATTTCACAAACAAAATTAGTCCAGGTCTGCGTAAATACAACAGCGGCATTATTTAATGTAAAGCTTTTGCCCGCTTGCTTATACTTATTAATAAGAGCTATAAGACTTCGCTCTTTATCAAGCTCCATAGATGCAACTTTTATGATAAAATCGTTAGATAGTCCGGTATCTTCTTCAATATCAATGTCAATATCAAGATTATCGTGTACTATTTTTTGAAGCATACACACTTGACCGTTTCCCGCTTGATTCATAATCTGTTTGTCTCGGAAGGAAACAAAGAGATTATAAACGCGCTCAACAGGAGATATAAGCACCTGTAGAATAGCGTATATTGTCACTCTTCTAAGAGAGTGAGGCAAGTATGTTAATATCAATTTTTCGAAGTCCATAATCTTAATCTAATGAATAAGTTATTGTTGTATTAGTAGTATCAAGTTTGAATGCTCCCGATATAGCATCTATTTTCCGTCTTTCAGCTGCCGAGCCATCCCAGTACGTTGTTACTAGCTCTACATCCTTAACACCTTCTGTTGCTTGTAATGCATCAACCAATGCAGAACTATAGAATACACCTCCGTACTTTATATTATTGAGATAATCGGCGATGGTAACATCAACAGGCTTAGTACTATCAGTTATTTTTTTTCCGGTTGAATCAAGAATCAAAGGATCATAGTAAATATTTAGGGTTAGACCTAATAGGTCAGGATCTTGAGACATGAATAGATAGTGCGTACCCGCCGCGCCTATCCTGCGTATATAAGCCTCAAAAGCTGTTTTCTGCTCAGTTGTCAATGCTAACTTATCAGTACCCGAATAATATATCTTAAGCTTTGTTACTCCACCATCAACCACCTCACGAATGGCAGCAAATTTAACGATCTGTTTTGTCGCGTCTATAATTGCGTATCCGAAACGATAAGATGTCGTGTTAAATACTAAATCGTCTCCGTATTGAAAAAGCAATGCAGCATTGTAATACCAAGGAATTGAGGTTACAATAGCATTATCAATCTTAGTAGTAATCTCGCTAGAGAAAGTGTCGAACAAATTTTCTAGCATCCAGATTGCAGTTGCTACAATGTAGATAATAATTCGCTCCAGGCTAACTACGCTAAAAACATTATCAAACGTATCTGTGTCTGCAAAACCATACATGTTCTGCAACTGAATGTTAGCAATAAAGCTAGCTTTCATTTCATTACCTATCTCTGTTATTGTTCTTGCCATCTCTGTGTATTTTTTTATAGGAAACTAAGATCGAATGTTTGATCGAACGTTCTTCTTATAACGTCAATCTTGTAGCCGGATATCGGAAAAACCTGATTCGCCTTGTAATAATCAACTATTCGTCTATCGATTACATTTGCGGATGAATAATTAAGTTCAGTACCGGCGGTCAGCATATCAGTTATATGCATACCGTTCTCGGATGCCAGTGTATACGCACCTTCTGCACTTCCATACACCTGCAATGCTATATCTGTTATTGTCTGACCATTTTGCGCCGTTACTTTCATATCTCTTATTTATTTGTTTTCAAAAGCCATTTAAAAACTGATTGAATACCATTTGAACGAACTTTGAATATCCCGTAGATCAATACCAGTATTAATACTCCAAGAATGATGCTGAAACCCCATATACACAGATTCTGATACCAATTCAAAGTTTTATCCTTATATACTAAATCATGTTTTATAACCGGATAAGGAACAGGAATTCTAATACTATCTTTTATTGATTTATCTTTAATTGTAGCTTTAACGGGGACGTTAGCCGGAAGTATATTAAGCGAATGCGATATATAACCGTTTTTTATCCTTACCCAACTATCGGCATATTTATTATGTAAATGAGATACCGTATCTTTAGGATGCATGAATATTGTTTCCTTTGATTCAGTTAATTGTACATTTATAATAGTATCTCTTAATGTCTCGGTAGTCTTAATATAATGAGTAGTTTCAACCGGAACATATTTAGTACTAGAGCAGGAACTACATGCTAAAACTATAATCATAATTATAGTTGCAATTCCAAAACCGATACAAGCAGTTGGCTGCCTGAAATCAGGAACATGCCCGCATGATTTACCATTCTTCAAATAAAATATCAATCCGATTAGGCACATAGCCCAAATGATTAGTATGATTAATGTTCCCATCTTATTCTGCTTTTTGATCTTGATTGTTAATAACTTTATTGAGTTTCTTTTGAATAAAAAAGTCTTTGATGTCCGGGAACTTTTCCCTAATTTTTAAGCATAATACATAGTATAGAATAGAGATGTAAATATCATCTGGTCTAATCCTATGTAAGTTCTCTACTATGCTAAATACTTCTATACATGCAGCTATCCATATTTCCCACTTAAGCATTTGCAGGAATAAGCCTTTTGTTGATATCGCTTCCTCGGGAGATATCCACCGCGCGAAGATGGTTAGCAACACTCCTAGCAGCGCAGTTCCTACGAATACCCCGATATACACAAGCCACTTGTTAAAGCATTTGCGAAGCCTGTTAGACTCAATGCCTTTCCCCTCTTTCTTACTAGCTGCAACTCCGGTGAAGAAATCAACAGCTGTAGTGATCGCAAAAATGATAATAGCGATAAGCACCGGAACCATGCTGTCAAGACAGCCTTGTATCAGTGCCGACACGAAGGCCGTTAAGGCCATCAGAATCGATTGTAATGTTTTGTCGTTCATATAAATTTATTATTAAGTTATTTCATAAAAAACAAATCAGCTTCAGCAGCACGTCTCTTAACTAATCCCTGCAAGATCTCACCATCTGAATACTTCCACTTCGAGAACTCGAACCGGATAAGGTTCTCACTTGCTTTTGCTTGTATTCTCTTCAATAGCGTACTAACTTTCAAGTTCGCAAAACCGATGTTATAACAGAAGGAAACAAGCGCATCGAATTGATTCTGAGTAAGAGGAAGCTTAAGACTATTAATCATACTTTCACGAACCGTAAGATCTTGCTGAAGCATGTTTAATGCTGTTACTTCATCTTTAACCTTGCTATACTTATATGCCAATGCCTTATTAGCCAATCCTCTAATCATTTTTCCTTTATCATCAAGTATGGCGTGGCCATATCCTTCCGTCCAATAGCCTGCGGGACACATTTTTGGTTGCAAGCCTATCTTTGTGAGATCGCCATCGTGCAAGCTTTCGAAGTGTTTTATTAAATCAATTCCTTTATTTCCTGTTATCATTATCTTATTTATATTCAGCATCAAGAACAACACTGCTAGTTGTCAACTTAATACTATTAATTGTTTGTTTATCCATTTCCAACGTCTCTCTGATTTTTGCTCTCCATAGAATAGGGTTGTGATCTAAAATCATATCTTGGATGCCAACGCCCATAATAGGATTTTCTTTTATTTCTCCTGGATAAGCTTCTAGCAAAATAGCTTGATTTTGAGCAAGGGTATCACCTACAACCAAACCTTGTATCTTTCCGTCCGATAGCGTTTGAATGCTTATTTTTACATCTAGCTTATCTAATTGTATTCCCTTCATCCTAATGCTTTATTTTAGTATCCTCAATTGCTGTGAATGCTTCCTTGTTCGTAATAGTTGCGAGTCCCGCTTTAATGGTTGTGAGCAATGCTGCTCCGCCATCGGTACCAGGAGTTGCAACTCCGTTATTAATTGCCGATAAAATTCCGTCTATTCTTGCCGTCATTTTATCCAGTTGCGTTTTCAGCTCGTTGATCTTGATTAACCCGCCTAATGCCCCACCATTTAATGTGATAGATTCTATCTCATCACAACTCAAGACAACCAATTCGTTAAGATCACCTGTAAGGCTACCTAATATTACCACCGAACCAACTTTAGGCACAATAAGCATCTGGTTTGTATTTTCGGTTATAGATGCTCTTAGCCTCACATCGGCCAAATCAATATCATCAATTGTCACCGTGCAGGTATTACCATTAACAGACTTAACAACACCCTGCAAGATAGGGCTTGTTGCTGTAGGGACAATGCCCTTTAGTTGTTCTGCTAATTTTTTGTACGGATCCATATCTTTAATTTAATTTTATTCCTAATTCTATCTTACGACTTCCACCACTTGCTCCAAATTCTGTTGTTACAGATGTTATAAAGTACTTCCCATCCTTTTCGGGATAATCAGCATCGCTAAGTGTTGCACTGTCGCCCGCTTCAGCTACAGGAATAAGCCAAGTATCAAAGCTTCCTTCATACCCATCATAACTTAATCTCTTAGCTTCTATCTCACCTCTGCGCGTCATTGATGTAATATCAGATGTTGCGCACATAATTTCTTTTTTATCTCCTCCAGTTGTGCCGGTCTCAATTTTTCGGACCTTTCCATCCGGAAGAAGAGCTTTTACAACTACTCTAACTTTTCTGTCTGCCGATGTGCGATACTTCAGATCGGACTTTTCAATATTACGGGCAAAATCATATATTCTGTTTTTGCCTACCTTCTCAGCAGGAGCATGTACATGCAGCGTTCCATTTTTAAGATAGATATCTGCTCCGCATTCTTCCTGCACCTTTTTCAATACATCAAAGCCTGTTGCTGCATTGATTGTAAACTTCGTATATGTCCATTCATAAGAGCAATTCAATTTATACGATAATCCGCAACCTTTAATCACGTGATTTAGGAGACTCTTAATTGTGATTGCCTTAAACTGAATGTTGGCCAAGTCTTTGCGAAATAGAAAGAGATCATCTTCACACTCCAGGGTAATACTTCCATCATCTGTTCGAATAGCCTGCAACCAACCTTTAAACTCCTCTAATATGCCATATTCTGTATATCCAATGCCAACGCTTACCTGGTCACCACGTTTCAATTTACTTTCAACATCTAGCGCTTTTCCATACTCCGAAGCAGGGAGTACTATAGATGCAGTGTCGGCAAGCAGTTCTACACTGCTATGAATTGAAACCTTATCAAGCATCCCAATTTTACAACCTCCTACATATATGTCATGCGCCATGTTTAGCATATCATTCAGATTTAACTAGATCATCACCAGATAGTAGTAATTGATATACATCATCACTACTAGCTTTTATTTTATAAGCCTGATTAGCCGGACCGCTTGTAAATGGGAAATCGAAATCCTCAATTACTATCCTGCTAATACTGTATATTTCAAAAATAGGACAGAGAACAGAAAGACTTGCCGATTCGCAATAACCTCTCAATTTTCTTACGTCTGCCTCAGGGAACTTATTAGATGCTGTTAAGTTCATCAACAGTCCCTCTATATTAATATCATAATCTCCCTGTGTCCATCGCTCTTTAATCGAACCTCTTGTTTTACCTTTAGATACATCTCTTTTCACAATTACGTTGTGACCATGTACAGATATCATTGGTTCAACTGGGATAGTCCAATAAGCCGAATCGGGTTCATCAGTTCGTTTTATTTGTAATGGCATTGTCATTGGTATGCCTAGCGCGTTCGACTTTATAGCCTCTGTAAGTTCCTCGTCTGTTAAGTCAGTTAATCTAAGATCAGAAGTATCTGGTTCGGCAACCGGATTAGTTCCATTAATAAGCAGATAAGGAGGGAAAACACCACCTAGTGTTCTGCTATATATATTCTCTAATATGAATCTGGTAACTGTCTTCATTATCTTGCCGAACTTGTAGCTATTTCTAGCGACCTAGTCATACACTCAATTACAACCTTCTCTAATTCCCTGGTATTTGTTTTATCCATCATATTGACAGACAGATTTTCAAAGAACTTACCTACATTTACTGTAATAACATTATTCTTAGTTCCACCTGTTACAGCGCTTTCGGTACTGCTTTTCCCATTACCTGTGCTACCATCACCGCTACCCGTTATAGTTGCTCCGCTCTTTGCACCTGCAACACCAGGTGTTTTAATACCTTCTTTTACTTTCTGAACAGCAGCTTGCTGTCTCTTCTGATAATCATAATTTGCAGAGAACTTACCAACTACATTTTTGCTTGACTGAATAGCTTTTTGCGCTGCATCAATGCCAAGCACACCCGATGCACCTTTCTTAGCATCTTCCCAAGCACCACTCCAATCTCCCTTAAACATCTTAGAGATGGCACTCCCCAATAGGCCTATGCCTTTAATAAGACCTGTTATCCTGTCTATCACATAGTCTTTAAGTACATTTCCAAAACCTTTGATTGTATCCCACATCGTAAGGATGAATGCGCGGAAGCCAGAGAACTTGTTCCATGCTAATACAATACCAACTGTGAGGGCTGCAATAGCTGCAACAACAAGACCTATTGGATTTGCAATGAATAAGAAGTTCAGTACTTTTTGAATAGTAACATAAGCTTTAACTATGCCGGTTAAAATTCCCATTGCGATATTCATTGCATTTGCCGCAATGGTAAATCCTACAACAGCCGCCACACCTGCCCATATAAATGGATTGCCAGAAGTTAGCAATCCAATAAATGAATTAAAGCTATTAACCAGCCATTGAAGAGGACCTGTTATTGCATCAAACGCAATACCAAGCATGTCAATAGCAGGAATAAGTATTGGAGCAATTGCCTGATAAAGAATCAACATCTTCTCTTTCATTGAATCAAATAGAGTTGACAATTTACCTCCTGCACGCTGTCCGATCTTATTAGTCATGTCATAAAACCTTCCGCCTTGTGATGTCGCATGCCTGAAAGCTTCAGTAACCATATCAGATGAAATTTTTCCTTTTGACATTTCATCTTTCAATTTTGCCATTGACTTTCCAGTAAGTGCAGCTATGTCTTGTAAAGGGTTATAGCCCGCATTAATAAGTTGCAACAAGTCTTGCCCCTGAAGTTTTCCAGCCGATGTAACTTGTGAAAATGCAAGAGTTAAAGAGTTAAGTTTATCTTTATTACCCATTGCCATATCACCAAGCATCTTCATATTTGGCATTACACTTTTAAGAGATATACCAAAGCCTAACATGGTTTTAGCATTCTGAAAGATGTCTTCACTCTCGTAAGGAGTTGTATTAGCATACCCTTTCATCTCCTTCATTAATGCAGCAGCTTTCTGTTGAGAACCAAGCAACACATCAAAAGAAATAGCAGTTTGGTCATTCTCCATACCTAGCTTACTAATTACTCCAATCCCTGCACCTATAGCCACAATAGGATTCGTAAAAAACTGAGCACCAGGCAAACTCATAATTGCATTTCCTAAAGAATTACGCATAGAAGAAGCCAACCCAACAGTACTTTTTTGAGCTTTGTCCAGATTAGTTTGAAGACGGGCAACCGAAGATGTTACTCCGTTGTCCTTCATTTGCATATTAATTAGGAATTGCAGGATATTCATTATTTATTTGCTTTTGATTCGCGGTCGCGGATGTTATTTAGTTGAGCCAATTTCTCTGCCCATTCTTCATCCGAGAGTTCATTAGGATTAATGTGTAGATAGTATTCAAGTAGCGTATTAATATACCCTACTTGATTATCTTGTTCGAGTCCTGAATAGGACTCTATAACTTTTTTAGCTGTGCCTCCTTCACTTCTACCAGTTCGGCAAGCTTCGGACAAACGGCAAGGAAAAGTTCGTCGTTTGTTTGAATCTCTTCATCACCTGCAAGCCAACAAGCCTTTAACAGGATTTCATTGAACTTGATAGGATCTTTAGCTGCAACAGTAGTTCCGTAAGACAATTCGTGCCGGGTTGGCTTTCTCAGGTAACAACTTTTATCACCTACTGAAACTTCACATACATAGCCGTGTTTTTTTTTCCAATCTGCTATTTGTTCTTTTGTAGCTCTCATAATTTCTTTTATTTGAATGGTGTTTGAATGGTTTTTAAATACCATTTGCCAACTTAATGACAAATGGTATTTTTCTATACTTTATGAAATTCAATATCCGTAGCAACAGCAGGGAGTTCAATTTCCATGAACTTATCGCCTTGCTTCAGGCTTTTTGGTATTTCGGTAAATTCTACGTTTTTAATTACGTCTGTTACTATGGCATCACCTTTGGATGGATTACCATATACCGCAACAATATTGAACGAGATATCGAGAGGATCTTTGTTTGGGCTTGAAGCGATAATAGCTTCAAGTTCACTTTGTAGCAACCCAATCGTAGGTTCATAGCTCTTATTTCCTCGCTGAATAGAGTGAGGCTTATTGCCTTTTGCATAAACAGCTTCTTTTTCTTGTTTAGAAGAATACTTCAGAGATCGTATACCTGTAATATCTCTTCCTCCAAGAACGACTGTTAAGTCGGCAAACTCATATTCTTTACTGTTAAACATATCTTAATAATTAAGCGACTTGAAAGCCGAGGTTAACAACCATTTCTCTTGCATACCCAAATGGGCGAACCTTTAGAGTCATTTCTATTTTTGAAGTAGAAAGAACATTTTGCGTTGCATCAATAAAGCATACACAACCTTTTTCACCCTTTGTAAAGTCGGCACTCAATTCACCATTGGCAGTCATTTCCGATGCAATAGCATCTTCAACAAGAGATTCCCAATGCTTAATAATAGCCGGTTGCATGGTTCCATCTTCATTGATATATACCTCATCAAGCAATTGCTCAACCATTGTTGTATAAGCAATGCGGCAAGCCTTATCAATAACACGACGGTTAGCCAGGTGAGCGTAATCATCTGTTGAGATACATGCCATTCTATCGTCAGTAAAGAAATAACCTGTTTTGCCAACAAAGCTACGCAGAGTTACATACCCTTTATCATTGATAGTTGTTGCATCGTCAATAGCGTTTTCCACTAACTTAGAGCCAATGTACATTGCAGAAGGAGATAGTGCGCCATCTTTTACACGTCCAATATTCCGTTGAACAGGAATAGAAGCTATCCGTCCGGCAAGAATACCTATTGCAGCATCATCGCTGCTTACCACAGTATCACCGATAAAGATCATTGCTTTGTTCTTTGTTTCAGTAGCTAGTGTTTTAAGAGTACTAGCCGAAACAAAACTACGTCCTTCAAGAATTACGAAGATAGGAGCGTTAAGAGTTTCTTTTGAAAAATCGGCCAAAGCCTGTGCTTTAGGCAAAGCAGCAAAAACATCACTATCAAGACCATCAGTTGTAACAGGAGTATATCCCACAGAAGACTGTCTTCCTAATACAATACCTCTTATTGCTCCATTCTGAGCAGTAAGAAAGGTCTTCAATTCACCTGTAGTAACATCACACAGATCAGACATTGTCTTTGTATCTGCATAAGCTAAGATGATTACTTTTGTTCCTTCCGTTGCTTCCTGATAGAACTCGCGCACCATTTTTTCAAGTGCCGGGTTATTCTCAGCAGTCACACCCAGATCAGCTAACGCACTATAGCGATAGATGGTATAAGGAGTACCAAGAACAAAAGTAGTTGAAACGGCTGTCCCGTTGGTTACGAGAGCGAGGAGTCCATCCTCACTCTCTGCAACGATTCCTAGCAAGCCATTCAAATAATTTATTTTTATTTTAGGTAAAGCCATTTGCTTTCAAATTATGCTACTGGAGCAGGTTGAGAAAGATTAATAACAGCAGTTTCACTTGTGCCTGTTAAGGTCAGCGTAATAGAGCCAGACTTAGCAGTTTCACCTGTATTAGCAGCGGCAGTGATCAACAATCCAAATTCATTTTTCGCAACTGTGAATCCGGCAGGTGCTGCACCAACAGTATAAGCACTAGTAGCAACTACGAATACAGCCTGAGCACTACCTTCAGCAGGGAAGATCAATTCATCTGGAGTTGCTTCGATAGAATCGACAACGCCACCACCTGAGCGTGCATCAAGAACAACACACTCTTCACCGAAGGCGATGTTTGTATCAGCTTTCATCAACATCTTGAAGAAGTAGCGTTCGCCTGAGTTAGTCAGTTTATCAATCATGATAACATCCATGTCATCCTGAAGATTAACAGCAGCCCACAAGTTAGTGGTCATGTCCATGCCGCATATTGTACATACAATCAAGTTATCAGGCCATTGAGCCATTGGTACAATCTGAATACCTTTGAACCGTTCTACGTTCATATCGGTATAGTTTGCACCCTTGTTTGGTTGTGCGGTTAATTCAGAATCGTAAGTATCGAAGTCATTAATTGACATCAATATACGAAGACCCGGATTAGTTCTGATTGCAGCAGGAATCTTATTCTTAACAGCAGTCAACTTACCGATCATAGTAGTAAGACCGCTAGGATCAGCTACAAGAACATTGTTATTACTCATAATACGAGTAACAATACCATTGAACAATTCAGAATCAGTAGTACCTTCAACACCGTTAATAAAGTGATTACCTAATTCGAACTTCACGCACTTAGCAAGTTCGGCAAGCAAAGCGTTTTGAGCTTCAGGAGGAAGATCAGCAAAAACCAGATTTCCTTTTGGTTGCCATTTTCTCCAGATAGACTCAAAGGAGCGCGGATTGAAAGTCGTGAAAGCCATAAAGTCAACAGGCTTAAGCACAACTTCGCTGTATTCAAAATCGCCCTTACTATCACCATCTACAGGCTGTTCTTTGCGCTTCTGCAACATTGTGCCACCCTTGATACGAGGAATAGAGAACTTATCTGAAACATCAGGTTCAATATGAATTAAACCTTTATCAACAAGCTCATTACCTGTTGCAGCTACGGTAAGAAGTTGTTCAAGAACTTCGCCCGCGTAATTCGTGTTTTTAATATTAATTGCCATAGTTGGGTAATTATTTTATTTGTTTTTATTTGCAATTTCTTCCATGCGAGCAGTCCATGCGCCCTTGCCACCTTCTTCCGGTTGGTGTAAGTTAGTCATTACTCTCTTCTTTGGTTTCAGAGATTCAATAGCAGCCTGACCGTTTGTGCGGTCTGCCTTCAAGAGTGCAGTATAAGTAGGACGTTGTTTTTCGGTAAAACGTTCTTCTGCAATAGCGGTATCAACAATAGTCTTAATTTCAGCTTCTTCAGCTTCTTTAGCTTTGTTTAAAAACACGGTAATCTTACCTTTCAGATCTGTGATTTCATTTTCAAGATCGGGAACTTTTGCAGCTCCTTCTTCAAGTACTGCAATGTGCTGCAATACAGCAGCATCATCCGCGCAATTGGCGAACGATGGACGTTTTCTTAAATCTTCGAACATTTGTTTATTTTTTTGAGAAGTTATTAATCTGTTCTGGAAAATGGTGTAAATTTGTTTTGGAGTATTCACATACGCAGGGAGTGGCTCTTCCACATCATATATTTCGTCTACCAATCCCATATCATAAGCTTGCTGTGCAGTAAGCCAATGGTCCTTGCCGTCAAAGTACATACTAATAATATCTTCTTTCGGTTTCCCGCATTTATCGGCAATCATCTGAGCCAATGTATCTTCTAATGACTTAATGTTATTAATAACTTCCGAAAGATCAGAAGCAGTACCATACGCGCCACCTTGTACAGAGTGAATCATCAATTGAGCGTACTTACTCATTTTAAGAGGCTTGCCACATAATGCAATAACCGAAGCAATAGAAGCTGCAATACCATCTATATACATAGTAATGTTTGCATTGCTATTACGAATTGCATTGATAATAGCAATTCCAGAATAAACCTCACCGCCTTCACTGTTTATACGGAAATCAATGTTCTTGTATTCGCTTTCAAGTTCCATCAGTTCGCGTACTATATCAGCACTGCTTTGCTGTCCTTCCCATCCTGAATCGCCAATCACACCATAAAGCAAAACACATGCGGCTTCAGTACCTGGTATTACATTAAAAAACTTCTTCATAAATAAAACATATTAATTGTTTTTACATCTAAGCAGTGCAAAGATGAGGTAAAAAAACAAACGTGTCAATAGGCTATTTCCATAATGAAACTTTGTAAATCAACAACATAACTATAAAGTGTTATAGCGTAACAAGAGGCTTGCAAACACAATTAATCTTAACCATCTTTGCAATAAATAAGTAAAAAGATATGGCAGATTTAACCACAGTACAAAAGAAAGAATGGGCGGGCATGCTCTATCTCAAAGAAAACCTTACTCAGCAGGAAATAGCGGAAAAGGTTGGAATTAGTCGGCAAACACTCGGAAAGTGGATAAAATCGGAAAAGTGGGAAGAAAGACGTACAGGAATCACCTTAACACGTGAAGACCAGATATCTAACCTTCACCGCCAAGTGGCAGAGATAAACAAAAATATTATTCAACGCCCCGAAGGTGAACGTTTCCCGACTTCAGCCGAAGCGGACATAATAAGCAAACTATCAGGAGCCATTAAAAAGATGGAGACGGATGTAGGTATAGCCGATATCATCAGCGTTGGAATGCGCTTTATTGAATGGCTTCGACCTGTTGATCTTGATAAGGCAAAAGAAATAACAAAACTTTGGGATGCATTTATTAAAGATAATATCTGATGAAGCAGAGTGAAAGAGATGCAATAAGAGAGTGGGAAGAGTACAAACAAGACATTACCAACTCCACCCCGGTAGATGTTCACATGACTCATGCGGACATTGAGAAAAAGCGTATCTATCTGGAAGCTCATCCAATAGAGTGGATTCAATATTTCTTTCCCAAGTATGCCAGTGCGCCTTTTGCGCCATTCCATAAGAGAGCTATCACAAGGATCATTGCAAACGATGAATGGTATGAAGTGTTATCCTGGAGTCGGGAGCTGGCAAAGAGTACCATTGCAATGTTTATCATTATGTATCTTGCTTTAACCGGTAAAAAGAAAAACATAGTATTATTCAGTGCAACAAAGGATAGTGCAGAGAGACTTCTAAAGCCATATTTAGCCAACTTCGAAGCAAATGGAAGACTAAAGGCTTTTTACGGAGATCAGCAAACTGTTGGTTCATGGACTGCAACAGAATTCCTTTGTAAGCGCGGTGCTTCATTTATGGCTATTGGATCGGGTAACGCACCCCGTGGTAGCCGTAACGAAAACATTCGTCCTGATATCCTTTATGGTGATGATTTCGATACAGACGAAGATTGCCGCAATCCTGAAACATTAAATAAAAAATGGGATTGGTTCGAAAAAGCTCTTTATCCTACTCGTTCTATTTCCAAACCTACATTAGTATTATGGTGTGGTAATATCATTGCTAAAGATTGTTGTATAAAAAGAGCCGGCAAAATAGCCGATCATTGGGATATAGTTAATATCCGGGATAAAAATGGCAAAAGTACTTGGCCGGATAAAAACACAGAAGAGTTTATTGATATATGCCTTGGAAAGATCAGCAAAAAAGCACAGCAGGCAGAGTACTTTAATAATCCGGTAAGCGAGGGTACTATATTTACAAAAGTAGTCTACGGAAATATTCCTGCATTAAGCAAGTTCAAATTCTTAGTTATATACGGTGACCCTGCACCAGGTGAGAGCAAAAAGAAAGGTGCATCTTTTAAAGGTGTATTTCTATGCGGGAAAATAGCCGGCAAACTATATGTTATAAAAGGGTTCCTAGATCATTCTTTGAACTCTGTTTTTATCTCTTATTATATCAAGCTGCTTCAATTTGTTGCGGGGAAAGTTCCTGTTTACTGTTATATGGAAAACAATAAGCTGCAAGACCCTTTTTTTAAACAGGTATTTAAACCGCTAGTTAAGAAGGCTAAGGAAGAAGAGGACATTTCACTTTACATCTATCCAGATGAAGAGCGAAAAACAGATAAGGCGGTACGTATAGAAGCAAATCTAGAACCATTAAATCGTGAAGGTAATTTGATTCTAAATGAAGATGAGCAGGATAACCCGCACATACAAGAATTAGCCAATCAATTTGAACTCTTTGAAATGACACTACCTTATGCGGCCGATGGTCCAGACTGTATAGAAGGTGCTAACCGCATTCTTGATCTTAAACAAATAGCATTGCAACCAAGCATAGTTATCAAAGCTGCAACTTTTACAAAACGAAATAAATTCAGACAATGAGCACATTTATAAGCATAGACGATTATGATGCAAGTATTCACCGCGATATACTTGACTCAATTACACGTGAAGACACTGCAATAGTTGAGATCTGCGAGGATAGAGCAATTCAGGAAATGAAGAGCTACGTAAGTGACCGATACGATGTTATTGCTTTGTTCCCGTCTGCTCCTGCCGAAGGAGGAACGGATACAAGAAATCCGCTAGTCTTAATGATGGCTATTGATATAGCAGTATATCATTTGTTCTGCATACATAATCCGCAGAAAATGTCACAGATACGTAAAGACAGATACGACAGAGCTGTTGAATGGCTTAAACAGATAATGCGTGGACAGATCAATATTGAGGGGGCTACTAAGATATCAGCCGAAGATATAGCAGCTAAAAGTAACTTTAAAATAACCAGTAATACTAAACGAGTAAATCATTACTAATATGGCTAAGAACAGAAATAAAAAAACAGCCGAAAATAAAATAACGGTTAGTGGAAACATTCCACGTCCAGGACAAACAGCTCCGGCTACTATCATAATCAATCAACCTCAACGATTTGGGATTGATATATCTACATACATGACTGCGATACGTGGATTTGAGAATGTAGACTTCACTCGCAGAACCAGGCTATACGATTTATACAGTGACATTTTAATGGATGCTCACTTAACATCTGTTATTAACAAGAGGAGAAATGCAATATTATCTTCATCCATTGAATTTCATAGAGATGGCAAACCCGATGAAATAATTAATCAGATGTTAAGTTCTCCGTGGTTCTATAGTTTTATTTCCGATGCATGGGATTCTATTTTATGGGGTTGTTCATTAGCTCAGTTCTTTCGTGATGGCAATTATCCCGATTATGATCTTATACCTAGAAAACATGTTGACCCGGTCAAAAAATTGATATTAAGACACCAAACAGACATTAACGGAACACCATGGGATGATTACTCAGATTTACTGTTTATTGGTAAAGAAGATAACTTAGGACTATTGGCACAAGCTGCACCATACGTTATCTACAAGAGAAATACCATGGGAGATTGGGCGCAATTTTCGGAGATATTCGGTATGCCTATTCGAGATTATACTTATGATACATCCGATGAAGATCTACGCTCACAACTCATTCAGGATGCTATGGAACAGGGTTCTAATGCAGTTTATATACATCCTAAAGATTCAGGGTTAAATCTAATTGAAAGCGGGAATAAATCGGGAAGCTCTGATTTGTACAATGGGCTTAAAGATGCTTGTAACGCTGAGATTAGTAAATTGATATTGGGTAACACACTGACCACTGAAGCAGGAAATAAAGGTACTCAGGCATTAGGAACAGTACATAAAGAGATTGAAGATGAAGTTACAGCTGCTGATAAACGTTTTATATTAAATGTGCTTAATTACAACTTATTTGATATTCTCAACAATCTTGGTTTTAGTTTAGATGGTGGCGAATTTGTCTTTGTGCAAAAAGAGAATATAGATACAACTAAACAGGCCGAAATAGTTGTCAAGATGAACGATTTAGGTTTACCACTTGATCACGATTATTTATACGAAACATTTGGAATTAAGAAACCGGATAATTACGATGCATTGCTGAAGCAGAAAGAAGATGAAAAACTATTGCAACAAAAAAAGGAGCAAGAGGCCAAAGATGCAATTGAAAAAGCTAAAAAAGTAAGACCGGTAGCCGAACCGTTTACTAATCAGGAAGAAAACACTTTTTTTAATCGCCTGAAAAGTTTTTTCGCTCAAGCCCCGAAAAAAAACGGGGCAGAAGATTGGTGATTGAAAATCTCTATTACGGCCATAGCTGTGAGCAATGCGGAGGACATACGTTTAAAAATGCAGTAGAATCAAGTTTTAGTTTTGATTATGAGTTATTGAAAAAGTCTCTCAAACGAATTTATGAGGATGACTTCAACCCAATGACAGAAATTGAACAGAACCTTTTCGATGCTACATTGCAGGTATTCAATAAGGCGATAGATGAAGGTTATGGAACATTTGTAGAAAGTGATCCTGAGTATGACTTCTATAATCAGTTACGTACCAACAATGAAGTCTTCTCCGCATTCAGAACGCACACTATGCAGAACGATCTAGCCAAACAACTCATTGATGATAAGGGCATTTTAAAGCCATTTAAACAATGGTCGAATGACGTTCAAACGATAGTAGATCATCATGTAGAACGATGGATGCGCACGGAATACGACACCGCCATTCTACGTGCTCACCAGGCTGCTGACTGGCAACAGTTCGAAAGAGAAAAAGATATATTGCCAAACCTTAGGTGGATGCCAACAACTAGTCCGGCAGCCGATCAGGTACACAAGGTATTTTGGCAAGCAAAATTAACTCTTCCGGTAGATCACCGTTTTTGGTTAAGCCATAATCCTGGGGATAGATGGAACTGCAAGTGTGCTCTTGAATCAACAGATGAAGATGCAACACCAGGAAGCGAAGTTCCTGCAAGCAATTATAAGCCGGATAAGGGGCTTGACAATAATGTAGCTAAGACAGGAGAACTATTTAGCAAGACACATCCATTTATTGCCGATGCGCCAAAAGGTACTGATAAGGTTGTGGATAAGTTTATTAAAAATTATAAATCAGATTACAAAGAAGTATCAACAATTAAAGAAGCAGAAGATTATGCAAATAAATTTTCTAAAAAATATATTGGAGATAAAACATTTAAGGGAGAAATCAATTACAAAGATATTTCTATAGAACATGCAAATGAAATAAATAAAGCACTAACAGATGTATTTACGAAGTTAGATCTTCCAAAAATATCAGGGATAAAAGTAATATCTCCAACTTCATCACAAGGTAAAAAAGCCTTTAAAAGTGGAGGAGATACGATCGCGTCATATAACCCAATAGATAAAGGTATATATATCAATAAGGACATACTTAAAGATGCTAAGTCTTTTGCAAACTACATAAAAAAATCAGAGGATGCCTGGAACACTGTAATGGATAATATTGATAAATTGTCAGAAGCACAAAAAGCAATTGCATTAAAGTATAAAGAAGCAGGCCGTTCTTTAGTTGGGAATACAGTTAAAGATTATATTACTCATGAATTAGGACATCATAATCAATGGTCAATGCCTTCTAAGATGAATAATCTATTAGGTGATAATATGAGTAAATATGCATCTAAAATATCAGGATATGCGACTACAAGTAAAGGAGAATATATGGCGGAGAGTTTTTCAGCATATATGAAAGGAGAGACTAATGTATTAGATCCTGATTTTGTATCATATCTTGATAGCCTTATTTTTTAAATAAACATTAAGTAAATGAATGCATTAGAGTTCAGCAAGATAGTAGAGCGAAAAATAGGAGAAATGAACGATCTTGTTCATAGAAAAATGCCTGTGCTAGTTGGTAGAATGGCCAAGAGCCATTTTCAAGATAACTTCAGAAGAGGCGGTTTTGTGAATAATGGACTCCATCCATGGAAGAAGTCACAGAGAGAAAGTGGTACCGGAACAAAAACAAAAGCACTGTATAAAACTTTGCTAAGTAGCCGTAACCATTTATTTAGCAGCATTCAGTATATACCAGGTGACGCTCAAGTAATGATTGAAAATCGTGTGCCTTATGCCTCAATGCATAATGAAGGTGAAATTCAATACGTTTCTCCTCATAAACGCAATAGACTGGCAGCAATGAGTATTCAAGGCAGAAAGGAAATAAAAATAGGAGGCGGCAACGTTAGAGGATTTACACGGAAAATACCAAAACGTCAATTCATCGGTGAAAGTGCCGAACTCTCAAAAAAAATAGAGGATAAATTAGATTCAGAAGTATTAAAAATAATAAAAGGATAAGCCATGGAAGAATTACTATTGACATTAATAGATAGGATAGCAACAGGAATACCGGAACTAATAACTGTAGATGAAGACTATGGACAGCTTGAAGCACTTGATAATGAAAATACAGATCAATATCCTCTCTGCTTTCCTGCTGTGCTAATAGATGCTCCAGATACATCTTGGGATAACATTGGTCAAGGTTCTCAGAAAGGAGTTTGCACAGTTACAACGAAGTTAATATTTGATTGCTACGATGATACCCATTACGGGCATCCGCATAAACAAGGCTCAACAGATAAGATCACAGAGCGCGCTTTGAAAGTAAAAGCATTGCATAAGTTATTGCAAAACCTACCAGTTGATGATTCTTCATCATTGATACGAACAAGATCACGATTTTACACAACAACAAGAACAGGAATAAAAGTATATGAGACAACATATACGTGCGTAGTAAGTGAAGAATTAGAGAAAAATGTAACGCCAAAGAAAATGACAGGTATTAAGATTGTCCCTGGAATAATTCCAGTTGGTCAGCTGTAATACGAGGTTTACGTACCTTAGGAATAGGAGTAATGACAATATCCTCAATATTCTTACAATTATTGCGGATAATTGCCATTATTCTTTTTTCAGATAGGAAGAACTCATTTTCTGACAATTGTTTCAAAGCATCATCAAAACGTAATCTCTGAATTTCTGTCCAGAAATAATAACGTCTGCAAAGTGCTTCGTCTCGTTTTGCTATCAAATTTTTGCTTCTCCCTAAACTCATGCCGTGTTCTTTTTTTACAAAAATAAAGAAAATAAGAATACAGTGCAAGATTTATAATCTAATTTGTATAGTTTATATTCCATTTTTTTACGCTAAGTGACTTATCTTTTGGCTTATAAATAAACATTACATCGCCTGATATAGCAATCTTCTCATTTTTAGGATTTCTAAACGACCCTTTAAATATTGTATATATCCAACCAGAATCAGGTTCAACAACATTTGAGAATCCATTATACACTGAAGGCTCAATACGAAATACAGCTTCTGAATGTACTTCATCATTAATAGCTTTTTCTATTTCATCATTAAGATCAGAATAATGATTGAAATCCTTATCCGATATCATATCTTCCAACGATTTTTGTTTTTGTTCGGAAGACATCGTTCTCCATTCAACCAAGTTATCAGTACGTTCTTTCATTACTTCTGTAATATCATCAGAAGTCAATACTAAAAATAACGAAACAATAATAGGAGTAAAGATTATCACTCCTAAAGCAATCAATAATTTTTTAACTGTAGATTTTTTCATAATTATAATTTTTGATGTTTTTCCCGGCGAATATCGCCGGTTGTTTTTGTTTCCGACTTATCAATCTTCACCAGGCTATTTTCATAAGGCTCAATGAAGTCGTATTTTTCAAGCTTAGATTGACTAACTCCGATTTTTTCTTTTGAAAAGTCTTCTATAATAGCTTTTAAAGAAGAATAGGTTTTAATTTTTAAATCAGCCTTAAATACTAGTACAAATGTTGTTTTCATATTAATCATCTTTATCTTCCCAGGTGCAATAATCACAATACCAAATTGCACATGGTTTAATTATTTCATTTATTATCTGTTCACGATCGTTCTCTATATCTAGAGTCATGCAGTAGTGTAATGCTGCAATCATTTTTTCTTTTATTCCAAATTTATTAGTATATATGAACTTATATGTAATTACATCTTCATTCAGAATAACTTCGTCCCTATCAAACATCTCTATAATACTAGCTGAACGCACATGTAAAATAACAGTGCGTCCAGCTAATTCATCTTTATCACCTGCATTTGCATCTAAGAACGCAAATGCAGGAAGTTTAAGTTCAGTCATTATAATATTTGTATTTCTTCTTCTTTAATATAGCTATAAGCCATTTTTTGTTTACGGCTATTAGTATATATCATAATAGTCATATCTCCATTAATAACGATTGTAGCTCTTGGATCAACCTTCGGTAGATTATGATCTCCCAATAATTCATTATATACATTTATAGGAAGATCTCCTCTATACGCAACCGTTTTACGACTCCTAGACCAATCAGCAACTAAGTTCAATTCACAACCTCTAATTTGTATTTTCATACCTTCCATATTTTCAGATATAACTTTTTCAGACACAGATAGTCTAATTGATCTATTTGTTCCTACTTCAAAAAATCTACCATTCTTTAAATCATTGATTTGAGTTTTCATAATCGTAATTTTTATAGTTAATAATTTACTTATTTAAATTTGATGTATGCAAATATAAGTACTTATAATTGCATATAAAAACAAACATGCAATTATTATATGCTATAATTGCATTTATAGGGAAATCCCTACAGTAAAACTGCTAAACAGCATAAAAACACCATTTATTTAACAATAAAACCTCATTTGAATAGTAATAAAACAGTGATAAACAATAACGCTAGATCTTTGCAATGTTTTCGCGAAACAACACAAACAAAGTATTAATAAAAAAACAAAAGAAGTATGAGTGTAAAGTATTCAATTGCCGCATTAAAAAATCCTCGTAAAATCTCTGACCCCGCTAAGTATTATGCAAAAGCACAAGCTGACGGACATCTAACATTAGAGACTATCTGTGATAATATATCGCACGCAGGTTCAGTTATCAGAGGTGATGTATTAGCTGTATCGGATGGCCTTATACATCAGATGATGTCCGGATTGAAAGAAGGTCGCATTGTAGATCTTGGCGATTTCGGTCACTTCCAGGTGCAGCTGCAAAGTAACGGAGCCGAAACGGAAAAAGAGTTTACCGCGAATAACATCAAGAAAGGTACTATTCAATTCAGACCGGGTAAGAAGCTAGTTGAAATGTTGAAAACATTGCAATATCAGCAAGTACCTAAGAAGCCTGTTAAGGTAACTAATGGTGGAAATGAAGTAGGATAGACTAATGTAATTCACCAATTACCACGCAGTAATTAACTAAATAGTACGTAGTAATTAACAATTTACTACGTACTATTTTTTTATTTCTTATATTTGTAAAAAAACTATAAATTAAATCGATATGAAATCATTGTTTATCGCCGATTTGGCACAAAAATATTTTCCCAAAAGCACACCTAGAAGCGCTTATACACAATTAAAACGCTGGATAAACCTAAATAAAGACTTATGCAATCGACTTGAAGAGTTGCATTTTAAAGCCAGACAACGCGCATTAACACCATTGCAGTATGATGCAATAATAGATTTTCTCGGAGAACCATAAACATAAAAAAAGGTCAGCAATCTACTACTTTGCTGACCTTTTTTATTTACCTAATTCAATACAATTTTCAATACAATGAGGGTTTGCACCTCACCGCCTCCTTTTAGCGGTATTTAATTAGTTATTAAAATTCAAATATCATCCAATCGTTAGCTAATATATCTGTTTGTGATGCTAACCACCCATTTACAATAGTGCCATCAGCAGCTTTCAAGCAGATATATGCTGTAAATTTAACAACATCATACGGATCTAATTTAATAGGGTTACCTTGCTGATCAATACAATCCTGATAATAATAATCTTTCACTTTTTTAGGTAGTGATTTAATATCTTTAGCTACAAAACTTACATGCAATTCATCTGCAGGCCTCATGAATATAAACATTCCCTTACCATTCCAACCTCTGCGAGTGACAAGATGCCCATTTTTTATAGCAGCTATTGCTTGTCCAAAGGTACCACATTCACCGTTAGATAGTATTTCGTTTTCGGATGCACCTATTACATAAGCCGTTTCCATTTCTCCTTTTGTGTAAATTCCTGTTTGGTTGCATAACCTTGCTGTAAATTCAGCCGATTTTTCATCTAATGTTTTCATTTAATATTGTGGGTTTTACAAAGCCGCCCAAGGCTGTATATTAATCTCTGGTTAAATTAATCTGCTATTATCATTGGTTCAATTAGCAACTCATTAAACTTTCGGTCTCTTGCTGCTTTCGTGGTAAATTTTTCGAGAGTTACCCATGAAAGTACATCTTTCGTTTTATGCTTAATTCTGAAGCTTGGTGTATCATCCGTACGGATGATAGTAAATCCAGCTTTAATAATTTTCTGTTGACTTACTTGATCCATTTTTTATTCTTTAAAAAGTTTGCGACTCTGATATTCCATTTCGACTTTAGAAGCATACATGTAAATGTCTCTCCAGGAAGGAAGCGGCCCTACTTGACGATCATCAACATAAAGATGTGCATATACTTTGCGCGGATTGGTAGGATATTGTCCTGCATGTTCCGGGCAATGGTCGTTAATCCGGTTGAAAGGAATATTGTTATCAATTAGCCAATTAATAGCCTCGACTAGCTTCTGATCACAACGGCAGGTCCATATAATAATATAATGACCATCTTCGTGTAGCTTCTGCATATACTCTGCAACATCTTTAGCCGGTTCTCCTATAGCGGGGAACTCTCCTGTATGGAGAGTCCCGTCAAAATCTACTGCTATAATCATACCGTTTCGCCTGCTTGTGGAAACTCGGGTTTAGCTTCCGGTTCTGGAGTGTATGGGTAAACATCCATTATTGCTGTTTCGGATACAGATGCGATAACGTAGTCGGCCATAGTTCCCTTCATTCCTTTATCAAGATTTTTAATTGCCTCGCGAAGGTCTCCTGCCTGAACAAGCACATAGGTATAAATTTTCTTCTCTGCACCGCTTTTCTTATCAAGAGTAACGAATTGTAGTTTACATTTGAACCAACGATCTCCTGTTTCGTCATAAAACAGCTCACTAATTTTAGCAGGATCAACCCTAGATACAGTAAATGCTCCCGATATAAATGGTGTTATCTCTTCAATTATGCGGGCTTCCGCTTCTGTGAAACTTAGGGCGTCAACCAAATAAGGCTCTGTTACCTTTTTATTAATTCCGTTTTCCATTACTTTTTCGTAACGAATTTTACATACAAACCAAGAGTTCATCATTTTGTTTTTGTTTTTGAGTTAATAAATTGCTTCGAAATAGAATTCCATTATTCTATTGAAGATATGGAAAGAGGAAGTGTCTTTTCTTTTCCATTTTCGTCTTTATAACGAACCTCGATGAAAGTACATGAAGGCGATGGACGGTAAGCATCCTTAATGATCTTAATTCCTTCAAGGAATTCAGGATTTTGAGTTTTAAGAGCCAATTGTTCCAATTCAATAACCTTATTTGCTTTCAACGATCCTTTTCGATCCTTAGCAAGAAGTCTCATGACAGTATCTACCAATGCAGCGCTATTATCATCTTTAGCCATTGACCGGATAAAGTTTTGCACCTTCTCAATTCCGATCTCTACAGAATCATCCCAACCCTCGTAGGTGCGGTTTCCTAACTTGATGGAATACTTACCACTTTCAGATGTAAATGTATCCGTCTGACGATTTCCCTTCACATTAAACAGTGCATTCTTCATATTAACAAGAACTTCGCTGTCCTGGAAGATTCGTTGTTTAACTTCCTGCATTTGTCTTGAAAGGCTTTCAAGGATAGTGAAGTTTCTTAAAACAAATTCTTCTTTCAAATTCTTATAAGTAGATCTATCGTCTTCTACTTTTTTAACCTGTTCTCTTTCTTCTGCATCTAGCTGTTTTTTTAGCTCTGCTTTTTCTTCCGGAGTGAAATTTTTAATGTCCATGTTTTTTGTTTATTTTAAATTAAAAAATATGTAAGTTTCAATTTTAGTTAGTTTTGAATATATTATAATCACGATCAACACAATTAGAAGGCAAATCTGAACGTTCGATCCCGGCTTGCTTCAATAAAGTATCCTTGAAGTAAATTAGGCAATCGGAATACATTGTATTCACCATTTCGACGAATATTTCAATGTCTAGTTTTGGATAACGCCTTCCTGATTCTAAACCTATCTTGTAAAGATCACAAAAGCCATGTGATAAGTTGATCATTGCAAGGCTTGACGGTATGTCAATAATGGGTTCGATCGAAGCCCAAGTCTTAAACCCGGCTTTATGAAGCTTTGCCATTGCTGAAAGACGCTTCATATTCGTACTTGCATTAGGTTCCAATTCGTCATGGCCTGTCAATGTGAATCCAAAAGCAACAAGATGTTGTTTATCAACAAATATATTAGCTCGGGAATACCACATATTCCACCAATCTGATTGCTTAGTTAAAACCTTTACGGGAATATTGTGTTTAAGGCATATATCAATAGCATCAAAGGTTAATGAAATAGTTTCAGGCAACATCGGATCACTTGTAAAAGTGAAGAATATACCATGTTTACGCAATTCATCAATATTAGCCAGCAACTCTTTTTTAAATATTTGCAAGGCGTCTTTTTCGTCCTTGAAACACTTTTTTAGTGTTGGATGGTCGCCTCCAAGAACTGCTTTACCAATACCCTTTCTCAGATAACAGTAAGTACACCCGTTGGAACAACCAACATAAAAATTACAAGCCCAATAACTATATTCGCCTGCCTTTCCGCTAGGATTATATATTGCTTTACCTTTAAAATTTTTCATATCTGGTTATTTTAAAATTGTATGAATAGATGATAGTAGGTTTTCTAAGCCGGAAAGCTTATCAAAAAATCTTTGGCGCATAGATTCTTGTCTCTCTGTAGCCTCTCCACTTTCATGAATATCTTCATACTTATCATATTTTAACTTGACTTCTTTACATGCTTTCTCTATAAATGGAAGCAATACTTTGCATTCTTCTTTAGTTATGCATACTGTTATTTCGTATGGAGAATTAAGTGATCTCCTTGTATTATCTATATAGCTCATTTCTGTTTAGTTTTGAACCATCTTCCTGACATCAGGAAAACGATATATTTTATTTACTTTTAAAAAACACAAATGCCGAAATAGCAGCACCGATAATCAATACATCTTTGACATCCCAATAAGATCCGTCAGGAAATGGAACTACTCTTGTTCTAAGAACCTTAATAATCTTCTTCATACTATCTACGTTTAAAAAGGTTCGGTTCAACGATTTCGTTGTTTGCATCAATATTCCTAGAGATAAGAGACAAACATGAGGCGCAGATGTTATTCTCTGTTTCGGCCTCTTCTGTACAATAGATCTCTCCACAAACGCCACACCTAGCAAGCTCCACTTCGTCTCTATTGTGTCCATGAAGATTGCATATATCCATACTATTTTTAATGCACTCTGAGCAACATTGCTCACATTCCAATTCAAATTTTGTTTTTTTCATTTTTACTTTATATTGATTTTAAAGACATATTTTAATTCGTTCTCAACATTTACAATCTCTACATTTAGATTATCGTGCTCTGTTTTAAGATTTTCGAACTCACGAACCGGAACATTGTCATCGAATAACCGATCGGTAATTTCGTCTAATCTATTTGTTATTGTGTTGTGGCGGGATAATAAAAATTCCCTTCGGGCTATTTTCCTTTCTATCTCATTCATTTATTTTCAATTATTTTGTTTATCATGGCTTCCAGCTTTTTAATTAACATAAGCAATTCCTCAGGGGTAAGATTATAGAAAGGTTTACCCATTATCCTTTTGTCGCAGCAGAAAGTATTAATACTGTGCCATGATGTTGTATCAACACCTATCTTCTGCATGCGACTTAAGGCTCCAGATCTTCGCTTCTTAATCTCTCTTTCGCTCGCAGTGATTGGCTTCTCTGATACTCCGTTTCTTCCATTAAGGAAGCCGGATAAATAAACTGCTTCACTGTAGGTTAAGTCCTTAGTACTATCTGTACGTCCTTCGGTTAGATTGAGCAGAAGAAACTTTTTATCTTCTACACCTATATTGTTCTTACTATAGATAGAATGTAACTTCCTTATAAGAGCGGGAGTTATTGGTTTTTTAATTTTTGCTGTCATGATATAAACTGTTTTAATCTACGTTTTCCGTATCGGGTGTTTTACCACCCCAATATTTAGCAGCTCCCTCAGGCCAGATGGTAAAATAGTTACCAGGCTCTGGTTGGAAACGTCCTTTACATATAGCCCTAAAACCTTCAACCCATATCTTCACGTCAGCATCCCACATTAAGTTTTCAGCTCCGCGTCCCTTTGGTAAGTTTCCATCTGCGCGAGAGACAAATATTATTAGCTTATCCGGATGCTTCTCTGCAAGCTCTGTATACATCTTAGTGTTGAGCTTTGCGGCCTGAAAGCTATCTATTATATAAATATCTTCTTTCCGCTTATCACTCATGCGTGCATCTAATTCATCAATCGAAAGTTTTAAAGTCTTGAACTTCCCGTCTACCTCCTCCATCTTATTACGGGCAATATTTTTTTGAAATGAAAAGCGGATATCTTCTTCCAGACTATTATAAAATACATTTCCAAATTCGCAGAGATGCTTTGCAAGCTTCATTGTAAATGCACTTTTACCGTTGCCACTTTTACCCCATATTATCCAAAGCCCCGTTGGAGCAGGTTGGCCAAATGCTTTTTGCCATTCTCCGGTAAAATTCATATAGGGTATTTTCATTTTCAAAATTTCAGATGGTGAGTAAGCGCGTTTTTGTCGTTTCTTTTTTTGTGTTTCTTCCATTACTAAGCCCCCATTACAAGTTTCTCTATTTCGGTGTACACTCTGCGCAATCTTCCTTCCGATTGATTAACTATCTTATTAATGTTAGTACCTGTAGGAGCGTTTATTTTTGCTACAATAGCAGCCTGAGCTTTGAGGAAGGTATTGCGTTCCTTTTCATCCTCAGGAGTAACACGATTGTACTTATCTCCGTATCGGCTGAACATTTCCTCGTAAGAGTTAGTCTCACGTTCCATACCAAGACGGATCTTCTTTTTCAATCCATTGGCCCCCATCATATACCATCCGCAACAACGGTCAGTGGCATTCCAAAGAGCTTTCAACTCTGCAAATGTTTCGTAGTTCATATCTCCTGCTTCGTCAAGGATAATAATAGGTCGTTCAATGCTGCGGAGGTAGTAAACAAGATCATCATAAACATCTGCGTACCTGCCGTTACTGTTAATTCCAAATTCTTTCGCGATGTAGCGAATCATACGCATTTTTGTTTTAACCTGTCCGCAATCTACATATACAGCATTCTTATGAGATTTAACAAAAGCTTTCGCGGTGAACGTTTTCCCTATATTGGGAACATCACAAAGCAAACCGCTAAGACTACTGTTTTGGCACATCTCCAATTGCTTTGTCACGAAAACAAAAGTCGGAGTCTCGGCAGCATGCCAGGGAATCTCATTTTTAAGACTAACACCAAGGCGGCGGGCAATACTAATAAATGAAGAATCACTCAATTGCTTATCTACATTCCCCTTCTTAATAGCATTGTAAACAGAAGGATTAATTCCAAGCGCAACGGCATGTTTATTGTCGCTTGTATAATTGGGGCGATTCTCAATAATTGCATCAATGATGCGTTGCTTTACTAAATTGTTTAATTCCATAATAATGATTTATTTGAATGTTATTTAAATGTTATTATAATGACTCTTGAGCTAGGCTCTTCATATACTCAGGGTTCATGTATTGACTATAATCAATATCCTCTTCAATTTCTGCTAAAGGGATATCTATATCAACGATTTTGGCCACTACATTATTAATAGCTTCGGTTTCCTCTTTCTTAATGATAACTACCTTCTGGATCTTCTCGTCTTTAACCATCTTATCGAACTGAGAAATATACTTAGCCTGATTGGTGTATGATTCAACATCTTTTGACGTTTGTTCGAAAGTAGCTTCATTGTACGGATCAATCAGAGAGCAACAATCTACGTAATCATCATTCTGATAAATGAAGACTTCGTCAACATCACCGTTTTCGTCCGGTAAATAGTAAGCATCAACCACAAAATTATTAGGTTCTAACATATCCATAATTTCAGGAGAAGAAAGATGGAATTTCAAGTTACAACAATGTAAATATTGACTTCTGTATATTGTTACTTGCTTTTTATCACCTATATAGCGATACAATAAAGCCTTATCAATTGGTTTAAGTTCAGGATTCATGTTTTCACAAAGTACATTCCAACGAGTCATTCCAGGGAAAAGTTTCTGATTAGGATGCAACATGTTATTAAATTCATTGATATCAGCAATATCATCGGCTACAAGTTCATCGAAAGAGTATGTTTTTTCCTTATAATTATTGTTCTCTTCATCGAAGATCTTCTCGTTCTTAGGCCTATTAGCTTCATTCTTAAGGTACCAACGGCCAATTCCTACGTGATTATTCTTTTCTACTGAGTACTTTTTAGCTCTATTGCCGTGCTCTGCTCGTTTCTCCTGAGAGTTGCCCGGATTACACCAACGCACAAATGGAAAAACAATACCCGCTTTCATTAAACCATCTTTATAATTGTTAACAAGGTGGTGCTCAACTTCGGCCTGTGCAGGCATACACCAATTATTGCGTGCAATAGTGCGGAACATATTACGTATACAGTCGATAAATAGATCTTTCGTTTTTAATCGGTTATATGCATAACCAATAACACAACCGCTAGTAACATCATAAGAGTAGTAAGCTTTCACCGATACACCGTTATGAGTTCTTCTAGGTAAGTCTCTATCATCCAGAGATATCTTACTGAATGAGAAGAAGGGACTGTGTCGGTGATGGTGAGGACGGTATGCATTATTAAAGTCCCATGGAGAATTGCGCATATTACCAAGTAGTATCTTATTCTTTGGTTGATTAAGATAATTGGTAATGGTAGCCTCACTTAACTCAATAGGTTTGCCCTCTTTATCGCAAAAATCATCAGGATTAAAGAGCTCGCCGGTTGAAGGATCGCAAATATCAATTTCTCCATATACAAACTGCATATATAGGTCATGCACAGTGTTATTAAATGGGTTAGTGGGTAATGCAGCAATAGAAAGAATCAATTGTTCAGTCTTAACAGATACCTTACGGGTATTCTGATTCCTAAACTTCTTACTGATTAAAGCATTGTAGCCACCACTTTGATATTGCAGCACTTTTTCTTTAAATCGTGCAGGGTTTTCGGGCAATGTATGTTCGTACTTCTCCTGATAGTAAGTAACCGCCTCAGTCATTTCGTCCCACTTAATGCGTCCACCCATAGAGCGCTTCATTATCTTCTTATCGTTGAATAAGTCGATAACAGCGTTCAACACACTTGCATTGATAACATATTCAGTTTGTTTGTCGGGTGGGATTTGCTTGCCGTTGTCGAATCGGAAGGTACTGTAATGACAACGTGCATCTGCATCTGGATAGTAATGTTCATCGAACCATTTTCTAAGGATCATGTTTATTCCTTTATTTGGATACTTAGCGTTTACTTTTTGGAGAAAGCGTTCCGGTAAGCTTGCAACTTCTACAAGTGCATAACAGCCAAGGCCCTTACCAGGACGAACTACATTTATCTTTTCTCTGCTATGATTGCCGGAAGCTAACTTCTTATAGTTGCTTTCGCTCATAATTGCATCGCTAGGCTGATCTTCTCCCGCATCATTGCGAATTAAATCTACCTGAGATATACATAGTATGTTATTGAAGTATTCCATAACTTGATTTATTGAATTGTGAGGTTTGCGGAATCGAACCGCCATCATTTTTCATTAGTACATTCGCCCAAATCATTTCCCTGCATTAATGAATTGCTCTATCCATTGAGCTAAACCCCTTGTTTGCAACTCTTTCTATTTTCGCAAACTGAAAGAGTTTTGGTTTTATAAAAATAAATTGTATAACTATTATTTCTTTGTGAACGTCTTAGTCTTGATTGCTGTGTAAATAGCATCAGCAATAATTAAAGCAAGTCCAAGAACAAGTTGATAAGAGAATTTCTCAGAATCGGCATGTTCCAGACAGAACATTGATGCAAAAATCATCGCTAGAGCGATTACTGTTTCTTTGAAAGTCATTTCTCGCATGATTGTTAGTATTTAGAATTTTTTATAAAAACCTTGCAACCTGTTCTAGTAAGAATCTTATTTACAAGCTCGGTGTTAGTCAACTCAATAATAATAAGGCCCTCTGTTTTCGCCTTTAGGAATGTAAGACTACAGGGTTTATCTGCTTCATACCAAAGAGATATTGCTAAAGCTCCATATCTATCTTCCATTCCTAATTGGTAGGTCTTTTCCTTTTCATCCTTATCCATTAGCCATTTCATCTTTTTCGGAAACATCAGAAAGTAGATCGGCATACTGATCTAGAGTGTAGTGAGAAACATCTTTAGTTTCTATTTCTTCTGTAACAAGGTTCTTAACTGTAGCAACACCTGTAATAAGATTGGTTTCAACCACAAAGTTGTGATTATCAAAAAAGTGAATCATCTCTTTTCCAGAGCGATCATAAGCTGTGTTCCAATTGTTCTTTGCCATAATATTAATTATTAAAAGGTTTCTAACTAAATTTCTATTTTTCAGCTTTAACAAGCCTTGTAGGAGCAGCACCAAAAACAACACCACCTCTTTCCATAGCAGCCTTTCTTAACATATTGGCTAGTTTTGTATCGCTTTCACCTCTAAGAGCTGCAATAACTGTTGGTTTTGATACATTAAAGTCTTCCATAAGTCTCTTCCTTTCGCCGCGTTTCATTAAAATTTCCATAAATCCTTGTTTTTTTATTATTAATATGTATATTTGCTCACCATTTTACTTTAGTAAGATTGTTGCAAATATACTTACTATTTTCTAATTAGCAAGAAAATAGTAAGAAAAAATATAAATTATTTGAGAAAATAGTAATAATTATGACTGTTATTGAGAGGATATACCAATTAATTGATAAGATGGACCTCAATGTGAGCGAATTTAGCGACTCAGTTGAAGTGTCAAACGGGTATTTTGCAAAACAAAAGACCGGTAAAGGCAATGTTGGTTCCCAGATTATTGAGAAAATAGTAAGTATATACCCTCAAGTAAATGCAGATTGGTTAATTTCCGGAAGAGGAAAAATGTTTCATAATGATTCACCTAATAATATAATAGATGATACCGGACAGACTAAACAAAGTAGTTCTATACTAAAAGAGACTCGCGATCCTTATAATAAATCAGTAAATAAAGATACTAAAGACTTCTTCTTCGAATTGCTAGAGCGCAAAGAAAAACAGATTAAAGAATTGAATAGAGAAATCGGCGAACTTCAATATAAATATAAAAAGCTTCTCGAAAATCTTGAGAAATAGCATTCCTGCACACCTCCTTACTATTTTCTAATCATTTAATATACTTATTAATGCAATAAACAAGAGCCACGCACACTTTTTTGCGCTTATTTATCATCAAATTTATAATAAAACGTTATAAAACAGCTATTTACGTAATTAAACACATAAATATCAATGTTACTAATAATACATTTTCCACCTAAAAACACGCATTTTAACGCTACAAACAACATGTTTTAATACAATATATACCACTAAAAACACACTAAAACATGTAAAAAGTAACCCTAAAAGTAACCCTAAACACGCACTTTTATAATAAAAAAGTAACCCTAAACCGTAACCCTAAGGTAACCCTAACCACATTTTAGAGCTATTTTATACCATTTTCGTGATGTCATGAAAATGGTCCAAGATCTTCTGTTTTTAGGTTATAGATCAATGTTTCTGGATTAAAAAATAGGCTTATTTTAGGCCTTAAATGTAATTGAGTGAAAGTACTATTGCAAAAGCGTTTAATAACTATTCTAAGGGCTTTAAAATGGCGTTTAAAAGGTTCTCGTTTGGCCGTCTTAAATATTATGCCTACATTTATACATATAAATATAAAAAGCGGCTCGTATGTAAACGCTCCGCTATGCTTTTTATATAAAAATTGATGTAAAAGTAAACCTAATGACAATCAATGTAAACCAATCGTTTTATATCATTGATTTTATTCAATCTTCTACATCTTCGCGTTGATCGATGTTTCATTATGTTTTTATTCAATTCTTATTTATACATTTCGTTCTATGCCCTATATATTGCTTTTAACTTCTATTATATAAGGAAAGATAAACAACATTATCAACTCTTTGTCTTTCTGAATGTTATATATATTATACCAGGAGACATTGCTAAAAATTATTTCTCCAATACACATTAACATACGAAATAACCTTTTAACATGGAAACAACTGATTTAGGCAAATGGCATAAACTTTCGGCTTATCAGGAAAAAGTTGATGGGAATAGCGTTCGCTGCCATATCTGTCCCCATAACTGCATAATTAATGAAGGGAAAGTGGGAATTTGTAAAACAAGAGTAAACAAAGAAGGTACGTTGTACTCTATTTCCTATGGAAATCCATGTTCTTTAAGTATTGACCCTATTGAAAAGAAACCCTTGTTTCACTTTCACCCGGGAGAAAGAATATTCTCACTTGCAACAGCCGGATGCAACTTCCGCTGTCTTAATTGCCAAAACTGGGAAATCTCACAATCTTCTCCGCTCGAGTTAAACCATTATGACTTGATGCCAGAGGATGTAGTAAAACGCGCCATAGCTCACGGCACAAATTTAATCGCCTTTACTTATACCGAACCAACAGTCTTTTACGAATATGTATACGATACTGCTCAAATAGCACATGAAGAGGGATTAAAAACAGTCTTTATCTCTAACGGCTTCATCAATCAACAACCACTAATTGATCTTTGTCCATTTCTTGATGCAGCAAATATAGACCTAAAATGTTTCGATGATGATATTTATCGAAAACTGGATGGAGGTAGACTTCAACCGGTACTCGACACCCTGAAAACGCTAAAAGAAAAAAAAGTATGGCTGGAAATCACCAATCTTCTTGTACCGACCTACACAGACAACAATAAAATGATTGAAGAAATGTGTAAATGGCTGGTCGATAATGGTTTTTCTGACACTCCTCTCCATTTCAGCCGGTTTTTCCCCGCTTACAAATTAATGGATTTACCACCAACAACAGAAAAGTCACTTATCCAGGCTAAAGAAATTGCAGAAAAAGCAGGAATAAAGTATGTATATATAGGAAATATCCCAAGTGTTCACGAAGAAAACACCTATTGTCCGCAATGCAAGCGTATGATACTGGAACGAATCAATTATACAATAATAAAAAACAATATTGATGATGGTAAATGTGAGTTCTGTAAAACACCCATTGCCGGAGTCTGGAAATAAAAATAACAATGGGGTTATCCAATAGCAGGAATAACCCCATTCTATCTGTATCCTTCTAGTCTACACCTTAAATAGTTCTCAATAATCAATTCTCAGAAACCTGATATAGCTTTTGGCAGTCTCTATCTTGTTTAATTAGAATTATCCTTTTCACTGAATATTGTTGCAGTGAAAATATAAATATCTGCATCCTTCCATCCATCCCAGCCAATACCAGCTTTATCACGGGCACAGTGCCCAAGAAAAGTCTCCTTATCCCAACCGGTTTCAGTAGCTACCTGTGGAAGAAAAACCCCACTGCAAAATCCTTGTGATATATAAATGCCATGCACACCCATTTCCATTTCGGATATATCCTGAATCTTCTTCATTGGCGACAATACAGAGATTTCAATATCAATATCATCCAACTCATCTTCAGTAAGCGGAGAGAAACGGGAATCATTTATTGCTGCCCATATTGCCTTATCATGAACAACTTTCAGCAATGGTTTATCGCTAACCATTTGTCCGATACATCCACGCAAAGAACCATCCTTTCTATGAAGGGAAACAAAAGCTCCGCATTTGGTTTTGAGAGCAGGAGAGCAGTTATTAATATCCAAAGCAGGTTTCTCTGAATCCCAGAATAAATTTTCTATAGCCCGCCTCGCCTCTTTCAACAATTGTTGCTTTTCCTCACCAGAAAGAGAAAATTCTTCCTTTTTCGAGTCTTCTTTTTCTGTCAGGGCAATAGCCCAATAACCAACCACCCTGTCGTGTTCACCATAAAGTTCGGCATCACCCGAGTTACTATATTTCACCCCCTTATAATGAAACGATTCGTTACCTTCTGTCATATAAAGCAATGTCAGCACAGAGGTCCAACCACAAAGACTGGTTGCCAAACGAGGAATATGTTTACCCGCATTCTCAGACAATACAGTCATCAAGTGTTTCGGGTCATTGCACAGAATGGCCTTTTCGGTATCGAGGTCTACAGACTTTGCATTATCATAATCCGGATAATGAGAAAAATCGGAGCTGATTATGAATAAATTATCTTTAGTAAGATAAGGTTTCAAGACCGATGCAATATGCCTGCAGGTTTTATGATCTGCCGTTCCCAGAACAATAGGCACAATCTTATACTTTCCATTCAATACATAGTGAAGAAAAGGAAGTTGTACCTCAATGCTATGTTCATTTGAATGAGGCAACGGATCGTCAGTAAAAAGTTCGGGATTACACTTTACAAGCATCTTTCCAAATACGGTATCCACCTCTTCCTTTCCATAAGGCATCAGAAAGTCACCATCGCAATAGATTGACGCACCTTCAAAGTGAACCTGATGCGACGAAGCGATAAGAAAAACACGTTTATAATCAACGTCGTTATCAATCTGATTAAAGGCAGAGGCAGCAATTGTTCCGGAAAAAACATATCCGGCATGAGGAGTAATAATGGCACGAACATGCTCATACATTTTAGGAGTAGCCGCTGCAAAATGCTTAGTGAGCTCTTTTTGCAATGAATCAGGATTAGCCGGATAAAATTGTCCGGCTACTGCAGGATGCCGATCGGAAGTTGGATGCTTGTCACTCATAATCTATAGAATTAAATGCTCAAATTAAAAGACATTTACCTATATACATTAACAAATAAACCTCCGGTAAGTTTTAGAAACCTTTTACAATAAGAAAGCAGATTCGGGAAAATTATTTCTCGGCTACTTTACATCAGTATAGGATGATCTGAACCTCACAAACCCTTCCCTTACGGAATCCAGACCAAACTCTTCAGAATTGATTTTATCTAAAGGAAGAAAAAAAGAATCGGCTACGTCATCCTTTGCTTCAAAGGAAGAGCTATCCTTTACCTCACAAAGGAAAAACATATCCAGTGTATGTACCGGGAAACCTGAATAAATATAAATATTGGGAATGGTAAACAAATAAATTGCTTTATCTACCTTCAAATTCGTCTCTTCCAGAACTTCCCTTGTTACACCTTCTTCAGCAGTTTCGTGCATATCAATAAATCCTCCCGGCAAATCAAGCGTACCTTTCTTTGGTTCCTTTGCCCGACGACAGACCAACAACTCATTCTTTTCATTCAGGATAAAAGCAACAGTGGCAGAAGATGGATTGAAATAATAGACAAAACCACACTGACGGCAAACCTTGGACTTCTCATTGTTCTCTTCAAAGTGGGAAGAACCGCATTTAGGACAAAAGCCAAACTGAGATAATGGATGCATAGGGATAGATTTAGTTATAAAAACGAAAAGCCCACATTAAAAATGCAGGCTTTGTGCTCTTCGAGTAGGACTTGAACCTACGACCCTCTGATTAACAGTCAGATGCTCTAACCGACTGAGCTATCGAAGAATTTGCATTCTGAAAAATTAAGTGGCTCTTCGAGTAGGACTTGAACCTACGACCCTCTGATTAACAGTCAGATGCTCTAACCAACTGAGCTATCGAAGAATGTTTCTTTTTCTAAAATGCGATGCAAAAGTAATAGGAATTATTGAAATATGCAATATCTTTGCAGAAAAAATTTTCAAATGGATAAAATAATTGGTTTAGGCAATGCCCTTGTAGACGTTCTTGCGACATTAAAAGACGACAGTATACTTCACGAAATGGGATTACCCAAAGGAAGCATGCAATTGATTGATGAGACTAAGCTTCAACAAATTAACGATAGATTTTCTCAGATGAAGACCCACCTGGCAACTGGTGGATCGGCCGGAAATGCAATCTTAGGATTGGCAAGTCTTGGTGCCGGAACAGGTTTTATAGGAAAAGTAGGAAACGATAAATTTGGCGATTTTTATCGCGAAAATCTTCTAAAAAATAATATTGAAGAGAAATTACTGACCGGAGATATGCCTTCAGGAGTAGCTTCAACTTTTATTTCGCCTGATGGAGAAAGAACTTTTGGTACATATCTGGGAGCTGCCGCATCATTGAAAGCAGAAGATCTTACTATTGATCTTTTCAAAGGATATTCCTACCTGTTTATTGAAGGGTATCTGGTACAGGATCATGAAATGATTCTCCATGCTATTAAACTGGCTAAAGAGGCCGGATTACAAATCTGCCTGGACCTCGCCAGCTACAATGTGGTAGAGAACGACCTTGAATTCTTTACTTTATTGATCGATGAATATGTAGACATCGTATTCGCCAACGAAGAAGAGGCTAAATCTTTCACAGGAAAAGAACCTGAAGAAGCTCTGGATATCATTGCTAAAAAATGCAGCATTGCAATTGTAAAAATCGGGGCAAAAGGATCGTATATAAAGAAAGGAACCGAGGAAGTACACGCAAAAGCTATTCAGGTAAATAATGTAGTAGATACAACAGGTGCAGGAGATTTCTTTGCTGCCGGATTCCTTTACGGACTTACCTGCGGATATGGACTTGAAAAGTGCGCCAACATTGGCTCTGTTTTATCTGGAAACGTTATTCAGGTAGTAGGAACAAATCTTCCAAAACAACAATGGGATGAAATAAAGTTAAATATTAACACAATTATTTCGCAGTAATGAGTTAATCATTTACTTTTATCCAGAATTCAAAAACAGCAGTATGAAAAATTTCCTTCTTAAAAAGATCGCCATCCTGGCCGGAATCGTTGTGCTGGGACTTACATTTTCAAGCTTTAAAGATGATGATAAGAATTTTCAGGTAACTAAAAACCTGGATGTATTCAATTCTATTTTTAAGGAGTTGGACATGTTTTATGTAGATACTATCAAACCGGACAAAAGTATTCGTACCGGAATAGATGCCATGCTTGAAGCATTAGACCCCTACACGGAATATTACGCAGAAGAGGATATGGGTGATCTTAATCTGATGATTAAAGGAAGTTACGGCGGTATTGGTTCAGTTATCTCTTACTATAAAGGAAGAGTAGTTATTGATGAGCCTTATGAAAACATGCCTGCTGCTAAATTGGGACTGAAACCAGGAGATGTTCTTCTTGAGATTGACGGAAAAGATTTGAAAGGTAAATCTGTAGCTCAGGTCAGTGAATTATTGAAAGGACAGATTGGTACTACTTTTATTCTCAAAGTAGAACGCCAAGGGGTAAAGAAACCTTTGGAATTTAAGCTGACTCGTGAGTCAATCCAGATTCCTGCAGTGCCATATTATAACGTTGAAGCAAATAATACAGGATATATACAGTTAAGCTCTTTCACCGGAAAGCCTGCAAAAGAATTTAAAGATGCTTTTCTTGCTTTGAAAAAGAGAGGTATTACTTCACTGATTATCGACCTTCGTAACAATGGTGGTGGATTATTGGATGAAGCTGTTGAAATAGCTAATATGTTCCTTCCAAAAGGGAAAGAAATTGTTTATACCCGTGGAAAAATGAAGCAATGGGATAGAAGTTATAAAACAACCCACGACCCTATTGATCCAAACATCCCTATCACTGTTTTAGTAAACAACGGATCGGCTTCGGCATCAGAAATTCTGGCCGGTGCATTCCAGGATCTGGATCGTGCTGTAATAATCGGAACAAGAACATTTGGAAAGGGACTGGTACAAACCACTAGAAATCTACCTTACGGCGGTAGTCTGAAACTTACTACAGCAAAATATTATATTCCTAGCGGACGTTGCGTTCAGGCTATCGATTACAAACATCGCAATGAAGACGGTAGCGTAGGTCGCGTTCCCGACAGTCTAACCACTGTTTTCCATACAGCTGCAGGCAGAGAAGTTCGTGACGGTGGAGGTATTACTCCGGATATGGAGATTAAAGCTGAAAAAACTCCGAATATCCTTTATTACCTGATAATAGACAAGAAGATTTTTGAATATGCCAACGACTATTGCGTAAAGCACCCAACCATTCCTTCTGCACAAGAGTTTGCATTAACAGACGATGATTATAAAGCTTTCAAGGAAATGGTGAGCAAATCAGATTTTAAATACGATCGCCAAAGTGATAAGGTTCTTAAAAACCTGAAAGAGGTTGCCGAATTCGAAGGATATATGGACGATGCTTCGGAAGAGTTCAAAGCTTTGGAAAAGAAGTTAAGTCATAACCTTGACCGCGACCTGGATCATTTTTCAAAAGATATCAAATCGCTTATTTCAGCAGAGATTGTTAAGCGCTACTATTATCAGAAAGGCGCTATTACTCAGCAACTAAAGAATGACGATGAGCTGGTAAAAGCTATTGATTTACTTAATAATCCAGAAAAATATAACGGTTTATTGAGTCCTGCAAAAGGAAAGCAAGAACAAAAAACTACGGCTGAAGTAAAATAAAGCTCTAGATATATTAAGATTGCATTAACCGGAAACTAATCATTTTATAAGGTTAAGTCAATCCAAACATGTACAAGATTGGAATCAAACATGTACAAGATCACTACTCGATCTTGTACATGTTTGTTTTATACCCTCCTTTAGAAATTACTAATCTCCCTTTTGGTATTAATAGTTCCCTGAGTAATATACAGCAATTCATATTGCATTTATTCCATTATCGTCAACGAATCATTTTACAGCCAAACAAACACATCTGATTATCAATAAGATATATTTTCCAGGGGTGGAGAGGGTGGAGAGAAATTGTTCTTTTTTCGTTCTAAGAAATCTACTTTTGAAAATTCTGCAAATTGCGGAATTCTCAAAAGTAAATTTCAAGAAACCGAAAAAGGTCTTTTTTACTCCACCCTCTCCACCCCTTTTGCAGCTTATTCTGCTAGCCAATTTTGTAATCAATTGATTACTAGTAATGTAATTTTTAGTAGGTGGCACAGGTGGCAGAGAAATAATACTTTTTCCGATTCTGAAAAATAAATTTTGAAAATTCCGCAATTTGCAGAATTTTCAAAATTTTATTTCTGGGAAGCCAAAAAGGTCTTTTTTCCTGCCACCTCTGCCACCTGATTAATGTCTGTAGTATTCTAATATACTCATATACAAATTCTTATGTTTATAGGGCTAATAAGTCGTAGCTTTATTTAAATCATAGAATAATAATAAATATTCAATACAATTAACTACATTTGTCAGACATATTATAATTGGGAGATAGATAAACACATGAAATTAAATAGAAATTCAAATGTAAAAGAGTTGAAACTCATTAAACTTATATCAGCTTTCCCATGGCTAATTATTACCAGATAAAAATAATAGTTTATGAAATATAGAGATGTAATAACAACCAGTTTTTTGATGATTTTACTTTTTGCATCGTGTTCTAAATCATTAAACTCAGAATCTCATGGTGATGATTCTATAATTATAAAAGTCAACACATCAATAAAACTTAGAGATGATGTACGTTTGGTTATTGAAGAATGCTTAAAAAAATATCCTCAATATAATAACTTTGTTTTATCTCGCTGCCCACAAAAGCTAGTTGCAGTTGATGTTAACGAGATATTAAACAATGATTTTCTTATTGGCCCTGCATTTGCGCTATCAGATCATGACAAGGCTGCATTGTTGTATTTTGATTTTAAAGGAAAAAGAATATTTATAAGATGTGGATTAGAAGAATTATACACAGATCCTAATTATCAAGATTCAATTTATCAAAATCAACAAATAAAAAGAGGGAAAGATAGCATTGTTGAGCCTGACAATACTGTTATAAAAAATAGTGATGTACTTTATGTTTATCGGTCAATTTATTTTAAAGTAGGTAAAGATGGTTGTCTTTATAAAAACTATCGGCCAGATACATTGATTTTGCCTCAAAGACTTTCTTCTACAGTAAAATTTAACTATTTTAAAAAATAAAACACAACTTACTTATGAATATAATAGATGCTTTCTTTTATTTAACGTATCAATTTTTAATGAAACTAGGAAGAAGCGAGGATAATGCAAAATGGAGTGCTTTAATGCATACAAGTTTATATATCTGCTTATCAGTGGATTTTATGATCAAACTCGTCGGACTGATTCATAATGTCTCAATTATAAAATTGTATGCTTCATTAGGCTTTTGGGGACTTTTACCTATTGATCTTATTGCTATGATTATACTTTATATTCGGTATTACAAACATACTTTACTTGATAAATTTAATGATAGATATAAAGGGCTTAAGACTAAGAATCCAATAAAAATATTAGTATGTACGTTAATGATTGCTTTCCCACTCTTGTGGTATTATATAGCTAGAACATATATTTCAGTTTATGTTTAATCTTTTATTTTGGAATATTTAGATTTATCAAATTATATGAAGCAATTAAAAAATGGAGAATAATGAATCCTTTGCCTGAAAAAACAGATTCTTTTCATCAATTATTTCACATATAAAGTTAGTAAAGAACGAGATATTTACTATAACAACGTAAAAAATAAATATGAAAATAAGAAACATAAATAGAATTTTGATGGTTTGTCTTGGATTCTTATTTGTATTGGCATTTTCAAATTGCAAAAATAAGCTCCAACATAATGGACTTAAATTACAGCGATTTAAGGTTATAAATACTCAATTAGATTCAATTATACGAGGAATTAAAGATAGTTCATATATATTAAAACATGGCGATGATGTTATTGTATTAGTTTTGAGAACTTATAAATCAAATCCTGAGTTTTGTTTTACATCAACAAAAAAAGATAAATTGAATGAGTATTTTATTTTTAGTTCAAATTCAAGAATCGTTGGATATATTGAAGACAAAAGCCTTATGACAGAGGTTATTGTCTTGTCAAATATCAATAATCGAGTGGATTTTGAAATGACATTTTACAAATTCCTCATTCCTACTAAAGACAAAAAAGACTTTGATTATATCTACTTTCCTGACGATCAGTATTCTGTAGATGACCGAGGATTTGGACCTCCTCCTCCTTTCTTTGATCCATATTTTTATTACTATACTTACAAAGGAAACAAGATTTTCCCTTCAAATTATAGCAAATATTAAAATAAAAATCCTCAACAAAATAGCATCTAAAAAAACGTTAGCAAACAGAACTGCAAAAGTTCATAAGGCTCAAAGAGAAATTGCTAAAACAATGTAAAAACAAGGCTATCAGCATCACTAAGCAAATAGTTATTAAAGGAATAAACAAAGCAAATGGGCAAAGAAAATAATAATAAAAAGAACACAATTAAAGAGAAATTTAAGTTTACTGAATATCATTTACTTTTAGTTTCTGCTGCGATATTTATACTACAGTATTCCTATTTCTCTGTAAATACTATTAATTTCCCTAAATGGATTTATTTAGGCTTAATAATCGTAGCAATAATTGTTAATTTAATAATCAAAAGAGCTAAGACTAATATATTACTTAATTGGTCTGAGTTAACAAGAGTTTTTAAAACTTTCATTGTATACTTCTTTCTAACATTTAGTATCGGTTTGTTTTTCTTTGGTGTTGTTAATAAGACATTCGCCAATAATGAAGATTTGGAGTTTTTAGAGCTTAAGATTATACGTGCATACGAAAACTCAAGTAAAAGTTCTAATAAGATATATTTTCTATTAGACAATAAGGAATACGGAATAAGTGTGCCAAGTTCACCCGAAATATCAAATCTCATTAAGAATAAAGAGAACCTGAGAAAAAGCTATATACTTTTAGATTGCAAAAAAGGTATTTTTGGAACTTATATAATTGAGGAAAAAAAAATTATAATCAAATAAAGCAAATTGAATAAAAGGATCATTTTTTAGTAATTTATAAATATATTAATCTTATGGGGATATTCCCGACAGAAACTATTTGGGATATTGGAAATGAAATTGATGATATTGATGCAGCCGCAGCAATAAAAAGATAATGAAGGAGGTCAATATAGAATTTTTACATTAGATCCAATTACAGGAAGTACTATCAGAACTGTTACTATTTATGTAAACGGCAAGGGTAATGTTACAGGTATAAAACGTTTAAAAAATATATTATGAAAAAAATAATATTCATATTGCTGTTGCTAAATACATTCTGCATAGTAAAAGTAAATTCTTGTAATAAAGATTGTGACGTAAATATTGACTCGTTATTCAAGAAGAATCTTTCTTCAATGAAAAAAATGACGAGAGGTACATCAAAAGATGTATTAGTGAAAGAAAGAAAGATTATTAAATTCTTATACGTTATATCACTTTTATCAGATCTAGATTTTATGCCAGACCCACATAAGCCTGTTGTAAATACTAAAACAATATTAGCAATAGAGAGTTGGTATAAGAAAAAGAAAAAATATATCACATGTGAGAAAATTAAAAAAGCATATTCATTATTACTTCCTCCTCCGTTTAAGAATCTAGAAGAATTAGATAAGTATTCTGATGAATTGGATCAATTGAGAATAAAAGAATAATTAGCAAATTTGTGTGTTTGTCCGACTAATACTGATAATAATGCTCCCGATGTTCTATGTAAAGGCAGCCGGTTGGAGTTATTTTATTGTCCAACACCAAACACCTGTTAATTCTTGAAGATGGCGTATGTACTAACCAGAATACACGACTATGATACTAATCTGGCAGAATTCTTACCCACAACTGGGAAGAACAGCTAAAAATTACGACTCTTTGAGGATTTTTTCAAAGTTTTTGAAAATTCTCTGAATAAATCAAAGGATTTTAAAAGAAAATATGGGGTTCACCGTATGCTTACAAAGAAATGGCCTTGCAAATAATAATCCTTACAGTTGGAAACTCATAGATGATTTGACGCTGAATTACAATGGAAATCAGTCAAATAGTGTAACAGATGCACAAGAATATGAGCCCTCATACTTCGGTGCACTCAATTTCCCTTTGCAAAGTTGTGCAGCTCTTGAATATACTTACGATACCAATGGGAATTTAACAAGAGATTCTCACAATAAAATAGCAAAAATTCAATACAATTTATTAAATTTGCCAAGTGCGTTACAATTTGCTCAAGGTCATACTAGGGAGTATCTTTATGATGCTACCGGAGTGAAACGAAATGTAAAACAGATAACTGCAGTACCGGATATGTTTGTCTCAATGGGATGGAAGGGATAGTTATTGGCTGGTATGGTTTTCAAAAGATGGTGAGACAGGACATTCTGCTATTGAAAAACTATGCTTCTATAACGGCACGTTCAGGAAAAGCATATAACGCAAGTGATTTAAATTGCTCAACATTTGCCGAAAGTGCATTAAAGAGTGTTTTCCGAAAATTAGATGCAAGTCAATATGTAAATGTCCCTTTTCCACTAAATACGATGTATAATGATACAAGAGTTACATCACCCAATAATTTGTATAATGCTGTAATGAAATTGTCAGGTGCAAAAAATATTAAGGGTCCAAAATCTGTTACAGCTAAACCTTATTTAAAATACTATGGAAAATAAAAATTGGGGATTATATTTTACAACCATATTTACTTTGATTATGTTTTCTTGCACTGAAAATAAAAATACAATTTTAGAAACTCCTTTTGTTGTAGTTGTAAAATTGGTATCAGCAGAACAGGATTTATATTTTGATGAAGCTAAAAAATATATTGATATAGTTCAAGTATATAAAAAAATAGGGTCAAAAAATCCAGAAGAAGAATGGAAAAAACTGATAAAATTTCAATATAATATTGGTAAAGATAAAAAATTTACAAATAATTTTGGGTATTATCAATATGATATAGAGGAAACCATTTTAGAAAATAAAGCAAAAGTTTGTTTTAAAAGAAAAAAAGACAAAAACAAAAGTCCAGAAATAATTTATGGATTAGAAAGACGACAAAATAAATGGATTGTTATTTCTATTGATTATTCAAAGTAAAAATTTTGTTTAAATCAATAATTCAATTTTTCAGCCCGCAGTTGCGGAATGTTTTTTCGGGGGGCTTGTATGTTTCCCCCGTATATTACAGATATTGCTATATGGCTAAGAAAACCTTGACAAGGCATATAAAGTAAGTCCTGATGGACTTTGGTTAACTAAATAATTGGAGCTATGGAGAACGAAACTTTTAAATATGATATTCTTTTCTCAAATGGCTTTAAGCTAATTGACAAAGACACTTCGGAGTATTTTGGGGATTATTATAAGACGTATTCAAATGGCGAAATAATAATTAGGTTTAGTAGTTCCCAATCGTTTAAAACTGTTGATATTAGTAAGGTTTTGGATGTTAGCCGATGGATAGATTTAGCTTTAATCAAGGCTTTGATAAATGATGAACAAGATTTATCAAAGGTTACAGCAGTAAACGAATACAATGATTTTTTGGAAAACCATCTTCCAAAGATTTGCGACTTGTTGAGTAAATCAAATTATTACTCTACCAAGAAGAAAATAGAAAAGTTGGAAGATAAAAGAGCAAAGCAAATGTTTCCAAATTTATAAAGCAAAAGCCACCTTACAGCTTGGACAAAAGATGCATAAAGCGTATAAAGTTGGAGATGTAGTAGAAGGAGTTTAGATGAAGGAATTTAGGGGAGATTTCTGGTATAATTCCAGACTTCGTAGATTTCAGCACAAAAACCATATATGAGTTGAAGCCGTTTAATCCAAGAGCAATGCAGCAGGATTGGAAGCAGCTGTACAAATACCAAAGCCTATTTGAACAAAATTATGGTGGTACTTGGAAAATCGTTTTAGACTCCTATTAAAAATTTTGCAAATGGAAAAGAAGAATTTAATAAAACTATTAGATGAAATATTTGTTCCCCTTGGTCTTAAGCGAAAGGGAAACAGTTGGGTTTTTAATGGCAAGGAACTTTCTAAAATAATCAACTTACAGAAGTCAAACTATAGCAATGCTTTCTATATTAACTATGGTTATATAATAAATGGTCTTGAACTTACAACAACGACACATGTTGGAAATCGGTTGGCATCTACCGACAAAGAGGAACAGAAAAGGATAACCGATTTGCTAGACTTGGAGACAGAGATACCGACAGACCAAAGGTTAGCTGAATTAAAGGTATTTATCACTGGTAAGATAACTACACAAATAAAGTCAATGAACACTGAAATGGACTTGTTAAACGAGTTAAAGAAGCGTCAGCATTTAAACAATATACCTTTGGTGGTCAAAAAGCATTTTAATTTGACTGCGTTGACTTTGAAATCTGAGTCGTATTCTTTTCTTTCTCCCATAATTAATTAAAACATATAGCTTAACTTTATGTTCGATTTTAGTTAGCAACTCCACTTCACTTAGATTGCTAAAAATGATACAAATTCAACACAATTCATTACATTTGTAGAATACGGAGCAATTACTAGAGTTATAGTACAGATATAAACTACTTATTAATATAATAGATGTTCTCTTTAATTTCACGTATCGATTTATAATAAAACTAGGAAGAAGCGAAGATAATGCAATAAATAAATTGGTTATGAGTAAATTAAATTTAGAGTTAATATTATTTTTCTGTTTTTTTTCTTTTATACAATGCCAGGCAGAAACAAATACAGATGATAATAAATCTACCGCTGTATTAAATAATACTATTAAAGACAACAAACCGAAAACCACAAAATTAGAACATTGCTTGATTGGGAAATGGTTTATACCACACGCTGCTGATATAAACATTACGTTCAATAAAGACAGAACCTTTGTATTTAATGATTTCAATATAAAAACAGAGGAAATGGAAGTTTTGAATGGAACCTTTGAATTAAATGACAATAAATTGATATTAAAATACAGCAACAAACCACAACAAACATTTAAATTTGAAAAAGGGAAAGGAACAGATGATAATTACTATATTACAAAAGATAAAGGTTATTATTTTGTAAAAAGTGATTAACATAACAAATCCATCAATAAAATAATATCGTACTATGGCAATAGCAGCAAACTCAACGAACTCTTTGAGTTGTAGGTCATTTAATAAATTGCTTTGTATAGTTCATAATATGTAATAAAAAGGATTCTAATACAATAAAACATGAAGAAAAAACATCTTATATCATTCATTTTGCAGTGTTAGCATTAAATAGTTGTAGTCAAAAAATAGAACTAAGAAGGAGCCTATTCAGCTTCCGAAGGAATAATTCAAGCCAATGGAAATGTTTTAAGAGAATCCTTGTTAATGGGTCCTAATGGAGGGCTTGAAGATCAAAGCTTTTGGCAAGGGAATAGATTAATTAGTGTTATATTACCAGGAGGGAAATAGAATGAAGCAAATAGTTGGAAATAGATATTTAAAGAGTTACAAATTTTCGTCATTGCAGGAAACTTCAGTATTTATAAATAATCAAAAAACAAGTAATTTTTTATCCATTGATGACACATTCGGGGACAACTACTTCTGTTATGTCTGTTGTCATTCTTTGACAAGAAAGAAGGAATTTGTATTGTCATTTTGTAGTGATGAGAAAGAGGAAAATCTGAGTTTTTTGTTCTGGAACGAGTATAAATTGTTTGTATTAGACACTGGAAAAAATATTTATTTGATTAATGACACTTTAAACATTGTAGCATCTTTTGATATTTCAATTTACTTGATTGGACTCTACTTGACAAATAAAAATAATCTTTTAATATTAGAAGAAGCTTCTTTTAAATTAATCAATCCTAAAGGACAAATATTAATGAATGAATCACTTGATTTAATAGAGAATTTTAGTATTGAAAATGGGAAACTTTCCATACAGACAAGTGAGGAAAATAAAACCTTTGAATTAGCATAAATGAGCAAGCCTCGGAGAATTTATACAGAGGCAACTTTTTTAATTATTTAAAATGACATAGGTAATTATATTCAATTATGAGAACAATGTTTTCTATATTTGCAATCATACTTTAGCTAGGATGATGTAGCCGTCATATAAACAGTAATACTGTTGCAAAAAATTGTATAATTTTAAGCCATGCATTATCTTAAATAACAAAAGGATAGGAAACAAAAAAAGCATAATCAATTATAGGTAAATATTCGATCAAAATGAAAATAGTGAAAATTATAATAATCATAACAACTATTCTTATTGGGCTATTTACGTGTAAAAGTCCAGTAAATGATAAGAAAAAGAATTTTGAGAAAGTTACCTTTAATTATTATAAAGCAAATAAAATAGAAGGTAAAATTATTTATATATTAGATACTACTTTAAATTTTAAAAATCAGCTAATAAAAATATCGGATAAAGATAAAACGATGTATATACTTTTCCACAAAAATACGGAAAGTGGGAAATATATTATTGAAAACAATTTTGTAGTCAAAAAAGATACTAGTAAACAGTCTTACGTTATAAGAGATAAGGTCACAAATAAAATGAATTATATATATGAAACTAAGTTTTGCTATAAATCCCAGAATACTATTATCCAAGTATATGAGTTGCGTTCAAATGTGAGTAACTCCACTAGCTATATATTCTGGAATAATGAACTTGGCTTAATTGGAATATGTAATCGTAGATTTATTTCTTTGTTAGATAAAAGCTCTCTCTGTAATGATAATGCAAAAATCAAAGCAATAACTGACTTTATTTTAGAATTAGTAAAAAGGAATACCCCTATCGGTTACTCTATAGAAAAAAGTGAAAGCTTTGATGAGTTTAGCAAATTATTCTACTCGGATAGTTTATTTCAACTAAATAGAATTATTTTCCCACTAGAAAATGATAAAAAAATAGAGAAAGAATACACAAGCGCTTTGAGAGGTTCCGATAATATAGAAATGCACAAAAAGAATAATTATCATCCATATAATAAAAATAATTGGGTTTTTCTAAATAATGCTCATTTCAAAGGCAATGATAGTATAGCAATAATTGAGGGCATAACATATAAAAGAAGATTTCATAAAACAAATAAATTTGTTGAAGAAAATCTCATATATGCAGATGATGAATTTGTGATGGTTATATTGAAATCTAAATCAATAAATGGCAAATGGTATTTAATCGATTATATAGACGGATTTGCAAACTAAAGAATAAAATATAAACATAGTTCCTAAGTTCGGAAAAATATCATTCATTGGTTATAATTTATGTACATTTAGCAACAATTTATCAATCGCCAGAAAAGGGAGTTGTTGAGCATTTTATGATGGATAGTACAATGAGAAAGTAATAAATCAGATTTGGAGATAGCCAATAATCTTTTTAATTATCAATAAGAATAAAAATATTATTAGAGATAAGAAATAAACAAGATCAATAATCGCATATGAAGTGGGCAATTTAAGTTTTAATAAAAATATGAAGAAGTTAATTATAATAGCCTCAATTATATGCTGTTTATTAACAGCTCTATTTCAATATCGTAATTTTTACAAAGTAAATAACCTTGTTTTTACTGTGTGGAAATCCAACAAAGGATGTTACATTACTCCATATTGTTTTTTAGGGTTTTCAATACCACAGAAAGATTATATTCATTTATCGAATAATGGTAATATTCTGATTTACATGAATAAAGACTCTTCTTTTTTGATTTTTGATGATTGTATGACAGATTCGATAGAGTGCTCTCTGAAAACGTACAATTTTCATTTAATAAGAAGAAATGATCAATCCTTAGAAACTTTACATCAATGGGAAGCACAAATAGATAGCTGCAAAAACAAAGGTTTATCTTACATTAATATAGATGTAAGAAATATGAAAGTTGATACAAGAGAGTAAAGCCCTCAATAAAAGGTAAGCATGTTCCTAAAATAAGAAATAAACAAGATCAATAATAGCATATGAAATGGGCAATTAAAATAATGAGAGTGGGCTTCTTGACGTTTTTAGCTGGAATAGTATGTTGTGGATTACTATCCATCTTTTCAAAAACATCTTTATCGGATCTATTAGGGTTGCTACCTTTGATATTATTTATTATATTAAATCTAGTCTGTTCAAACATTCTCTTAGTCTTTCTTTTATATTTTACCACACATTTTTTTCGGAATGATTTAAAAAACAACTTATTCCTATTTAAATATTTATTACTGGAAATTTCCCTTTTCTATATATTGTATTTTCTAGTCATATATATTACAGATAGTTTGTGGCTTCGGCTACTTATCCCATTTGCTGTTTTGTATGTTTTATGGTTAATTTTAATATTAATAATAAGTTTTCGTCATAAAGTAGATTGATATACTTTATCATCTACTTGAAGCATGAATACTACAAAGAAGCTTTAGAAGAAGCAAAAAGAAGATATAGAGGCATTATAAAGATATAAGATGAAACAAATTTTAGCACTCGCTTTAATTTTAATTCTAAGCTGTTCTTGTGATAGGCAGTCTATAGAAATGAAACAGTCAAATTTTGATGCATTAGTTTATGATTCACTTTGTTCGATAGTGTTAGATACTTCAATAAATAGACTTAAGAGCTTGGAGATTAAATATTATAATGATAGCATAAGAATAATGCATATCTTTAGGAATGAAAAATTGTATACTAAATATTTCAAGAAAGGGCTGGTATTTGTTGAATACAGAAAAGAATTTGCAACAGATATTGATTCAGATACAGTCTTATTTATTGCAAAACATGATACAATATTTGTTTATGATAAATTTATGAAGAATTTTGCTTTTGATGCTTTTAGTCCGTTTATATTAGGATTTAATAAAGGGAGGGCAAAGATTACAATAAAAAAAGTTGGTAATGTATATATTAGGAATCTTCGTAGTTTAGATGTCCCATCTTATAATGAAAATTATTATTATGATAGTAATTTTCATATACTTAGATTTGAATATTCTTATAAAAAGAATAAATTTGTGTACACAAAAAGCTATAGATAATTAATCATAATGACTTTCAGTGGAAATGCAGCTCAATTCTCGCATTTATGTAAGGAAACATTTGTAAATAAATTATCACCTAAAGCGAGGGGCTTTCTTAATAGGTTTTCAAATAATAAAATAATTGATTATTGGAATGGAATGATCCCTAATGGTGGAGTATTGCTTAATATGAGCTTTTTTGCCCCCAATAATAAAAAAAATATCGTATGTATTCAATATTTAGATCACTCTTAAGTGGATTTATAACAAAGACAATAGGTCTTCATTTTCGCTATTTTTTCTTTAAATTAATTGGTCGAAAAAAAACGATTAATTATTTGTCAGGAAAAACTAAAGATGGACCGAATAATGTTCTACAAGTCATTTTTAATTTTTGTATTGGTTCCATAATCTTTGCTCTATTTAGTATTGCGTTTTTTTACATTTATTTTCAATATGTTAATTAGTAAAGAGGTTAGGTAAAGACTATTTTAAATACAGAATTGTAAGTGATATTTTTTTAAGAAAGGAATTTATAGGGTAGTAATTGATACTGGATATATTTTTGATAGAGATAAATTTTATATGTTTATAAATAAGGTGATAAAGATTCTTAGGAGGGTGTAAAAATGAATATGGGATAGGGCGAGCGAAAGATGAATCTAAAGGAAAAGATGTATCTGATGATTTAAGCGAAAATGGAGAATCTGGTGCACCAAAAACTCATAATCGTAAATTTAAGATCGGAGGATATCCTAATGATCCACCACTAATTAATGTATATCCAGAATTTGATTTGTTTTTATTATTAAGTCCAATCAAAGGCTTATTTGACAAAAGCTCTGTTAAGGTTATAGAAGCCGCTGAAACGGGGGCACAGATAGGTACTAAACTTGAATATGTATTTGGTAAAGCGACAGGATCAGTCCATAATATCGAACTTTCGACAGGCATGTTAAGACAACCTGAGAGTGTTGGTATTTATGATAATGCAGCAGGAAGATCCTTATTACAAACGCATTTAGAAGGAGCCTATTCAGCTTCCGAAGGAATAATTCAAGCCAATGGAAATATTTTAAGAGAATCCTTGTTAATGGGTCCTAATGGAGGGCTTGAAGATCAAAGCTTTTGGCAAGAGAATAGATTAATTAGTGTTATATTACCAGGAGGAAAATAGGATGAAGCAAATAGTTGGAAATAGATATTTAAAAAGTTATAAATTTTCGTCATTGCAGGAAACTTCAGTATTTATAAAGAATCAAAAAACAAGTAATTTTTTATCTATTGATGACACATTCGGGGACAACTAGTTCTGTTATGTTTGTTGTCATTCTTTAACAAGCGAGAAGGAATTTGTATTGTCATTTTGTAGTGATGAGAAAGAGGAAAATCTGAGTTTTTTGTTCTGGGACGAATATAAATTGTTTGTATTAGACACTGGAAAAAATATTTATTTGATTAATGACACTTTAAACATTGTAGCATCTTTTGATATTTCAATTTGTTTGATTGGACTCTACTTGACAAATAAAAATAATCTATTAATATTAGAAGAAGCTTCTTTTAAATTAATCAATCCTAAAGGACAAATATTAATGAATGAATCACTTGATTTAATAGAGAATTTTAGTATTGAAAATGGGAAACTTTCCATACAGACAAGTGAGGAAAATAAAACCTCTGAATTAGCATAAATGAGCAAGCCTCGGAGAGAGTTCTTTCGACAGTAAAATTCAACTATTTTAAGAAGTAAAATATAACTTACTTATGAATATAATAGATGCTTTCTTTTATTTAACGTATCGATTTTTAATGAAACTAGGAAGAAGCGAGGATAATGCAAAATGGAGTGCTTTAATGCATACAAGTTTATACGTCTGGTTATCTATTGATTCTATAATTAAGCTTATTGGACTGGTTTATAACTATGACATTATAAAATTGTATATTTCACTAGGCTTTGGAGGACTTTTAGTTATTCGCATAATCTCTTTAGTAATAATGTATATTCGGTATTACAAATATACTATACTTGAAAAATTTATTCATAGATATAAAGGACTTAAGACTAAGAATCCGATAAAAATATTAGTATGCACTTTAATGATTGGTTTCCCACTCTTGTGGTTTTATATAGCTAGAACTTATATATCTGTTTATGTTTAATCTTTTATTTAGAAAGTGGAATAGAAAAAGATGAAAATAAAATTAAATTTATTCACTTTTTTTGCAACAACCATCTTATTTTTTGTTTTATCTAGTTGCAAAAAAATATCACAAAATAGTACTGGATGTATTATTGATTCTATCCAAGTATCATATTTTAATAATATTCGAGAATCGCCTATCTCGATAAAATTTAGAGATATTAAACGTGTAAAATCTGTTCCTTTTAAGGAAATAAGATTTCTAAATTCTGGGAGATGCCGGATTGGTGTTATTGATTCTACAATAAATGATCAAAAAGTATTAAAAGAAATAGAAAAGGAGATAAAGCAGTTAATTCCCAGCAATGAATTAACTTTTAGAGATGCACGAGTTATTGCCGTTATTTATTTTAATAACAAAACGCAATCGCATATTTTATTAGGTGGAACTTATGCAAGTAAGCTTTATTATAATGATAAATATCAAAAAAGAAGTAATAAATTGATTTATCTTCTCAAAAAGAGCACTGGATATTATTGTTGGTTTGCTGGATCTTTAAATTGGATGGAAGAACTTAAAGATACAACTTTTAATCATAATGATATAAAATGAATAGGTAGAAAAAGGAAGCTGGCACTTTTACATGAGCTATCATAGATTTTGGATAAACAAGCGAACCGACATACTTCAATGCATTTAACTTTGTAAAAGCCAGTGTCAACACTCCTGAATATACTTATAATTCAATGGTAAATTAAAGAGAGTTTGTTTTTGTTAAAATATTTATTATTTGAGATTTCCCTTCTTTATATATTGTTTTTCTTACCAATATATAGTATTAAAAATAGTTATTGGCTTCGATTACTTATCCCATTTGCTGTTTTGTATGTTTTATGGTTAATTGTAATATCAATAATAAGCCGTCGTCATGAAGTAGATTGAACTCTATTTAATGAAAGATGGCAAATTTATGGCTTATTTATAATATTACTATATTCAGAATCATCAGGAAAATAACCGTTATATTGAAAAAATAGAGAAAATCCGAATTAATAATGAAGATAACAAATAAAGAGATTGAAGCTGTATCTCAGCTAGAAGCTTTCCAACGCTATGAATATTTTATAAAACGAGTTGCAGACTCTGAAAAAATGTACACTCTTGTTGATGAAAATGGAACTTTTGCAATAGCAGATGTTGAAAATAGTGCTGTTTTATCAGTTTGGTCTGCTTCTAAGTTTGCAGAGGAGAATGTAGTTGACGAATGGAGAAGTTTTTCTGTTAAAGAGATAACTCTTGAAGAATTTGAAGAGGAGATAATTGACATGATTGAAAAAAACAATTGGCTAATGAATGTTTTCTCGATTAAAGGTAAATCTGGATTTATAGTCGATATTAATGAATTTGCGAAAGACCTTAGTGTTGAAATGCAGAAATACCATTAAAAGCAATATTTACTTATTATATAGTTAATTGATAAGAGATTTTTGTGTCAAAAGAAACACAGCTTTTTAACTTGCAAATTTTTCATATCTTTTTCTGTTGCCACTAATATGAAATAGAAATGAAGCCTAACTGACATATCAAGGATCTACTTTTGTAAAACTTATTTAGGATTATCTTAAGTTATTAGTATTTATCAAATTAGATTAGTTTATGTGTAAAAGATTGTTTCTATTTATAGTAGTTATGTTAATGCTTACTACTGTGATTAATGCTCAAATTACAACTGCCGGAATAAATGGTAAAGTAGTTGCTGAAGAAGGACCCGCTATCGGGGCCACGGTATTAGCTATTCATGTGCCTTCAGGCACAAAATATGGAGCTATAACCAATGATGATGGCCGTTTCTCACTTCAGGGAATGCGTTCCGGAGGTCCATATAAAGTTGAAATATCTTATGTGGGCTTTCAAAAGTCTTCATTTTCTGGTATTACTTTGCAGTTAGGAGAAAGTTATTTGTTGAACACAACTCTTAAAGCTTCTTCTGAGATTTTGAATGAAGTAGTTGTGGTTGGCTCCAGAGATGGAAAATTTAATTCTCAAAGAACAGGTGCCGCTGTAAACTTTAACAGAAATAGAATAGAAAATTCTCCTTCTATTTCACGAAGTATTTATGATGTTGCTAAAATGACTCCACAAGCAACAGTTTCTGGTAGTGGTCTATCTTTCGCCGGATCGAATAATAGATATAACAGTTTCCAGATTGATGGTTCTGTTAATAATGATGTGTTTGGCTTATCTTCAAGTGGAACTAATGGTGGACAAACAGGAGCTAATCCTATTTCGCTTGATGCTATAGAAGAACTGCAAGTAGTTATTGCTCCTTTTGATGTTCGTCAAAGTGGCTTTACCGGTGGTGGTATTAATGCTATCACAAAATCAGGAACTAATGAATTTCATGGTTCAGCATATGGATACTATAATAATCAGAACTTTGCAGGTACTACTGCCGGAAAAGATGTAGTTGATAGAAAGAAACTGTCTGAGCAGTCAGATAAAACTTACGGCTTTACTTTTGGAGGTCCGATTATAAAAAATAAATTGTTCTTTTTTGCAAATGCTGAAAAAACTAAAAAAACGTATCCGTCTTCTTATAATATTGGTGATGGCTCAAATATTACAATTGATGAAGCGAAACAGATTTCTGATAAACTAATATCTCTTACAGGAGGCGATAATGGTGGTGGTTATGGTGCTAGAAATATTAATACAGAATCAACAAAATTATTGGCTCGTATAGACTGGAATATCAATCAGGCTAATAAATTTGCACTTCGTTATAGCTATCTGGATGCTAATCAGTTAATTTTCTCAAATTCAGCAAACGCTCTCCGTTTTAATAATAATGGTTACACAATGAATGATAAAACTCATTCACTTGTTGCTGAATTAAATTCTCGTTTTTCTAACGAACTGGCAAATGAATTGAGAGCTGGGTATACTCGTGTGAGAGATTCAAGAGATATTGATGGTAAACCAATTCCTTATGTAAAAATTAATCTCACAGGTTCCAGATCAGTAGAATTTGGATCGGAAAGATATTCTCCTGCAAATTATTTGAATCAGGATGTGTTGACTTTAACAGACAATTTAACCTGGTTTAAAGGCAATCATACATTAACAGCCGGAACTCACAATGAATTCTTTAAATTTAAGAATTTGTTTATCCGTGAAAATTATGGATCTTATGTTTATAACTCATTGACTGATTTTCTAAGTATTGGCACAACTAATGAAGTAGCTCCTTATGAATACAATTATTCATTTTCAAAAGAAGATGTAACAGGTAGTAAACGTTGGGCTCCTACATTTGGTGCAGCTCAGTTAGGACTATACTTACAAGATGATTGGAACGTAACAGATCTATTCCGCTTAACCTATGGAGTACGTATGGATATTCCTGTTTTTTTTGATAAACCGGGGAATAATGCTGTTTTCAACAATTCATCCATTGCAAAAGAGTATAATGTAGCAACTAACCAAATGCCTTCATCTACTCCAATGTTCTCTCCTCGTATTGGCTTCAGATGGAACCTGGATAATTCCAGAAAAACCCTTGTTCGAGGTGGATTGGGAATCTTTACTGGAAGAATACCTTTTGTGTGGATATCAAATAACTTCTCTAATACTGGTGTAGAATACAGTCGTACCCGCCTGCAAGCAAAAGATATGACTAGTGCTATGGCCAATGGCTTCAAATTTCAAATTGATCCTACTAAACAATATGTACCGAGTGGTGCAATGACTTCAGAGATTGATGTTGTTGATAAGAAATTTAAATTTCCACAGGTATTTCGTGCTAATTTAGCTCTTGAACAGACTTTTGCTTATGGCATTAAAGGATCATTGGAAGGATTATACTCAAAAACAATGAACAATGTATTGTATAAAAATCTAGCTTATGAGGAAAGTGGGAAATATTTGTCGAATGGTGGAGACAAAAGGCCTCTGTATCAGGCTGTGACAAATCCTTCAACAAGCAAAGCATATACAAAAGAGTATACAGGTGTTATTTATCTGACCAATACAAACAAAGGATACACATATAGTTTGACAGCTAAACTTGAAAAAGATTTTGATTTTGGTTTAAGCACTATGGCTGCTTATACTTATGGAAAATCAAAAGGATTAAATGATGGAACTTCCAGTCAGGCTGTTTCTAACTGGCAATATAATGAAAACTGGCAAGGTCCTAATAATCCTGAGATCTCATATTCAGATTTTGATGTACGTCATAGGGTTATAGGTAGTATATCTTACAAAAAGGAATATGCAAAACATTTTGCAACAACAGTAAGCCTTTTTTATAATGGACAATCAGGAGCTAACTATTCTGTCTGTTATCAGAATAATATCAATAATGATGGTGCTTCTGGTAATGACGTATTATATGTTCCTACTGATGCTGAACTTGCAACCATGTCTTTTACGCCGAATGCGATGACTGCCGATCAGCAGAGAGCTGCATTAGGTGAATGGATTAATTCAAATAAAGACATTAAGAGTCTGAAAGGTCATTACATACCAAGAAATGGGCTTCGCTCTGCTTTTGAAAATCATTTTGATTTCCATTTAGCTCAGGATTTCTATGTAAATGTTTGCGGAAGAAGAAATACAATCCAGCTTTCTTTTGATATCTTAAATATTGGAAATCTGTTAAACCGCTCATGGGGTATTTATAATGCGCCAGGTAATTCTTATACTCCCGTTTCTGTTGCAAGTGTTGATGCTAATGGAGTTCCAACATTTCAGTTTACTAAACCTGCAGGAGACAAATTATATAGTATAGCAGATTATAATTCTCGCTGGAGATCACAAATTGGAGTGAAGTATATATTTTAATAACAATGATTTGATCATTTTTTAATAAAAGAGGGTACCTTTGAAGGTATCCTTTTTGTTTAAATAAAAATATTATGCATAAATTTATTTCATTACTATTTTTAGTACTATTAATTACTTCCTCCGTACAAGGAGCAAAAAAGAGCGACAATTATACAATTATTGTATCGTTAGATGCGTTCAGGTGGGATTATCCACAAATGTATTCTACACCAAACCTTGATAAGATAGCAAAAATTGGAGTAAAAGCGGACAGGATGAAACCATCTTATCCAGCATCTACCTTTCCCAATCATTATACTTTGGCCACAGGATTAGTGCCCGATCATAATGGTATAGTTAACAATACTTTCTGGAATAAAAAGAGTGGCATCCGTTATTCAATGGGAGATTCTGCTACCCGTAATAATCCTGCTTATTATTTAGGGGAACCTATCTGGATTACTGCACAGAAACAGGGGGTGAAGACTGGAAATGTATATTGGGTAGGATCTGATATTGCCATAAAGAACACATATCCCACTTATTATAAAATCTATGATAAGAAGCCTATGATTTCTTTTGCTGCGAGAATTGATACTGTGGTGTCGTGGTTAAATAAAAAAGAGGAAGATCGTCCAAAGTTGATAATGCTCTATTTTTCTGAACCGGATGGTAAAGGACACCATTTTGGACCGAAAAGCAGAGAAGTGGGTAATGAGGTTCATCATCTGGACAGTTTGATGGGTGACCTGATATATAAGATTGAAAAACTGCCGATAGCCTCAAAAGTAAATGTTATCATTACTGCCGATCATGGAATGACAGAAATTAGTCCGGACAGATTTGTCTGCATGAAAGATTATCTTCCTTCCCGTTGGGTAGAGAAAGTAGATGGTACTAACCCTACTTCTATATTTACCCGTGAAGGATACAGAGATTCTGTTTTAATGAATTTAAGAAAAGTAGCCCATATCAAAGCTTACATGAAAGAAGAGATCCCAGCTTCCTTGAATTATGGAACGAGTGACAGGATAGGGGATGTGGTTGTCTGCCCCGATTGCGGATGGCAATTTGCTAATGCTCTTGCCCCAATTAAGGGAGCTCATGGATATGATCCAAACTCCCCAGATATGCAGGTTATCTTTTATGCTTACGGACCAGATTTTAAGAAAAACTATAAATCTAAAGGCTTTATCAATGTAGATATCTATCCGCTATTGGCTTATTTGTTGAGAGTGAATCCTGAAAAAACCGATGGTGATTTTAATAGAATAAAAGATATTTTGGCAAAGTAAATGCTAAATCGCAAAATAGATCCAAAAAAAACAGAAGTGATACATTTAGACCAGCTGTACCACTTCTGTAATAGCAGTAATTCTTTAAGGATTACACCTTCTCAATATAATCCCCATTAGCCTTTATAAGCTCAATAAGCTTTTCTACAGCTTCTTCTTCTGGGATATTCTTTTCAATACATTCTTTCTTTTTGTACAGGCTTATTCTGCCACGACCGGCACCAACATAGCCATAATCGGCATCGGCCATTTCTCCCGGGCCATTAACAATGCAGCCCATAATACCAATTTTCAAACCGGTAAGATGACTGGTTGCTGCTTTTACACGGGCAATGGTAGATTGCAGATCAAAAAGTGTTCGTCCGCATCCCGGGCATGATATATATTCGGTTTTACTTGTACGAATGCGTCCGGCTTGTAAAATTCCGAATGCGATGGCATCGACTACAGAATGACTTAACTCTCCCTGATTGAATATAAAAATACCATCGCAAAAGCCATCAAAGACAAGAGCTCCCATATCGGCAGCAGACTTTATCTGCAAGTCTTCTGAATCGTTTTCGGTATAGTATTGGAAGAATACAACCGGATGTTCGCAGCCTGCCGACATTAACTGATGTACCAATGCACGATGCTCGCCTAACTTATTCTGATGGTTACTCTGAGAAATGATAACAACGTTTTTCATTTCTTTCAGTTCTTCCGCCAGTTCTTCTGTTAATGCCATAAATGGAAGGAAAAGGAAATTTAGTTCTGCTTCCGAATTTCGGAGTGCATCAATGCTGTTAAAATTAAATGCCGGATAGGTATTTTCTTCTCCTTTCCACACATCACCATCCAATATATAACCAACTTCCGAGATACATTTAGCCGGAAGTTCACGGCCTGCATAAATATAATCGGGGGTAAACAAAGGATTATAGTCTGTTTTGCCATCAAAACGCTCGGTAATTACCACAGGAAGGTTATCTCCACCAATGTTCTTTACCGCAAAGGTTTTTCGTCTTGAAGGAGAAAGATAATCAAATTCCGGAGCAGCAATGCCCGGTATATACTGATGGTCGGCTCTTGCTGCGACATAATCAACAAGTTTGCGGGCTACAGGTATTTCGTATTCGGGATCTTCACTAAGAGATACACGAATAGTATCGCCAATACCATCAGAAAGAAGTGCACCAATTCCCAAAGCAGATTTTATTCTTCCGTCTTCACCATCTCCAGCTTCGGTTACTCCAAGGTGCAGTGGGAAGTTCATTCCTTCTTTCTCCATGGTAGCAACTAAAAGACGAACGGTTCTTACCATTACAACAGTATTGGATGCTTTTATGGAGATTACAACAGCAGTAAAATTTTCTTCTACACAAATACGGAGAAATTCCATGCACGATTCAACTATACCTTCGGGAGTATCACCGTAGCGGCTCATAATACGGTCTGATAAAGATCCGTGATTAACGCCTATGCGGATTGCCGTATAGTTTTCCTTGCAGATATTCAGGAAAGGGACAAAACGATCGCGTATTTTTTGTAATTCCAAAGCATATTCCTCATCAGTGTACTCTAGTTTCTTAAAAGTACGTGCGGCATCCACATAATTACCTGGATTAATCCTTACCTTCTCGGCATATTGTGCTGCCACGTCGGCCACTTTAGGATTGAAATGAACATCGGCTACCAAAGGAACCATATATCCTGCTTGTCTTAAAGCGATATTTATATTCATCAGATTCTCAGCCTCCTTTATACCTTGAGTGGTAAGGCGGACATACTCACCTCCGGCATCGACAATTCTCTTTGCCTGAGCCACACATGCTTCCGTGTCTTGTGTGGAAGTATTTGTCATTGACTGTATGCGGATAGGATTTATATCTCCAAGAGGAGTACCTCCAATATTTACGGCTGACGATTCACGACGGGAATAATTAAAATAATCCATCTTTAGTCTGGTTAGGGGTTAATAGCCAACATGCCAACAGAAGCCACTAAAATGGTTTCTGTTGGCATGCAGGTTTACGAATTCAATTAATTAGTTTTAAACTGATACTTAACTTCCTTCAGCTCTTCATTGGCTTTTACAATTTTCTTCTTTAAGCCTTCTTTATAAGCTGCCAGTTTCAATTCAAGTTCCTTATCAGAAAGAGCAATCATCTGAACGGCTAGAATTGCTGCGTTAAGAGCACCGTTAATACCTACAGTTGCGACAGGAATTCCCGGAGGCATCTGAACAATAGCCAACAAGGCATCCATTCCCTCCAATGTAGACTTTATGGGAACACCAATCACAGGTATAGTTGTAGACGCTGCTATAACACCCGGAAGATGGGCTGCCATACCTGCGGCTGCAATAATAACCTGAATTCCACGCTCTTTTGCGTTCTTTGAAAATTCTTCTACGGCTTCGGGAGTACGGTGTGCAGATAATGCGTTTATTTCAAAAGGCACTTCCATATCATTCAGGAAAGCTGCTGCTTTATCCATAACCGGCAGATCTGAGGTACTGCCCATAATAATACTTACTACTGGAGTCATAATTTTATTTATTCATTAATTAAGTTACGATATGCTGACGCATCAAGTAATGAGTCGAACTCAGAAAGATCTGATGGTTTCATTTTAATAATCCATCCTTTATCATACGGTTCAGAGTTTACTAATTCAGGATTATCTTCCAAAGATCCGTTCATTTCAACAATTTCACCGGAAACAGGAAGGAATAAATCTGAAATAGTTTTCACAACCTCGATTGTTCCAAATACTTCTCCTTGAGCCAGAGTATCGCCCACACTGGGTATATCAACAAAAACAATGTCACCCAATTGTTCTTGTGCATAGTCTGTTATACCTACGTAAGCAAATTCTCCATCTAAACGAATCCATTCGTGTTCGTTTGTGTACTTTAATTGTTCAGGAAAGTTCATAAGCAATGTTTTTTATAGTTATATAATTAAAGATATAAGATTCCTAATATAGCACAAGCAGCTCCTACCATAAAACCTGTCAAGACCTCAGGTAAAGTGTGATGCCTCAATATAATGCGAGCTGATCCTAGTACTCCTGCCAATAATATAAACAGGCTTAACCAAATGGTAGGATTATAATTAAACAGAAAGCTAAATGCTATTAATCCTCCAATAACGCCTCCTATAGCAGTCATGTGTTCACTGATCTTCCATTTAATATTCACAACGATACAAATAACCATAGCCATAAGTGTTGCAAGTATAATTCCTGTCATATATCTGGGCAGACCTATTCTTATCATCATTACCAGACAAGAGACATAACAGATAATGGTTAACAGATAAGGAACAAAACGTTTTTTCCTGTCTCTGAATGCACCAAATCCCCACCCGTTGATTTTCCTGAAAAAGAAAATGGCTATCATTGGCAAGAGAATAGTAAAAGCGTATACAATTCCCAATACAATAAACCTATAGGTTAAAGGGAGCATGCTCAGATAAGAGCAGAAAAATAAAACAAGGAACGCTAAAAATGGTACAACAAAAGGATTAAATATAGCAGATATAATTTTTGCTACTTTTATAACTTTATCATTATCTCTCATTACATCAATCTGTTTAATATTTATTTTCTAAGCCTTGCCACAGGTATATTCATCTGCTGTCTGTATTTGGCAACAGTACGGCGGGCAATGGGGAAACCTTCTTTTTTCAGAATCTCAGTCAATTCATCATCAGTTAAAGGCTTCTTCTTATCTTCGTTATCAATATGTTCTTTCAAAATTCTTCTAATCTCTCTGGATGACATTTCTCCACCATCTTCCGTAGTAAATCCTTCTCCGAAAAAGAATTTAAGAGAAAATATTCCAAAGTTTGTCTGTACGTATTTACTGTTACTTACACGAGATATTGTTGATATATCCAAACCGGTACGATCTGCAATATCTTTCAGAATCATTGGTTTCAGTAAAGATTCGTCTCCTTCAAGGAAAAACGGTCGTTGCACATCAATAATAGCTTGCATCGTTGTGATGAGTGTATTTTGTCTTTGTTTGACCGCTTCAATAAAACCCTGAGCTGCATCAATTTTCTGTTTCAGAAAAAGCATTGCATTTTTAGAGTCTTTTGATTGATTCTGTTTATTTCTGGTGTGCTCATCCAACATATCCATAAAATTACGATTCATACGCAATTCAGGAACATTTTTGTTGTTGAGATTTAATATAATAATTCCATCATCAAACGTATCTACAATAAAATCGGGTACAATTTGCTGCAGGTTTCTTCCGATAGCTTCACCCATAGAGCTGCCCGGACGAGGATTTAGTTTGGTTATTTCCTGAAGTGCTTCCTGAAAATCTTCTTCAGAAAGGTTAAGCCTCTGCATAATTTTATCCCAATGCTTACGGGTAAATTCTTCATAACACTTTTCAATGATATTAATCTCATTTTGTTTTGTGTATGAATCTTCTTTCCGTTTTATCTGAATAAGCAGGCATTCCTGTAAATTTCGGGCACCAATACCGGCAGGATCAAAATCCTGAATAATATTAAGCACATTCTCCAGTTCTTTTTCACTCGCATCAATTCCACCATAAATTGCCAACTCGTCAGAAATATTATATAAGCTTTTTCTCAGAAGTCCGTCATCATCAAGAGAGCCTATGAGATATTCGGCTAATTCAAGCTGGTGCTCAGTCAAGTTACGTTCTCCTAACTGTTCTTTTAGAATTTCATAAAATGAGGTAACCTCAGAAAATGGAATATCTTCTGCACGTTCCTCTTTTGAACGGCTACTTTCCTGGAGCTTATAATCGGGAATATCATCATCTGTTAGATAATCACCCAATGAATAATCCTCGTTTGAATCTGAAAAAGAATCATCATCCAGACCGTTTTTATCTAAATTATCATCAGCAGAGCTATCCGGTTCTCCTTCTTCGAGAGCCGGATTTTCCAGAATCTCGGCACGAATGCGATCTTCCAGTTCCACTGCCGGCAATTCCAGCAGTTTAACAACCAGAATTTGCTGCGGTGAGAGGGTCTGCACCTGCTGCTGAGACTGTATCTGATGAGTACCTTGGGCCATTCTTAATTATTTAAACCTTTGAATTTTTAAATACGATACAAATTTAATGAATAGTTCGATATAGTATACCATTCCGGATTTATTTGTTGCCACAAAATATTACAAAGGTTTAATACTTAAAGCTACTGCCTCCTAAGAACTCTCTTAAAAGAGAAGTTGGCGGAATCTCTTTTTCCTGTATCGGCACAAAATACTTGATAAACTTCAATAACCGATAAGCCTCTGCATATTCCGGACAATTACGGGGCACTCCCGTTAAAACCGGTTCTACAAAGCGCCGTAACACTGCTATTTCAAATAATAATGCAGAATTAAACATCACATCTGCATTTTCCTGATAAGGAAAAATCCATTTATCCTCTCCTGCTCTCACACTCGGCCAGCGGGAAATCGTTTCTCTGGCAGAATATCCACGGTAATTACTATCCCGGATAATTCTACGAATCAAACGATTATCGGTAGTAGGAATCCAGTTATGATCGTCCAATGATATGGTTGTCAATGCCGAGACATAAATTTTAAACTTATTCTTTGCAGGAATAAGAGGGGTCAACTCCGGATTTAAAGCATGAATTCCCTCCAGTATAAGAATTGTATTGGACTCTATTCTAAGCTTATTTCCTTTATACTCTTTCCTACCCAAAGCAAAATTGAAAGTAGGTATTTCAACCTCTTCTCCTCTTAGCAATGCCTCGAGATGGGCATTGAATAGTTTCAGGTCGAGAGCATAGAGCGATTCATAGTCATAGTTACCCTTCTCGTCCAAAGGAGTTTCTTCTCTATTCACAAAATAATCATCCAGCGAAATTGAATAAGGTCTGAGACCGTTTGTCATCAGTTGCACTGACAAGCGTTTACAGAATGTTGTTTTACCGGAAGAAGATGGACCGGAAATAAGTACCAGCCTCACTTTCCCTCCGTTTTCTCTTCTCTGATAAATAGTGTCAGCAATCTGAGCTATCTTTTTTTCTTGCAGCGCCTCGGCCACATTAATAATATCTGTTGCATTTCCTTCATTGCAAGCCACATTAAAATCGCCAACATTATTCATATCCATAATGTCGCTCCATTTCAGATACTCTTTGAAAACATCAAGCATCTTTTCTTGCTTAACAACTTCTTCAAGAACGTTAGGGTTTTCCCTGCTCGGAATACGAAGAAGCAAGCCATCATAGTACTTCACAACATCAAACAATTTGATATCTCCGGTACGTTGTAGAAGACTTCCGTAATAGTAATCTATATAATCGCCGAGTGTATAATAATATGTATAGATTGATCCGGACGTTTCGAGCAGCTTGACTTTATCCATCATATTACGCTCAGTAAACAGTTTTACGGCTTCTGAAATATGGCACTCAGTGCGACGAAAAGATAGGTTTTCATCTATAATCTCTTGCATCCGGGTTTTAATGCGTTCCACATCTTCGGATGTTACGGCACGACCAAGAAGAAGGTTACAAAAATATCCTTTTGAAACAGGGTGCTCCAGAAGGATCTTTCCATTCGGAAAAACATCGGCCACCGCCTTACAAAGAACAAAGCACAATGAACGAACATAAGTTCGCATGCCCGATAAATCTCTGAAATCGAGAAACTCGATATCTTTATTATTATAAACACGGAAATTAAGACCTTCGGCACGGTTATTCACCTTGGCGCTGAGCACCGGATAAGGGAAGTCCAGATTAAACCCTTTAAATATGTGCATCAGAGAGCTTCCTATCGGAAAATCTTTATAAGTATCATTATTCTGGCAATATATTCTGACTGTTTCTGTCATACAATTCATTTTTAGATGGCTAAATATATTACATAATAACAAAGGAGGCAATTAACAGAGCAAAGAATTAAATGTTAAAGCCTCCTTTTTATCATTTTTTAAAGCTCGTAAATAAATTCACTTACCAATTTCAGGAGAAAGAGAAAAACAAACTATGCATTAGTTTTGTCCTGTTAAAAGCCTTACGAACTCACTCATCCCCTCAGAAGCAACCTTACGGATTACATGAATCTGATGATGATTGGTATTTACTGTTACTTCATTAGGATCGACAAGGTATACCGGAGTTTTAAAAGGAACATAGTTAAGTAGACCTGCAGCCGGATATACATTCAAAGAAGTGCCTATTATCAAAAAGATATCAGCTTCCTGAACATACTGGATAGCTTCATCAATTTTTGGAACAGCTTCACCGTACCACACAATATAAGGCCGGTATTGCGATCCATCGGGAGATAAGTCTCCAACTTTTATATTATATTCTTCTGAAGATAATTCCTTTACGTATCTTTGGTCATAAGGAGAGTAAGAAGAGCACACTTTAGTTAGTTCTCCATGAAGATGAATCACCTTTGAACTTCCTGCACGCTCATGAAGATCGTCTATATTCTGAGTAACGACAGTTACATTAAATTCTTTTTCCAGTTCAGCAATCAGTTCATGTCCCTTATTAGGTAATGAAGTGAGCAATTGCCGGCGCATATCATTATAAAAATTCAGTACTAATTCCGGATCCGAAGCATATCCTTCAGGAGTAGCAACCTGTTCAATCGGATATTTGCCCCACAGTCCGTTAGCGCCTCTAAATGTGCTGCCACCGCTTTCAACACTTATCCCTGCACCCGATAAAACAACTAGTTTTTTCATAAAAGTACTCTCCTATTTAAACGTTTTTACAAAAATAATAAAAATAAAAGCATAAAAGAAGATTCATTCAAATAAAACTCTTATTTTTGTGTGCTACTTTGTAAGCTTTTGACTCTTAGTCGGGTTTAGCAAAGAGCCTATTGATAACACTTATAATTTAAGAATGGATAAATTTAGTTATGCTATCGGCTTAGGTATAGGCCAAAACCTTCTGAGCATGGGCGCTCAAAACATCAATGTTGATGACTTTGCTAATGCAATAAAAGCAGTTCTGAATAACGAAGAACCAGCAATGTCCCACACAGAAGCCCGAGAAATTGTTAACAAATATTTTGCTGAGCTTGAGAACGAGATGAATGCTTCCAATATTGAAAAAGGAGCTTCATTCCTTGAAGAAAATAAGAAAAAAGACAATGTAATAACATTGCCTAGCGGATTGCAATATGAGGTTCTTACCGAAGGTACAGGAAAAAAAGCTCAAGCAACAGATCAGGTAAAATGCCATTACGAAGGAACACTGATTGATGGAACACTGTTTGATAGCTCAATAAAGAGAGGCGAACCTGCTGTATTTGGTGTTAACCAGGTTATCCCAGGATGGGTAGAAGCACTACAATTAATGCCGGAAGGTTCTAAATGGAGACTTTATATTCCTTCTGATTTAGCTTATGGAGCTCGTGGAGCCGGAGAAATGATTCCTCCTCACAGCACATTAATTTTTGATGTTGAATTAATTCAAGTTTTATAATAAACATTTTAAAAGCAAAATGAAAAAAGTTAGTATTTTTATGGCTATTGCTGCAGCAGCAACTCTTGCTTCTTGTACAGGTAAAGGCCCAAAAGCAGATCTTAAGACAGACATCGACTCTTTGTCTTATTCTATTGGTATGAGCCAGACTCAAGGTTTAAAAGATTACTTAGTACAAAGAGTAGAGATGGATACTGCCTATATGGATGAATTCATCAAAGGATTAAATGAAGGTGTTAAAGAAACTAGCAAGAAGAAAGACGCTTACTATGCTGGTCTTCAGATTGGTCAACAAATCAAGAATCAAATGATCAAAGGGGTCAACAAAGAATTGTTCGGAGCAGATTCGACTAAAACAATCAGTGTTGATAACTTCATGGCTGGTTTCGTTGCAGGAACATTGGGCAAAGGTCAGAAGATGACAATGCAACAAGCTCAGGAATACACTCAGAAGAACATGGAAGCTATCAAGGCAAAATCAATGGAAAAGAATTACGGAGCTAACAAAAAAGCCGGTGAAGATTTCCTTGCTGCCAACAAAGCAAAACCAGGTATTGTAACAACTGCTAGCGGACTTCAATATAAAATTGTAAAGGCTGGTACTGGAGCAACTCCTTCAGATACTTCTAAAGTAAAAGTTAACTATAAAGGTACTTTAATTGACGGAACAGAATTTGACAGTTCTTACAAACGTAAAGAACCTGCAACATTTGTTGCTAACCAAGTAATCAAAGGATGGACAGAAGCATTGAAATTAATGCCTGTTGGTTCTAAATGGATTATTTATGTTCCTCAGAATCTTGCTTATGGTTCAAGAGACGCAGGTCAAATTAAACCATTCTCAACTCTTGTTTTTGAAGTTGAGTTACTTGAGATTGTTAAGTAATTAACATATAGATAAAGCTAGAAAGGGATGTTCATTCTGAACATCCCTTTTTCTTTTTCATATCGTGAAAAACGAATAATTAGAAAGGGAGTTTAGTTTTTTCTTAGACAATTGATAGGTAAATTAAAATATTTATCTATATTTGCTTACTATTTGATACAAATAAAGAATTTATTAATCAATTCATATGGAAAAGATAGACAAACTTGACAGACAGATTCTGGAGATAATCTCACAGAATGCTCGTATTCCTTTTAAAGATGTCGCTGCAGAATGTGGCGTTTCACGCGCAGCCATTCATCAGCGTGTGCAACGATTGATAGATCTGGGTGTTATTGTCGGATCTGGATATCACGTAAACCCTAAAAGCTTAGGCTACAGAACTTGTACTTATGTAGGAATAAAGCTCGAAAAGGGTTCTATGTATAAAAATGTAGTAGCTCAGCTAGAGAAGATTCCAGAAGTTGTAGAATGTCATTTCACAACCGGTCCTTACACAATGCTTACCAAAGTATATGCATGCGACAATGAGCACTTAATGGAACTGCTAAATTCTAAAATGCAGGAAATTCCAGGAGTTACTGCTACCGAAACATTGATTTCCCTGGAACAAAGTATTAAAAAAGAGATTCCAATCAAAATACAAAAGAACTTAGCGGATGATTGAATTGCTTAATTCATATCATCTTACAGGACTTGTAATTGGTATTTGCACTTTCCTCATAATCGGACTTTTTCATCCCGTTGTGGTTAAAGCTGAATATTACTGGGGAACAAAATGCTGGTGGATATTCCTGTTATTAGGGATTGTTGGTGTTATTGCCTCTTTCACTACTGAAGATATATTTCTGTCTTCACTATCAGGCGTATTTGCGTTCTCTTCTTTCTGGACTATAAAAGAGGTCTTTGAACAGGAAGAAAGGGTAAAAAAAGGATGGTTTCCGAAAAACCCAAAACGAACATACAAATTCTAAAAAGGATGCCTTATGGCATCCTTTCTTTTTATAATCAGCAAAGGCCTGTGAGATGGCCTAATCCTTGTCCCGCAAAAGCTATAAGCGCTGCTATTAGAACTCCCAGAATTACATAAATCAAAAGAAAAGGAAAATACAGCACATATGTATAAACTGTTCTTTTGATTGTTTTTCTGATGCCTCCCTCAAACAAATGATAAAAGAAGTACAATGTTACCAAAAAGTAAACTATCCAGGTAATATTTTCCCAACCGGATAAATAAGAAGAACCCTTCAACAAAAGTTCAAACGGCATAAAGAGGATTGAAATAACAATATATAAACTGGAAAGATAAGCACCACCAAAAAGATATTCCACAAAATTATAATTGTATGCTCCTGCTTTCCGAAAAGCAATCTTCGTAGCCAGAATAAACGGAGGAATAATGAAGATATTCATGAAAGCATAATTCTCCGACAGGTGGTTTATTATAAACTCCAGCATATTAATAAAAGTCTTGTTCAGCTGAATAGGCGCTCCATTGCCAAGCACGATTCTAAAAATCCCATCGGAATGCTTTGCACCAGCTGTTACGGTTTCAACAACTTCAGGAGTTAACCAATGATGAAGAAGCCCATAGATTGCAGAAAGAATAATAAGTAAAGGAAACGGCTGGAAATAATTAACCCTCTTACAGCTGATATAGTCCTGAACCAGCCTCCCCGGATTAATAAACAGCATTTTAATAGTATAAAAGAAACCTTTATCTACATGGAGAAATCCATGCATCAATGATTCTACCAATGACTTATAAGTTAATCTATCAGCGCTGGCTTTCTGACCACAATTATTGCAGAATTTACCTTCGAACTCGTTGCCGCAGTTCTTACATGTTAATTGAGACATTCTTATGCTTGTTAAAATTAAGCCACAAAAATATCAAATTTTATTTAATTATATTGCTTTCGCTAATAATACTCTTTACAATTTAGTTTTCCTCTTAAAACTCCTAAAGCATTAAAGGCCAATGCTTCCATCTCATCCTCTCCGGGGAACACACAAACCGGGGCAATAAAAGCAATATGTTCCCTAAGTTTATTAATGCAATAATCGTTGTATGAAATACCTCCGGTAAGAAGAATTGCATCGACTTTCCCTTGAAGTACTACGCTCATGGCACCAATCTCTTTGGCTATATTATAAATCATGGATTTCAGCACAAGCTCAGCCCTTGCATCTCCTTCGTTGATTCTTTTAACCACATTCTGTGCATCGGTTGTTCCCAGATGAGCCATCAATCCGCCCCTACCGGTAATCATCTTTTTAATCTCTTCTTGGGTATAATCGCCACTAAAGCAAAGATCAACCAATTGTCGGGCAGGAAGCGTTCCTGCTCTCTCGGGCGAAAACGGGCCACTGCCTTCAAGGGCATTATTCACATCAATAACCCTTCCCTGTCGGTGGGCAGCCACGGAAATACCTCCGCCCAAATGAGCTACAACCAAATCAAGTTCTTCATATTTCTTATTAACGGAACGAGCATATTTACGAGCTATAGCCTTATGATTAAGAGCATGAAAAACAGACTTACGCATCATTAATGGAGAGCCCGACAGGCGAGCAACATCTTCCAGTTCGTCTACAACTACAGGATCAGCAATGTACGCTTTGCAACCAGGGATAAGAAGAGCAATATCTTCGGCCAGTAGTCCGCCAAGATTACATGCATGTTGCATGGTAGCATTCCGAAGATCATTCTTCATAGCCTCATTCACCTCATATACACCGCTGGCAATTGGTTTAAGTAATCCGCCACGACCAACAATTGCGGCAAAATCTGAAAAGAGGTTTTCTTTTTTAAGCTCATCAATAATCAATTCCTTTCGGTAATCGTACTGAGAAAGGATTGTAGGAAAATGAGACAGAGCCTCGGGTGAATGATAGAATGTTGTTACAAAAATACGGTTTTCGTTCTCGTACACTGCTATTTTTGTAGAAGTGGAACCGGGATTAATCGCAAGAATTCTCATAAATTAGTCTTTGTTACTTGTAAGGCAAGCCATAGCAATACTATAATACTTTGAGAGTCCACAATCGCTTCTGGAAGGCAATACTACAGGACAAACCGGACCTTGAAGCAATCCAGCCATAGTAGCATTTGCAAAAAGAGAAACACCCTTATAGAAAGCATTTCCAGATTCAATATTAGGAAAGATCAGCACATCGGCTTCTCCATCTATAGGGGAAGCAATTCCTTTTATATCCCCACTCGCCTTCTCGCAAGAGGTTCTTACATCAAGCGGTCCATCGATAATAACATCTCCAAACTCTCCTGCTTCTGCCAGTTCCACTATATTCACATAATCGAGCGAATGAGGAAACTTGGCACTTACCTTTTCGGTGCAATGAATCAAAGAGATTCTAGGCTGTTCAATACCAAAGCTGTGACATGTATGGATAGCATACCAAATCATTTCGATACGTTGTTGCAAAGTAGGCCGGGGAATAACACCTGCATCCGAGAAGAACAATAGTTTGTTATATGTAGGAATCTGCATAACAGACAGGTGAGTAAGCACTTTCCCCTGAGGTAACAAGCCTTTCTCTTTATCTAATATGGCATGCAATAGATTATCTGTATTGATAATTCCCTTCATCAGAATATCAGCATCACCTTCACGTACAATGCGTACAGCTTCACGTGCTGCTTCATCAGAATCTTCTATGTGAATAATCTTCACAAACTCAGGATACTTCTTCAAAGCCTGATATTTATCAAGGATGGAAGAATCTCCGATCATAAGAAGTTCGGCTATTCCCTCTTCAAGCGCTCGTGTAATTGCATACTCCGTATTGGGATCGTTTGCACAGACCACAGCAATCCGCTTACGCTTCTTCAGCGTCATTAAATGAGCTGTCAATTGATCAAAACTTTTAATTGGTTCCATAGTCCTGTGATTTTTAGCAAATATGCAAAAAAAGATTGATATTTGTACTACATATCTCAAAATATCAATCAAAAAGAAAGTTTAATTTGAGTATTCATCCATAAAAAGCCTTCTTTAATAACAATATGACACTTTTAGTATGCTTAAATCATTAAAAAGTATATCTTTTTAAAAGGTACTAAAGCAAATTACAAAATAGTGTAGAGCATATAATATTATAGTCTACAGCTTTTTAAATTTTGGTCTACAATAAATTAAAAAGTATTGAGGAATAAATCTCTTAGCATTCAGTATTTTCTACCTAAAATAATCTATAATAAAATTTTAGTGTACATTTGTACAAAAAGAAATATATGAGAACGATTCAATTTCCACCTTATCTACAGGAAGGAGATAGGGTTACAATAATATCGCCGGCCGGCAAAATAGACAAGAACTTTTTAAAAGATGCCAAAAAGGCTCTTGAGTCCTGGGGATTGGAAGTAGTAATTAGTAAACATGCAGCAGGAGAAGCCGGGCGGTTTTCGGGATCTGTAAAGCAACGTACTGCCGATCTTCAGTCGGCAATGGATGATGAAAGTACCAAAGCAATTCTTTGCAGCCGTGGGGGTTACGGGGCTATTCACCTCATCGATCAGATAGATTTTACAAAGTTCCGCGAAAATCCGAAGTGGTTACTGGGGTACAGTGACATCACTCTGCTTCATGAACTGCTCCAATACAATGGTTTTGCTTCGGTACATTCGCCCATGGCAAGACACCTTTCTGTAGAACCCAAAGACGATGTTTGCTCTTTACATCTGAAGAATTTACTGTTCGGAGAATTACCCACCTACCAGTCTCCTAAACATAAACTAAATATTAAGGGAACTGCAAAAGGAACTCTCCGGGGTGGCAATCTCTCAGTTTTGTACGGGCTCAGAGGAACTCCTTACGATTTTCCGGCAGAAGGAACAATTCTTTTTATCGAAGATATTGGAGAAAGGCCTTATCATATAGACCGGATGATGAATAACCTGAAACTTGGGGGCGTTCTCGAAAAACTTTCGGGCTTGATAGTAGGGCAGTTTACTGAATACGAGGAAGACCTTTCAATAGGAAAAGAGGTGTACGAAATGATTGCCGACATGGTGAAACCATACGGCTACCCTGTATGCTTTAATTTCCCTGTTGGCCACGTGGTTAATAATGTGCCACTTATCTGCGGTTGCGAAACAGAGCTAACGGTTGGAAACAACGGTGCTGAATTAATATTCAAATAGTTATAGCCAATCCGTTGAATTTTGTGAAATCTACATAGGAAATGAAATTAATCTCCCGAAAGATTTGTACTTTTGGATCCGAAAAAATAAAGTAACACAAGAAGAATGAAAAGAAATTATTTCATGCTTGTCACTGCAGCCCTGCTGTTTGGCTGCGCATCATGCGGTAACAGTAATAAATCTGCCATGAATCAAACAGAGGAAACAACAGTTGTAAAGGCACCGGATTTTGATGCAGACAGCGCCTACAATTATGTACAGGCACAGGTTGATTTTGGTCCACGAGTACCAAATACCAAACAACACGTGGCTTGTGGAGAATATCTTGCAAAGAAACTTGCGTCAACGGGTGCAAAAGTCATAGACCAATATGCCGATCTGACTGCTTACGACGGAACAATCCTGAAAAGCCGAAACATCATAGGATCATTTAATCCTGAGACAAAGAAGCGTGTACTTCTTTTTGCTCACTGGGATACACGCCCATGGGCCGACCAGGATAAAGACGAATCAAAACATCACACTCCTATTCTTGGAGCCAACGACGGCGCCAGCGGTATTGGTGTATTGCTTGAAATAGCACGTCAGATTGGCAAGAAAGCCCCTTCTATTGGAGTAGACATCATTTTCTTTGATGCCGAAGATTACGGAACACCCGAATTTTATAATGGAGAACATAAAGAAGAAAGCTGGTGTCTGGGAACACAATACTGGGCAAACAATCCTCATGTAGAAGGATATAATGCTCGTTTTGGAATTCTTCTCGATATGGTGGGAGGTAAAGGAGCTACATTCTATAAAGAAGCTTACTCTAGCGAGTTTGCTAAATCTACAGTAAAGAAAGTATGGGACAAAGCCAACTCTATGGGATATGCAAGTTATTTCATCAATCAGGATGGCGGATATGTAACAGACGATCACTTGTTTGTAAATAGGATTGCAAAGATACCAAGCATCGATATTATTCCTACCGACTTAAGTACTCCTGAGGGAAGTTTCGGTTATTTCTGGCATACAACAGATGATAACATGAGTAATATTGACCGATCAACACTCAAAGCTGTGGGACAAACAGTGCTTGAGGTTGTATATAATGAAAAATAAATTAAGAAAAAACAGATAAATATGACCATTAATGAATTACAAGATCAAGTCATTGAAGAATTTAGTGACTTCGATGACTGGATGGACAAATATCAATTATTGATAGACCTGGGAAATGAGCAGGAACCACTCGAAGAACAATATAAAACAGAACAAAATCTTATTGAAGGCTGCCAAAGTCGCGTTTGGCTCCAGGCTGATATGGTAGACGGCAAACTGATGTTTAGAGCCGAAAGCGATGCGCTGATAGTAAAAGGAATTATTGCTTTGCTTATAAAGGTAGTATCAGACCATACACCAGACGAGATATTAGACAGCGAACTCTATTTTATAGATAAGATAGGATTAAAAGAACACTTATCACCAACAAGAAGCAACGGATTGCTTTCCATGGTGAAACAGATGAGGATGTATGCATTAGCATTCAAAACAAAAGGAGGAAACTAAGTTTTCCTCCTTTGTTCTTTTATCAATATTATCAGAAATGTCAGAAAAATAATGCCTGTAGTTGCTACTGCAATATATCCCCAGGAAAAACTCCAGGTAAGAAATGAAAGCGCAAAAAGAAACGTAGAAACTATTAAAGATATTATATCTCTTTTTAATCTACCTTTTTGCCTTAGTCTGTTATGAATCTGTTCTTCATCTATAAGTAGCTCACAACCTACAGAGCGAATAAGCATCTGCATCATTGTTGGTGTTATAGCATTTGCGTCATATTCTACTTTCATCAGCATATTCGACGGATTCACAGATACCCTTAAGACTCCAATCTGAGATCTTATAATACGCTTTAGCCATTGGGCTTTTTCTTTATGTCTTATATTCTCAATGAGAAATACACTTCTTGTTATCGTATCCATATCTCTAAATAATTATTATAGAAACAATATTAAAAGCTCTCAAATTCTGTTTAATATTCTAAAGGTAATAATAATTTTCAGAATTCCGAGATAAGAATTATTTTTTATAAAAAAATTGAAGTATCAGGAATATTGGCCATATATAGGTCAACAAAGAAATGAGCTATTAAGTTCAATAGAGAGATATTATAAGGCTGGATATATAACAATAAAATCTATACAAAATTAAACCGCAATATTTTAATCAATAGGCATTTGAGACTCAAAAATCTTCTCAACATCTTTCTTATCCTGATGAAGTTGAGCCTTTAAAGCTTCGATCCCGCTAAACTTAATTTCCGGGCGCATACGCTTAATAAAAGTCAGGTGAATGTTTTTGTCATAAATATCATCCGAGAAATGGAGAATGTTTACTTCAAGAGTGCGGTTGGTTCCATTATGTACGGTAGGACGAACACCAATATTAAGCATTCCTATATACTCTTTGCCTTCTACAGAGACACGTACTGCATAAACTCCGTCGGCAGGAATAATCTTACCGGATGTAATGGCTATATTAGCAGTAGGGAAGCCAATAGTACGGCCAAGCTGAAATCCTTGCTCAACAACACCGTCTAAATAGTAATGATATCCTAGATAAAAGTTGGCTTGATCAAGATTCCCGGATATGAGAGCAGCACGTATTACTGAAGATCCTATTTTTCTATTCTCAATGGAAAGTCCTTTCGCATGCAATACATCCATGCCAATCTCTTTACCATACTGGCAATATTCATTAAAGCCCTCACTACGATTATGCCCGAAACGATGATCATAACCAATAATAAGCGATTCAACTTTAAATTTCTTATTCAAAATATCGGCCATAAAGTCGCGAGCTGTTAAAGCAGAAATCTCAGGAGTAAATTCTAAAAGGAAACAATAATCAACTCCTGTATTACTTAACAGTTCTACTTTTTCTTTAAACGTAGAAAGTAAGTCTAACTGATAGTCTGCATCAATCACTTTACGAGGATGTACAGGAAAGGTTATTAGCGCTGTACGAAGTCCCTTACTTGCAGCAACGGCTTTTACCTGTTCTATGAGATAGCAATGCCCTTTATGCACTCCATCAAAGAATCCTATCGTTGCAACACATGGTTCAATTGCATAATCTTTTGGATCGCAAATGATCTTCATATTCTGATTATTTAAAGATATGCCCCCAATCTTCCTGATCTTTGGGAGTATATGTATGAATACCAAGCGATTCTGCCGTCTTACAATTAGCAGCGGAGTCGTCTATAAAAAATGTCTCTTCCGGCCTTATACCAGTTTCAAGCAAAACCGTCTGAAATATTTCTTTGAAAGGTTTTAGCTGATGTAACTGATATGAGAGGAATATCTTCTCGAAAAAATCTTCTGCTGTGAGGTTTTTATAGGAGAAGAAACGTTCACAGGACATTTCCCAATGAATTTGATTGGTATTACTCAACAAGTAAACAGAGTAACGTTCTCGAAGACTTAGCAACAAATCTAGCTTATAAGAAGGAACGCTTACCAGAAAACTATTCCAGGCATCGTCAATCTGGCCGTCGGTAATATCTTTACCGACAGCTTTTCTCAACTCTTCATGAAATATATCTGCTGTTATATCACCATTCTCAAGATCTTTAAGAAGTCCAAGCTGATAATAAGGGTTCAACATTTCCTCGATACAGTCTGCACCAATTCTTTTAAATGAATCTATGCATCGTGAACGATCTAAATCAACCAATACCCCACCAAAGTCTATAATCAGATTTTTTATATTACCATTCATCTGCTACTTGTTATTCAAACGTCTTACAAAGCGGAACAGTTCGCCTGCCCACAAAACAATAGATGTTAAACCAATTATTTTAATCCATGTTTGCAGATCAAGAGGTTCTGTACGGAAAACGTCTCCACCAAATTGAACAATCAGAATCTGTCCGATAAGAATAATCAATAATACAAGTATTGTTCCGTATGATTTCGAAAGACCTTTAAATGAGCTATCATTCGTTCCAAATACTCTTGCATTAAACAGATTCCAAAATTGAAGCAATACAAATGTTGTAAAGAAGATAGTCAGGTTCTGCACAGTCATTACTCCGTCATCACCGGTATTATATACAATCATTCCAAGCAAAAGAACTAGCAAAGTTGTACCAAGACCCAGAATGTTATAACGCATCTTCTTAGTAATTATAAAATCGGAACTCTTGCGTGGCTTTTCTTTCATTACATCAATGCTAGGCGGAATTGAAGCCAAAGCCAATGCCGCAAAGGTATCCATTATAAGATTTACCCAAAGCATCTGAGTAACTGTCAAAGGTAACTCTGTCCCAACAAATGCGCCTAGCAATACAATAAGCAAGGCTATAAAATTGATTGTCAGCTGGAATACAATGAATCGCTGTATATTCTTATACAGTGAACGTCCCCACATCACTGCTGTACTTATACTGTTAAATGAATCGTCAAGCAATGTAATATCGCTCGCTTCTTTAGCAACCGAAGTACCTGTTCCCATAGAAAGACCCACTTGAGCATGATTCAAGGCAGGAGCATCATTTGTACCATCACCGGTAACCGCAACAACTGCACCTTTTTGCTGTAATAGCTGTACCAGGCGTTGCTTATCTGTAGGACGGGCACGAGACATTATCTTCAAGTCGAGTACACGATTCAATAATTCTTCATCACTTAGTTCTGCAAAGCCAGCACCTGTAATGTGATTCCAATCAGTGTCAGCTTCTGTCCACAGACCAATCTGACGAGCGATCTCTTTAGCAGTTCCCGGAGTATCACCAGTTACAATCTTTACATCAATTCCTGCCGACTTACATTTCTCCACAGCTGCAGGAACATCCAAACGAATAGGATCGGATATTGCAACTACACCAAGGAAATAAAGATCGTTACCTGCTGCCAGGTCAACACAGTCATTAGTAGAATCGGCATCAACAATCTTATAGGCAAAGCCTAACGTACGCATTGCCATATTTTGATATGCCAGCAATTGAGCTTCTACGGTTGGACGATATTCTGAAGCACTAACTGTTTTATCTCCTAAAATAACTTGCTTACATTTTCCCAATACAATTTCAGGGGCACCTTTCACAAATAATATTTTCTTATCAAGAAGTGAAGATTGCACTAAAGTGGCCATAAACTTTCTTTCGGTTGAGAAGGTTAACTGGTCATATACCTTTGCATCTTCTCTTAACTCAAGATAGTTCACATCTTGTGAATTCAACCATAACAATAATGCTACCTCAGTTGGGTTACCAACACCTTTTGGTTTAGAACCAGCTTCTCCATTTTCAAGAAATGCCGTAGAGTTTGCACTAATACCTTCCTTAATCAGATTACTAATTTCATCATCAGCCAATTTTCCGCTTTCTTTCAAACCATAGAATTTGGTTTCGTGCACCTGCATCAAGTTCTGAGTAAGAGTTCCTGTTTTATCTGTACAGATTACAGTTACAGCTCCCATTGTTTCGCAAGCATGCATTTTACGAACAAGGTTATTTGTAGAAAGCATACGGCGCATATTTAATGCCAGGCTAAGAGACACACTCATTGGTAAACCTTCGGGAACAGCTACTACTATTAATGTAACAGCCATCATAAAGTATTTAAGTACAATCTGGAAAACTGCAATATAAGCCTGCCAGTTATCTGTCTCTGTTGAATTCAGCCCATAAGCCATAAAAGCAATAACAGCAATTAATACAGCAGACACAATACCTGTCAATGACCAAAACCACGACGGTTTTTTATTTATTGAATAGGAGAACTTATGAGGCATCCACATTTTAATTGCAGCAATCATCAATCCAACAATTGCAGCAATAGAAATTATCTTTGGTCCTATAAGATTGTTATAGAGAGTGCCTTGATATTCAACAGAGCTTATAAACAAAGCATCTTTGATAAAGAATACAAGGAAGGTGACAAGCGCTACAGAGAAACCAATTGTTCCGATAAATTGTGCAAGTTTAGTCAACTGAATATTTAACGGAGTAGGTTCTTCACTTTTCTCAGTAGATTGTTTTGCAACTTTACCAATCTCGGTGGCATCACCAACATGAAGAACTTTCATTATTCCATGACCATCAACAACAGTTGTACCACGCATAACTATATTTGAAGCATAGGTTGCTTCTTCATCAAAGCGAGATTCATCAGTTGTCTTTTCAACAATAGGCTCGCCAGTAAGGTTAGACTCATTAACCTGCATAGATATGGCTTCAATCAATTCACCATCAGCAGGAATCTCTTCACCGGTCTCAAGTATTATTATATCACCAACTACTACATCCTTACGAGGTATTTCATGCACTTTGCCATTACGAAGAACTTTAACAGCAGTTTCTTCGTTAACTGCATTCAGCAAATCAAACTTCTTGCCTGCATCATACTCAAAATAAAAGCCGATGCCGGTTGCCAGAAAAATAGCAAAGAATATACCAATTGTTTCTGCGTATTCGTTTTCAATAATTGAAATCAGCAATGAAAACACTGCAGCAACTAGCAGTACACGAACAATAGGATCTTCAAATTTCTCCAGATAAAGCTTCCAGAGAGAAGGCCTTTTAGGCGGAGTTAATAAGTTAACACCATTTTTCTCACGACTTTCAATAACCTGCTGGTCATTTAACCCAATGTGATAATAATCATTCTTCGATGCAGCCATATTAATTTAATCTAGTTAATTTCTTATCATAATCGCCGGTCTGTAATATTTCAACAGCCTTTTTTACACTCTCGTTTGTAGAGTTCATTACGTGATAGTACTCGTTCATATCCCAAAGATCACGAGCAATAAGAGCTTTTAGCTGAGTCTTTATCAACGGCTCGGAAACCTTAAGTTGTTCTTTATTCAGTTCCACTTTGGCTTCTGTCCCCATTGCTATCAGGTTGTCCATCATAGAGCTGTTTATCTCAAAATTATTATTGAAGTCAGCGAACGATTTGTATTTGCCAAGCAATTCTTTACGATGATTTTCAATGTATTTCAGTGTCATTTTCAGGACAACACCTTTTGCCACAAGATTACGATGATAATCTGTATAAAGAGTTGTATCAACAGGTACAAAATAGTCGGGCATAATTCCACCGCCACCATAAACAATTCTTTCAAATTTCTTCGTTTTACATTTCAAAGAATCAGGGAAGTGAATACTATCGGAATTCATCATCTCACCTTTATTGTATCGGTTAATTAAATCCATATTGTACTTTTCAATACTTTCATAAGGCTTTTGAATACATCTTCCGGCTGGAGTGTAATAACGTGCAACCGTTAAACGAATCATTGAACCATCCGGCAAATCAATAGGACGTTGCACCAACCCCTTACCAAACGACCGGCGTCCTACAATTAGCCCTCTATCCCAGTCCTGAATTGCACCAGACAAAATTTCACTTGCAGATGCAGAAAACTCATTAACCAATACGACCAACCGTCCTTTCTGAAAACTCCCTGTACCTTTGGCAAAAAAATCGCTACGTGGTGTTTTCTGTCCCTCTGTATAAACAATTAATTCTTTCTCTTCCAGAAACTCATTAGCCAAATCAATAGCAGCATTCAAATAACCACCGCCATTATCCTGTAAATCAAGAATTAAATCCTTCATGCCTTTCGACTTCAACTCCTTTAGAGCTTTAGCAAATTCCTCAGCTGTAGTAGAAGCAAAACGATTAATACGAATATAACCTATTTTGTCCTGTATCATATAAGACGCATCCAGGCTATAAAGAGGAATACGGTCACGTTTCACTTTAAACTTTAGTAGTTCATTCACTCCTCTTCTCAGTACTGTTAAATTAACCAGTGAACCTTTCGGACCTTTCAGGCGACGCATCACTTCGTCGGTACTCATTTTTACACCGGCAATAGCAGTATCATTAACAGCTATAATTCGGTCACCTGCTAAAATACCAATCTTCTCAGAAGGTCCTCCGGATACAGGCTGAATAACCAGCAATGTATCCTCAGCCATATTAAACTGTACACCAATTCCTTCGAAATTGCCCTGCAATGGTTCATTTAGTTTCTTAACCTCGTCAGGAGTAGCATACGTTGAATGAGGATCCAGCGTTGAAAGCATTTTAACAATAGCATCTTCTACCAACTTATCTTCATTAACCTTATCAACATAAAGATTATTAATTGCAAACTCCGCCATATGCAGTTTGCGGGAAGCCACGGTTCCATAATTCTGAGCTTGTGCACTAACCGCGAACAAACATATCAAGGAAATAATTACTTTTTTCATTCAAAAACTGTTTTATATCAGATCTCCAGCCCTTTAGGGATAAAGCTGCTGATATCTTTATTATAACGCAAAAGCTCTCTAACAATAGTGGAGCTCACGCAAGTCAGTTCCGGTTCTGTAAAGAGTAAAATAGTCTCAATTCCGGCCAATTGTCTGTTTATATCAGCAATGGTCTCTTCATATTCAAAATCTTTCACCGTACGAATTCCACGAACTATAAACTTTGCATCGACAGAATTTGCAAAATCAATAGTCAGGGAATTATAAGGCACCACCTTTATTCGCGGTTCATCTTTATAGAGATTACTAATCATCTCTACACGTTTCTCTATCGGGAAATAAGTTTTCTTGTTTTCATTAATACCAATACCTATTACTATTTCATCCATAAAGGTCAAGGCACGCTTTACTACTGAAAAATGACCAACTGTAAAAGGGTCGAATGTTCCCGGAAATATGGCTCGTTTCATAATTTTAAGCTACATCTTCTTCAATAACCAGGTTGTCAATAATGAAATTCTGACGCTCCATGGTATTTTTTCCCATATAGAACTCTAAAAGTCCTTTCACCAAATCGTTTTTTCGGAGAGTAACCTGTTCTAAACGAATATCTTTACCAATGAAATGTCTGAACTCATCAGGAGAGATTTCGCCTAACCCTTTGAATCGAGTAATTTCGGGATTAGGAGAAAGTTTATTAATAGCACTAATACGCTCTTCTTCCGAATAACAGTAAATAGTCTCTTTTTTATTTCGTACACGGAAAAGAGGCGTTTGTAGAATATACACATGCCCCTTCTTTATCAGATCAGGGAAAAACTGCAGGAAGAAAGTGATCAACAACAGACGAATGTGCATACCATCCACATCGGCATCTGTTGCTACAATCACTTTATTATAGCGCAATCCTTCAATACCATCTTCAATATTCAATGCTGCCTGAAGCAGATTGAACTCTTCATTTTCATAAACAACTTTTTTAGTTAATCCAAAAGAATTCAGCGGCTTACCACGCAAACTAAAGACAGCCTGAGTAGTAACATCACGGCTTTTCGTAATAGATCCACTGGCAGAATCACCCTCTGTAATGAAAAGACTTGATTCTTCCTGATCCTTACCTTTAGTGTCATTTAAGTGAATACGACAATCACGTAGTTTACGGTTGTGCAGGTTCGCTTTTTTAGCACGTTCGCGAGCTAGTTTAGTTACACCAGCAATAGCCTTACGCTCTTTCTCTGAATCTTGTATTTTTTGAAGCAGAATCTCAGAAGTATCATGGTTGATATGCAAAAAGTTATCGAGTTCACGCTTTACAAAGTCACCGATAAACTTACCAACAGAAGGACCATCAGGGCCAACATCTTTAGAACCAAGCTTTGTTTTTGTCTGAGATTCAAACACTGGTTCCTCCACTTTAATACTGATAGCTCCCACCATACCGGAACGAATATCAGCATAATCAAAGTTTTTGGAGTAATATTCCTTAATAGTTTTGGCAACCGCTTCACGGAAAGCAGCCAAGTGAGTACCACCCTGAGTTGTATGCTGTCCATTAACAAACGAATAGTATTCTTCGCCGTACTGATCGCTATGAGTAAGAACCATCTCAATATCATCTCCGTAGAGGTGAATAATAGGATAAAGCGGGTCAGTAGTCATGTTTTCATTTAACAGATCGACCAATCCATTTTTGGAATGGAATTTCTTTCCATTAAAGATGATGCTTAAACCAGTATTGAGGAATACATAATTCTTCAATAAGGGCTCAATATGTTCATTCAGATAATGATAATCTTTGAATATTGTATCATCCGGGATAAATTCGGTAAAGGTACCATTATCATGTTCTGTTTCTGAAATTGGGAAGTCATTAATAATATTACCCCTTTCAAACTCAGCGGTTTTTTCCTCGCCTTCTCTGAAACTGGAAATACGGAAGAAAGAAGATAGTGCATTTACGGCCTTAATACCAACTCCATTCAAGCCGACAGATTTCTTGAAAGCTTTAGAGTCGTATTTACCACCCGTATTCATTTTTGAAGAAACATCTATCACTTTTCCTAACGGAATACCACGACCATGGTCACGGACTGTAACTTTTCCATCAACAACCGTAACCTCAATAGTCTTGCCATATCCCATCATGTACTCATCGATAGAATTATCCAACGCCTCTTTCAGAAGTACATAAATACCATCATCTGAATGAGAACCATCACCTAATTTTCCGATATACATACCAGGGCGACGGCGAATATGTTCTTTCCAATCTAGGGTCCTAATATTTTCCTCGGTATATTCTGTAACCAGGATCTTTTCTTCAATATTTTCTTCCATAATTATAAATTTGCCAAAACTTATATACTATAAATCTATTTTCTTTATAAATGCACGACGACGTTTATGCTGAATTGTTTTAAAGTATTCCCACTGAGCCTGAACCTTGCCATTCATCTCTAATTCAGGATTGCTTTCCGCAAATATACAACCTTCTTTTTGGTAAACTGGAATTAAATCAGAAAATAATAATGCATTTACACCTTTGTTCTGATACTCTGGTTTAACAGCAATCAAAAGAAGATCAATCACTTTTCTTTTTCCAAAAAATAAAGCTTTAAGTAAATGAAACCAACCAAAAGGCAGCAATCTTCCGTGAGCTTTTTGTAACGCAACAGACAAGGATGGCATTGTTATACCAACTGCTACTAACTTGTCTTCCTGGTCAACAATAAGAGGAACCATTTTTAAGTCGACTACCGGAAGATACATTTTGACATAATGCTCAATCTGCTTCTGAGAAAGAGCTGAATATCCGTATAGCGGACTATAGGCTTCATTCATTAAATCAAAAATTTCCTGTCCGTAATCTTTTGCAAGCTTTTTTCTGGAAGTATATTTCAAAACTCTAAGATTATATTTCTTTTTGATAATATCAGAAATACGTTGATGCTTTTCTGGAACCCCAGTCTCTGGAATATAAATTTGGAACTCTACCCAATCGGCATCCTTCTCATAACCTAGTTTCTGTATATGTTCTGGGTAGTAAGGATAATTATAGATTGTAGCCATTGTACTTAACTGATCAAATCCTTCAATCAGCATACCTTCGGCATCAAAATCAGTGAATCCTAAAGGACCTTGAATGTTTTCCATTCCATGCCCTTTACCATACTTTTCAACAGCTTTAAGCAAAGCTTCTGAAACTTCACGGTCATCAATAAAGTCAATCCATCCGAAGCGAACATCTTTTTTATTCCAGGTTGTATTCGCCTTATGATTTATAATGGCCGCAACCCTTCCCACTAATTTGTCGTCTTTATATGCTAAGAAATATTCTGCTTCACAAAATTCAAAGGCAGGGTTTTTCTCTTTATTGAATGTATTAAGCATATCATCATAAAGATCAGGAACAGAATATGCATTGCCTTTATATAACTCTTTGTTGAATTGAATAAACTTTTTAAGTTCTTTTTTATTAGAGACTTGTTTTATTATTACTGCCATAAATTGTATAAAATATTAAGGTTGCAAAGATACTCTTTTTCAATAAAAAACATTAAAACCACTACATTAATGTAATTTAAAGGCAGTATTTATACTGTAAAACGACATTAAAACGTCAGCACTTATGACATTTTACAAGCACTTTCTGTTCATCAACCAAAGTAGTTGCAAATAGATAGGTATCACCACCATCCAACAGTTTTAACCTTTTACGAAGTTCTGAAACAGAAGAAGGGAAGTTACGGACTGTGATATTTGCCTGCTTTATCTCTCCCAAATTCGTTTTCAGTTCTTTTTTATTCAAACTAAAAACAGCGTCACATTCAAATTTGCGTCCGGGGAAATCAGTTATTAATTCATCTGAAGTATATAGATGACTATTCTGATGCAATTTCTTCAGATTATATCTGTTTGAGATACTTTTATAAGCACCGGCCTTAAGTATGGAAGCATTAGGTTCATAAATATAACAACCCACTTTTGAGGTATATCCGCACCCTTGCAGTTCCTCCTCCTTATCGAAAGAAAAAGCTTGAGCATCTCCGTTCTTAAGCAAATTCACACAATGAATACTGATTTTTGAGTTCACTGCATCATTTGCAAGAATAACAAGTAACTCCTTACATTCGTTAGCCACCGACACCACATGCACCTCCTTTACAAAAGATAAATGATGCAAAGCCAGAGAAAGATCGAGCATTGGAGATAACTTAATCATCACTTTGTCAGCCTTACTTAGCAATAAATCTGAAATTTCAGCAACATTTGGTTCACAATCGGCTATTGCAACCACTTTTCCTCCATGCTCATTTCTTCTTGCAGGATCAATAAAAATCCAGTCAATCTTTTCTGTTCGGGAAAGATATTCTACCCCATCACCGTTTACCACATCAATATGAGATAAACCTAATAAAGGAAAGTTAGTGGACGCTATTTCACACAGTTCTGCCTGACGCTCCACATATACAGCCTTTTTAAAGTTCACTGAAAGAAAAGCACAATCAATGCCAAGCCCTCCAGTGATATCAACCAAAGTATTTCCTTTTACAAGAGATGATTTATAACGAGCCGTAACCTCCGACGAGCATTGTTCCATTGAAAGATGCTTAGGATAAAGTATACCATCTGTATTACCCCAGGAAGGAACTTTTTCCATTGCTATTTTCCGGCCAACAATCTGAGTAACAGCAACAGGCATGTCTACGTTTGGATATTTTTTTGCCTGAAGAGCCAGTTTGGATGGATTGTCAGCAATATGCTCTTTAATAAAATCAATTGTCGCTTTTGTATGTTTCATCTATAAATTATAATAATGTGTGAAATGCAAGCTGCGCTTTAAATAGATAAAAGGTAAGGCCATTTTGAGTACATAATTTTCTCTTTTTATGTTCACAGGGAACAAATATAAAAAGAAAATAGCATTTTTCTATTAACAACTCTTCTCATAAGTTTTTTAGAATTTAAAAAGGCGATGTCTTCTGAACTAATCTTTTTAATAATTAAAAAATAATATATTAACATAAATATATTACTATTATATTGTGCACTATTTAATTTGCAACTACATTTGCAATATAAAACTCATTAAAGATATTGAACAATCATATATTGAATCTATAATTAAGTAAAAACATAAAACGACTTTATTCATAAATATATAAAATTAAAGATATGGCATTATTAGAAAATTTGCAATGGCGTTATGCCACAAAAAAATATGATCCTACTAAAAAAGTAGCTCAGGAAGATGTAGATAAGATTGTAGAGGCAGCACGACTGGCACCAACATCATCAGGATTACAGCAATTCAGAGTAATTGTGATTACTAATCAGGAACTTAAAAATAAGATAGTACCAATTGCAATGGAACAGCAAATTGTGGCCGATTGCTCTCATTTGTTAGTGTTTGCAGCATGGGATCGTTATACAGAAGATCGGATAGATAAAATATACAATTACACAACAGACGAAAGAGGCTTGCCTAGAGGGCGATTTAAATCATATACAGATAAGCTGAGAGCTCTTTATTTAACACAAACAGCTGAAGAAAATTTTATCCACACAGCAAGACAGGCTTATATTGGCTTGGGGCTAGCCATAGCTCAGGCTGCAGAACTAAAAGTAGATAGCACGCCAATGGAAGGTTTTATTGGTGAAGAGCTGGATGAATTACTCGGGCTTAAATCAAAAGGATTGAAAAGTGTTTTATTATTGCCCATCGGTTATCGTGATACGGAGAACGATTGGTTAGTAAACATGAAGAAAGTAAGAAATCCAAAAGATAACTTTATCATCAATTATTAAAAGAAAACATTCAGATATTTTTCTTCTGAATAAATTTAAATAGCTTTACTCCTCTTTTTTGCAAAAACTTTTAGACCTTTGCAGAAAACAGGAATAGAGCTATTCTTGTAAACAGACATTCCCAAAAATAAAATTTTTCATAATTAAAATTCAGAATGAAAAAGCTAACCGTATATCAGATTGATTCTTTTACAAAAGAAAAATTTAAAGGTAATCCGGCTGGGGTGGTTGTCAATGCCGATGGATTGAATGATAACCAAATGCAAATGATTGCACGCGAACTAAATAATTCAGAAACAGCATTTCTATTCTCTTCAGATAGTTTAAACTATGACGGAATAATACGATATTTTACTCCTAAAAGTGAAGTGCCTATCTGCGGACATGCTACAATTGCAGCAATGTATGCAAAAGCGCTTGAGGAAAACTTAGATTCCTGTGTGCTAAAGATTAAAACCAATGTAGGTATTCTCCCTTTTGAAATAATAAAGAACAACAGAAATTATCAGATTATAATGACCCAGGGAGAGTTTAGTCTTAGCGAAACATTTGATAGCACAACTTCTCAAAGAACTATTAAAGCTCTAGGACTAGAGGATAGTGATATGAATAAAAACTGTCCTATTCAGATAGCATCAACCGGCCATTCTAAAGTTATGATTGGAATAAATACTCGTGAAAAGCTTAATTTATTAACTCCTAATTTTAATGAGTTAGCAAACCTGAGTGCAGAAATTGAATGTAACGGGTACTTTGTCTTTACATTTGATTCAGATGATAAAGATGTATTAACTTACGGCAGAATGTTTGCCCCTGCAATTGGTATAAATGAAGATCCGGTAACCGGTAATGCCAACGGACCATTAGGAGGTTATCTGATTCAAAACAAAATAATCGAGACTAAGAATGACTACTTCGAGTTTAACGGCCGTCAAGGAGAAGCAATAAACAGACTTGGAGTTGTTAATGTTAAAGTTCTGGTTGAAAATAATAAACCAACCCTGATTCAGATAAAGGGTGATGCTATAGCTGTTTTCAAAACAGAAATTATAGTGTAGACTACTTATTTTCACTAGGCACCCATCGCTTCAGCCACTTCGGATACTTATTCAGTACATCCTGCGGAGCATAGGTATACCAGCCATATCCACTTCTCCTTTCACGACCAACTTCCGATAATGAATAAAGAATCTTACTGTTTCTGTCGCTAAACATAGGACGTTCTGTTTCCAATTCATAATAACGTGTCCATATAGGAGAAGCAAGAGAATCGATAACAACAATTCTGTCGGTGGTACTTGTTTTATAGATAGATTTTTCGGGAGCTGCCTGTACGGTTTCTACCCGGGTATTTAGAATTTTAGAATCCTGAAACCATTTCACTGCAGCTTGCACAGAAGTGATTATTTTCTGGTCGGGATGATCTAAACCCATCAAGAACAATACAATTCCAACACTCTCGCCATTACAAATGCAAGGTGGTTCGAATGCTCTGGCCCATGCAGGTTTCAGAGATACCTCATCATGCTGTTGGCACCATGCAGTAAGTCGGCCTTTGTCAACAATCTGCGATTTCAGAATACAGTCAATTCCTTTCTGATAAGCCAAAGCAACTTTCTCTCTCAGGTTTTTATTTAAAAAAGAGTAATTGGTATCATTGGTTACTATCTTTTTCAAAACATCCATCACTCCGATGTATGCACCGTCATTAAAAGTAATATGTCGGCTATATCCTTTTTCCAAAGGATAGTATTGCGGCCATCCACCATTAGGATATTGAGCCGAAAGAATAAATTTCAGCCCTTTCTCACAAGCTATTCTATATTTCTGAATATGAGTAATCGTATAAACCTGAGCCAAATAATCAACATGAGTATATGTTGTAGAGTTATCAAAGGTAGTATGAACCATATCCTTTGTCTTCATCAAGCTATCAGTTTGTTGTGAAGTAAGTATTGCCTGCACATCATAGTTCTTAGGCCACCCGCCGTTATTACGCTGATAAAGCAGAATATTATCCGCAATCTTTATAATTTCTGATTCTTTGTATTTTGGCTGGTCAAGCTTTGGATTTATAATATTGTGGTCATCATGTATTCCGTACCAGTGTCGGGAACTGTCCGAAAACGGTTTCAAACTTATAGGAGAATATTCCTTTTTCTGCTCTTTTCCCTGAGCAAACAGGTTAGCAACTAAAAGCATCATGCCAATGATGACAAATACTTTTTTAGGTAAAATTCGAACGTAAGACATGTTTTTATTAAGTATTTCAATGGTTATATGGAATGCAAAGTATTGCCTTTATAATTATCGTGTGCGCAAACAGATGCAATATTCTCTAAATTTTGTGATATATGCAAATTATTTGAAGGAAATGAGTTTAAAAAACAGATTCTCTTTATCCATTCATTATTATCAATATTCTTTTTGCCACTCAAGGCATATACAAATTGTGCATAATGGATAAAAAAAGCCGTTACAAATATTTTGTAACGGCTTGATTTCTTTGAGGTGGGCCATCTTGGGCTTGAACCAAGGACCTCCAGATTATGAGTCTGTTGCTCTAACCAACTGAGCTAAAAGCCCGTGCTTCCATTTATTGGTTGCGGGTACAAAAGTATAATGTTTTAGTGAAATATGCAAGAGTTTTTGATTAAAAAGAGAGAAAAAAACATCAGAGCTATTAAAGTAAGAAGAAAAATCAACTGTATCTGGCAGCCGGGTTAAGACAAAAATTCTTAACCCGACACCAGATCTAGTGGCATTCCATTATAGAAATTGAATGAAAACGACTAAATTCATTTCCAAGGAATGCCATTAGAGATTTTAAAGAAACAGATAGAATAGTTAAGCGTAAGTCTATTATATGAATACATGTTTTAATTATGCGACTTCTTATCCTGATGCAAAGTAAAGCATAATAAATCAGATTTTACCGGACAAGCATTGGACAAATAGAAATTGCATTATTAAACTGATTTACAAGCAAATAAACCTGATTTTAGTACAAAAATGAACATTTAATATTGGACAAATGAAAGAACAAGCAAAGAAAATGCGTACATTTGCCCTGCAAATAATAAATTCTGTATTTGCATCATGAAAAATATCCAGTACATACTTCTTGATTTAGACGGAACATTAACCGACCCCATGATTGGCATTACACGTTCCGTACAACACGCATTAGCTTTCTTTGGAATTAAAGTACACAACCTTGAAGAGCTTTGCCCGTTTATTGGTCCTCCTCTTATAGATTCATTCAAAGAATTCTATCACTTTACAGACGAACAGGCACAAATTGCTTTAGGTAAATACCGTGAATATTTTGCTACTAAAGGTATATTTGAGAATAATGAATATGAAGGAATAAAGGATTTTCTCCAGTCGCAAATCGATCAGGGAAGAATATTGATGCTTGCTACTTCAAAACCCGAACCTTTTGCCAAGCGAATTCTTGACCACTTCAAACTATCGCACTATTTCACCTTCATTGGCGGAAGTACACTGGACGGAAGTCGCTCTACAAAAACTGATGTGATTAAATATGTGCTTAGCACGAATAAGATTACTGATTTATCTCGCGTAACAATGATTGGCGATCGGAAACACGATATTGAAGGTGCAAAGAATAACGGAATATCTTCCGTGGGTGTTCTTTATGGGTATGGAAGCAGAACCGAACTTGAACACGCCGGTGCCGATTTTATTGTTGAAGATGTAAAAGGGCTAAAGTCGCTATTACTATAAAAGGATATTGATTTATGCATGTAGTAACTTTTAGAAGTTACTTACCATGCATAACCTTTAATATCTTTCCATCCTTTTTCTGAATCTCAATATAAGGAACTCCTCCTTGGCAACCTTTAGGAAGCGTGCCCTCAATAATCCATACACTATTCCTTAGTTCTATGGTGTATGGACGATTAGTATATATTTTCTGACCATAAATAGAGAATAATATTACCTCAGCTATTTTAATTGCAGTTTCTTCATTGGGTACCAGATCTCTTGTTACACCTTTACCTGGTTCAAGGTTTCTTGATCGAAATTCAGCATAGGCAGAATCAACTTTTACCCAATCTTTTGCAATTGATATATTATTATCTTTTTGAGGAACTTCTTTGCAGCTCTTCTTACAAGAAATTAATGTTGCTGAGATAAACAAAACGGCATATAAGTATTTCATAATATTCTATTCTAAATTTGACAAATATACGAATAAAACTATTGCTCAATAGTTTTACAATTATTCACCATTGGATTTTATTTATTGGTGAATGAATTTATTTTATTGGCGAAAAATTTACAAAGAGAATAAGGAATAGTTGTTAACAAATGTTTTTAGCCAAAGATATAAAGCCTTATTTTGATAGAATAAATACTTGTGGGCATGGTTTTAACAAAATTAATCAGCTGATAATCAACAATAAAACACTTTTTAACTCAGAGAAACATTCAAAAGTAGAAAGATAAAAGGTTATTTTCCGTCTTACTATTTTATTTTTTAAGATAAGCCACTGAAAATAAGGCGCGGGCAACTTTATACCACCCCGTAAATATACAGAAATATGGTATAGTTGCCCGCGCTTATCTGAAACACTTTTTACAGCGTTACATTATAACTTTTTCAATCCTTTCAGCTCTTTTGCATCTTTAGCTTCAATAATGCTTATTGCAAAACCTCCACCAGGAGCAGCTTTCAATGTTGTTTTAGATTTGCTAGTCACTACCACTTTCTTTATGGTATATGCTGAAGGATTCTTTTCGTAATGTGCATTTGCAGCATCACAATATATCGTTGCAATATACTTCTTACCCGGATCAAGGAAACTAAATGACAGGTTAGAAACATGTCCGTTCTCATCACTTGTGTTTCCTACAAACCAGTTGTTTGTACCTTTAGCCTTACGAGCTACAGTAATATAATCGCCCGGTTCTGCTTCCAGATACTTACTGTCATCCCAGTCAACGGCTACATCTTTAATAAACTGGAATGCATCCATATACTTATTATAGCTTTCGGGAAGGTCGGCAGCCATTTGCAGCGGACTATACATGGTTACATATAATGCCATCTGACGAACAAGTGTGCTGCGAACAAAAGAATGTTCTCCCGGAAGGAAACTGATTCTTGTATCTAATATTCCTGGAGTGTAGTCCATTGGGCCACCCATCAAACGGGTAAACGGAAGAATGGTAGTATGATCAGGATTGCTTCCGCCAAATGCTTCGTATTCTGTTCCGCGAGCAGATTCATTACCAATCAGGTTAGGATAAGTACGGCAAAGTCCGGTAGGGCGAACTGCTTCGTGGGCATTTACCATAATTTTGTATTCTGCAGCCTTAGTCACGGCATAAAGATAGTGGTTTACCATCCATTGACCATAATGGTATTCTCCGCGAGGTATGATATTGCCTACATAACCACTCTTCACCGCATTATAACCATTGTCAACCATAAACTGATAAGCTTTATCCATGTGACGCTCGTAGTTACGGACAGAAGCAGATGTTTCGTGATGCATCATCATTTTTACACCTTTACTGGCAGCATAACGATGGAGTTCTTTTACATCAAAATCGGGATAAGGAGTAACAAAGTCGAATACATAATCTTTAGTCTTGCCAAACCAGTCTTCCCAGCCTTCGTTCCAGCCCTCTACCAATACAGCATCAAAGCCATGTTTTGCAGCAAAATCTATATACTCTTTCACGTGTGCAGTATTAGCAGCATGCTTGCCGTTAGGAACTGTCTTTGAATAGTCAGTTACACCAAGTTTTACAGCAGGAAGGTCAGTGTACGACCAGGTACTTTTTCCGGTAATCATTTCCCACCATACACCAACGTACTTAACCGGCTTAATCCATGAAGTATCTGCATATTTACAAGGATCATTCAGATTTAAAATTGTCTTTGAAGCCAGAATATCACGTGCATCATCGCTAACGATAACAGTACGCCAGGGAGATTGACAGGGAGTTTGCAAATATCCTTTATCGCCAATTGCATCGGGAGTAAGCCAAGACTCGAAAGTCATGGTTTTATCATCCAGATTAAGGTGCATGCAAGAGTAATCTACCAGCGCAGCTTCATGAATGTTTATATAAAGTCCGTCTTTGCTCTTCATCATCAATGGAGTCTGAACTCCTGTTGGTGAAAACGGAGTTTGCGAAGAGTTTGGTGTAATAGCCACTTTCATCTTTCCGCGAATCTCAGAAAGATCGGAAGTTACAGTGCTGTATTCCTGAGTATCGTAATCTCCCGGAATCCAGAATGCTTTATGATCACCTGCCATTGCGAACTGTGTTTTTTCTTCTTTAATAACAAAATAGTTGAAATTCTTTTGTTGCGGGAACTCATAGCGGAAGCCTAATCCGTCGTTGTACAAACGGAAGCGAATAATAATATAACGATCGGCAGCCTGTTGAGTTAATGTAGCAGCAAGTTCATTGTAATGATTGCGAATAGTCTTTATCTCTCCCCAAACCGGATTCCAGTTTTCATCGAAAGTGCTTGTTTCAATCTTTGTTTTAGTAAAGCCATCCAGCAGGTCTTCGCCTTCTTTTAAATCGAGTCCCAACTTACTTTCCTTAACTACCGGTTTGTTTTTATAAGTTAGCTGATAAACAGGAATCCCTCCTTTAACTTCAAAATTAAGTTCCAGATTGCCATCGGGCGACTTAATAGATTCGGCTTTCGCCATAAAAACCGAGCAGATTAAGAATAGAAATAAGAATGCATTTCTCATGATATTAATAATTTATTGATTTTATTATAATTATAATAAGGTTTTTTATGAGCAGTTTCTCAATCGCATTAGCAAAACAACACATTACAAGTACAAAGCAAATAAATTATAATAAGAATCAGGCAGTTTATAACAAAAAACAGAATTACCCATTAGTGCAAACGTTTTCAAGAAACAGCAACCTGGCTTGTAGAATAAGACGAAACTATGTTAATTAAAAATCCTTAAAGAATAGCTTATACCTCACTTTTTATTTGTTTATTTGCACCAAATTAGGGTGAAGTGTGGCCATATATAATCGCGGCTATACAAGATGGTAATAAACAAATGAATAAACTCACGATAAACACTTGTCCTCTTTGTGGTGGAACACACCTTAATAAGAAGATGACATGTACTGATTTTTACGCTTCCGGAGAACAATTCGACCTATTTCAATGTGAGAATTGTGATTTCCAGTTTACACAGGGATTTCCCGTGGAAAAAGAAATTGGAAAATACTACGAAACACCGGATTACATTTCCCACAGCGATACAAAGAAAGGGATGATGAACGAGATTTATCATTTGGTGCGTTCACGCATGCTTCAGAAAAAGGCGCAATTAATCAATAACGTTACCGGAAAAACTTCGGGAAGGATTCTGGATATCGGAACCGGAACCGGGTATTTCTCTCATACCATGCAACAAAAAGGCTGGAACGTTGAAGCTATTGAGAAAAGCGCGCAAGCACGTTCGTTTGCAAAAAAGAATTTCAATCTTGATGTAAAAGACGATTCGGGACTAAAGGATTTTTCTACGGGTTCATTTGACGCAATTACTCTATGGCACGTAATGGAACACTTAGAGCACCTGAATGAAACATGGGAAAGACTTTATGAGTTACTGGCAGATGATGGAACTTTAATCGTTGCAGTTCCAAACTGTTCTTCATTTGATGCACAAAAATACAAAGAATTCTGGGCAGCTTATGATGTTCCTCGCCATTTATGGCATTTTACACCAGACTCCATAAAGAAGTTTGGAGAGAAGCACAACTTTACATTAGCAAATCATTTACCAATGCCATTTGATGCATTTTATGTATCTATATTGAGTGAGAAATATAAAGAGAGCAAATCAAGTCTTGTCAAAGGAATGTTTGCAGGTACACTTGCTTGGTTCAGTTCTTTAAGTAATAAAGAAAAGAGCAGCTCTATTATTTATGTATTCAGAAAAAAAGGTTATGAGAAATAAACATAAAACAAATACTGTTCCATACTTCGATATTCAAAGTGTAACTTCAAGTATCAGCACTATGCTGGTTTTGCTTTTGCTGGGATTAGTTGTGTTTTTTGTACTCTCAGCAAACAATCTGTCTGTATACGTGCGTGAGAATATAAACTTCTCGATCCTTATCAGTGATGATATGCCCGAATCGGAGATTCTTACCATGCAGAAGGAACTAAATAAAGAACCTTTCGTAAAGCAATCCAGTTATATATCAAAACAACAGGCGCTCCGCGAGCAAAGCATAGCTATGGGAACCGACCCTGAAGACTTTTTAGGATATAACCCATTTACTGCATCAATTGAGGTGAAGCTGAACTCTGCTTATGCAAACTCCGACAGTATTGCCAAGATTGAAAGAAAGATCAAAAAGAATACAAATATTCAGGAGATTCTGTACCAGAAAGACTTGATTGATTCTGTGAACAATAATATCCGCAACATAAGTATTGTGTTACTTTGCCTTGCCGGCTTGCTCACTCTTATTTCTTTTGCATTGATCAACAATACAATACGGCTGACAATATATTCCAAGAGATTCCTGATTCACACTATGAAACTTGTTGGTGCCAATTGGGGATTTATACGGAAACCGTTCCTCATCCGTAATATATGGATTGGATTAATATCAGCTTTTGCTGCAGATGCTATATTGCTGGGAGGAGCAAATATGCTAGTAAACTATGAGCCGGAGCTTATCTCTATTGTTACTCCTGAGGTAATGCTTATTGTTTCTGCATCAGTATTCCTTTTCGGCATTATAATAACATTCTTATGTGCTTATCTTTCTATTAACAGATATCTGAGAATGAAAGCAAGTACTCTTTACTATATCTAACAACAAGAAACATAATAAACAAAGAATATGGATAAAAAGAAATTAGCCTTTGGTAAGACAAATTTTATCTTATTGGCAATAGGAATGATCGTTGTTATTCTGGGCTTTATATTAATGGCTGGTCCTTCTACTACAGAAACAACTTTCCAACCAGATATTTTCAGCGCACGTAGAATTAAACTTGCTCCGGTAATTTGCTTCTTAGGATTTATATTTATGATCTATGGAGTAGTTCGTAAACCAAAATCTGAAGAATAAGAATGGGAGATTTATCATATTTACAAACCATCATAATTGCTATTGTTGAAGGTCTAACAGAATTTCTTCCGGTATCTTCCACCGGACATATGATTATTGCTCAAAATATGTTGGGCGTTCAGAGTACTGAGTTTGTAAAAGCATTTACTGTAATAATCCAATTTGGAGCTATTCTTTCGGTAGTAGTACTTTACTGGAAACGTTTCTTTAAACTGAATAAATGCAAAATCTTTGATCAACAAGCAGCGGCAGACAAACCTTTTTCTGGGAAAGTTGTTGTTTATGTCAAAAGATTCATCTATAAGTTTGATTTCTATTGGAAACTCTTAGTTGCATTTATTCCGGCAGCTTTTTTCGGGTTTGCATTCAGTGATAAAATTGATAAAATGCTGGAAAGTGTAGAAGTTGTTGCAATCATGCTTGTAATTGGTGGAGTATTTATGCTCTTTGTGGATAAGATCTTTACCAAAGTAGATGAAAGTAAAGGCCTGAGTGAAAAGAAGGCTTTTAATATCGGTCTTTTCCAATGCATAGCCATGATACCAGGCGTTTCTCGTTCAATGGCTACCATTGTAGGAGGTATGGCACAAAAGATGTCTCGCAAAACAGCTGCCGAGTTTTCATTCTTTCTTGCCGTTCCTACTATGTTTGCTGCTACAGCCTATAAACTGTTGAAGCTTCTTCTGGAACCAAATGGAATTGATGTTTTAAGTCAGAATATCGGAGCTTTAGTAATTGGAAATGTAGTGGCATTTATTGTAGCATTGCTTGCTATCAAATTCTTTATCAGCTTTGTAACTAAATACGGATTCAAAGCTTTCGGATATTACCGAATCATTGTGGGAGGAATCATCTTAGTGATGTTATTGTTAGGACATAATTTAGAAGTCGTTTAATGAACTTTATTGAAGGAGAAGTATTATACTTCAACAAGCCACTAACGTGGACTTCTTTTAATCTCGTAGCAAAGGTGAAATATCCGTTGCTGAGAAAACTTAGAGTAAAAAAGCTAAAAGTAGGCCATGCCGGAACTCTTGATCCGCTAGCTACAGGTGTAATGATTATATGCATTGGTAAAGCAACCAAGCGAATTGAAGAATTTCAGTATCAGACTAAAGAATATATTGCCACGATAAAGTTGGGAGCAACTACTCCTTCTTTTGATCTGGAAAAAGAGATTGATGCTACTTACCCTACGGAACATATTACCCGTGAAGTGGTAGAAGAAGCTCTGAAAAAATTTATAGGAAGTATTGAACAGATACCGCCGGCCTTTTCTGCTTGCAAGATCGATGGCGAAAGAGCTTACGAACTAGCCAGAGCAGGGAAAGAGGTAGAGCTGAAGCCTAAAACTTTAGTTATTGATGAGATTGAATTACTAGAGTGTAATTTACCCGAAATAAAGATTCGGGTTGTGTGCAGCAAAGGTACTTATATCCGTGCTTTAGCCAGAGATATTGGAGAAGCATTGAATAGCGGTGCCCATCTCACCGGACTAATCCGCACCCGTGTGGGAGATGTAAAATTAGAACATTGCATGGAAATTGAAGATTTCGTGGAATGGTTGGATAAACAAGAAATAGAGAAGTAACTAACGTAAAGAAAGAAAATATGAAACTATCACAATTTAAATTTAAGCTTCCAGAGGATAAAATTGCTTTGCACCCAACAAGGTACAGAGATGAATCCCGTTTGATGGTTCTTCATAAGAAGACTGGTGAAATAGAGCACAAAGTATTTAAGGATATCTTAGATTATTTTGATGATAAAGATGTTTTTGTATTCAACGATACAAAAGTGTTCCCTGCCCGTCTTTATGGAAACAAGGAAAAAACAGGAGCACGTATTGAAGTATTCTTATTACGTGAGTTAAATGAAGAACTTCGTTTGTGGGATGTATTGGTTGACCCAGCTCGTAAAATTAGAATTGGTAACAAGCTATATTTCGGAGAAGACGATTCAATGGTTGCTGAAGTAATTGATAACACAACTTCTCGCGGACGTACTCTTCGCTTCCTTTATGACGGACCTCATGAAGAATTCAAGAAAGCACTTTATGCTCTTGGTGAGACTCCACTTCCACATACAATTATCAATCGCCCCGTAGAGGCAGATGACGAAGAAAGATTCCAGTCTATCTTTGCTAAAAACGAAGGAGCTGTAACTGCACCTACCGCAAGTTTGCACTTCAGCCGTGAGTTGATGAAACGTATGGAGATTAAAGGAATAGACTTTGCATTTATCACCATGCATGCCGGCCTTGGTAACTTCCGCGATATTGATGTAGAAGATCTTACTAAACACAAGATGGACTCAGAGCAAATGTTTGTTTCTGAGAAAGCTGTTGATATAGTAAACAAAGCAAAAGATGCTAACAGAAACATCTGTGCTGTTGGAACTACTGTGATGAGAGCAATAGAAAGTACAGTAAGCACAGACGGACACCTTAAGACTTTCGAAGGATGGACTAATAAATTTATTTTCCCGCCTTATGAGTTTACAGTAGCCAATTCAATGATTTCTAATTTCCACATGCCGCTTTCAACATTACTGATGATTGTTGCTGCATTTGGAGGATATGATTTTGTTATGGATGCTTACCAAACAGCTATAAAAGAAGGATACCGCTTCGGTACTTACGGAGATGCAATGTTGATTATTGATTAATTTAACAAAACAATGGCACTGGTTTATTTCGGTTTAGGTACAAATCTGGGCGATAAAGAGAAAAACCTGTGTCTTGCTATTGATAAAATAAGAGAGCGGATTGGGAGAGTTATTTCCCAATCCGCTTTTTATGCTTCTGAACCCTGGGGATTTGAATCTACAAACTCTTTTCTCAACGCAGTTGTTTGTTCAGAAACATCAATTTATCCTCTTCAACTAATGGAAGAGACTCAGAAGATTGAAAAAGAGATTGGCAGAAATAAAAAATCAGTTAACGGAACCTATAGTGACAGAGTTATCGATATTGATATTCTTCTATATGATGACCTCATTCTGTGTACTGAAAACTTAACCATTCCTCATCCACTTATGACCGAAAGGCTCTTTGTGATGAAGCCGCTTTGGGAAATTGCTCCGGAACTTGTGATCCCCGGTACAGAGAAAACTGTTCAATCTTTCTATGATGAATTGTCTTTATGAGTGTTAAAGTCTTAAAATTTATACAGCTAAAAGAACAAAACTCAGGAAATAAGCTATACATTTGCATCATAATTAAATGTGGAAAGATTTGGGCAGCTTGCAACCACAGTAAAAAATGCTAAATAATAGCTTATTTATCGCGTTTCTTCCTTCCGAATCAATCCCTTTTCAGAATATTTATTTAGTATAAACAGACGAACTAAAAATCCGTCAATCTAAAACTTTATTTATCCATGGGATATTTATTCACATCCGAATCGGTGTCTGAAGGACACCCCGACAAAGTAGCCGATCAAATATCGGATGCTGTACTTGACGAACTGTTGGCTTACGATCCTAGTTCTAAAGTAGCTTGCGAAACTCTCGTTACTACAGGACAAGTAGTACTTGCGGGTGAAGTGAAATCTGAAGCTTATGTTGATCTGCAAGAAGTTGCTCGTGGCGTAATCAATAAAATTGGTTATACCAAAGGCGAGTATATGTTCGAAGGAAACTCATGCGGCGTATTTTCTGCTATTCACGAACAATCTCCTGATATCAATCGTGGAGTGGAACGTTCAGACCCAATGGAACAGGGTGCTGGCGACCAGGGAATGATGTTTGGTTATGCAACCAACGAAACAGAAAACTACATGCCTTTATCTCTTGATCTTGCGCATAAAATACTATATATTCTGGCTAAAATCAGAAAAGAAGGCAAGCAAATGACTTACCTCCGTCCCGATGCAAAAAGTCAGGTTACAATAGAATATGATGATAACGGAAAACCTGTGCGTATTGATACTATTGTAGTATCTACTCAGCACGATGATTTCGTTAAACCTGAAAACGATTCTCCTGAAGCGCAATTGAAAGCCGACGAAGAAATGCTTTCTGTTATCCGCGAAGACGTATTAAAGGTGTTGATGCCTAGAGTTTTTGCTTCTATTCATAACAAAAAGGTATTGGACTTGTTTAATGGTGCTATTACTTACCACGTTAATCCAACAGGAAAGTTCGTTATTGGCGGACCTCACGGAGATACAGGATTAACCGGACGTAAGATTATTGTTGATACTTACGGTGGTAAAGGTGCTCACGGTGGTGGTGCTTTCTCAGGAAAAGACCCTAGCAAAGTAGACCGTAGTGCAGCTTATGCAGCACGTCACATTGCAAAGAATCTTGTTGCTGCAGGTGTAGCCGATGAGATCCTCGTTCAGATATCTTATGCTATTGGTGTGGCTCGTCCTATCAATATTTATGTAGACACTTATAACCGTAGCAATGTGAACATTACTGACGGGGAGATTGCTAAGAAAATTGATAAGATATTCGATCTTCGTCCAAAAGCTATTGAAGATCGTTTGAAACTTCGTAATCCTATCTATTCAGAAACTGCTGCTTACGGCCACATGGGACGTACTCCAAAGGTTGTTACCAAGAATTTCCACTCACGTTACCTGGAAGATAAGACTGTAGAAGTAGAATTGTTTACCTGGGAAAAACTCGATTATATCGACAAAGTAAAAGAAGAATTCGGCATATACTAGTCGAAAGATTAATTAATACTAAGCCTGTGCAGTTCCTTAAAAAAGGAATTGTACAGGCTTTTTTCTTTTCTAAAGCACCTTTCAAATCCGACTATAAAGTAATCTACAGTCCAAAAACGACACATAAATGTAGTAAATAATAAAACTTAAAAAGCTACATTCATAGTTAAAGCATTCATAATTAAAAAGTTATAATTTATGGCACGACCTTTGTATTCTTCTTCACGGAAAAGACGATGATTAATACTCATTTAAACAAAGAAGATTATGTTATTAAGCGCAAGAAACACAATTAAAGGTAAGGTAATAGAGATTGTTCCGGGTATTGTTACCGCAAAGGTTAAACTCGACATTGGCGGAGGAAACACAATTGTCTCAGTAATCACAGTAGATAGTATTGGCGAGCTCAATATAAAGGTAGGAGATGAAGCATTCGCTATCTTCAAATCTACCGAAGTGATGATTGGAATTTAAATCGCCAGGCCGCATGGATCGCTCAATATTCTCAATGGATGCCCTTCTTACCATTTATCGGGATAACGAAGTCTTTATTGGCCAAAGCCAGTACCGGTTATTAAAGCAGATTTTGACAGATGGATCTATCAATGCAGCAGCAAAGAGCCTGAAGATGTCTTACCAACACGCCTGGCATTTGATTGATAAGATGAATAGACTCTCGCCCATTCCTGTGGTGATAAGGCAAAAGGGAGGAAAAGACGGAGGTGGTTGCAGTATAAGCCCTTACGGAATGAAGGTCATTGAAAGCTACGCCATGCATGAAATTGAAATCATTAAGCTATTAGAGCAAACGAACAGCGAATTAGAAAGCTGTTTTTTTTAGGGAGCGATATTCTTTAGGGTGGATATCGCTTTCCTTTAAGGAAGCGTTATTCTCTGTTTTTGATAACGGATATTTATTTTAAAAGTTAGTATTATGAAGGTATTAGGTAAAAAATGTTTTTGGATAACAATTGCTGCAACTGTCTGTGCGTGTAAGATGAATGCACAGACAGTAGCTATTGATGGGGAATTCAGACCCAGGGTAGAGTATAGAGATGGTTTCGGCGCCCCATTATCGGACAGTAATGATCCGGGTATTTTTGCAATTCAGCGTACACGTTTGGGGGCAACCTTTACTTCTGCAGTTCTGAAGACCCAGTTTACTATTCAGGATTCGCGCACTTACGGTAAAACAGCACCTAGTTCAGAGACTGCTACACTGGGAGTGTTTGAAGCATGGGCTGAGTTTTTATTAATGCCGGGAGGCTCGGCTAAAGTAGGTCGCCAGGCTTTGACTTATGATGATGGCCGTTTGTTCTCGGCTTCCAACTGGAGTAATACGGGTAATTCTCACGATATGGCTCTGTTCAAGTACAATGTAAATGACTTTCAGGCCCATTTGGGTTTTGCTTATAACAATACTTCTGCCATTTCTTCGGAAACTGTTTATACTAATGGGGCCAAATACCGGTACATGGGTTTACTTTGGTTGTCTAAAGGAATTGCGAAAGATCTGACTCTTTCCGCCATTGCTGTAGACGAAGGCATGCAGCCTACCACAGATGCTACTAAATACGGTACAAAGGTTAATATGAATCACGGATATACATTAGGCGGTAATCTGAAATATGGCAATGAGACAAAACCATTTTCCGCACTTGCTACTGCCTACTTTCAGGCAGGGAAAAATCAAACCGGCGATGATTTGAGAGGTAGCATGGCGGCAGTGAAGTTAAACTACAAAATATCTTCTGCAATTACAACCAGTTTAGGTACAGATTACCTGTCGGGAGATGATAACAAAACTGACGGAAAGCAGAAAAATTTTAGAAAGCTTTATGGCTCAAATCACAGTTTTAATGGTTCCATGGAATATTGGTCAACACCTCTTAGCGCAGGTCTGCTTGATTACTACGGCAGTGTAAATGCTAAAGTAAGTAAAACAACCAGCATTGAAGGTGCATTTCACGTATTCAGTTCCAGTAAAGACATGACAAGCAATAGTCAGAATATTGGCAAATCACTTGGTTCGGAGTTAGATCTTTGCCTTAACTACAAACTCAATGAATGGAGTAAACTACAAGTTGGCTGGAGCACCTACTTTGCAAACGACAACACTCGCATAGCAAAAGGCATGACCGCCGATGCCAAAACCCGCTTTCCACAATGGGGATATGTAATGCTCACAGTCTCTCCTTCTTATCTGAAATCTATTTTTACCGATAAATAAAATATAAAACTCAATCTCATGAAAAGAACGATTATAACCGTGACACTGATACTGGTATGTATCCTTGCACAAGCTCAGAAAGTAAATGTTGCCGCTGCTGCAAACCTCCGTTATGTGCTGGAGGATATAAAAGCACAGTACGAAAAAGAGCATCCCAAAGCTAAGATCAACATCACATTCGGCAGTTCGGGTACATTGGTTCAGCAGATTCTCAACGGTGCCTCTTTCGATTTCTTTATGGCTGCCGACAATGAGTTCCCATTGAAACTGAAAGCAAAAGGGGTTGCCTGGGGAGCCATGAAGACTTATGCCTACGGAAAACTGGCCATATACAGCACTTCATTGGATGTAACTAAAGGACTTTCGGTATTGAAAAACCCAGCTATAAAGAAAATAGCCATAGCCAAACCGGAAACAGCTCCTTATGGTGAGCGTTCATTCGAGCTACTTAAAAAGATGGGACTTTATGAATCATTGAAATCAAAGATTGTAATTGGCGATAATATCTCGCAGGCTGCTCAGTTTGCCTTTACCGGTAATGCAGAGATTGGGTTTGTAGCCCTCTCACTTGCCTTGGCTCCGGAGATGAAAGGAAAAGGGACATATTATATTGTAGATCCTAAACTTTATACTCCGGTAGAGCAAGCCTGCATTCTTATTAAGACGGCAGTAAGAAACACCGAAACAAGCAAATTCATGGCTTATGTTCTATCGCCTAGAACCAAAGCTTATTGGGAAAAGTACGGATACTCAGTTCCTCGTTAAAGGAGCATTAGAGTGATGTCTCGGTATATATTTTCAGATTGGTGTACACTAGTATTTAATTTAGTGTACACCTAAATTATAATAAGGGTACATTATTTAAAAATTTGCTGTACATTAATAAAACATTCTTTCAGGTTATTTATGCTTAGCTAACCCCAAACTTTGACTAACTTATTTAATTGAATATACATAATATGAACGATGATTTTCTACAAACCCTTCTTCTTACAGGTAAGCTGGCTACAATTACTACTGTAATACTTCTTATCATAGGCTTACCTCTGGGCTATTGGCTGGCATACAAGCGGTTTCGGTTTAAGCCATTAATAGAAGCACTCATCAGCATGCCACTTGTGTTGCCCCCTACCGTGCTGGGCTTTTACATGCTGGTTGCTTACAGTCCGCAAAATGTCATTGGGCATTTTCTGGAGCATACACTAAACCTCCGCCTGGCATTTAGTTTTGAGGGAATATTAGTGGCTAGTGTGCTTTTTAGTCTGCCGTTTATGGTTCAGCCTTTACAAAACGGCTTTGCAAGCATTCCCCGAAGTTACAGGGAAGCATCATATACCTTGGGAAAATCATTCTTCACTACCTTTACAAGAGTTCTTATTCCCAACATGAAACCTTCCATTATAACGGCAGTTGCAATGACCTTTGCTCACTGCATCGGTGAGTTTGGAGTTGTAATAATGGTAGGAGGAAACATGCCCGGAGAAACAAGAGTAGCCTCCATTGCCATTTATGATGAAGTACAATCACTTAATTACGACACGGCAAACAAATATTCATTTGTATTATTCATTGTTTCAATGGTTATACTAACTGTTATATACAGTATAAACGGCAACAAGAAAACACTTTAAAGGAATTATGCTGAAAATAGATATAGAACGTCCGATGCTTACTTCGGAAGGAAAAAAGACACTTAAAATCTCTTCTGAGATAGCAGACAGGGAATTACTTTGCCTCTTCGGTCATTCGGGTTCGGGAAAAACAACCCTGCTGAGAATTCTTGCCGGACTTACCACTCCTTCTAAAGGCCGCATAGTGTACAATGATACTGTTTGGTTCGACTCCGACAAGAAAATAAACCTCTCTCCCCAGCTACGTAACGTAGGATATATGTTCCAGGACTACGCTCTCTTTCCTAATATGAGTGTGGAAGGTAATATCAGGTTTGCACAAAAAGAAAAAGACACTGAGGCTATAGAAGAGCTTATGGAGTTATTCGATCTCATTGCATTGAGGAAGCAAAAGCCTACACAACTATCCGGTGGGCAAAGGCAAAGAGTGGCACTGGCCAGAGCATTAGCGGCAAAGCCCAACCTTTTGCTGTTGGATGAACCATTATCGGCACTTGATTTTGAAATGCGCACTGCTCTGCAACACGAAATTCGCAAAGCACACTTGCTGCTAAACACAATTACTATACTCGTAAGCCACGATGTGAACGAGGTCTGCACCCTGGCTTCGTCGGTAATGACCATAAAGAACGGTAGAGTATTATCACAAGGTCACCCAAAAGAAATATTCAGTGCCGGGTCCTTTCAAAATTATGCTCAATTTCTTGGTGAAATTTCTGCTCTCAGTGAACTTTTTCTGGGGCAATAATCCTACATTTTGGTGTATTTCCCTACATTTATGTAAGAAAAATCTCTCATTTTAAAAAGGCGTTTTCTTATCTCTCATATTATTCTCATTTATTTTCACCCCACATACACTATTATTAATCAGCAAATTAGCATCAATACAAAGACTCATCATTGAGAGCTCCGTTCAGCTTTGGCACGCTTTCTGTTTATAATCTTATAAGTTTTAATATTAACTAAGGTAAATAAGGTTATGAGAAAGATTGCTATTTACGGAAAAGGCGGTATTGGTAAAAGTACCACAACGCAAAACACAGTAGCCGGTTTGGCTGAAATGGGTAAAAAAGTAATGGTTGTAGGTTGTGATCCTAAAGCAGACTCCACACGTTTATTGCTTCATGGTCTTGCACAGAAAACAGTACTCGACACACTTCGTGACGAAGGTGAAGATATTGATCTGGATGATGTTATGAAACCAGGATTTCACGAAACCAGTTGTGTAGAATCAGGTGGTCCGGAACCGGGAGTAGGTTGTGCCGGTCGTGGTATCATTACTTCTATCAACTTACTTGAACAGCTTGGTGCTTACGATGACGACAAACATCTTGATTATGTGTTCTATGATGTACTTGGTGACGTAGTATGCGGTGGTTTCGCCATGCCAATACGTGATGGCAAAGCAGAAGAGGTTTACATTGTTTGCTCAGGAGAGATGATGGCTATGTACGCCGCCAACAATATCTGTAAGTCTATTGCCAAGTTTGGTAAAGTAGGAACAGTTCGTTTGGGTGGTATTATTTGCAACTCTCGTAAGGTAGACAATGAAGCAAACATGATTGAAGAATTTGCTTCAAAACTTGGAACTCAAATGATTCACTTCGTTCCCCGCGACAACATGGTTCAACATGCTGAAATTAACCGTAAGACTGTTATTGACCATGCACCGGAACACACTCAGGCCAACGAATATCGTTCTTTGGCAAAGAAAATAAACGATAACCAAATGTTTGTTATCCCTACCCCACTTTCTATGCCTGAACTGGAAGAGTTATTGGTTGGCTTCGGTATTATGAACTAATAAATAAAGGAGGATATTTATATGTATTTATTAAGAGCTATTGTTCGCCCAGAGAAGTCATCCGTAGTAATGAAAGCATTATTCGATGCAGGTTTCCCCGCAGTAACAAAACTATCAGTATTCGGTCGCGGTAAACAGCGCGGTCTTAAAGTAGGAAATGTTACTTATGACGAATTGCCCAAAGACCTTTTAATGATTGTAATTCCTGAAAAAGATAAGGATTTTGTTATTGAAACAATCATGGAAGCTGCCCGTTCAGGAGAAAAAGGACAGTTTGGCGACGGAAAGATATTCGTTACTCCGGTAGAAGAAACCTACACCATCTCCAGCGGTAGAAAAGAAGTATAAATCAAACGAGACTAGGAATTATGAAACTAATATTAGCAATGATTCGCATTGCCAAGATGAGTGACACAAAGATCGCTCTTTCGGAAGCAGGATTGCCGTCGTTCACCGCCATGCCTGTTCTGGGCCGCGGAAAAGGACACGGCGATCTGGAAAAGGCGGCTTACGTAGATCCTGAACATCATGAACTGATCTCGGAGATGCCTCGTCTGAAATCCAAAAGAATGATTACGCTTGTGGTTACCGACGAGAAGAAAGATCTGGCTGTAGAAACAATCATCAAGGCAAATCAAACCGGGAAAAGTGGTGATGGGAAAATTTTTGTAATTGATACTGTTGGTTCTATTCGTGTACGCACAGGAGAATCAGGTGATGAAACATTAGATTAAAGGAGGTTACTGCTATGACAAAAGATACAGAAAAGGATATTAACCTCGCTGAATTTAAAGAAGAGGTACTAGCGGCCTATCCTAAAAAGGTTGCAAAGAAAAGAGCAAAAGGAATTGTATATAATAATCCTGATGAAATTCCTCAGATTCAGGCCAACGTACGTACCATTCCCGGAATTATTACTCAGAGAGGATGTACTTATGCCGGGTGTAAAGGTGTGGTTTTGGGCCCAACAAGAGATATTGTAAATATCACTCACGGACCAATCGGTTGTGGATTTTACTCATGGTTAACCCGCCGTAACCAGACTCGACCTGACGAACAGGCTCCTGAGAACTTTATTCCTTATGCTTTCTCAACAGATATGCAGGATTCCAACATCGTATTTGGAGGGGAAGAAAAGCTAAAGCAGGCCATCCGTGAAGCATACGAACTATTTCACCCGAAAGCTATTGCTATTTTCTCTACCTGTCCGGTTGGATTGATTGGAGACGATGTGCACCGCGTGGCTCGTCACATGACTGAAGAACTGGAAGGTAAAGTAAATATCTTCGGATTCTCATGCGAAGGATATCGTGGAGTATCACAGTCGGCCGGTCACCACATTGCAAACAATGGTTTATACAAAAACCTTATTGGTAATGACGATTCTGTGGATGGTAAATACAAATTCAGAATAAATGTTTTAGGTGAATATAACATCGGCGGTGATGCCTTTGCTATTGAAACATTAATGGATAAGTGTGGCATTGAGCTTGTAGCAACAATGTCCGGTAACTCCACAAAGAAACAATTTGAAACTGCACATACAGCCGATTTAAGTCTGGTTATGTGCCACCGATCCATAAACTATGTGGCAGAGATGCTTGAAACATCTTTTGGTATTCCATGGATGAAAGCAAACTTTATTGGTGCAGAAGCTACAGCAAAAACACTTCGTAAGGTTGGTAAATATTTTGGTGATCAGGAATTAATTGACCGTATAGAGAAAGTGATTGCTGAAGAGATGATCCCAGTAAAAGAGGCTCAGGAAAAAGCATTGGAAAAAACCAAAGGCAAACTGGCTATGCTCTTCGTGGGAGGTTCTCGTGCTCATCATTATCAGGAACTATTCAATGAATTGGGGATGACAACAATCTCTGCCGGATATGAATTCGGCCACCGCGACGACTACGAAGGTCGCAGTGTAATTCCTTCCATTCAGATTGATGCAGATAGTCGTAACATTGAACAAATTACGGTTAAAGAAGATGCCACCCGCTTTAAACCACGTAAAACTGAAGAGGAATTAAAAGCTTTGGAAAAAGAAGGGCTTGAATTCAACGGTTACGAAGGTATGATGGCGGAAATGAAAAAGGGTACTCTTGTTATTGATGACTTAAGTCATTATGAGATGGAGAAACTTATCGAGATGTATCATCCAGATATCTTCTGCGCCGGTATCAAAGAAAAGTTCTGCGTGCAAAAAATGGGTATACCATTAAAACAGTTGCATAACTACGATTACGGTGGTCCATACGCAGCTTTTGAAGGAGCTATCAACTTCTACAAGGATATTGAGCAAATAGCTTGTTGCAGCATTTGGAAAGAAATGAAAGCTCCTTGGGAAAAAGAGGATATCGTCGAAGCAGAATATGTTTATTAACCTGTAAAAACAAAAAGAATTATGTTATTAAAGCACACTACAGATAAAGAAATAGACAGAAAGGCCTTGACTATTAACCCTGCCAAAACCTGTCAACCTATTGGAGCAATGTATGCTGCGTTAGGTATTCATGGATGCTTGCCTCACAGTCACGGCTCGCAAGGCTGCTGTTCTTATCATAGAAGTACATTAACCCGCCATTTTAAAGAGCCGGTTGTAGCTGCAACCAGTTCTTTCTCGGAAGGTTCTTCAGTATTCGGTGGTTCGGCCAACCTGATACAAGCTATTGAAACGATGTTTACCGTTTATAAGCCCGAAGTTATTGCAGTTCACACAACTTGTCTTTCCGAAACAATTGGTGATGACCTTACTCAGATTGTTTCCAAGGCTGGTGAAGATGGACTTATTCCCGAAGGTAAATTTGTGATTTATTGCAATACACCATCATACGTTGGAACACATATCACCGGATATTCTAATCAGGTTGCAGCAATGGTAAAGTTCTTCTCTACTGCTACACCTAAGAAAAAGAACGTGGTGAACCTGGTTGCCGGATGGATGGAGCCTTCGGATATGAGAGAAATAAAAAGACTTGCTCAGGTTATGGAAGCAAGAACAATTATGTTCCCGGATATGACCGGCGTACTTGATACTCCTCTCAACGGTAAATATCACATGTATCCTGACGGAGGAACAACAATTCCGGAACTGAGAGCTACCGGTGATAGCAAATTTACAATCGGCCTTGGACAGTATTGCACGGAAGATGCCTGTATTAAACTTGAAAACAAATGTAAAGTTAAGTTTGAAGTGGTAGATATTCCGATTGGATTAAAAGCAACAGACCGCTTCCTTATGTCACTTAGCCGTCATGCTAATCTTCCTATTCCTGATAGTATCACAGAAGAACGCGGACAATTAATCGACCTTATTGCCGACAATGCTAAATATCTTTATGGCAAACGCGTAGCATTATGGGGAGATCCGGATACATTGATTCCTCTTACTGAATTACTGGTGAGTCTGGATATGAGACCTGTTTATATTGTAAGCGGAACACCTGGAAAACCTTTCGATGAACGTATGTCTGAGATATTAAAAGATATTCCTGAAGCGAAGTTCATGAGCGGTGAACGTGCTGATATGTTCCGTCTTCATCAGTGGATTAAACAAGAAGGAGTTGATTTGCTGATAGGTAACACTTATGGCAAATACATTGCCAGAGATGAGGACACTCCGTTTATTCGTTTTGGTTTCCCTATTGCCGACCGTTCAGGACACAACTACTTCCCTAAAACCGGATATGTTGGTGCAACAAACCTGGTTATTCAGATTTTAAATGCTTTTATGGATCATCAGGATCGTACATGTCCTGAAGAAAAGGTTGAGTTCCAAATGTAATCTATTGAGTGTTGTTAGTAGAAACGCTTCTGCATCTTTGAGAATATATATATTTCTCAGAATGCCGGAGCTTTTTTCTAAAGAATTAAGAAAGGGTAGAATCCTACATTAATGTAAGATTATCCTTATCTCCCTACTTCGGGGTAACCCCAATATTCTCTCTCTTTTATAATGTTTATCTTTAAATAACTGAACCTGAATGCATAGAGTAATCCTAATTAGCAAACTCAACTCTTTGGCATGGTTTTGGTATTATAATAATTAAATGTAAGATCAATATGGACTATATTTTGAAAGAAAGAGAAAAACAAGTGGCATTCGCAGGTATTAATACTGCAACGATAGAATGCAACAAAGAAAGTTTGGCCGGTTCAGTTAGTCAAAGGGCATGCGTTTTTTGTGGTTCCAGAGTTGTGCTCTATCCTATTGCAGATGCATTACATCTCATTCATGGTCCTATTGGATGCGCCGCGTATACATGGGATATAAGAGGCTCTCTTTCTTCAGGACCAGAGTTACACAGACTTAGTTTCTCCACCGATTTACAAGAAAGAGACGTCATCTTTGGGGGTATCGATAAATTGAATGCGGCTATGGAAGAATTGATTGATCTTCATCATCCAAAAGCTGCTTTTATTTATACTACTTGTATTGTAGGAGTTATTGGAGATGATGTGGAATCAGCCTGCAAACAGATGGCTCTCCGTAAAGGTATTCCCGTTATCCCTGTTCAGGCACCTGGCTTTCAAGGATCAAAAAAAGACGGGTACAAAGTTGCTTGCGAAGCACTCTTTCAACTTGTAGGCACCATAAATAAACCAACACCTAAGTATAGCATAAATATACTCGGTGACTTTAATCTTGCCGGTGAACTCTGGATTTTGTTGGAGTACTACAAAAAGATGGGTATTCACGTAAATGCTACAATTACCGGAGATGGAAGAGTTGAAGATATCTGTAATGCCCACAATGCTTCCTTAAATGTTGTTCAATGTTCCGGATCCATGAACTATCTGGCTCAAATGATGAAAAAGGAATACGGCATTCCAAGCATGAGGGTTTCCTATTTCGGCATTGAGGATATGAGTGATGCTCTTTACGATGTTGCTTCTTTCTTCAAAAGTGAAGAAATGATGGCTAAAGCCAAAGAGTTAGTACGCGAAGAATTTACCAGACTTATACCACAGCTTAAATGGTATAAGGAAAGACTGCAAGGAAAAAAAGCGGCAATCTATGTGGGTGGTGCATTTAAAGCCATTTCATTAATAAAAGCTCTTCGTCTGATAGGTGTTAAGACTGTGATTGTTGGATCACAAACCGGAACCACTGAAGATTATGAACTCATTAAAAAACTTTGCGACGAGGGCACAATTATAGTAGATGACTCTAATCCTGTTGAGCTATCTCATTTCGTAAAAGAAAAGCATGCGGATATTTTTATTGGAGGAGTAAAGGAGCGCCCCATCGCACATAAGATAGGATTAGGATTCTGTGATCATAATCACGAAAGAAAAGAGGCTCTAGCCGGTTATGAAGGAATGATGAATTTTGCACGTGAGATTTATGCTACGGCAATAAGTCCGGTATGGCAATTTACTAAATAAACAAGTATAATATGGAGAAGCAATATATATCAACCCGTAATGCATGCAAACTATGTGCCCCACTAGGTGCATCTGTAGCATTAAAAGGAATAGAAGGATGTGTTCCGCTTATCCATGGTTCTCAGGGATGCGCCACTTATATTCGTCGGTATATGATCAGCCATTATAAAGAACCGGTAGATATTGCTTCATCAAACTTTAGTGAAGCTGCTACTGTTTATGGGGGAAGCCGGAACTTTATCACAGGAATCAATAATATTATAAGGCAATACAATCCTAAAGTTATTGGAATTGCCTCTACTTGTCTAAGTGAGACAATAGGCGAAGACTTACCCGGATTGATCAGAGATTATAAAGAGGCAAATAAAGACAAGGAATTGCCTACATTTATCAATGTATCTACAGCAAGTTATTGCGGCAGTCATATTGATGGATTTCATAATACTTTGCTGGCAGCTATAAAATCTTTAGCCACTGACAAACTCAAAGGAGATTATATAAATATATTCCCTGGATTTGTTTCTCCGGCAGATATTCGTTACCTAAAGGAAGTACTTGATGATTTTGGCATTAAATATATTCTTTTCCCGGACTATTCAGAGACTCTTGACAATGAGCATTGGAAAGATTATCAATTAATTCCTCAGGGAGGAACTCCAATAAGTGATATAATACGTACCGGAGGAGCTTGCGCAACAATTGAATTAGGTAATGTATTTAACAAGGGAGCCGTCAGGAGTAATGCAGGCAGAATCCAGACTGCCGGAGAATGGTTGGAAAATGAATTTGGAGTAAAGAACTATCAGATGGGAATGCCTATCGGAATTAAATCTTCCGACAGCTTCTTCAATATATTGTCTGAAATCAGCCAGAAGAGCGTTCCTGAGAAACACAGAAAAGAACGAGGCCGCTTGATAGATGCTTACGTAGATGCTCACAAATATGTATTCGGTAAACGAGCTATGATTTTTGGTGAGGAAGATTTAGTTTTAAGTCTTACCGGTTTCCTAAAAGAAATAGGTATAGAACCTGCTCTTATTGGATCAGGAGGAAACAGTGGCTTACTGAAATCAGAAGTAGAAAAATTATTTGATCAGGCAGAAGTTCCAATAAGTGTACTAAGTGGTTCTGATTTTGAAACAATGCGCGAACAGGCTGAAGAATCAAATCCAGATATATTGATTGGAAATAGTAAAGGGTATTACATTGCCCGGGAACGTAAGATTCCGTTAGTCAGATTAGGATTTCCAATTCACGACCGCTTTGGAGCAGCTCGCCTACATCACATTGGATATAGGGGAACTCAGGAATTATTTGACCGCATTGTAAATGCATTAATAGAATATAAACAAGAAAACTCTCCTGTAGGGTATAAATATATTTAGATATGGAAACAATAGAAAAAAAACATGTCCATCCCTGCTTTGACGAAAGTGCAAAACATTCTCACGCAAGAGTTCACTTACCTGTAGCACCCAAGTGTAACATACAGTGCAACTACTGCAACAGGAAATATGATTGTGTAAACGAAACGCGCCCAGGAGTTACATCATCTGTACTTGCTCCTTTCCAAGCTGCCGATTATCTAAAGGCACTGGATGCAAAGCTCGACAACTTATCTGTTGTAGGTATTGCTGGTCCTGGAGATCCTTTTGCCAATCCGGAAGAAACATTGGAAACTATGCGGAGCGTTAAAAGTATTTTTCCTGATAAGATTTTCTGCCTTTCAACAAATGGCCTTGATTTAGAACCTTATATTGATGAAATAGCAGAACTTGGCGTTAGCCATGTTACCATTACAATAAATGCTATTGATCCTATTATCAGTGCTAAGATTTATAAATGGATACGCTATAATAAACACGTATACAGAGGTATTGAAGGAGCAAGAATTTTACTTGAAAGACAATTAACTTGTATTCCATTATTAAAAGCAAAAGGAATTACAGTCAAGATAAACAGTATTATTATCCCGGGTATTAATGAGGATCATATTCCGGAAGTGGCTCGTAAATGCGCTGAGTTAGGAGCAGATGTAATTAACTGCATTCCACTAATTCCCACTGCCGAAACTGGATTTGCAGATACGCCTAAGCCTGATACAAAGATGATCTTTAAGACCCGGACTTTGGCATCGGAGCATCTGAAATTAATGAGCCACTGTGCACGTTGCAGAGCCGACGCCGCCGGTTTACTTGGACAAGATCTTGAAGGAACTCATGCATTATTGAAAGAATATGCTTCACGTCCGGCTTTCGATCTGGCAACCCGCCCTTACGTAGCAGTGGCAACTCACGAAGGATTGCTGGTTAACTTACATTTAGGAGAGGCAACTTCTCTGTATATCTTCAAGCAGTCTCCTAAAGGTTTCCAATTGGTTGAAGAAAGAAAAACACCAATTCCTGGTGCAGGAGACCAAAGATGGATAGACATGGCGCGTTCACTAAATGATTGCAGAGCAATACTTGTATCGGGAGTTGGAGAAAATCCCAAAACAATACTCAATTCCTGTAATGTACATGTAATAGAGATGACGGGATTAATAGACGATGGGCTTGATGGAGTATATAACAATAAACCTATCAGAAGCATTGCTAAACCGGATGCCTTTAAATGTGGCAGTGGATGCAAAGGTAACGCCCAGGGATGTGCATAATTTTATTCAATAACAATAAATAAAGAAAGAAATGAAAAAGCCAGCTTATCACATTTTAGTGTGTAATTCTTATCGGGTAGCAGGAGAAGCACAAGGTGCATGCAACAAAAAAGGTGCAGCCGGATTACTACAATATCTAAGTGAAGAAGCATCAGACAGAGGACTAGATGTAGCAGTATCTACAACAGCTTGTCTGAATGTATGTTCCCAAGGACCAGTAATGGTTATTCATCCCAACAATTATTGGTATGGAGGGGTTGATAGTGAAGATGTAATAGACGAAATACTTGACGCTCTTGAAAATAATGAGCCATGTGCCAAATACCTGATATCTGACTAAGTAATGAAGAAAATTAAGAAACCATATTTTATTGATACAACATTGCGGGATGGCGAACAGGCCCCAGGTGTAGTCTTTTCCTTGGATGAGAAGATAAGGGTCTGTTCACTGTTAGACCAAATCGGTATTCCGGAACTCGAAATTGGGACTCCCGCTTTGGGAATAAAAGAGACTCAGGAGATAAACATTATTTGCAGACAAAGTTTTAAATTCAAAACCCTTGCATGGTGCAGAGCTAATAAGAAAGACATTCTTTTAGCTGCAAGAAGCGGATCAAATGGAGTTCATTTATCATTCCCGGTTTCTAAAATTCTTCAAAAAGCAATGGGAAAAGATGAAGAGTGGGTTTTGCAGAATTTACAGGAAATGTTTGATTTTGCATCTTCCCAATTTGAGTATGTAACTATTGGTGCTCAGGATGCCACAAGAGCAAATTTATCTTTCCTGAAAGAATTTATTGGGCTTAGTATATTTTTAGGAGCTTCCAGGGTTAGGATAGCTGATACCGTAGGCATATTGAATCCAATTTCATGTTTTAAGCTAATTAAATCCATTCGTGCTACTTACAGAGATTTACCATTAGAAATACATGCACATAATGATTTAGGGATGGCAACAGCTAATACTGTTGCAGCATATTTAGCTGGAGCAGAATGCCTGAGTGTAACTGTTAACGGACTTGGTGAACGCGCTGGAAATGCTGCTCTTGAAGAGGTTTCAATGGCATTAAAAATAAGTGACGAAATTGATTGCGAATTAAATACTACTCTCTATTCTGAGATTTCGAATTACGTTTCTGAGATTTCAAACAGAGTATTACCAGAAAGCAAACCTATAACCGGGAGCCTTGTTTTAGCACATGAATCTGGTATACATACTCAATGTTTACAAAAAGACAGAAAAACCTATCAATTAATTGAAGCTTCCCAAATTGGAAAATTCGAGCAGGATTTCATTATAGGAAAACACAGTGGGAAATCAACAATAAGATATTACCTTCAGAAAGCAAATTTGCCTGATGATGACATTATTTGCGACATGCTACTATTTAAAATAAAAGAAGAAGCTGTTAGGAAGAAAAAGTGTTTAGATGAGAAAGATTTATATCGGATTTATTGGGATATAAGAAAAAAGGAGAAATATTATGGAGAAAGAGAATATACAGGAATCTATCGTTCCAGATAATGATATGTTATTATTAGCTAATAGCTCTCTGGAATATGCGAATAGTTATTTAAAGACTCTTGAAAATAGTTTGAATAAGAAAACACATTTCACAAATGATCTTCTTTATAATATTGCTGTCATGGCATTTGAAAAATACTTTGTGAGTTTATTAGCCCGATATAATTGGAGTGCTACTCATCATATGCCTGTTGCACTCTATAAAGAAGCAGAAGAGTTTGAGAATGAATTAACAGATTCAATGAAAGCTACATCAATTTTAGTGGGTAAATTCGAGGGAATCTGTTCTCTGGAAGGCTTTGGCTACCGAACTCCCGAAGCAGAAGAACTAACAGAGATGGTCAAGGGTATGAGAGAGATTAAAGCGTTGGTAGAAAAACGATTATCAGAAGTCAATGGAACAAAGTGAACCATGCTTCTACTTGCTTAATTTTATCAGCATCTTCATAGGATTGGCATTTAAAAAGCATTATATTTATAGCTTCTTCAAACTCTTCTTCAGTGAAAAGCATGAACTGAGTCTGGAGAAAAGCCAATAATTCTTGTTTTGTTTTGCACTTGTAACATTCAGTCCTCAACAATTTATCGCTGTCAACTTTAGATATAAAAGTCATTGCATTCTTTATAGACATAACACTTTCTTTTTAATTATTACTTTTCGTTACATTCAGTTGAACACACAGAGCATTCTCCCCCACATATTTGAATATCAGCATAAGAAGAAATAGCATCGCACATATGCAACTTACTTTGATTAAACAAATCAATATTTTCTTTTAAATTAAAACCTTCTGATAAATAAACTTTTACTCCTTTAAGAATAAATACCTGCAATGCCATAGGATGTATGTGTTTGGTAATCACATTATCTACATCTTTAGAAATTAAAGCAGGCAGCAGTTCGCCCATATTACTGGCAAGATCGGCTATTCTTATCCATGAATATTGATCTGAATCTTTATTATAAAGACAAAGTGATCCTGTAGAATTAAAGCCGTTGGCTATATCGTACTTATGTTCACTATTATCTATTACAGGAATTGCTATTTTCATTCATCAATTGTTTTTGTCCAAAAATACATATTAGGGATACACTCTTTGAATCCCATACTTCTGTAAAGGTTTTGAGCTACCTTGTTATCTTCACGCACTTCAAGTGATATTTTACAATATTTTCTCAATTCAGAAATATGAATAAGCTCTTCCAGAAGTAATCGTCCCAACCCTTTGCCTCTATATTTATCATATATAATTAAATCGTGCAGATTTATATATGGCTTAACTTTAAACGTTGAGAAATTAACGAAACAAGTAGCCAATCCTGCAATCTTTTGATCATAAATAATGAATAAGACAAAAGAGGAAGGATGATTGGCCAACCCGTCAACCAAGCGCAATTGACTCCTCTTGTTGAGTGGTTCAGAGTCACCCATCGGATCAGTCATGTAGTGATTAAGCAAATCAACCAATGCATCAAGATGCATGGGATTCTCATAGTCACAGTATTCAAATTCTATCATTTTCATTAATCGTTTTAGTTTTAAATCGTTTAGGATCAATTTCGTATTTTTTTATTCGAATACCCATCATACGCTCAGTAATGCCTAATTGGTCGGCAGCTTTTGCCATGTTTCCCTTACAAGTTATCAATGTATCCATTACTATTTGCTTTTCTAACTTTCCAAGTATTATCTCCAAAGTACCATTTTGAGTAGTTTCACTTGTTACAGCCGTTTGCAGTGTTGGCGGTAAATTCGTTGTCCGAATAACATTATCTGTACTTAAAATACAGGCTCTTTCAATACAGTTTTCAAGTTCACGTATATTTCCAGGCCAATGATAAACTATCAACGTATCAATAGCCATAGCAGTAATTCGCTTGATATTTTTTCCTAGACGCTTATTAAATTTATCAATAAAAAAATCAGCAAGGACAGGTATATCATTAATTCTTTCTCTTAAAGCTGGAACATAAATAGGAAAAACATTTATTCTGTAATAAAGATCTTCTCTAAACTCCCCTTTTGCAATAAGATCTTCAAGATTACGGTTTGTTGCACATATAATTCGTACATCTACTTTAATAGGCTTTGTACTTCCCAAACGTTCTATTTCTCTTTCCTGCAATACACGTAATAGTTTTACCTGAATTGCCGCCGGTATTTCTCCAAACTCATCTAAAAAAATGGTTCCTCCATCAGCGGCTTCAAAACGTCCTATTCTTTGAGCACTTGCACCGGTAAAAGCTCCTTTTTCGTGTCCAAAAAGTTCACTTTCTATCAAACTTTCCGGTAGAGCAGCACAATTGACTTTAATAAATGCTTTATTTTTCCGGGGACTATTATAATGTATGGCATCTGCAATAAGCTCTTTCCCTACTCCGCTTTCTCCTCTTATCAATACCGTTGCTTCGGTTGCTGCCACACTATCAATTAGATTAAAAACTTCATTCATTTTTCCGGAATTACCTTTAATATAATCAGGCATTATACGATTTCGCAGTTCACCTTTCAACTGCCTGTTTTCATTCAGCAGTTGTTCCATCTCTTCAGCATATTCCTGCCTGCGACGAATAGTTCTACCAATCATGGAAGCAACAATCTTCAATAAACGAGCATCTTCATTAAATGAAATATTCCTCAGATAGGCTTTATGAAAACTAAGAGTTCCTATTATTTCGGCCTTATAGCGAATAGGTGTACAAATAAACGATACCTCAATACTGTTTATTGATGTTGGGGCATGTGTAAGATTCAAGAAATCCTTTGAATCTTCAATTCTTGGAACCAGAATTGTTTCCCCACTTTTAATCACTTTACCAATAATGCCTTCTCCTACCTGGTAAATTGCATTCTTTTTATCGTCTTCTGTAATACCATATGAGCCTTCAATAAAAATATTCGAGCTTTCTCTGTTTAATACAGTCAGGATAATTCTTTCGGCATGCAAATGCTCACAAAGGAGCTTAATCACATCATCCAAATTAACCTCTTTATTGCTAAGCATATTACTAAGTTTGAGCAAAAGATTAAGCTCTTTTACACCATAGCACTCCCCTTCTCCGAACTTACACAAAGATAGCTTATCCATATTTATTCTGGATTAATGATTATATTTTAATTCAATAATAATTATTATGATCGCAAATATAGTAAATTAGTTTTCATTTTGAAAACAAACCATTCTCTTTGTGATCAAATAGATTAATTATAATAATATCTCCACTTCCTGAGGAAGTTTTCAAATCAACTTTAAGAAATAACTGCTTTAATGTGACAACCTGTAATATCACTCCTGGCTAAAGCTAATTAGTTTGCTAAAATTATAAAGCAGGCTCGGGCGGAACGAAAGTTATCCTTCAAAAATCTTTCGCCAATAAATAAAAATTAAACCTGATAAATCAGGCAAGATAACCTGAATAAATTTTAAGCATACAGCATATAATCAGAACTTGTTTACTGTGGCTTAGTAAGAGATAAAAAACATCAACCCAACAACCTGGATTAAAAATAAAAATCAGGCATCAGCACAAGCCATTTTTAATTTGAAATCAAACTCTATTACATGTTAAACAGCTAGTATTCAGCCATTAAACACTTTCTAACCAGCCTATCTCATTTTGAGAGACAACTTATAAGGTTGTTTTCTGACAATACGTTTTACTTTTTGAGCTAACTAGTTCATTATAAGCTGCGGAAAAATTAGTTTCACCCCCTATAATAGCAAAAAACAAGGGTAGTTTTTCCGAAACATCAATATCATTAAACAAAATGAACCAATGGGCACAACAAACAGACATACTCTATATGTAAAATCTAAACGATTCCTTAAATAACATAATTCCCTGTTATAAGAGCCATAATACAAAAAGAAATGATTAATTTTGCGGCGAATTGTAAAACTGACTACAAGGATGAATAACATTAATTCAGTATGTGTATATAGTGCTTCGAGTACTAAAATTGATCAGACATATTTCAATGCTGCAACCAAACTAGGTCAACTCCTGGCTCAAAAAGATATTCGTCTGATAAATGGTGCAGGAAGTATTGGATTAATGAGAGCTGTTGCTGATGGTTCACTTGAGGCCGGCGGAAAGGTTATTGGTGTTATCCCTCGCTTTATGGTTGAACAAAACTGGCATCATAAAGGGCTGACAAAACTAGTGGAAGTGGACTCAATGCATGAACGAAAACAATTAATGGCAGATCTTTCTGACGGTATAATTGCCATGCCGGGAGGATGCGGTACATTGGAGGAACTTCTGGAAATTATCACCTGGAAGCAGTTGGGGTTATACTTTAATCCGATTGTTATTCTAAACATAAACAATTTTTTTGATCCACTATTGGCACAACTTAACGAAGCCGTTGAGCAAAACTTTATGCGCCCGCAGCATGCCGCAATATGGAGCGTTGCCCAAACTCCTGAAGAAGCTGTAAATTTACTTTTCACCACCCCAAAATGGGATAAAGAAATACGCAAGTTTGCAGCAATATGATAATTGAGTTAAACGATAGCATTCAAAAACCTCAGGTTGTAACTCAGACTCAGGCTCCAGCTAAAGTCCAGACACAAACACAGACTTCTGCAAAGCCTCTGAATACAGCTACGACTAAACCTCAGAGCAAGGTTTATACAGGAAATACAGCTAATGCTCAAGCCAAGTTATCATCTCAGGTTCCGAATAAGTCTCAAGTTTCAACTGCTACTGCAGTAAACAATCAGGTTCAGAACAAATCAGTTGATGGAAGTCAGACTTCAACAAATACTCAGGCTCCGGCCAACAGTCAGATTTTGTTCCCTATTATTCAAAACGATTCAATTAAGAAATCGCTTACTGAGAAAAACGATACAATTAGTAAAGCAAAGGAAGATTCTGTTGCATCAATGCCTTTATTTTATAAGAACCATTTTATTGCGGGAGACTCAATAAAATGGACATCACTAGGGCACCAACCATCCGGATTTAGTGGAATATCAATTCCATATCGGCTACGAACAGATGATGTTATTACAGGTCTTTTGTTACTTTGTTTTATCATAACAGCATATGTTTTTGCATTTGGCAAGAAGAGCCTTATCGAACAAGCAAAGAGTCTTTTCAGCAGAAAAGATCAATCAGACCCTTTTGGAAGAGGAACAGCCTCCGAACTCCGTCACAGGATAATGCTTCGGATACAAACCTGCATTTTATTGGGCATCTTTATCTTTAATTATTTTCATGATTATAATCCTTCTCAATTTGAAAGAAGTTCCATTTATATAGTATTAGGCACATATGCTTCAGTATGTGTAACATATTATGCTGTAAAATGGATTATTTATAAGTTCCTTGGATGGATATTCTTTGATAAAAATATAACATCATCCTGGTTAGAGTCTTATTCAACCATTATAAATTATCTTGGTATTTGCACTTTCCCATTAATTTTATTGATGGTTTATTCTGAATTATCAGCATCAACAATTCTAATAATAGGTTTTATTCTGATAATAATTGCTAAAATACTGATGTTCTGCAAATGGTTGAAGCTTTTTTTCAGCAATTTGTATGGTCTTTTGTATTTAATTGTGTACTTTTGTGCGCTTGAAATTTTGCCCTGCATCCTTTTGGTTCAAGGACTATTACAAACAAATATCATATTGCAACTAAAACTTTAGGATTTTGAAAATAAAGAAAATACTAGTATCGCAACCTAAACCATCCTCAGAAAAGTCACCTTACTACGACATAGCTGAGAAATATGGTGTTAAGATTGATTTTCGACCTTTTTTTAAGGTTGAAGGCATATCTTCTAAAGAGTTTAGGCAACAAAAAGTGTCTATATTAGAACACACTGCTGTGATTTTCACATCACGTCACGCTATAGACCACTTTTTTAATCTTTGTTCTGAGCTTCGTATAACGATTCCTGAAACAATGAAGTATTTCTGTATAACAGAAGCAGTAGCTCTTTATATACAGAAATATGTGCAGTACCGCAAACGAAAAATATTTTTCGGTGCAACAGGAAAAATTGACGATTTGGTTCCCTCAGTCGTAAAGCATAATACAGAGAAGTTTCTTGTTCCGATGTCTGATGTGCATAACGATGAACTAAGAAGCCTTCTTGACAAAAACAAGATTACTCACACGGAAGCTGTAATGTATCGCACAGTAAGCAATGATTTCACCGAAGATGAAAAATTTGATTATGATATGCTGGTATTCTTCAGCCCATCTGGAGTATTATCTTTAAAAAAGAACTTTCCTAACTTTGAACAAAAAGATATTAAGATTGGATGCTTTGGTCCTACAACTGCAAAAGCTATTCGTGACGCAGGGCTACGTCTTGATCTAGAAGCACCAAGTGTGAAAACTCCGTCTATGCCAGCAGCTCTTGATCTTTATTTCAAAGAAATTAGCAAGGGAGAAAAGAAGTAAATTCAATTAATAAATAATTCAATTCCGAGAGTTTTGTATTCACAAAGTCGTAACTTTGCGAATCAAAACTCTCGGTGTTTTTTATAGCAACATGGACATACAAAGTAACGGACTAAATAAAGCTGAACGATTAAACAGCAAAAATACAATTGATGAATTGTTTTCGGGGAATAATAAATCATTCTCTGCATATCCCTTACGAGTTGTATATATGCCTGTGGAAAAGAAAGAGTACGTTTTATCTTCCATACTTATAAGCGTTCCAAAGAAAAGATTCAAGCGTGCTGTAAAAAGAAACAAAGTAAAACGCCAGATAAGAGAAGGGTACAGAAAAAACAAACACGAGCTATTGAATGTTTTACAAGAGAAAGAGTATGGATTAGCCATCGCCTTTATCTACTTGAGCAATGAAATACAATCAACAGAAGCAATTGAGGAAACAATAAAAAAGATTCTAAACAGGATTATAGAAAAGATACAATGAAAAAAATACTTTCGTATATTCTTTTACTACCTATCTATTTCTACAGGGCATGCATTTCTCCAATGACTCCTGCCTCTTGCCGATTTATACCTACATGTTCGCAATATGCCATAGAAGCTATAAAGAAACATGGGCCTTTTAAAGGATTATATCTAGCTATCAGAAGAATTTTGCGCTGCCATCCATGGGGCGGCTCCGGCTTCGACCCGGTTCCGTAATCTTATCTATGGACATTTTAGATATACACACCCATTCTTGTAAAAGCAATCCTTCACAGCATATATACAGTTGCATGCCTTCTGCTTTTTCACCGCTCGAAGGAGGGTATTACTCTGTAGGCATTCATCCCTGGAATATTAATGCTGGGGTTAAAGGCGAATTTGAATATCTGAAAGAGATTAGCTCTCATCAACAAATTATAGCTATTGGCGAAGCCGGACTAGACAAAATGATTCCTGTAGAATTATCTTTTCAGGAAGAGGTATTCGGGTGGCAAATAAAACTATCAGAGGAACTAGGGAAGCCACTTATTATTCATTCGGTAAAGACATCAAATGAGATTATACAACTAAAAAAGAAATACAATCCCAAATCTCCCTGGATATTTCACGGATTCAGAGGCAAAAAAGAGCTGGCAGAACAATTAATTGCACATGACATCTATCTTTCGTTTGGAGAAAAATATCAGGAAAGTGCAATGACCGGTATTCCTCTAGACCATCTCCTTTTAGAGACAGACGAAAGCATCAAGACAATTACTGAAATCTTTGAAGCAGCAGCCAAAAGCCTCTCAGTTCCTGTTGAACAATTAATTACCCAGATTCAGCAAAACATCTCCCGACTCTTTTTTAATCAATAAGTTTTGCTTGTTCAAATAAAGAGTCGTACTTTTGTAATCATAAACAATAAATAAAAGAATCATTCGATGAATTTTGTAGAAGAATTAAAATGGCGTGGAATGGTGCACGATATGATGCCCGGCACAGAAGAGTTATTAGCAAAGGAACAAGTTACTGCTTATTTAGGTATTGATCCAACTGCTGATTCATTACACATTGGCCACCTGTGTGGTATAATGATGCTGCGTCACTTCCAACGTTGCGGACACAAACCATTAGCTTTGATAGGTGGTGCCACAGGTATGATCGGTGACCCTTCCGGAAAATCTGCAGAAAGAAATCTACTTAACGAAGAAACTTTGCGCCATAATCAGGAATGCATCAAAAAACAATTGGCTAAATTCCTTGATTTCGATTCAGCTGCATCTAATGCCGCCGAACTAGTGAACAATTACGACTGGATGAAAAACTTTTCTTTCCTTGATTTTGCAAGAGAAATTGGAAAGCACATCACAGTAAACTATATGATGTCTAAAGATTCTGTAAAGAAGAGACTTAGCAGTGAATCAAGTGCCGGAATGTCTTTCACAGAATTCACTTATCAGCTATTGCAAGGATATGACTTCCTTCACCTTTACGAAGCCAAAGGATGCAGACTACAAATGGGCGGTTCTGATCAATGGGGTAATATTACTACCGGAACAGAATTAATTCGCCGCAAGGTAGGAGGAGAAGCTTATGCTTTGACTTGTCCATTAATCACTAAAGCAGATGGCGGTAAGTTTGGAAAGACCGAATCAGGTAACGTTTGGTTGGATGCAAAATATACTTCTCCTTACAAATTCTATCAATTTTGGTTGAATGTAAGTGATGACGACGCTGCAAAATACATCAGGATATTCACATCTTTGGAAAAAGAAGAGATTGATTCATTAATTGCAGAGCACTCAGCAGCTCCTCATTTGCGTACACTTCAAAAGCGTTTGGCAAAAGAGGTAACTATTATGGTTCACTCCGAAGAAGATTACAATGCAGCTGTTGATGCTTCAAACATATTGTTTGGTAATGCAACATCTGACGCTTTAAAGAAACTGGATGAAGACACTCTTCTTGCAGTATTTGAAGGTGTTCCTCAATTTGAAGTATCTAAAGATCTGCTTTCTCAAGGAATAAAAGCCGTAGACTTATTTACTGAGAACGCTGCAGTATTTCCATCAAAAGGCGAAATGCGTAAACTGGTTCAAGGTGGTGGAGTTTCATTGAACAAAGAAAAGCTTGCAGCCTTTGATGAAGTAATCAATACGGAAAATCTATTGGATAACAAGTACTTACTAGTTCAAAAAGGAAAAAAGAACTATTACCTGGTTATCGCAAAATAAAAAATATCTTAAAAAGTTTGGAAGATACAGCCTTTTCAGCTATCTTTGCATCGCTTTTTAAGGAAAGCTATTAAGTTTGTCTCATGGTGTAATGGTAGCACTACAGTTTTTGGTTCTGTCAGACAAAGTTCGAATCTTTGTGAGACAACAGAAAAAGGTCTTAATTATCAAATGATAATTGAGACTTTTTTTTATTCCCTCCATTAGGTAGAATAATCTATTCAAACGTATCTAATTATCAGTCAAAAGCAATATTTACATGAAATGGAACAAAAATGACATATAATTGGATCAATTTTACCACATAAAAAATAATCATTTTAGTAACTTTGCAATGTAGCCAATTATATAAACTACTAAAATCCATATAAAAGATGAAGACAAATTATGAGATTCGTTATGCTGCGCATCCAGAAGATGCAAAGAGCTATGACACAAAAAGAATTCGCAGAGATTTTCTGATCGAAAAAGTATTTACTGCAAATGAAGTAAATATGGTATATTCAATGTACGACCGCATGGTTGTTGGTGGTGCAATGCCTGTTGGTGAAGTTTTAAAACTAGAAGCTATTGATCCATTGAAGCAACCAATTTTCCTTCGCAACCGCGAAATTGGTATGTACAATGTAGGAGGCCCTGGTATTGTAAAAGTAGGTGATGCTCAGTTTGAATTAGATTTCAAAGAAGCTCTTTACTTAGGATCGGGCGACCGTGAAGTTACTTTCGAAAGTAAAGACGAAAAGAATCCTGCTAAATTCTACTTCAACTCATTGACAGCTCACAGAAACTATCCTGATAAGAAAGTTACTAAGGGAGATGCCGTAGTTGCAGAAATGGGATCTCTAGAAGGATCAAATCACCGTAATATCAATAAAATGATTGTAAATCAGGTATTACCTACTTGTCAGATTCAGATGGGTATGACTGAGCTTGCTCCAGGAAGCGTATGGAACACAATGCCAGCTCACGTTCACTCTCGCCGTATGGAAGCTTACTTCTATTTTGAAGTACCAGAAGATCAGGCTGTATGCCACTTTATGGGTGAAGTAGACGAAACTCGTCACATCTGGATGAAGGGCGATCAAGCTGTTCTTTCTCCAGAATGGTCAATTCACTCTGCCGCCGCAACACACAACTACACATTTATCTGGGGTATGGGAGGTGAGAATTTAGATTATGGTGATCAGGATTTCTCAGCAATCACAGATTTGAAATAATTACTCAAAAACATAAAATCATATAAATCAATGGCAAATTTTTCATTAGAAGGTAAAATTGCACTTGTAACAGGTGCTTCTTACGGAATTGGTTTCGCTATTGCTACAGCTTACGCAAAAGCAGGAGCAACAATTGTATTCAACGATATCAAACAAGAATTGGTTGATAAAGGTATTGCCGCTTACGCTGCAGAAGGTATCAAAGCTCACGGTTATGTATGTGATGTTACTGACGAAGATGGCGTAAACGCTATGGTAGCTCAGATTGAAAAAGAAGTTGGTGTTATTGATATCCTGGTTAACAACGCAGGTATCATCAAACGTATTCCAATGATTGAGATGAGTGCTAAAGACTTCCGTCAGGTAATTGATGTGGATTTGAATGCTCCTTTCATCGTATCAAAGGCAGTTATTCCTTCAATGATCAAAAAAGGTCACGGTAAAATTATCAACATCTGCTCTATGATGAGTGAACTTGGCCGCGAAACAGTATCTGCATATGCAGCTGCTAAGGGTGGTTTGAAGATGTTAACTCGTAACATTGCTTCTGAATATGGTGAATTCAACATTCAATGTAATGGTATCGGCCCAGGTTATATCGCAACTCCACAAACAGCTCCATTAAGAGAAAAGCAAGCTGACGGTTCTCGTCATCCTTTCGACTCTTTCATTATTGCTAAAACTCCTGCTGCACGTTGGGGAACTCCTGAAGATTTGGAAGGTCCAGCTGTATTCTTGGCTTCTGATGCTTCTGACTTCGTAAACGGACATGTTCTTTATGTAGATGGTGGTATTCTGGCTTATATTGGTAAACAACCTCAATAATTAACAGTATAATACCAATGTGCCGGTGTACCTCTGAAAAGAGATTCATCGGCACGTTCGTTTTATAGCATAAGCAATCATAATGAAAAAGACAATCTTTTTATTATTTGCAGCATTTGCAGCTGCTTCTTGCTCAAGCAGCAAGAATATTAATGTAAAGGTAACTAATGTTTCTTCGCTTGATAGAAATAAAGAAATGGTAGAGGTTTCAATGGCCGAAATCAGCACTAAGTTACATCTTGCAGATACAGCTCAGGTTATAGTTCTGGATAAGAATGATCAGCAGGTTCCTTATCAGATTACTTATGACGCAAAGCTGATTTTTCCTTCAACCGTTAAGGCTAAATCTTCTGAAGTATATACGATAAAGACCGGAGTGCCGGAAACATTCAATACGCTTACTTTCGGAAAACAATTTCCGGAACGTGTAGATGATGTAGCGTGGGAAAACGACCGTATTGCATTCCGTACTTATGGTCCGGCTCTTCAGGCAACCGGCGAGAAAGCTTTTGGATATGACATTTGGGTAAAAAGAACAAACGACCTTGTTGTTGAAAACAGATATGCTATGGAGCTTAACGATAGCACTAATGCCGAAATAAAAAGGTTGGCAGTAACAGACCCTGCAGCTTCAAAGGCATTAAGAGAGAGAACTTCTTATCACTTTGATCATGGAAACGGACTGGATTATTATAAAGTTGGCCCTACACTTGGAGCAGGAACTTCTGCTTTCCTTGTAGATGGTGAAATGGTGTATCCTTATTGCTACAAAACACAGGAAGTTCTGGATAACGGACCGCTACGTTTTACTGTAAAGTTGGTTTATAATCCGCTTAACATCAAAGGAAATTCAGTTATCGAAACACGTATTATCTCTCTTGATGCCGGCTCACAACTAAACAAGGTAAATCTTACTTTCAGTAAAGTCAATGCAGTTATGCCTTTGGCTAGCGGTATTGTAGTTCACACCGGAAGCAATGATTATAAAATGTCTGCTCAAAAAGGTTATATTGCTTACGCAGACCCTAAAGACCCGGTTAACGGACAAATTTATGTAGGTGCTGTTTTCCCAGCTAATGTAAAGGAAGCTAAGTTTATGCCTTTTAAAGGAGCAGAAGCTTCTAAAATTAAAGATGGAGCAGAAGGACATGTAACTGCAATCAGCGACTATGAACCGGGCTCTGAATTCATGTACTACTTCGGTGCAGGATGGAGCAAATGGGGTTTCAACTCATCGGCCGACTGGTTTAAGTACGTAGATGAATTTGCACAAAAAGTACGCTCTCCGCTAACTGTAACAGTTAAATAAAAGCATACTGATTTATAATACAGGAAGACTGTTCTGAATACTCAGGGCAGTTTTTTTATTTTCCGGCCGGATTATTTCAAATATCTCCTGAGCACTTTTCAGCGACCTGCGCAGGTTGATTCTGCGAGTTGCGCAGGCTGTTAAAACGAGTTGTGCAGGTCACTTTCACGAGCTGGGCAGGTCGCTAAAAAGATTACACCGGTAATTTATAAAGATCCCGTTATTGTTTAATAAATTAGACTAGTGAGAAACTGATTTGGAAAGAATGCGATTGAGAAACTATCAGATATAAACGGGATATTTTAAGGTGAAACCAGAAAAGCAAAACAATCATTCATCCGGCAAAATAGCCTTCAGATTGCGCATAAGGCCGTCATACTTTGCACGTTTTACGGCAGATCCTTTGAATAAAACACGATATTGCTCTACAGTCAAAGCCTTCCAATCATCTTCCTCCATAGAAAGAAGCACCTCAGAAGGTTCAAAATCTGCAATCTGATGAGGAGAAGCAAACCGATTCCAGGGACAGCATTTCTGGCAATCATCACAACCATACAAATGATTGCCCATTTGGGGAGCCATTCCGGGCTCTATTTCGCCTTTATGTTCAATAGTCAGGTAAGATAAGCAGCGATTAGAGTTAAGGATAAATGGCCTTTCTAAAGCCTTCACAGGACATGCATCCAGACAGCGGGTGCAATTACCGCATTTGCTCTGTATTGGGGAATCATAATCAAGTTCAATATCCAGAAAGATTTCACCCAGAAAGAAATAGGAACCCGCACTAGGAATAATCAGCTGAGTGTTCTTTCCAATCCATCCAAGACCGGCTTTTTGTGCCCAGTAACGATCAAGAACGGGTGCTGTATCGCAGAAAACTCTCCCGTTGACCGGTGTCAAGTGTTCATTAATGAAGTTAAACAGTTCTGTAAGTTTGGCTTTCATTACCTCATGGTAATCTTTTCCATAGGCATAATAAGCAAACTGCAGTTGTTCTTCTCTCAGTTTGCGCGAAGGGTAATAGTTTAGCGCAACAGAGATAATGCTTTTAGTTCCTTCCACCAGCAAACGCGGATCACATCGTTTATCAAAGTTATTGTTCATGTAATCCATTCCCGCCTGATTGCCATCTGTAAGCCATTGTTCCAAATAAGCCATACTCTCTCCTACGATATCTGCACGAGCAATACCACAAGCAGAAAAGCCGAGGCGTAAAGCTTCGGCTTTTATTTGTTGAGAAAGTAGTTCTTTATTCATTATAATAACTTAAACTGATAGCCTTGCTCAAGTAACCATTCTATAGAACGAGGTAAAGCATACTTCATGTTTTCTTCGGACTTCAGCGAATCGTGAAAGGTTATAATGGAACCATTACGCACATAATGCTTCACCTTTTCGAAAACCTGCTCGCCATTTAGTTTATTACTATAATCACGAGTAACCAAGTCCCACATCACAATCTTATACTTCTTCCTGAGAACATAATACTGGTGAGCTCTCATGTGACCATGCGGCGGGCGAAAAAGATCTGATTTAATCATCTCGTTTGCCTTATCGGTATTGGCCAAATAATTCTTCGTGAGATACTCAAATCCCCTGATATGGTTAAATGTATGATTACCCACACGATGACCACGTTCAATAATCATTTTAAACTCTTCAGGGTGCTTGCGCACATTATCTCCTACCAGAAAGAAAGTAGCTTTAATCCCGTATTTATCTAATAAATCCAATACCCAGGGAGTTATTTCGGGAATGGGTCCATCATCGAAAGTGAGATAAACAGCTTTCTCTTTCGGATCCATTCTCCAAATAGCCCCCGGATAAAGAGCCCTTATTAACTTTGGGGGTTGTTCAATAAACATCTTTTTTTATTCCACTATTTTGCACCGGTTCTCATTGAATAAGAAGCATAAAGTGCTTCAAATTTCTTTGAGTAATCTGGCAATAAAGACGATTTATATGCTTTAAGCAATTTATTTGTTTCGTCGAGAATATATAAATTATAAACGCACTCCTGATTGCTTGCCGCAAGTTGTGAATTATTCATACTCAAGTACCATCTTACATATTGACTAGACTTGGTGAACAAATCGGTAAGAATCTGCTCTGCCTTCTGTTTCTGTCCAAGTGCATAGTAGCCTTTAGCCATTTCCATTGATCCACTTTGGAAATCATGAGGAACAGACTTTGTAGGAATAACCTTACTTCCGTATTCGAGCAATTTCAAAGCTTTATCTTTCTTACCTTGATTAACAAGTTGAAGAGCCAGCTGAGAAAACAATCTACGGTGTGAGTAACACATTCTCAGTACATTTTCGTCAAGATAAACTTTAGGATTATCCATTCCGCCCCATTTAAACTTGTTCATGATGTTATTATACATCTTTTCGCTATCCATGCGAGCACCAAGTTTAGCTGTATTAAACGGAGTAATACGGTAAGCAAGACCTTCCTGACAGAAATTATCTGAGAAACAAAGGTGATTTTCAGATCCAACAGATATTGCCATATAAACAGGGCGTTCCCAGTTACATTCAGCAATCATCTCAAGCATCATCAATTCCGACTTACTGATTCCACGTTTACCTTTTAATGAAAGAGTCATATAATCTGGAATAACTCCATTCAATGAATCCGGAATCATCATTCCCGAACGTTTAATAGCTTCCTTATCAAGCTTGATAACTATACTATCTGTAGGGATAATCTTGAATTCTTCCTTATCAGAACGTACCCAATGCTTAAGAATGTTCTTTAATTCGAATGGGTTATCACCAAAATTCTTTTTAGCTTCAGCCGGGTTACTCTTATAAAGAGCAAGAATTGTTTCTTTCACTTCCGGACGTACCTGAATATATTCGTTTACACCGGTAACGTATTCCAAACGGTTCCATGTAATAGGAACTGACGGAGAGTTATAAGCCGGACGTTTCATTTGGTCAATATACCAGTCTGTCTGCAAATAGCTTAAATTACAAACACGAACATCAGTACGGAATCCTTCTGTTTCCTGATTATACCACAATGGGAAAGTATCGTTATCACCATTGGTAAAGATTATCGGATTACCTTTTGTCTGACAAGAGTTCAAATAGTTCTGACCAATGTCACGGCAAGCATAACGATCAGAGCGGTCATGATCATCCCATGTCTGGCCAGCCATCTGAATTGGCACAATCAAACAAGCTACAGAGGCAATAACAGCAGATGGTGTTTCACCCAGTTTCTTATTTAACAACCTGACTAATCCGGCAACACCCATACCAATCCATATTGCATACGCATAGAATGAGCCGGCATAAGCATAATCTCGTTCACGAGGCTGACTTGGAGTTTGATTCAGATACACAACAATAGCTATACCAGTCATAAAGAATAAGAAGAATACAGCCCAGAATCCCTGAATACCTTTTTGTCCGCGATAAGCCTGGAATAGAATTCCGATTATACCCAGCAACAATGGAAGACAGTAGTAAACATTATGCCCTCTGTTGTTAGCAAGATCATCAGGCAACAAAGACTGATCTCCAACCAAAGCATTATCAATAAAAGGAATACCGGTTATCCAGTTACCATGTTCAATTTCCCCTGAACCTTGAATATCATTCTGTCTTCCGGCAAAATTCCACATAAAGTAACGCCAATACATAAAGTTCATCTGGTAAGAGAAGAAGAATTTTATGTTATCCAGCTGCGTAGGCATATTAACAGTAACCATTTCGCCACACTGATCATAAGGAACATCATATCCTTCTATGTTCATCCAGTTTTTATATTGTGCTTCGTGTGCAGAACTATACATACGAGGGAACAACATGTTCTGAGCATAAACATAGTCTTGCTGGTTACCTGCTGTAATATATTGGTCTTTTTCGTTTGCCGAAGCTTTTTCTTTTCTGACATAAATTGGAGCTCCTTCTTCAACTACCGGAGAACAATAGCCATCTTTCTCTTCCAATTTTACTTTGGATGAATAAGCCGGACCATAGAACAAAGGTCTGGAACCATATTGTTCGCGTCCCAGATAACTTCCCAATGTGAAGATATCTTCAGGAGAGTTCTGATCCATTGGCGTATTGGCAGTTGAACGAATAACGATCAATGCATAAGATGAATATCCAACCATAATCATCATAATACAAAGCAAAGAAGTATTCAATGTGCGTGCACTAATCTGATATTTCTTATTGATGAATTCAGCAAACAAATAAATTGCCAAAACAGCTAACACAATTGCACCAATCACAACACTACTTGTTCCGTGACCATAGAAAGGAATTCCTAAAAGCGCAACAGTCAGCAGGAATGACAACTTCATCTTTTTATCACTCTTTTCTACATAAGATTCATATATCCCCCAGAAAATAGCAGCTAAAAGAATAATGATATAAATAATAAGCCCTGTGTTAAATGGTAATCCAAAGTCGTTAACAAACAAAAGTTCAAACCACCCTCCCACTTTTACAAAACCGGGAACAATACCATAAAGCACTATACCAATCAAGACCATTGAACCAACCAATGCAAGCAAAGAGCCTTTTGCATTAGCATTAGGATGTTTCTTGAAATAGTAAACCAGTACGATTGCCGGGATGCAGAGTAAGTTAAGCAAGTGCACACCGATAGACAATCCGGTAAGATATGCAATCAAAACAATCCAGCGATCAGAATGAGGCTCATCGGCCACATCTTCCCACTTCAATATTAACCAGAATACAACGGCAGTAAACAAAGAAGAGTAAGCATAAACTTCACCTTCTACAGCACTGAACCAGAAAGTATCTGAAAACGTATATACTAAAGCTCCAACAAGACCACTACCCATAATGGTAATAATCTGGCTAAGCTTTGGTTCTTCACCATCTTTTAAAACAAGCTTTCTTGTTAAATGGGTAATTGTCCAGAAAAGAAACATAATACAGGCAGCACTCATCAAGGCCGACATCGTATTAACCATCTTGGCTACCATTGCCGGATCACTAACGAATTGAGTAAAGAAATTAGCTGTCAGCATAAAGAAAGGTGCACCGGGAGGGTGCCCTACTTCCAGTTTATAACTTGAAGTAATAAACTCACCACAATCCCAGAAACTGGCTGTGGGTTCTATTGTCAGGCAATAGACAACGGCTGCAATAGCAAATGCGAACCAACCCGTCAGGTTGTTCACTAACTTGTACTGTTTCATTAAAAATATGTTTATATTGTTACATACGCGCGGCAAAGATAGAAAACTTTAATTAAAAATATGCAAGTAACGCTTGTTTTCAGTCTTTTAGGAAGTTCAAAGATTAACTATTTTCATCTTTTTAATGATTATAAACATTAAAATTTTTACTTCTGTTCTTCGTGATGGTGATTCTTTATGATGCGGTGAGGAAGTTCACCATGTCCCAACAACTCAATAGGGCATTCAAACTTCTCTTCCAACCATTCTGCAGAGACCTCAGAATCGGGATGATAATCGAGGGTTTCATTCACACAAGCTATTGTTTTTACGTTACTGATAACTGTACCAATATCATGAGAAACCAATATTATTGCCCGCTCTTTATTAATTTCGGAGAGAGTTTCATAAAGACGGCTTTCAAAACGCTTATCAATATAAGTATTTGGTTCGTCAAGAATTACAATTTCAGGATTAGCTACAATAGCTCTCGCCAGCAAAACACGTTGAAGCTGTCCGCCAGACAACTGACCGATAGTCTTTTTCTCAAGCCCTTGCAAACCCATGTGAGTAATAATTTCCGCAACCTGTGCATGGTGCTCATCAGAAAATTTCTTTATCAGAGACTTTTTCCGGCTTAAACCCGAAAGAATTACGTCGTATACAGATATCGGGAACTTTTTATCAATAGCGTTATATTGAGGTAAATATCCCATCGACAAGTTATTTACCGGTTTACCATCACGTAGAAAACGGATTTCTCCACTTTCCGGTTTTAGCAAACCCAGAATAAGTTTAATTAATGTCGTTTTTCCTCCACCGTTTGGTCCTATAATGCCTAAGAAATCACGTTCATAAACATTCAGGTTTACATCACGCAATACTGTTTTATTATCATAACTTGCAAACAGATGTTCTATTTCAATAATCTTATTCATCGTTTCAATGCTTGGGCTATTCGAATCATTTCTCCTTTCCAATCATAAGAAAGAGGATTAATGCGTACAATTTTTGTTCCGGTTTCTTTGGCTATTAATTCTGCATTACTCTTATCGAACTCTTCCTGCACAAAGATAACCCGCACTCCCTCTTTTTTGCATGTTTGCATCAATTCCTTCAACTGAGAAGGTGAAGGCTCTTTTCCTCCGGCTTCAATAGATATCTGATGTAATCCATAATCGCGGGCAAAGTAAGACAGAGCAGGATGGTAAATCATAAACGACTTATCAGCTCCTTTTAATATTGTTCGAAGTGTATCTTCAACAGCTTTTATCTCCTGTTTTAGCTTATTACATCTTTGGATATAATAAGATTTGTTTTCTTTATCCAAAGAACATAGAGCTTTACAAGTATTATCTGCTATAATTTGTGCATTAATTGTAGAATTCCAAATGTGAGGATCGGCCTCGTTAGAAGAGTGATGATGACCATCTTCACTATCATGGTGATGGGTTCCAAATACTAATTTTATCCCTGCTGATGTATCGAAAGGACGCATTTGAGGGGCATTCTCCATCAAACGATTAAACCAAACCTGCTCAAAACCAATGTAGCCAATACGGAGATAGGCTTCACTTTTACCAAGAGAAACTAATTGGGCAGGAGTTGGGTCGTAACTCTCGGGGCTGGTTCCTTTAGGCACCATGCTTATAACAGAATATTTATCTCCAGCTATTTGCTCTGTAAAATAACGCTGTGGCTCAATAGTAACAGTTAATATTCTTTTACCAGATTCTTTTTTATTTGTACATCCGATAAAGCTTATACTGATTAATAAAGATAGTGCAATAAGTATTTTATTCATAATTTTGTTTTAATCCGTACTTTGCAAAAGTAATTATAAATATTGATAGTAAGATGAAATTCCTTACCTTTGTTGGCAAAACAAGGGGTCCAAATAAATAATGGAAACAAAACAACAATCACTTTTTTCCGAGATAGAACTTACGGCAGATGGAAGCCATACTCTTTTTGTTCCGTCGATGAATGAACATTATCACTCTGTAAACGGAGCCAAAACAGAAGCAGAACATATCTATATAAACTATGGTTTCAAAGAAAGTTGTGCCTCTCCTCGCAACGTACTGGAAATTGGTTTTGGAACAGGATTGAACGCTTTTCTTACATTGGTTGAAACACAGAAACTGCAAAAACAAACTGTCTATACAAGTCTTGAACTATATCCATTATCTCAGGAAGTAATCGAGCAACTGAATTATCCCAGTATCATATATCCGGAATTTTCAAATCTCTATTTTGACTTACACCGAGCAGAATGGAATAAACTATGCAAAATCTCATCTGATTTCTCTTTATTAAAAATCAATATAGATTTTACACAAATTTCTCATGCCAATGATTCTTCAAAGTGGAAATTAGGAACTATAGACAATCAATCTATCTCTTATGATGTTGTCTATTTTGATGCATTTGCACCAGAAAAGCAACCTGAAATGTGGAATCAAGATTTATTTGATGCTATATATGCTTCTATGAGCAATAACGGTATACTAATGACATATTGCGCAAAAGGAGTAGTAAGAAGAATGCTTCAAACTTCTGGATTTAAAGTGGAAAGATTGCCTGGCCCTCCGGGGAAAAGAGAAATATTAAGAGCCACAAAACAAGAAAATAATCAATTATAAATTATGTATCATTGACAGAAAACCGTCAACTGCATACAACATACAATATACTACAAATATATAACGAACCAATTTACCTACAAACATAGAAGTAGTAGTAAGAAGAACATTACTGCGCATAAAGCCCAACGCCATAGAAATGACTTCACCTATAGTTGGCAAAAAAGCAAAAAATGCCATCATGGCACCTTTGCCCTGAAGAAACTTTTGCATCTTTAAAATCTTTTCATGTTTTACTTTGAAATACTTTTCGGCCCATTCTATTTTACCTAAATACCCAATGTAGTAGCAAGACATTCCGCCAGCTGTATTTCCCAATGAAGCCCAGACTACAGAATATAAAGGATCGAAACCCAATTTTATAAGTACAACAAGTACTATTTCAGAACTGAAAGGTACAATACTTCCCGCAAGCATAGCAGAGACAAACAGTCCCGGATATCCCATATCTATAAGAAACTGCTGAACTGTAGCTATTATAGCATCCATAAATTATATATAAGAAGAGTTGCTAATCCTATTAAAGAAACAATAAAGAATATGTTTGAGCTGCGGCTCTTTGTCAAAGCAAAAAAGTGGCCAGCCAGGAAACTGAAACAAACCAATAATAAAGGAAATACTGTTACGAAATGTTGTGGCTGCAGTACTAATAGTACAAGCAAACAAGTTCCTATTAGGGAGAAAAAATTTAAATATGCTCTTGTACGTATTTTATCTTGCCAGCCGTTTATTAAACTATTAGCCACACCGACAATAAATAGCAAAATAATATAACTTATAGTCGCCATCTGCCAACCCTTTAAAACTAAAAGATTAATAGGTTCAAAAGTAATAAGCGTCTGGAAAGGATGATAAATCATCTCCAAATGATTAAAAGTAAACGCATACCCTGCCAGGAACCAAAAAGGAAACATAATACCTAATAACCCGGCAAAGAAACTTCTTGGATTTAATGACTGAAAGTTGTAAGCAGCAATAAGATAAAAAGGAGCCAGATATAATAACTGAGGAAGAATTAAACCACTTAATCCTAAAAACATCCAGGAATAAAAAACATTTCCTGAAGGATTTGCTTGCTGATAGGACTTAAAAAGAAAATAGATAGATATTACCATGAAAAGCGTTGATGCCGTTCCAACATGCAACGGATACAACTCGGGACAGGCAGCAATAACTATCAAATAAAAAGAGGTCTGGATTGAAGCTCTAAGGCGTATAATTCCAAAAGTATTATTAAGCTCAATTAATAGATAACTAATAAAAGCATAAAACATGAAGTTTATTAATAAGCTTATTGACTTGCCCAGAAAAAAAGGCTCCAGCATCTGCCAGACCGGAGATGAAGAATGAGAAAACACAGCTACAGGTTTAATAAAATAAACCCCAAGCCAGATAATAACAGACAATAACATAACGACAGGCAAAGTAATTTTACCTGTCGTTATTCTATGTTGTATACTTTTTCTTATCATCTATAGTTATAAATCAAATCCAATATCTGAACGGAAATACTTCTTTTCAAAATCGATTAGTTTAGCAGCAGAGAATGATTGTGCCAAGGCTTCGTCTTTATTATTGCCATAAGAGCTGATTACCAATACACGACCGCCATTGGTAACAACCTGACCATCTTTCAAAGTAGTTCCAGCATGGAATACAATGCTGTCTTTTACCTGGTCTAGTCCACTAATCGGGAATCCTTTATCATAGTGTTCTGGATAACCACCAGAAACCAACATTACACTAACAGCAGTACGAGGATCTTCTTCCAATACTTTTTCATCAAGATTACCTGCAGCTACTCCTTCAAAAAGTTCCACTAGGTCACTCTTCACACGAAGCATCACAGATTCTGTTTCGGGATCTCCCATACGAACATTATATTCAATGACCATTGGTTCACCTTTCACATTTATCAGTCCTAAGAATATAAAACCTTTATACTCGATTTCTTCCTGAGCTAAACCTTCTACTGTAGGACGAATAATTCGCTCGTCTACTTTCTTCATCCAGGCTGCATCAGCAAATGGAACTGGAGTAACAGAACCCATACCACCGGTATTTAATCCTTTATCACCTTCGCCAATACGCTTATAATCTTTAGCTACAGGAAGTACTTTATAGTTTTTACCGTCGGAAAGAACAAAAACAGAACATTCTATACCGCTAAGGAATTCTTCAATAACAACAGTAGCACTGGCATCGCCAAACATTCCACTAAGCATCTCTTGCAGTTCTTTTTTTGCTTCTTCCAAAGTAGGCAAAATAAGTACACCTTTTCCAGCACAAAGTCCGTCAGCCTTCAATACATAAGGAGCTTCCAATGTTTCAAGGAAATCAAGACCTTCCTGCAAATTAGCAGATGTAATACTCTTATAACCAGCAGTTGGAATATTATGACGCATCATAAATGCTTTCGCAAATTCTTTGCTACCTTCCAATGTAGCACCTTTTTGTGAAGGCCCTATTACCGGTATCTTATTTAATTCGGAGTCTTTCTGAAAATAATCATAGATTCCCTTTACAAGAGGATCTTCAGGTCCAACTACGACCATATTTATATTATTGTCAAGAACAAAAGCTTTGATAGAAGAAAAATCATCTGCCTTAACATTAACATTTTCTCCTACACTGCTCGTTCCTGCATTTCCCGGAGCAATATACAATTTTTCTATCTTTGGGCTCTGCGCTATTTTCCATGCTAATGCATGTTCTCTTCCACCCGAACCTAATAATAATAATTTCATAGTTGTATTGTATTATTTATTTAAGAAACTCATCAAAATACTGAGTCATTTTATTATTTAAATGTACGCGGTCTTTGCCTACAACGCCATGTTCATGTCCCGGATAGATAAATAAATCCGGATAAGTGCCAGCTTCAATGCAAGCTTTCATAAAAGAATAAGTATGCTGAGGAACACAAGTCGGATCTACTCCTCCATGAATTACCAACAGATGTCCTTTCAGATTATCTGCCTTGAGTTTCATATTAGAATCTTTGTAACCTTCCGGATTTGTTTCCGGTGTATCCATATAGCGTTCACCATACATTACTTCATAATAGCTCCAGTCAATAACAGGTCCACCTGCTACACCAACCTTGAATGTATCCGGATAACGTAACATTAGATTCGTTGTCATAAATCCACCAAAGCTCCACCCGTGAACTCCAATTCTATTTGCATCAACAAATGGAAGAGTTTTCAGGAATTCAACACCTTTCATCTGATCTTTAGCTTCTACTACACCCAAGTGACGGAAAGTTGCCTGTTCAAATGCCAGACCACGATTTTCACTTCCGCGATTATCTATACTGAACATCACATAGCCTTTACTTGCCAAATAGATTTCCCAGCCACGTGCTCCACCCAACCAAGTATTGTTTACAACCTGTGCATGAGGGCCACCATATACATAAATAACTGTCGGATATTTCTTTGACGGATCAAAATCAACAGGCTTTATCAAGCGATAATAAAGATCGGTTACCCCATCATCAGCTTTAATCGTTCCCATCTCAATAGTTGGAGTTTTGTATCCATCATAAGGATTACTTGCTGTAAGCAAATTACTCACCTTTCCTTTAGTTACATCAATAAGATCAATGCAACGAGGTGCAGTGGTAGATACATATCTATCGATTACATATTTTCCCGAAGCCGAAAGCAGTGTTGTGTGAGTTCCGGCAGCCGGAGTAACTCTCGTACGTTTACCAGTTTTCAGATTAACTTTATAAGTTTGAGCTTCCAACGGACTTGCTTCCGTTGATGAAATATAAATATTATCTCCTTTTGTATCAAACCCAAGAACCTCTTTTACCAGCCAATTACCACTAGTCAATTGTTTGATTAGTTTTCCATCTATATTATATATATATAAATGATTAAACCCATCACGTTGGCTTTGATAAATAAACTTAGTATTATCCCCTTTTAGAAATAATATAGGATGCTGTGGTTCTACATATTTCGGATTACTCTCTTCAATCAACATCTTCTCCTTATTTCCACTTTCTACATTATAAGAGAAAAGTTGAGAGTGATTCTGATCGCGGTTTAATTCAATATAATAAAGAGTTTTTTCATCCGGACTCCATGCTATATTGGTAAAATAACGATCTTTTGGATTACCAGCATTCAGATAAACAGTCTTTGCTGTAGCTACATTATATATTCCGATTGTGACTTCATGACTAGTCATTCCTGCCATTGGATATTTTCCAGGTTTCTCTGTAGCAATACGTGTATCTATATCTACAAAAGGATAATCGGCAACCATCCGTTCATCCATTCTGTAGAAAGCTAATAAATTTCCTTTTGGTGACCAGAAAGTTCCTTTTGAAATTCCAAACTCATTACGGTGAACGCTTTGTCCACAAACAACACCTTTTGGTTCATGAGTAATCTGGATATTCTCTCCTTTTGAATCAGCAATATAGAGGTTATTATCAATGGTATAAGCTACAGAATTATTTTCTTTGCAATAATCGTTATTCGCAGCTTTCTCTTTTACATTAATAACATTGGTTATTTTCTGTATCCCAAAATCATAAAAAACACTCTTCTGAGGCAATTCTATTTTCATGATTTTCTTTTCAGGAAAAGGAAAAGAAACTGAATAAAAATGGCTGATATTTCCTAGCTTCTGATCTCCCAAAGACTTATTAACCTGTTCCAGGGTTACGATCGTGGTTTCTTTCATTTTGTTAGCAGGATCAATAGAAACAAGTTTATCTATATCCGGCTTTATACAAATATCACCCCACCATTGCAAGCCATAAATATTCTCAGGAAGATGCTGAGCATAAGTAGCACCTCCCGGAATTAAATCATCTATAGTGAATTCTTTCAAATTCTGAGCCATAGTTCCAGCAGATAAAAACAATGTTGCACCCAAGGCCATCATTAATTTTTTCATCTTTAATATGCTTTTTCTTTCTTGAAATCTTTATATTTTCCTCCAAATATCTGGTATTTACGGAATTCACATTCTAAAGCTCCATTGAAAAGTGGAATCTTGCGAGATGGCTTCAATCCAATCTGATCAAAACATTCTTCACGATAACTTAAAATCCATGCATCCTGATCTGTAAAGGCATGTTTCAAGCGCTCACCAATCATTTGATACAATCCCAATAAATCACGAGTAGAGATACGTTCACCATAAGGAGGATTCATAACTATAACTGATTTTTCCTTTGGTTGTTCAAATTGTTGGAAAGGTTGTAATTTTAAGATAATTTCCTTAGATAAACCTGCAGCCTTTACATTGTTGATTGCAATCTCGTGAGCTTGAGGACTGTTGTCGTAACCAAATACTTTATGATCGAACTCACGTTCCTGAGAATCATCATTATAGATATTATCAAACATTTCCTGATCAAAGTCTTTCCATCTTTCGAATGCAAACTCTTTACGGAAAACACCCGGTGCAATATTGCGGGCAATAAGTGCAGCTTCAATAGGAATAGTTCCTGATCCACACATTGGGTCAATTAAATCACATTGTCCATGCCAGCCTGTCATCAAAATCATTCCCGCTGCAAGCACTTCGTTTAAAGGAGCTTCAACAGCTTCCTGACGATAACCTCTACGATGAAGAGATTCACCAGAAGAGTCTAACGAAAGAGTACATTTATTTTGTGCAATATGAATATTCAAAAGAACATCAGGCTTATTGATACGTACAGAAGGACGTTTGCCATTTAAATCTTTGAAATAGTCAACAATAGCATCTTTTACTTTGTACGCCACAAACTTTGAATGACGAAACTCTTCGCTAAAAACAACAGCATCTACAGCAAAAGTTTTATCTGCATCAAGATAGTCTTCCCAATTTATCTTTTTAATCTGATTGTATACCTCATCGGCATCTTTCGCATTAAAAGTTTTGATAGGTTTCAAAATACGAATCGCTGTACGCAAACAAAAGTTTGCACGATACATCATTTCTTTATCACCAGAGAAGGAGACCATACGTCTACCAATCTGTACATCATTTGCTCCTAAATTAGTTAATTCTTCAGCTAAGACCTCTTCCAAACCCTGGAAAGTTTTTGCTATAAGTTCAAATTGCATATATTATTTTTAAAATTTATTTTTTTGCTTTTGTTTGTACGAGTCTTGCTCCCGTCGGAACATCTTCAGTTACCCATATATTACCTCCAACAGTAGCTCCTTTTCCAACAGTTATACGTCCCAGAATAGTAGCGTTAGAGTATACAATAACATCATCTTCAAGAATAGGATGACGTGGAATTCCTTTGATAGGATTACCATCTTTATCGAGTGGGAAGCTTTTAGCACCAAGAGTTACACCTTGATAGAGTTTCACATTATTGCCAATGATACTGGTTGCACCAATTACTACACCCGTTCCGTGGTCTATAGTAAAATAAGATCCGATCTGCGCTCCGGGATGTATATCAATTCCAGTTTCAGAATGAGCCATTTCTGTAATGATACGAGGAATTAAAGGAACTCCAAGTTTCAACAATTCATGAGCGATTCTGTAATTCGTAATGGCTTTAATAGCAGGGTAGCAACAAATTACTTCTCCAAAGCTTTGCGCAGCAGGGTCTCCATTATACGCAGCTTCTACATCAGTTGCCAAAGTACGGCGTAACTGAGGGAATAATCCAATAAGCTTAGCAGCCAAATCTGCAGCTTTTGCCTGTTTAGTTTCCGTATCCTCTGTACATTCTTCTGAAGCGCCAAAACATAAACCTGCCATTATTTGCTTTGTAAGCAAACCAAAAAGCTTTTCAATATTTACTCCGATATGATAATTGATAGTGCGGCTATTCACCGTTGAGTTTCCAAAATAACCTGGAAAAAGAATCGCACGCGAAAGCTCTATAATATCTTGAAGAATCTTAGCAGAAGGAAGTGGCTCTCCGTCTTTATGCTGATGCATCAATCCCTTATATGATTCGCTTTCCGAAAGCTCATCAACAGCTTGTGTCAGAATGTGAGTAAAATTCATTGGACTCATAAGTAATCCCTACTATTTATAACTGCGCAAAGTTATGAATTATTGCCAATAATACAATGAATTAGCTTTGAAATCTCACGTTTATTAATAATTGAATAACATTACCCTATTCCTTAATTTTCTCCTGCAACAAAGTAAGAGCTCAACTAATATTCAAAAAGTATTTTTAGGGTAAACAAAAACAACCGGCAATCAATGCTTTTTTATAAGCAATTGATTACCGGTTTATATTATGCTATTATTCTAGTTAATAGAATTATTCAGCCAGTACACCTTTAAGTGTAGCAGAGCTTGCTTCATTGATTGTAACCTTAACAAAATCACCAATTCTGTGATTTCCTCTGTCAAATACAACCACACGATTCTGTTCTGTTCTACCTACAAGCTGTTCGCGAGAACGTTTAGAAACACCTTCTACCAAAACTTCATAAGTTTTGCCAATACAGCGCTTATTACTTTCAGCTGATAGTTTATTCTGTAATTCTATAATCTCATTCAATCTGGCCACCTTTACTTCTTCAGGCACATTGTCTTCCAAATTTTTAGAAGCATAAGTTCCTGGTCGTTCTGAATATTTAAACATGAAAGCAGAATCATAAGCACATTCTTTCATTAAAGAAAGAGACTCCTGATGGTCTTCTTCTGTTTCAGAATGGAAACCAGAGAATATATCGGTAGACAATCCACAATCAGGGATAATTCTCTTTATTGCAGCGACTCTTTCCAGATACCACTCACGATTATACTTCCGGTTCATGAGCTTCAAAATTCTTGAGCTTCCACTTTGTACTGGTAAATGAATGTGTTTACATACATTTGGCACCTGAGCAATTACTTCCAAAGTTTCATCACTCATATCCTTTGGATGAGAAGTTGTGAAACGTACTCGTATATTTGGAACAGCTTCAGCCACAGTACGAAGTAGCATAGGAAAAGTAATGGTTTCGCCAGCTTTTTCAAAACAATATGAATTTACATTCTGTCCCAGTAATGTAACTTCTTTATAACCTTTTGCTGCTAAATCGCGCACCTCGTTAAGGATACTTTCCACATCCCTGCTACGCTCACGTCCACGGGTATAAGGAACAATACAATAAGTGCAGAAATTATTGCAACCACGCATAATCGAAACAAATCCTGAAATATGATTACCACAAATACGTGAAGGAATTACATCGCGGTAAGTTTCAGTAGTAGAAAGTTCTACATTCATTGCTTTTTCACCTGTTTCAACAGAAGCGATAAGTTCGGGTAAAGTTAAATAGGCATCCGGACCAACAACAAGATCAACATGATGATTTTCTATCAAATCATCTTTTACTCTTTCTGCCATACAGCCTAATACACCAACAATAAGATGTTTCTTTTTCTTCTTTAATGAATAAAAGAATTCCAGACGATTCAGAATCTTTTGTTCAGCGTTATCACGAATCGAACAAGTATTCATAAAAACAGCATCTGCTTCTTCCAGGGTTTCACACGCATTGTACCCTGCCATCTTCATTACTGACGCAATTACCTCGCTATCTGCCACATTCATCTGGCAGCCATAAGTTTCGATAAACAATTTTTTGTTCTCAAAATCAGTTGCAGATTTAAAGTCTGCTCCTGTTACTTCATTCATAATCTTACAATTTAAAATTTGGACGCAAAGATACGTCTTCTTAGCCAATTACGTAGTGCGGCACTTAAAAAAAATGCATAAACTTACATTTATAAGGAATTCTTAAAAAGAATTATAAAAAATCCTCATCTCCATATTCTGGATATTAGTGGGGAAAATTAGTTAACATAACAATTAACTACCAAATTATTAATTAGTTAATATTGTAACAAACACAAAGAAACGGAACTCTTAAAAAGACTGTTTTTTAGAACGATTTCTGTAATACTATCAATTTAAATTCATATCTTTGAAAACTAAATTTAAATATAATCATGGATGATTATCTTCAATACATAATTGTTGTTGTTGCAGTTATTGCAGCAATAGTAAGCAAAATCCGTACACAGGAGAAGGCAGATAATGATAAAAATAATAAGAAACCTACAGTAGTTCCTTCAGAACCGGAGAATAAAAAAGGAAATACTATTTTAGAAAACTGGGAAAAATGGTTTGAAGCTGATGAGACTAAGGTTAGTCCGCTAAAGCAGGAGCCTGTAAATGTATCTATTCATCCGTCTCCGAAAAATGCGGAACTTTCAACTGCAAAAAAACAAGTCACAACTGCCGACCATAAAGAAAAAGAAGATATTTCTCTAAAGAATGAAATATTTGAAAATACTCCCGACATTCAACTTGATACAGTAGAGGATGTACGCCGGGCTATTATCTATTCAGAAATAATTCAAAGAAAATACTAGCAAAAGAATTTATCTAACTTGAAATTATACTATTGAAATTATGTCATTAAAGTTTATTACCGCAGAAGAAGCTGCCAGCTTCGTTAAAGATGGAGATAACGTTGGATTCAGTGGATTTACACCTGCAGGTGCACCAAAAGCTATACCAGCTGCTATTGCAGAAAGAGCGATAGCCGAGCATGAAAAAGGAAATCCTTTCAGTATTGGAGTACTTACAGGAGCATCTTCAGGAGATTCTCTTGATGGTGCACTTACCAGAGCCAAAGCAATAAAGTTCCGTGCTCCATACCAAACAAACAAATCTATGAGAAACGCCATTAATATTGGAGAGATAGATTATCAGGATCTTCATCTTTCAGAAATGGCACAACAGGTTCGTTACGGCTTCATGGGAAAAGTAAATGTAGCTATTATTGAAGCTTGTGAAGTAACCGAAGATGGAAAAATATATCTGACTACTGCCGGTGGAAATGTTCCTACATATTGCCGCTTAGCCGATAAAATTCTTATTGAACTAAACAGCCATCATAGCAAAGGACTGATAGGTATGCACGATATGTATGAGCCTTTGGATCCTCCTTACAGAAAAGAATTGGCTGTATATACTCCATCAACCCGCATCGGTCTTCCTTATGTGCAAGTTGATCCTTCAAAAATCGTTGGTATTGTTAAAACTAATGTTCCTGATGAAGCACGTGGTTTTGATCCTGCCGATGAAATAACTACTCAAATTGGAAATAACGTCGCAGCTTTCCTGGCAAAAGAACTAAAAGCCGGACGTATTCCTTCTACTTTCCTTCCACTTCAATCGGGTGTAGGTAATGTAGCTAATGCTGTTTTAGGAGCATTGGGAAAAGATATGGATGTACCTGCATTCGAGATGTACACTGAAGTTATTCAGGATTCTGTTATCGACTTAATGTTGCAAGGAAGAATTAAATTCGGAAGTTGCTGCTCATTAACATTAACAGATGAATGCTTGCAAACCATTTATAATAATATCGATTTCTTCAAGGATAAAATAGTTATGCGTCCAGCTGAGATTTCCAATAATCCGGAAATTATACGCCGTCTGGGAGTTATCAGTATAAACACTGCTATTGAAGTAGATATTTATGGAAACGTTAACTCAACTCATATTGGCGGAACAAAGATGATGAATGGTATTGGTGGTTCTGGAGACTTTACCCGTAATGCTTACATGTCTATCTTTACTTGTCCATCTGTTGCCAAAGGTGGAAACATCAGTGCTATTGTTCCAATGGTATCTCATTGTGACCACAGCGAACACTCTGTTAACATTATTATCACTGAATTAGGAGTAGCCGACCTGAGAGGTAAGAGCCCTATTCAAAAAGCAGAGGCAATCATTGAAAACTGCGTTCATCCTGATTACAAACAACTTCTTTGGGATTATCTTAAATTTGCCGGAGAAGGACATAAGGGACATACTCCTCACCGTATTGATGCTGCTCTTGCATTCCACGTTGCATTGGCAAAGAAGGGAGATATGAAAGCTGTAAACTGGGCTGATTACGAATAGTATTTAAACGATTTATATTTATGAGGGTACCCTAAAAAGGTACCCTTTTTATTTGCGCGGAATTATTCTTCTTTTTTCTGTATATATAGGAGGTGAAATAAAAAAGCCCGCGGCTTATAATCAACCAATTAGCTTAAAAAGTAAAACGGATTGTCAGAAAACTTGCTTTATAGTTTCTCTGAAAAATAGAAAGAACGAGTAAAAAAGTGTTTCATGATTGATTTTAAGCACTATATAGGGGGGATAAAAAAGAACTAAATTTCTGGCATTTTTATATAATATTACAAATTAAACCAATAAAAAGCTCTCAAAAAGTGGAAAAAGCTATTTATACAGTTAATATATTAAAGGCATTCACTTAATATACAATCATTTAGGACAATATATTAATTATGTAAAACATTAAAACTCTAATCAAGAATAGAGTACATATAAAAGGCATGGCAATTTTTTCTATTCACAAAGCAATTCACAGACTTTATCCTGAAATGATCTTGCTTTTGCAGTTACCATAACATTCTGATTAATAATAGAGAAAGCAATTATATGGCCGTTGGATGCTGTGGTGTAACCGGCCAATGAACTTACACCGGTTACCGATCCGGTTTTAGCATGCACATTTTTATATGCTTTGCCTTCTTTCATTCGTCCGCCGAGTGTGCCATCTACTCCGGCAATTGGGAGAGCAGGGTATAATTCATCAAAAATTGACTTCTGTGAATAGGCATATTTCAGATAAGCAACCAAAAGCTCAGGAGAAACATAATTATATAAAGAAACTCCACAGCCATCAACCAGATTATAATCCTTGGGGTTGAGCCCTAGTTCTGAAATAACTCTTTGAATTACTTTCACTCCATCTTCGCGACTCAGATGCTTTTTACCTGATTCCTTCGCTGCAGTGTTATAAAGAATAGCTTCGGCAGAAAGGTTATCGCTGTTCTTCATGGCACGCTGAAGCACCAGACTAAAGGGATGAGAAAGTCGGGCAAAGAATACCACTGATGAATCCTTAGGAAGTTCACCATATACATAAGCGGGAAGTTGAATTCCCTTCTCCTTTGCTCTTTCCATAAAGGTATGCATAAAAAAATTGGCAGAATTAGATACAGTTATTCGTAAACGTTTGGCCGACTGTACATTTCCCGTAACCAGAATATTATTCTCCTTCTCCATCCAACGGCGGGAAGCATCCAGAGATTCTTTCTCCGGATTATTGCTTACCGTTTGGTTTTTAATTGTATAATATGAGGAAACCGGAGTGCAAACTAACTCTGCAGGTTCACCTTTTTTCCCCGGTTTAGTATAGATATCAACATATCCTTTCTGAAGCATTAACGGAGATATTTCCGGTTGAAAAGAATAGAGTGCATCATCCCACGACCAGCCTGCACCCCAGTATAGAGAGTCGGTTATTGAAACATCTGCAATAAACTTACCGGTTATACTCTTTATACCCGACTGACTAAGCATTCTTATCAATCCGTTCATACTGGGATCAATAAACTCAGAATCGAGTCCGCCTACCAGATAAAGGTCTCCATTTAAAACTCCATTTCTTATTTCACCGGTATGGTAAAACGTTGTAGAAAAGAAATGGTCCGGACCAAGAACTGAAAGTCCGGTTATTGCCGTAATCAGTTTTTGAATGGAAGCCGGACGATAAAGTTTATTTTCCTGATAAGTATAAAGAGACTTGCCATCTGTAAGATCGTAAACAGAAATACCGACTTCAGACGTTTTTAAGAAATCTTCTTCCAAAAGTTTATCGAGTTTTGCCTTCAGCTCAGGCTGTGCAAAGACTAGTATCTGACAAAAGAACACAAAAAACAATATGGAAAAAGTACGTTTCATTATAAAGCCTCCTTAAATATTTCGCCAACAGTAGGATGTGGAAAAACAAAACGTTTCCATTCCTCCGTTTTTAATCCCAATTCAACAGCCATCACTGCTAGAGTTATAATCTCAGATGCAGGATTGCCATAAACATGAACACCAAGAACAGTGTCGTCTTCACCAATCAGCATTTTGCACATTCCGTTTACTCCTTCATTTTCGGCAACGAATCTACCGGAGAATGCCATTGGGAGTTTAATAGATTTATATGCAATACCTGCCGATTGCAAACTCTCTTCTGTTTGTCCCACTCCTGCTATTTCCGGATTAGTATAAACCACACCGGGAATTGCACAATAACTCATTTTATCTTGTTTCCCAAGAATATGATGAACAGCAACCTCTGCTTCCCGAACGGCTGTGTGAGCAAGAAGAGAAAATCCTGTTAAATCACCGCAAACATAAACACTTTCTACAGAAGATTGCATGTATTCGTCAACTTTAATGCATCTGCGTTCAGTTCTTTCGAGGGAAAGATTATCCAAACCAAAGCCTTCAGTAACAGGTCGGCGTCCCACACTCATTAAAATCTTTTCGGCTGTAATACTTCCTTTGCCTTCCTGATTTTCAAATATAACAGTTGCCCCATTCCCTGCATTCTCAAATGCCAGCACTTTTGTACCAATAAGGAACTTAATTCCTTTCTTTGCATAGTCAGCCCGTAGTAAAGCAGAAAGTTCTTTATCCATTCCACCCAGAATCTCATCAAGCATTTCAATAACGGTAACTTCTACTCCCAGACTATTGAAAAAAGAGGCAAATTCCATTCCTATTACACCACCACCCACGATAGCTAAAGATGAAGAAAGTTCTTTGTTATCCAAAGCATCCCGGTGAGTCCAGAAGTTTATCTGATCTACTCCGGGAATAGGAGGAATAAATGTTTCTGAACCAGTGCAGAGAATCAGATTACTGCATTCGTAAGTCTCGTCGTTGCATTGAACCGTACTTTTATTAATTACTTTTGCTTCACCTGTTATAATTGTAACATTATTGGTTGTCAATTTTGATTTTACTCCAAGCACCAGCTTACGCACCACTTTAGACTTCCGGGCAATAATCTTGCTCAAGTCGAAAGAAGATTCAGGAACAGTTACGCCATACTTTGAGGCATGACGGGCATAATCGTAAACTTTGGCCGAATACAGTAATGTTTTGGTAGGAATACAACCTTCGTTCAGGCATACGCCGCCTAGGTTTTGTTTTTCAAAAAGGACTACGTTCAATCCCTCCTTTCCGGCAAGCTCGGCAGCTGTATATCCAGCCGGACCTCCTCCAATAATAGCAACATCGTATTTCATAGTAGTTGATCGGTAATGGTTAATTTATTCTCTATTTGTCAGTAATTGAAACATCTCCGCCTTCTTTTCCTTTGCAGGAAGCAGAGAATAGTATTTATTTCTGTGTTTTATCAATATAAATTCTGTAACAGAAATACCAGCAAGCTTTAATTTATAAAATTCATCAATAGATTCAATTTCATCAATCGCTATAGTTCTGTTTTTAAAGAATCTGCCTTGAGAAATAATAAGAGTTCGTTCTGGAGTTATTGTATATTGTGTATGAAATGTTTTTTCAAGCATATAAATGAACCACAAAATAAACAGTACTCCTAAATTAAAAAAATTATCCATAAAAAAGGAAAGAGCTAATCCTGATAAAAGAACAAAATAGATATAATGATACCAAATAACCCGTGCTCTAAATACTTTATTCATAACTATACTCATTATATATATTGTCAATTATCCGAGCCGCAATTTACTAATTTTATTAATTATTGAGCGGGAAAAGTACAATTAAAAAAGTTATTTCGTAGCTTTGTGTTCTCTAAACATATACAATTATGATTAAGAAGTTTGATTTCTTAGTAATCGGTTCAGGTATTGCCGGTATGAGTTTTGCCCTGAAAGTGGCACATAAAGGAAAGGTTGCACTAATTTGCAAGACCACTTTAGAAGAAGCAAACACCTATTTCGCTCAGGGAGGAGTTGCTTCCGTTACAAACACACTAGTAGACAATTTCGAGAAACATATTGAAGATACGATGATTGCCGGCGATTGGATTAGTGACCGGGCGGCAGTTGAAAAAGTAGTTAGAGAGGCTCCCGCTCAAATTAATGAACTTATCAGTTGGGGAGTAGATTTCGATAAAACTGAAAAGGGAGATTTTGACTTGCACAAAGAAGGCGGTCACTCTGAATTCCGTATTCTGCATCACAAAGACAATACAGGAGCCGAAATTCAGGATAGTCTTATCCAGGCTGTAAAGCAACATCCTAACATCACAATCTTTGAAAATCATTTCGCCATTGAAATTCTAACTCAGCATCACCTTGGAGTTACGGTTACACGTCAGACTCCTGATATTAAATGCTACGGAGCTTATATTTTAGATCCGAAAACCGGAAAGGTTGATACTTATCTGGCAAAAGTTACTTTAATGGCAACCGGAGGTGTAGGGGCTGTTTACCAGACTACTACTAATCCATTGGTAGCAACCGGAGACGGAATTGCTATGGTTTACCGTGCTAAAGGAACGGTTAAGGATATGGAATTCGTCCAATTTCACCCAACAGCGCTTTATCATCCGGGAGACCGCCCATCATTCCTTATTACTGAGGCAATGAGAGGTTACGGAGGTGTGCTTCGAACCATGGACGGAAAAGAATTCATGCAGAAGTATGACGAACGTCTTTCGCTTGCTCCACGCGATATCGTGGCAAGAGCTATAGACAACGAAATGAAAAACCGTGGTGACGAGCATGTTTATCTGGATGTAACTCACAAAGATCCGGAAGAAACTAAAAAGCACTTCCCGAATATATACGAAAAATGTCTCAGTCTTGGTATTGACATTACTAAAGATTATATACCTGTTGCTCCGGCAGCCCACTACCTTTGCGGTGGTATAGAGGTAGATCTAGATGCCTGCTCTTCAATTGAAAGACTTTATGCCGTTGGAGAATGTTCCCGCACCGGCTTGCATGGTGGTAACCGCCTTGCATCAAACTCACTTATTGAAGCAGTGGTTTATGCCGACGCAGCAGCAAAACACTGTTTAAGCACCATCGATCAATATACTTATAACGAGGATATTCCAGAATGGAATGATGAAGGAACACGTTCTCCCGAAGAAATGGTACTTATTACTCAAAGCGCCAAAGAAGTAGGACAGATTATGAGTACTTATGTGGGCATAGTTCGTTCGGATCTTCGTTTAAAACGCGCATGGGACCGCCTGGATATTATTTATGAAGAAACAGAAAGTCTGTTTAAACGTTCAAAAGCATCTAAAGAAATATGTGAGCTTAGAAACATGGTGAATACTGGTTATCTCATCATGCGTCAGGCAATAGAACGCAAAGAAAGCCGCGGATTGCATTATACAATTGACTATCCGCACGCAAAAAAGTAGATTGGCATAAACTTCGCCCTGTTTTTTATAACAAACAGAATAGTGTTCTAAAAACCTGGCGAATAAAGAATAAATCCTTGTACAGAACAATTAATTCTTTTGTACAGAAGAATTAATTGTTCTGTACAAAAGAAAACAATCTTTTGTACAAGAATCTAATAACATGCCTCGAAACACTACCAAAAGAGTCCTTGTATCTGTGTCAAACGACCTGGTTACTGACCAAAGAGTCGGTAAAGTTTCGGCTTCGTTGCAACGTAACGGGTATGATGTTCTATTGATTGGTTGTATAAAAAAAGAGCGTAACCCATTAAATCGTCCCTACAAGACTTACCGCTTCAACCTGTTTTTCAGGAAAAAATTCATCTTTTATCTGGAATACAACCTGCGTCTGCTGTTTGTATTGCTCTTTAAACGCAAAGATATTCTGTTGTGTAACGATACCGATGCTCTACCCGCCAATTTTATTGCCGCTAAATTATGCAAAGTTCCGTTGGTTTTCGATGCACACGAGCTATTTCCCGAAGTTCCTGAACTGGCAGACCGCCCAAGAGTAAAAAGAGTCTGGAAAAAGATTGAGGACGACTTCTTCCCTCACCTGAAGAATTCTTATACCGTATGCCAATCTATTGCAGAATACTATAAACAAAAGTACGGAATTACAATGGGGGTTGTTCGTAACATTCCCAATATAGATACTACTCCATCATCTATAAATAGTGCTGAAAGAAAAAGAATAAGCCTTTTACCTTCGCTTGAAGGGAAAAAACTACTGCTCTATCAGGGTGCTATAAACGTAGGTCGTGGAGTGGACTGGCTTATTAATGCCATGCCCTATCTTGATAATTGCATACTTTGCATTTGTGGTGACGGAGACTTACTGCAGGAAATGGAAACTCTTACCAAGGAAAAACAATTGGAAGAGAGAGTTATTTTCACCGGTCGGCTTCCTTTCGAAGAACTTAGTCAATACACTGGAATAGCTGACTTAGGTTTTGTTCTTTTAGAGAATATGGGGTTAAGTTATTACTATTCCCTTCCCAATCGCATCTTCGATTATATGAAGTATGGCGTTCCTGTTCTTGCATCTAATTTGCCTGAAATTGCCCGCATTGTTGAAACACACCAAACGGGTAGACTAATCTCTCATTACGAACCGGAATATCTGGCAAAAGTAATTCTTGAAATGCTAAAAGAATGGCAGGATAAGCCGGAAGATAAAGCCCAGTTAAAAGAACTTTCCAAAGAATATTGCTGGGAAAATGAAGAGAAAGTGATGCTCGAAATAGTAAGAAACGCAAAATAAAAAAGGGAAAGCTGCCTAGTTTCGTTCTGTCCAGAAAAAAACTAAGTCAGCTTTCACACTACTAATCAACTAATAATAACTAATCTATTAAGGAACTCTTTCCTCTATTTATTAAACACAAAATCTTTTTTTAAAAATTAAAATGGATATTTCCCGGCAGCGGCTCCTTGCACAAGGCCATTAAGTGCCTTTGTATCTTCGGCCACTGTTGTTGAACGGTTAAATATACCGCATCCCTTATCGCCAGTTCCACCGTTATCCCAGTAAAACGGAACAATACCATAGTTTTTGGCCTGTTCTGTTACGTATTTAACGTAATAAGCACGAGAGTCGAGATGATGAGTCAAGGCATCTCCCGTTAATGACATACGGCGTGTTGGAGAGAACTCACCAAGAATAACAGGATAACCTTTATCCACAAAATTTGTTTTCATCTTGGCAAACTGCATTTTCACATAGTCTTCTTCACCAAAAGTGGCAACTCTTCCGGCTAACTCTCCGGTTGCATACTGATGGAAATCAGCTCCCCAAAGAGCAAAATACTTGCCCCAGGTTGCATCACTCTCCAATCCACAGAATTGCCATGGATCATAATAGTGAACTTCAACCATCAATCTTTTAGCAGTATTATCAGTAGAAACTTTTAAATTAGATACAGCCTGGTCAATATTGGTATTAAATGCCTGAATAATCAGATTACGATAAGTATTCTTTCCTCCTGTAGAGCGAACCGCATTCACAAAAGTCTGGTTATAAGACATCTGAACATTAAAATTATCCTGAGTGGGATTGCCACCACTACTACCCATATTTACTTCATTAGCACCTGCAAAAAGAAGATGCTCATCATAATTTCTGAAGTATATAGCAATTTGTTCCCAAATAGCCTTCTGCTTTTTATTAACCTCTGCCTGTTTAGCCAAAGTAGGATTGTTTTCCAGCCATCCGCCATCCCAGTGAATATTAAGAATAGCGTACATATCATTGCTTACACAATAATCAACAACTTGCTTTACCCTTGCCAGCCAAAAATCCTTTATCTTATAATTTGTTGAACTTTCAAGATATCTGTTCCATGCACAAGGAATTCTCACAGCATTAATACCTGTAGCTTTAACAGCATCAATCATGGCCTTGGTAACTGCGGCATTCCCCCAATCTGTTTCACCGCTTGCCACAGATCCGGTTATAGTAGATCCTGTACATTCAAGTGCATTACCTAAATTCCAGCCTATATACATTTTCTTTGCAAGAACAACAGCATCGCTTTCCATTCCTGTTTTATCGGCAGCGATATAGAGATCTTTCGCAGCCTGATTAACGGTAACAGTTTCGGTTAAACCCGCCATTGTGAAAGTTATTGTTCCTACTCTTGAAAAAGAAAAAGCATTGGCTGCAATAGTAAACACTTCTGTTTTAACGGTTACAGTACGTGTAGCTGTCTGAGATATCCAATCCTGATTGATTGTTACTGTATGAGCTGCAGTAGTTTGTAATTCTACTGTTATCTGACCACCATCGGCACTAACATCATACGTACTTTTCTTTACCACCAATAAATTAGTTAATTCCTGCGTTACTTTTATCTGCTTTGAAAGAGAACCAGCAGTAACAGTTATTAAAGCTTCCCGATTATCGTTAGTAGTATTCTCTGTAACAGCAACTGTAATTTGTTTAGTACCGGCTTCACCCAAAGAAGTAGACAATGTGCACCACGACTGTGAACTTGTAGCTGTCCAATCTACATTCGATTTAATGTCGAGCGTAGTCGTACCATTTCCTTTGGCAAGTGTAAGCTCTTCTTTTGCCACTATTAACTCAGGTTGAACCTCTGGATCACTACTAGAGCATGAATACAGAGCTGTTAAAAGAAGAATTAACCAAAGAGAAAGAATTTTTTTTAAGTAATCCATATTCTGAGTTATAAGGTTAGCTAATTTAAAAATGTAATTTGTTAACTTAATCACTATCCATCATTAATTAGTTGATTAACGATGAATAGTAGTTAATATTGATGCCATAATAGTAGAAATGATAATAAGAGTAGAACCATTCTTTAAGTTCAAAGATTATTTTCTATTCATATCAATTGTAGTTACAATTGTTGCTCCTCTTACAAAGCATTTATACCAACTATGGGATATATCACAACTCACGAAACAAAGCTAAGCCATATTGATCTATAACTATTGAATTTTTGTTAATGCTGAATGGTATATTAGTTAAGCCAGGGTATTTAAATGTTGCTTAGAAGGGGATAATTTGTTATTAGAGAATTAAAGGCTCAAAATAGCCTAATAAACAGGGGATAAAAAAGATATGAAAGAAGTCTCAATTAATAATAAATTCTAATAAAATAGGAACAATATTTAATGTATCTGCCATCATAAAACAAAAAGAGAGCCAGATACAACTTGCATCCAGCTCTTGCAATCCATATATATGAATTAATAATTTTCTTTCTTTACCTCAAAATGAGCTTGTGGATGTAAACAAGCCGGGCAAACTTCAGGAGCTTCTTTACCAACATGGATATAACCACAATTACGGCATTGCCATAACACTTCTCCTTCTTTAGCAAAAACTGAAGCTGTTTCGATATTCTTCACGAAAGCACGATATCTTTCTTCGTGAGCTTTTTCTGCAACAGAGATATTACGATACATTGCTGCTATTTCATAAAAGCCTTCTTTCTCAGCAATATCAGCAAATTCAGGATAAAGTGAAGACCATTCTTCATATTCACCGGCGGCGGCAGCTTGTAAATTATCGATTGTACGGCCAATAACTCCTGCAGGGAAACTTGCATTAATTTCTACCATACCTCCTTCCAGATACTTGAACATACGTTTTGCATGTTCTTTTTCCTGTTCTGCTGTTTCAGTAAAAATAGCAGCTATTTGCTCAAATCCTTCTTTTTTTGCAGCGCTAGCAAAATAAGTGTAACGCATTCTTGCCTGAGATTCACCAGCAAATGATTGCATTAAGTTCTTCTCCGTTTGTGTGCCTTTAATACTTTTAGCCATAATTCAATTTATTTAATTAGTAAATTATATTATATACTTCGTTGAAGTACAAATATACTTTTTTTATTCACAAAATGCATTCAAACAGTTTATTAAAATGATCTATAAAAGAATAATTGTAAGTTGATACAAATAATTAATATGTTTAAAAACACCCCTTATTCACATTTTTTATATACTTTTGTGCTCTCTTTCTTAATTAGTTAAGGATTTAGCGAAATTAACTATACACACATTATATATTCAATGAAAACATTTGAATTCAGACCAAAGCTTTTCGATGCTTTGAAAAATTACTCAAAGGAGACGTTCCTTTCTGATTTAATGGCCGGAATTATTGTCGGCATCGTTGCTCTTCCTCTGGCTATCGCATTCGGTATTGCCTCAGGTGTTTCACCTGAAAAAGGTATTATCACAGCAATCATTGCCGGTTTCATTATTTCGTTTATGGGCGGAAGCAAAGTTCAGATTGGTGGACCTACAGGAGCTTTTATTGTCATTATATATGGCATTATCCAACAATATGGAGAAAAAGGGTTGCTTGTTGCAACTATTATGGCCGGAGTTTTATTAATACTGCTGGGAGTATTTAAATTAGGTACAATTATTAAATTCATTCCCTACCCAATTGTAGTAGGATTTACCAGTGGTATTGCACTGACTATTTTCACTACTCAGATAAAGGATTTATTTGGATTATCAATGCACATTGTTCCTGCCGACTTTATTTCTAAATGGATTGCATATTTCCAGAATTTCATCTCAATAAGTTTATGGCCAACAGTTGTAGGATTGCTTAGTATTCTTATTATTATTTATACTCCTAAGTTTTCAAAAAAAATTCCAGGATCACTTGTTGCAATTGTTCTACTAACTGTTTTAGCATATATCCTGAAAACATACGCAGGCATAACTTCAATAGAAACTATTGGCGACCGTTTTACTATCAATGCTTCGCTACCTCACGCTCAGGTTCCTGATATGTCTTGGGAAGTAATTAAGGCACTTTTCCCAACTGCAATAACAATTGCTGTTTTGGGTGCTATTGAATCATTACTTTCAGCAACTGTTGCCGATGGTGTTACCGGAGATAAGCATAATTCCAATCAGGAATTAATAGCTCAGGGTGCTGCCAACCTTATAACTCCATTATTTGGAGGTATCCCTGCAACAGGAGCTATAGCACGTACAATGACCAATATTAATAATGGTGGCAAGTCTCCTGTGGCCGGATTGATTCATGCTGTGGTACTTTTACTTATCTTAGTTTGTCTTGGTCCACTTACCAAACATATTCCTATGGCTTGCCTTGCCGGAGTATTGGTGATAGTGGCTTATAATATGAGTGAATGGAGAACATTCCGCCAGCTGTTGAAAAACCCAAAATCGGATATAGCTGTATTGCTTATAACATTCTTTCTGACTGTTATCTTCGATTTAACAGTAGCTATTGAGGTAGGAATTGTTATCGCATGCTTATTGTTTATGAGACGTGTAGCTGAAACTACAAACATTTCGATTATTACAGATGAGATAGACCCAAGTGCCGGACTGGATATTGCAATAAACGAAGAACCTTTAACCATTCCTGAAGGAGTTGAGGTGTATGAAATTAATGGACCTTACTTCTTTGGTATTGCAAATAAGTTCGAGGAACAAATGGTTCAGATGGACGACCGGGCAAAAATACGTATTATCCGTATGCGTAAAGTTCCGTTTATTGATTCAACCGGTATTCATAACCTTGCAAACCTTTGCCGTATGTCAAAGAAAGAAGGAAGTCAGATTATTCTTTCAGGTGTAAACGAAAAGGTACATGCAGTTCTTGAAAAATCGGGCTTCAATGACTTATTAGGAAAAGAGAATATTTGTAGCCACATTAATATTGCTTTAGACAGAGCTAAAGAGATATTAAGCAAATAAGCCGCCATAACTAAGCTAATTAAAGCTATTATAATTAAGAAAAGGTATACAGTAAATATAAATACTGTATACCTTTTCTATTTTTTACTCTGCACCTTTATCTAAGAAGCCTGTCAATATTCAGCTTAGTATTGATGGCAAATTAGCTTAATATGAAGCAGTGGCAGAAATGCCATTGCTTTTAAGCAAATCAAGAATACGATTAAGTTCCTGACGAGTTGCTTTAACCAGATATTTATCCGGCGTAGCTCTGTCAATTGTATAGATCATCACTTGAGAAGGCGCTATTGATTTCACCACTTCAAGCCAGGGAAGTACATATTCGTCTCCTGTGTTATTAACATCCTCGCCATAACATGTTCCTTTCATAAACATAGTTTGAATGATTACATGCCCTTTAAATGCCTTTAAGCGGTCAATAATTGCATCCAGGTCATAATTCCCGTTCGGACGATCAACCATTTTTATATAATCCACACTTACGGTATCGAGTTTCAATATATTATTGTCAACCTTCATCAGTGCTTCAAAAACCTTCGGACGATTGATAAATGTAGAATTACTAAGCACGCTCACTTTAGCTTTGGGGAAATAACGGTTTCGCAATTCGATTGTATCATCTATAATTTCCGGAAAATGAGGATGAGCAGTAGGTTCTCCGTTTCCTGCAAAGGTAAGCACATCGGGTGATGGGCCATTTGCTTGCATATCTTTTAGTTTCTTTTCTAATTCTGTACGTACCTCTTCCCGGGTAGGCAGAGGCTGATTAGGACGTCGCTCAGCGTTAACTCCGCATTCACAATAAATACAATCGAAAGAGCAAACCTTCCCATCGGAAGGCAATAGATTTATTCCCAAAGAAACACCAAGACGACGAGAATGAACAGGGCCGAAAATTGGTGACGGAAAAATAACAGTCGGCATGATATATGTTTTTAAAAAATTGCTGCAAAGATAAGGGTTAAAGATGGGAAACGAATCTATTTACATTTAAAACTTCCAACGCAACTGAAGATTGATATCCGATTTTGTATTGCCGTATATAGTTTCTAATCCCGAACCAATCTCACCCCGATCTGTATATCTTGTTTGTCCAAACTTGGCCATAATCATTAGATTTCTGTTGAAATCATACCTGGCATTAACCGCGAAACGAACTCCTTTCCCATAGAAAGATGGCATGGAAAAAGCGTAAAGCATACCACGCTCGTAGGAAGTTATTAGTGCAGCATAATCATTAGTATCGAACATACCGTAATAAACATCAAACCGAAGTGGAAACTCTTTAAGCTTGTAAGAGAAGTTTTGAAGAAGCATAAATCCATGGTTTGGTTTTACTCCTTTAGGATTAACCCAAACCCAGTCGGCCGTTAGCTTAACTGATAAATTATCTTGCAATAAATAGCCCACCTGATAGCGAGCTTTCTGCTGAATATACGGACGTACCTCTTTTGTATCCGATCTATCTGGAGTATAATTCTTATCTTTTACTTTGTAACGATAGCGAAATAGTATTGTCAAATTTGTTTTAGGCATATAAGTTGCCTGTATTAAACCATCAAAACCGGATGATGGCTTATCAACTCCATACTTTATCCAGGGAAAATGAAAGAAATCAGTATAAGCAAAAAATTTCCAATATTTTACAGGTTTGGCTTCAATTCCTAAATAATATCCGTTTTCGTTTTGCACACTGCTTCCTTCAGAAACAGAACGGGCATACAAGGCCCGATAATCTTTTGCATAATATCTTTGCATCAAAAGAAGCTGGTAACCTGCCAACGGAGAAAAGCTAACTGTGTTAAGAGAAGCTATACCTCCACCCTTTCCAATTGCTGTTTCACCATAGAAATAAACTTTGTTCCATCTGTATTTATAATCCATACCCAGATTAAAGAATTCCTGTCCTTTTAAATAATAGTAATTATAAGGTTTAGGATCCTGAATATAGTTTTTATCAAAGAAGTAATAAACTCCGGTGAAACCCATATTCAGATTTTTATGTGAATAACCAACATTTCCACCCATCAGTTGAATGTTGGCCACATTCTTCCGTTCAATCTCACGTGGAATACGATGTAATCCATCGCTTTTAATAGAATTAAGAATTCCATCGTTTACTATTCCATCCAAATTTCTATATGAATAAAAACCGGTGAATGAAAAATCATTTTCCTGATAGGTAGCAGCCAATCCCCGAAAGTAGTTATACTCATCAGTTGAAGAGTGTTTTTTTATTCCTGTAGATTTATATCCCATAGTAGCGATAGCAGAACTTTTACCTAATGAACAATCACTGTTAATAACTAACCCTTGTCCAAAACTCAACCGATAATTACCTAAGGCAACTGTCCTGAACTTACCAATATTATGTGCCAAAAAGTAAAATGAACAATAATCATATCCCAAGTTATTAACCGATCGTAAAAAAGGCTCTCCTGCATCCTTCTCTGCTGTAACCCCTAAGAATAACAAGTCTTTATAATGAAATCCATATCGAAGGTTATTGTAGTAAGAATTACCTATGAACTGCTTATTAACATTCTCTGTTAATAAACTATCAGAGTGATTACGATACCCTTCCTTACGATATAAAGGAATATCTAAACGAGTTAATAACTCATGTTTTCCATATTTCAGAATATCTTTCCAACGTAACAAATAACTTTTCTCTTCAACCCCTCCAACATAAACAAAAGGAAGTAGATACTGGATAGTCTGTCTATCAAAATCCTCCACCATCTGCAGTTCATAAATAGTCTTCATCGGACCCGAAACATAAAGATAATAGAGTAAATGTTCTATTTGTTGATCGGTTAAGAAGGGAAATAGTTCCAGTTGCTCTTTAGTTATCTTATTTAGATTTAAAGGATTATCTTTCAAATAAGCCAAATCTTCCAGGTTATTTGTCCAGTCTTTCTCTTCATCATCATTATCCATTGCTAATTGTTCAGTAACATCCTCCCACTCCGACGTTGTTTCGGTCTGAGCACAAAGAGGCAAACTAAACAGAGATATTAACAGAGTTATAAGATATACTCTTCCATTATTTAATCTCATCCTCTAAAAATTAAATTGTAATCCGCAACAAGAATTAAAACCAAGGACAGGATGCTTGCTAAAAGCCATATTAAGAGTAAAAGGTTGTAGATTTAATCCTACTCCAAAACTGGGTGTGAAAGGTTTTGTCCACATCCCTGCCCTTACACTCAACTCTTTTATGGGTTCATATTCTATTCCAAATTTATAAATAGCAGGAAGAGCGAAGTCTTTTTCAATTTCGGCTGTTAATAAAAACATATCTTCCGGTTGAAAACTAACCCCCATAGTGAGAATGTTAGGAAGCTGAGCAATCTCCTCTCCCATTTTTAATTCTGTTCTTAACGGATTTACTATTAATAAAGAGATGTTCAGAATATCTGCAGGACGAACTAAAATTCCTATATCACCTGTAAATGCTGCAACATCCGGTTCATTATCGGAATAATGAATGCCTGAATAATTCATTCTTACTCCTAAACTTATCAGTTTCGATAACTGTTTATAGAAATTGAGGCCAACCATAGTTTCATTATAAGCGTCAAATCCATATTTAGAAATATATAAACCTGTATTCAGATAATGATTGGGGTAATTAACTATACCGGCAAAAGATGATAATTCTTTAATTCCATACCTGTTTATATATTCTAAGGATAAAGAACGTGAAGAAAGAAAGCCATATGAAGCAGGATTTGAAAAGCCAGGTAATACCGATGAAGTATTACCCATAGAGTATGCACGAGTATTTATAAAACGATCAGAATCCAGAGCTTTGCAAGTATTAAACGGAGTAAATATTGTAAATAATATAAGAGCGCTTAATGAGATGTATTTCATAGATTAGATTTATAATTTTTAATAAAAAATATATAACAGGGCGCGAAGGTAAGTTAAATTATATATACGAGCAAACAGAGACAAAAATATTTATCTTAAAATGATTTGGTTTTAAATTTAATGCACTAATTTTGTAGCTGTGAAAAGAAAGTGTAAAATAGGAATAATTATATGTTTCGCACTACTGAACTTTTCTCATGCAAAAGCTCAGAAATTAGAAACTAAACCTGCTGTTCAGTGGGTGGAAGCCTGCGTATATCAAGGGGATACTATTCCTTTTGTACAACTTCGTAATATATATGTGTATCCTCCCTTAAAATTCAACTCTCAAAAAGAATGGCGTGATTATTACCGATTGGTTTATAATGTAAAAAAAGTACTCCCACTTTCAATAATGATCCATAATACTATTATTGAAACATACGAATACTTACAAACTTTACCAACTGAAAAAGAGAGGAAAGCACATGTGAAAAGAGTGGAAAAAGGTTTGAAAGAACAGTATACCGCTCAATTCAAGAAATTATCATATTCTCAGGGTAAACTGCTCATTAAACTTATTGACAGGGAATGCAACCAGTCTTCTTATGAAATTATTAAAGCTTTTATGGGTAGTTTCAAAGCAGGATTCTATCAGACTTTTGCAAGTTTATTCGGAGCAAGTCTAAAGAAAGAATATGATTCAATTAAAGATGATTCGTTAACCGAAAGAGTTATCACTTTAGCTGCTAACGGTCAAATTTAAGTTTATTAAAGAAATCCCATATAACAATACCTGTTGTAACTGATACATTTAATGAATGTTTAGTTCCATATTGGGGAATTTCAATGCAACCATCGCTGTTATCAATAACCTCTTGCTGAACTCCTTTTACTTCATTGCCCATAACAATTGCGTATTTCCTGGTTTGGTCCAATATCAGATCATTCAACATTGTACTGCCTTCAGCTTGTTCTATAGAATAAACAATATATCCATCACTTTTCAACTTATTAACAGCATCCTGTGTATTCTTGAAGTATTTCCAATCAACAGTAAATTCTGCTCCTAAAGCTGTTTTATGTAATTCCGGGTGCGGAGGAGTAGCAGTTATTCCACACAAATAAATTGATTCAACCCTAAATGCATCGGAAGTGCGAAATACTGAACCTATATTATGTAAACTACGTATTTCATCTAGAACTACTATTAATGGGAGTTTCTTTGCTTCTTTAAATTCATCTGCATTTATTCGGTTAAGTTCCGTAATCTTTAGTTTGCGCATACTATTAATTATTTATTCAGATGCAAAGATAACACAATTAACAATACGGTGTTTATAACAGTTTAAAACCTGTCAAAACTAAGAGAAAACATTTTTATAAATAAAACTAGGATATTTGATAAAAACATTTATGTAATATTCAGAATAAACAATCCAAATAAGTTAGCTAAAAGTTTATATGCATATTTAAACATCTTTTTACCTAGAATTTAGGAACAAATTCTATTAAACTTCTTAACTTTGCACATTATCAACAGGTAGTTAATTAGAATAATATTATTCCTATATATAGCTAATAATCAACAATAAGAATATATTTTACCTTGTTTATAAACTCAGAATAACTATATTCACTAGACTAACAACTTTAAAAGCAAATAAAAAGCTATTTATTTACCAACACTATTAACAGGCTATTATTACTAACATTAGATTTTTTAATTAAAGAATAGAAAATAAAATATAAATATAATGTATAAAGAAGAATGGTTGAAAAAAGGATTTGCAGATGAATCAGTCGATAAGTCGATAGATTTAAAAGCTGCTATTGATTCTTTACGAAAAGAAAAGAATGCTGTAATTCTGGCTCACTATTACCAGACAGGCGATATACAAGATATAGCTGATTATGTAGGAGACAGTTTGGCTCTTGCTCAATGGGCTGCAAAAACGGAAGCAGATATAATAGTTCTTTGTGGAGTTCATTTCATGGGCGAAACAGCAAAGATACTTTGTCCTGATAAGAAAGTATTGGTACCTGACTTAAATGCTGGCTGTTCACTTGCTGATAGCTGTCCGGCTGATAAGTTTGCACAGTTTGTGAAAGAACACCCTGATCACACGGTTATATCTTATGTTAATACTACAGCTGCTGTAAAAGCTGTAACAGACATTGTGGTAACTTCTACTAATGCAAAACAAATCGTTGAAAGTTTCCCTAAAGATGAGAAATTAATCTTTGGTCCTGATAGGAATCTGGGTAATTATATTAATTCAGTTACTAATAGAAATATGTTGTTATGGGATGGTGCTTGTCATGTTCATGAACAATTCTCTGTTGAAAAGATTGTGGAGTTGAAGAAACAATATCCGGATGCTTTGATTTTAGCTCATCCTGAATGTAAAAGTGCTGTTCTAGCTCTTGCAGATTTTGTAGGATCTACAGCTGCAATATTAAAATATGCTGTTAAATCTGATAAGAAGAACTTTATTGTATCTACAGAATCAGGTATTATTCATGAAATGCGTAAGCAATGCCCTGAAAAGAACTTTATTCCGGCTCCTCCAATCGATAGTACCTGTGGTTGTAACGAATGTAACTTCATGCGTTTAAACACGCTGGAGAAGCTTTATAATTGCTTGAAATACGAATGGCCAACTATTGAAGTGGATGAAGCTGTAGCAAAAGAAGCAGTTAAACCAATAAAAAGAATGCTTGAGGTATCAGAAAAATTAGGTTTGTAGTTTTTCTATAACTTATAAATATATAAAGCGGTGTTGATATTAACATGTTATCAACACCGCTTTATTCATATAACTAATAATGTAGTTGCAACTAAAAGTAGGCACAAGGTTAAGCAATATTAGATACTTTATTTAATGATAAGAATTTTAGTTGCAATACCTTCTTTTCCTTCGACATCTGCAGCTAAAACAAGATATACACCTGAGGCTACTTTCCTGCCTTTAGAGTTTCTTCCATTCCAGGTAAACTGTCCGCCTACTGAATTTCCAGCAAAAATAAGATTTCCATTAATATCTGTTATTTTTACATTACTATCACGTATAAGACCTGTAATAGTAATTAAGCCGGTATAATCTGGTTTAACCGGATTAGGAAATGCATGTGCGGTTTCAGAGAAGGTATTTTCTCCTTCTGTTGCATCACTCATGTAAGAAATAAGTCCTTGATCTGTTCCGATAAATAACTCTCCTATTTTTGGATTTAATGCTAATGATTGAATCTTATTCGATAACAATGGACTATTCTCAGTTGTAAAGTGATGGATAGTTTCAAGTCCATCTTCACTCAATAAAAATATACCATTACTTTCAGTACCTATCCATTTTCGATTGCCACCATCTATACAAATAGCATTAATCCTTTCATTTGATAAAAGAAAGTCTGCCAGATTAGTTCCATCGTTTCTGGGTACTTTTATTTGGGTACAATAAAAATCATCATCGAAAAAATTAGTAGGATTATAAATAACTATAGGACCTTTTTCTGTTCCTATCCATATTGCCCCATCTTTATCTTCAACAATAGATAGTATTTTAAGTCTTCCTAAGTTAGTCCCATCTTGGTTAATAAAGGAACCTATAAACTTAGTTTTATCGTCGCTGGTGTCTTCTAAAGTACCGTTTGTATTAAAACAAAATACTCCAGGTTCATATCTCATAGAAGTAATCCATGCCCAGCCTCTTTTATCAAAGATAATTCTTTCGAAAGTAGGTTTTCCTATCAATTCAGGATGATAAAAACTAATCCATTTTCCATCGTCTTTTAAAACATTGATAACACTATCTACATACGAATTCAGTACCCACAGATTGTGATTCTTATCATATTGCAATCCGTTTGTTCTTACATAATTTAATTTGTATGATTCATTTGGAAAAATAGTTTGCAGAGTACTATTGTTTATGCTATAAAGCTTAACTAACTTCCTGTTCATAAATTCATATACTCCTTCTCCTCCAGAAGATGCAAAGTGATGTTCTGGATTATTAGGATCTTGAATAACGGAAGTTATATCTTTATAATCTAATCCAGTGACTTCTTTAATTCCTTCTTCCTGGAAATTATACCATTTATTATCTTCCATCATCATTATAGTACCAGGATTATTTAGCCGGTCATAATCCATTCCTCCCCCGCATATCAATAATCTGTTATTGGTAAATGTCATATAGTATGGAAGGTTTCTTTTGGGACTTTCGGGTATGATTGAAGAAACTGTTTTTTCTAATTTATTATTGTTTAGTTTATAACCATTCAAACCTTTATTACCATTACTACCCCAATATAAATCATTGCTTTTTATGTAAGATAAATGGTTGAAATTATCATCTAAATCCATGTATTTTACAGAATTGAAATGATCAAATATAGCTATTGAATTACCATTACCAGCAATAAGTTTATTATCGAAGACTTCCATGTATGAGAAGTTTCCACCAATTATACTAGTTAATTCAAGTGAGTTGTTATCAAAAGAATATATCCCATTTTTTGGTTGATTTCCTATAATCTTATTATCAAATATAGCTAGTTGATTAAATGCGATTGCATTAGAAAGTACCCAATTATTAGCATCTAATAAGTTATCAGTTAGTTTACCAGAGTATAAACCATCTGCTGTTGCAGCATAGATTACATTGTCCTTAACAACAGAAGAGTATACTTTCTTATTTAAGACATATGTATTGGTTATTTCTTTTTTCTTCAGGTTTAGAATAAGAATGCCAAAATTAGTTGAGAAGTAAGCATAGTCACCTACAATATTTATACTGTTAAGTGTTTTATCCTGACTCATGGTTTTATTCATGAAGTCAGGAATATTATATATACTTTCGTTTGTAAAAAGGTCTATATTGGAGTTTTTATAGACAATGATAAGAGTATTGTGTATACTGCTATATTTAATATAACTAATGCCGGTATCACTTAATAAATTGACTTTATTAAATAAACTGATGCTTTGATCTTCTGTATTATAAGAAAACAAAGCACCATCGCTAACAGCATATATTAAATTGCCTGCAGGTGCAGTTTGAGTTACATTATTATAGGCCAGGTGAGCTTGCCACTCTCCTATTGCCATTTGAGCTGATGTAACTGATGTTATTAGGAAATATAGAAGACTAAAAATTATTTTTTTCATAGTCATACTCTTTTAAGAAATTGCATAGCTTATTTATAGCTAACGCACGATGACTAATTTTATTTTTTATTTCGTTTCCTAATTCAGCAAAAGTCTTATCATATCCTTCCGGAACAAAAATCGGATCATAACCAAAGCCTGAATTTCCACGTTTTTCTTTAATTATATTTCCTTTTATGATTCCTTCGAACAGATATTCCTTATCATTAATGATTAAAGATACGGCTGTGCGAAATTGAGCTTTTCTGTTTTCTATTCCTTCCAGCTTTTTAAGTACTTTAAGCATATTGGCTTCAGAACTTTTATCATCTCCTGCATAACGTGCTGAATAAACTCCAGGTTCATTATTAAGTGCCTCAATTTCTAAACCGGTATCGTCTGCAAAACAGTTTAAACCGTAGTTTTCGTGAATATATTGTGCCTTAAGTAATGCATTACCTTCTAAAGTAGTTGCAGTTTCGGGAATATCTACGTCGCAATTTATATCTTTCAGACTAAGTATTTCCATCTGATCTTTCAGTATGTACGAAACTTCTTCCAGTTTATGTTTATTATTTGTGGCAAATACAAGCTTATTTTTCATTTGTTTGTTTCTTTAATTTTTAGTGAGAGAAATTATTGCCTATTCATATAAAAAAGTAAAATCATCCCTCACTTATTTTATTGAAAGGCCTTATTAAAGGGGGATATATAAGAGTGAGGGATAAAATATATCGGCTATTAATCGATCACTTATCCCTCACTTTTATGTTCATCAGTCACCAAATTCACTCATATTGATATATTATTTAGTGTATGATTGATTTTTATTAATTATTATTTTCCTTTTAGAGGATCAAATCCTTCTCCATATACTCCAATAACCGAGCTTTGCGATACGAAAGCATTTGGATCTATGTCTTTTACTAATCGGAATATTTCGATAGACTGACTTTTTTTAGCCAATACAACAACAACTTTAACCGGACTTTTGCTGTACCATCCGGTACCATCAAGAATGGTTACCCCTCTGTGCGTATCCTGGATAATTCTTTCAGCAATCTCTTCATAATGTTTGGAGAAGATAAAGAATTGAACAGATTGACGGGCACTGTTTACAATCAAATCCAGCACATAGCTGATTATTATCAATGTAGTAAAACCAAATACAACCCTCTTCCAGTCATAAAAAACAAAGTAGCACGAAGTTATGATTACTATATCGCAATACAGAATCATTCTTCCAAAAGTTACATCTCTGTACTTATGGACTATTGCTGCAATAATATCTGTTCCTCCGGTACTACCATTATTAACAAATACCATTCCTAATCCTAATCCACACAACGAAGCACCAATAACACACGCCATGAAGTCTTGTCCGGGACCCAGAATTTGCATTTTTCCTATTACATGCTGGAATAACCACAAAAAGAAAGTCAGCGAAAAGATTCCATACATTGTTTTGAGACTAAACTTCGGGCCTAGAATTTTCAGTGCAATTGTTAATAGAAAGGCGTTGATTATGAAATATGTAATTTCAATTTGAACACCTGTTGCATAATAAATAATTGCAGAAATACCGGTTACTCCACCAGTTGTAATTTGATAAGGTAGCAAAAATGCTGCCCAACCCATTGCATAACACATAATTCCCATAGAAATTAAAAGATAGTCTTTTAATTCAATCAGGATATCAGTTTTATTAATTTTTGCCATATAGATAAGCTATATTAAACTACAATATTAACAATTTTCTTAGGAACAATAATAACTTTCTTGATTGGTTTACCTTCAATCCATTTAATAGCACCTTCTGATGCTAAAACTGTTTCCTGAATAGTGTTATTATCTGCATCTGCAGCAAATTCCATATTGAAACGGGCTTTACCGTTGAAAGAAATAGTATAGTTTACTACATCTTCTTTGAGGTAATCTTCATTATATTCAGGCCATTGAGCATCGCATACAGAAGTTGCGTTTCCTAAAGTTTCCCAAAGTTCTTCGCTTATGTGTGGTGCGAATGGAGCCAGAAGAACAACTAAATTGCTTAATATCTCTTTCTTGTTACATTTCAAAGATGAAAGTTCGTTTACACAAATCATGAACGCACTTACAGAAGTGTTATAAGAGAACTGTTCTATATCGCCGGATACTTTCTTAATCAACTTATGAAGAGATTTTAATTCCTCTTTTGTTGCAGGTTCATCTTTAACAATATATTCTCCTGCTTTATTATAGAATAAAGCCCAGAATTTACGGATAAAACGGTGAACACCATCAATACCATTAGTATCCCATGGCTTAGATTGTTCTACAGGACCGAGGAACATTTCGTACATTCTCAATGTATCGGCACCGTACTTTTCAACAATCATATCCGGATTAACCACGTTGAACATAGATTTACTCATCTTTTCAACAGCCCATCCACAGATATATTTTCCGTCTTCAAGAATAAATTCTGCTGTTTTATATTCAGGATGCCAGTTCTTGAAAGCTTCAAGATCAAGAATATCATTAGATACGATGTTTACATCCACGTGCAGAGGAGTTACATCATATTGGTCTTTCAGGTTCAGTGAAACGAAAGTATTGGTATCTTTTATTCTGTAAACAAAGTTACTTCTACCCTGAATCATTCCCTGATTGATTAGTTTCTGGAATGGCTCTTCCTTGATTGATACACCTACATCGTGAAGGAATTTGTTCCAGAAGCGAGAATATATTAAGTGACCTGTTGCATGTTCTGTTCCACCTACGTAAAGGTCTACATTCTGCCAGTAAGCATTTGCTTTTGTAGAAACTAAAGCCTCAGTGTTATGCGGATCCATATAGCGCAAATAGTATGCACTTGAACCTGCAAAACCAGGCATAGTGTTTAATTCAAGCTGATATCCTTCTTCTGTTTTCCAGTTTTTAGCACGGCCAAGCGGTGGTTCTCCTGTTTCAGTTGGAAGGAATTTATCTACTTCAGGAAGTTCAAGCGGAAGTTTGCTTTCGTCAAGCATATAAGGCATTCCGTCTTTGTAATATACCGGGAATGGTTCACCCCAATAACGCTGACGAGAGAAAATTGCGTCGCGAAGACGATAGTTTACTTTTACTTTTCCAAGATTATTTTCCTTGATGTAGACTTTAGTCTTTGCAATTGCTTCTTTGATGGTAAGTCCATTCAATACCAATCCTCCTTCAGTAGCATGTTCCGCAAGAGGAGAATTCATCATGATTCCTTCTTTAGCATCGAAACTTTCTTCCGAAACATCACAACCTTCAATTAACGGACGAATTTCCAATCCGAAGTGTTTAGCAAATGCATAGTCACGGCTATCGTGAGCAGGCACAGCCATGATGGCACCTGTTCCGTATCCTGCCAATACATAATCGCTTATCCAAACAGGAATTGCTTCTCTGGTTAACGGATTAATAGCGTATGAACCGGAGAATACACCTGTTACTCTGCGGTCGGCAATACGTTCGCGTTCGGTTCTTTTCTTTGTAGCGTCAAGGTAAGCCTGTACTTCTGCTTTTTGTTCGGCAGTAGTCAACTGAGCAACCAGTTCGCTTTCAGGAGCCAATACCATGAAAGTAACACCGAAGATAGTATCTGCACGAGTGGTAAAGATGGTAAATTCCAAATCGGAATTCTTCACGCTGAATTTCATTTCAGCACCCTCACTCCTACCAATCCAGTTCTTTTGAGTTTCTTTTAGTGAATCTGTCCAGTTTAAAGTTTCCAGTCCGTCGAGTAAACGTTGTGCATACGCAGATACACGCAAGCACCATTGGCGCATTATTTTCTGTATTACCGGGTGACCGCCACGTTCAGAAACACCATCAACTACTTCATCGTTGGCCAAAACGGTTCCAAGAGCAGGGCACCAGTTAACCATTGTATCGCCAAGGTAAGCAATGCGGTAGTTTAATAAGATTGTTTGCTGTTCTTTATCACTTTTAGCTTTCCATTCTTCAGCCGTAAATGAAAGTTCTTCTCCGCATGCAGCGTTCAGTCCTTCGGTTCCTTTAGTTTCGAATCTTTTGATAAGATCGGCAATTGGAGTAGCTTTCTTAGCATCATTATCATAATAATGCTTGAACATTTGCTGGAAAGCCCACTGAGTCCACTTGTAATAATCGGGTTCGCAGGTGCGTACTTCCCTACTCCAGTCGAATGAAAATCCTATTTTATCTAATTGTTCGCGGTAGCGATTAATGTTGTTTACAGTAGTTATTGCAGGGTGCTGACCAGTTTGGATAGCATATTGTTCTGCAGGCAAACCATAAGCGTCATACCCCATTGGGTTAAGTACGTTAAAGCCTTGCAGACGTTTGTAACGGGCATAAATATCAGAAGCGATATATCCCAGAGGGTGACCTACGTGAAGTCCTGCACCCGATGGGTATGGAAACATGTTTAATACATAAAATTTTTTCTTGGATTCGTCTTCCGTTACCTGATAGGTTTTATTTTCAACCCATCTTTCCTGCCATTTTTTCTCTATCTCCCTGAAATTATACTCCATAGCGATATATTTTTATCTTGTTGTATTAATTAATTCGTAATACATAATATAGACGGCAAAGATAATGAAAGATAAGCTTATTTGGGTGTTTCTTTCAGCAATTTCTTGACGATTTTAATCGTTTATCCCCGCTTATTTCAAGTTTATCCATAGTGCTTTTAAAATCTTATTAAAATAGTTATTATTTCCTTGTACAGAAGAATATATTCTTTTGTACAAAACATTTCAATCTTCTGTACAAAAGAATGCAATCTTTTGTACAAGATATTTTTAACCAATCAAATTGTTTCGAAAATTGTTATAAATATGAAGAGAAATTGTATATTTGTGATAATCCTAATGCCTTGATATTATGAAAACAATAACCCTTTATCTAGGTAAGAAATACAGGCTATTCTGGGTAGCCGTACTTCTGTTATCTTTTGTTCTTCTTTTTGCAATTATAGAAGAACTTCTCATTATGGTTTATCTATATTTTTTCTTGTTGTTTCCTTTAATATTTTATGCCTTTTCCAAAGGTATCGGGAAGGTGTGTTTAAAGGACGACAAGATTATTATATACAATCTTTTTGCTTTTCCAAAAGTAGAGATTGAGCTAATGTCGCTTAAAGGGTTCGAATTTATGAGAGATTACTATTATTCCGTACCCAAAGGAAGAGGCAAATATTTAGGAATTAGCGGACCAACAGTTATGATATTTCATACAAAGTCTGGCGAACGTAAAGCAATTTCTTTATTTGGATTTCACGACATAAAGATTATTCTCACTTATCTGCAAGATAATAATATTCCATTTATCAATTATAAACCAGTTGTGTCAAAGGATACAAAGGTTAAGGTAACTACATATCAGAAATCAGGTATGCAAGCTGTTTTTGCTATTATATTGCCTGCTTTGACATTGATTCTGATAATGGCTTTTATTACCTACAGGTTTATTATGAGTCCAGATAACCAGGTAATTCATTTACTGCTTTGTTTGTTGCCGCTTTTGTTGTATTTAATTTATACTTACTGGGAGAGGATGTACTATATCAAAATGAAAGATGAATCATTTAAAATAAAAAACTTACTCAAAAGAAAAAGTAAAGGATTCAAGTATGACGATATAAAGAAAATAGCTTTTGGCTCTAGTTTGGGAAAAGGAGCTTTTCTTTATATTGAGATCCTGGATAAAAACTACAAATATTATCAGTTCCCTTTAGATATGCTTCCTAAAAGAGAAATCAAAGAAATTGTTACAATATTCAAAGAAAAAGGGATAGATGCAACTTCCGAGTGCTGATGATGGATATTTAATCGTTAATTATTATATAACTTTACACTTTTTCGGTCTGCTTTTCTTCTTAAAAAGAACTATATTTGCGCTTATTATTCACTAAAATAAGAGGAAATAACCGTGGCAAATGATATAGTTCTTACCCCAATGATGAAGCAGTTTCTTGACCTTAAAGCAAAGCATCCCGATGCTGTGATGCTTTTTCGTTGCGGAGACTTTTATGAAACTTATTCAGATGATGCAGTAATTGCTGCTGAGATATTGGGAATTACCTTGACTAAAAGAGCTAACGGACAAGGCAAAACTGTAGAGATGGCGGGCTTTCCCCATCATGCACTTGATACTTACTTACCCAAATTAATCAGGGCGGGCAAAAGAGTTGCTATTTGTGACCAGTTAGAAGACCCTAAAACTACTAAGAAACTTGTAAAACGCGGTATTACAGAACTAGTTACTCCCGGTGTTTCCATCAATGATAACATTCTGAATTACAAGGAAAATAACTTTCTGGCAGCTGTTCATTTCGGAAAGAATGAGTGTGGTATAGCTTTTCTGGATATATCGACAGGGGAGTTCCTTACTGCCGAAGGGCCATTCGATTATATAGATAAACTACTTAATAATTTTGCTCCTAAGGAAGTGCTTTACGAACGGAGCAAGAAGGGGATGTTTGAAGGCAATTTCGGAAATAAGTTCTTTACTTTCGAACTCGAAGACTGGGTCTTTACTGAATCAAGTGCCCGCGAGCGACTTTTAAAACACTTTGAAACCAGTAGCTTGAAAGGCTTTGGAGTGGAACATTTAAAATTCGGTATCATTGCTTCCGGAGCAATCCTTCAGTATCTTGATATCACACAACATACACAAATAGGGCATATAACTTCACTTTCAAGAATTGAAGAAGATCGCTTTGTCCGGTTAGATAAATATACGGTTCGTAGTCTTGAGATTATCTCAAGCATGAACGATGGCGGAAAAAGTCTGCTGGATGTTATCGATAAAACAATAAGTCCGATGGGAGCCCGCATGCTAAAGCGTTGGATGGTATTTCCGTTAAAGGATGAAAAGCCGATCAACGACCGACTTAACGTTGTAGAATATTTCTTTCGCGAGCCGGAATTCAAAGAACTTATTGAAGAACAGTTACACTTAATAGGAGACTTGGAACGAATTATCTCCAAAGTTGCCGTTGGGCGCGTTTCTCCCCGTGAGGTTGTTCAGCTGAAAGTGGCATTACAAGCTATCGAACCAATAAAAGAAGCTTGTCTGAAAGCAGATAATCCGAGTCTGAATAGGATAGGAGACCAGCTTAATCTTTGTCTTTCTATCAGAGATAAAATAGATAAAGAGGTCAATAACGATCCTCCGCTGTTGATAAATAAAGGCGGTGTTATTAAGAATGGCGTAGATTCCGATTTGGATGAATTGCGTAAGATTGCTTATTCAGGAAAAGACTACTTATTGCAGATTCAGCAACGCGAAAGCGAAATTACGGGTATTCCTAGTCTGAAGATCGCTTATAATAACGTTTTTGGTTATTTTATTGAAGTGAGGAATACTCACAAGGATAAAGTGCCACAGGAATGGATTCGTAAGCAAACACTGGTCAATGCCGAGCGTTACATTACCCAGGAGCTTAAAGAATATGAAGAGAAAATTCTGGGAGCCGAAGATAAGATTCTTATTCTTGAAACAAAAATATATAATGAACTGGTACTTGCTCTGACAGAATATATTCCGGCTATACAGATTAACGCCAATCAGATAGCACGTATAGACTGCCTTCTTTCATTTGCCAACGGTGCTGCCCAGAATAAATACATTCGTCCTGTAATTTCAGATGATGATGTACTGGAAATAAAGCAGGGAAGGCATCCGGTTATCGAGAAACAACTTCCGCTTGGTGAGCAATACATAGCCAATGATGTGACAATAGATACGGAGCATCAGCAGATTATTATTATTACCGGTCCGAATATGGCCGGTAAGTCGGCATTGCTACGCCAGACAGCCTTGATTACTTTAATGGCTCAGATTGGTAGTTTTGTACCTGCCGAGAGTGCACATATCGGTATTGTAGATAAGATTTTTACCCGTGTGGGAGCAAGCGATAACATTTCGGTAGGAGAGTCTACTTTCATGGTCGAAATGAATGAGGCTGCCGATATATTGAATAATGTTTCTCCCCGAAGTCTTGTATTATTCGACGAGCTTGGACGTGGAACCTCTACCTACGACGGTATTTCTATTGCCTGGGCAATTGTGGAATATATACACGAACACCCCAAAGCAAGGGCAAGAACATTGTTTGCTACCCATTATCATGAGTTGAATGAAATGGAAAAGTCCTTCAAGCGAATTAAGAATTATAATGTTTCTGTGAAGGAAGTCGACAATAAAGTAATCTTTCTTCGTAAGCTCGAACGGGGTGGGAGTGAACACTCTTTTGGTATTCATGTAGCAAAGATGGCGGGTATGCCAAAAAGCATCGTTAATCGTTCCAATGACATTCTGCATAAGCTTGAATCCGACCACCGTAAAAAAGGAATTTCAAACAAACATTTGTCGGAAGTAGGGGAGAACCGGGAAGGAATGCAGCTCAGTTTCTTCCAATTGGACGATCCTATCCTTTGCCAGATAAGGGATGAAATTCTTAATCTTGACGTGAACAATCTTACACCATTGGAGGCTCTTAATAAGCTCAATGATATAAAGAAGATTTTGAAGGGGAAATAGATATAATAGCAATAGAATTTGAAAGGAAAAATTCCATTGTTAATAGTGATAGATCTTAAAAAAACAGAACGAGGTTTTCTCAATTTAAGAAAATCTCGTTCTGTTTTTGTTTATTTCTTCACAGTAGCTTTAAATTCTAAACCTCCTGCTGGAGTAGCCTGATCTGTATCGAACGTACTTCTATACTTACCATCAGGTAAGTCGAATAGAGAGAACGTATTGCAACTCCTTGCCGCTACAACTTTATCGGTTGATGCTGTTGCAATAGCCGATGCAGCCATATCTACCAAAGCACCCAAAAGACCACCGCTACCGGAATTAATACTTAAATCTACCGTTAATATTCCTTTTCTGTTAAAGAGAATATCATTGCTTGTTGTCGATTTAAGCAGATATTCAATTTCTACTGTAATTGTGTTTCCGAGAGTAGATTTCGACCATCGGTTAATTGTAGTAAAGAGAGCCGCATCTGCTCCGAAAACTTCATTAAACTTTTTTAGATCGCTATTTATAAACATTTCAGAATCATAGGCACTTTCACTTTTTAATGTTTCCATTGAAAGGAAAGGAGAGATTACATAATACCCTTTTTCACACAAAGGAATAGCCAATGATGTGTAAAAGTACTCTTTGGCTTCCACATTAACAGTCTTGTTTATTGGAGGCATGATAAGAATACTTGTAGGTTTTGCTTCATACATTTTAGGATAATTCTCTCCGCGGGTGAAGTTTTTTGTTTCTCCGCACGAGGTAAGTAGCAGAACAACCAGGCTTAGATATATTATTTTTCTCATTTTTCCAACATTTTAATGATTCTTTCAATAAATACTTTAGATTCAGGATATACCTCGATTTCCTTTTTCATCATGGAAATACCTTCTTCTTTTTTCCCTGTTTGAGCAAGGAGAAAACCATATTCGGCATAAGTTCCCGGAGGCACTACCTTACGGGTTCCCTGATCTTGTTTTGCAATTAATATTGCATAGGTATTTAATAAAGCTTCTGTGCTTTCCGGTGTTTGTTTTTTGTAGTAGTTATAAGATGTTTTTTCGTAGTTTTTCCACGAGTAAAGCGCGCTTTGCTGAGTTGTACAAGAACTTAAAAACAGGGCAAAGCAAGCCACACAAATCAGTTTTATTTTCATGGTAATTGTATTTTTTTAGTTTCCTGAGCAGAGACGAATATTACTTTTTCATAAATTACATTTCCATTGTAATACACCTTAAGGTTTCTTTTTCCCTTAGCAATGGCATATACATCTCTCTTTATTGTTCCTTTTTTCTCTTTAATAACTTTTGCATTAAAAGAGGTATTATTATCAACTGATACCTGAACCTCGCCATCATAATTCTCATTTGCAACGAAATAAAGATAAGCTTGGTCGGGTAATCCTCTTTCCTGACTGTAATTTCCTACTTTACAGCTTGTGAAAAGTGCACAAATGCACACTAATAGCAGAGCAATATGTTTTGTTTTCATTATTTAATCTCCTCAATGTAATAGTTTGCTAGATTTGTTTTATCAATTCCCCCTTCGGTAAAGTTTACTATAGAGTATTCTGATTGGGGAGTATCTCCACCAACCATGGCAATAGAAATTTCACCTACCTTCTTTCCCGGAAGCTCTACGTTCAATCCTGTCTGTGGATTCTTAACTGTTTTTCCTTTTTCCTTTACTATAAACTTGTCTCCAACAGCTAATCCCTGGCTTTTTCCGCCCGAGATAAGAATTGCATCGTTATCGTAAGCAAGGAAATAAGACTTCCATGGTCTGTCCATGCAGTTATTAATGATATTTTCAACCAGTTTAGAGATTGCCATTGAAATAGCTTTATCACTTAAAGTAGCGTCATAATCGGCTCTACCGCCCACTCCCAGTGTTTGTTTGGTTTTTTGTTCGGCAGTTCCTTTAGCTTCTTCAGAATAGATAATCAATCCTGTAGAAACATCTACCAGACGTACGCTTACTGCAGCTTCCACAATTTGAGTTTTTGATGTTGAAAACACTTTTACATCACCCACATTTTTGCGGCCAAACTCAGTAATGGAGCCAATAATAAGATAATCTGCTCCAACATTCTGATAAGAGTTTCCGGATTTTGATGATTCATTTAGTAGTTGGTTAAGATCATTGCGTTCAAGTAAAATGAATTTGTCTGAAGCAGCCAGCTTGGCTGATAAAATGTCTAACGCTTGTTTACCCATTGGATCATTGTCTTTGTCGTAAAAGAGTCCTTTGGCATACTGTGTTTCATTAGAGAAACGAGAAATAGCTACTTTCCTTTTGAGTGACTTACCAATTTGTTTTACAGATGATTCGGGTTCAACTACAGTTACTCTATTTTGCGCGTAAATTTCTGTCTGCGAGCAAATAAGTAACAGAACCAAATAGATGATTTTTCTCATAATATTTTGTTTTTAATACATTTATGTTTTAGTAAGTCATAGCCTTACTTATAACAAAAGTATGTATTTTTCTGAAATAATACGACTTTTAGTATATTTATTTTGTTTTGTTGCAGAGGGAAGTGATAAGTGAATAATTTTTATATATGCCGCATGGGTATTACGTGATATTAATCAACACATAAAGAATGTTTTTTTTAAATCATCTCTCATCCCTCACTAGAATTGTCTGAAATGCCTTTTAATAAAGAGTTTTGACGGGTGAGAGATGCTTTTTATCCCTCACTATTTTTAGTTAATCCCTCACTTTTGAGGCTCATCCCTCACCTTTTTGTGATGTTATTTTTGAATAATAGGATAAATGAAAAGTCTGGTCCTACTATTTAATTATTTTTTTTTGATGTAATGAACGAAATTAACGAGTGACAGTAATCTTACATTTTACAACTTGTCCGGTTGTTTCATCTTTGATATTCAGAAAAGTTTCTCCTTCATTTAAAGGTTTTATATGAACCGCAGCATCATTACACTCTTGATTAAATGAATTATTATTCCAATAAATAATGGATTGAACCTTAGCTATATTTTCATTCTCTGTAGTAGCGGAATATTTTCCACTTCCTCGCCAAATGCCAATGCCATTAATTCCATAAGTAAAAGGAATCTTCAAGGTAAGACTTTTTTGGGGGACATATAAATCATATTCATCTACCACGTTAATATAGAATTCTGAGATTTTCATTTTCCCTTTAAATATGCTCATCGTTGTTTTTCCTTTGTATTTTGCATCAACAAAGAAACTTTTAACCTGATCGCCTACCACTGAAACATCAGCTATTTCCTTATTGCTTACTACGAATGTATTATAATCTTTATAATCGAGAGGAGAAAAACTGAACGTTCTTTTTTCTCCTTTCTTTATGTATATATTTGCAATATTGTAAAAGGTAAAGTCTATTGCTTCTTTTACGCATACCGGTATAGATTTTACGTTATTAAATTCATCAGAAATATATATAGTACAGTTCCCTAAATTATAACCTATTACAATCAATGTGTCATTATTAATAGTTGCGTAAGCTACATTTGCATCAGTAGAGGATGCAAAAAAAGTACTGCTTCTGCCTTTAATCAGAATGTTTTCACTGGAATTTACATTATCAAGTTCAATAGATGTTTTGCTCAATTCGAATGTCTTCAAAGAATCATTGTCTTCTTTACAAGAAAACAAAACTGAAGCCAAGAATAAAGTCAATATTATATTTTTCATAGGATATAATTTATTTACTATAAAGGTAGTAAATATAAATTATAACAGATAGAAAAATTGTTGAATTAGTATTTTTTTTATGAAAAATAACGTTTAGCTGAGAATTTATAGTTCAGTTATAAAATGATTCTAGTATTTGTAAAATCAAATTCCATTTTACAGACTATATATTTTATGACTATCTAAACTTTTTAGCAACCAGTCTGTAAGTGGGCATATCAATCCCAAGCTCTTCTCCTTTGGTTATGAAGCTGAAAAGCAGACCGTCTACTTCCGATTCGTGACCTTTGCTGATATCTTTTTGCATGGATGCTGTACTGGCGGGATCAAGCTTATCCAGAACTTTGAGGTTGTAGGTTACCGGATCTTCCACGAATGTTATGCCAAGGGCTTTACCTATGGCTGCGCTTTCACGTGAAAGGCCAATGAAGGTATCTCTTTTGGTTCCCTCTTTTTGCAGCTCTCCCATAGGAACATCATAGTATGCACCGGTGCAAGCCATGGCGGAAATGAACGACCATTTCACGAAAGTATCACGGTTTATATCCTCTGAAATAGGAGCTTTGATGCCGCTTTCCTGAAGATCTTTCTGCACAGCCAATAGTCTTTCATAAGCTACATTGTCTTCCTTGCGGGCACCAAATACCAGGCGGAAGATGGTTCCCATCTGAGTAATCTCGCCCGGAGCGGAAACGAATCCTACGATGTAGATGCATCCGTCTAGAACCGTCACGTTTTCGACCTTGCGTTTAATCTTTGGCCCCGTGCCGTATACGTTGAGAATCGGTATTACGATGGTGCCTTTGTGTGAAGCACGTTCAATCAGTTCAGTGATGGAATCAATTGAATAGCCTTTTACACAAACAAAAATTACGTCAGCTTTATCGTTATACTCCTCAGTGAGGCATGCGTTAACATGAACGGTATGATCACCTTTCAGTCCGGATTTCAGCTTCAGGCCGTTCTCCTGCATAGCTTTTAAGTGAGCTCCCCGTGCAATACAAGTCACATCGTGGCCTGCAAGGGCAAGGAATCCGGCAATACTTCCTCCTACGCCGCCCGTTCCAATAATCAGATACTTTGTCGCCATTTTATTTTTTATGAATAAAAGAAGGGGATGAAAATGCTGCTTATGCAATTTTAATCCCCAATACTTTTGTTTTAGTCTATTTTTTGAGGAATATCTATTTTGTCTGTAACAGATTTACCTCTTAGTTTACTGTGCTTTTTATACGTTAAAGCGGAAGTGCATGATGTCGCCGTCTTCCACCACATATTCTTTTCCTTCAACACCTAGTTTACCGGCTTCTTTGATGGCTGCTTCCGAGCCATATTCAATGAAGTCATGGTATTTAATTACCTCTGCACGGATAAATCCTTTTTCGAAGTCGGTATGAATTACACCGGCGCATTGAGGAGCCTTGCTGCCTTTTAGGTAAGTCCATGCACGAACTTCCTGAACACCTACTGTGAAATAAGTTTCCAGATTCAACAGTTTATAGGCAGTTTTAATAAGTCTGGCTACGCCCGATTCTGTTAATCCAATCTCTCCAAGGAACATTTCGCGTTCTTCGAAAGTTTCGAACTCAGCAATTTCCGATTCAATCTTGGCAGCTACAACAAGCAACTGAGCATCTTCGTCTTTAATTGCCTCACGAACCATTTCAACGTACTTATTTCCGTTTACAGCACTGCCTTCGTCTACGTTGCACACGTAAAGAACCGGCTTACTTGTAAGCAGGAATAGTTCTTTTGATATCTTTATTTCATCTTTTGTTTCGAATGTAACTGTACGGGCCGACTTGCCTTGTTCCAAAGCCTCTTTGTACTTATGAAGCACTTCATAAGTCATCTTTGCAACTTTATCGCCACCTGTTTGAGCCTGTTTCTGTACTTTCTGAATGCGGCTGTCAATAGTATCAAGGTCTTTCAGCTGAAGTTCGTAATCAATGATTTCTTTGTCACGAATAGGGTTTACATTTCCGTCAACATGCACCACGTTATCGTCGTCGAAACAGCGAAGAACGTGAATGATAGCATCAGTTTCGCGGATGTTTGCAAGGAATTTATTTCCTAATCCTTCACCTTTACTGGCACCTTTTACCAATCCGGCAATATCCACAATTTCTACTGTGGTAGGTACTACGCGGTTAGGGTGAACCAACTCGGCAAGTTTATTTAAACGTTCATCGGGAACAGTGATTACACCTACGTTAGGTTCAATCGTACAAAAAGGGAAATTAGCAGACTGTGCCTTTGCGTTAGACAAGCAATTGAAAAGAGTCGATTTTCCTACGTTAGGAAGGCCGACGATACCACATTGTAAAGCCATTCTTTATATCGTTAATTTGTTTTCTTATTCAAACTTTTTTCAGCTTGCAAAAGTACAAATTATTCGGTGGAATACAAAGGATTAGCAACTTACCTTGAATATTAATAATATATATAAAGAAAGATTTACCATTTTCCGGTTATATCTTTTTTGTTTGATGTATATCAAACGTATGCTTAGATGTACATCAAAAGGATGCTTTGATATACATCATAATTATTGTTTGATATAGGTCAAAGAAAAAATATTCTTAATAACTTTGAACGTTTTCCCGGCATGCGTGTATACTATTCCGGAACCGTTCCTTATGATTAGTATGCACTTAAAATGAAATGAAAAATGAATATTAGAAAATTGAAGTATATTTCTGCGATTGTTGCCTGTATAGCATTCCAATCTTCCTTTGGTCAAACACCTCAGAAAGTAGTTTCTTTTGTACAAGTAGAGCATAATGCCGAGTGGTATAAGCAGCAGGCGGAAGCATGGAAGAAGGTTCTTTCTAAAGACAAACACAACGAGGCTGCTTGGGAAAACTATTATCGGGCCACAAAATATGAATTCGTTTGTGCAGAAGGAGAGAAGGATTATGAAAAGATCTTCGTCCGGTTGGGGAAGATAATGCAGGAAATGAAACTGGCAATACCAAACTCTTACACGTATAACGTAATGATGTATTATAATGGTGGTGGCGATCTTAGTAAAAGTGCTTACATAACTAAAGCTATTGCAATGCGTCCTGACGAAGTGGGCTTTTTCCCTGACTATGTATCCTTTGCGATATTGTCCCGGAACGATACACTTCTTACAAACACCTGCAAGAAATGGTACGAAAGTGGGGAATATTCAGCAGGATTGTTGAATTATGATTATAACGAGATGGCTGGAATGGAGAAAGATGGCATTATATTTGCTTATGGAGATAATTCAATCTATCCTAAATTGCTGCTTCAATGTGGCAAGAATCTGTTTAAGGATAAAAAGTTAATCTGTCTCCCTTTTTTGTATGAGCAGAATTATCGGGAGCGTGTTCTCGAAGAATTGGGAGTTCCTCCTTTTCCGGGAACAGATAAAGAACTGAACGCAAAGTATCCGGCTAATAATCAATTGTCATTAGAGATTGCAAAACATATAATTAAATACACGCATCGCCCGGTTTATTTCTCAGCTATGGGACGGGGGGAGCTTGATTCATTCAAAGACAGCCTTTATTCTGAAGGATTACTGATGAGATATTCGGCCAAATCATACGATAATCTGGCTGTAACTAAACGTAATTATGAGCAAGTGTTCTTGCTGGATTACCTTAAAGAAGGCTTTACTCCCGACAGTTACAAAGATATGGTGGGGCATATTAACCTGAATTATATAACAGGATTCCGTTCTCTTCTGGAGTTCTATCGAGTAACAGGTGATTTAAACAACTATACTAAACTAAAAACTCAGCTTCATGCCATTATTGATAATTATTCTTTTGATAATAGCGATAGTAAAAATGAATACCTGAAATGCCTTGAACCAGCAGAAAAATGAGGATATTTCGCTCATACAGACAAGATACTGACGAAGAGTTGATGCGAAGGGTTTCCCGAAATGATACCACTGCTTTCGAGGAAATATACACCCGCTATGCTAAACGTATGCAAGGATTCTTTATCCGTATGCTTGGATATGATATTGCTAAAGCAGAGGACTTTACACAGGAATTGTTTCTTAAAGTTTACGAAAACAGAAGCGCCTACGAAGAAGGAAGAACTTTCTCTTCGTGGGCTTTCTCAATGGCATATAATCTGTGTAAGAATGAATACAGACACCGGGAGGTTGTTGAAACCCACGAGCTGGAACAGAATTATGATTCGGACACCACAGAGGAACCTGCTTTTGAAAAAATGTACGATAGGGCTGTTTTCGAAAACCAGCTGAGTATTTCTCTCACAAAATTGCCTGCCGATCAGTTGGCTGCCTTTACTCTCAGGTATAATGAAGAGCTATCAGTTTCCGAGATTGCACGGATACTCGATTGTCCGGAGGGAACAGTTAAGTCGAGATTGCACTATGCATTGCGTAGTCTTTCTCAATCTCTATCAATGTATAATCCAATAAAACCATAAAATATGAAAGAAGATGATTTGAACAGACTGGAACATTCCGACGAGGTAAAGCGGATTGTTGATACATCTAAAGTGTTCTATGACAAAGATAAATCGGCAAATACTCCACGCTCATTCGATTCTTTGATGAAAGAAATAAACCGTCGTGAAGGCACTCCGCGAAAGGTTGCTATTTCTCCCTGGTGGCTTGTTGCAGCTTGTCTTATTGGAGTATTGATTGGCTGGAATTTTCCCTTTGAAGATGCTCCGAAGAATGAAAAACTGGCACTTAATGATACGGTGTATATAACAGAAAAGCATACAGATACTATCTATCAGCAAGTGCAGGTTGAGCGGAAAGCCTTTCAGCGAAAGGAGAGGAGAGAGGCGGTAAGTGCCCGTCAGATGGAGGCTCAAACTATAATTCCTCCGGTTGTGCGCAATGAAATGTCATTGCCCGATTTGAAGAGTATTCGTCCGGCTACTTCGGGAAGAAGTCTGGCTCAGGAGAATTTTCCTATCCATCTGCTGGTTTCTTTGTAGAGAAAGAATAAGTGTGTTGTTTTCTCTACTATTATTTTAAAGTTTAGGAAGTTCTTTTTCGGAATGTGTGTTTTTACTAGTAGCTCTTACCTTTGGAACTGTATATTTTTTAGGGTAGTTCTTTTAGATAAAATAGCTTTTATTATCAGTAAGCTGGATGAGTATATGTGAAAGTAATAAATTAGTATACAGATAATTGCATATAAAAAGGGATTATATATCGGACTATTTTCTATGTTTTGAGATTAAACCTCCACTGAAGGTTATTACAGAACAAGATAAGCACGGATGAATGATTCTTTATTCATTGAATGAATCATTCATCCGTGCTTATCTTTCAGGTAGTAATTCTGTATTATATCCGTTTTGACTTAAGTAGATTGCGATTTTCTTCTATAATCTTTAGGTTAGTAATACTGAATTTTACTGTTTTTTTCTCCTGAAGCTTTTTAATTTGATTAGTTTCCTTCTAAAGCTTTATCTATAAATATTTTTAAATTTCTATTTTTTCAGAAATTTATCGAAGAAATCCAGTGTTTCTTTCTGCATATCTTTGCTAAAGAAGTGAGGGCCATCCCATAATTTAGTTACAAGTTTGCTATCTGCCTTCTGGCTGTTCCACGTGGAATGCAGACTTTTATAAGCATCTTTTACACCATTTACAGGAAATAACTTGTCGCGGAGCCCGTTAAAGAAGAGCATAGGCTTTGGACAAGCCAGGGCGGCCACATCGGGGTAATCCATATAGTTTCGGATTCCAGGCACAAGCATCGACCAAGCACTGCCGCCTTTATTCTGGTTATTGGTTAATGACATCAAGGAATCGGTGGTGTTCATCCAGCAAATGGCGGCTCCTGCTTTCACTTTATCTGTTGCAGCGGAAAGCATCCAGGCACGGTGAGCGCCCATTGAGAAACCAAGTGTGCCAATTCTATTGGCATCTACCTCGGGCAATGAGGCAAGAAAATCAACGCTTCTGATATCGTCGAATGTAATAACGCCACACCAGTTATATCCCATCTGCATCAAGTTGCAGGCAAGTGCTTGTTGGGTTTCATAATTTACACCTTCTTTTCGTCCTCTTTCACCCCAAAACAGTGCATCAATGGAGAGAACTACGTAGCCATGAGCCGCAAAATAGTCGCCTACATAGACACTATCGTAACATTGAACCGCCCATTTATCCGCATCGGCCAGTACTTCGGGTGAAACGCCGAATGGTCTTACCATCTTTTCCTTACCAATGGAGAACTTAGCACCGTGATCGTGCAGCATCACAACGGCAGGGTAAGGGCCTTTTCCTTTATTGGGAATCAGTAAATAAGCAGGAATGCGGTCGAACTTTGATATATTTAGCACTATTTTTCGTGCTTCGTATCCATTTCTTTGCTCTTTCTCAAGCACTTTCATATCGAAAGGTGCAGTGGGAGGGGCAGGGGCCAGACAAGAGAAAAGTACATTACGAGCAGCCTTTTTCCACTTATTGAAATCTTTTATAGGAGAGTTTCCCCAAGCCATAGGGTAGGTGAGTGTTTCTTTCATCTTTTGATAAGATGTAGGCATATTCTTTTCTACTCCGTAGGGCAGATAGTCTTGTGATTGAGCCTGTTGCGCTGATATCGGCAAACTGAAAAACGAGAATAAACAAAGTGTAATAAGTAGATTTTTCATATTAAATAGAGTGCAATATTAGTCTATTTTTTCAGTCTGAACCTGAAAGTCTGAATAAGTTTTAAAGCTGAATGGTACGAACCTAAGCATGGCAAAATCTTCTGATTCAACACCTCCCGGATAATAGAGCTCCCATCCTTTCATCCATGCATTATGCTTGAATTCCTTGCTTGTAACAACCTGAATATTCCCCTGAAACATGATTCCAGTAAAGGATTCCGGTTTACAGAAGTAAAGAGCAGCCTTGCTGTTATTCTCAATCTCCTTAATCTTTGCAGAAGAAGTATTGGTAGTAAGATAGATAGTAAATTCATTTGATTCTTTTGCATACATCGGAACAAGGTGAGGGTACTGCTTTTTGTTCCTCAAATTCAGCATGGCGCGAGTTGATGGATATCCATTCTGATCAATTGTAGACAAGTAAACAGTCTCTAAAGATTCTATAATTCCGAGTACTTCTTTCAGTTTTTCTGCTAGTTCCATAATTTAATCGGTTTTAAGGTGAAACAAACTATCTTATCGTTCTGAATTTTAAAATGGATCAATAATCCAATAGTCTTGTTTAATCTATTAAAGTCTTTACTAGTGTATAGAAAAGAGGTCAATAAATTAAACAGGATTATTATGAAAAAAGATATTTATTTGAAAATAATAATATTATAAATTAAAGATAACTAGCTATTTAACCTTTAGTAAATTACTTTTTCTCTATCTTTTTTCTTGTTTTATTTTTAATAATTAGTGAGCTTTGTTCATTAATTATTATTCCATCCTTTTGTTTTAAAACAATGTTCTTTTAGCAGATAAAAGCTGTTAAGCTTGTAAAAGCCATCATATCTTTGCTTTTAAAACAATCTTCTTTTAGCAGTTTATTTGTTATTCCCAATTTGCTTTGCAGCATTTGGGAATAACAAAACCAGAGATCTTTTATATCAGATTTTATGTTCTAATTATTATCTGATTTTATAACAGATTTATCAGTGCGCTTCGAGCCAGTTATTGCCCCAACCGCAGTCGGCTTTCAAAGGAACGTGCATCTTGTAGGCTCTTTCCATCTCTTCAATAACGATTTGTTCCACAAGTTCTTTCTCGTTTGCAGGAACACTGAAGTTCAATTCATCATGCACCTGAAGAATCATCTTGGCCTGTACATTTTCTTTCTTGAAACGGTTATAAATATTGATCATTGCAACCTTGATTATATCTGCTGCACTTCCCTGAATAGGAGCATTGATTGCATTTCTTTCGGCATATCCACGAACAACTGCATTGTGTGAATTTATGTCAGGAAGGTAACGCTTGCGATTGAATATAGTTTCAACATAACCGTTCTTCTTTGCAACCTTGATGCTTTTTTCCATATATTCCTTTACGCCCGGATAAGTTTCGAAATATCCATCGATAAGTTCTTTGGCTTCTTTCCTGTCAACCCCCATTCTTTCAGCTAATCCGAAGACTGATATTCCGTAAATAATACCGAAGTTTGCTGTTTTTGCCTTACGGCGCATGTCCTTTGAAACTTCAGAAATATCTATTTTATAGATCTTTGCAGCTGTTGAGGCATGAATGTCATAACCGGAAAGGAAAGCATCTATCATGTTTTTGTCTTCACTTAGATGCGCCATAATTCTAAGCTCAATCTGAGAATAGTCGGCAGAAAAGAAGAGGCAATCTTCATCCGGAATAAATGCTTTTCGAATCTCTTTACCATCTTCATCACGAACTGGGATATTTTGAAGGTTCGGATTGCTGGAACTTAATCGGCCTGTAGCTGTTACAGTCTGGTTGAAAGATGTATGTATTTTTCCTGTTATAGGATCAATCAACTGAGGAAGCGAATCAACATAAGTGCTCAATAGTTTTTTTAATCCGCGATAGTCGAGAATTTTTTCAACAACTGGGTGTTTGCTTCGCAGGCTTTCAAGTACATCTTCCGAGGTAGAATATTGTCCCGTTTTAGTTTTCTTGGCTTTTTCTACAACTTTCAGTTTTTCGAAAAGTACTTCTCCTACTTGTTTGGGCGAACTAATATTGAACTCCATGCCGGCCAATGAATATATTTCATTTTCTATATTACCCATTCTGGTAGTAAAATCTTCGGATGTTTGTTTAAGAGCACCTAGATCTAACTTCATTCCATTTCTTTCAATGTATGCCAAAACCGGAACGAGTGGCATCTCGATATTATAGAACAAATCTTCAATACCGTTTTCCTTTAATTCTTTCTCAAGTTTATTTTTTAATTTCAAAGTCACATCGGCATCTTCGCAAGCATACTTGTAAACTTGTTCGGGAGGGAGGTCCCTCATGTTCTTTTGATTTTTCCCTTTTGGTCCGATTAGCTCATCAATGTGAATTGTTTTGTAGTTGAGGTAAATTTCGGCAAGGTAATCCATTCCATGTCTAAGTTCTGGTTGAAGAACGTAATGTGCTACCATTGTATCGAAAAGTTTCCCTTTTACTTCAACTCCATAATTTTGGAGAACAAGCATATCGTACTTCATGTTCTGCCCAACTTTGACAGAATTTTCATTTTCGAAGACCGGTCGAAGCTCATTAACAATTTTTAAAGCTTCCTCTCTTTTCGCAGGCACTGGTATGTAGTATGCTTGATTTTCGGCAACACTAAAACTCATTCCCACCAATTCTGCAGAGATTGGATCGGTTCCAGTGGTTTCTGTATCTAGACTAACGATATTAAATGTAAGTATATTTTGTATAAAATCAGCTCTTTTCTCTTCATTATCAATTAGTTGGTAGTCGTAATTCAATTCTTCTAAACCCGTGAGATTTGAATATTTTTCCTCAACTTGCCCAACGGGCGTGAAAAATCCAAAGAGATCACCTTGCTGGGGAGCCTCATTTACTTGTTTTTTCTCTTTTTTGAAAATTCTGTCAATTAGCGTTCGGAATTCCAGTTCCTCGAAAATTTTTCTCAGTTCATCTTCGTTTGGTTCTTCACGAACAAGTTCGTCCATTTTCAATTCAATAGGAACATCGATTTTAATAGTTGCCAAAAATTTAGAGAAGGTGATCATCTCTTTGTTGGTTTCAACTTTTGTTTTCAGTGCACCTTTTAACTCATCAGTATTTTCAAGCATATTTTCTATGCTACCAAATTGGGCAATTAACTTTTGAGCAGTTTTTTCTCCAACACCCGGACATCCCGGAATGTTGTCCGAAGAGTCGCCCATCAAACCAAGTAAGTCGATGACTTGAGTAGGAGAGGAGATTTCATATTTAGATTTTACCTCTTCCACTCCAAGAACTTCAAATTCTTTATCTCCATATTTGGGGCGATACATAAAAACATTCTCACTTACCAATTGGCCATAATCTTTGTCGGGAGTCATCATGTAAGTTGTGATTCCTTTTTTTCCGGCTTCGGTAGCAAGAGTCCCGATTACATCGTCTGCTTCAAAACCTGAAACTTCAAGAATTGGAATTCTATAAGCCCGAATTATATCTTTGATTATCGGAACTGCTAAACGGATAGCCTCGGGTGTTTCTTCACGATGGGCTTTATATTGTTCAAATGCTTCATGTCTGAAAGTTGGTCCGGAAGGGTCGAATGCAACCCCAATATGTGTAGGATTTTCTTTATTTAAAAGTTCTTCTAGCGTGTTTACAAAACCTAGAATGGCTGATGTGTTAAATCCTTTTGAGTTAATTCTTGGGCTCTTAATAAATGCATAGTATGCTCTATATATGAGTGCATAAGCATCCAAAAGAAACAATTTATCTGTTTGATTCATAATCTTTTCGAATTTTTCTTTGGTAAAAGTACTAAAAAATACCATATTAATTGTTTTATTATTACTTTTGTGGCTAAATCGTATGTTTTATGGACAGATTATCTCAGATTAAGTCTCCTGTTATTTCAGATCTGGAGCAGTTTAAAGAGCTCTTTAATAGTTCATTGGATAACTCAAATCCTTTGTTGCAAGAGGTACTTTCTCATATTAAACAACGGGGAGGAAAGAGGATGCGTCCTATTTTGGTTCTTCTTATTGCTAGATTATTTGGAAAAGTAACTTCGTCTACACTTCATGCTGCAGTTTCTTTGGAACTGCTTCACACAGCCAGTTTGGTGCATGATGATGTTGTTGATGAAAGTTCAGAGCGTAGGGGACAGGCTTCTGTTAATGCGGTATACAATAACAAGATATCTATTTTAGTTGGCGATTATTTATTGGCAACTTGTCTTTATCAGGCTGCATTTTCTTCTAATATTGAGATTATTAAGGTCGTTTCTCAACTCGGCCAGGATCTGTCGGAAGGTGAGCTTCTTCAGCTTTCAAATGTCAGCAATATTGAAATTTCCGAACCTGTTTACTTTGATATTATCCGTAAAAAAACCGCTGCGCTGTTTTCTGCTTGCACTAAAACTGCTGCTTTATCTTCGGGTGTAGGTGCTAAAGAGGTGGAAATTGCAAGATTATTTGGCGAATACATCGGCATTTGCTTTCAAATAAAGGATGATATATTCGATTATTATGATGACAGGGAGGTGGGAAAACCAACCGGAAATGATATGCGAGAAGGCAAATTAACTCTTCCTGCTATTTATGCGATTAATAATAGTGACAATGCTGATATTAAGGCATTGGCTGTTAAGATAAAATCAGGATCTTCTTCTGATTCTGAGATAAAAGAAATGATTGATTATGTAAAGAATAACGGTGGAATTGAATATGCTACTAAAGTTATGATGGATTATCATGCTAAAGCTCTTCAGTTGATTGATTCTTTCCCTGAAAGTGAGATCAAATCTTCGCTTACTTCTTATTTGGATTATGTGGTTGACCGAACAAAATAGTGCTAAACTTCTTCGGTATTAACTCTTAATGTCCTTATTTCTTTTAATAATAGTGTAGAGCTTATTTTATGACAGCGTAGGCGCTTTTACAGAAAGGTGTACACCTTTCTACTGAGTTATGCCCAGTAATTGCCTTAGCATTCAAGAAGAATTTATTAAATCATATATATAAAATCCCCTGCATTCCTTCTTTATTTGAAGTGATACAGGGGATTCCTTTTTTGCTGTTTATTAATCTCTGGCTATATAAGAGCTTCTATAAAAATCTAAAAGAATTTGATTTCTTTTCCTTTGATATCAGATAATAACAGATTCGCAAGACGACTGGTTCCTAAACGGAATAGCTCGTTATTTAGCCATTCATGGCCCAGAACTTCTTTTACTATCGAGTAATAGATGATAGCGTCTTTTATTGTATTAAGGCCTCCAGCGGGCTTAAAACCGATTTTGTTACCTGTTTCTTCGTAGTATTCCTTTATGGCTTCACACATAACATAAGCTGCTTCTGGCGTTGCGGCAGGTTGTTGCTTACCGGTTGATGTCTTAATAAAATCGGCACCTGAATACATGGATAGGATAGAGGCTTTTTTGATGTTTGTAGCGCTTCCAAGGGCTCCTGTTTCGAGGATTACTTTGAGCTTATTATCCTTGCAGGTATCTTTTATTTCCTGTATTTCATCGCACATGGTTTCATAGTCACCACTTAGGAATTTACCAACTGATATTACAATATCAATCTCGTTGGCACCACCCATAATGGCCATTGCTGTTTCGGCAATTTTAACCTCGATAAAGGTTTGTGATGATGGGAATCCTCCGCTTACGACAGCTATCTGAACCTTGTCAATCTCTAATGTATCATGTACAACTTCTGCCATATTGGGGTAAACACAGATGGCAGCAACATTGTCCAAATCTCCGAATTCTTCATCAAACTGATTGACTTTTTCTGTGAATTTCATCACGCTTTCTTCACTGTCAGTGGTGTTGAGAGTTGTCAAATCAAGGCAATTGAAAAGGAGTTTTTTAACTTCAACGGTGTCGTTTTCTGGCACTTTTTTCTCAATAATTGCAGCTACTTTAGCCTGGATATCATTATCGCTAAGATCAGTGTTGTACTTGTTTAGCACAACTTCATACTTACTTTTTTCGTCTTCTTTATATTCCATTACTTGTCAGTTTAGGATTGTTTATATGTCTTTCGTTATCTCTTTTTGTCTTCTTTTCGAGGTTTCTTTTAAAAGCCTCGGTAAGGTCTACACCTGTCTGATTTGCCAGGCAGATAAGTACCCAAAGTACGTCCGTCATTTCATCGGCAAGGTTGCATTCTTCGCCCTCTTTGAATGACTGATCTCCATATTTGCGTGCCATCAATCTAGCCAATTCGCCCACTTCTTCGGTAAGAACAGCCATATTTGTGAGCTCGCTGAAGTAGCGCACTCCGTATGTTTTGATCCAGTTATCAACCTCTTTTTGTGCTTCTTCGAGTGTCATTATTCCTTGTTTTTAGTGTCCATCCAGATTGTTACCGGACCGTTGTTAAGCAATTCAACTTTCATTTCTGCACCAAACTCGCCGGTTCCTACCTGCTTTCCCAGAGAGATGCTTAATTCATCGCAGAAAGTCTCGTAAAGAGGCACGGAAACCTCGTGTTTTGCCGCCTTGATGTACGAAGGGCGATTCCCCTTTTTAGTCGATGCATGAAGCGTAAACTGGCTTATTACAAGAATTTCTCCATCAACATCTAGCACAGACTTGTTCATCACTCCATTTTCATCGTCAAAAATCCTCAGATTTACTATCTTTTTACATAGCCATTCTATGTCTTCCTGCCCGTCTGCTTCTTCAATACCAACCAATACAAGCAATCCTTCCTTTATAGCAGATTTGCAGTTGCCGTTGATTGTAACAGACGCATGACTTACGCGTTGTATTACAGCTCTCATTTTATAAAATTTCTTGTTTGTCGCAAAAGACAAAGTTAGTAATTCTAACTTTATTTACGTAGGTTATCGTGTATAATTTTGGCTTTAGCTTCGCCAACGATGGCCGAAACTTCTTCAAACGATGCCTCCTGAATGCGTTTTACACTCTTGAATTCCTTTAAAAGTGCGGTTTTAGTCTTTTCTCCGATGCCTTTTAGCTCGTCTAAGGCCGATTTAGTTTGCCCTTTGCTACGTTTATTTCGGTGGAAAGTAATACCAAAACGGTGAGCTTCGTCACGTAGATGCTGAATTACTTTCAGACTTTCTGAGTTTTTATCGAGGTAAAGAGGGTAGGGATCGCCCGGAAAGAATATTTCTTCCAGTTTTTTGGCTATACCAATCAGCGTAATACGCCCGGTTAGATTAAGTTCGGTGAATATCTTCTGTGCCGAGCTTAATTGTCCTTTACCGCCGTCTACGATGACTAACTGAGGCAAAGGTTGCTCTTCGTCTAATAATCGCTTATATCGCCTGTAAACAATCTCCTCCATTGAGGCGAAGTCGTTAGGCCCTTCTACGGTTTTTATGTTGAAATGGCGATAATCTTTCTTTGAAGGCTTGGCTTTTTTGAAAACAACGCACGATGCAACCGGATATGCGCCCTGAATATTAGAGTTATCGAAGCATTCTATGTACATTGGAAGCTCCTTCATGTGGAAATCGCTCTGCATTTTTTTCATAATCCTGATGCTTCGCTGCTCCGGATTAAGCTTTTCAGCCTGTTTTAATCGGTCTACTTTGTATTGCTTAACGTTCATCTGTGACAGCTCCAGCAGTTTCTTTTTATCTCCTCGCTGTGGAACAGTAAATGCTACACCGTTAAGCTCTATATCCATTTCAAAAGGAACGATAATTTCTTTGGAGAGACTTTTGTATCTTTCGCGCATTTCGATAATACCGAGAGATAAAAGCTCTTCAGTTGTTTCATTCAAGCGTTTTTTATACTCGAAAGTAAATGCCTGATTTATGCTTCCGTTTGTAATGTGCAGGTAGTTTATAAAGGCCGATTTATCGTCGTCTGCAATAGAGAATACGTCGATATTATGAAGAATAGAACTAACAACTTCCGATTTTGCGCGGTAATTCTCTATTAATTCATATTTCTCTTTTATTTTATGTGCCTCTTCAAACTTAAGTTCGGAAGCTAATTCCTGCATTTTATCGAATAAAGCCTTGCTTATTTCCTGCGTATTCCCTTTCAGAATCTCTTTAACCTCTGCAATGTTCTTCAGATATTCGTCGTGTGCCATTAAACCAACGCAAGGGCCTGCACAATTTTTAATGTGATATTCCAGGCAGACTTTAAATTTACCAGCACGAATATTTTCGGGTGTGAGGTTTAAATGGCAAGTTCTGATGGGGTATAAGTGCTTTACGAGGTCTAAAAGCGCATGCATTGAAGGTGAATGGCTGTAAGGGCCGTAATAAGTAGAACCATCACGGACGATTCTTCTTGTTTTATATACTCTGGGGAAATATTCATTGCTTACGCAAATAGACGGATAAGTTTTATCGTCTTTCAGGAGAACATTATATCTAGGCTTGTATTTCTTGATAAGATTATTCTCCAGTAGCAATGCATCTTCTTCTGTATTTACTACGATGTAGCTAATATCAGCTATTTTGCTGACAAGTATTCGGGTTTTTCCGGGTTCGTGTTCCTTGCTAAAGTAAGAATAAACCCTTCTTTTTAGGTTTTTGGCCTTTCCAACATAAATAATGGTGCCTTCAGAATTTAAATACTGGTAAATACCAGGCTTTTCAGGGAGATTGGATACAATTCCTTTTAAGTAATCTGATGTATTTAATTCCTGAGGCTCCATTATGTTATACTTTGGTTTTATCAGAGTTCAAGTACAGCTTCTATTTTATCTTCTTCAGAGAAAATAGCTCTTCCATTGAGGTCTTTTAATTCAATAATGAAATTAACGTATACATCCTTTGGATTAAATCTCTTCATTAATTTTATGGCAGCTTTCATCGTTCCTCCTGTAGCCAAAAGGTCGTCGTGCAATAAAACTACATCATCTTCGCAAATTGCATCTTTGTGCACTTGGATAGTATCAGTTCCGTATTCTTTATTGTAACTCTCTTCAATAGTAGCAGCTGGTAATTTTCCTGGTTTGCGGATAGGCACAAATCCAGCTCCAAGTCTGGCCGCCAAAATAGGTCCCATAATAAAACCTCTTGATTCTATGCCGGCAACTTTAGTAATTCCTTTGTCTTTGTACATCTCGTACAATTCGTCTGAAAGTTCTTTCAAACAATCAGGGTCTTTAAACAAAGTCGTTTCGTCTTTAAACTGTATCCCAGGTATTGGGAAATCGGGTACATTTCTGATGCTCTTAATAAGCTTTTCTCTGTTCATAGCCAGTATTTTAGTTGTTTCTTGTTAATTTAATTGTTTCACGTGAAACGGGGCTCTATTACTTCCTTAAAAGCACCAATAGCACGTTGATATCGCTTGGAGAAATTCCTGGAATTCTGCTTGCTTGAGCAATCGTTTCGGGATCTATTTTGATAAGCTTTTGTCTAGCTTCAGTAGAAATAGAATTTATAGAATCATAATCGAATTTCCCTTTTATCTTGATTGTCTCCAATCTTTCAATCTTATCGGCAATTAATCTTTCACGATTAATATATCCTTTATACTTGATCAAAATCTCAGCAGCTTCTTTAATTTCCTCTTTTCTCTCGTCAACTTTATCAAGCTCTTCTTTGAATGCAGGAATAGATTCTGAAATAATATCAAGAGTAATCTGAGGACGATTGATTAAATCTATTAGCTTGCATCCTTGTCTCAATGGTGTTGTGCCAATACTTTCAAGAGCATCATTAATATAAGCTGGCTTTACAGAATAATTGCTTGCAAACTCTGTAATACGTTTCACTTCTTCTCTTTTCTTTGTTAAAAGAGCGTAACGATCGCTTTTGGCCAATCCCAGATTATATGATTTCTCAGTCAATCGCATATCAGCATCATCCTGGCGAAGTAATATTCTGTATTCAGCGCGCGAAGTAAACATTCTATAAGGCTCATCAACTCCTTTTGTTACCAAATCGTCGATTAATACGCCAATATATGCTTCGTCTCTTCCCAAAATGAATTCTTCTCCATTATGGCAATTCTGATGGGCATTTATTCCGGCAATGATACCTTGTCCGCCAGCTTCTTCATAACCGGTGGTTCCGTTTACTTGTCCGGCAAAGAATAGATTTCCGATAATCTTCGATTCCAACGTATGCTTTAGTTGAGTAGGATCGAAGTAATCGTATTCAATTGCATATCCCGGTCGATAGATAACCAGATCCTTGAACGCAGGAATCTTTTTCAGTGCATTGATCTGAATGTCCAAAGGAAGCGATGAAGAGAATCCATTTAGATATAATTCCTTTGTAGTTTCTCCTTCCGGTTCAAGAAATAACTGATGTTGTTCCTTGTCTGGGAAGGTAACAATCTTTGTTTCTATACTTGGGCAATATCGTGGACCAATGCTTTGAATTTGTCCGTTGAATAGGGGGGAATCTGCTAATCCATTTCTAAGTATCTGGTGTACTTCCTCATTTGTATAACAAGTCCAGCATTCTAGTTGCTTGAGATTTTTTGTCGGAGTATCCATATATGAAAACTTGTGGAAGTCATTTTCTCCATCTTGAGTTCCCATCAAATCATAATTTACGCTCCGGCCGTCAATACGAACAGGGGTACCTGTTTTCATCCTACCGAACTTAACTCCATGTTTTGCGATGGATTCGGTTAAAAGATAAGATGCTGGTTCAGCCATTCTTCCTCCCGGAAGTTTTGTTTTCCCAATATGCATTAGCCCGTTGAGGAAAGTTCCTGCGGTGAGAACAACGCATTTGGCACGGAATTCAACATCAAGATATGTTCTTAAACCTATAATTTCTCCGTTTTCAACGATAATTTCCTTTACGGTATCCTGCCAGATATTGAGATTTGGAATATTTTCGAGAATCTCTCTCCATGTCCATATAAACTTATTTCTATCACATTGTGCACGTGGGCTCCACATTGCAGGTCCTTTTGATCGGTTAAGCATGCGGAATTGGATAGCCGTTTTGTCGGTAACTAATCCCATATAACCACCCAATGCATCGATTTCCCGAACAATTTGTCCTTTAGCAATACCCCCAACGGCAGGATTGCAGCTCATCTGACCAATTTTATTCATGTCCATCGTAATAAGACATGTTTTTGATCCCAGATTTGCGGCCGCAGCTGCAGCTTCGCAACCGGCATGTCCTGCTCCGATAACAATTACATCGTACTTAAAATCCATTGATTTATTCTATTTTACGCCGCAAATTTACGAAAAATAGTTATTAAGTTTAGTGAATGAATGGAAAAGAATTGGAATCAATCTTTAAGAGATATTTGTTTGTATTGCATTTGTTATTTCGCAGTATATCTGTACACTGTTTCTACAACTTGTATTTTGCTCTTTCCTTTTGCCATTTCTTTCTATTATAGTTTGTCTATAGCTGGGGGCTTTTGGCTACTGCTTCTAATATTAATAAGAATTCTTTCTATAGTAGTTAGTCTGGCGGTAGGTCTAGGTATGATAGATAAAAATAGGTTGTTTTCGCTTGACTGTGCTGTTAACTTTAGGTTTATTAAAAGTGGGTTTAGTTTAATAAATAACTGTATACTGGAGTCAAAATAACGCTATCTGAAATTAAACTGTTAAAATATACATGCTTTGTCCTTTGATAGGACTAGGATTGATAGATAATCAATGTGGAGTATTAATAAACACAGTTAAAATCTTGATGTGACAGATGGAATTAGAGCTTGTGTGATAACTACAGATAAACAATACCAAGATTATTTATTAATGCAGTCAACCAAAATGGTTCTTCGTTACTTTTGGTGAAAGCGGACAACCTTAAATGATTATCCAATCAAGATTATAAATGTTTTTTAATAGGCCATTTATTGAATCTGATAAAAAATCTACTAAACATCATGGAAGAGGGGTTTAATATAATATCTTTCAGTAAAAGTGACGAAGAACAACCAGAATTAGGACGAGGTAGGGTGCTGGATTGCCGCTAGAACATTTTTTAGAGGTCTAGCGGCCTTTTAATATCCATTAGAATATAGTTATATGTTTACTGCTTGATCGCTAGATATATTAGTGAGAATTCTATTTTTCAGAGAGGGAAAAAGAGCAAAAACTCATTAAAATAGCATTATGGCTTATTTTAATAGTGCTAAAGCTTTATTCTCTTCAGCCTCCATTATTTCACGTTCACCTTCACCTTTGTCGTTTATTCCGCATAGATGGAGTATACCATGTATTATAGTCCGGTGCAACTCATCATTATAGGATGTATTAAATTGTTCTGAATTGCTTTTAACCGTATCAAGGCTGATAAAGATATCTCCAGAAATAATATTGTCTTCACAATAGTCGAACGTTATTATATCGGTATAATAATCATGTTGCAGATACTCTTTGTTTACTTCAAGGATTTTCTCGTCTGAACAAAAAATATACGCTATTTCCCCAACCTTTTTTTCGTATGAACTTGCCACTGCTTTAATCCATGCAGTAGTCTCTCTCTTCTTTATAGCGGGTATTTTTATCCCGTCTGTCTGATAACTTATAGCCATAATATTAATAAAAGAATAAATAACAAACTGAAATCGCTGTAATTACACCTGCCAAATCGGCAATTAAGCCACATGCAACTGCATGGCGGGTTTTTCTGATTCCCACGCTGCCGAAATAGACTGCCAGAACGTAGAATGTGGTATCTGTTGAACCCTGGAATATACAAGATAGTCGACCTACGAATGAATCAGCACCGTAAGTTTTCATTGCATCCACCATTAATCCTCTGGCGCCACTTCCGCTTAAAGGCTTCATTAAAGCTGTGGGTAGTCCGCCAACAAAGCTAGAATCTAATCCGCTAAGTTTAACGATATACTCAATTCCTTTTGTGATTAAATCCATTGTTCCTGAAGCCCTGAATACAGCTACGCCAACTAATATTGCGACTAAATACGGGATGATCCTTACTGCTGTGGAGAATCCTTCCTTTGCCCCTTCGACAAATGTTTCATAGACATTTATTTTTTTTCTTATTCCTGACGCGATAAAACATAAAATTATAGAGAATAGGAATACATTGGCGAATAAAGTAGAATAGGTTCCAATTTCTTCTTTTGATAGTATGCTGAACAGGCATATTACTCCTCCAATGAGTGCGCTGATTATGCCAACGAAAAAGAATATTGCTTTATTGAATAAATTAATCCTTTGAAAAAGACTAGTTGCTATGATACCGGCAATAGCAGCACAAAATGTAGAAATCATTATTGGGACAAAAATATCTGTTGGCTGTGCGGCACCTAATTGGGCTCTGTAGACCATTATGCTTATGGGAATCAATGTCAGTCCTGAAGTGTTGATAACAAGGAACATGATCATTGGATTGCTTGCAACTTTCTTGTCTTTGTTTAATTCTTGCAGCTCTTTCATTGCTTTTAGTCCAAGAGGAGTTGCTGCATTGTCAAGTCCCAGCATATTAGCCGAAATATTCATAAAAATAGCCCCCATAACCGGATGTCCTTTGGGGATCTCTGGAAATAGCTTGCAAAGTACAGGGCTAAGCCAACGTGAAAATGCTGAAATTAATCCCCCATTTTCACCAATCTTCATTATGCCTAACCAGAGTGAGAGTATCCCAGTTAAGCCTAAAGATATCTCGAAAGCGGTTTTTGATGAACTAAAAGTGGAGTTCATTATTTCACTAAACACCTGAGTGTCTCCCATAAAAATTAACCTTATCAAAGCAACAACAAAGGCAATGACAAAGAAAGCAATCCAAATGTAATTCAATACCATAAAAGTCCGTTTTTAATAGAATTTTGCAAAAATAAGAATATGTTTTCAGTTATTGCTTTAATTCTTGCTTTTTATCAGATTTCGGCTTAGGAAATTTACAATAGTATATAATATGCAATTGTTCTATATTGATATTTCTGGGTACAAACTTTGATGCATAACGATTTATAATAGAATGATGCTAGTGATAATTTCTCATTAGTACTCTAGTTTAATATATGTTGAATTTTTTAATTAGATTTATTAAATAACTTTAATAAGCTGTTAGCTTTGATTCAATAATTACATTTTTAAATTCATTTTGATCTTGTAAAACCTTTATTCCTATGATCGTTAATCCTGCTTTCTAATAGTCTGTTTTAATCCTCATTTCTTTTTATATTCATATTTTATATGTTGTGAAAAATAATTTTTCTATTTGGCAGTATGCTTTTTGAAAAAAGTAGATTAATATCTATTTTATCAAATAAATATTTGCTAAATAAACATAAAAATTCACCGTATAAACGTCTATTTTACCATATAATGCGTGTATCTAATTATTTTGTTTTTTTTTATTTAATTAAGGATTGTATCTTTACACTTGAAAAAGTAACCTAAAATTTATTTAATGGAAAATAAGTATTTATTAAAATCATAATCTCCAATTCTGCATTTGTAAAGATCATGCTTTTAATTTGTTATCAAATTCATTTTTTATTATATAAATACTTGATAATAAGACATATAAATAAATTTTCAATCTGCGTTTATAGCACTTTTATTTTATGAATCAATAAAATTAATATTTGAAATAGCTTGTTATTTGATGAAAATAGAAACTTTATATTTATTTTCTTTTTTCCTGTTTCAAAAATTGAGATGTTTATTTAACGACTATTGTATTTAATCTTATAAAAGCTATTTTAATAATTGATTAACTGACTTTTTTTAATGTTTATAAAACTTAGTACTAAAAAAAATCAATTTGCTTAGAACATAATTATATGTATGATTGTTGACTTAATAGTTTTATTTATTATCAATAAAATGTAAAAAACATACTTTTTTATAATGAATTATTCCTAAATCATAAATTTGTATTCCTGAAACTCATATTCGTTTGTTTTTGAGTAACATCATATTATAATGATTAATATATTAGCCACGGATTTAGATCTTTTATACTTTAAACATATTAAACAGAAAAACATATGCAGAGTCTATTTAAGCAGTTTGTAACCCAGCTCGGTTTGTTAAAAGAAAAGGGAACTTTAGAAACCGATATTATTGATGGTCTAGATCCTTCGATAATTAATTTAAATCAAGAAGTGCATATTTATAAAGAAGTGCTTTATAATTTAGATTCCAAGCAAATCTATTTAGATCCTTCTTTATCGCTAATAAAGCTTAGTTCTGTTGTAGGGACTAATACTACCTACTTATCTAATTCGATTAATAAGTATTTTGGATGCAATTTCAAAACTCTAATAAACAGATATAGAATAGAGTATTGCAAGAAGCTGCTTGGTAATAACCCAATGTCTGTTCCTATTAAAGAGATTGCAAAGAAATGTGGATTTTCATCTGTCAGTGCATTTTATGCGTCATTTAAAAAAATTACCGGCATTTCTCCAGTACAATATAGAATGTTGATAATCTACAGAAATGAAACAAATAAAGAATTAGATAAGGAAATTTGATATTGTATTAACTAATTATAATTTATTATGAAAGAACGTTATGATGTTTTTAGTTGTGCGCATCAAGTTAGGATGCCGACTATATTTGGTTTATTGAATACTGGTTATATAGAAAAAATACAAAAAAATGTATTTTATTAATGGTTTTATAAATATAAAAATTGTTTTAATTATGAGAAAAAAGTATTTTCTTGCGAAGTTGGCTATCTATGGATTCCTGACTTTAGGCGCAGCTACTACATTTGTAGGTTGTAAAGATTACGACGGTGACATCACTGATCTTCAGACTCAGATTGATGACAATAAGGCTGATTATACTTCAGTCTTAACTGAAAAACTTGCTGCAGTTAACACACAGATTACTACTCTTCAGGGCACTCAGACAGCTCTGCAAGCTACTGTTGCTACAGCTCAAACTGCTGCTAATGCTGCTAAAACAAGTGCTGATGCTGCTGCTGCTGCCGCTGCTGCTGCTCAACTTGCTGCTGCACAAGCTAAATTGGATGCTATTAATACTGCAGCTTCTGCTTTAGCTACAGTAAAAACAGCTTTGGAAACCAGAATTTCTACTCTTGATGGTAAATTTGCTGCTCTTCAGGAATCTGTATCAAAAGGGGCAACAAAAGATGAACTTACCGCTTTAAATGCTGGTCTTTTAAAAGAGATCGCTAATGCTAAATCTTCTATTGAGGCTGAGCTTACTACTATTAGTGGTCAAATCAGTGCTGTAGACAGCAAGTATAATACGCTGGCTGCAACTGTTGAAACTTTAGCAACTAAGAGTGAAGTTGAAGCTTCTCTTGCTTCATTAAAAACAGAACTTGCAGCTCTTTATTTACAGAAAGCTACATTTGACAAATATGAAGCGTATGTAGGTACTAAACTTAATTCTGATTCTACTAAAATTGCTGATCTACAGAAGCAGATCACAGATTTGAGCGCAGACTTAACATCGAAGATTGCAATTGCAAAGAATGAAGCTGTAAACGCAGCAGTTACTGCGGCAATGGCAGCTGATGCTCAGCAAGCTGTAACGCTTGAAGCTATGTGGAAAGCATATATTGCTGAACAATTAGACAATTATGTTGATAAATCTACTTATGAAGCAAAAGTGGCTGAAATTAAAGCTCAACTAGAAGATTTGTCAGCTCAAATTACAGCAATTAATACTAATTTGAATACAATGAATGCTATCTTCTCACACCGTTTGACAAGTATGGCATTTGTTCCTGAATTTTATACAGGTGGAGTTCCAACTATTATCTTCAGTACATTGTATTATACAGATTTGGATCAGCAAGCTCCAAAGACTACTCTAAGTACTTCAATGCATTCTCAAGCAAAATATCGTATGAATCCTAACGGTGTTATGCTTTCTGATATTAAAGCAGATGAGTTAGTCTTTACAGGAGAAAAAGCTGAAACAAAAGGTTTGGGTACGGATCCTGCTGCTCCTATTTCTGTTGTTGGACAAAGTCTTGAAAATGGAGTATTAACTCTTAATGTTGCTAAAACTGCTAGTTTTGCAGCTAGTCCTAAGTTTGATATCGTTTCTTTGAAGGCTACATTAGCTGACAAAGCTTTAACTTCTGCTGAAAAGGAAGCTGGTACATGTGTAGCTGTATATTCTGATTATGTAAAAGCAACAGAAGTTTCTCTTGATGGTGCAAACTTGAATATTGCTAAGAGTGGATCTCTTGATTACCATTATGCTCTAAGTCAAGCTCTTTCTCAAGATCGAGATTATGAAACATCTTTTGTATATAACGGACAATTAGATCTGAAGAAAGCAGTAGCTTCTTGTTACTTAATTGATGGAACTCATTCTACTTTCAATGAAACTGCTTATGGATTATGCTATCGTTTTGCAATGGCAAGTAGTCCATATAATAAAGTAGATAATGGCGTTACAACTAATCAGCAAGACTTTGCTAGTGTTACAAGTGATGGTATTATGACTGCCAGAGTATATCAGGATAATCCTTTAGCTGCTGCAGCTGGTCGTACTCCGATTGTAAAGGTTGAATTAGTTGATGCAAGTAATCATGTAGTTAAACGTGCATTTATTAAAGTAAAGATTACAGCTAATAAGAGAGCTGATATAGTAGTTAGCAGTAATGAAACATTAACTCTTGGTTGTTCAGATGATCAAGTTACCTTCAAGATCAATGCTGAAAGAATGAACAGAGAGGTTTATAACGTTATTCCGATGACTCATGCCCAGGCTATCGCTACTTATGAAGATGGTGCAACTTCTGTTACTAGTCCTGTAACTGCTACTCCACAAGTTGTAAATGTTGGAGTTGACGGTGTATTGTCTACAGAAGTTCATTGGGTTGTTCCTGAATCACAATTTGGTGTTATTCCTGCAGAAGGAAAAGAATTTGTAGCTACATTAAGATGTACTCCAATATATCCTGATACAGATTTACCTGATCTTCTCTTCAAGTTTACAGTTAAAGTAGTTAAACCTGCTATTTCTATTGTTGGTAAGGAATTAACATATTGGGATGCTCAACAAGCTGCATTTAAAGTAAATGTTGCTGTTCCTTCTTCTGAAATGGATAATAATCCTAATCATTGTATCTATAGCGCTGACTTAACAAATGCATTTAACAAGTACTCTAATGGTGATGTTAAGCTGAATAATAAACCAGATTGTGGTAGTTTGAAATTTATGCTTGTAGGTGCTAATCCTTCTACTGCTACTGGTTTTGCTATTAATGGCGATATTATTACATTCAATCGCAATACAGCAAATGCTGCTGCAATAGATGAACTTGAAAAGACTACTTTATATGCTAAAGTGAAGGCTTATTATGAATGGAATGGAAATACTGTTGATTTGATGACATTTAATGTTCAATTTATCAAACCTCTTGGCTTGAGTGTTACTACAGATGGTAATTTCACAGATGGTGTAACAGGCGGTTCTGTACTTAATTATTATTACTCTCATCATATTGACGGCTCTATTAATGTTCTTGTTAAAGATTGGAGAGAAGAATCTTTAACTCCTAATACTGATTTGTGGAGCTTCTATGGCTTGGATGGTGTGATATTTGACATTGATAATGCTAAGACTAATTTGCAAGAAGTGGGTGGAAACCTTGTTCCAACTGCAGGTTATGATAAAGGAAAACTCCCTACAGATGTTAAGCTTTATAAAAATACTATGATGGGTTCTACTTGGTTGAAGTATGTAAATAATGGCACAGCTTTGACTTGTGATTATGAATTATTTATTCCTGTAACAATTACTCATAAATGGGGAACTCTTAAAACTACTTTGAATGTTCCTGTTAAGAGATTACCATCAGTTGGTACAAGAAAATAGTAATAAACTAAAGTCAACCTTTTAATTAAGAATATAAGAGAGAGGGATTAAATGTTTCTCTCTCTCTTTATATCTTTTATGATATAATGTACAAGCAATGGAAGTAAAAACATTCTTTCTGTTAAAAGTTAGAACGAAAAGCAGATCTCGCTGGATTGAGCATCTTATAAAATCACAAATAGGAGTTAACTCTGCTGTTGTTGATTTTGATAAGCGCTTATTACAGGTGAGTTATAACCAAGATCTGATTTCTGTTCAATACATGAGAATGCTTGTGCGCAGTTTAGGATGTGATTTATTATGCAATGATAAAGATATTAAAGATAAAGTAAATCAGTTAAATAACTATTTGATATTAAAAAAAAGAATTCTCTCTATTTCATTTGTTTTTTTTCTTTCTTTTTTCGGTTTGATTTTTCCTTATAGAGATTGGATAACATTGTTATTTTCCTCTATAATGTATTTTCTTTATTCATTTTTGTTTGTTCCATTATTTAATAAAAAGGTGATTCGACGTATTAAATTACTGGATGCAATTGGGATAGCTGTCCCTTTATTATTGATATTTAATGCCATTTTGGGCATGTTTGTTTTTTTTGATCAGTTTCATCTTGCATGGTTTTTGGTTTCAATATTGTTAATTGAAATTTTCACTTTTCTTAGATGGAAAGTAGAAAAAGATGTAGCTGTTAATGATTTACTTTGATATTTAAGATGTATTGTTATATATAATTTATTTTATCTTTCACTATATTATTGCTATTACTAGAACTTAAAATATTGTTTTGTAACAATATACTATCTCTAAATTTGAACAAAATTATTTTGTTATTTGTTGTTTTTTTTATTTCTTTGTTATATATCTTTCTTATATTTAGGTACTTAAACTTAGATTAATATGAAAAAGAAACTTATTCTTTTAGCAATTTCTTTCTTTTGTATAGGAGGATTTGCACAATCACAAGAGAAAGCCTTAAAGCAATATGGCTTCTGGGATAATTGGTTTATCCAAGGTCAGGCAGGAATTGGTTATACAATTGGTGAACCCGATTTTGATAAATTGATTTCTCCAACTGCAGCCCTTTCTATAGGGAAGTATTTTACTCCATATGCAGGTATGCGTTTGCAAGTTGGAGGATGGCAAGGTAGAGCAGGATGGGATTGGAAAGACGACAACTATAGCTGGAATTATGCTGCAGTTTATCTGGATGGCCTTTTTAATATGACCAATATTTTCTGTTCTTATAAAGAAAACCGAGGTTTTAACCTTTATGGGATCGTGGGAGTAGGATATAATCATGGTTTTAAGAACTCTCCTAATGCATTAGCATCTGATAACTGTGTTGCCAGAATTGGATTGCAGCCAAGTTTTCGCATAAATGAAGTATGGGATTTTAATGTGGAGCTAAATGGTAATGCTGTAAGCGATGCATTTAATTCCAAATACGGATCTGAAAATGACTTCTATTTCAATCTTATGGTTGGCTTTACATACAAATTTAAAAATAGAGGATTTGAATTAGTTAAGCCTTATGATGAAGCACTAGTTAATTCTTTGAATGATGAGATTAATCAGCAGAGAGCAACTATTGAATCTTTAAAAGCTAATCCAAAGACTATTGTTAAAACAGAAAAAGTATACGTAACAGATACTGTATCATATTTTAATACGCCGGTTCTTTTCACTATTGGAAAATCTGCTGTAGGTGTTAATCAGGAAGTTTATGTGTATACTGTTGCTCAATACTTGAAAGAGAATCCAAATGCAAAGATAACTATAACAGGTTATGCTGATGCAGGCACAGGTTCAAAGGCATTTAATCAGAAGATCTCTGAAAAACGTGCAAAATCTGTGGCTAATGAATTGATTAATAAATATAGCATATCTTCCGATCGTATTAAGGTTATTGAAGGTAAGGGTGATAGTGTTCAACCTTATTCTAAAAATAACTGGAATAGAGTAGTTATATGTGTTGCAGATTGAAATTTATAGTTAGGAGAGATCAAGCGTGATCTAAATGGTAATGAAACTTACGTGAGTAATTTTCAAGAAGGGTATTTGATTAAGCTATGGCTTACAAATACCCTTTTCTTTTATTGATTACAAATATTTTATGTTTCCTTTAGATTATATCTCTTGAATCTTTCATACCTTTGTAGCTTCATTATTGTGAGATATGGAAGAAAAATTTGATATACGAGATAATCAGCTTACTACAAAAGAAAAGGATTATGAGAACGCTTTGCGTCCCTTAGATTTTGAGTCTTTTAGTGGGCAGGACAAGGTGGTAGATAACCTTCGTATATTTGTTAAGGCTGCTCGTCTTCGAGCTGAAGCTCTTGATCATGTATTACTTCACGGACCTCCCGGATTGGGAAAAACAACTCTTTCAAATATTATTGCAAATGAACTAGGTGTAGGGTTCAAAATAACTTCTGGACCTGTGCTTGATAAACCAGGCGATTTAGCCGGTGTACTAACAAGTCTTGAACCAAATGATGTCCTTTTCATCGATGAAATTCATCGTTTATCTCCTGTTGTGGAAGAATATCTTTATTCTGCAATGGAAGACTATCGTATTGATATAATGATTGATAAAGGTCCTTCTGCAAGAAGTATTCAGATAGATTTAAGCCCTTTTACTCTGGTTGGAGCAACTACTCGTAGTGGACTTCTGACTGCCCCGTTAAGGGCGCGTTTTGGAATAAATCTTCATTTAGAGTATTATGATGACGATATATTAAGTGGAATTATCAAACGTTCTGCTAAGATACTAGATGTTCCTTGTTCTTCTGATGCGGCCGGAGAAATAGCTTCCCGGAGTCGTGGAACTCCGCGAATTGCTAATGCTTTACTTCGCAGAGTAAGAGATTTTGCACAGGTTAAAGGATCGGGAGTTATAGATACCGAGATTGCAAATTACGCTCTTGAGGCTCTCAATATTGATAAATATGGGCTTGATGAGGTCGATAATAAAATTCTGTGTACCATTATTGATAAATTTAAAGGGGGACCCGTAGGAATCACTACAATCGCCACAGCATTAGGCGAAGATCCAGGAACAATCGAGGAAGTTTATGAGCCTTTTTTAATAAAAGAAGGTTTTTTAAAGAGAACTCCTCGTGGTAGAGAAGTTACAGAATTAGCTTACAAGCATTTGGGAAGAAGTCTTTATAGTAGTCAAAAGACTCTTTTTGATTAAGATATAATTTTTAAGAATCTCTTTTTATAATATGCAATCTGAATTCTTTATTCATAAAAGAGATATGTTTGATAAATAAACAATAGGATAGAAGTATGGCCGGATTAAAATCGTTGGCAAAAGATACTGCAATTTATGGTGTGAGCAGTATTGTTGGTCGTTTTTTGAATTATTTATTAGTTCCACTCTATACAGCTAAATTATCTGCTGCTTCAGGAGGATACGGTGTAATAACGAATATGTATTCCATAACCGCACTTTTGCTGGTTATTTTAACGTATGGAATGGAAACTGGATTTTTCCGTTTTGTGAATAAGAAAAACGAGGATCCAACGATTGTTTACTCAACCACATTAATATCTGTAGGTGTAAGTTCATTACTTTTTATTTTATTGTGTTTTGTCTCTCTTCAACCGATATCCACTTTCCTGGGATATGAAAATAATCCTGACTTTGTTGCTATGATGGCAATTGTGGTTGCGCTTGATTCTTTTCAATGCATTCCTTTTGCTTATCTTCGATACAAGAAAAGACCGATAAAGTTTGCTGCAATGAAGTTTTTATTCATTATTCCAAATATTCTTTTGAATATCTTCTTCTTTGTCTGTTGTCCATGGTTATTAGCTCATTTCCCAGCTTCAGTTTCCTGGTTTTATAATCCAAGCTATGGAGTTGGTTATGCATTTGTGGCCAATGTTATCTGCACAGTGATTCAGCAAATCGCTTTTTATCGTGAATTGACCGGCTTTAAATACAAATTCAAGAAGTCATTGTGGAAAGAGATGATGATTTATTCTTTTCCAATTCTTATCCTGGGAATAGCCGGAATATTAAATCAGGTAGTTGATAAGATTATTTTTCCTTTCCTCTTTACAGATCAGAATGAGGCCCGCGTACAACTTGGTATTTATGGGGCAGCAAGTAAAGTAGCAATGGTTATGACCATGTTTACTCAAGCTTTCCGTTATGCTTATGAACCTTTTGTTTTCGGGAAAAATAAGGAAGAGGGCAGTAAGAAACTATATGCTGATGCAATGAAGTATTTTATTATAGTTTCGCTGATTGCCTATCTTGGAGTAATGTTTTATCTTGATATTTTCCGCTACATAATAGACAAAAGTTATTGGGACGGGCTAGATTGTGTTTCAATCGTTATGCTTGCTGCTATACTGAATGGTATTTATTTTAATTTGTCGTTTTGGTATAAGTTGATAGATAAGACAATCTGGGGCGCATATTTCTCTGGAATTGGTTGCTTCTTAATCATTATTCTGAATGTTATTTTTGTTCCCCATTATGGCTACATGGCTTGTGCATGGGCCAGTCTTGTAGGGTATGCTATAGTTACGATTCTTTCTTATGTAGTTGGGCAAAAGAAATACCCTATAAATTATGATATGGTGAGAATTGGAAAATATTGTTTGCTTACTATAGTTCTTTATGCTATTTCTGAATTTGTGAAAATAGATAATATTTTATTACGTTTGTGCTTTAAAACCATTTTATTCTCTATCTTTATTGCATATATTATTAAGAAGGATTTTCCATTGAAGCAAATTCCGATTATTAATCGTTTTGTAAAGAAATGATTTTTAGTGAGTTGTCTTAAATAAAAGCGGTGGGAGTCTGGTGATTCGCGACTGTTTTTGCAAAGAACCGAATAATATAGCAGTTAATTTTTTATTTGGTTTTTTAATGGATAGCATATGCTTATGAAAAAGAGACTTTTAACCTTAGTTCTGTTTTTTATTTCGCTCGTTTCTTTGGCAGACGAGGGGATGTGGATGTTGAATCATATAGACAAGAAAACGGCTCAGCTCATGCAGCAATTGGGGCTTGAGATGCCTTCCAGTCAATTATTCAATGAGCGTATGCCTTCTTTAAAGGATGCAATTATTAGTTTTGGAGGATATTGTTCCGGAGTAGTTGTTTCTGAGGATGGATTGGTTTTTACAAATCATCATTGTGGCTTTGATGCAATACAAAATCATAGTTCAGTAATTCATGATTATTTAAAAGATGGTTTTGTTGCTGATAAAAGAGAAGACGAACTTCCTAATCCCGATTTATTTGTGAGTTTCCTTGTGAAGCAAGAAGATGTCACTTCAAGGATACTGAAAGATATTCATCCTGGAATGGATGAAACAAAGCGCTCATATATTGTAGATTCTCTTTCTTCAGTAATTGAGAATGAAGTTTCTGAAAAGGATTCATTGCTAAGAGGCGTGGTAAGCTCTTACTATGGTGGCAATGAATTTTATCTTTCTGTTTATAAAGACTATAAAGATGTCAGACTGGTTTTCGCACCTCCTTCTTCCGTTGGTAAATTTGGTGGTGATACAGATAATTGGGTATGGCCAAGACACACCGGAGATTTTTCTGTTTTCCGCATTTATGCTGATAAAAATAACCAGCCAGCTTTTTATTCTCCTCAAAATAGACCATTTCATCCATCTTATATTGCGCCTATTTCCCTTAAAGGATATCAGAATGGCACCTATTGCATGACCTTAGGTTATCCTGGTTCAACAGATCGTTATCTATCTTCTTTTGGTATTGAAGAACAGATGAGAACCCAGAATCAGTCAATGATTGATGTTCGAGGCATAAAGCAAGCTATTTGGAAAAAGGCGATGGAATCGAATGATTCTATTCGTATAATGTATGCTTCCAAATATGCTGCAAGCTCTAATTACTGGAAATACAGTATTGGGATGAATAAGGCCATCCAAGAGCTTAATATAATAAATAAGAGGAAATCATTAGAGGATAGTATAACTCGCTTTATAACGAACAAGAAAGAAAAAAAACAATTATATGGTAATCTGATTGATTCCTTGAAAATTAACTATGAAAGCAGGAAAAAACTTATTCATGCTTCCTCTTATTTTGGAGAATGCTTCAGCAATGCTTCTGAATTACTTTCTTTATCTACGCAGGCGATAAGTACTGATTTCTTTAGTGATTCAATTGCAGGAAAGAAGATATATGAAAATATGGTTAAAGAGTATTCAAATATAGACTTTTCCATCGATAAGGAGGTGCTGGTTGAAATGCTTAAGGAGTATCGCGAGAAGGTTGACACTACCTATTTGCCCGATACATATAAAGTGATAAATGAAAAATATAAAGGTGATTGTCAAGCTTATGCAGACTATCTTTTTTCTCATTCCGAAATGACTACTCCCAGAGGATTGGAGCGTATTTATAGTCGGGATAGCACATTTAATATGTTCGAGGATCCTATTCTTTCGCTGGCGGTAGATATTGTTACTAAGTTTGTTGATTTCTACCAGATCGGTTCAGATGCTAATAATAAAATATCCCGTGATGAAAGATTCTACAACGAAATTGTACGTCAGATGTCTGAAGATAAGAGTTTTTATCCTGATGCAAATTCAACAATGCGTTTAAGCTTTGGTATTGTAGCTCCATATTCTGCTAATAGCTCCTCAAGTATCGATTATTCTACAACAACAAAAGGTGTTTTTGAGAAGGTAGAGCATTATAAAGGAGATTCTGATTTCTGGGTGCAGCCGGCCTTGCTCGATTTACTTTCAAAAAAGGATTTTGGTAAATATGCCGATAAAAAGGGTGAAATGAATGTTTGCTTTATCACTAATAATGATATTACAGGAGGAAATTCCGGAAGTGCAATGTTTAACGGCAAAGGAGAGCTTATAGGTCTAGCTTTTGATGGTAACTGGGAAGGGATGAGCAGTAATCTTGAGTATGAGAGTTCCTTGCAACGATGTATTGGAGTAGATATCCGATATGTGCTGTTTATAATTGAAAAATACGGCAAGGCACCTCATCTTATTAAGGAGCTCAAACTTGCTCAATAACTATTTTATGCTGTTTTATCGTATATTTCTTTTGAGATATGAGGCTATTGAGGACTTTTTATATTCGGACTAAATTGGTTTAACCCAATTGAATAAATGAATACCTTGGGGCATAAAAAAAGGCAGCTTATAGCTGCCTTAAATATTTATTTTCTGGATTTCCTTCTTGCCCATCCTTCTTCATTGTTGAAGTCTGGTTTTTCGTCTCTGAAGGATTGTTGATTGTCATCTCTTCTTTTAGGTCCTCTTTTTGCTGCGTATCCGCGGTCTTCGCGGCTTCTTCTTGGTGCAGCTGATGCTGGTCTATCAGAATACCTTCTTCCGCTTCCTCCGCGGCTTTCTCTGTTTCCTCCACGACTCTCTCTTCCGGTTCCAGCTCCGCGAGTGTCTTCACCTGCTATTTCAACAGAGATTGAGCGGCCATTCAGTGATGCTTTGTTTAGTGAATCCATAACAGTTTTCACTTGAGCATCTTCTATTTCGAAGAATGAAAAGCTTTTCAACAAATCTATCTTACCTATCTGAACACGTTTTTTCGTGCTTTTATTGATTAGCTCAATTAATTGATTCGGATAGAAATTATCTGCTTTTCCTGCATTGATGAAAATACGTGTAAATCCAGGTTCCGGTTGATGAGTTCCTCTTTCGGTGCTACGTCCTCTTGTAGCACGTTCTCCTCTGCTAGTTTCAGCAGTAGGACACTGAAGATCTTCTGCATCACGATAATATTCAAGGAAGCGATTAAATTCAAGAGAAACCATTCGCTTAATAATATCTTCTTTATCCAACCATTCCAGTTTACGATAGATTTCAGGCATAAAGTCAGCAATTTCTTCTTCGTTAACCTTTACCTTTTCAATTTCATCGATAACCTTAATCAGCTGCTTTTCACAGATCTGCTTTCCGGTAGGCATTTCTCCGATAATGAATTTCTTGCCAATCTTTCTTTCAATATCTCTCATCTTTCCCTTTTCGCGCAAGTTGATGATAGAGATTGAAATACCGGTTTTTCCAGCACGTCCAGTACGACCGCTTCGGTGAGTATAAGATTCACTTTCGTCAGGTAAACCATAATTGATAACGTGTGTCAGGTCGTCAACGTCAAGTCCACGTGCAGCAACATCTGTAGCTACAAGGATTTGAATGTTACGTACACGGAATTTCTGCATAACAACGTCACGTTGTTGCTGAGAAAGTTCTCCGTGCAAAGAATCTGCACTATATCCGTCCTGAATCAGTTTATCGGCAATTTCCTGTGTTTCTTTACGTGTACGGCAAAATACAATACCGTAAATCTGAGGATAATAGTCGGCAATACGTTTCAGCGCATGATATTTATCTTTAGCCTGAACCGTAAAATAGATATGTTTTACGTTCTTTGAACCTTCATTTTTTGTGCCGATGGTAATTTCCTTAGCATTATTCAGGTAGTTCTTAGAAATACGTGCAATTTCGGGTGACATAGTTGCTGAGAACAGCAATGTATTACGATCTTTTGGCACTTCAGCCAGAATAGCATTGATGCTGTCTGTAAAGCCCATATTAAGCATTTCATCAGCTTCGTCCATAATGACGTTTTTAACCGTAGCTAGTTTTACGGTTTTTCTTTCCATCAAGTCTAGTAGACGACCAGGAGTGGCAACAATAATATGTACGCCATTCTTTAAACTTCTAATTTGACTTTCAATGGATGATCCTCCGTATACCGGAAGAACTTTTAGCCCATCAACGTATTTTGAGTAATCGTTAAGATCTCCTGCTATTTGCAGGCAAAGCTCACGTGTGGGGCAGAGGATAAGTGCCTGTGGCACTCTGTTATTTACATTAATACCTTGTATAATAGGCAGCCCAAATGCTGCTGTTTTACCTGTTCCTGTTTGTGCGAGAGCTACTACATCATTGCCTTCTCCCAGTAAATACGGTATTACTTCTTCTTGTACTGGCATGGGATTCTCATATCCCATTTCTTCAATTGCTTTAAGTATCTCCGGGGAAACGCCTAACTCTTCAAATGTCTTCATTAATTTCTTTCTCTTATTTCAATTCGGGTACAAAGATACGCATAAAGTCTGAATAAATAGTTATATTGCTGTAAAAGAATGCTTTTCGGCAATATAAATCACTTAAACATCTATAAAAATATCATAAAAACCCTTTTATTTGTATTAGAACTTTATTGTTTTAGAATAAGCTCATGTTTTCAAAATATGGCTTATTGATATTTTTCTGCAAAATCCTTTGAAATGGAATTGCTGAAACTTTTGCATACTTCTGCAGAGAAGTCTTTTCCGCACTGTATAATCTTGTCCCACATAGTCTCGCTTAAGTTACTAAGCTCATGATAGCTAATGCCATACTTCAAAATACCATAAATAATTCCTGCATTAAAGTTATCTCCGGCTCCAATTGTGCTTACGGCATCAATAGGTTCTACTGTGTACTCTTTCGATACTTGTTTTGATCGTAAACTTATTGATTTATTTCCTTCTGTACAAAGGAAAATAGGACAATAGAATTGTATTTTATTTTTATAGATTTTATCAATATCATTCAGATTATACATATTGATAAAATCTTCGTCGGATCCTCTTACAATATCTGCATATTCCAGATTTTCAATAATAGCAGGAGCTAGTTTCATAGCTTCGTATTTATGTGTACTCCTGAAGTTTGGATCATAATAGATAATTGCTTTACGTTCTTTTGCGTAATCCAGCAGCTCTGTCATCTTATCTCTAAGAACCGGATTGAGTGCGTAAAAGGAACCGAATATAAGAATATCATCTTCGTTAATAGTAGGGAAGGCAATATCCAGTCGCTGCTTGGGATAATCCTTGTAGAAAAGATACTCTGCATCATTATTTTCGTTAAGAAAGGCTAGTGAAACAGGAGATTTGCCATCGGGAAAGATGTTAATGTGATCGGTTTTCACATTATTTTCTTCCATGAATCTTTTGATAATGTTTCCTACCTTATCATTCCCTATTTCACTGATAAAACAGACATCGACATTCATCCTGCCTAGTGATATAATGCCATTAAATACAGAACCTCCCGGAACTGCTGCCGAAGGTTGTTCGTTCTGAAAAATGATGTCGAGAATCGTCTCGCCAATACCAATTACTTTTCGCATATTTCTCTTGATTTCTCGCCTAGATATCCACCGTGATGGCGTTTAGAGTACTCTTCAATAGTAAAGCCTGTTTGTTTCATTGTTTCTACAACCAGAATATCACCAATAACTGTCATCATAGTAGTAGAAGTTGTTGGAGTCATTCCTAATGCACAAACTTCTTTGGGATTTCCTGTACAAAGACAAATGTCCGACTCTTGTGCTAACGGACTGTCCGGGTTACCTGTTATAACGATAAACTTTAAATTAGGATTAAGAACTCTGGAAAGCTGTGTAAGCTCAACAATTTCTCTTGTTTTGCCAGAATTAGATATTAGCAATAATAAGTCATTCTTTTGAAAAATGCCCAAATCACCGTGTTGTGCTTCACTAGGGTGAAGAAACACAGAAGGAATTCCGGTAGAACAGAAGGTTGTAGAAATGTTCATTGCAATCTGTCCGGCTTTACCCATTCCGGTAGTTACCAGCTTTCCCCCTTTAATATGTATTTGTTCTACTATTAGTTTTACAGCTTTTTCGTAAGCATCTGTAATTGGAATATTTCTTACGGCTTCGGCTTCTTTGTTTAATAGATCTTTGATTGATTCAATCATGACTTTTTTGTTATTTGTTTAGTAGGTTGGTTAATTCTTTAAATGTATTGGCCACGTCATAGTAAAGAGATAATTCACCTCGGGTAAATTGTTTCTCTTCAAACATCTTCAAGACAGTCAATAATTCATCATAAAAACCATTTATGTTATAAAAGATTATCTTTTTTGAATGATATCCAATGGTTGCAGAGGCCATTACATGAAAAACTTCATCCAATGTTCCTATTCCTCCCGGTAAGGCAATCATAACATCCGATTCGGCAAGTATTACATCTTTTCGATCGCTTAGATTTTTGGTATGAAGAAATCTGTCGGGGAGAGCACTCACTCTTTTGCTTTCTTCCAGTTTTGAAGGTATTACGCCAATTATGTTTCCTCCGCTTTGCTTAACAGTTTGTGCCACACATTCCATTAATCCCATGTTTGCACCACCATAAACTAGCGTTTTACCTTGTTCTCCCATCCATTTTCCCAATTCCTCAGTTTTTTGGAAATATATATCATCAATTGTTTGTGAGGCAGAACAGAAGATACCAATTTTATTCATATAAGGGCTTATCTCATTTTAATCTACAAATATCTATATTTTTCTATAAACCACAATAAGTTTTATTGTATTTTTGCATCGTTATTAAAATATGAAACAAGAAGAAAATGCATTATAATCAACATACTTTACCTAACGGATTACGTATTATTCATGCCCCGTCATTATCAAAGGTTGCTTATTGTGGATATGCTGTAGATGCAGGTACCCGCGATGAACAAGAAAACGAGCAGGGAATGGCTCACTTTGTGGAGCACCTTAGTTTTAAAGGCACTGAAAAGCGCAAGGCATGGCATATTATTAACCGGATGGAGAACGTAGGGGGCGACTTGAATGCTTATACGAATAAAGAGGAAACGGTTATTTATTCGGCCTTTTTAACGGAACATTTCCCTCGTGCTGTTGAGTTGTTGACTGACATTGTGTTTCATTCCACTTTTCCTCAGCGCGAAATTGATAAGGAGGTCGAGGTTGTTATTGATGAGATTAAGTTGTATGACGATACTCCTTCAGAGCTTATCTTTGACGATTTCGAGGATCTGATTTTCAAGAACCATCCTTTGGGCAGAAATATTCTTGGAAAACCGGAGCAACTACGGAATTTTACTACTGCTGATGTATTAAATTTCACATCACGTTATTATCACCCCACGAACATGGTCTTTTTTGTATTGGGAAATCTCGATTTTAAAAAAGTGGTTCGGCTGGTAGAAAAATCAATGCACGATGTGTCGTTTTCTGAATATAAGACTATTCGGAATTCTCCACCAGCTTATATACCGGAACATCTGGTTGTTCCTAAAGATACAAATCAGGCGCATGTAATGATTGGTGGCAGGGGGTATGATGCTTATAGCGAGAAACGTACTGCACTGTATTTTCTAAATAATATTCTTGGTGGTCCGGGAATGAATAGTAAACTAAATGTTTCTCTTCGTGAGAGGAAGGCTTTGGTGTATAGCGTAGAATCCAATCTCACTTCTTATACTGATACCGGAGTTTTCTGTATCTATTTTGGAACCGATCCTGAAGATGTGGATGCTTGTCTGAATCTCACTTATAAGGAGTTGAAACATCTTCGTGATGTGAAAATGACTGCTTTGCAATTGAATGCGGCAAAGAAGCAATTAATTGGTCAAATAGGGGTAGCTTCTGACAATAACGAGAATAATGCGCTCGATATGGCTAAATCTTTTCTGCATTACAATAAATTTGATTCACCGGAAGCCTTGTTCCTCCGCATTGAGTCTTTAACTGCCGAAGGATTATTGGAGGTAGCTAATGAGATGTTTGCAGAAGAAATGCTTTCAACCCTGATTTACCGATAAGGTTTACTTGCCGATTAATTCACCAATAAAATAAATCCATTGGCCAATGAATCTGTTTTATTGGTGAATGGATTTTATTTATAGGCAAATAATTTTTTTGTACTTATACTTACGTTCTGTAGTTGTTGCCGTTAATGTCTGAATTCCGAAATATTTTGTTTTATAGTCAGATAATCAATAGATTATCGCTATGGTTTTGCTTGATCATTTCTTCTCTCCAAAAACAGATTTATTGCTAGAATAAATTTGGGGGGTAACAAGGGGGCACCTTCTGAAACGCCTTGGTATCCGCGGTGCTAAATTTTAGCACGAGACATATAAAAGAAGTTTTCTTTAAAGTTTGTCACCACCTCTAAAATAAATGTATACAAAAACAAAAAAATCCGGATTCTAGATGATCCGGATTAACTTTTGCAGGCAATATTCTCTTATTTATTTGCATCACGTAATACAAGCAAACTCTCAGGCCCCATATTGAAAAGAAGATCAATAATGCTCAGGTTGGGCAGGAAGCCGTGTCGTGTGTCGAATACCTGATAATATGGATTTGCAGTAAAACCTTCTTGAGGAGCTTTTTTGGGGTGTATCAGGTCTCTGAAATCTATCTCATTTGGCAGGAATGACTGTTTGTATTCAGTTGTACGCTCCATGATGGGATGAACATCAATTAATTCGCAGACAAGCTTGCAGAGAGCTTCGTTGAAATCGAATAAAAACTCATGTTTCTGTTCGTAAAAAGGTGCAAAATCGTCTCGGTAATACTCAAAGAATGGAGAGTTGCTGTAGGCAGATTCAATGGCAGTCCAATGCAAATGACGCCAGTTTCCATGATCGGATATGCGAATATCTTTCATCGGGCACTTAAGCGTTTCCGGCTTTTCGGTAGGGATTGAGAGCGTTAGCGGACCATCGGCAGAAGCAATAGTGCATCGGTTGCGGTAAGTCTGCTTAATATAGTTGTCATGTTGCTCAATAAAAGCCTTTTCACAGCTATATAGCCGTGCATAATATTCCACAGGAGCCAGATATGCCGAGCTGAGATAAATAGTTTGTTTCATTATTTTACAGATTGAAAGAATCGCTTCCATCGGTAACCGCCAAAAAGTCCGGCCTGGCTGTCTTTCGAAAACCACACAAAAGATGCTTTTCCGATAATATAGTCTTTCGGAACGAATCCGAAAATGCGCGAATCATTGATATTTATGGAGTTATTGGATACCATCCAGTAATAGTCTTTCGTAAACACAAAAGAGGATACTTTTTCTCCGTTAACGTATAGTAGAGAATCTTTGATAATGAATGCTTTCTTGCCTTCGTGTTCATTGATAGCATTCTTTAAGAAATAAATGTTCCATGGAGTTACACGAATGCTCCGTCCTTTTCCCGGAACAATTAAGGAACGGGTCTGCTTACATGTGTCGGGAAGAATAGACTTAATCTTTAAATCCGGAATTTCCTGGTTTAACAGATAAATTTCGTAACGGCTGAAACTGCGAACATATCCATTCTTGTTGTAGCCTAGCAGTCTGTTATCTTCAATACCTAGTTTCTTTATGTTTTTCTCTATGGAGCTTTCCTTCTCTTTAGGATATACATAGAGCTGCTTATGGTCGGGATTAACTTCTGCTCTTGGGCAAATAATGGAGTATTGATTGCTAATCATTAAAGTATCTCCCGGAAGCCCCATGCATCGGCTTATAAACACTTTTCGCTTATCAGCAGGAAGGGTGGTAGATGTGGCCTGAGGATTGTTGAAAATAACGATGTCGTTCTTGTGAACCGGACGCTCATTAATTCTTTTATAGCCAAAAGCCGACATGAAAGGCATGCGCAGTCCGTATGCCCATTTATTAATAATAATCTGATCACCACGATACAAAGAATTCTCCATTCCCGATGAAGGAATGTAACAGGAGCTAAAAGCAAAGAATTGCAGGAGTAATACCCCTGCAACTGCAATTACTAATGCTTTTATCCAGAAAAAGAAGTCCTTTGCTCTTGGTCTCATTATTTAATGTTGTCTACGAACTTAAATAGACGATTCCAACGGATTTTTCCGCTAAACCAACCTCTGTCTTTATCCAAAGATAACCATACAAGAATTGGCTTACCTACAACGTGATCTTCAGGAACAAATCCCCAGTATCTTGAATCGGCAGAATTGTGACGGTTATCACCCATCATCCAGTAATAGTCCATCTTGAATGTATAGCTATTGGTCTGTTTACCGTTGATATAGATCTTTCCACCTTTTACTTCAAGCTTATTGCCTTCGTAAGCGCGGATTGGGCGTTCATAGATAGGAAGATTATCAGCAGTAAGCTTAACTGTTGCGCCTTTCTTTGGAATCCAGATAGGACCGTAGTTATCTCTATCCCACTTTGTATAAAGATTCATCGGATAAAGTTGTCCGGTGTAATCTTCAGGTTCCTTCATTATCTTTGCAATTAACTTCTTGTTTGAAAGAAGAGCCTGATAAGCTTTCTTGGTTAAAGGAAGATGATAAACCGGAGCTAGTTTGCCTTGACCATCTGTTTTAGTAAAGCCCTGACCTTTTAGTTCATCATTCCATTCGTTAGGCAATAAAGCCTGATCATCTATGCTGATATTTAAATCACGGAACACTTCTTCAGGAATATAAGAACCTGTTGTCTGAACGAAGTAGTTGAATTGAAGGTTCTCCGGATTCTTGGAAGGTACGCTATTGATGTATACTTGTCCATTAACTATTTTCAAAGTATCTCCGGGTAATCCTACACAGCGTTTTACGTAATTCTCACGACGGTCAACAGGACGTACCACAATCTTTCCAAACTCAGTAGGGTTTGCCATTACCAGTTTTCGTCCTTCAGCATAATAAATGTCGTAAGCCGCTCTTTGTTGTTCGCGGGTTAAACTATCCATATTTACGTTAGGACAAGTTCTTTTAGCTGCATCGTAGCAAATAGTATAGAAATCTGATTGTTGATAGTTAATAGCAACAGTATCTCCGGCAGGGAAATTAAAGACAACAATGTCGTTGTGTTGAACCTTTCCGAAACCAGGTGCACGTTTATAACCCCATTGTGGGAATTCTATATAAGATTTGCAGTTGAATACAGGCAATGTATGTTGAGCCAATGGCATAGATAGCGGAGTGTTAGGCACACGAGGACCATAACTCATCTTACTAACAAAAAGGAAATCGCCAACCAACAAAGATTTCTCTAATGAAGAAGACGGTATCTGGTAATTCTGAAAGAAGTATATGTTTACGAAATACACTGCTACCAAAGCAAATACAATTGCATCTACCCAACTCATCACACTGCGTACGGTTTGGTTCTTTGATGTTCTCCAGAAATTCCATGGAACTAATTTTGAGATATATGCATCGAAGATAAATGGAACAACAATAAGTCCCCACCAGCTACTTACCCAAACAAGAAATAATAGATATAACACAGTGACGATTCCAAAGTTACGCCATTGTTTGCTTGTTGCTTTTCTCATAATTTGTGTTTTAAAATTTAAATAAATCGCTCATGCCCAATAATCCTTGTTTGCCGCAAGTGAACTCAGCTGCTAAAACAGCACCAAGGGCAAAACCTTTTCTGTTTTTTGCATCGTGAGTAATGGAAATACTATCAGCTTCTGATTCGTAACGAATAGTATGAATGCCTGGAACTTCTCCTTCTCTAATCGAATGAATAGGAAGTTCGCTGGCAGCTTTTGCCTCTTCTTTTACCCAACTCTCTTTGCGATCCAGGTTCTCAAGAATTTCTTCGGCAAGGGTTATAGCAGTACCACTTGGTGCATCCAGTTTATGTATGTGGTGAGTTTCGCTCATTGTAACGTCGTAAGTAGGGAACTGATTCATTATCTTTGCAAGATATTTATTTACTGCAGAGAATATAACCACTCCAAGGCTAAAGTTTGAGGCCCAGAAAAGAGTCTTACCACCATTTTTGCATAGATCTTTTATTTCGTCTCCGTGTTCGTCCATCCATCCGGTACTTCCTGAAACTACTTTTACTCCAGCGTTAAAAGCTTTAATATAGTTGTTGTAAGCAACTGTCGGAGCTGTAAACTCTATAGCGACATCTGCCGATTTGAATGCTTCTGAAGTAAAATCATCCTGATTGTTGAGATCAATAATACTAACGATTTGGTGTCCACGACTAAGGGCAATTTTTTCAATTTCTTTACCCATCTTTCCATAACCTATCAATGCTATTTTCATATAATTTCCTATTTTTTGTTTATATTTTTACGATAATAAGGAATAATAATGATGCAAATATAATTAATTTAGAGGTAAGTTATTACATTTGCGAGATATTTACAGCTCATTAACAATGGAACAATTATTACATTATATCTGGAAACACAAAATCTTTCCTTTAAAACAACTTCAAACTACTAAAGGAATGGGGGTTGAGGTGATTGATCCCGGTCTGCCAAACTCAGATTCCGGACCTGATTTTTTTAATGCAAAAGTAAAAATTGGCGAAAATATGTGGGTAGGGAATGTAGAAATTCATTCAAAAGCTTCCGATTGGTTCCGACATGGGCATGATAAAGATAAGGTCTATGATTCGGTAATTCTTCATGTGTCGGGTGATATTGACTGTGATATAGCCCGTACCAATGGTGAACTTATTCCTCAGATTCAGCTTAGCTGTCCCAGTGAAATCGAACAAAACTATGAATCTTTGCATCGCACAGATATGCTTCCTCCTTGCTATGATGTAATTCCTAAAATATCCAGGTTTGCTATTCATTCCTGGTTATCGGTTTTGCAAAGTGAGAGACTTGAACATAAAGCTGAAGCTATCAATGCCCGATTAAAACATTGTAATTCTAATTGGGAAGATGCTTTCTTCATTACTTTGGCGCGTAATTTTGGTTTTGGTCTGAATGGTGACGCCTTTGAAAAGTGGGCCGGTTTGATACCTCTTCGGGCTGTAGACAAACACCGGGATAGCTTATTTAAAATCGAAGCAATTTTCTTTGGCCAGGCAGGGCTGCTGGAAGAATCGTTGGACGATCCATATTATTTGAGATTGCAGAAAGAGTTTGCATATTTGAAACATCTTTTTCAGCTGCCTGTTATGGATGCTTCGCTTTGGCGTTTTCTTCGCTTAAGGCCAGGGAATTTTCCGCATGTCAGAATAGCTCAGCTTGCATCTCTTTATTCAAATGGATGGGGGGTGTTCTCTAAATTGATGGGAGCAGAGTCGATGAAAACAATTAAGGATGTATTACATACATCTCCTTCCGATTATTGGGAAGAGCATTATCAATTTTATAACAGTTCTCCCCGAAGAAGCAAAAACCTGAGTAATTCTTCTTTTAATTTGTTAGTAATAAATACTGTGGTTCCATTTCTGTATGCTTATGGAAAACACAAAGCTGATGAAGCTCTTTGCCAGAGAGCTGGAAACTTTCTTGAAGAATTGAAATCAGAAGATAATCATGTTACCAGAATGTGGAGTGGGGTAGGTTTAAATGTAAATAATGCGTCTGATTCTCAGGCATTGCTGGAACTTAAAAAAGAGTATTGTGATAAGAAAAAATGTCTATATTGCCGCATTGGATTTGAATATTTGAAACAGCGGAAATAATTATTATCTTTCAAGTTTGACATTTCAATTCTTCGTTTATCTTTGTAGAAATAACATATGTAACATAAACACATAAAAGATGAAAAAGAACAGTTTAATCATTTGTTTTTTGTTTTTGTCTTTATTTGCAAACATACTCTCTGTTAAGGCAGCTCCGGCTGCGGAAGATTTTAATTTGTTTCTGAAAAAGTTTACTAATAGTGCCGCTTTTCAGTATTCTCGGATAAAATTTCCGCTAAAAACCGATATCGTTCTATCTTTGGGAGATGGTGAAGGTGAGAAAAGTTTTCCATTCACTAAAAAAGAATGGCCTTTATTAGATGAAGAAACATTTGTTGAAGAGCGTAATATGGTTGAAGGAGAAGGTGTTTATGTATCTAAATTTACTGTGAAAAACCCAACTCATGTAGAATTTGAGGCCGGATATGAAGAGTCTGAACTCGACCTCCGTGTTTGTTTTGATTTGGTTAATGGCAAATGGTTTGTTACTGACTGCTTTACCGGATGGTACAACTTTAGTGTGCTGGCCAACGAATTAAGAAAAACAGTAATAGAAGTTCAGGCAGAAAACAAAGAATTTATAGTACAGCATCCATAGTAATGCTTTAACTTTACGATAGCAACTATTGCTTTCCGTTATTTATATTGTATTTTTGTGCAACTAATTATAATTATTAATAATGCAACAACTTAACATAAAGAAAATAACTACAGAGGACCTTTCTGTAGCTTCTCTGTCAGCTGTTATGGATCAGGAAAAAATAGAGTTTAATACAGTTGACTGTGTAAACTGGGATAGTTATCCATATAAACCGAAAGTGAAATTCCGTATTGCACATACAGATAATTCCATACTTGTTAATTATCAGGTGGAAGAAGATTCTGTCAGAGCTAAATATGGCGAAGACAATGGCTCTGTATGGACAGACTCTTGTGTTGAATTCTTCGTGAGCCTGGCAAATGATAGCCTTTATTACAATCTTGAATCCAACTGTATAGGGACAGTTCTTTTAGGTGTTGGAAATGACAGACATGATCGTGAACGTGCCACTTCAGATGTGTTATCAGGAATTCAACGATGGGCGAGTTTGGGAAGAGATGCCTTTGAAGAGCGTGTAGGTAACTGCTCGTGGGAACTTTCATTGATAGTACCATATACTGTGTTCTTTAAACATTCCATTAAGTCTCTTGATGGAACAACTATAAAAGGTAATTTTTATAAGTGCGGCGATGAGTTAAAAACGCCTCATTATATTTCCTGGAATCAGATAAAAACTGAAAAGCCGGATTTTCATCGTCCTGAGTTTTTCGGGAAGTTATGTTTTGAATAGTATTTTTGGCAGTAGCAGAGGAACAAACGCTCTGCAATTTTGTATATTTTATGCCAAAGTATGCTGTTAAGTTGTAGATATCATTTATTTTTGCAACATGATAAATTTTAAAAATCATAGAGTAAAGCATGCTTTTCTGAGTGCTTTTGGTGCTGGCGTATTAACGCTGGCTATGTATTCATGTGCAAATATAGGTAATCCTACTGGTGGTCCAATTGATGAAACTCCTCCAAAGTTTGTTGGAAGTACTCCGGCTATAGGAGCTTTGAATAACAACAAAACAAAACTTGTTCTCGAGTTCGATGAGTTTATTAAAATTGAGAATGCTTCCGAAAAGGTTATAGTTTCTCCACCACAGGTGATGGCTCCCGAGATAAAGCAGAGCGGGAAGAAGGTAGTGGTCAGCTTGCTGGATTCTCTGAAAGCAAACAGAACTTATACAGTTGATTTCTCAGATGCTATTGTCGATAACAACGAGAGTAATCCATTAGGTAATTTTACATATACTTTTTCAACGGGAACAGCGATAGATACGATGGAAGTTTCGGGTTATGTGCTTGATGCTTCAAATCTGGAACCTGTAAAAGGAATATTGGTAGGACTTCATTCCAATCTGGCTGATTCTGCCTTTACAAAACTGCCTTTTGAAAGAGTTTCGCGGACTGATAGCCGTGGACGTTTTGTAATTAAAGGAATTGCTGCGGGTACATATCGTATTTTTGGATTACAGGACGCTAATCAGAATTTTGCTTTTGATCAAAAAAGTGAGGCTCTTGCGGTTTATCCTTCTACAGTGACCCCGCATTTTGAAACTCGTAGCAGACAAGATACGGTATGGCAAGACACAATAACGATAGATACAATTCTGACAAAGCAGTATACTCACTATCTTCCGGATAATATTATTCTCCGTTCTTTTAAAGAAGATTTCAAAACACAGTATTTAATAAAAAGCGAGCGTTTAACTCCTCATAAATTTACGCTCTATTTTGCAACTGCGGCTAGCTCGTTACCTGTAATTAAAGGATTAAACTTCAATGAGAAGGATGCTTTCTTTATACAGAAATCTCTTAAGAACGATACTATTAATTATTGGATAAAGGATTCTTTGAACTATAAAAAAGATACTTTGAGTATGAGCCTGAATTATCTTTATACAGATTCGTTAGGGAAGCTTGTCCCTAAAACTGATACTCTTAATTTGGCTGTGAAGAAAGTTAAGGGAGCTGTAGAACCTAAAAAAAGCAAAAAGAATGAACCGGAACCAACAAAATTTTTACAGGTAAAGAATTCCGTATCTTCCAGTTTTGACGTATATAATAATATCAGGCTTGAGTTTGAAGAACCGATAGCCCGTTATGATAGTACTGCCATCCACCTTAAACAGAAAGTCGATTCCTTATGGACTGATGTTCCTTTTGTGTTCAGGCAGGATACGCTCCATCCCTTAGCTTATGAACTAATGGCCGACTGGAAGCCAGAAAAGGAATACGAGCTCAAGGTCGATTCTACCGCATTTCATGGTATATATGGGCTCTTCTCTAATAAAATAGAATCAACGTTCAAAGTTCGTTCTCTCGATGAATATGCTTCTTTGTATATGAATGTCACCGGTGCAGATTCTACAGCTTATGCAGAGTTGCTTGATGGGCAGGATAAAGCAATACGAAAAATAAAAGTTGTAAATGGCAGAGCTGATTTTTATTACCTTAACCCCGGAAAGTATTATGTACGATTAGTAAATGATACCAATGGTAATGGAGTATGGGATACTGGAAATTATGAAAAGGGAATTTCACCGGAAGAGGTCTTTTATTATAATCAGGAGCTAGAACTGAAAGCTCTTTGGGAAGTTGAACAAGAATGGAATGTTCGTGGTGTGTCTTTAGATAAACAAAAGCTAGATGTACTTAAAAAACAGAAGCCAGATGAAAATAAGAAGAAAAAAAAATCTCAAAATAGTAAAACGAATTCAAGCAGAAAGTCAACTTATTAAGTCTTGCTGCATTTCGTTTTTATTTATGTTCATGCTTGTAGGTGTTACTCCTTCGGCGCATGCGCAGTGTGAGTTCAAAAACGATGCTTTTCGTTCGGGTGAGCATGTAATGTATGATCTTTATTTTAACTGGAAATTTGTCTGGACAAAAGCAGGACAAGCCAGCCTTACTACAAATGCAATGAATTATGGTGCTAAACCAGCCTATCGTATAAATTTGCTGGCTTTTGGCAGTAAAACAGCCGATTTCTTCTTTAAGATGAGAGATACACTTACTTGCATTATTGGTGATCAATTACAACCTTATTATTTCCGTAAAGGAGCTGAAGAAGGAGGAAAGTATACTGTTGATGAAGTTCACTTCTCTTATCGGAATGGAGTTTGTTATGCCAAACAGAATAGGGTAAAGAATTTTGGTACACCCAAAATATCATCAGCAGAAGATAGCCGTTGTATGTACGATATGCTGAGTATTCTTGCTCAGGCGAGATCATTTGATCCAACAGACTATAAAGTTGGGCAACGTATAAAATTTCAAATGGCTACAGGTACAAAGATTGAAGAGCAGACACTCATATACAGAGGAAAGAAGATAACAGAGGTTCAGGATGGTGCAAAATATCGTACTTTGGTATTTTCATTGGTTGAATATAAAAAGAAGAAAGAAAAAGAAGTGATTACTTTTTATGTAACAGATGATGCTAATCACCTCCCTGTGCGTTTGGATTTATTTCTGAATTTTGGATCAGCTAAGGCTTTTCTTAAGAGTGTAAGAAACTATAAGCATCCATTAACCTCAATTGTTACAAATTAAAAGGTAGCTTGTTGTCTTTGCGGTACATTGTGGCTTCAAAATCGGCAATTAGTTCTCCATTTTGATTTGTAATATCTACATGGTAATGTCCGGTTCGCTTGTGGATAAATCTTTCAGTAGCTTCAGCGTATAGTGTATCTCCGGGTCCGCTTGTGCGGAAAAAATTGATTGACGATGTTAATGATAATGCCAGGTTACCATGAGAATTTGCCGCTGCTGCCAATGCTAAATCTGCCAAAGTGAAGATTGCCCCGCCTTGTGTGGTATTACCGGCATTCAAATGCTGTTCAGTAACAACCATCATAGCCTTTCCGTATCCTGATTTTATTTCCAGAAGTGTAATTCCGGCTTGAGCAGCAAACTTATCATCTTTAAAGAAATCTTTTGCATTCATGTTATTTTAGATAAAAAAAGAGTGAAAAGGCAAATGAATTCGCTTTTCCACTCTTTGATGTTTTCTATATCTTATTTATTGAGTTTCCACTCAAAACCATCTTTTGTATCTTTGATTTCAAATCCTAAGGCGGTGAGCTCATTCCGAATCTTGTCGGCTGTTGTCCAATCTTTATTTGCTTTAGCCTGAATGCGCAATTCAAGAAGCATATCCACAACCTTATTATAGGTTTCTGTATTGCTTTGAGCTGCACTAACTTCTTCTTTAAGTCCAAGAATATCAAACATGAAGAGGTGGAATACATCACTCAGCTCTTTCAGATCTTCCGCAGAAATAGTATTGTTTCCAGCCAGAGTATTATTAATCATCTTAGTCGCATCAAACAAATGAGAAATGACTATAGGGGAATTCATGTCATCATTCATTGCTTCATAACATTTAGCTCGAAGTGATTTAACATCTACTGTAGATGTAGCAGCCGGAGTTATTTTCTTCATGTTGGCAACTGCTTCCATCAATCGTTGCAAGCCTTTCTCTGATGCCTGAAGAGCTTCATTGCTGAAGTCAACAGTGCTTCTATAGTGAGCCTGAAGAATAAAGAAGCGAATGGTCATTGCGCTGTATGCTTGTGTAAGTATCGGGTGAGATCCTTTGAAGAACTCTTCCAAAGTAATGAAATTACCCAAAGACTTACCCATCTTTGTACCATTGATAGTAATCATATTGTTGTGCATCCAGTAATGAACTGTTTCTTTTCCCAGAGCAGCAACCGACTGAGCAATTTCGCATTCGTGATGAGGGAATAGTAAATCCATACCGCCACCGTGAATATCAAATTCTTCGCCCAGATATTTAGTACCCATTGCCGAACATTCCATGTGCCAGCCTGGGAAACCTTCACTCCATTCAGAATGCCAGTGCATGATATGTTCTGGTGAAGCTTTTTTCCATAAGGCAAAATCAGCAGAGTTCTTTTTCTCACTTTGTCCATCAAGTTCACGGGTAGTGCTTAGCAGCTCTTCCACGTTTCTTCCTGAAAGTTTTCCGTAGTTATGATCCTTGCTGTATTTTTCAATATCAAAGTATACAGAACCTTCGCTTACATAAGCATATCCGGCATCTAGTATTTTTTGTACAAAATTCATTTGTTCAATGATATGTCCTGAAGCCATAGGCTCAATGCTGGGAGGAAGAACGTTTAGGGCTTCCATTGCATGATGGTAGCGAGTCAGATAATATTGAACAACTTCCATTGGCTCTAATTGCTCCAAGCGTGCTTTTTTTGCAATTTTATCTTCTCCTTCATCTGCATCATGTTCCAGATGGCCTACGTCAGTAATGTTACGAACATAACGCACCTTGTATCCCAGATGTTTGAGGTAACGGAATAGTAAATCAAATGTAATAGCCGGACGAGCATGTCCTAAATGTGCATCACCATATACGGTAGGACCACAAACATACATTCCTACATGAGGTTCTTTTAAAGGGACAAAAAGTTCCTTCTTTCTATTTAATGTGTTGTAAATCGTCAATTGATGTTCCATAACTCATTTATTTTGAAAGCACAAATGTACAATAAATTATTTATGTGGTCATTCTATTTGATTACGTAAATTTTCAATTCTGTTTCCAAATTTTAAAAAGAAAAGAGTTTTAGACAAGAAAAAGTGTGTTTTAGCCCTTTTTTTTAATAAATCCTTATGTGTTATTCAAAAGATGGTTTAATTTTGCATCCTGATTTATTAAAAAATGGCTAACGACTCTGTATTTCTCATAGACATAGATAATGTGCTCCGCTCAAAAGCACCGGGTAAATTTAAGTATATCCCGCAATTTATCATTTCATACTTGAAAAGAATTGTTCATCAGGAAGAACTGAATGAATTCATGAAAAGTGTGAAGGATAGGATAGGAGTAGATTTTCTGGAATCATCTATGGACTTTCTGGATGCAAAAGTTGATGTAAAAGGCATTGAAAATCTTCCGGAAGAAGGTTTTTGTACATTTGTATCCAATCATCCTTTGGGTGGATTAGATGGTGTTGCAGTTGGCTATGTATTAGGTAAGCACTATAACGGTAAAATTAAGTACCTGGTTAATGATCTTTTAATGAATCTTCATAATCTGGCACCGCTTTGTATTCCGGTAAACAAAACCGGTTCGCAGGCAAGGCAGTTCCCGGCAATGGTAGAGGCTGGTTTTGCATCCGATAACCACATGATAATGTTTCCTGCAGGAATGTGTTCGCGCAGACGTAATGGAGTAATTACCGATCTTCCGTGGACAAAGACATTTATTGTAAAGAGCGTACAGATGCAGCGTGATGTGGTTCCGATGTATTTTGAAGGACGGAATTCTGACTTCTTTTACAACCTGGCCAACATAAGGAAGAACCTTGGAGTAAAAGCAAATATTGAAATGCTTTATCTGGCAGATGAGATGTTTAAGAACAGACATAAAACATTTACCTTGATAATAGGAAAACCTATTCCCTGGCAAACTTTTGATAAATCAAAGTCTCCGGCAGAATGGGCAGATTATGTAAGGGAGATTGTTTATAAGCTCAATACACAAAAAGAAAAAAACACAAAATAAATGGAAGATATAATAAAGCCGATCAGCAAAGAAGTTTTGAAGGCAGAGCTTACAGATGATAAACGCTTACGAATGACCAATAAGAGTAACAATTATATCTATATTGTTACACATCAGGATTCTCCAAATGTAATGCTTGAAATTGGGCGTTTAAGAGAGATAGCTTTCCGTGCTGCCGGTGGAGGTTCGGGCCTTTCGGTAGATATCGATGAGTATGATACGATGGAGAATCCGTATAAACAATTGATTGTATGGAACCCTGAAGCCGAAGAGATACTTGGAGGTTATCGTTATATACTTGGTACAGATGTCAATTTTGACGAGAAAGGACATCCGATTTTGGCAACATCTCATATGTTTGACTTTTCCGAGAAGTTCATTAAAGAATATCTTCCAACTACAATAGAATTAGGACGATCTTTCGTAACACTTGAGTATCAGTCCACAAGGGCAGGAGCAAAGGGACTGTTTGCTCTGGATAATCTATGGGATGGTCTTGGAGCCTTAACTGTAATAATGCCAACAGTGAAATATTTCTTTGGTAAAGTTACAATGTATCCAAGTTTTCATCGCCATGGCAGAGATATGATTCTCTATTTCTTAAGAAAACATTTTGGTGATAAAGAAAACCTCATTACTCCGATGAAACCATTGGAATTGGAAGCTGACGAGTCTGAGCTTGCCCAGATTTTTGATAAAGATGCCTTTAAGGAAGATTACAAGGTTCTTAATGCAGAAGTCCGTAAGCTTGGCTATAACATTCCTCCTTTGGTAAATGCATACATGGGACTTTCTCCCACAATGAAAATGTTTGGAACAGCTATCAATTATGGCTTTGGAGATGTTGAAGAAACCGGTATTCTGATTGCTGTAGATGAGATCCTTGAAGATAAACGAGTTCGCCATATTGACTCTTTTGCTAAAGAGAATCCTCAATCGTGCCTGATAACATCTGGTGCCAATAAGATTATTTTTAAAGCAGATTAGTTATTTATAATAAATATAATGGATTAAAGGAGAGGGAAACCTTTCCTTTTTTATTTCCCTGTACAAAAGAAAACAATCTTTTGTACAAGATATTAATAAGTATTGGTGAACTTTTATATTATTTCCAGTTTATAGATCAATTTTATCAATCGGAGAATTCAAATTGACTGCCGGTTCACTATTTTGTGTTGTTGCTTATTGGTAGATTTAGAGCCATTATCTTATTAATTTAGAGACGTTAATGGGTATTTTTAGATAAATTTGTTGTGCAGTGATGCTTCCCTCTATTAATAACTACTATCTTTGTATGTTTAGATGAGATTTTTACGTATTTTTGCGCCGCTTTTTAAAAAATAAAAAATGAAACATCAACACAAAGTACCCTTCGGAATGATGGGTATATTCTTAGCCATCGGAATTGTGTATGGAGATATAGGAACATCTCCTTTGTACGTAATGAAAGCTATTGTAAATGGTATGCCCGATGGATTGCGTGCAAATCCCGATTATATTATTGGAGCAATTTCATGTATTATATGGACATTGACTTTGCAAACAACCATCAAATATGTGGTGGTAACCCTTAGGGCAGATAACAAAGGTGAAGGAGGTATTCTTTCTTTGTTTGCCTTAATCCGAAAAAAATATCGTTGGGCATACGTTTTTGCCATGATTGGAGCAGCCACACTATTGGCTGATGGAATTATTACTCCTGCCATTACAGTAATATCTTCTGTAGAAGGTTTAAATGCACTGGTTCCTTCAATACCTGTAATACCTGTTACCCTGGCTATAATTCTGGCACTTTTCCTTATTCAACCATTGGGTACGGCCCGTTTAGGAAAACCATTTGGCCGGATTATGTTTTTATGGTTTACAATGATTGGAATTCTGGGCCTTTTAGCTTATTTCCAGTATCCTCTTATTATTAAAGCATTTAATCCGATCTATGCAATAAAAGTATTGATTGAAGCCCCGGATGCATTTATTATATTGGGTGCTGTTTTTCTTTGTACTACCGGAGCCGAAGCTCTCTATTCCGACCTTGGTCACTGCGGGTTACACAACATCCGTGTATCCTGGGTTTATGTAAAATTAACCCTGATACTAAACTATCTTGGACAAGGTGCGTGGATTATTACTCATCCGGATAAAATTGTAACAGATATCAATCCGTTCTTTTCTATTATGCCGGGCTGGTTCTCATTCATCGGTGTTATAATGGCTACATTGGCTGCAATCATTGCCAGCCAGGCGTTGATAAGCGGCTCCTTTACAATTATCAGTGAAGCAATATCACTGGATTTGTGGCCAAATATCAAAATTAAATATCCAACAGAAGTAAAAGGGCAAATGTTTATACCTCAGGTAAACTATTCATTAATGATATTATGTACGCTGATAGTAATAGCATTTGGTTCATCTTCAAATATGGAAGCAGCTTACGGGCTCTCCATTACTATTACAATGTTAATGACAACATTCTTGCTCTTTATTTATTTCCAGCTAAAAGAAATATCGTTGTTTGTTAGCATTCCCTTAACTGCTTTCTTTGTTTCGCTGGAAGGCAGCTTCTTTGTTGCCAATATGTTTAAGTTCGCTCATGGAGGTTGGGCAACAATACTTATTGCCGGTTGTATATTTGCTATAATGTACGTATGGTATAATGGTCGCCGTATCAAGAATCACTGTTCAACATACGAGCCTATTGCGCCTACAATAGAATGTCTTCAAGAAATTACCGAAGATGAATCCATACCTAAATTTGCTACTCACCTGGTATACGTTACCCGTGCTAAGTATCCCGATGAAATGGAGAGCAAAATCGTTTATTCTCTTATTAACAAACAGCCTAAGAGGGCAGATACATACTGGTTTGTATATCTTCACCGTAGTGATGAGCCTTATCATTTTAAATATACCGTGAAAACTTTTGTACCTCAAAAGATGTTCCGTTTAGATATTTATTCTGGATTCAAGCAAGGAGTTCACATGGATAAGTTTATTCACCTTATCTGTAAAGAGATGGAAGAGACCGGTCAGGTTGATTTGTTAAGCCGATATCCGTCTTTGCGGGAAAGGAATATCGAAGGCGATTTCAGGTTTGTTGTGGTTGAACGAATTGCACGTAATCTGCAGTTATCGGCAATCAAGAAAACACTTTTATTGCTCTATTACTTAATCAAGAAATGTTCTACATCCGATACTCAGATTCTGGATTTAGATCCATCTGTAGTAACATTAGAATATGTTCCATTAAAGAGCACACCACCTCTGGAGAAAAAGGATAACGCTTAAATACAAAATGTTTCAGCCAATATAAATAGTCTGTCAGTGGTTATTATACCGCAGGCAGACTATTTCCTTTTATTTTCCGGTAAAGATCGAGTGCATAAACATCAGTCATGCCTGAAATGTAATCCAGTACCGCTTGTATTTTGCCGTATAGAGTAGGAGCATTTACATTATACTGGTCCGACATTCTGTTAATTAGTAACTGAGAATAAGCTTTCTCGGGTGAAGTAACCGCAGCTATAAATAATTCAATCAATGTGCTGATAACGTTGAAACCTGCAAGCTCAATATCAAGTACATCTCCCGAACGATAGATCTTTTTAAAAGAAACAGCTTCACAATGTTCGTAAGCCTCTTTTGGCTTTTGAGAGATGTGTTTTATCAGACTGCCATTGAAAGTTCCGGCCAATATTAAATCTTCGTTTTCAAGAAATACACGGGTGCATTCCTTTATAAGCAAACCAATAACAGATGAACGTAGATATGCAATCTGCTCATTGGTATCGCTAACAATTTTCATTGTCTCATTCATAAGCATCAGGCGATCTTCCCCAAAGTATCCCATAAGCAGTTCTTTAGTCTCTTCGGTAGTAAGAATCTTTAATTTATGTGCATCCTCAATATCCATCATTTGATAGCAGATATCGTCTGCAGCTTCAACAAGATATACTAACGGATGTCGGGCAAACTTTAGCGGATTCTCATTCAGGCAAATAATGCCAAGCTCTGTTGCTATTTGTTTAAAATCTTCTTCTTCGGTAATAAAAAATCCAAATTTAGATTTTTTCCCAGCCAGGCTCGATGAAAACGGATATTTTACTATGGAAGCAAGAGTTGAATAAGTCATTGCAAAGCCACCTTTTCGCCTTCCTTCAAATTGATGAGTCAAAAGTCGGAGAGCATTTGCGTTTCCTTCAAAATGAATAATGTCTTCCCATTCATTTGGTTCTAATTTCTCCTTTAGTTTTATGCCGTTTCCTTCGGAGAAATACGTTGAAATGGCCTTTTCTCCAGAGTGCCCGAAAGGAGGATTTCCAAGATCGTGAGCCATACAGGCTGCAGAAACAATAGCGCCAATCTCAGAGATATAAGAATCATGAAGATCGGGGTGTTTAGAAAGAAGTCCTTTCGCTACATCGTTACCCAATGAGCGCCCTACACACGAAACTTCCAGGCTGTGCGTCAGTCTGTTGTGAACAAAGATGCTACCCGGAAGAGGGAAAACCTGTGTTTTGTTTTGCAGGCGACGGAAAGGAGCCGAAAAAACCAATCGGTCATAATCCCGTTGAAACTCAGAACGGTTTTCTTCCCGATGTTTGTGAAACTCTTCCATCCCAAAACGCTTAGCCGAAATCAAATCTCTCCAATTCATTCTTTATACTGTTTATTTACCTGCAAAAGTATAAAAAAGCCTTTAATAAAGCATTTAATTGAGACGAAATACGTATTTTCGCAAATCAAATGTATAACAACAGATTATGAAAGTACAAATTATAAATAAGTCGAAGCATCAGCTTCCGGCATACGAGACCGAATTATCGGCAGGAATGGATATTCGTGCCAATATTGATGAACCAATCACGTTAAAACCTTTAGCAAGATGTCTTGTCCCAACTGGACTTTACATTGCATTGCCCGAAGGTTTCGAAGCACAGATTCGTCCACGTAGTGGATTGGCTATAAAAAAAGGCGTTACAGTTCTCAATACTCCGGGAACCATCGATGCTGATTATCGTGGTGAAATCTGTATTATCCTGGTGAACTTGTCAGCCGACGACTTTGTCATTCAAGATGGTGAACGTGTGGCTCAAATGATCATTGCACGCCATGAACAACCGCAATGGGAACAAGTTGAAGTTTTGAGTGAAACAGAACGTGGAGCCGGAGGTTTTGGTCACACCGGTAAAAAGTAGATAGGGTAGTAAATGCTTTGGTGAGACAACAATCACGACAGTAAAGTTTAATTTGATAAATATTGAAATAAGAAATGGTTGCACTAACTGATTTTTCTCAAACATACAGACTAAAGCCGATTATCGCAGGTTTAGCTCCGTGGCATATTGGAGCATTGTCAGCTTTGCTGTTTTTCTCTTCCTGTGGTACATCGACGAAAACAGTCAAAAATACGAAAGAATCTCCAGCAATAACAATTGCAACCCAATTGTCTCCCGAATTACAGAGAAAATACGATTACTATTTCCTTGAAGCAACCCGTCAGAAATCAAAAGGCGAATACGCTCAGTCATTTGAACTTTTCCAGCATTGTTTATCGATTGATCCAAATGCTGCATCCTCTCTTTCAGAAATATCACAGTTCTATTTCTTCCTCAAGCAGCCCGAGAAAGGACTGGCTTGCATAGAAAAGGCTGTAGAGAATGCCCCCGATAATTACTGGTATAATCAGACTTTGGCATCAATCTATCAGCAACAAGGGAAGAGTGAAAAAGCTGTCGAAGCATTCGAAAGAATGACCACGCAGTTTCCTGATCGTCAGGAACCCATCATGGCTTTGATTGATTTATATAACCAGTCAAAGGATTATGCTAAAGTAGTCAAAGCTCTTGATCTTTTAGAAAAGAAAAGCGGAAAAACAGAGCAGATTAGTATGGAGAAATTCCGTATGTATTTGTTGATGGAGGATAATAAAAAAGCATTCAATGAAATAGAAAGTCTTGCCAACGAATATCCTAACGATATGCGATATTTGTGTGTGTTGGGCGATGTTTATTTGAATAACGGAAAACCAAAAGAAGCATACGCTACTTACCAGAAAGTATTGGAAACAGAACCGGGAAACACACAAGTACTTGTTTCCTTAGCCAGTTACTATCAACAAACGGGCCAGTTGGATAAGTATGAACAGCAAGTAGATTCTGTGCTGCTTAATAAGAAAGTGGAAAGCGATATCAAAGCAGACATCATGCGTCAGATGATTGCAAAGTCTCAGCAAACAGGAAAAGACAGCACCCGGATTATTCCTCTATTCAATAGAATGATGGAAGGCGAACAGGAAGATGCACAGATACCAATGTTGTATGTTCAGTATCTTCTGTCCAAAGGAATGGATAAAGAGTCGGAACCAATCTTGAAACAAATAATTGAATTAGAACCTGAAAATACTCCGGCACGCTTGCAACTGCTAAGCTATGCAATAAAAAGAAACGATTTTCAGGAGGCTATTAAAATTTGCGAACCGGCTATTGAAATAACTCCCGAGTCTCTGGAGTTTTATTACTACCTGGGACTTTCATATTATCAGGCAGAACGTATAGACGATGCCTTGGGTACTTTTAAGAAAGGTGTTCAGCACGTAAATGATAAAAGCGATAAAAAAATAGTTTCCGACTTTTATAGTATGATGGGAGATATTTATCATACTAAAAAGCAAGTGAACTTAGCTTATGCCGCCTATGATTCTTCTTTGGTTTATAATCCCGATAATAATGGTGCACTGAATAACTATGCCTATTATCTTTCTGTGGAAAAGAAAGACCTTGATAAAGCCGAAGAGATGAGTTATAAAACAATAAAGGCAGAGCCCGATAACAATACATATCTCGATACTTATGCATGGATACTTTTTATTAAAAAGAAATATACCGAAGCCAAAGTCTATATGGACGATGCCATGAAAAAAGGAGGCGATAAAAGTGAAGTGGTTGTTGAACATTGCGGAGATGTATACTATATGAACGGGCTGAAAGAAGATGCTTTGAAATATTGGATAAAGTCCCGTGAAATGGGTAATAAATCAGAGGTGTTAAAGAAGAAAATAGAACAAAAGAAATATATTGCAGAATGAGAAAAAGTGATTTGAAGTGCCGTTGTAAGAAAACGACAATACTAGGATTCAGTGTTATTTGTTTAGTATTGGCTTTATCTGCTTGTAAGTCCGCAAAGAGTATAAGCAAACCCGCTACTGCAATCACAGAGAATCTGGATTATCTGGGAAGTGTAGCAAATAACACTCCTTCGATAACCAATTTTTCGTCGAAAATGAAATTAACCATTAACTCTAATGGCAAGGATATCTCTGTAAACGGAACAATCCGTATGAAGAAGAATGAAGTTATTCAAATGTCGATAGTTCCTTTCCTTGGCATTGAAGCCGGAAGAGTTGAGTTTACGCCTACCAAAGTATTGATTATCGACCGGATTAATAAGCAATACGTTGAAGAACCTATTTCTGAGCTTACAACAATGGCTAATACAGATATGGACTTCTATACTTTACAGGCTCTTTTCACCAACGCACTTTTTGTTCCGGGAAAGAAAGAGATAAATAATGATCTGTTGTCGGAGTTTACAGTCAATACCAGTGTTGATAACAAGACAATGGAAATACAGAAAAAATCAAAAGGTTTCTTATACAGTTTCTCTGCTACTCCAAATACAGGACAGTTGCTTGAAAGCTCAATATCTACCATTTCGGCTCCTTATCAGCTAAACTGGAAATATTCAGACTTTCAGCCATTTGGACCTAAAAGTTTTCCATCTCGCATGGATATCTCTTTTGAAGGCGGAAAGAAACCATTTTCTGCGGAAATAGACCTTTCCAAACTGACAGAGAATGGAGATTGGGAATACCCTACAACTGTCTCTTCAAAATATAAAAAGATGGATTTCAACGATTTATTAAAAGTATTATTAGGATTATGAAGCGTCTCTTATTCTTATTGATGAGCTTTCTCCTCATAACGGCTCTTCCGGCTCAGACAAATAAAAAAATAAAGCAGCTTGAAAGCAAGAGAAGTGTGCTTCAGAAAGAAATATCAAAAAAAGAATCTCTTTTAAAGACTACAAAAAAGGATGTAGGTAGTCAACTGAGGAGCTTAAATACACTTACCGGACAAATAGAGGATAGGAAAAAATACATACAGGTAATAGCAGGCGATGTACAGTCCATTGATCAGGAAGTAACATCCCTTTCTCAGCAGTTACGTAATCTGGAGCTCGATTTGCTCGATAAAAAGAGGAAATATGCTTCCTCCGTTCAGTATCTCTACAAGAATAAAACTGTTGAAGAGAAACTGATGTTTATATTTTCTGCTAAGTCTTTAAGTGAAACCTATCGTCGTCTTCGGTATGTAAGAGAGTATGCAACTTATCAGCGAATACAAGGACAGGAAATACTGAAAAGACAAGCCCAGATAGGTACAAAAAGAAATGAGGTTGAGCAGGTAAAGGTTGCAAAAGTAAACCTCCTTTCTCAAGGTGAACAAGAAAAGAAAAGGCTTGAAGAGCAAGAACAGCAAAAGAAAGTCATGGTTTCTGATCTCCAGAAAAAACAAAGAGGATTGCAATCAGAGATCTCTAAACACAGAAGAGAAGCTAATCAGTTGAATGCGCAGATTGACCGTTTAATCAATATTGAAATAGAAAAAGCGCGCAAACGTGCAGAAGAGAGGGCTAGAAAAGAAGCTGCTGCAGCCGAAGCACGTCGTAAAGCCGAAGCTGCTGCCGAGGCACGTAGAAAGGCTGAAGCTATAGAAGAGGCAAGACGCAGAACTGCTGCAGAAAGAAAATCGGAAAGAACGGAAAAAAGCAGCAGAGTTGCAAGAGCTGAAAAAACAGAAAAAGTAGAGAAGGTTGAAACAAGAGAAAGAGAAAAAACAGCTCCCGCACCTGTTTTTTCAATGGACAGCTCTGACAGACAACTCTCGGATAACTTTGAACGCAACAGAGGATCTTTGCCTTCACCAATTACTGGTTCGCACCTTATTGTGAGTCATTACGGTCAGTATGCAGTAGAAGGACTGAGAAATGTGAAATTAGATAATAAGGGAATTGACATACAAGGACAACCCGGAGCACAGGCACGTTCAATCTTTAATGGAGAAGTGGCGGTTGTATTCCAGGTTAACGGACTGATGAATGTTATCATTCGTCACGGAAGTTATATCTCCGTATATTGTAACCTATCCTCAGCTTCAGTAAGCAAAGGACAAAAGGTTAGCACAAGACAAACAATTGGTAGAGTTTACTCCGATCCATCGGATGGAGATCGTACAATCTTACACTTCCAGTTGCGTAAAGAAACATCCAAACTGAACCCGGAAGCATGGATTAGCAGATAATACAAGATGAAAGAACTTATAAAGAACAGCGCTACTCTGCTTTCTGCAAACGCAATCTCACAAGGGATTGCGTTTGCAGTTTTGCCGGTTATTGCTCGTCTTTATTCACCCGATGAATTGGGCATTTTGGCATTGTTTCTTGGTATAGAAGGGCTATTATCAGTTATTGCAAACGGAAAGTATGATTCGGCTATTGTTTTGTCGAAAAGCAAATCAATGGCAGCCAACACTTTTAATCTGTGCTTTTTGATAAATGCCGTTTTTTCATTACTCATCCTTATTGTTTTATTATTAGGCTCGCACCAAATTTTAAGTATACTCCATTATGAAAGTCTGGAAGGAGTAATCTACTATTTACCTTTCTTTGTTTTTATAGTGGCCTTCGCTCAGGCATCTATCTTTTGGTTTAATTATAACAAACGATTTGCTTTAACAGCAAGATATACTTTGTGGCAAGGACTTATTAATAATGGATTGAAAGTGGGCTCCGGTTTCCTGAAAGCCGGACTTATGGGACTTGTATGGGCCAATTTATCGAGCCATTTCATCTCCATATTAAGTTGTTTCACCCGAAAAGAAACATGGAATCAACTCTTTCATTTTAATAAAAACGAGATCTTGGCAGCTGCTTCAGAGCATCGCAAATTTCCTTTATATACATTACCTCACACGTTTATCAATATGGTTTCTGGGAATCTGCCCATACTGCTCTTGTCCGGTTACTTTGGAATGGCAGAGATTGGGCTGTTTTCGATGGGAATTACAATAGGATTCAGACCAATAAACTTGTTAAGTTCTTCACTTGATCAGGTTATTTCCCAAAGCATGGCGGAAAGGATCAATAAGCAGGAACCAATTTGGACTAGTCTAATTCAGTCAATTAAAAAGATACTTCTTGTAGTTACTCCACTCTTTATACTCGCTTTTTTCCTTTCCCCGTTAGTTCTCAGATACTTTTTAGGAGAAAGATGGGAACAATCAGCTTTGTATATTCAGATAATGATACCCTGGCTAATAATTTCTTTGTTTACTGCCTCCTTATCATCTATTCCACCTATTTTTGGCAAACAACGAATAGCCCTGATAATAGAGATAATTTATATTGTAGCTCGTCTTATTTCCTTAATTATAGGTATTTATATCCAAAACTTTGTCTGGGCAATTATTTTGTTTAGTTTTGTCTCTGCTGTTGTCTTAATGGCGCAATTAACCTGGTATCTGCTATTGGTGAAAAAGTATGAGCAATCCCTTAAAACCATATAGAATTCTGCAACTTCCTTCCTGGTATCTTCCGGAAGGCGGAGAGTTTTGTAGAGATCAATCTCTGTTCCTTAAGAGAAAAGGGCTGGAGGTTCATATTCTAGCAAACGTTGCTTTGCCTTGGAAGAAGTATAAATTGAATGTTTTGACCTTTCCATGGCACTCTTTTGAATCAATGGAAGAAGGATTGCTAACGTTCCGTTATTACTATAGACGAATACCAAAACTGGATAAAGCAAATATACTTGCATGGAGCAAACAAACAATGAATTTGTTCGATGAATACGTTAAAATATACGGTAAACCAGACTTGATACATGCTCATAGCTGTATGTGGGGTGGTTATGCTGCCTATCTTATAAAACAAAAATATGATATTCCTTATGTGATAACAGAGCATCGGGGTAGATTTGGCTTGCGTTCTACATTGGCAAAAGAAGGCTTTATTCCTATTTATAAACCATTTTTGGAAAAAGGCTTTTCGAATGCATCTTATATTATTCCTGTCTCTCAACAGCTAATTGATAAGATTAAAGAGTTTTTGCTGAAGGAAGTTCCTATTGAAGTAGTCTCAAATATTCTGGATACAGATTTCTTTCATTATCTTCCTCGTGAGCGGACAGATAATTTTACCTTTATTACAGTAAATAGTTTCTCTCAGCCCAAAGGATACGATATCCTTTTGTCTGCATTTGATCGTCTATGCAATAATATTCCGAATGTTATGTTAGTTATTGTTGGAGATAATTTCGAAGATAAAACTTTTCAGAAGATATTATCCGGATGCATGCACAGAGACCGAATTGTTTTTACCGGCTGGAAAGATTCAAGAGGTGTACTGTCTGAACTTCGGAAAGCTGATTCTTTTGTCCTGGCAAGCAGAGTTGAAGCACAATCAATAGCTGTTCTTGAAGCTATGAGCACCGGATTGCCTGTTGTTTGTACGGAAGTTGTTCCCGAAGCTATTGTTACTCCTAAAGAAGGATATAGAGTGCCGGTGGAAGACGTAGTAGCTTTAGCTGATGCGATGAAAACGATGATTTTTAACAGAGATAAGTTTGATTACAAAGCAATCTCTGCTCATGTAAATTCTGTGTCAGGCCCAGATGTAGTGACAGAACGACTGATTTCTATTTACGAAAAAGTTCTTTATACAAAGAAATAACAGATAGGATATGCAAGAAGAAATATCATATAGCAACGACAGGATTTGCTTTACACTGAAGCGAAATAATAACCGTGCATGGTTTTCTGCCGATGGAATCTGTGCAAAAGGATACCTTTTTGCACCTGATGGCTCTTTTTATCAGGATAAAGAATTGCTGAATTACTTTTCGGATGTAGAATCAGAAGATCTTTTTGCAAAAAAGATAAAAGAAGCAAACGGCTGTTTTGCTGTTTTGATAAAATACAAAAATACGGTTTGGGCAGCAGTAGACAGAGTACGTTCATTCCCTGTTTTTTATGCCTGTGTAGATGGAAAGGTTTATATAACCGATGATATTAATAACCTTGCCGGAGTTACCTCTTTTGTTATTGACAAAGAACGGAAAGATGAATTTGCTTTTCTTGGATATACAACCGGGAAGTCTACTTTACTAAAAGACATTTACCAGATTAAGGCCGGCGAATATATTGTTGTGGACAGTAAGTCTGTTTATTCTGTAATATATCATTCATTGATCGGTGAAATCGATAAAAACAGAGAGTATGATGTATGGAAATCAGGCTTGAAAAAGATAATATCCAACGTAGGAAAACGTTTGGTTTACCTGTTAAATGGTCGTCCGGTAGCAATTCCATTAAGCGGAGGATATGACTCTCGACTGATAGCTTATTTGCTCTATAAAGAGAAATATGAACGTGTTTTGTGCTTCACCTACGGTAAACCTGTAGATAATGCAGAGCTTAAGCACTCTAAGGAAGTGGCAAACCGCCTTGGTTTTGAGTGGTTGTTTATTGACTACATGAAGTATGGCGATAACAGGTATATTTATGATTCTCAGTTCCTCGGTTATTGCAGCTATATCACGCAATTCTCTTCCTGCTATTTCTATCAGGAGTATCCGGCAATTCAGTATCTTACCAAGGAGAAAAAAATATCTTCTGATACTATATTCCTTCCCGGACATGGTGGAGATTTTATTGCAGGTAGTCATCTTCGTCCGTTTATGCGCAATTATAGTGATAGAAAACAAATTGCAACCGATTTGTTCAATACGCACTTTCAAGGAAAAGATGCAGCTCCGGTAGAGCGAAAAAAGATAATGCTATCTCTTACCAGCCAGTTGAATGACTTAAGCTCTAAATCAACCTCATTTCAGGTAATAGAAAACTGGGATCTGAAAGAGAGGCAGTCGAAATATATAGTCAATTCATCGAAGATTTGGGAGTATTTTGGATTTAGTTATTGTCTGCCTTTGTTTGATGCTGAGCTGATGGATTATTTCTCTTCAATGCCTTTTGACTATAAGTTGGGTAAAAAGTTGTATGATGAAGTATTACAAGAGCTTTTTGCAGAAGAATGCATTGCATTTGAAGACGATTTCTGTCTGGCTAAAGCCTTTCATCCGTTTCTGGATACATTAAAAAATACAATAAAGAGACATATCCATTTCATTAAAGGCAAGCGAAACTTATGGAAATTCGATTCTGTGGGATTTCAATACATGATGGAAGCATTGATGCAAGAGCTCCATGAAAAGGGACTGGATAAAGATTTGCGAAGTTTTAATGGAGCAACATTTGCCTGGTACTTACTGCAGTTAGAGAGAGAATATAGTGAAAAGTAGCTTTTTTACTTTTTATAGATTTTAAAAAGCAACTTAAACACCCTTGAATAGTACTTCTCAATTAAGAAATAAGACTTTTGCATGGTTGCAAACTGTCTGTAAGAGTTCTCAACTCCTTCAATCATGCCCCCTTCAAAATCGAAACTCTTTGTTTTATTGACCAGAAACTTAATAGCTTCCCATATTACCAGTGTAGATGCCCCCGAAGATGCATGTTTAGGCGATATGGAATACAGCAGCGTATAAGCAGATGCTTTGTCCCAAACCACTAAAAGGCATGAATGAGTTTCGCCCTCATCGTCTTTAATGGCAAATATTTGTCCGGCATTGTTGTTTTGGGCAGCCTTGTAAATCCGTTGAAACAGCTCGTATGAGTAACTAATCACCTCGCCACGTTCTTGCAACGATTGTTTATGATGGCTGTAAAACTCATCAGGTCTCATATCCAAGGAAAGATGCAGTTTATCCTCACACTTCCTTACCTGCCTTTGTTTGGCCGGACTAAACCTGCTAAAAACCTTTTCAGGATTACCTATACTGTTAATCGCATAAGTATATCGGGTAGTCTCTTTGTAGCCATGCCAGTAAAACGGAAGCCAATTGGTAATGCTCATGTGAAAGCATTGCTGATAAAATGATAATCCAAGCTGCTCCAACTGCTTTATCAGCTTATTGAAAACCCTTTTCTCATAGGATATACGTTCATAGTCGGCGATAACCTGTTTTTTTCTTATCCAGATGCCGTTATATTGCGTAAGCTGTGGCTGAACAATACAGCGAAAACCAAGTTTCTTTCTTAGATGATAAGGCAATGCTCCAACAATTTGCCCCTTTTCTTCGATTAAAAGAACATCCCATTCATCCAGGCACACAGCATCCATCCACCAATCCTGGCAGAAGAGAGGAATATTGTTTTCCTCTTTGCATAGATCCCGGTATTGTTCTTTTGCACTCATTCTCTTTTAAATATTAAGTCCGTCGAGCAACTTAAGATATATTTCAATAGCTTCTTCAATTTCGCTGATAAGAATATACTCATCAGCAGTATGTGAACGGGATGATTTTCCCGGCCCCATCTTCACACTAGGGAAAGGCATTAATGCCTGATCGGAAAGAGTAGGAGATCCGAACGGATTTCTTCCCATTTTAACGGCACGTTTCACAATAGGATGATCCTCCGATATGCGCGATGAATTGAGGCGAAAAGAGCGGGCTTTAACGTCGCTTTTCACGTTTTTCCTGATCGTATTGTATAAATCCTCGTTGGAGTAAAGTTCGTTACTGCGAATGTCCACCACAAACGAGCATCTGTCCGGAATTACATTGTGTTGAGTTCCGGCATTAATCTGAGTAACACTCATCTTAACAGGTCCAAGCATTGGCGATTCCTTATCAAATTTGAAATCCTTAAACCAACTGATATCATCAAGAGCCTTATAAATGGCATTTACACCTTCGTTGCGAGCAGCATGTCCGGCCTTTCCATAACTCACCACATCAAGAACCATTAGTCCCTTTTCAGCGATGGCCGGGTGCATTTCTGTAGGTTCCCCCACAATTCCCAGAGTAATAGGCGGAAGTTCAGAGAGCACACTCTCTATCCCTTCTTTTCCGGAAACCTCTTCTTCGCAGGAAGCCAGGAAAATAAGGTTATAACTCTGTTCCGTTTTAGATAATTCCTGATAAACCTGAAAAAGTGTAACCACACTTGCCCCTGCATCATTACTACCCAAACCGTATAGTTTTCCGTTTTCTTCAGTCGGTGAAAAGGGATCTTTTCGCCATCCATTAACCGGTTTAACTGTGTCTATATGCGAATTAAGCAATATCGTAGGTTTTCTTAAATCGAACATAGGAGCAACACAAATAATGTTGTTCCCTTTTCTTCTAGTCTCAATTCCGATGGATTCTATGTAGTTTTGAAGATAATCGGCAACAGCTTCTTCTTCCCTGCTGAAAGAAGGGATAGAAATAAGAGACTTTAATAAGCCTACCGCTTCAGATAAAAGATATTCTGTATTCATTAAATTTAGCTTTTTGAAACACAAATATACGTATAATTATGATTTGTATAAATGTTTTCGTCAGTTTAAGATTCCTGAAGTATAAATTAGTATCTCATTGACCAGATATTAGCAAAAACAAAAGGTTGCCTTTTTTCAAACATGTACATGTTTGAACCCAATCATGTACATGATTGCACCCGAACATGTACATGTTTGTTTCAACCTCCCGTCAATAAATGATTAATATTTGCCGGGAGTTCTCTTAAACTGTTTCCAGTTGACTACTACTGTCCCTAAGCCTATAATCAGTTGACTTACTAATTTATTAACTCTTAGATGGGTTGACCTCTTTAGTGCATTAAACCGATTACGGATAATCGGTAATCTTCTCAATAGCCTGCTGAATTTGTTTTCGCTATTTTGTATAGTGTTGAATATCAGATCAATTTATTTTGTGTACATGGTGTAGATAAATCGCTCTTTTTTAGTACACCATGTACACCACTTTTTGTTGATCATCGTTCTTCTTTATTTTGCAATCAACTGATTACTAGTGGCATAGTTTTTAGTAGGTGGCAGAGGTGGCAGAGAAATAATACTTTTTCCGATTCTGAAAAATAAATTTTGTAAATTCCGCAAATTGCAGAATTTTCAAAATTTTATTTCTGGAAAGCCAAAAAGGTCTTTTTTACTGCCACCTCTGCCACCTAATGTGATACCAAGTTTCTATATATGGAATAATAATTTATTCAACTTAATCAGGTTAAAAGCGCTATTAAGTAATAGATTTTTATAATAAAATAGCAAAAATATGAGACAAATAATTAAATTTGCCAAGTGCGAACAAATAAGAAAAGGAGATCCTTCTGAGCACCTATATAATACTCTCGATTTGAGATGAAATGTAAGTAACTATTTAATATGATTAAAGCAGTATATAGATTTATACTAATTTTGTCAGGCCTATGTTTAACTGGTTTTCAATTAGAAAATCTTGTTTTTGGTTTACTTTTTACCAAATTAAATTGCTAATGATGGACAATAAGCAGAATGCTAAAAATGATGATATGATATGAAATATTATTTAATAGCCATAGCTAGTATTATATTTGGAGTATGGTCTACTCGATCTACATATAAAGATGAAAAGCGCTTTGTAAATCATCGTTTCGCAGTCTCTTATATTATGCATTTTGGAGGTTATCTTGCCTGTATTGTCGCAATCATTGTAGGTGTATTAATGCTATTGGCTTTGCTGGGGTGTTTTAGTTAGTCGGTGAAGTATCAGATTTGGCGATGTGCGCTTTGTTATGCACGAAATGACTGTAGGCTTGGGAAATCTAATCCTGTTACAAGAATTCAAGGATGCTTATTAGGAATTGGTTTAGATGTATTAGCTCTTCCCAAAACATTCCAATATTTGCATAATAAAACAATAAAATGAAAAACATAGGTGCTTTTAAGAAGTCGTTAATTATTTCGATTATTTATGTTGGATTATCTATTTTAGCTCTTCTAGCAATATATCCAGGCTCTTCTTTTAATGGGGCTTGGTGCTGGTTTGTATTAGAATTAACACTCCCTGTTTCTTTCTTAAGTTTTGGCCTAATTTATTTCGGAATATTAGATGAAGTAGGAATCCTTCAGGTTCAGGGGGAATGTTTTTAATAACTTGGTTTTTTCTTTATTGTGTAATGAAAAAAAATAATTAATAATCACGTCGTGTCTTTGAATAGAGAAAAATGAAAAACAAACAAATCTAAAAATAAACGTTATGTTCAGATTATTTTTTTCTGTGCTGTTCTTCTTGTTATTTGGCTCCACATTATTCGGACAAAACATTAATATTAAAAAAATCAATGTTTCTCGAGTGATAACGAAAATAGAAAAATGTGCTTGGGAAGAAAAACAAGAGGAAGGTCCCAGTGTTTATTTTGAATTAGAAATAGAGAATAATACCAATTCAGTTCTTACGTTAGATAGCTCTGAATCTGAGTTTGATATTTTGTTCAAATTCAAAGGAAAATCTTACATAGACACATCAATTGTCAGTATGGCTTTAATACCATTTTATGATAAGAAAGAGATTTGCATTAAACCAAATGAAAAATATCCAGTAAAATTCTCGTGTAGAATTTTGCTGGGAACAAACTTACTGAAATTTGATAGTGTGAATAAATATTACGACTATACAGAAGAAATGTTACAGATCTTACCTACTTTGCAAATTCAATATGTTGATCCAAAATTGAAAATAATATCCGGAAGGATTGAAGAAGTAGGCACTGAACATTACATCTATAAAATAAAAGCACCTAAATAATGTAAATATAGCAACGGAGTTTTAAAGTTTAAAGCTTTTTATGTGGGTAAAATCTTTTTTGGCCTGACTCAAACCATTACATGATAAATGATGGATTAGAAAGTGTGATTATTGGTAGTCCAATACCTGGATGACCTCAAATATAAACCAGCATATCTTTCAATTAATCGTGAAAGATATTGTGAGTTTTATTGTTACGGCACATAACACAACAGCTACTCCAGCAGGTTTTAATAGATACAGAATGTTTAATATTACTAGAATACATCCTGGTGCTAACATAAAATAGTAATTCTAATTTGAGGGTAATTTTAAAAGAAGAAATCTTAAAAAAGGGAATAGATAACTATGAAAATAAGTAGGAAAATGTCAAATACGGCTGTGATTACAACTAAATTTGTATTATTTTACAAAAGCGATATTTTATTTGTATATCATTATTTAGATGATAATATGTGGCAGTTTTCAGGTAAAGAAAAGTGTAATGATGAAGACTATAGAGTTGTTTCATTGGAAGAAATGATTCAATTGGATAATTCTATCAACGAAATCTTGCATATGTTGCCTGGCTATTATGCTTACAGAGAGAATAAAAATGAAAAATGGAAAGTTGAATTAATAAAATGAGTTGTATAATCAAAGAAAAGTAAATTAATTTACAACTTATACTTATTATGTACGACTACTAATTATGTCTCTTTCGAGATAATATTTGTGAACTTGGCATAAATAGTAACTGATAGGCAACATGGTGAAATATATGAAATAAAAACTAAAAGAAACCCTTATCTACCAAGTAATGCATTTAAAGCTATAATTAAAAATAATCCTAATGGTAAATATATCAGAAAAACGAAATAATATTAGATGTAAAATGGATGGCTTTGTAAAATACACTATCCCATATTGGGTCTTGCAATCATTGATAATGTTTTTTTCATCTGGATAATTACTTAATAGCTATTTTGCAATGATTGGAATACTTAATTTCATCATATCAATAATCACTTTTACTTTAATTGTGAGAAAGTGAAAATTTTGCAGCCTTTGACGTTTGTCATACTAATTTTATAGGAAATAGCGTAAAAGATGAATCAACAAATGAACCGTCATACTCTGGTGCATTTAACTTTGTAAAAGCAAGTGTTGGCACTCCTGAATATACTTACGATGCCAATGGTAATTTAACAAGAGATTCTCACAAGAAAATAGCAAAAATTCAATACAATATATTAAATTTGCCAAGTGCGTTACAATTTGCCGAAGGGCATACTTCAGAGTATCTTTATGATGCTGCCATTGGCAGGTGGGGTGTGATTGATCCGTTGGCGGAGAAGTACTATTGGATATCACCATATGTGTATTGTGCGAACAACCCTATTCGATTTATAGATCCGGATGGAAAGCAGGTATTCATTCCTCTTGCTCCCCCTGCTCCTGCACCTGTTATTCCCCCGAGTAATATGCAATCTGTTGGTCAGTCTATAGGTCTGTTATTAACAGGAGCTGTTAATTATGTAAAACAGTCATTAGATAACTTAAAAACATTTGCAATTGCAACTGTTTATGTAGCATATAACAAAAATAATGGTCAGCGGGAAGGATGGAAAGAGCAACAAAAACGAGATAGAGATAATAAGAATGGGTTAGATAATAATCAAGCCGAATTCACTAAAAGTGTAAAGGATAATGTGAGTGGGAATATGCCAAATGGAGATCCGGGTGTCAAAAGGAACCCCAAAGGTCCAGGGGCTATATTGATAGCCGTAGGATTAGGCTCTGAACTTGTTAAAGAGCATTCTGAAACCACAAAACCAGATGTTGAAAGTAATAATAATAAGGAGAAAGTTGATGATAAAAAAACAAAGTCAGAGACTTCTCGTAATAGTGAGTTTGTTAATATGCTTATAGAAAAAAAATATAAACCACAGTAGTGTTATAAATTTATGAAAAAGTTATTAAAAATAGTGTACATATTAGGCTTTATTAAATTATTATCTTCTTTTTTCTTTGATAAATATGTCCCGTTATGCCTTAAAACAGGAACTTTATCTGCGATCCTTTTGGCTTTGATAATTGTTTTAGAAATAATTAATCATGTGAGAAAATGAAAAGAAAACTTTTGTATAGACTATTTCGCTATTCAAACATAATTATATATAGCATATTTTGGACATATTTCTTAGTGTTATTAATTTTACACTTGTTAAATATTGAACTAAATATTTTCTTATTGTCGCTTTTTTTTGTTTTACTAGGATTATGGTTAGGTTCTAGCTTATCTGTTTGGATTAGAGATAGAATGAAAGATATGGATGGAAAAATGAAGAAATAAATAATTTAAAAAGTATTTATTAATTTGCCAATGCGGATCTGATTACTTTGCAGGAATATGACGATTTCGGAAGAGAAACTAATCTTTGGCTTCCCACCCCATATCCGGGCAATGGCAGCTATGTTGATCCGGGAGCAATAAAAGATGCTTCGAAGGGTACTTATAATGATAATTCTCCTTATTCATTTCCCGTTTATGAGAAATCTCCTCTAAACAGAGTGCTTGAAAAATATGGTCCCGGAGATGGCTGGCGAAACGGACGGTCTGTAAAAAGTGCATTTTGTACAAATAAAAACTCGGATTCCCTTCGGTGTGCCTATTACTATGTTGCTGAAGACAACAAACTTGTTAAATCAAAAGCCTATGATGATTGTCAGCTCTATGTCAGCCGCACGGAGGATGAAGACGGGCATAGGGTTTTTGAATTCAAGGACAAGACCGGACAGGTAGTACTGCCCCGTAAGCTAAATGGTGATCATAACCATGATACATACTATGTTTATGATGATTTTGGGAACAAACGTTTTGTACTTCCTCCTTCCGCTGCCGACAGTTTGACAGACAATACCTATGCTGAAACAGAAGGTATTCTGCAGAAGTTTGCATACATTTATCAGTACGATTCCAGAAATCGATGTATTTATAAGAAATTGCCCGGTGCAGATCCTATTTATATGATTTATGATAAAGCAGATCGTCTGATTTTTAGTCAGGATGGAGAACAACGTAAAAAAATGCCTAAGGAGTGGAGTTTTAATATTCCTGATGTATTCGGGCGTACTGTATTGACCGGTATTTGTAAGAACTCATTAGTATATACTGCAGATCCATTGAAAGATATAGTTGTAAAAGCTGATACTATAAGTAATGACTATAAAGGATATAATGTAAATATCTCATTGTTGTCTCCAACAGTATTAACTGTAGATTATTACGATGGTTATGGATTTATGTCGAGATATGGTGGTCCGTTAATGAGTGATTCTAATTTTAGTATGGATACTAATACCGGCTATGGTGAACGATACACCGGAGGACACAAAGGATTACTCACAGGTAAAGCCACAGCTTTGCTTGATGGCTCGGGCTATCTGTATAATGTAATGTATTATGATTACATGGGGCGTGTAATTCAAACCAAAGCTACCAATCATTTAACCGGTGGATATGATAAAGACTATTTCCTTTATACATTTACAGGGAAAATAAAGAAGCATCAGCATGTGCAGAGTGCACAAGGCAAAGCAACCATTACTGAAGTGTATGAGAACTTTTATGATAATGCAGAGCGCCTGACAAAAACCACTCACTCTCTCAATGGTTCAGCTCCGGTTATATTAGCAGAAAATACCTATGATGATATGGGGCGACTTAAATCAAAAAGTCAGTATGGGGAATTGAAACTACAAATTACGTTAACAATATACGGAGTTGGTTAGACACAATTACTACTAAAAATAATCGTTTTAATGAAACCTTGTATTACAATAAATCATCCAATGGTAGTATCCCATGTTATAATGGCAATATCAGTGCAATGAACTGGAAAGTACAGAATGATACTCAAAGAGGATACAATTTTCATTACGATGAGCTGAGTCGTATTACCGCAGCCGATTATCAGAATAATGATGCTAATACAGACAAGAATTATTCAACTACCTATACGTATGATAATATGAGTAATATAAAGAGCCTGACAAGATATGGCTTGTCTGCAAAACCGTCAACCTTTGGAATAATAGATACCCTGACACTGAATTACAATGGCAATCAGCTTACAAGCATTGCAGATGCCGTAAACCCAGGGCCACTGTATACAGGCGCATTTAATTTTGTGGATAGCATTAGCACTAAGACTGAATATAAATATGATTCAAACGGGAACTTAACAGAAGATCTTAACAAGAAAATAGCAAAAATTCAATACAATATATTAAATTTGCCAAGTGCGTTACAATTTACTCAAGGCCATACCACAGAATATCTTTATGATGCTGCAGGAGTGAAACGAAGAGTAAAGCAGATAACTGCAGTGCCGGATATGTTTGTCTCTATGGGAACAATTCGTCCTGTTTCGAATGATTCTATAAAAGAAATTACCCAAACGGATTATTGCGGCAAAGTGATCTATGAAAACGGAACTCTCAGCAGAATACTTGTTGATGGCGGGTATATAACAATGAGTGGTACAATACCCACTTATCATTATTATATTCAGGATCATTTGGGGAATAACCGTGTGGTATTCAATCAGAGCGGAACGATTGAGCAAACCAATCACTATTATCCCTTCGGAATGACTTTCGGTGAAGGAACTGAGAATTCTGATAATAGGTACAAATACAATGGTAAGGAACTTGATCGGATGCATGGATTGGATTTGTATGATTATGGTGCTCGGCATTATGATGCTGCTATTGGTAGATGGGGAGTAATCGATCCTTTGGCGGAAAAGTATTATTCTGTTTCGCCGTATGCGTATTGTGCTAATAATCCAATAAGATTTGTAGATCCGGATTGAACAGATGTTTATTTGTTTATCTGGGCTTCTTATGACGGTCGTGTTGGACATGCCGGAATTGCTGTAGACAATTATAGAACAGAAAAAGTAAAGGATAGAAATGGTAATATTGTTGTTGATAAAAATGGAGATCCTGTGACTAGACAAGTAAAAGATGGTACTGTTACTTATTCTGATTTGTGGCCTGCCAATAATGTAGGGAAAATGGATGTTGATCAAAATGTGGGTGCGTTATATAATAAGAAAGTTACAACATTAAATAAACTCAGAAGTACAGATACAGGTAATGAATTACGTTCTCCTGATGGCATTGTTAAATTGAAAACAGATGCATCTACAGATGAGTTGGTCAATTTGTCATTATCATCACATGAAATTGCAAATTCTGAGTATAATGGGTTAAATAATAATTGCTCTGATTATGCTAAAGCAGGCATTGAATACGCTGTTCCAGGCAGAATACATTTAGGGAATACTGAAGAACAATTCGGAAGTATAAAAATTACAACTCCAAATCAATTATATAATGCTTCAGTGAATCTTCCTAATGCCTCGATTATAAGAAATCCAGGAAATAAAACTAATACAAATTTTAAAGATGCTATTTCAGGGAATATTTTAAAAAGATTAGTTGTTTTCTTTAAAGAACCTTAAAATTTTATATATGAAAAAGTGTGTATTTATAATTATGACTGTATGTTTGTTTGCTTGTCAATCAAATAAGATAATTGATAATAAAAACATTGTGAAACTAGTACTTACAGATAGATTTGAGGAGCATAAAGATGTCAATATTGTAAATATAGACTCTATCACTAAGATTGTTAAGAAAATAAATAAAGCAAAGTGGGAACCTGCTGTATTTATACCTAGATATAAATTGGATATATATTACAAGGATAACATTAAAATGACAATCTTTTTTAGAGAAGATATGCTTAAGATTTACGGGAAAACATATAGACTGGATGAGCCCATAGAATCATTTATTATTTTAAAATAATAAATAATTTTGATTGTTTAGGCACTAAAAAGATGTATCTTATTTCTTTCCTTTATAAGTGTCTAAACGACTGGAGTAGCGGTAATGTGATCTATGAAAACGGAGTTTTCAGCAGAATACTGGTGGATGATGGTTATATAACGATGAGTGCTGCAACACCAACTTACCATTACTCTATTCTGGATCATCAAGGGAATAACCGTGTAGTATTCAATCAAAATGGGACTATTGAACAAACCAATCATTACTATCCCTTTGGAATGACTTTCGGTGAAGGAATTGATAATTCTGATAACAGGTACAAATACAATGGTAAGGAACTTGATCGCATGCATGGATTGGATTTGTATGATTATGGTGCACGGCATTATGATGCTGCTATTGGTCGATGGGGTGTGATAGACCCTCATGTAGAGAATTATTATTCGATTTCTCCCTACGCCTATTGTGCAAACAACCCTATAAGATTTGTAGATCCCACAGGTATGGATTATGGACTTACTTTTGATGATAAAGCGAAGACAGTAACTGTTAATGCTACTTATTATGCAACATCTTCATCTTTGAAATCTGCTAATCAATCTGCAAAAACATTAAATCAACAAAGTGGCAACTATACTTATACAGTAGGAAAAGGAGATGATGTTACTACCTATAAAGTTAATTTTGAAGTTAAAGTTGTTGAAGTTAAAATTGATCCAAATTTAGGTGAGATGGGATCACTAAATACAACTTTAAGTGCTGATAATTCCGGTCAAGGAAACGTTTACATTGTAGTACCCGATTCTAAACTGGATGCAAATACTAATGGTGCTACTATTAATGGTAATTATATTCAAGTAAAATATTCTCAGCAAAATGCTAATACAGGGGCACATGAAATGGGACATTCTTTAGGATTAGACCATGATACCAAAGGATTAATGACACCATCATCGACAGACCCAAACCGATCAAGTAATGTAAATAAACGAAATGTTAATGATATGATTTCGTATCCATTAGGAGGTAAAGTAAATTATGAATATGATTCAAATGGCAATAAAGTTAATGCAGGTAAAGGTACAGTTAATAATAATACAAATTATACAAATGATGAATTAAAAAAAGGAAAGGTGAATTAAAGATGAAAACTCCAAACATTATACTAATATTGATTTTTTTTCTATTATCTTCATGCTCAAAAAATATATTTGATTCGAATTATAAGGGTGAAAATAACTATAAAAACTTTTATGTTGTTGACACAATTTCAATTGAAAATCCAATTATTACTAGTTATTATGGCGGTCGATTTGTTTTTTCAAGACAGTTATTAGAAAAAGCTAAAATCAACAATGATTTTTTTAAAAGACCAGATGTCTTTTTGTTGGGATTCGATTTGTATTATGACATGAATCCAAGAGATTATAAAAGATACAATTATCAAGATGATGGCAATTGTAAAATAAAAAAAGTGGCATCAAATGAAAAGCATATAGAAATATATGAATATATCAATAATCCTGTTAGATTTATTTTATGTTTGATAAATGTCAATTACTATAATGTGAAGCACAATACTCAAAATTATTATCAAATATGTATCAAAGATCAGAAGAATAGTTTTTATAAGATAGTCTTTCCTCTTTGTCAATAAATTCTAAATGGCTTATAGTGATGTAGTCGATCCGCTGCTTGAATGGATTTGTAATCCGTCCGCAAGCCAAAGGTAATATGATTACTAACTGATAGTGAAATGTGCAAGCTTAAGGAGCTGCTCATTTCTATTTTTAAGCTAGCATTAATGTAATTTTTATGAACAGTAGTCTTGTATTACTGACGTACTTCATATTGAATATAATGACAGATACCAAAAACGCTTGGAATTTATATCTGGTAAAATCTATGTTTGATCCTAACAACCGTGTAACGATATGGAAGGAAGGCCAATTTCTTTTTTCTGATTTAAAAACATTGCAAGGAAGTGATAAGATATGCACCTTTTTTCTGAATGAAGATGATTATATAATTGGATTTTTAATTGATATTACTGATGATCAAGTATTAATTAGAGGAATTGGAGATGAAGGAGATGATGATGGAATGTCTTGTTATTATATTGATAACTTTATCGGATTAAGATATGATAGTCTTGTTGAACAGAAAATAAAGCTATTATATGATAATCAAGCTGAATTTTATGAATGAAATCCAACTAATTAAATTTTAATTTCAAATGAGGTGTTTTTTGACTTTTATTTTTGTAGTATTGTTGAGTTCAGTAAATTTATACTCACAGACGACTTTAACAATAGAGAAGATTGATGTATCTAATATATTTGTAAATAATAGATCTAACATCATCAAAGAGGGAGACAATGATGGACCATATATTCATTTGCGGTATTGTATTTCAAATGAGTCCAACAAAACAATTAAGCTTCTGCCAAGAAAATCTAAAATGTATTTGCACTTCAAAGTGAAAAATAATACGTATACCATCAATTTAATACCAGTATCCTTAATGGAGAAAGATTCTGTATTACTTAATCCACATGAACAGTTTAAAGGTGTTGTTGGAGATTATATATTTTTGGGGACTAATTTATTGAAAAGTAACAAAAAGAATTACTGCTTGGAATTAATTGAATCTATCCCAACGATTAAGGTTGAATACATTGAAATGAATTTAGCATTGATTTCATCAGGAGTTTTGAATGTAAATGTATTAAATCCGTAGAGTCTCAGTTCGCCGTAGGTTGTAGAAACCTATGGAGCAAGAGGATATTATCCAGCATTGCCTATATTGCCAACTGTTGACCCTAAAGCCGAAAATATCCATCCATTTCACCTCATGAACTGTACCCAAAAAGTTATACAAAAAAGTTGGGATACAGTTCAAAATTGCATAATTTTCAAGTTTCTATTTCTCAGAAGCCAAAAAGGTCTTTTTTCCTGCCATAACTGCCACCTGATATGATACCAGGTACCTATATATGGAATGATAATTTATTTAACTTAATCAGGATAAAAGCGCTATTAAGTAATATCTTTTTATAATAAAATAGCAAAAAGATGAGACAAATAATTAAATTTGCCAAGTGCGAACAAATAAGAAAAAGACATCCTTCTAGCACCTTTATAATGTTCTTGGTTTTAGATGAAATTTAAGTAACTATTTAATATGATTAAAGCAACATATAGATTTATACTAATTTTGCTAGGCCTATGTTCAACTGGTTTTCAATTAGAAAATCTTGTTTTTGGTACAATGGTTAAGAGCTCTTTGAATAAACAAAGCGAATGGAGTTATTATGCATATGAATTTATTCCACATTTATTTACGATTGTGATTTGTTTTTGGTTTATTATGCACCAAATTAAATTGCTAATGATGGACAATAAGCAGAATGCAAAAAAATAATATATGAAAAAATGGAATCCTTTGCTAGTAATGTTTTTATCATTCATTCTTTATTTGATTGTTTTGTGCATAGTAGCAAGTGTTATTGATTCTCAACATGCCGGTGGAGAGCAATACTTCTTGACCATTTTTGCAAAGGGAATTGATTTGTCTCCAATAATTGGAATTATTCTGTTTGGAATTATATGTTTAATATATAAAGAATGGACTATTAGAAACAAATGGTTATCAATAATTTTACTAATACTCATGTTGGCAGCATCTATGTTTTTGCTGTTCTTTAATCATTCGTAAAGCAAATGATAATTAATTTGGTATTGGCTACTTTTTATGTCATGTTATGCAATATCTACAAAAATAATCTTAGATATTGGAATGACTGTAAATGAGCGACTTTATATAAGTGAATTAATGGACAAATTTGAAAATGCAGTAAAAGATAAAAATATTGATTTATTAATTTCAATACTTAAAGAAATTGAACTTAATGATTTAGCAATTGAACAATTATTAATTCATATTGGTTTAAAAAGAGGCCTAGAAGATATCAAGCCTTGAAACAAATGCAATTAACTAAAAATCCCTATATAAATTTTATAAAATGAAAGATTTGCAGACAATATCCATACTTCTATATAAATAAGTTAGAGCAAATTACTTCACAAATATGGCGATAGTTGCAAATTAAACTATACCTTTGTCCCCTGAAATTACAAAAAAACATAGTATGACTTATCATCATTTATCTGTTTTGGTTCATCGCCAGGCCGAAAAATATGGCGACCGTGTGGCCCTGAAATACCGGGATTATGATAAGGGACAATGGATTCCTGTTACATGGAATCAGTTCTCTGAAACGGTTCAAGTTGCAGCTAATGCAATGGTTGAGATGGGGATAGCCGAACAGGAAAATATCGGTGTGTTCTCTCAGAATAAACCGGAATGTTTATATACAGATTTTGCAGCTTTTGCCAATCGTGCTGTTACTATTCCGTTATATGCAACCAGCTCTCCATCACAGGCACAGTATATTGTGAATGATGCTGGAATTCGTTTCTTGTTTGTTGGTGAACAATTTCAATATGACGCAGCATTCACCGTTCTTCCTTTATGCGCTTCTTTGGAACGTCTTATTATTTTCGACCGTGTGGTTGTGAAAGATAAACAGGATACCACTTCCATTTACTTTGATGAATTTCTGAAAATGGGAGAAGCCAAACAGCATGCTGCTGTTGTTGAAGAACGTTCTTCGAAAGCTAGTTTCGATGATTTAGCAAATATTCTTTATACATCCGGAACAACGGGTGAACCTAAGGGTGTGATGATTCATCATTCCTGCTATAAAGAGCAGATGAGAACTCATGATATTCGCTTGGTTACTATGACCGATCAGGATGTTTCTATGAACTTCTTACCTCTTACTCATATCTTTGAAAAAACATGGGCGTATTATTGTATTCATAAGGGAGTTTTGACTTGCATAAACTTGCGTCCGAATGATATACAGATGACGATTAAGGAAATCCGTCCAACGTTGATGTGTAATGTTCCTCGTTTCTGGGAAAAAGTGTATGATGGTGTACAAGAAGTTATCAATCAGGCTACAGGATTGAAAAAATCTTTGATGTTGGATGCTATTAAGGTTGGTAAGGTGCATAATGTTGATTATTTACGAGTAGGAAAAACTCCTCCATTAATGAATCAGCTGAAATATAAGTTTTATGATAAAACTATTTACTCTGTTCTGAGAAAGACTATTGGAATTGAGAATGGCAATTTCTTCCCAACTGCAGGTGCTGCCATATCTAATGAAATAAATGAATTTCTTCATTCGGTAGGTGTAAATATTGTGGTAGGTTATGGATTGACTGAATCTACTGCAACAGTATCTTGTTTAACTATGACTGATTACACAATTGGTTCTGTGGGAAAGATAATGCCCGACCTGGAGGTTAAGATTGGAGAAAATAACGAGATCCTTCTTCGTGGTAAATCTATATCTAAAGGGTATTATAAGAAAGCCGAAGCTAATAAAACTGCCTTTACTGAAGATGGCTGGTTTCGCACTGGTGATGCCGGATATATTAAAGATGGTGAGCTATATTTGACAGAGCGTATCAAAGACTTGTTTAAGACATCTAACGGTAAGTATATTGCTCCTCAGGCATTGGAAACCAAACTGGTTGTGGATCGTTTTATCGAACAGGTGGCTATCATTGCCAATCAGCGTAAATTTGTGTCGGCTCTTATTGTTCCCAACTATGAACATGTGATAGCTTATGCTAAAGAAAAAGGAATTGAATATTCTTCATTGCAGGAGTTATTGCAGAATTCTAAGATTATTGAACTGTTCAAGTCTCGTATTGATACGCTTCAACAACAGTTTGCCCATTATGAACAAGTGAAGTATTTTACATTACTACCTGAGCCGTTCAGCATGGAAAAAGGAGAGCTGACAAATACTTTGAAAATGAAAAGGAATATAATTGAAAATAACTATAAAGAAGTTATTGACAAGATGTATGGGGCGTAAAGTCTAATCAATATACTGATAAGGGATGCATGAATTGCATCCCTTTTTTTGTTTAATTGTGTTTTGAAACATGTGTCTTAATCTTGCTTATATTATCTATAATCTATTTCTTTGTACCGCAGCATAGTTCAGTATGGATAATAGACTGTAACTAGCTAATATAGAATGAAAAAGGATTTTGGACAACATACAACTAAGGTTAAGCAACTGGCCGACTTGATAAGTAAGTCTATCTCGATGGGCACCTATAAAAAAGGCGACCCGCTTCCTTCTATTAACCAACTTAGTGCTGAATATAAAGTATCTAGAGATACAGTCTTTAAAGCCTTTAAAGATTTACAGGAACGTGGAGCTATTGATTCTACTCCCGGTAAAGGCTACTATGTAACGAATAAAATCGTTAATGTTCTTTTATTGCTGGATCAGTATTCGCCTTTCAAAGATGTGCTTTACAATAGTTTCATCAAACGCTTACCTGCCGGTTATAAGGTTGATTTGCTTTTCCATCAGTACAATGAACGTTTGTTTAAGACCTTGATCAGAGAATCTGCCGGACGTTACAATAAATACATTGTGATGAACTTCAGTAATGAGAAATTCTCGGATGTTTTGTGCAAGATTGATCCTAATAAGTTGCTTCTTCTCGATTTTGGTAAGTTTGACAAGTCTTCCTATTCTTATGTTTGTCAGGATTTTGATGATGGGTTATATAATAGCCTGAAATCGGTACTTCCTATTCTTTGTAAATATAAGAAACTGGTACTGGTATTTTCAAAAGATTTAATGCATCCTCAAAGTAGCAAGGACTATTTCAGAAAGTTCTGTGATGATAATGGTTTTTTGTGTGAAATTGCCGATTCTCTTGATGAATGCAAACTTCAGCATGGGGTGGCTTATCTGGTGATTAAACTTCAGGATGTTGTTGATATTATAAAGCAGAGTAGGGCACTTAACCTTAAATGTGGCAGTGATATTGGTGTTTTGGCTTACAACGATATCCCTTCTTATGAGGTTATTGATAACGGAATTACTGCTTTGACTATAAATTGGGAAAAGATGGGGGCTAAAGTTGCCGACTTTGTTCTGAATAATACTAAAATATATGAGTATCTGCCTACGGAAGTAATTCTTCGTAGCTCTTTATAAGCTCTTTTTTTATGTGTATTTATCAGCACTGTTCAGCATGGAATTTAAGATTTAATTGATATGATATTTAACGCTTTATACTAATGTGATTATGAAAAACTATCCAAAAATCGGGATTCGTCCTACTATCGATGCACGTCAGGATGGCGTACGAGAAAGTCTTGAAGAAAAGACTATGAACCTGGCAAAAGCTGTGGCTAATTTGATTTCTTCTAATTTAAAGAATGGCGACGGTTCTCCGGTAGAATGTGTAATTGCTGACAGTACTATTGGTCGTGTTGCTGAAACTGCTGCTTGTGCCCAGAAATTTGAACGTGAAGGGGTAGGAGCAACTATTACCGTAACTTCTTGCTGGTGCTACGGAGCCGAAACAATGGATATGAATCCTCATTATCCAAAGGCTGTTTGGGGATTTAATGGAACAGAACGTCCGGGAGCTGTTTATCTGGCTGCTGTTCTTGCTGCTCATGCACAAAAAGGACTTCCTGCCTTTGGTATTTATGGCCGTGATGTTCAGGATCTGGATGATAATACTATTCCGGAGGATGTAGCTGAAAAACTTCTTCGCTTTGCACGTGCTGCTCAGGCAGTAGCTACCATGAGAGGAAAATCTTATCTTTCTGTAGGTAGTGTTTCCATGGGTATTGCCGGATCTATCGTTGATGCTAATTTCTTTCAGGAATATTTAGGTATGCGTAACGAATCGGTAGATATGAGTGAAATTATCCGTCGGGTAAATGAAGGCATCTATGATAAAGAGGAGTTTGCAAAAGCGATGAAATGGACAGAAAAATACTGTAAACCGAATGAAGGTACTGATTTTAATGTTCCTGCTAAGATAAAAACACGTGAAGCTAAGGATGCTGACTGGGAATTTGTTGTGAAAATGACTATCATCATACGTGATTTGATGCAAGGTAATCCTAAACTAAGAGAGTTGGGTTTCAAAGAAGAAGCGTTGGGACATAATACTATTGCTGGTGGTTTCCAAGGACAGCGTCAGTGGACAGATTTTATGCCGAATGGTGATTTCTCTGAAGCTTTGCTTAATACTTCTTTCGATTGGAACGGCATACGTGAAGCCTTTGTTCTTGCAACAGAAAATGATGCATGCAATGGTGTTGCCATGCTATTTGGACATTTGCTTACTCAGACTGCTCAGATATTCTCTGATGTACGTACTTTCTGGAGTCCGGAAGCTGTAGAAAGAGTGACTGGAAAGAAACTGACCGGATTGGCTGCTAATGGTATAATCCATTTGATAAATTCTGGTGCAACTACTTTGGATGGTACCGGACAGCAAACAAAAGATGGACAACCTGCCATGAAACCGGCTTGGGAAATAACTGAAAAAGAAGTAGAAGATTGTTTGGCTGCTACTACATGGTATCCTGCCAACCGTGATTATTTCCGTGGAGGTGGCTATTCTTCAAACTTCTTATCTAAAGGAGGTATGCCTGTAACCATGATGCGTCTTAACTTGGTAAAAGGTTTGGGACCTGTGCTCCAGATTGCTGAAGGATGGACTGTAGAAATTGATTCCGATATTCACGAAGCGCTTAATCTCCGTACTGATAAAACATGGCCTACTACATGGTTTGTTCCTAGATTGTGTGATAAACCAGCGTTCAAGGATGTATATTCTGTAATGAATAACTGGGGAGCAAATCATGGTGCCATTAGTTATGGCCACATTGGTAAGGATTTAATTACTTTAGCTTCAATTCTTCGTATTCCTGTATGTATGCATAATGTAAATGAGGATGAATTATTCCGTCCTGCTGCATGGAATGCTTTTGGTATGGATAAAGAGGGGGCTGATTATCGTGCTTGTGCTAATTATGGTCCTATTTATAAATAAGAAATCTTACATAATCTAATCATCTAATAATTTAGTAATTAAAAATTGATTTTTTTGGACAGCAGCAAATTTAGTTTGTTGCTGTCTTTTTTATTGTATATCATTGTTATAATGAACTATTTTGGTTTATCTCTTTTATAGCTAATAAAATAATCCTTATCTTTGCAGCCTCAAAAAAATAATAATAAATCAGAGATGATAACAATCGAACAACTTAAAGACGTGAAAGAGCGCACTGATGCGCTGAGGAGGTACCTTTGACATCGACAATAAACTAATTCAGGTCGAAGAAGAGCAATTGAGAACTCAGGCTCCCGGATTCTGGGATGATGCAAAAGCAGCCGAGGCTCAAATGAAGAAAGTAAAAGGAATCCAGGGATGGATTGAGGGATACAATGAAATGAAAACTCTGGCTGACGAGTTGGAACTGGCTTTTGACTTTTACAAAGACGAACTGGTTACTGAAGCTGAAGTTGATGAAAATTATGCCAAAGCTGTGGAAATGCTTGAAAATCTCGAGCTTAAAAATATGCTTCGTGAAGAAGCTGATCAGCTGGGATGCGTTTTAAAGATTAACTCGGGTGCTGGTGGTACGGAAAGTCAGGACTGGGCTTCTATGCTGATGCGTATGTATATGCGGTGGGCAGAAGCAAATAACTATAAACTGACTATCAATAACATTCTTGATGGGGATGAAGCCGGAATAAAAACGGTTACCATGCAGGTGGAAGGTGATTATGCTTATGGATATCTGAAGGGAGAAAATGGTGTTCACCGACTGGTGCGTGTATCGCCTTTCAATGCCCAGGGAAAACGAATGACTTCATTTGCTTCGGTCTTTGTTACGCCTTTAGTTGATGATTCCATCGAAATAGAAATTAATCCGGCTGATTATACCTGGGACACATTCCGTTCGGGTGGTGCCGGTGGACAGAACGTAAATAAGGTTGAAACGGGTGTTCGTATCCGCTATAACTACAAAGATCCGGATACAGGTGAAACACGTGAAATCCTGATTGAAAATACGGAAAGTCGTTCTCAGCTGGATAACCGTGAGAATGCAATGAGATTGCTTCGTTCACAGTTGTATGACATTGCTCTTCAGAAGAAGATGGCTTTACAGGCTAAAGTTGAAGCCGGAAAGAAGAAGATAGAATGGGGATCACAGATTCGTAGTTATGTATTTGATGACCGCCGGGTGAAGGATCACCGCACAAACTTCCAGACTTCGGATGTAGGAGGAGTGATGGATGGCAAAATAGATGGCTTTATCAAAGCATATCTGATGGAATTTGCCAGTGAATCGGAAGAATAATCTGTTATTAAGAAATGGCGATGTACTCTTGTAAATATTTGTTTTCTGATAGAAATTATTTTTTAAATAAAGATTGCTTGCAATATGATATTTTATTTTTAATTTTGGAGGAAACACGCAAGGGAACATGTTAAACCTAATAATTTAAATGCCATGGGAAAGAATAAGAAGGCTATAAACGCTAAAAAGGAAGAGCTTCAGGCTAAAAGAGTATTTCAGATTGTAGTTGTTGCACTAATTATTTTGTGTTTACTCCTGTTGCTTAGTTCTTCTTTATTTGCATAAAATTCAAGCGGAAGAGGAGAACCTTTTCCGCTTCTTTATTTTCTTCCCAAGGCAGCAATAAACATTATATTACAATTATTTAGTTATGAAAAAACTAACATTGCTCCCTCTTTTGGGTTTATTATCGGTATCAGTTTTTGCGTTTGCAGGAGAACCGGGTTCAGCTTCAGAGAACAAGAATGTAACTCCTTTGTTCAATTTATCTCAAAGTGATTTAAAAGTATCTTTCGGTGGACGTATCCAGATGGATGGTGCTGCTTACTATGGAGGAGATTATCAGCCACTGGCTAACGGGGTAGGCTTTCGTCGTGTAAGACTTAACACAAATGCTTCTTTCGGAAAAAATCTTTCCGGTAAAGTGGAAATGGATCTTGCCGGAGGAGCTTTTACTTTGAAGGATTGTTTTATTAAGTACGATTTCCTGAATGGATTGAATTTCCGTTTGGGTAACTTCCAGGAAGGTTTTTCTATGCTTACAATGACTTCCTCAGGAGATTTCCTTTTCATTGAACATCCTAATGTAGTTTCAGCCTTTTCACCTGAATATCATATTGGTTTGCAGGGCGCTTATCAAAAAGGACAATTCCTTGGACAAGCTGGCGTTCACTTCCAGAAGATAAATGGCAGCACTGAAAAAGATTATGTTGATGCGAACCTTAAAGCTGGACAGGACGAAGGTGTATCTTATACATTCCGTACTATCTGGATGCCTCTTTCTAAGACTAAAGATAAGGGATTCCATTTAGGAGTTGCTGCTTCTTATCGTACTCCAAAAACAGATGTGGGTTCAGGAAAGGTAAATACTGTTAGATATAGCACAGCTTCTCTTTCTGGTATTGACAAGATTAAGTTTATGGATACTAAAGATATTACTTCTGTAAACCATGACTGGTTGCTAGGCACTGAACTTGCAGCTTTTTCTCACGGTGTTCGTTTCCAAAGTGAATATATCCTGAACCAGACTCACAGAATGGGTAACTTGGCTACAGAAAAGTTCAATGGATATTATGCTGAGGTTGCTTGTTTATTATTTGGTGGTCAGCAATCTTATGTTGCAAGTAAAGGTGCCTTTACTCAACCTCTTTGTGGAAAAGAGTGGGGAGATATAGAATTAGCTGCCCGTTTTGACCGTTTGGATATGAATGGGAAAAGTGTTAAAGGTGGTGACTCTAAAGGATACACAGTGGGTATCAACTATTATGCAAGCAAGAACCTGAAGTTTCAGCTAAATTACTCTTATGTAGATCATGATAAATATGCAAATGCAGGTGGAACTGTTGGAGTAGGTTATAAGAGTTTTGACGAAGTGACTAAAGTTCCGTCCGAAGTAATTGAAAGTTTTGGTAAGGTGGGTAATGATTATAGTATTGTTACACTCCGTGCTCAATTAAATTTCTAAATTATGGCTCAGGAAATAGAAAGAAAATTCCTGGTAAAAGGAGAATTCAAGTCATTGGCTTATTCCCAAAGTCATATTGTACAAGGTTATATAAGCAGTGCGCATGGGCGCACTGTTCGTATAAGGATACGCGATGAAAAGGGATATCTAACAATAAAAGGTGCATCTAATGCTTCCGGTACAAGCAGATACGAATGGGAGAAGGAGATCCCGTTTAATGAAGCTAAGGAACTGATGAAGCTCTGTGAACCGGGTATTATTGATAAAACCAGATACCTGGTTAAAAGTGGTAAGCATACTTTTGAAGTTGATGAGTTTTATGGCGATAATGAAGGACTAATTCTGGCGGAAGTAGAACTTGGTTCAGAAGATGAATTGTATGAAAAACCTTCGTTTATTGGTGAAGAAGTGACGGGAGATGTCCGTTATTACAACTCAAATTTAATGAAACACCCTTTTAGAACCTGGAAATAATTTTATTTGTCTGAAATATTTTATATATTTGTATATAAATGACTATTCTCTAATCTGTTATACTATTAATGATTATCACGGTTCTTTCAAAATATAATAGATAAGTTAGTATTCATATACTAAATAGAAAAACTAAAGATTATGGAGAAGATCTATCAAATATTCCCTCAGGAACTTTTCACGTTTGTTCTGGTAACTCTTTTTTCCCTTCTTATTGGTCTTTCGCAACGCAAGTTGAGTTTGAAGAAGGAAGGAGAAGGAATAGATAAAACCTTTTTCGGAACAGACCGTACGTTTACTTTTATCGGGATTCTTGGTTATCTGCTTTATATTCTTGATCCTGTAAATCTGTTCCTTTTTATGGGTGGCGGATTGGCTCTAATTATTCTTTTGGGGCTGAACTATTATGTAAAGATGTCTCAGCACAATATTTATGGAATTACCAGTATTATTACCGGTTTAATCACCTACTGTCTTGCTCCGATTGTAGAAACTCAGCCTTCCTGGTTCTATATTATGGTTGTTGTTACCGTTCTGCTTTTTACAGAAATGAAGAGTACCTTTACGGAGATTGCACAACATATGCAGAATGACGAAATGATTACCCTGGCAAAGTTCCTTGCTATCAGTGGTATTATTCTTCCAATGCTTCCCAATGAGAATCTTATTCCGGGGATAAACCTTACTCCCTACACAATATGGCTTGCTACTGTTGTTGTTTCTGGCATTTCTTATCTCTCTTATTTGCTGAAAAGATATGTGTTTCATCAATCCGGTACATTGGTTGCCGGCATTGTTGGAGGACTATATAGCAGTACTGCTACAATTTCAGTCTTGGCCCGCAAATGTAAGCATGCAAAGGAAAGAGAAATTCCCGAATATGTGGCCGCAATGCTGATGGCAGTGAGTATGATGTATCTTCGATTTCTTATACTGATACCGGTATTCAGCGTAGAGATATTTCTTTCTGTTTATCCTTATTTGCTTATTATGTCATGTGTATCGATAATAATAGCTTGGGTTATTCATAAAAAAACCGATTTTACCGAGCTAACAAAAGATACTGAAGACGATGGTGAAGAAAGCAATAACCCTTTAGAGTTTAAAGTTGCTTTGATTTTTGCACTGTTGTTTGTTGTCTTTACAGTTGTTACCCATTATACATTTAGTTATGCAGGGACAGAAGGGCTGAATATACTTTCGTTTGTATCGGGCTTAAGTGATGTTACCCCATTTGTCTTAACTCTTCTTCAGGGTACAGGAAGCTTAGCTGTAAGTATGGCCGTGGCTTGTACATTGCAAGCTATTGTGAGTAACAATCTTATGAAAATGTGCTATGCTTTATTCTTCTCAGGAAGGAGAAAAGAGATGCTTCCTTATCTTACTATCGGTTTTACTCTTATAATAGTGCTTAACGTGGCACTTCTTATCTTTTTCTACTTGCATTAAGCCAGGGATTACACTCCGTATTATATTATATATAAAAGCTCCCGCTACCTATACTGTATGTAATTGATAGCAGGAGTGCTTTTATAAGAAAGAATATTGAATACAGATTAGATTTACATATCTAAATGAAGAACTAATCCGATGGAAACGGGATGAATTTCAGGTCCTTTTCCTCCTTCAAAAAGAGTTTGTGGAGAGTATCTTGCATACATTCCGAAACATCCTACACCTGCTTGTATCAGGAAATCCATTGATACAGGGCGAATATTTAAGTCGCTTCCTAGCTTTTGCTTATGACTGCCACTTTCATCGTTTAGTTTTACTTTGGAAGAAGAGCATAATTTTACATTACCCACAACGCCTGCCGATAGATAGAGGGGGCCTGTGTGTGGAATCCTTTTTTGATACTCAAGCAGCAAAGGAATGGTGAAATAGGAGGTATGCAGTTTGCTGTCGTCATATCTTCCTCCTGCAGGAGCAGTTCTTAGTTCTGTAACCCCATTGACTTCAATAAGCGCCTTGTTTCCGTCAAAGTGATAACTATCAAAACGGAACCCGGTTCCACTAACAATAGCTAATCCACACTTAGATATGTTCCATGCACGTTCGTAAAAGTTCACAATGAATTCCTTTGAGCGACTAGATATCAGATCTACTCCATTTACATTGTTCAGGTTCATTTTGTTGTCGGCAAAACTGCAAAAGCCCATTCCAAAACCTGCCCAGTGAGGGTCTGTTATACGATTTGAAGATGAATGTCCTGACCCTAGTTTCGGAATAGGGATGTTTATACTATTGGACATGCGTTTCTCAGTACTTTTTCCATCTCGGTATATGCCTTCAAATATTTGATCATTCTCTATGGTGTCGCCTTGAGCCTTTTGTTCGTACACCTTGATTTTTATTTTATCGTTGTTCTCTTTAATCACTAATTTCTTTCCGTTTACATAAATTGTAGTGTCGGAAGGAACTATCTCCCCAGCCATTAAGAGTGTGGGGAATATTAGAAAAGCAAGTAACATAATCTTTTTCATACTGTTCTGTATTTGGTTGTGAGTTATAAATCTTTTTTCATAAATAGCAAAGTAATAAGATCGTCAGATTCCAGTTCTCCTTCTATATAAACTAATGTAGCCGCTCCTTTTTTACTGAGTTTAAAAAGTATAAACCGGTTAAGATCTTCTTTTCTTGAAGGAAGCTGATAGTAACCCGATACAAGTTGGCCTCCTTCAATAATCTCTTTTATTTTCTTTGCACCTTTTTTGTCCGTTTCAAGGCATTGACGTATTTCGGGTAAAGCCCTGTGAGAGTCTTTGATTGTGATGCTTTTATACCTTTCCATACTATAGGTTTCCAACATCTCTGTTGACAGCTCTACCATGGCAACTCCTTTTTGCTTCCCATATCTGTCGAAAATGGAAGCTATTCTTAAACCGTTTTGTGCCTCACAGACCACAGGAAAACACCCTGAGAGTATAAGCATAAGCAGTAAAAACTGGATTTTTTTCTTCATTATTCTCTGTTTTTAATCCGTTAATCTTTAAATAATTCAGTAAAAACCTCATCTTTGGAAGTGGCCACTTCCTGAAGTGAAGCATTTGCATAAGCCTTAATTGTTGCTTCGTCAGTATAACATTTACCGTTAATTACTACATAATTCCTTTTGCAAGAATCATCAGATTGTTGAAAGAATGTAGATATTCCTATTGCCATAACAATGCAGGCCGCTATTCCGCTAAATGTATAGATCAACGTTTTTCTTCGTGGAATAGCCCTCTTATTAGCCTGTTCAGTCATTTTGGCCTGTTCTGTGGTTATTTCATTATCGAAGTAAGCAAACATTGGCTTATAGCAAAGCAAGTGCTCTGGAACCTTTTCATTTGAAAAGTAGTTCCTTATCCATTGCTCTTCTTCGCAGGAAGTTTCTCCTTCAAAGTACTTATTAAGCAAAGCGTCTATTTTCATTCTTATTTTCCTTTCTCTCGTTTGTTAATTGCAGGAATACCTCCCTGACTCTTTTTCTTGCTCTCGACAAATTCATTCTTACTGCCTGAATATCACAACCGGTTATTTCAGCAATTTCCTCCGATTCATACCCTTCTATATCTTTCATCCGGATGATTGTTTGCTGTAAGGGTGGGAGAGTCTCCATTATCTTACCTATTAACTGCACCTGGTCATGTGCCACAAGTGTTTGTTCGGGATTATCCCATCCAGAGAGAACTTTGATCTCATCGAGTCCCACAGATGCATGAACCGGCGATTTCCATCTGTCAATACAGAGATTTTTTACAATCTCTGTGGCTAGTGCATCAATGCTGCGATATTCGTCCAACTTCTCACGCATGCGCCAAAGCTTAAGAAAAGCCTCCTGAACAATATCTTCAGCATCGGAGGTTTCTTCAGTCATCTTTCGTGAATAATTAAACAGCTTTTCACGAAGTGGCAAAACGTTTATTTTGAATTGTTCGAGATTCATCTATGTATAATAGACGAAAAAGGGATGAAAACATAACATTCATCCCTTTGTTTTTACAAAAAAAATATTTTGTGGAAGATTAATCTGTATTTGATAAGTTCTGATTTATGCCTTATTCTTAGATTTGCAGAGATTTAGATAGATTAAGTATATTAATTTATCCTCTTTACCGCATTGCTAAAGTACTGTAAAGGGGACTATTTTTATTTTGAATTACAGTTTAATAAACTCAACTCTGCGGTTTTTAGCTTTATTCTCAGGGCTGTTATTGTCTGCAATGGGTGCACTTTCTCCTTTCCCGTCCGTTTCAATTCTGGAGCCGTCAATCTTGAATTCGCTAATCAAGTATTGCTTAACATTTGCAGCTCTTCGTTTTGATAAATCCAGGTTAAGCGCATCATCGCCATCACTGTCTGTGTGCCCGATAACCTTAATCCGAACTGCCGGATTCTCATTCAGAACGTTTGCAATCTCGCGTACCGATCCGTAAGATTCTGGCTTTACTATATCTTTTCCTGAATCGAAATAAATGCCATAGGAGATAACTTTTCCTTCGGTCAGCAGTTTGCTCCTGGTATCGGGAGAAGCTGTTGTAACTTTAAGATTCGTGATGTAAGGGTGGCTATTACGATCCCATCCATTAAAGACTATCTTGTTAAACTTAGTAGTACTGTGAATGTTGGTTGGAATATCAAGAATCTTTGCCCCAAGATGATAAATCCGTACTCTTCTTTTCTGTACCCAGATAATTACATGGTTTACCTTCTCGGCAATCACCGGATTGGTATTTGATGAGCCACTAAGATTCTCACCTCCTGGCTTGTATCCGGTAGTTTCCCATTCATTTTCTGCTATTATAATTTTTAAACCATGAATTCCGGGCCAGGCATCATCATTTATCTCCTGTGGTCTTGCTGGATCATCCTCGTAAATATTCAGGATTGTTCCGCGGGAATAATCTTTATCCGGAACAAAATCGAACTCAAATATAAAGTTTTCGGGGAAAGCAATCTTTTTTGTATAACAGTAAACTGCATCCTTTCCATTCATATGTAACCAGTTTCCCGGTGCTATATTTAACTTCTTAACCTCTCCGGTGCTGTTACCCGTCCATTGTGCAGGAAAGTCGCCTATGGCATCTTGCGAAAAGTCTTCGAAAAAGATAATTTTATCTCCCGGTATAAAGTCGTACTGAGAATAGCTTTCCAGCTTGCCTTTTTCCGGAGATTCGACAGAACTTTCTTCTATTTTGCTATTATCATTTGTACCTTTCTTTTTCTTTGTTGTTTTATCCAGCTCTTTATCAATAGCCTGATCGGTTTTCTTATCTACCTTATTCTCTACTTTATCCTTAACTTTCTCACCTATTTTCTTTAGCCAGCCTTGTGCATTTGTATTGGTGAATACAAACAGGAAAAGTACTAAAAACAGGATTCTATTATTTTTCATAGCTTTAGATTTTAATATTGAGTATTATTTGTTTAAAAGTAAAAGGCGCCAAGTGCAATGGATAATAGCAAGGAAATAACTATAAGGGCGATTATTGAGGTCAGGAAATAAGAGGTTACTTTTTCTTCGGGTGTTTTCATCATAGGAGTTAGTCCGATGTATAGAATATAAAGACCGTATAGGCCGAAAATACCTGCTATTGTTGACATGGATGGAAACAGATAAAAAACTCCGGCAACAAACATTGGTGTATATGAATAGACAACTAGCTGAAAAGCTTTATCGAAATTCTCTAAAGAGCTGAATTTTGGCGCTAGTTTGTTTATTATAAATGCTGTAAGATAAACTCCGGCAATCATGCTAACATAAGACGTTGCCGCATGACGGATGCCTAAATCAATTGATCCGAAATGTGCTCCAAGCACATTATAACCAACCAGGCCGTAACCAATAAATCCACAGATAGCGGGGATAAGAGCCAACAAAAGTAAATAAGAAGTTAATAGCTTACTGGATATAATTTCTTCAGTTTCTATAACCTTCCATTCTGTTTTTGGAGATAGAATAATGTTCTTTGCTCGTTCAATTGTGTTCATAATACTTTTGATTTTTGTTAGTAGAAAAGAGATAGTATGCTGAGCTAATTATTTGTTCTTAGCATTCTTTTTAGGCGTATCATAAATGAATTCTCCATAAAATGAGATGGACTGCTTATTGTTTGGAGTTACCCGTACATCTGCCGATCCTGATGAGAAAACCTTTATCCAGTAAATATAGCTGTCTTCCTCATTTCGGGTTCTGAAACTGATGTTTGCCGTACCTTTTTTATCAAAAATAAGTTTGTAGTCTGTTATTTTTTCATCGAAAATCAATCCTTTAGCTCTGCCTCCGTAGGGTACAGAGTAGGCAATACCAAAATATGGCAGGTATGAGAATACGGAATCATTCCTGATTTCTACGGAATAGTTTGATGTCAGATGTCTGCTTGGGCCTCTCATTGGAAAGGCAGTATTGACTTCCACATTTATCTTCTGAGCTTCAATAAGCTCCCTGATGGTTTTGCTGATCTCTTCTTTTTTCTGTTTTTTGCTTTGTGCATTCACCGGTAAAGACAAACCAATAAAGGTTGCAAGCAGTCCAATAATTATTTTTTTTGCTTTCATCTCTGTAAAGTTTTGATGTTACAGATAATAAACGTTTAGAGATGATAAAATGTTGTGAGGTAATGTTTTGAAATCTTTCAGGAGGGAATATTGTTTAGACCCGGGTCTCAGTATACTTTACACCCGGGTCTAAAGTGTGCTGAGACCCGGGTCTAAAACTGTCTTTGATGTATATCAAACTGAATTTTATTCAGTATAAGTTATATCTTTACTTATTGTCTTTTTGAGAAGTTACTGGTAATTCCAGAATTGTTCTTGGTGTAAACGAACCAGGCATTGGCATTTTATAGATTGACTCTCGCAAAAATGTTCGCAAAGATTGGTAGTCAGTATATTTTGCCTGTTCTTCAACAGTTATTATTTCACCAATTCCAATTCGGGGATTCTGCGTGCTTTTGTTGAATATCTCATAGGGCATCCTTATCAGACGAACTCTCCAGTCAATTAATCCCAGTGAATAGAAGAAAGGTGAATTCTGATCAAAGAAGCGGATTGGAACAATAGGTACCTTAGCCTTTTGAATGAGCTTGATAATGCTTTCCTGCCATTCACGGTCTCTTACACACCTGTCGCGCAGGCTGAGGTCTGAAACAGCTCCTGAAGGGAAAAAACCAACAGGATGATTATCATGAAGACGCATTAGTGTTTCGCGGATACCGTTAATGCTTGTAGTAGATACTCCGTTATCTTTATTTCCTTTGGGCTTAACCGAAATAAAGTTTTCTTCCATAGGTTCAATTAGAGAGAGAAACTCGTTTACCATCACTTTGTAGTCCGGACGTATTCCAGCCATCAGATCTATCAGCATAATTCCATCTATTCCACCATAAGGATGATTGGAAATAGTGATAAACCCACCTTGAGGCAGTTCTTTCAGGCGCTCAGAATTTCCAATGCGATAGTTAACGCCTAAATTATTTAATAAACTCGCCGCAAATTCAGCGCCTTTATAATCGCATGATTGCTCGTATAGCTTATTAACCTTATCAATAGCAAATAGCCGAATGACAAATCTAGCCAAACGGTTCCCCAATTTGCCTTTAAAAATCGGAGAGGCTTTTTCAAGGTTTTCTGCTTCAATTAATGTTTTTCTCAAAATACAAAAAATTAATAGTTACAATCAACGTCTTGCAGCGTAAGTCTTTTCTGTTTTCAGACGGGTACGCTCTTTTTTAAAAACCCATTTTCGTTGAAGTGTATAATTTATAGCTAAGGAAACAATTAGATCGGTAATAATACGACTAAACTCATAATCAATATGATGAACTGTCGTAAAATAGTATGTTCCGGCAGATTTTAATGCAATACTATTTAATGCAACAAGAGTAAATCTGATTAGCTGGCTCCTGTATGAGTATTTGTAAGAATCTGCCTTAGATTGGAAAGCCCACGATTTATTTATAGAAAAATTGATAAAAGCTCCGATAATTCCACCAATAGCAATTGATATAGTATAGTGTATACCTAGCAGCTCCGTGCATAGAATCATTGTTATGTAATCAACAATTCCACCTACGCCGCATGATATCTGGGCTTTTGTGAAAACGAATAATTTCTCAATCATTTGTTTTCATTCATTTTGGTTGCTCTTTCTGTGATATCCCGGCTGTCTGCCAATCGTAAAAGGTTTCTTGTATCATTAATGTTTGCAATAAATAGCATGATACATATTATACCTCCCGAATATACAATAGAGCCTTCGAAAAAGACTTCGAGTACAAGGATTAGTGATATAAAGATTCTAACCTCTGTAGGACCAAACAGTCCGCTGTCTATGCTATATTTATCAGTAATTTTATATCTCAGTAAGGTAGTAATCATTTCCCAGCCATACATTACAATAAAACCATATCCAATCAAGTACCAGGGACTTCCAACGTAAATCATATATCCGATACCTATTAGTATATCAGTGATCCAGTCTACCGTAATATCAAGAGAGAATCCGTACCACTTTCTTGGGGTGTTACGGTAATATGCCACTCTGCCATCCAGAGAATCGCCAAACCAGTTTATTGCTAACCCGAGTACTCCAAGTAAAAGGAAATATATATTAATGTAAGCTGCCAAGATAAAGCTAGACGCTGTTAATACGCTACCCATGAAGCCGATAGCGGTTAGCATATCTGAGCTAATATATTCAGGAATACGTTGAACGAAAAAAGCCAAGGCTTTTTGTTCCTGAACTTTCAGCAGGTTAGTTCTATGTCTACCTTTTGAAATGGTGGATAATGTTTCTACTTTCTCTCGAGATAGGTTATTTTTCATTTGGTTGTTTTTAATATTATAAATTTACTACGAACGTTTTATATTTATATTAAATATTTCGTTAAAAGCTAATAAAGTACAAAAATACGAATATTTTCCATTGAAAAGAATTAAATTTTGTAATTTACGAAATATAAAAGATTGTTAATATTTCATTTACATTAAATTTATTCTTTCAAGACTTCAAAATAAATCAGGATTTTCTACCTTTTCTTCCAGTATTTCAAAAACACTGGAATCTCGTATCCAAGCATTACAATCCATCCTACAAGGCAGGCAAAGGCAATTCCTGACAGTCCAAATCGAGGAGCTAAAAAATAAGCAGAAATAACTCTGGCTGCAATTTGAAAAAATGTAGAATTTAACGTTACCCTTAGTTTTCCTATTCCACGGAAAAAGCCCTGAAGCACATTTGTTATGCCTGGCAAAAAGTAAAAGAAGGCCATTGTCTTCAGATAAGATACGCCGGATACAATCACATTTTCTCCTTCATTGCCAACAAAAAGATAAGTCAGCCAATAGGATCCGAAGAAAATACCCAGCATTAATGCGATGCTATATATAAGTTCTATTTTAAAAGATGAAATAAATCCCTTTCTCATCCTGTCTGTTTTTCCTGCTCCCCGGTTTATTGCTAAAAATGTTGTGGAAGAGTTGGCAATGCTTTGTTCGGGCGAAAGAACAAAGTCGTCTATACGATTAACAGCGTTAAAAGCAGCGATAGCGTGTACGCCAAGAGGATTGACAGCTCCTTGTACAAGTAATTTGCCCACATATAGACAGATTTGCTGCATTGCGGAAACCGAGCTGTAATTTACAGTACTTCGAAGCAATGAACGATCAAAAACAAATTCAGAACGTTTAAATTTAAGTATCGGAATTCTTGTCCATACATAGAAGATGCATAAGAAAGCAGATATTGACTCTGCTATAACAGTTGCCACGGCCGCGCCTATTACTCCCATTTTAAAGATAACAACGAATATAAGGTCCATAATAACATTCAGGATAGATGATGTTATCAGAAAGTAGAGCGGAGTTTTAGAGTTCCCCATACTGCGCAAGGCTGAAGCATATATATTGTATGTAAAAGTAAAGATTAAGCCGAAAATTATTATCTGAAGATAATGAGTAGCATCATCAATGATTTCAGCCGGAGTATTCATTAACAATAAAATAGGGCGGGATAGTAGTATACCCAGAATAATGATAGTTAAGGTAAATATACCACCGGAAATAAAAGATGTTGAAATTTCACGCTTTAGTTTAGGATAATCACCAGCTCCATAGAATTCGCTCATAAGAACTGACATCCCCAAACAAATACCGACGATCATAAAAATAACAATATTCATAATAGGTCCGGCTGCTCCAACCGCGGCCAATGCATTTGTGCCTACAAACCTACCTACAATTATAGAATCTGCGGCATTGTATGTTAGTTGGAAGAAGTTGCCAAGTATTAAAGGAATTGCAAAACGGATTATCTGCGGCGTGATTCTGCCAACAGTCATGTCGGCCGTATTTTCATTTTTCATATTTCAATATTTGCCATTAAATATGATAATTATAACAAAATGAATTTTTCAGATACAAGATTATCAGGTAGGGGACTCAAGTTTTTCTTATAAAACGGATCTATCAAACAAAGATTAAATCTCAGGTTTCTAAGATGTTAAAGAATAAGAGGAGCCGTGATAAAAAGAAAAAGACCTGCAATACTTTGCAGGTCTTTCTGAAGTGCGGCTGAAGGGACTCGAACCCCCACGACTCTCGTCACTAGATCCTAAGTCTAGCGCGGCTACCAATTACGCCACAGCCGCATTTGCGGTTGATGTCGCACTTCTGTTTAGCGGTTGCAAAGGTAGAAATTATTTCTTTATGTGCAAACAAAATCCAATTTTATTTTCTATTTTTTTAAAAAAGCTCGTGCTCGCTCTATAATGGTATCAATCCCTTTGTTATAATCAGTGGATGTAATATCCACTTTTATGTCGGGATCAATTCCCCATTCTATCTGTTCCATGTTGGCATCAAAATGAGGACTGGACGAGAAACGAACATTCCATCCGTTGGGCAATTCGGAAGTAAAAGGCAAACCGGAACCACCTCCGGTTTTGTCTCCTATGATAGTAACTAATGGCAGTATACGCATACTGTTTACAAAATCGTTCGTGGCACTATAACTTCTACGGTTGGTAAGTACCGCAACCTTTTTTTGCCACCTGATACTATTGGATGGTTCCAGATAAATAGGATAGGGATCTGAGAAATCAGTATGTCCTATCCCTGTTTTGTGACGTATATAGCCGGTGAGTACCTTCTCGTTAGTGAAACGTTCTGCCAGTTTGGTGGCGTTTGTAATGGTACCTCCGCCATTGTTGCGTACATCAATGATTAGTCCATCACAAATAGCCAGATTGCTCAGTACTTCATCCAAATTACCATCACCAATGCCTGAAGAGAAACTTCCATAATAAATATAGCCAATATTGTCGTCCAGTACTTTGTATTTTATTCCTGATGCAATCCGATAGTCAGTTCCAAGGTAGTTCTTTTGTATACTATCACTGAAATTCATGGGGTAATCTTCATACCATTTCCAATAACGCGCAACATCGTTGGCCGAATACAGATTAACATGTCCGTCTTTTAGTTCGGCAAGCATATCTCCAAGCACTTGAAACAATCCATTGTTCGTCATATCGGCAGAGATTCTTTTCTTGTATTTTGTGTGAATGGCATCCCAGTCAATATTCTTATAATCAAGGAAACAATATTGCTCGTCAATAATTGACCATAATTCTTCGAAATTGCCTTCGGGTGTGTCGCTGTAAGTAGCTTCTTCCACGCACGAAGTCAGGATAAGCAGAAGAGAGCAGATGGCGATGCTCCAACTTATATAATATTTAATATGTTCTTTAAATCTCATTACGCTTAATTGTTGTTTTACACATTAATACGCTCTTAGTTTTGCCGGAAGCGGATTTCCATTTTTGCTTTTTACAATGTACAGGTCTTTTACAAAGCCCACCATGAAGATATGCGAATATGTATGTGTTTTTAGCTTATTGACTTTGGATTGCTGAATATCCCAAAGATAGTTGAGTCGTATTTTTGTACATCCTACCGGAAAGTCCAAAGAGAACAACTGACGAATTGAGGGCTGGTTATTCAGGCTGGTGAATTTAATAACTCCTTCGCTATTTCCTAAAGTAAATATCTCATAGTATGATTGTCCGTAGTTGGGTGAAAACATAACACCAGCTACAGGGACGTTAGCCTGATAACGTGCTACAAACTGATAATTCTTAATTTTGAACCGATAGATAACCATACCGGATGCCGCAATATTTGCATACGCTTTAGCTGATGCAGGGTTATTAGAATTCTGTAGATTATAGACGAATCCACCGTTTATGTCACTTAATCCACCCGCAAGTAGCTTTAGATTATCGTTAATGCGAAACTGATAATGCAGTCCATAGTTCCAGTTCACCAGTCCGGCAAAGGTATTATTGTTATCTACACGATTGTGAGTATAAGAAAGGTTTGCCTGAAAAATATTCTGCAACGATATATTCCCGTCAAATAGCTTTGTCATTCTGATTGTTTCTCTGGCAACGCGCCCCTCGAGACCTGTATATTCTTGTGGCGAAAGATAGGTATCGAGTAAGTTTGTATATCCTACACCATAAGTTATGGCGCGAGTAACAAAACGGTTGGCCTGCAAAGAATCGCTTTGGGCGGAGATAGTTCCACTCAGTCCAATAAGAATGACAAGTAATGCAGTTATTTTTCTCATTAGTTCATTTTGTGTTTAGCAGACATGGTGGAACTTACAAAAACTTTAACTCATCAGAATAATTTCATTTGTCCCGTAATTTCATCAATTATATCACCTTCACTTTTATCTTTGTCCGGATCCATGTTTTCAGTTTCGGCATCTTCGTCTTCGGTTTCTTTGTTCTCCTCGTTGTCAGGTTCCGGGAAGCGGGTTGGTTCAAGCTCGTTTATCGCGCCAATGGTAAAGGTTGATATACGTTTCCCTTTAGCCTTGAAACTTTTAACCGAGATAAACTCTTCCGCATCTATTATCAATGTTTCACGGAAGCTGTCGTTCCCTCCAAATATAACTTCAAAACGAGGATAGAACTCATCTGTGAGAAGAATCAGTTTATTGTCCTTGTTATCTCCCAGATAGTTCTGCTTGCGCGAAGTAGCATCGAGCGTGAAGCGTTTCAGATAAGGATAATTCTGCTGATCGGCATCATAAAGAGCAGCGCACCATACTTTATTTGGATCGAACTTTTCAACGATACTTACATTATCTTCGTAGTGATTGCTGAGGTCGAAGTTGCTTAAATAGAATTCTCCATTATTGAGCAGAACAAGAATAGAATCATCGCTCTGGAATTCTCCAAGATATTCTCCTCGTCCATCATAATTAAGACGTAATACATCCCTGTCGAACCATACTTTTCGTCCGCCCAGAGTAGAGCCTCCTTTTTGTTTTAGACCAACTTTATGAACATCATTCTTAGTTAATAAATTACCCATAGACTGACGTCCCTTAATAGCTATCTCACTAAAATCTTTTTCAAAAATAATTTTGCGGATTCGTGGATTAGGCTTCAATGTTACTTTAATTACTTCTGCTTCTCCATTTGGATTTGCACTGAAATAAACAATTCGTGATCCGGGAGTTCCCTGAGCTACATCATATTCCTTGTCGCGAGTCATTGCCGTAACATTGAATCGCTTAATGTAATGGAATCCTTCTTTTCCGTCGCGGTAAACAACATTATAGATGGTTCGTTTGTCATTCTTCTTAAAGATATTTACGTAAAGAATGTTTTTGCCCACAAACATTTTGTCGGCCACACGAACAATCTTGTATTTTCCATCACGGTAGAAGATAATCACATCATCGATGTCTGAACAATTGGCAATATACTCATCCTTTTTAAGAGCAGTACCAATAAATCCTTCTTCACGGTTTATGTATAATTTTTCGTTGGCTTCTACTACTTTAGCGGCAACGATTGTATCGAAATTACGAAGCTCGGTTAAACGTGGATAGTTCTTTCCGTATTTGTTTTTGAGCATTGCATACCAATCAACAGTATACTCAATAATATTTGCCAAGTGTTTATCAATCTCCTCTATCTCAGCCTTCATTCTGGCAATCAGTTCTTCAGCTTTCTCTGAATTAAACTTGAGGATACGACCCATCTTTATCTCCATCAGCTTAAGGATATCTTCCTTAGTTACTTCTCTGATAAGGGATGGATAATAAGGGGTTAACCTACTGTCAATGTGCTCACAAGCTTCGTCCATAGATTTAGCCTGTTCAAATTCCTTGTCTTTATATATCCGTTCTTCGATGAATATTTTCTCCAAAGAGCTGTAATGTAAGCTTTCTTGTAATTCGCCTTTATGAATCAGCAGCTCTTGTGTGAGCAAATATCTGGTATTGTCTACAGATTTTCTAAGAACATCACTTACCCGAAGGAAGTGAGGCTTCTGCTCATCAATAACACAACAGTTTGGTGAAATGCTTATTTCACAATCTGTAAATGCATAAAGTGCGTCAATTGTTTTATCAGAAGAGACGCCGGGAGCCAGATGAACGAGAATCTCTACTTGAGCAGAAGTATTATCGTCTACTTTTCGGATCTTGATTTTTCCTTTATCAACCGCTTTTAATATTGATTCAATAACAGAGGTTGTGTTTTTGCCGTAAGGAATTTCCGTAATAGCCAGCGTTTTATTATCAATCTTGGTAATCTTTGAACGAACTTTTACGCTTCCTCCACGTTCACCATCATTGTATTTGGATACATCGATTGCACCCCCGGTCTGGAAATCGGGATAAAGCTCGAACTCTTCACCGTGAAGATAGGATATGGAAGCATCACATAATTCGTTAAAGTTGTGAGGCAAAATCTTGGAAGAAAGTCCCACAGCAATACCTTCTACACCTTGAGCCAGAAGAAGAGGGTACTTTACCGGCAGTGTTACCGGTTCTTTATTTCGTCCGTCGTAAGATTGTTTCCATTCAGTGGTTTTAGGGTTGAACACCACATCGAGCGCAAATTTAGACAGGCGAGCTTCAATATAACGGGGAGCTGCAGCGCCATCGCCGGTAAGTATATTACCCCAGTTACCCTGGCAGTCCACTAATAAGTCTTTCTGTCCAAGCTGTACCAGTGCGTCACCAATGGAAGCATCACCGTGAGGGTGAAACTGCATGGTGTGACCTACAATATTTGCCACTTTGTTATAACGTCCGTCGTCCAGTCGCTTCATGGAATGAAGAATACGTCGTTGAACAGGCTTCAGTCCGTCATTAATATGCGGAACTGCACGCTCTAGAATTACATAAGAAGCGTAGTCAAGAAACCAACTCTGATACATACCAGACAGCTGGTGCTTAATATTTTCGTCTTGAGGACCAACAGGTTTATAGTCAGAATGTTCGTTGTTGTTTGCTAATTCTTCTTCTGTAGAGTTCTCTTCTTCTATGAAATTCTCTTCAGAAGAAGGTACTATATCGTCGTTCAATTCATTTTTATCGATTGTGTCGTCACTCATAAATCTTCTCTTTCCTCTTTTTCGGTATCGTTTTTAACAACAAATTATGTTTTTTACATCATTATGGGGTGATGTGCAGACAAAAATACGAATTTTATTGAAAAAAATCATTTACTTTGCATTTTATTTCCGGTAAGCAAGTTAACAAATAAAACAAAAGATATGGCACAAGAAGATGTTTTTAAGAAAATTGTATCACACTGCAAAGAGTATGGTTATGTATTCCCTTCAAGTGATATTTATGATGGACTTGGAGCAGTGTATGATTATGGTCAGATGGGAGTGGAGTTGAAGAATAATATTAAGAAATATTGGTGGGATAGCATGGTGTTGCTTCACGAAAATATTGTTGGTATTGACTCTGCTATATTTATGCACCCTACTATCTGGAAAGCTTCCGGTCACGTTGACGCTTTCAATGACCCTTTGATTGATAACAAAGATTCTAAAAAACGCTACCGTGCGGATGTGCTTATTGAAGATCAGCTTGCTAAATATGATGAAAAGATTAACAAGGAAGTTGAAAAAGCACGCAAAAAATTTGGTGAATCATTTGATGAAGCTCAATATAGATCTACTAATCCACGTGTAATTGGTCATCAGGAAAAACGTGATGCTTTGCACACTCGTTTTGCTAAGGCTTTAAATGATAATAATCTGGATGAACTTCGTCAGATTATTGTTGATGAAGAAATTGCTTGTCCTATTTCAGGAACAAAGAACTGGACAGAAGTTCGTCAGTTCAATCTGATGTTCTCTACAGAGATGGGATCTACAAGTGATGGTGCAATGAAGGTGTATCTTCGTCCGGAAACAGCTCAGGGTATTTTCGTAAATTACCTGAATGTACAGAAAACCGGTCGTATGAAAATACCTTTCGGTATTGCTCAGATTGGTAAGGCTTTCCGTAACGAGATTGTTGCTCGTCAGTTTATTTTCCGTATGCGTGAGTTCGAACAGATGGAAATGCAGTTCTTTGTTCGTCCGGGAGAAGAACTTAACTGGTTTAAATCATGGAAAGAACTACGCTTGAAATGGCATAAAGCTCTTGGATTTGGAGATGCTAAATATCGTTTCCACGATCATGATAAGTTGGCTCACTATGCAAATGCTGCTACAGATATTGAATTTGAAATGCCATTCGGATTTAAAGAAGTAGAAGGTATCCATTCTCGTACAAACTTTGACTTGAGTCAGCACGAAAAATATTCAGGAAAGAATATTAAATACTTCGATCCTGAGTTAAACGAATCATATACTCCGTACGTAATTGAAACATCTATCGGTGTAGACCGTATGTTCCTTAGCGTAATGTGTTCTTCTTATTGCGAAGAAACTCTTGAAGGTGGCGAAACACGCGTGGTACTTAAATTACCTGCTGCACTTGCTCCAATTAAACTGGCTGTTATGCCGCTTGTTAAGAAAGACGGTCTTCCTGAAAAGGCACGTGAAATTATCAATGACTTGAAATTCCACTTCAATTGCCAGTACGATGAAAAGGATTCAATTGGTAAGCGTTACCGCCGTCAGGATGCTATTGGTACTCCATACTGTGTAACTGTAGACCACCAGACTCTGGAAGACAACTGTGTAACTATCCGACACCGTGATACAATGGCTCAGGAAAGAGTTGCAATCTCTGAACTGAATAATATCATTGCTGATAAAGTTAGTATTACTACTCTTTTAAAGACTTTGATTTAATATAAGGATATTGATATAAAATTAAGGCTTCAGTTCCTGTTTGGGAATCTGAGGCCTTAATTGTTTTCAGTGCTTTCTATGTTTTTTTGATCCTTATTCCTCCGTTTTTAAAAACTCAAAGGAAGATTAATGTTTCCTTGTACAAAACATTTAATTATTCTGTACAGAAGAATGTATTCTTTTGTACAAGATAATATAAACTATTCAGCTTATTTTTTAAAAGTTCAGGCTAGGTTTTCGTTATTATTCAGAAGAATCATTTCTTCAATGTTCTCTCTTGTATTGCTTAATCTTGGAACCTTGTGCTGTCCGCCTAATTTTCCTTTCATTTTAAGCCAGTCAATAAACAGACCTTTACGAGCTACGATAACCTCTAAAGGCTGAAGCGCAATGTCTTTATACCTTTTAGCCTCGTAATCAGAGTTAAGCTCTTTTAAAGTTGAATCTAAAATATCTGCAAACTTATCTACAGAATCGGGCATTACGGCAAATTCAATCAGCCATTGGTGACGGCATTTTGCATTCTTGTCCATAAATACAGGTGCAGCAGAATATTCGCATATCTGAGCTCCGGTAGCAGCACACGCTTTTGCCAGCCCTTTTTCTGCATTATCAATTATCAGTTCTTCTCCAAAAGCGTTAATGAAATGCTTTGTTCTGCCGGTAATGACAAACTTATATGGATTCTTTGAAGTGAATTTTACTGTATCGCCAATCATATATCGCCATAAACCACAGGAAGTGGTTATCACCATTGCGTAGTTTTTGTTTAATTCTACATCGGCAAGGCAATAGATTTCCGGATTCTCCTGATGAAGCTGCTCTAGCGGTATAAATTCATAGAAAATACCGTAATCAATCATCAATAACATGGAAGGGTCGGATAGGTCGTTCTGAACTCCAAAGAAGCCTTCAGAGGCATTGTATGTCTCCACATAATGCATCTTGCTTGTCTGTATAAGTTGCTTGTACTGTTCGCGATAGGGGGCAAAACTTACTCCACCGTGGAAAAAGACTTCCAGGTTAGGCCAAACTTCTTCCAGTGTTTGCTTTCCGGTGATTTCGAGAACCCTTTTTATTAGCACCAGAAACCACGAAGGAACTCCAGAGAGATTTGTTACATTCTTATTAATTGTTTCTTGAGCTATCCGTTCTATTTTGCTTTCCCACTCACTCATTAACGCAATCTCTTTACTTGGAACGCGTATCAGGTTGAATAGAGGATTAATATTCTGAATTAGTATTGCCGATAAGTCTCCTACAAGTCCGTGCTTAGAATTCAGATTCGGGCTGTGACTTCCTCCAAGGATTAATCCTTTTCCTGAAAAGAAACGGCTTTCAGGGTTAATTTGAAAGTACAGAGCAACGCAATCCTGACCACCGCGATAATGAATGTCTTTTAAAGCTTCCCGACTTACAGGCAGGAATTTGCTTTTATCGTTTGTAGTACCGGATGATTTTGCAAACCATTCAATTTTAGAAGGCCATAAAATGTTCTGTTCTCCCGAACGAATTCTTTCAACATACGGTTTAACATCATCATACGTCTGTACGGGAACTCTTTTTTTGAACTCCTCATAAGAATTGATGCTGTTATAGTCGTACTTTCTTCCCCATTCAGTATGATTGGCTTCTTTTAAAAGCCTTGCAAGTACTTGTTCCTGGATAGATTGTGCGGCTGTATTATATAATGCAAGTTCTTTTAGTCGTGGAATGAAAAATTTACTAATCAGCTTTGTACTGTTCATTATGTATTCGATAATAAGTTCTATATCTTATGCAAAAATAACCTTATTTATTATATTTATACTCTCCCGAATATATTTTTTTACTGTTTTTCTTATTGCTTCTATTTTTTTCTATCTTTACGCTCATATTAGAATTAAAATTTTAGGGCATGAGAATAGGTATATTAACTTCGGGTGGAGATTGTCCGGGAATTAACGCAACAATAAGAGGCGTTTGCAAGACGGCGATGAACTTTTACGGAATGGAAGTGGTTGGTATACATAGTGGCTTCCAGGGTTTGCTGACAAATGATGTGGAATTCTTTACAGAAAAGTCAACGTCGGGTCTGCTAAATCAAGGTGGTACTATTCTGGGAACTTCGAGAGAAAAGCCTTTTAAAAAGAAAGGCGTCTCACCAGATATTGATAAACCTGCAATAATGGCCGAAAATATACAAAAGCTCGGACTTGATTGTGTGGTTTGTATTGGAGGAAACGGCACTCAGAAAACGGCAGCAAAGATGGCTGCTATGGGGTTAAATGTGGTTTCTGTACCAAAGACAATCGACAATGATATCTGGGGCACAGACTTCTCTTTTGGATTCGATTCTGCAGTTAATATTGCTACTGATGCTATCGACAGGCTTCATTCTACTGCCAGTTCTCATAAAAGAGTAATGGTAATTGAAGTAATGGGTCATAAGGCTGGCTGGATTGCTCTTTACTCGGGTATGGCCGGTGGAGGTGATGTAATATTGATACCCGAAATAGATTATAGTATTAAGAACGTTGGCGAAACAATAATGAATCGTCTTAAAAAAGGTAAACCATATTCTATTGTTGTTGTGGCCGAAGGTATTAAAACTGTCGACGGAAAGAAAGCGGCAGAATATATTGCCAGAGAAATAGAACACGAAACTGGAATTGAAACAAGACAAACAGTTTTGGGATATATTCAAAGAGGCGGAGCACCAACACCTTTCGACCGGAATTTGTCTACCCGGATGGGAGGGCATGCAACAGAACTTATTGCCAATGGAGATTTCGGACGAATGATAGCTTTGCAAGGAAATGAAATATCTTCTATACCTTTAAGTGAAGTTGCCGGAAAACTAAAATTAGTAACAGAAGATCAGGATCTGGTTGTTCAGGGTAGGAGAATGGGAATTTGTTTTGGATAAGATAAGAGTGAATATAGAATGCCTTAACCCAAAATAGGATTGTTGGGTATCAATTGTTCAGGTGCGCTGATATTTGCTTCTTGCTCTTCTTCTAATGCCATTTCATTGTTTTCAGGCTCGAAAGAATCAGTTATTTTGACCTCAATTTCGCTTGCTTCTGTTTCCAGAGTGGTTTCTGTTTCCAGAGTGGCAATCTCGGAATTCTCATCATTTGCAAGAATATCTTTTTCAGCCATAGCAGCTTCTGCTTTCTTTCTTGCTTCATCAAAGATTTCTTTAAGGAAATTAGGTGTAGTCTGAATCTTTTTCAGTGCCATTTTAGCAGCATTCTGCTGAGATTCTTTTTTCGAATATCCTATTCCTGTCCCTGCAGAAAGACCTTCAATAAGAATTTCTGACTGGAATATAGGGTTCGATTCTTTATCAAGAAATTGTTCTATAAGTTCAAAAGAGGCTATAACTTTGTTCTTCTGAGTCCATTCAATCAGTTTGGATTTGAAATTTACCTCTTTCTTTGCCACTTTATCCAGATCAATAAAGCGCTTAATAATCTTAACTTCTATGAAATACTTACAGACATTATAACCTCGGTCCATATAAATGGCTCCTACCAATGCTTCAAAGGCATTTCCACTCATATAGCTATTGTGTGAAGATGTGCGGGTAGAGTATTTTATCAGCTTGTCGAGGCCAATTTCTACGGCAAGCTTATTAAGAGTTTCCCGTTGAACTATTTTAGAACGTGTGTTCGTCAGAAAACCTTCTTTTTTACCTTCGAATTTCTTGTAAACAATGTCGGCTACAATAGCGTCAAGAATAGCATCTCCTAAAAATTCAAGTCGTTCGTTGTTCAGAGGCCGGCCCTTTTCGGACTTTATAGAAGATGATTTGTGTAGTAAAGCCTGTTCGTAAAGGCTTATGTTGCGAGGGTAAAATCCCAAAATAGAATAAAAACGAGAATAAGACTCTTTATCCTTGCGGAAAAGGAGCCTTATTCTATCTATTTTATTGTTTAACACAATCTTATTCGCTGTATTTTTTAAAGATAACGCACGCATTATGTCCACCAAAACCAAAGGTGTTAGAAAGTGCTACATTAACTTCACGCTTTTGCGCCTTGTTAAAGGTAAAATTCAGGTTATAGTCAATGTTTTCGTCATTGTCTCCATCTTCATGATTGATAGTTGGAGGAACGATTCCATTCTTAATAGCCAAAATACTTGCAATAGCTTCAACAGCACCGGCAGCACCAAGAAGGTGGCCAGTCATAGATTTAGTAGAACTAATATTCAGCTTATAAGCATGTTCGCCAAATACTTCTTTGATTGCTTTTGATTCTGAAATATCACCTACAGGAGTAGATGTTCCGTGAACATTGATATAATCAATTTCTTCCGGTTTCATTTCAGCGTCTTCCAGTGCATTCTTCATTACCAACATAGCTCCTAAACCTTCTGGGTGAGAAGCAGTTAAGTGATATGCGTCAGCAGAAAGACCAGTTCCAACAATTTCAGCGTAAATTTTTGCACCACGTGCTTTGGCGTGTTCCAATTCTTCCAAAACGAGGCATCCGCCACCTTCACCCATAATGAATCCATCGCGGCTTGCGCTGAATGGGCGAGAAGCTCTTGTTGCATCATCGTTTCGTGTAGACAAAGCATGCATTGCATTAAAACCGCCTACCCCTGCTTCAGTAATAGCTGCTTCAGATCCGCCGGTTACAATAACATTTGCTTTGTTCAATCGGATATAGTTAAAAGCATCAGCTATGGCATTTGAAGAAGTTGCGCAAGCAGATACAGTTGCAAAATTAGGACCGTGAAAGCCATACATGATGGAAATCTGTCCTGCTGCAATATCCGAAATCATTTTTGGGATAAAGAAAGGATTGAATTTTGGGCCGTTTTCTTTATTGGCAGCATAGTTCTTTACTTCTTCTTCAAAAGTTTGAATACCACCAATTCCAGCACCAAAGATTACACCAATTCTGTTTAAATCTTCTTTCTCAAGATCAAGAGCTGAATCTGTTACAGCTTGTTTAGCTACAGCAACTGCATACTGTGTGTAACGATCCATCTTTCTTGCTTCCTTGCGATCGATGTATTGATTTGCATCAAAGTTCTTTACTTCGCAAGCGAATTTAGTTTTAAACAAAGACGTATCAAAATGAGTAATAGGTCCTGCTCCGCTCACACCATTAACCAAATTTTCCCAAAATTCGGGGATAGTGTTGCCTATAGGAGTAAGAGCACCAAGACCTGTTACTACAACTCTTTTTAATTCCATATTATGAAATCAGAATTAAGCTTTAGCAGTTTCGATGTAAGATACAGCGTCGCCTACAGTTGCAATTTTTTCTGCTTGATCATCAGGGATAGAGATTCCGAATTCTTTTTCGAATTCCATAATAAGTTCTACAGTATCAAGTGAATCTGCACCTAGATCATTTGTGAAGCTTGCTTCTAAAGTAACTTCAGATTCTTCAACGCCTAATTTATCAACGATAATCGCTTTTACTCTTGATTCAATTTCAGACATAACTTTAAGTTTTTTAATTAATAAATTGAATTATTTTTTTAAATTTGCAGCTGCAAAGGAATGAATATTTATTGTTTCGAGCAAATATTTAACCAATAAATTTCATCCGTTTGCACATTTTTCACGATTTTGTGCACAGATTAGCGGTTTTATGAGTATAAAAATAGCAATATTTGGTTCAGGTTCAGGTACGAATGCTGAGAATATTATCCAATATTTTGAATGCAATCCGTCTATTGAGGTTACTCTGGTTTTATCTAATAAGGCTGATGCTTATATATTAGAAAGAGCTAGATTGCATCATATCCCTTCTGCTGTGTTTACTAAAACTGATTTTAATAATGTTGTAGAACTTCTCTCTTTGCTTAAAGAGCATGAAGTTGATTTTATTGTTCTTGCCGGGTTTCTTCTTCAGATTCCTGTAGACTTGATTCACGCGTATCCTAATAAAATTATAAATATTCATCCTGCATTGCTTCCTAATTATGGGGGGAAAGGGATGTATGGCGACCGTGTTCACGAGGCAGTGATTGCATCGGGCGATAAAATCTCAGGCATTACTATACATTATATTGATGAGCATTATGATTCGGGCAGCGTAATCTTTCAGACTACCTGTGATGTACTTCCTGAAGATACTCCTCACGATTTAGCTATAAGGATTCATGCCCTGGAATATAAATACTTTCCGAAAGTAATTGAAGAGACTATCTGCAAAGAGTTTAAGTTGTCTTTCGAATAATCTGAAAGCATTAAAGAAACCAGTTGAAACATGTTTTTGAATATGTTCATTGATTTTCTATTTGCAAAAGGGTGCAAAGCTAAAATAATGTTTTAATAATTATTTAATTAAAGTGCTTATCTCTTTTTTATAACGAATACTCCGTTGAATATTTAATTAAACGATGGTATAAAGAATATGGTAGAATCAAGCATTTTCTCTGCAGAATCAACTGTTGATTTATATCTTTTGGGAAAAACCTTTTATAATTGTCAAACTACGAGAATATTCTTTTCCCTACCTTACCTTGCGTGCGCTTTAGTTATCCATTGTGTTAACACTTGCTTATTCGTTATATATTGCTGTTGTGTTTACTTCAAATCGGTTATTTGAGTTAGACTTTATGGTTGGTTGTTTAAGATAAATGCTTAGTGTTTAAATAGTAAAAATGTGATTTTGATTTGTTTTAATTTGTATTATATTTATCTTTTCAATATACATAAAATACTGTTTATTAATGTTTGAATAAAATAATTATATTAGATTGTGCATATAATTATAAATAAAATATCTATAATTATAGATGCGAAAATATATTATGATATATCTTTGTTGTACTTTAATCTGAAAGCTATAGCTTAAACTATGAGAAGTCTAAAATTGTATTTCTATTGTTCATTGATAACCTTTCTCCTATTTATATTAGTGGGCTGTGCTTCATACTCTGATTCGCTTAAAAGCAACTTTCAACTTGCAGAAAAGAATAAGAGCGAATTAAAAAAAGTTATCCATCACTATTCAGTACATAGTGCTGACTCCTTAAAAATAAAAGCCGCCATTTTTTTGATTGAAAATATGGATGCGCATATGTCGTATGTCAGTAAAAGTTAGAATGATTTTCCGGTAGGAGTGATATTGAAATTAGAAAATCGTTAAAGGTAAGAACAAAAGTTTTGAAGTTACTCTCTGCTGGTGTGAGTTTGTTCTTTGTGCATAAATCAGCAAGTAAAGAAGATATAGAATTAAAAACAAATAACCAAATCTAAAAAACAAATCGAAGATGAAAAAAACACAACTGATCTTTCTATTATTTTTTTTATCAGCAATCGTTGCTTACTCTCAATCTGTTATTAAAAATCCAAGGACAGGATTAAGCCTGAATAATAATTCCACGATTACAAAAGTAGAGCTAACTGATACTGCAACAATTTTATCTATTTGCACCAAATATACTCCGGGTTGGTGGATAAATATTCCAAAAGAAACCTATATTCAACCTGTAGGAGGTGAGAAACTTTTTATTAAATATTCTGTGGGAATTCCTTTAAATGACCGATATACTATGCCTGTGTCGGGTGAAGTAAGTTATAAATTGATATTTCCTGCCATAGCTAAAAATACAAGTTATATTGATTATGGCGAAGCCAATGAAGGCGGTAATTGGTTTATTTACGATATAGAGATTAAGCCATCTATGATCAAATTAGGTTTACCAAAGGGATTGAGCGGTAATTGGTTTGATAAATCGACAGGAAACTGGGAATTTGGTTTATATGATAAATATATTGTCTACAAAAATAAGCTTTGGAGTTTCAATTATCCAAAAGTCAAGACGGTCGTAAATTCATTAAACCTCAAGAGTGATGGAGAATCCATAGAATTGTTCTACAAAATCGCTGCACCAAACAATCTATTGCTAGGCTTATCGGCTCAAGATTTAAAAGAATATAGTAATAATGTTGCTCAAACCCAAAAGATAAAACCGGCAGATGATAAACCTTATGAGTTACCTGTTTTCAAGATTGATTCCGCAACTTACAGTGGTTATATTAAGGATTATACTCCACGCGTTGGTGTAAAAACACTTTCTATTTTCATCGACGATATTATTGCCGGAAAACAAAATACATTTTTAATAAATGTCAATGAAAATGGTTTCTTTTCAACTAAACTACCTGTTTATTATCCGCATCTTTGTTGGGTACGTTCGTCAATATATAATGGTTCTGTATTCTTGGAACCGGGGAAAGATGTTTTTCAACTACTTGGCACAGCCAATCAACTTTTCATGGGTGTATCTGCCAAAATCAACTTAGACATATTTGAATTATCTAAAATAAGAAGTTTTGATTATAGAGATATGCAAAGTAAAATACTCAATATGTCGCCTACCCAATACAAAGCATACTGCGAAAAATATAAAACTAAAGACATGAATGCGTTGGATTCAATCATGAAGACAAATACCATTTCCACCAAAGCCTACCAGATAATGAAAATGGATTTTGAATACGAATCTGCCTCGAATAAAATGTTTTATGATTATTATTGGGAAAGTGCTTACCGCGAAAAAAATAAAATACCACGCACACAAAGAACGTTAACAGTAAAATCAGATTCGTTAACGGTTCAATATTTTGATTTCGTAAACAATGAATCGGTAAATAATCCATTGGCAGTAATATGTTCTGGCTACAATTCATTTATAAACAGACTTAAGTATTTAGATATTTTGCGAATTGGAAATTCATTCTCGATCAATACACAGGGTCTGGGTGCTGAGCTGGAGAAATCGGGATATACCTTTACCGAGTCTGAGAGATTAATGTTAGAGAAGCTAAAAGAGGCGGATTTGATTTCCAACTCGGCAGAGGAAAAAGCCTATAATGAGAAATATAGTAAGCAAATAACAGCATTTTATACTAAATATCAGGAAGATTTTAAAAGCGTATACAAAAATACTCCAAAAGCAGCTAATGCTGTTGTCGATAAATACTTTAAAGACAATAAAATTGAATTGACTGCAGACGAAAAGAAACTATGGAAGATTATAACTAAACATGATAATTCGGAAAAGATTAAGAAAATGCATGAGTTTTATAGTACATCCGGTGATTCAACAAATGCATTCCATATAAAACATACCCCTTTTATAAATGAATTCTTTGCTCAAAAGTCGAATGAAACCCGCAATAAAAATCTGAAAATGTTATTGGGCATACAAGAAGGATTTGCCAGTGACTTGATGTTGGCACAAGATCATTGTCGAAAAATAGTGGAAGAAATATCTCCGGCAGACGATAAAAAAATAAAAACTATCCAACAGCAATTTACTACTCCTTTTATATCCGATTATGTGGCATTATGCAATAGTCAGGCTATTGCTAAGCTGGAAGCCAATAAGAAAAAGACAGGTTTTGTAGTAAACGAGACTCCTAAAACTGAGGCTGGTAAGATTTTTGATGGTATTATTAAAAAGTATAAGGGAAAAGTTATTTATGTTGATTTCTGGGCTACTTGGTGTGGTCCATGCCGCGGTGGTATTGAACAAATTAAACCACTTAAAGAAGAACTAGCCGGTAAAGATATTGTGTTTGTGTATATCACCAATCCATCGTCACCACAAAACACATGGTCTAATATGATTCCCGATATTAAGGGCGAACACTACCGCGTTACAACAGATGAATGGAATTTTCTAACTTCTATGTTTAATATTTCAGGTATACCACATTATGTGTTAGTAGGAAAATCTGGTGAAATCATAAATCCCAATTTTGGACATTTCGACAATCAAATGCTAAAACGAGAATTAGAGAAGTATATTAAGAACTAATACAAGCGTATGTGTCGCTTTTATTTAAACAAAAGCAATATTAATGAATCAATCATTATGAAGAAAATAATCTTAGTTTCAATCATTCTTGCAGCAACCACTTTTAATGCTTTTTCTCAAACCAAACATGAATCAATCAAGAAGTTATTCGATTTAATGAAAACAGAATCAATGTTTGATAAACTTATGATTCCGTTTCAGAACTTACAAAAGGATAGTGTTTCAAAAGGGGTAACAGGTTCATTAATGAATTCAATTAAACCTATGTTTAAGAAAATTATGGACGAAGATATGGTTGGAATATATGACAGGTATTATACTGAACAGGAAATAAAAGACCTTATCCGTTTTTACAAAACCAAGACAGGACAGAAGCTTATAAATTCAGCACCTGACATTCAAAATGAACTAATGAATATAATTAAAACTAAATACTTGGGAGAGTTTTTGAAAGATCCAATCTTTAAACCCGAAAACATAACAATCAACACTAAACCGAAACACGTGGCTGATTCAGCTTTTATTGCTCAAATGAAAAATGAGTATTTAGATATGGATACTTCAAATATTCAGAATGCCACTGCCGAACAAAAGCTGATTTTCAAAAAAGCAATAGGCAGAATGGATCCTTACGTAAAATATGAAAATAAAACTTTCCATTTTGCGATAACAAAAGGGAGTGAAGTAAATATGTCGGATCGACTGTTTGAACTAATGAAGAAAGTAATACAGAACACTAATTCAATGATAAAAGACTTGAATGTTGCACCCGATAAAAATGATCCGACGGTTATGCGCGGCATTCTGGAGAAAAGCAATTGATTATTAAAGTTGAATTTATTCTGAAGCCTTTTTTAGCGAAAGGATACATTTCGATTTAAAAAATACAAAACTCAAATTCATCTCCACCATCTTCCACTAAAATGCAAAAAAGCCTTTTAAATAAGGGCTTTTAGCTAGTGGGAGATAAAAAAGTTAAACCGTTTATCTGCTACAAAATCCGGTTTATCTGCTACAATAAAGAGTCATCTGCTACTGAAATGAGCGCTATAAAGCATTATTGTAAGTACTGCTGTTAATTCTTGGATGAGGAGTCTTCTGCTTTTTTATAATATGATCAAGGCGAATGTAGTTTGTGGCGATGGGCTTGTTTACCACTTTCCCTTGATAAGTTAACTAATTTTGCAAAGAAATATAAGTAAGCCCTCGGCCGAAGACTCATGGGTTCTCCAATGAAGACCGATGGGTTCGCAGATGAAGGCCCATGGGTTTTCATACGAGGGCTTACTTAGCTAAAAGGGAGAAATCGGGTAGCTTATTAAATAAGATGTCATAGGCTAACTTTCTGAAATTTATTTTATTTCTGCTATAGAACATCATATTAACTATTGGATATTATAATTTAGATTAATTAAATATTGAAAACAAAAATTTAATATAAATATTGCTTGCAATTAAGTTTATAATATTTATGTTTGCATTTAGTATTTTGTTAACCAGACCTTTATTGTGCCATATTATGAAAAAAATAGGGATTGCACTTCTTTCTTTTCATTTGCTCTCTGGTTCTGTTTGCGCTTCGCAATGGATTAGAGTGAATCAAGAAGGTTATTTACCTGATGATGTTAAGGTAGCTGTTTGGCTTACTGATCAATCTGAGTCTGTTGCAGAGTTTCAGATTGTAAGCGGCTTGACTGATAAAGTGATGTGTAACTGCAAGGTCGTTCAACAAAAAGGTGCTCAAGGTCCTTTTTCTAATACTGCTCGTTTGAACTTCTCTGATTTTAAACAATCCGGTTCTTATTATATTAAAGCAGGAACAGTTAAATCTCCTGTTTTTAAAATAGGTAATGATGTCTATTCATCTGCTGTTGAAGTGCCATTAAAGTACATGCGTCAGCAACGTTGTGGGTTTAATCCGTTTTTAAATGATTCTTGCCATAAGTTTGATGGTAGAATTGTTGATCATCCTACTCGTACCGGAGAAAAGATAGATGCTCGTGGCGGATGGCATGATGCTTCTGATTACCTTCAATATGTAACCACTTCGGCAAATGCTATATACCAGATGTTATTTGCTTATAGTCAGTACCCAAAGGCTTTTGCTGATAACTATAGAGCTGACGGATTACCCGGAAGCAATGGAATTCCTGATGTGCTTGACGAAGCAAAATGGGGGCTGGATTGGTTGTTAAGGATGAATCCTGAGAAAGATACTTTTTTTAATCAGATTGCAGATGATAGAGATCATGCAGGTTTTAAATTACCGACTAATGATGTGGTTGATTATGGCTGGGGAAAAGGAAAAGATCGTCCGGTTTATTTTTGTACAGGGCAAAAGCAGGGATTGCTAAAACATAAAAACAGGACAACCGGACTTGCTTCTACTGTTGGTAAATTTGCATCAGCTTTTTCTTTAGGAGCCGATTTACTGGCAAACTTTTATCCTGAATATTCGAAAATCTTAAAAGAAAAGTCAGTTGATGCCTATAATAAGGGCGTAGAGTTTCCGGGCGTATGCCAAACAGCCTGTTGTGTATCTCCATATTTTTATGAAGAAGATAACTGGACTGATGATATGCAGCTTGCTGCAGCTCAGATTTATAAATCTACCGGCGATAAGAAATATCTGAAAGATGCCGTTTTGTATGGTAGAATGGAACCTGTTACACCGTGGATGGGAGCAGATTCTGCACGCCATTATCAGTGGTATCCTTTTGTGAATATCGGACACTATCAACTTGCTTCTCAAGATAATTCAGCCGTAAAGAACGAGTTTATTCGTAACTTAAAAAGTGGTTTGGAACGAGTGCGGGAGCGTGCTGGCGGTGATGTCTTTTTAAATGGTATACCTTTTATATGGTGTTCTAACAATCTTACAGTTGCGCTTATAACTCAATGTAACTTGTATCGCAGATTAACTGGTAATACAGAATTTCTAGAAATGGAAACAGCTATGCGAGATTGGTTGTTTGGCTGTAACCCATGGGGGAAATGTATGATTGTAGGGTTGCCTTCCAATGGAGATTATCCTCTTTATCCGCATTCTGCTTTTTCGCAGCTGTATCATTATCATATTGACGGTGGATTGGTTGATGGACCGGTTTATACTTCTATTTTTAAGAATTTGAGAGGTGTTCATTTAGGACAAGAAGATAAATATGCTGCTTTCCAATCAGATAGAGTTGTCTATCACGATGATTATGCTGATTATTCCACGAATGAACCAACTATGGATGGAACGGCATCTTTATGTTATTATCTGGCATACTTAGCATCCGAAGCTTCTCCTAAAGACTCGAACAAGCGAGTTCTTGGAGGAATTATTCAGGGAGATACTTCGAAAAAGAAAATAGCTTTGGTTTTTACCGGTCATGAATTTGCAGATGGGGGGCAGACTATCGGTAAAGCTTTAAAGAAACAAAACATTAAAGGATCTTTCTTTCTGACCGGTGATTTCTATCGTTCTTTTCCTAAGTTAGCTAAGTCATTGCAGAAAGATGGTCATTATTTAGCTCCACATTCGGATAAGCATATACTTTATGCCGACTGGGGTAAGAGGGATTCGACTTTGGTAACCCGCGAAGCTTTTCAGGAAGATCTTAAAGATAATTACCAGGCAATGATTCAGGCAGGTGTTCATTTACCGAAGAAGCTTTATTTTCTACCTGCCTATGAATGGTATAATAATGATATATCTTCATGGTGTTCAGAATTGGGTGTGCAACTTATTAATTTTACTCCGGGAACCGGATCAAATGCTGATTATACTGTTCCGGAAATGAAGGCATATCGATCTTCTGAGGATATTTATCAGAAGATTCTCAATTATGAGCAAATAAATACACTAAATGGTTTTATGCTATTAGTTCATATAGGCACGGATGAAAGACGAACAGATAAGTTTTATAGCTATCTTGATAAATTAATTGAGACTTTAAAAGCTAAAGGATACGAATTTACTTCTGTAGATAAGTTGCTGTAGATGTTTGTTTGGTGTTAATATGATAATTAATTAGTAATTGTTGTGTCATATTGCTTTTATAGTGTATTTATAATGTGTTATTTTGATATTTTATCTGAAAATATTAATAAAATATTAAAAATATTACAATATTTGTTTTGGATTATAAACTAAAACCAGTAGTTTTGATATTTATTAATATTTAGTAATACATATTTTGATTGTCGAATTAAAAGACTTATTGTTCTAATTTAACTAGCAAATCTATTTATATAACCTTTATTTAATTATTGAATGATATGAATACGAACGTTATTAAACTGGAAATCTGTACTTCTTATTACATTTCTAGTTTACGCAGGAGTTTAATGAATTTCTCAACTTTAAATTATTGATCTTTTATGAACAAAATTCAACTATCTAGGGAAACATTCTCAAAGAAGTTTCTCACGGCGTTAACCATAGCTTCCCTCTTCTCTACAGTTGGGAGTATGAACGCTATCGCAGGTGTTTGGAGTGTTAATGCTACTCATGATATGAGTGAGCAGCAACAACAAGGCATTACTCTAAACGGAACAGTGGTCGATTCAAAAGGCGAACCTGTAATTGGTGCAAGCGTTATTGAAAAAGGAACAACAAATAATGGAGCTATCACTGATGTAGAAGGTAAATTCACATTAAAAGTGAAGCCTAATGCTACATTGGTGATTTCCTATATTGGTTTTCAGAAGCAGGAAGTTCCTGTAGGTGGTAAAACAGCTATAAGTGTTGTACTAAAAGACAATACTGAGTTACTTCAAGAAGTTGTAGTTGTGGGTTATGGTACGGTTAAGAAATCGGACTTAACAGGGTCAGTTGCTTCTGTAAAAGCAAATGCGATATCACGTCAGCCTGTAGCTAATATTGCTCAGTCTTTACAAGGTTTGGTACCAGGCGTTTCAGTAACATCTAATTCAGGTGCTCCTGGTGGTTCAGTAACGGTTCGTATTCGTGGCGTTGGTACGGTTAACAATGCCGATCCGTTGTATGTTGTTGACGGTATGCCCGTAAATAGTATTTCTTACTTAAGCTCTTCCGAGATTGAATCAATGGAAGTCTTGAAGGATGCTTCGGCTACAGCAATTTATGGTTCTAGAGGAGCTAATGGAGTTGTGTTGGTTACAACAAAGCATGGTAAAAAAGGGAATGACGTAATCAATGTAAATGCATATTGGGGTGTTCAGCAAATTGATACAGATCTTGGGCTACTCAATGGACAGCAATGGTACAATATTCAGACTGAAATTAATAAAACAAGAGTTAAGCCTATCGATTTGACTAAAGTAGATCCTACTATTTCAACAAACTGGCTGAAAGAAGTTACAAGGACTGCATATATGAGAAACTATGATGCTAGTTTTTCAGGTGGTTCAGATAACTTTCAATATAATCTAAGCTTAGGTTATTTATCTCACGATGGTACTGTGAAGAAAACAGATTATAATAGAATCAATGCCAGATTGAATGTTGAACGTAAAATGAATGATATAATTTCTATTGGTGTAAATGCTGCATATTCAACGTCTAATCGAAACAAAATTTTAGAAGGCAGTAACACTGTGGGTATTATAAATTCAGCTATTAAATTAGAACCTGTTGTTCCTGTAAGAAATGCTGATGGTTCTTATGGATCTTCAAAATATATCGACTATCCAAATCCTGTAGCTGCTATTAATTATACTAACAGTAAAGAAAAGAATCAGGACTTGGTAGGAAATGTATATGCAACAGTGAATCTCCTTAAAGGTTTATATTTTAAGACTTTGTTAGGGCTCAATTCTAATAGTTTTGATTCTTATGATTTTGACCCCACTTACTATGTGAGCAATGCACAACGTGTTGATATAAATAAAGTAACTCGTGGATATTCTAAGAGAAATAATTTATTACTTGAAAATACATTGAACTTTAGTCGTGTATTTGCAGAAAAACACACTATTAATGCTGTTTTAGGTTATACCGCAGAAAAAACAAGATATGAAAATGTGAGCGCATCTAAACAAGGAGTCCCAAATAACGAGCCGGATATGCAATATCTGGATGCTGCACAGCTGGCTTCATCTGCTACAGCTGCTGGCAGTGCTATTGAATCTTCTTTACTATCTTATTTAGGTAGGGTGAATTATAACTATGATGATAGATATTTAGCGACTGTAACTTTCAGAGCGGATGGATCTTCTCGTTTTGGAGCTGGTAATCGTTACGGATATTTCCCATCTTTAGCTTTGGCATGGAAGCTTTCTAATGAACAATTCTTTAAGAAATGGGACCAGAATTGGTTGAGTAGTTTGAAAATACGTGCAGGTTGGGGACAGGTTGGTAATCAGAATATTGATGATTATATGTTCCAAAATCTTCTCAGTTCAAGTGCTCAATATGCATATTTATATGGAAAACCAGAAACGTTGAATCAGGGAGTTGTAGCTGTGAATATGGGAAATGCCAATGTAAAATGGGAAACAACAGAATCAACAAATCTTGGTTTTGATTTAGGCTTGTTGAATGGTAGATTCAATCTGTCGGCAGAATATTATTACAAGACCACTAAAGATATGTTGCTGGTTGAACCCATTCCATATTTCTTAGGCTTTGAAACAGGTCCAATGACAAATGCTGGTAAAGTGAAAAATTATGGATTTGAATTCCAGGCAGAATGGAGAGATAATATAGGCAAAGATTTTAATTATAATATTGGTGGCAATATTTCTACAATTAAAAATGAAGTGTTAAGTCTTGGAACAGGAAAATCAATATCAGGTGGAGCTTTGAAAAATGGAAATGCAACCTTAACATCTGTTGGAAATCCTATTGGCTCTTTTTGGGGATATAAAACAAATGGCCTGGTTAATACTCAGGAAGAATTAACTGATGTAAAAACCCGTCAGCCTAATGCAGATTATGGCGATGTTATCTTTCTTGATACAAGTGGAGATAAAAAACTCACAGATGCTGATAAAACTGTAATAGGTAATCCTATTCCTAAATTTTATTATGGGTTTAATTTAGGAATGGAATATAAAGGCATTGATTTGAATGCTGTTTTTGAAGGATCTTATGGTAATGATGTTTTTAATGCAATGCGCTATTTTACTTATGATTTAGGTGATGTAACTAATAAATCGGTAGATGTTTTAGGGTATTGGAGTACAAGCAATCCAAATGCAACTATGCCGCGATTAAATGGAAATGATAAGAATGATAATAATAGAATATCAGATAGATATATTGAGGATGGATCTTATTTGAGATTGAAAACACTTCAATTGGGATATACTATGCCAGAATCTATTTCAAAAAAAATGCATGTGAACCGCTTGAGAGTTTATATATCTGGTCAGAACTTGTTCACTATAACAAAATATTCTGGTGCAGATCCTGAAATTGGACAAATATCTTCTACAAACTATTTAAGCCGCGGAGTTGATATCGGTACTTATCCGCAAGCACGTATATTTACTGGTGGTATAAATGTTACATTTTAAAAGAATAAGAATATGAAATCAAATAAAATATTGTGGCTGTTTATTGTCACGTTAATATTCGCGAGTTGTAGTGATGATTTTCTTGATAAGAAAAAATTGGGCGCTCTGACTACTGATGGTTTTTTTGTGACAGAGAATGATGCATTCCAATCAGTAGTAGCTGCATACAGTGATCTTAAGGATTATAGATATACTTGGACAATATGGTGCTTTGGCGATGATTTATCTGATGATGCTACTTATAGTGGTAGTGATGCTGACGTACAAGGATTTGCATTGATGGAATCTTATAATTATCCTACTGATAATGGACGAATATTAGGCCGTTATCAGATTCTATACAGGGGGATAAATAAAGCTAATCAGGCAATTGATGGAATTTCCAGTATGGATGAAAGCTTATTTAAAACGCAGAGTAAGAAACGTTTGCTAGGTGAAGCTTTATTTTTGCGGGCTTACTACTATCATGAATTAGTTTGTGTGTTTGGAGATGTTCCATTAATGACAAAGACTCCTACAATTTCAGATAAGACAATGAAAAGAACTCCATCTGCAGATGTATATGCACAGATTGAGACAGACTTGGAAACTGCTGCTAGTTATTTACCGGCAAAGTCTGAAATAGATATGAAGACTAATGCGGGAAGAATTACTCGTGGTGCGGCTAATGCTATGTTATCGCGTGTGTATCTTTTTGAAAAGAAATATGATGATTGCAAGAAAGCTTCTTTAGAAGTTTATAAAGATGGATATGAACTGGAAGACGATTATGCTTATGTTTTTAGTTTAGCTGGTGAACATTGTAAGGAGTCTATATTTGAGATTGATTTTTATAATTCATTAACCCAAAGTGCAGCGACAACAAATAATGGTAACTTCCATGTTTTAATGATGCTTCCATATGGGGTGACTTATGGATATGGAATCAATCAACCTACACAAAGTTTGGCAAATGCTTTTGATGAGGCAGGAGATGTAGTTAGAAAAGAAGCAACCTTGCTTACACCTGCAGATTTACAAGCATGGGAAACACCTGCTAACTTTGCTAAGTTAGAAAGAAATCGTACTGGCTATTATAACCAAAAGTATTATTTAAAACCATCTGAACGTTCAACAGAAATTAGAAATAATCCTGTGAATATTCGTGTAATTCGCTTATCGGAAGTTTATCTGAATTATGCTGAGGCTTGTGTTAAAGCTACGACACCAGATTATACTGAAGCACGTAAATATCTAAATAAAGTAAGAACTCGTGCTAAGTTGGCAGATTCTCCTGCTACTGATAATAACTTGTTTGAAGCTATTATTAAAGAACGTCGTTTAGAATTAGCGATGGAAGGACACCGATTCTTCGATATGGTTCGTACAGGCAAGGCAGTAGAAACATTTAAAGCAAAAGGTGTATTCAGACCTGGAATTAGTGAGTTAATGCCAATTCCTCAAGCTGAAATAGATAATAGTGGTGGTGTACTAACTCAGAACCCATTATAATAAGAGTTTTATAATTATAAATAGTGAAGTGATATTTTGTTGTATCACTTCATTATTTAATTTTTTATGTTATATTTCAGAACTATATTACCTAAATTTATGAGTCCAGTTCTAGTCCTATCAACTATTTTTTGTTATTTTGCTGTTCTGTTTGCTATATCGTATATTGCAGGAAGAAAGGCTGATAATCAAGGTTTCTTTGTTGGAAACCGGAAGTCTCGTTGGTATGTTGTGGCTTTTGCCATGATAGGTTCTAGCATATCAGGAGTAACTTTTGTTTCTGCTCCAGGTATGGTGGCCGTAAGCAATTTCTCTTATTTGCAGATGGCTCTTGGTTTTTTGACTGGGCAGTTTATCATAGCTTTTTTACTGATTCCTCTTTTTTATAAAATGAACCTGGTTTCTATTTACGAGTACCTTGATAATCGCTTTGGTGTTTCTACACATAAAACAGGTGCATGGTTCTTTTTTATTTCAAAAATGCTGGGTGCAGCAGTCCGTCTTTTTCTTGTTTGTGTGGTTCTACAATTATTGGTTTTTGAACCATTACATCTTTCTTTCTTATTGAATGTGTTTTTTACCGTTTTATTAGTGTGGCTTTATACTTTCCGTGGAGGGGTTAAAGCTTTAATCTGGACAGACTCTTTAAAAACTCTTTGTTTAGTAGGTTCAGTTCTTTTTTGTATATATTATATAAGTTCAGATTTGAATCTCTCTTTTAATGGGGCATTTAGTGCCATTATTGATCATGATTATTCAAAGACTTTTTTCTTTGATGATGTTAATGATAAAAGATATTTTTTTAAACAATTTCTTGCAGGTATATTCACAATGATTGCTATGACCGGTCTTGACCAAGATATGATGCAACGGAATTTGAGTTGCAAGAATTTTAAAGATTCTCAGAAGAATATGATTACCAGTGGTATTTTCCAGGTAGTAATTATTTTATTGTTTTTAATGCTGGGTGTGCTTTTATATATATATGCTGCGAAATCTGGGATTGCAATTCCTAAAATGAGTGACGAACTTTTCCCATTAATTGCGACTCATGGTTATTTTCCTAAAATTGTAGGTATTTTATTTATTGTTGGATTAATTTCTGCGGCTTACTCAGCTGCAGGTTCAGCACTGACAGCTTTAACTACTTCTTTTACTGTGGATATACTGGGTAGTACAAAGCGTAAGACGGATTTAGAAGTTGTAAAAATTCGCAAGCAGGTTCATGTAATGATGTCTGTAGTAATGGGATTGGTTATCATTGTGATAAACTTATTGAATAATACAAGCGTAATTGATGCTGTATATATTCTGGCAAGCTATACTTATGGACCGATTCTTGGAATGTTTGCCTTTGGTATTTGTACAAAAAAGCAGGTTCGTGATAAATATGTTCCTTTAGTTGCACTTATTTCACCAATACTTTGTTTTGTTCTTCAAAAGAATTCACAAGTTTGGTTTAATGGGTATACTTTTAGCTATGAATTACTTATCTTTAATGCCTTATTTACTTTTATTGGCCTTACTTTGATAATGAATAAACAAAAATAGATGTATATGAAACCTATTCGTGTTTTTGTATTAAGCTTGTTATTCCCTGTTTTTTTTAGTCAGGTAACTGAGGCTCAGGAACTTTCTAAAGAGATGCGCTCAACAATTGGTTCGTATTTGACTCAAGTTTCAAAGAAAACCATATCTGTAGGACCAATTTATATTGATTCATTTGCAATAAACAAAAAGAAGTTGGAATTGTATGCTAATATGAATTGCTCTTATATTCCTTTCAGGGAAGACAATGTAACCGAAATATATAGGTATATTCGTCAACAACTCCCCCCGGAATTTGTAAATTATGAGGTTGTGTTGATTACTGATAAGCACCCCATAGAAGAACTTATTCCTCTTGCATTACGAAGTAAGAAAGATAAGAAAGCGAAAACTTTTGTAAATGACATAGATAAGCCTTTGATCACTCGAATTTCAGTACCTTACAGACCAACAAAAGGTCTTTTGAACAGACACATTGCCATGTGGCAAAGTCATGGGTATTATTATGAGTCGAAGTTAACACGATGGGAGTGGCAACGAGCCCGTATCTTTCAGACAGTGGAGGATTTATATACACAGAGTTATGTTCTGCCGTTTTTAGTACCAATGCTTGAAAATGCCGGTGCTAATGTACTTTTGCCTCGTGAGCGTGATACAAATACAGCAGAAATTATTATTGATAATGACGGCACTTTAAGTGCAAGTTCTCGTTATATTGAAAAGATTACAGAGAAAAAATGGACTGATGGTGCTGGTCCTGGTTTTGCTCAGAAAAAGGACTTTTATATAAACAATGATAATCCTTTTCATGATGGAACTTTCCGTTTGATAGAAACAATTAAGAAAGGGAAAGAGAGTACGGCGGAGTGGATCCCGGATATTCCTAAAGTCGGTACATATGCTGTTTATGTTTCTTATAAAAGTGTAGAAAATAGTACTGATGATGCTTTGTACACTGTTTATCATAAAGGAGGTACTACTCAGTTTAAGATCAATCAGACAATGGGTGGAGGTACATGGATTTATTTAGGACATTTCAGCTTTGATGCTGGCAGAAATTATGATTCCAGAATTGTACTTACTAACAAATCGTCTATGACTGGAAAAGTTGTTACGGCTGATGCCATAAAGATTGGTGGTGGTTTTGGAAATATTGCGCGTCGTATAGCCGATAGTGGCACCACTGAAAATGTAAAGAGCTCAGATACTAAAGCTCAGGAAGAAATAAAGCTATTGCCTAAAGTTGACTATCCTTACGAGACGAGCGGATATCCTCGTTATACAGAAGGAGCCCGTTATTGGCTACAATGGGCAGGTTTCCCGGAAGATGTTTATTCTCCAAGTAAAGGGGTGAATGATTATACTGATGATTATAAATCGAGAGGTCTTTGGGTTAATTATTTAGCAGGAGGATCAAGTGTCGATCCTAAATCAGAAGGTTTGAATATCCCAATTGATTTATCTTTTGCTTTCCATACCGATGCTGGTACAACGATGAATGACTCAATTATAGGATCTTTAGGTATTTTCTGTACTAATACCGATGATACCAAATATGCAAATGGCGTTTCCAGATATGCTGCCAGAGATTTAACAGACCTTGTACAGTCGCAAATAGTGAATGACATTCGTTCATTATATGAACCGAATTGGTCGCGTCGTGGAATGTGGAACCAGTCTTATTATGAAGCGCGTGTTCCTAAGGTTCCTGCTATGTTGTTGGAGCTTCTTTCTCATCAGAATTTTGCTGATATGCGATATGGATTGGATCCGAGATTTCGTTTTACTGTAAGCCGTGCAATTTATAAAGGAATACTTCAATTTGTTTCTTCGCAATATAAGCAGAAATATGTTGTTCAGCCATTGCCAATAGATCATTTTAATATTCACTTTGTTAATACAGACGAAGTTGAGTTAAATTGGAAACCAGTTATGGACCCATTAGAACCAACTGCTGTAGCAAATAAGTATGTTGTTTATACGCGCATTGATGACGGAGAATTTGATAATGGTGTTATTGTGAATACAAATAGCTATCGCGTATCACAAAATGAAGGACAAATCTATAGTTATAAGGTTACTGCATTGAATGATGGAGGTGAAAGTTTTCCTTCTGAAATTCTTTCAGCCAGTAGAGTGACAAAAGAGAAGGGGATGGTTCTGGTAGTGAACGGCTTTGATAGAATTAGTGCTCCGGCCGACTTTGTAGCCGATAGTATTGCAGGGTTCTATGATGTGCTTGATCATGGAGTTCCTTACAAGCAAGACTATAGTTATATTGGAAGTCAGACTGAATTCAGACGTAATATTCCATGGATGGACGATGATGCTGCTGGTTTTGGAGCTAGTCGTGCAAATTATGAAAAAATGGTTATTGCTGGCAATACTTTCGATTATCCTTTTGTACATGGAAAAGCAATCACTAATGCAGGATACTCTTTTGTTTCTTGTAGCGACGAAGCTGTAATGGATAAGAATGCAGATCTGAAAGAATATAAATTTGTGGATCTGATCTTGGGAAAAGAACGTGAAACAAAGATGGGACGTGGAGGCCAATGTCCAAATGAATTTAAAACATTCCCTGATAAATTGCAGTCTGCAATTAAAGAATATTGCGAAGCAGATGGTAATATCTTTATTTCCGGTGCATTTGTCGGATCGGATTTGTGGGATAATAAAGTATCCCGACAGGAAGATAGGAATTTTGCGATGAATACATTGAAATATAAATGGCGTACCGGGCAGGCTGCTATAACAGGCGAAGTTAAAAGCGTAGCATCTCCTTTTGTGATGTTGTCTGGTAATTATGACTATTACAATGAGCTAAATGCTGAATCATATGCTGTAGAATCTCCTGATGGAATAGAGCCGGCAGCAAAAGATTCGTATACCGTTTTTAGATATTCTGAGAATAATTTGAGTGCAGGTGTTGCTTATAAGGGAAAATATAAAACTTGCATACTTGGTTTTCCTTTTGAATCTGTTAAGAAAGAAGAAGAGAGAAGTCAGCTGATGAAGTCTGTCTTATATTTCTTTTCAAAAACTGAGTAATGAATTTTAAATAGTGAATAATACCTCTTTATTTTATCTATGATGTTAAAGAAATATTATTTATCTTTGGGCAATTTTTAATAAGCAAACAATAAATGAAACTGATAGCTGAGAGTGGTTCAACAAGAACGGAATGGGCTTTGATTGATGGAGATTGCGTAACTGAGCATATTTTTACAGAAGGAATAAACCCCTTTTTCCAATCAAGGAGAGAAATAAGTCGCAGTGTACGCTTAGGGCTTCCGGAACATTTCTTTAGAAAAAGATTTGAACAGGTTTTTTTCTATGGTGCAGGCTGCTCTTCTCCAGAGAGAAAAGGTATTATTGGCGCCTCTTTAGTTGCTCAGTTTAAGTCTCCCATTGAAGTTGAGAGTGATTTATTGGCTGCAGCACGTGGCTTATTAAAAAATGATGCAGGTATTGCCTGTATTTTGGGAACAGGCTCTAATTCCTGTTTTTATGATGGGAAAAATATAACTCGTAATGTAAGATCTTTAGGTTATGTTTTAGGTGATGAAGGTAGCGGTGCGGTTTTAGGTAAGCTTTTTCTGGCTGATTGTTTAAAAGGATTAGCACCAGCTTCTCTTATTGAAACATTCTATGAAAAGTTTCGTATTTCGGCTGATGATGCTCTTGAGTCTGTATATAGTCGCCCATTCCCAAATCGTTTTCTATCAACATTTTCATATTTTCTTAATGAACATCTTGATAATGAATATGTCTATGATCTTGTTTCTCAGAATTTGAGAAGTTTTTTTGTTCGTAGTGTTACTCAGTATGACTATCAAAATTATCCAATTCGTTTTGTCGGTTCTGTTGCATATAACTATTCTTTTGTTTTAAATCAGGTTGCAAAGGAATTTGGTATAGTAATTGATAATATTGTTGAATCGCCTATGACTGGACTGGTTGAATATCATACTCAAAACATTTCTTCTATTTCACATTTTTAATGTTTTACTTTACATAATTATGTTGCTGATGTCGCACCTTTAAATGTTATTATTTGCAAATAAATGGTTCTAACACATAAAATAAACGCTCTTATTTCTATAATTAAAACATTTATTTTACATTTGCTTTTATAAGGGCCTAAATAGATCTAGTTATGAAAAAAGTCTTTTTATCAGTTCTTTTTTGCCTAATAATTAACTCTTTACGGGGTGAAAATTTCCGCTTTGCATTATTAACAGATTTACATGTTAGTGGTGATTCTCTTGCTTATAATGATTTGAGAAAATCTGTTGAGCAAATCAATAAAACCAAAGATATAGACTTTGTAATTGTATCTGGTGATGTAACTGAAGAAGGGGACCGTGCATCTCTGAAGAGAGTAAAGTCATTGCTTGACTTGTTGAGGATGAAATATTATATCACTTCCGGAAATCATGAAACAAAGTGGAGTGAATCTGGTGCGACTGATTTTGGCCATATTTTTGGTTCAGACAGATTTAAATTTGAGTACAATGGAATCCTTTTTCTTGGATTTAATTCAGGGCCGGTCATTAGAATGGCTGATGGACATGTTTCTCCGCAGGATATTTCCTGGATGAAAAAAGAGTTGGCAACCTTTGGAAAAGAAAAGCCGGCTATTCTGGTGACTCATTACCCTTTACAAGAGGGCGATGTAGATAATTGGTATGATGTAACAGATGCTGTTCGTCAATATAATATCAGGGCTTTCCTGGGAGGACATTATCACCGTAATTTATTGTTTAATTACGATGGTATTCCTGGTATTATTTGTCGTTCGAACTTGCGAGGAAAAGAAACAGTCGGAGGTTATTCCATTTTTGAAGTGACTCCAGATTCATTATTGGTATATGAACAGAAAATTGGAGATGAACCTGAAAAGTGGGCATCATATTCTTTAAGAAAGAGTTATTATAATTCAGATAATTTTGGGTATAAAAGACCTGATTATTCTATAAATAAAGAATACGATCGGGTTAAAGAACTTTGGATTGTAAAGACAAATGCGGGAATATATTCTTCCCCTATTGTCTATAATAAAAATATTTATGTTGGTGATGATTTGGGCTTTTTAAGTTGCTACTCGTTAAGCAGTGGTAAGAAAATGTGGGAATTCCAATCAGGAAACCGTATTGTAGGAACGCCTGCTGCTGGAAATGGAGTAGTAGTTTTTGGCTCTGCCGATAAGTATATATATGGAATAAAGGCCAAAACAGGAAAATTGATCTGGAAATATACTGCTCAGGAAGCAGTCCTAGGTGCTGTTACTATTGATAACGGGATTGCATATATTGGAGCAAGTGATTATACTTTTAGGGCTATTGATGTAAAGACAGGAAAACTTTGTTGGGAATATACAGACGTTAAAGGATATATTGAAACAAAGCCATTAATTTACGAAGACAAAGTTATTTTTGGTGCCTGGGATAATAATTTGTATGCATTAGATAAAGCATCTGGTAAGGAACTCTGGAAATGGAATGGAAATCTAACTCGCATGCATTTTTCTCCGGCTGCTGTATGGCCTGTTGCCGCAAAAGGGAAAGTTTTCATAACAGATCCACAACGTGCTATGACAGCGATTGATGCTAATAGTGGAAAAACAATATGGAGAACGTTTCAATCTACTGTCAGAGAAACAATCGGACTTTCGGCAGATAAGATGCGATTGTATAGTAAAACCATGCAAGATAGCGTAGTTTGTTTTTCTACAGAAAGTAATGTTCCAAAACAGATATGGGCAACCGATGTGAAGTTTGGATATGAACATGCACCATCCATGTTAGTCGAGAAAGATGGAGTTGTGTTTGGTAGCACTAAGAGTGGAGTTATTTTTGCCTTGGAAGCTTTCTCAGGAAAACTTCTCTGGAAACATAAGGTAGGGAACTCACTTATAAGTACAGTGGTGCCACTGAGTGCTACAGAATGCGTGTTTACAAGTACAAGCGGTGAAGTAGGAATTTTAAAACATTCAAATTATAAACGATAAGAATAAAAAGTAATACGATATTAATATGAAAACTACAGTTAATTGTTTTATTCCCTTTATGGGAGCTGCACAAGCTGAGCAAACTATAAAAAATTTAAAAGCCAGTGATTTAGTAAGTAAAATCTACTTACTTGTTACAGATAATGTGGAAGAATCTATAGATGGTTGTGAGAAACTTCAGGTTCCATCATTGAATTCTACAGTTGCAGCCCGCGAAATTGCATCTCATTCAGATGCAGATTATAGCCTGATTTATACTAAATATACCACTCTGGAATTAGGAATGTTTGCATTAGAACGTATGTTGCATATAGCAGACGATTCTGATGCAGGAATGATTTATGCAGATCATTACCAGGTTATAGGCGAAACAAGAACAGCTTGTCCGGTTATTGATTATCAGTTTGGTAGTTTGCGCGATGATTTTAATTTTGGTTCAGTATTGCTTTATAAGTCTAGTGTACTAAAAGCTGCTGTGAACGAAATGGCTACCGAGTATTCGTTTGCTGGGTTGTATGATTTGCGCCTGAAAGTATCCCAAAGATCTTCTTTGGTTCATATCAATGAGTATCTTTACTCTGAAGTAGAATTCGATACACGTAAAAGTGGAGAAAAGATCTTCGATTATGTAGATCCTAAGAACAGAGGAGTACAAATTGAGATGGAAGCAGCATGTACTGATCATCTAAAAGTGATAGGCGGATATCTTGCTCCAGAATTTAAAGAGATAGAATTTAATGCGGGAGATTTTGAGTTTGAAGCATCAGTGCTGATTCCTGTTAGAAACCGTATCCGTACAGTTGAAGATGCTATCCGTTCTGTTTTGAGCCAGAAAACAAACTTTAAATTCAACTTAATTGTAGTAGATAACTACTCTACCGATGGTACAACGGAAGCTATTGATAAGTTTGCGTCAGATGAACGTTTGATTCACATAATTCCGGAACGTCAGGACTTAGGTATAGGTGGTTGTTGGAACTTGGGTGTACACCATCCAAAATGTGGTAAGTTTGTAGTTCAGCTAGACAGTGATGATGTTTACAGTAACGAGAATACATTACAGAAAATGGTTGCTGCTTTCTATGAGCAAAATTGTGCTATGGTAGTTGGTACTTATATGATGACTGACTTTAATATGAATATGATAGCTCCCGGAATCATTGATCATAAAGAATGGACTCCAGAGAACGGACGGAACAATGCACTTCGTATTAACGGATTGGGTGCTCCACGTGCTTTCTATACACCAATACTTAGAGAAATAAAAGTACCTAATACAAGTTATGGTGAAGATTATGCATTAGGACTGAACATTTCCCGCAAATATCAGATCGGACGTGTATACGATGTTGTTTATATGTGCCGTCGCTGGGATGATAATTCTGATGCTTCACTTGATATTGTTAAGATGAATGGTCACAACACGTATAAAGACAGAATCCGTACCTGGGAACTTCAAGCCAGAGTTGCTTTAAATAAGAAGAAATGAAAAGAATAGTCACATCATCGCAAGTTGCAGAATTGCTTCAGGAACAGCTCAATGTATGGGAGCTGGCCCGAAACAATTATGAAGCGTTGAAGCAAGTAAAGGTTAAAGAACTGGTTTTTGATAATTTTAATATCAAAGTTCAGTTTAATCCGGCCAGGATTGTTTCTTCTTCAGCCAAAGTAGATACAAAGTCTATTCAGGAACGAAAATGTTTTTTATGTGAACAAAACCGTCCGGCAATACAGAAAGGAATTCCGTTTGGAGACGATTATGTAATACTAATCAATCCGTTTCCAATATTTCCGAAGCATCTTACTATTCCTTCATGTAAGCATGTGGATCAGCGAATTGCCGGTAGACTAGGAGATATGTTGGACCTGGCATATAACATAGATGAATATACTATCTTTTATAATGGTCCGAAGTGCGGTGCATCAGCGCCTGATCATGCACATTTTCAGGCAGGAAGTAGAGGCTTTCTACCAATTGAAAAGGAGTGGAAAAAGTTTGTTACTAAACCAGTTATTGAGCACCAGTCTGCCAAACTTTATATCTTAAACAAATTCGAAAGAGGAGTTTTTGTTATAGAGTCGGATTCAAAGGAAAATGCAGTTGAGCTGTTTGAACAAATATATGCTTTGTTGGAAGTTAAACCGGGAGAAGAAGAGCCTATGATGAATGTTCTTGCGTGGTATGACGCAGAAAAATGGATAGTCTGTGTTTTTCCCCGATCATTACACCGTCCTTCCTGTTATACTGCAGATGGCGAAGATAATATTTTAATCAGTCCGGCTGCCGTAGATATGGGTGGTGTCTTTATAACTCCTTTGGAAAAAGACTTTGAAAAGATTACGGTAGAAAATGTGCATACAATTTTAAATGAAGTATGTATGGATGAAGTTGCATTGAATAAAATTGCAGAACATATAAAACCAGCGTTATGAAGGAACCTAGAGTAGATGTGGGGATCATGTTTGAACCTCAAGTAGATTTTGTGTTGCAGGGCAATTATCTTAGGAACGGTTCATTAGTAACCGGAAGTCAGAATGCTGTTTATTCTCAAGGAAAAATTCTTTGGAACGGCTCGGTGTATGAAGAATTATTGTTTGAACCTTCCGACAGTGCAAATGATTCTTTTGAATTACTGGATGTAACCATTGGCATAAACTTTCATTGGGAGCGGAAAGAAAACCAGCGTTTTCGTGGTGCTCTGAAACTCATTATTGAGAATAATAAGCTGACGGCTGTAAATGTAATTTCTGTGGAAGATTACTTAATTAGTGTAATCTCGTCCGAGATGAGTGCTACAGCTTCAATGGAATTATTGAAAGCGCATGCCGTAATTTCCCGTAGTTGGTTATTAGCTCAGATTCAGAAGAACAAAGAGATCGCTGAAGAAAAATCAGAATATACTGCATTTTCTCAGACAGAAGATGAATGTATAAAGTGGTATGATCGTGAGGATCATGTTAAATTTGATGTGTGTGCTGATGATCATTGCCAACGCTACCAAGGTATTTCACGTGCTTCTACAAAAAATGTAGAACTTGCTGTAAGAAGCACTTCCGGACAACTCTTAATGTCAGGAGCAAAGATTTGTGATGCTCGTTTCTCTAAATGTTGTGGTGGTGCAGTAGAAGAGTTTCAATATTGTTGGGAAGATGTGAAACATCCATATCTGGTGAAGTTACGTGATGATAAGAGTGGAGAACCATTGCCGGATTTGACTAAAGAAGATGAAGCTGTAAAATGGATATATACTTCTCCAGATGCATTCTGCAATACGACAGATAAGAAAATTCTTTCTCAGGTATTGAATAATTATGATCAGGAGACAATCAACTTTTATCGCTGGAAGGTTTCTTATTCACAGAAAGAGCTTTCTGAACTTATCCTGAAACGTTCTGGTGTTGATTATGGTGAAATAGTAGACCTTATCCCTGTGGAGAGAGGTACTTCGGGTCGATTGGTTAAATTAAAAATTGTTGGAACCAAACGGTCACTGATTATTGGCAAAGAATTAGAGATCAGAAGAACACTTTCTACGTCCCACTTGTACAGTTCTGCTTTTGTTGTCGAAAAAGAGAATATTATAAATAATATACCTCAAAGCTTTAATCTTATTGGCTCAGGATGGGGACATGGAGTAGGACTTTGCCAGATTGGAGCTGCAGTAATGGGTGAGCAAGGTTATACATATGACAAGATTTTATTGCATTATTACGTAGGAGCATCCATAAATAAATTATATTAATGGCATATTATGAAAAATAAGAAAATATCACCTTGGGCATGGATACCCACTTTATATTTTGCTGAAGGATTACCTTATGTTGCAGTAATGACTATATCGGTTATTATGTATAAGAAACTGAATATTTCCAATACAGATATAGCCTTATATACCAGTTGGCTTTATTTGCCATGGGTTATCAAACCTTTCTGGAGTCCGTTTGTAGATTTGCTTAAAACCAAACGTTGGTGGATTGTAACTATGCAGCTTTTGGTTGGTGCCGGATTGGCAGGTATTGCTTTTACCATACCGATGTCCAACTTCTTTCAAATCACTTTAGCTGTATTCTGGTTGGTTGCATTTAGTTCTGCTACTCACGATATTGCTGCCGATGGATTTTATATGTTGGCATTAGATGTCCCGGAACAAGCATTGTATGTAGGTATCCGTAGTACTTTCTATCGTATAGCCACTATTTTTGGACAAGGTGTTCTTATTGTATTGGCTGGAGGATTGGAAAACTGGACTGGGAATATTCCTTTTGCATGGTCCATCACCTTCTATATTTTAAGTGGCTTGTTTGTTGCTTTTTGCCTTTATCACAAGTTTATTCTTCCTATTCCTAAAACGGATAAATCGGGAGTTACTACTGTTTCGGCATCAAATATTTTTAGGGAATTTCTAGCAACGTTTGCTACTTTCTTCAAGAAAAAGCAAGCAGGTATAGCTATTCTTTTTATGCTGCTCTATCGTTTGCCGGAAGCTCAGTTAGTAAAACTTATCAATCCCTTTCTGCTTGACCCTATTGAAAAAGGAGGGTTGGGTCTTAGTACCGCAGAAGTTGGAATAGTATACGGAACTGTTGGTATTTTAGGCCTTACCATTGGTGGAATTATTGGTGGAATTTGCGCATCCAAGGGCGGTCTTCAACGTTGGCTGTGGCCTATGGCCTGGAGTATCTCTTTAACATGTCTTACTTTTGTGTATTTGGGATATTTCCAGCCACAAAACCTGATTATCATTAATATTTGTGTCTTTATAGAGCAGTTTGGTTATGGATTTGGTTTTACAGCTTATATGCTTTTCCTGATTTATTACTCTGAAGGTGAACATAAAACAGCTCATTATGCCATCTGTACCGGATTTATGGCATTGGGTATGATGTTGCCAGGTATGGCTGCCGGATGGTTGCAGGATCATATTGGATATGAGAACTTCTTTGTTTGGGTAATGATTTGTTGCGCTGCCACTATTGCAGTTTGTGCATTTGTGAAGATTGATCCAGAGTATGGTAAGAAAAAAGATGAGATAGAATCGGAATAATTTAAAAAATAAGAGTGATGAAACTTAAATATTTATTTACTTTGTCCCTTGTAGGATTATTTGCTGTCAATGTATCCGCCCAGAAAATAAGAATTAAAACAGGTATTGAAGTTTTGAAAGAACAGAACTTTAAAATATTGGAAGGTAAACGTGTTGGGTTAATCACTAATCCAACGGGGGTAGACAATGATTTGAAGTCGACAATTGATATTCTTCATGAAGCAAAGAATGTAAAGCTTGTAGCTCTTTTTGGTCCTGAACATGGAGTTCGCGGAGATGTGCATGCCGGTGATCATGTTGATAATTCCAACGACCCTTCAACCGGAGTGCCTGTTTACTCATTATATGGCAAGACACGTAAGGCCACACCCGACATGTTGAAAGATATAGATGTGTTGGTGTATGACATTCAGGATATAGGTTGCCGCTCATTTACTTATATAAGTTCTATGGGGCTTGCAATGGAAGCAGCTGCCGAAAATAATATTGAGTTTGTGGTGCTTGATCGCCCAAATCCGGTGAATGGTCTTAAGATAGAAGGCAATTTAGTTGAAGATGGTTATTACTCTTTTGTGAGTCAATTCAAGATTCCGTATGTTTATGGATTAACTTGTGGTGAACTTGCCATGATGCTTAATAATGAGAATATGCTGAAAAAGCAATGCAAACTGCATGTTGTAAAAATGAAAGGCTGGAAACGTAAGATGGATTATACCCAAACCGGTTTACAATGGGTTCCTGCTTCGCCTCATATTCCTCATGCTCATTCTGCCGAATTCTATCCTGTATCAGGAATCCTTGGTGAACTGGGATATATGTCTATTGGGGTGGGATATACCATTCCTTTCCAGATGTTTGCGGCCGAATGGATAAAAGCGGATGAGTTTGCAGCAAAAATGAATAGCCTGAATCTACCGGGAATTAAATTCAGACCTATACACCTGAATCCATTCTATGCAGTGGGACAGGGCAAAAATCTTCAGGGCGTGCAGGTGCATATTACTGATTATAAGAAAGCTGCTCTTTCTGAAATTCAGTTCTATATAATGCAGGAAGTTGCAGAATTATATCCTGATAAAGCGGTATTTAATAATGCAGATAACAAACGATTCAATATGTTCGATAAAGTCAGTGGTAGCGATCAGATTCGTTTGCGTTTTGCAAAGAATAACCGATTTGAGGATATTAAAGATTATTGGTATAAAGATGTAGAGAGCTTTAAGAAGCTTTCAAAAAAATATTATTTGTATAAGTAACAGGTTTACTAGCCTATAAACAAAGCAAGATCATGAGTAAGAATTATAATTCTTTCCTTGAAGAGATTTCAGCGTTTGTGCCTAAAGACAGAATCTACACAGATGAACTACGTCTATTAGCATGGGGAACTGATGCTGGCTTTTATCGCCTTATTCCTAAAATAGTAATTCGTTCTGTCGATGAACAGGAAATTTCCAGAATACTTTTAATAGCTGATAGCTTGAATCTGCCTGTTACTTTCAGAGCAGCGGGGACAAGTCTTTCAGGGCAGAGCATAAGCGATTCTATCTTGATTGTTGCAGGCAAACATTGGGAGAAGTATACAATCTCTCCCGATTATAAAACCATAACTCTTCAACCGGGATTAATAGGTGAACGAGTTAATCAGATTCTGAAACCTTTCGGACGAAAGTTTGCTCCTGATCCTGCTTCCGTAAAATCTGCAATGGTGGGAGGTATTATCATGAATAATGCTTCGGGTATGAATTGCGGAACTCATGCAAATAGTGACAAGATGTTGCTTTCTGTAAGAATAGTAATGGCTGATGGTACTATACTTGATACCGGAAATGAAACCAGTAAAAGAGATTTTGCAAAGAAAAAGCCTGATTTTGTTAAAGGCATAGAGGTTTTACGTGATAAAATCAGGAATGATGAAAAGTTGTCGGAAAGAATTCGATATAAATATTCCATTAAGAATGTAACCGGATTGAATATCCTCCCTTTTGTTGAACATGACGATCCTTTTGAAATAATTACTCACCTGATGGTTGGCTCCGAAGGAACATTGGCCTTTCTTTCTGAAGCAACCATGAAAACGGGATATGATTATCCGTTCAGTGCCAGTGCAATGCTTTATTTCAAGGATATAAAAGAGGCATGCCGTGCTGTTGTGGCTATGAAAAAAGGACCGGTAATGGGGGCAGAGTTACTCGATTCAAAGTCGCTCAGTTCTGTGAACGACCCAACAGGAGAGGGGCTAACCGCAGTTCTTACAGAAACGAAGGCTGCTACCAAGCAAGAATTGGATGATCAGATAAAGGAAATTGAGACTATTCTAGAATCTTTTGAAACATATACTCCGGTTCATTTCACTGATAAGGAGAGTGAATATTCCAAGTATTGGAACATTCGTTCCGGAATTTTCCCATCAGTAGGGGGTACCCGTGAATTGGGTACAACAACTTTGATTGAAGATGTAGCTTTCCATATAGAAAACTTACCCGAAGCAACTGCAGAGTTGCAGGCTTTATTGGTAAAACATGGCTATGCAGATGCCTGCATATATGGTCATGCGTTGGAAGGAAACTATCACTTTATTATTAATCAGGCATTTGATACGGATGAAAAGGTTCGTAAATATGAGAACCTGATGAATGAGGTGAAGACTTTAGTAGTCGATAAGTATGACGGATCTTTAAAAGCTGAACACGGTACCGGAAGAAACATGGCACCGTTCGTTAAATACGAATGGGGTGAGGCTGCTTTCGAGGTAATGAAAGAGGTGAAAAATCTGTTCGATCCAAAGAATCTGATTAACCCGGGAGTTATCTTTAATGATGATCCCGAATGCCATATTAAGAATTTCAAACCACTGCCTCTGACTAATGATCATGTTGATAAGTGTATAGAGTGCGGATTCTGTGAAGTTAACTGTCTGACTTGTGGATTTACTCTTTCTTCCAGACAACGTATTGTTATTTGTAGAGAGATTTCCCGCTTGAGAAAATCGGGTGAAGATAATGAACGGTTAGCTAAGCTTGAACAGCAATATAAATATCTTGGTAATCAAACCTGTGCAGGAGACGGACTTTGTTCCATGTCTTGTCCGATGAATATTAATGTGGGAGACCTTACGCATGATATTCGTCAGGAAGAATTGCCGGTGGGAAGTCTGGGATATAAGATTGGCGATTTCGCGGCCAACCATTTCCAGGGGATGAAAAGTATACTCCGTCCGGTGCTTAGTCTGGCTAATGGAGCTCATACTGTCTTGGGCACCAAAACAATGTCTTCTCTTACAAAAGGCATTCGCTATGTATCAATGAATAACTTCCCACTGTGGACTCCTGCAATGCCTAAAGCTTATTATCCGCATAAAATTACTCAAAAGAGTGAACCGTTGAAGGTAGTTTATTTTCCAAGCTGTCTTAACCAGATGATGGGAACAGCAAAAGAGACTCCGGATGCTACTCCATTAGTGGATAAAACAGTTCAGCTTCTCCAAAAAGCGGGTTATGAAGTAATATTCCCTAAAGATATGGATAAACTTTGTTGCGGAACTATCTGGGAAAGTAAAGGAATGATGGATATTGCAGATCGCAAATCTGCCGAACTTGAAGAGGAGCTGTTTACTGCCACTGAGCAAGGTAAATATCCGGTGCTTTGTGATCAGAGTCCTTGTTTGCACCGTATGCGAAATGTGATGACGAAAGTTAAGCTATACGAACCAGTGGAATTTATCTACACTTTCCTGAAAGATAAGTTAGAATTCACACCGATAGATAAACCTGTTTCCATCCATATAACCTGTTCTACTCAAAAAATGGGATTGCGTGATCAGATGGTAGCTTTGGCCAGTCTTTGTTCAACAAAGGTAATTGTTCCCGAGGAGGTAGGATGTTGCGGGTTTGCTGGTGACAAAGGCTTTACCCATCCTGAGGTAAATACCTATGCTCTCCGAAAATTGAAGCCTCAATTAGAGAAGGCCGGAGTAGAAGTGGGATATTCAAACAGTCGCACTTGTGAAATTGGCCTGACAACTAATTCGGGAATTCCTTATATTTCCATTGTATATCTTGTAGATCAGTGTACTACAGCAATAACAAAATAAAAATAGTATGAAAACAAACGTAAGTCAACGACTGCTGGCATTGGATATACTAAGAGGTATTACCATTGCGGGTATGATTTTGGTTAACAATCCCGGTACATGGGGTTCCATTTATGCACCTCTTGAGCATGCCGAATGGATAGGATTGACTCCTACCGATTTAGTATTTCCATTCTTTATGTTTATAATGGGTATCTCTACTTATATTTCGCTCAGGAAATATAATTTCGAGTTCAGTCATTCAGCTGCTTTGAAGATCTTAAAGCGCACTTTGGTTATTTTTGCTATTGGTCTGGGAATTGGTTGGCTATCCTTATCATTCCGAACATATAATTCATTGATTGCAGAGAATCTACCATTTGGCGAACGCCTTCTGCAGTCGGTTACAAATTTTGCACATCTTCGGATACTTGGAGTAATGCAGCGACTTGCTCTTTGTTATGGTGCAACATCTATTATTGCTATTCTGGTAAAGCATAAATATATACCGGTAATTGTTCTGGTTACTCTTTTTGCCTATTTCCTGTTATTAATTACAGGCAATGGCTTCGAACAAAGTGAACAAAACATTATTTCTGTTTTCGATCAGATTGTTCTGGGTGTGGATCACATGTATAAAGATACTGGTCTGGCTATCGATCCGGAAGGATTGCTTAGCACTATCCCTTCCATTTGCCATGTACTGATAGGATTCTGGTGTGGAGAATTGCTGATGAGCGTAAAAGATAACGGAGAACGCATTCAACGATTGTTTTTGGTTGGTACGGTACTCACATTTTCAGGTTTACTGTTAAGTTATGGCTGCCCTATCAGTAAAAAAATATGGTCACCTACATTTGTTTTGACTACATGCGGATTAGCTTCCAGCTTCCTGGGACTGCTTATTTGGATTATAGATATTAAAGGTTATAAAAAATGGTCACGCTTCTTTGAGTCATTCGGTGTGAATCCTTTATTTATCTATGTAACGGGAGCTGTTCTTTCAATATTTACAGGTAGTATCCTTTTCTACTTTGATGGTAAAATGATTAGTTTGAAAATATACTTATACAAATATATCCTTCAGCCTCTTTTGGGCGATTATCCTGGCTCATTAACTTTTGCATTGTTGTTTGTCGGTGTAAACTGGATGATTGGATATGTATTATACAAAAAGAAAATATATATTAAAATATGATATTAATAGCAGACAGTGGCTCTACCAAGACAGATTGGTGCTTGGTAGAGAACGGACAGATAGTCCAGCGAATCCTGACAAAAGGAACAAATCCCTTCTTTCAGACTCAGGAAGAGATTAGTCAGGAGATTGAGGAGGCATTATTGCCACAGGTTAAAGATTGTAGCATTGAATCAGTGTTTTTTTACGGTGCAGGTTGTGCGTTTCCCGAAAAGAATGAAATAGTTCGCCTTGCTATAGCCGAACACATAGAGGCACCTGTAGAGGTGGGAAGTGATCTTCTTGCTGCAGCCCGTGCTTTGTGTGGAAAGAATTCAGGTATAGCATGTATCTTAGGAACAGGATCGAACTCTTGTTTTTATGATGGAGAAGAGATTGTAGATAATGTCTCACCTCTTGGTTATATTTTGGGAGATGAAGGTAGCGGAGCTGTACTTGGAAGATTGCTGGTTGGTGATTGCTTAAAGAATCAGTTATCGCCCGAACTAAAAGAGAAGTTCCTGAATCAGTTTCAACTAACACCGGCAATGATACTGGAGAATGTTTATAAGAAGCCTTTCCCAAATAGATTTTTGGCTCATTTATCTCCGTTCCTGGCACAGAATATCGAGAACCCGGAAGTTCACCAATTGGTACTGAATAGTTTTAAATCGTTCTTTGTAAAGAATGTAATGCAGTATGATTACCTGCATAATAAAGTCCATTTTGTAGGATCAGTAGCAGTTAATTATAAAGATGTACTTTTTGAAGCTGCAGAGGAACTTCATATTCAGATTGGTACAATTATAAAGAGCCCAATGGAAGGCCTTGTGGCTTATCATTCAAACTAACAATAAACTAAAAATAAGATATGTCATTTATAAAAATAACCGAGCACCCATCTCTTCATGATAATCTGGAAAAGAAATCAGTCAGAGAGTTGTTGGAAGGTATTAATGAAGAAGACCAGAAGGTAGCTATTGCTGTTCAAAAAGCAATTCCACAAATTGAGAAATTAGTAACACAGATAGTTCCCCGCATGAAACAAGGCGGACGAATCTTTTATATGGGAGCCGGCACCAGTGGACGATTAGGCGTGTTGGATGCTTCGGAAATTCCTCCTACATTTGGTATGCCTCCAACATTAGTTATTGGTTTGATAGCAGGAGGAGATACGGCTTTGCGTAATCCGGTGGAGAATGCCGAAGATAACATGGAACGTGGATGGGAAGAATTGGTAGAACATCAGATCAATGAGAAGGATACAGTGATTGGTATTGCTGCTTCAGGAACTACTCCTTATGTGATTGGTGCATTACGAAATGCACGTGCTCATGGCATTCTAACAGCTTCAGTTTCCAGTAACCCGGATTCTCCATTATCTGCAGAAGCAGAAGTTCCTATCGAAATGATTGTGGGTCCTGAATTTGTAACCGGAAGTTCACGTATGAAATCGGGAACCGGACAAAAGATGATTCTGAACATGATTACTACATCTGTAATGATTCAACTTGGTCGCGTAAAAGGAAACAAGATGGTAAATATGCAGCTTTCCAATAAGAAGTTGGTGGACCGTGGCACACGAATGGTTTCGGAAGAGTTGGGATTGGAATATGAACAATCCAAGCGCTTGCTGCTGATGTATGGTTCTGTAAAGAAGGCAGTAGATGCATATCGTGCACAACAAAATAATGAATAAAAATGAAAAGGGCGTCACTTCTTTTAGTTCTCGGCTTACTCTTTGGTGCAAATAGTTTTGCGCAACAAGAGAAGTACACTACTTATTACTATCAGCGTGCTACATTGTTTGAAAAACTGCCTATAACGTCTACCGATATTGTTTTTCTTGGCAATAGCTTGACGGATGGTTGTGAGTGGGCCGAACTTTTTGGTAACCCGCACATTAAAAACCGTGGAATCAGTGGTGACGAAGTTATGGGAATATACGATCGTATTGATCCTATACTCAAAGGCAAACCTGCAAAGATATTCCTGTTGACCGGAGTAAATGATGTTTCTCACGACCTTACGGCAGATAGCATTCTTGTAATGTACAGGAAGTTAGTGAGCAAAATCAAATCAGATTCTCCTAAAACAAAACTTTATATTCAAAGTATTCTTCCGGTGAACGATGAATTTACCCGTTTCCCCAAAGTGCACAATAAAACACAAGTGATACTTGATATAAACAAAGGCTTAAAGCAATTGGCAAAAGAGAATGAGTATACTTATATAGACCTGTATACTCACTTTATTGCTCCGGGAACTCAAAGTCTGGATAAGAAATATACAAACGATGGCCTTCACCTTTTAGGACCGGGATATCTGGTCTGGAAAGAGGTGTTAAAGCCTTATGTGAAATAAATATCTCGCTTTTTTAATTAGGTGTTTTGTTAGTAAAGGGAAAAGCTTCCATGTTGAATGGAGGCTTTTTTTATGAGCAGTGGCGGGAGGTTTTTATTACTTCCTCGGATATTTTTATTCTCTTGTACAAAAGAATGCAATCTTCTGTACAAAAGAATTGATTGTTCTGTACAAAATAAATCATTCTTTTGTACAAGATATTTTGAATGTTACGTTATGCAATCTGAATAGTATACGCTTCTTTTTCTCTTCTCAAAGGATAATCACCCCTCAATTGCTCAAACATCTCTGGATGAGCTTTCAAAGCGTTGCTGTCTCGCCTTGGATCGTACATTTGCAGATAAGCATCTGCTTCTGTTGAGGCTTTGATTACTGAGCTCTCCGGTTGGACAGGTTGAATATCAAAATCCGGATTAATATGGAAAAAGCGGCAGAATGATTCTAACGACATTCGGGTGGCATTCGCTTTCCCATCAGCTGAATAACCTGCGATGTGCGGAGTTCCAAGAAATACCTCGTTAAGCAATTCAAGGCTGATTTCAGGTTCGTTCTCCCAAACATCAATAACCGCTTCGCTGATTTGTTTCTTTTCTAAAGCAGAGAGCAGGGCAGAGGTTTCAGTAACTTCACCCCGGGAGGTATTTATAATGACCGGGCTCTTTTTTAGCGAATTGAAAAATCCGGTATCTGCCAGATGGTATGTTTTATATTTGCCTTCCTTGTTGAGCGGAGTATGGAAAGTTATTACGTCACATTCTCGGGTTATGGTCTCCATATCCGTAAACATTCCGGCACCTTCGTTGTCGGCACGAGGAAGATCGTTCATCAATATCCGCATGCCTAGTGATTGGGCAACCTTGCATACCTTACTTCCCACATTTCCTATACCAACAACACCAATACATTTTCCTTTCAGCGTAAATCCTTTCTCTTTTTCCAGAAGTAATAACGTGGAATGAATGTATTGAGCCACAGAAGCAGAATTACATCCCGGAGCATTTGTCCAGGTAATCCCGGCTTCTTTGCAATAATCAGTGTCAATGTGATCAAAACCTATGGTTGCAGTAGCGATAAACTTCACATTACTTCCTTCCAGTAATTCACGGTTACAGAGAGTACGGGTGCGGATAATCAGCGCGTCGGCATCACGAACAATTTCGGGGGTGAATTTTGTTCCGGGTATATATATAACCTCGTTTGGAGTTTCTCCTCCAAGCTTTTCTATAATTCCCTCAATGTAGGGAATCTTATTATCAATAATCACTTTCATTTAGTTAGTCTTTTAAAAATATCCTCCAGAGGTTCCTCTTTAGTTAGCTCACTGATCTGTGCATCAGCCACAATATTACCCTTATGAATAATAATTGCATGTTGGCATAAATCAGAAACTTCCTGTAAGGAGTGAGAAGAAAATAGAATTGTTTTTTCTTTTCCAAGTTCTCTGATCAGAGAATGGATTTCAGTTAGCTGGTTAGGATCAAGACCCGATGAAGGCTCATCCAGAATCAGCACTTCGGGGTTATGTATTAAAGCCTGCGCCAGTCCCACTCGCTGACGGAATCCTTTAGACAGCGTTCCTATAGTCTTGCCGCAAACTTCCTCCAGCTTTACCCGTTCAATCATCTCGTCTACCAAACCATGCAGGTTGGCTACCCGGTAAATCTGACCAACATATTCCAGATATTCTCTGACATACATCTCCGGATAAAGCGGATTGTTCTCCGGCAGATAGCCAATGCAGCGCTTGGCAGCAATGGGATCCTTGGTAATATCATTTCCGCATACGCTAACCGTACCCTTGAAATCAGTCAGCCATCCTGTAATAATTCTCATGCAAGTTGATTTGCCTGCTCCGTTTGGTCCAAGAAAAGCAGCAATTTCTCCCGGGTGCACCTCAAAGCTCACATTATGAAGCACTTCCTGATTTCCGTAGAATTTGGATACATTAGATAATCTGATAGACATATATTAATGCATATTTGGGTAGAAGATTAACCACAAAAGTACTAAAAGTTGCTCATTTAACTAATAAAATGTGCGAAAAATTGTTTCTTCGGGAATGAATGCATATTTTTGCGGTTCACTTTTAAAAATACTGATTATGACATTTAGTAACCTTTGCAACGAGATTTTCTTTCAATCAACAGAGAATTACCATGTGACTGATAGTGTAGATGCTCCGATTCAGAATCCTTATGAGCTGAAAACTATTGAGTATTATTTATATTTGAAGAATTGGATAGATGCCGTGCAATGGCATTTTGAAGATATTATACGTGATCCTCAGATTGATCCCGTAGAAGCGCTTACATTGAAAAGACGCATTGATAAGTCTAATCAGGATCGTACAGATTTAGTAGAGCTGATTGACAGCTATTTCTATGATCAGTATAAGGACGTGAAGCCTTTGGCTGATGCAACTATTAATACAGAAAGTCCGGCATGGGCTGTAGACCGCCTTTCTATCCTTGCATTGAAGATTTACCACATGAACGAGGAAGTGAAGCGTACAGATACTACTCCAGAACATCACGAACAGTGCCAGAAGAAATTAGATATCCTTTTGGAACAGAAAAAAGATTTATCATCAGCTATTGATCAGCTGTTAGATGATATTAAGGCTGGCAGAAAGTATATGAAAGTATACAAACAGATGAAGATGTATAACGATCCAGCTCTTAATCCTGTTCTTTACGCTAAGAAGTAATAATGGCTAAGATATTGATTATTCGTTTTTCCGCGATAGGAGATGTAGCAATGACTATCCCGGTGATTCATTCGCTTGCCCTTCAGCATCCTGAACATGAATTTACTGTGTTGAGTCGTATGTCGCTTCGTCCGCTTTTTATAGGATTGCCTCAGAATGTTCATTTTATGGGTGCCGATTTGCATGGTAAACATAGTGGGCTTTTAGGGTTACATCGATTATTCTATAACGAGTTGAAGCCTCAAAATTTTGATTACGTAGCCGATTTACACAATGTACTTCGTACAAAAATAATTCGTCTTCGTTTCAAGATGATGGGTATTCCAACTGCTTACATCTTTAAAGGACGTCTGGGCAAGAAGAAACTGACCAACAGATACCATAAGGTATTTGAGAATCAGAAATCATCCTTCCGTAGATACACAGACGTCTTTAAGGCTTTAGGTTTTCCAATTCAGCTTAATTTCACTTCCATCTTTGGCGAAGGAAGAGGCGATATGTCTCAAATACAACACATCACTGGAGATAAAGGCGATTTGAAATGGATTGGCATTGCACCTTTTGCCAAACATAAAGGGAAAGTGCTTCCTCTGGATAAGCAGGAAGAAGTGATTGCTCATTTTGCAAAAGATCCCCGTGTAAGGGTATTCCTTTTTGGAGGAGGGAAAAACGAAGAGTCTGTTCTTGCCTCATGGGTAAATAAATATCCTTCTGTAACATCACTGATTGGCAAGCTGAATATGAATACCGAACTCATCCTGATGAGTTATCTGGATGCAATGGTGTCTATGGATTCCGCAAATATGCATCTGGCATCGTTAGTCAATGCGCCTGTCGTATCTGTTTGGGGAGCCACCCATCCGTATTGCGGATTTATGGGCTGGAAACAATCTCCTATGAATGCTGTTCAGGTTGATCTTCCATGCCGTCCATGTTCTGTATTTGGAAACAAATCTTGCTATCGTAAAGATTATGCTTGTCTGAATATGATTACTCCCGATATGGTTATTAAAAAGATAGAGAGCATAATATTTTAAATAGAATGAAGATACTTCTGAATCCGGCTTTTGAATCATTGCGAACTTTTGTAGAATCTGTTCCTCATATCTTTGGGGAAGAAGGAAAAACCATATACAAAGGCCGGAATAAGATTAAAGTAATCAAAATAGGAGAGATTGACGTAAACGTCAAAAGATATAGAGTCCCGATGTTATTTAATCGGGTTATTTATACTTTTATAAGAAAAAGCAAAGGATTGCGTGCTTTCGAATATCCGCAACGATTGCTCGAGAAGGGTTTTGAGACTCCGCAGCCGATAGCATACATTGAAGAAAGAAATTTTGGCTTGATCGGATATTCTTATTTTGTAAGTGTACATTGTCCATATAGCCGTAGATTCTATGAATTTGGCAATGCAGATATAAAAGACTGTTCGGATATTGTTATTGCATTTGCACGTTTTTCAGCAAAACTTCATGAAGCCGGTATATTGCATCTTGATTACTCACCCGGTAATATCCTTTTTGACAAAGAAGATGGTGAATATAAGTTTTCTTTGGTGGATATTAACCGCATGAAATTTGGAAAGGTGAGTATTGAAGAGGGTTGTGCTAACTTTGCAAGGTTATGGGGACAAATTCCTTTCTTTGAATTGCTGGCAAAAGAATATGCTGCAACGCGTGGAGCAGATGAGGTCTTATGCCGGGATTTAGTTCTGACTTACAGACGAAAGTTCTGGACCCGCTTTGCAAAAAAGCATCAGGTAAAATATACGCTGAATTTTTAATAGAACAGGAAGATATTACATATTATGGGTAAGCACTATTTGTTTTTTGTTTCATTGACTTATTCTTTTTCTATTTTGCGCCCTCTTCAGGATGAAATATGGCGAAGAGGAGATGATGTAGCCTGGTTTATTGAAGACTCTTGCGAAAGCTGGCTAACTGAGAAAGAAAAGCAATTAAAGACAATACAAGAAGTGCTTGATTATAATCCGATTGCAGTTTTTGCACCCGGAAACTTTGTTTACGACTTCTTTCCCGGAGTAAAAGTCGCTGTTTTTCATGGATATGCCATGAAAAAGCGAGTTGAAAAGATCGATGATCACTTCACCATCAGGGGGTGGTATGATATATATTGCACGCAGGGAGAAAGTACTACACCCTATTTTAAAGAGCTGGAAAAGAAATATGGTTTCTTTAAAGTGTATGAAACCGGTTGGTGTAAAGTTGATCCCTTTTTTGATAAGACTGCATCTCATACAGATCAAAGAGAAAATCCAACAATTCTTTATTCGCCAACATTTACCAAAGGAATTTCTTCTGCACCCTTTTTGTGGGAAACAATAAAGCAATTGGTTGAAACCAAGCCATGGAACTGGATTATCACTTTCCATCCCAAACTTGATGATCCTGAATTAATCCAAAAATATAAAGGGCTGGCCGATAAATATGATAACGTAGTCTTTTATCGCTCCAATGATGGTCTTAACACCTTCAGAAAAACAGATGTTATGCTCTGCGATAGCTCATCCATTATTGTGGAATACATGTTCCTGAATAAGCCGGTCGTTACTTTTCGCAATACACATCCGGGTAATCACTTGCTGGATGTAATGAATGAAAACGAGATTGGTGATGCTATTGAAAAGGCGCTTTCACGCCCCAAAGAGCTTATGGATAACATCTATGCTTATACCATGCACCATGAACCGCATCGTGACGGCAAGAATTCGGTCCGTGTATTAGATGCTGTTGATGATTTTATAGAGAACTATAGAGGTAAGATTAAATCAAAGCCTCTTAACTTAATACGAAAAATAAAACTAAGATTGAAGATAAAGTATTATCATTGGTGATTCTACTTTTTTTATTTCATATTCCTATAGATTTTATGCAGTATTTTTATATTGATATAGTTTAATTGATGCAATTGTTTTACTTTTGTGAAATTTTTATTGTAAATATAATTATAGTGTAGTGTCATAAATAAACTATTCTTATTAAACTATTGATGATGACTGATAAAGAATGCATGTCCAAGATTATTGTCTGTGCACATAAACAAGACTTTTTTATATCAGATGATTTGTATATGCCTATTCAGGTTGGTAAATCCATATCTAATGTTGATTTGGGAATCCAGGGAGATAATTCAGGTGATAATATAAGTAAAAAGAACAGAGAATATTGTGAACTCACAGCTCACTATTGGGCATGGAAAAATTTAAAAGGCATTGACCAGATTGGCTTAGCGCATTATCGGAGATATTTAGATTTTTCAAATAATTCGTCCGTTCTTTTAAATGCTAAACCAAAAAGTGAAGTAAATTCTCCTAAAACAGATTTTAATAAATTGCTTGATAAATATGACATAGTTCTATCTAACTATGATTATCATGCAGCTTCTAATAAAATTCACTATTGCTATAAACACATTTTAGAAGATTATGAGATCTTAAGAGAATCTTTAGCGGAATTATTTCCAGAGTATCTTCCTTCTTTTGATCATATAATGATTAGAAACAATAAGGCCTCTGTTGGAAATATGTTTTTTACAAAGTGGGCTGTTTTTGATGCTTATTCTGAATGGCTTTTTACTTTATTGTTTGAAGTAGAGAAAAGGGTAAAACTATCTCCATACGACTATCAGCGCAGAGTCTTTGGTTTTATGGCAGAACGCTTGATTGATGTATATTGTCATTATAATAAATTGAAAGTTAAACGATGCCCAATTTTGTATGTGGCAGATAACTATAGAAATAGGAGTGCATTAGATTATAATTTTAAAATGATAAAGAAGGTTGTGATGTTTCATTTATCATCGAAAAGACGTCTTTAAAACTAAACTTTATGAAAATGCATATAGCATGTAATATAGACAGTAATTATGTCCGTTTTTGCTCAATAATGCTGGTCTCTTTGTTCGAGAATAATAAAGGTGAATCTTTTGATATACATATTGTTTCTCAGGATCTTTCTGAAGAAGAACAAAAAATCTTGAAGGATATTGTTTGTGAACAGTATAAGCAAAGAGTCTATTTTTATTTCGTAAACACTGATTTACTTAACGATTTCCCTATCAACTATACTAGTCATATTAGTATATCAACCTATCTACGACTTTTTTTGGGCAGTGTTTTACCCTCTTCCTTATCTAAGGTACTCTATTTGGATTGTGATATTATAATTCGTTCTTCAATTGCTGCTTTTTGGAGCATCGATCTTACCGGTTATGCAATAGGATGTGTAGAGGATATGTGGAGTGACAGAGATGAAAATTACTCCCGCCTTGGATACCCAAAGGATTTCTCTTATTTTAATGCAGGTGTGTTGCTCGTTAATCTCGATTATTGGAGACAAAATGATCTGGAAAAAGAATTTACTAACTATGTTAAGTATAATGCAGAAAAACTTTTGTTTAATGACCAGGATGTGTTAAATGAAGTGCTGCACGACAAAAAACTGTTTATCCCATTTAAATGGAATATGCAAGATGGCTTTTTTAGAATCAGAAGAAGAATTAGAAAGGAGACCTGGGATATCTTAGATAAAGAGTTATGTAATCCGGCAATACTCCATTTTACTGGAAGTAAGAAGCCCTGGCATTATAAATGTATGCATCCATATAAATCGGAATTCTATGTGTACCAACGTTTAACTAAGTGGAGAGACTGTTATCCTGAAGTAAATTATTATTTCTTATTTTTGATGATTATTCAGAGATTAGCTACATCTTTGAAGATTAAAAGACGTAAATTTAGGCAATTCTGAAAACAATGGATATACGGTACGATTATTTAATTGTAGGAACAGGACTTTTTGCCTCTGTGTTTGCTTATCATGCAAATAAAATGGGTAAAAAATGTCTGATGATAGACAAGCGTTCTCATTTAGGTGGCAATATCTATTGTGAGGGTGTAGATTCTATTAATGTTCATAAGTATGGAGCACATATATTTCATACAAGCAATAAGGAAATATGGCAGTTTGTTAATTCATTTGTAGAATTCAATCGGTTTACCAACTCTCCGTTGGCAAATTATAAAGATGTGCTTTATAATCTGCCTTTTAATATGAATACGTTTAGCAAGCTTTGGGGCGTAAAAACACCACAACAGGCAAAAGAAAAGCTTGAAGAGCAAAGACAACGTTATGCACATATTGAAACACCTTCAAATCTCGAAGAACAAGCATTAAAGCTTTGCGGTGATGATATTTATTATGCTTTCATAAAGGAATATACTGAAAAGCAGTGGGGGCGTTCAGCTAAAGAACTTCCTGCATTTATTATCAAGCGGATTCCCTTCCGTTTTACCTACGATAATAATTACTTTAATGATGACTATCAGGGTATTCCCAAAGGTGGATATAATAAATTGATAAATGGTTTGTTGGAGGGTGTTGAAGTAAAGCTGAATACCAACTACTTTGATCATAAAGCTGAACTTGATAAGTTGGCAGATACAGTCCTTTTTACGGGAAGAATAGACGAGTTGTTTAATTATGAATTTGGTGTTTTAGAGTATAGAAGCTTATCTTTCGAACATGAACGGCTGGATATTGAAGACTTTCAGGGAAATGCAGTTGTTAATTACAATGAGCGAAGTGTTCCATATACAAGGATTATTGAACATAAGCATTTTGAATATGGAAACCAGCCCTTTACTATTATAACCCGCGAGTATCCGAGCGAATTCTCTGGCAACAACGAGCCTTATTATCCTGTTAACGATGATAAGAATATGCAGATATATTCAAAATACAAAGAAAAAGCAGACTTAAATGGAAAGCTTTTGCTGGGTGGCAGATTGGCTCAATATGCATATTTCGACATGGATGATACTGTAGAAGCTGCATTGAGGCTAGTAAAAAATGAATTGTGTAATATCTAAAGCGCAAACAGAATGAATAAATATTATCTTTCAAAAAACTATGTAAATCTAAATACTGCAGGAAGTAAGGCTAAGACGGATGTTGAGGCTATATTAGAAAATAATAAATTTATTAATATTGGACTTAAACAGACCAGATATACTAATAAAGTGCTTGGATTTGTGTTAACCTTTTTGGGTGTACTAAAAGCATATATTTTAATTTCTAAAGGAGATTGGTTGGTTCTTCAATACCCGTTAAAGAAATACTATTCATTTATTTGTAAAGTTGTTCATTTACGTGGTGGTAAAGTCACTACTTTAATTCATGATCTTGGTACTTTTCGCAGAGGAAAGCTTAATGCCTCTGAAGAAATAGCTCGTTTGAATAATTCAGATTATATAATAGCTCTTAATGAGAATATGAAAGGCTGGTTGAAAGAGCACGGAAGTACTTCTTCTATTGGATGTTTAGTGATTTGGGATTATCTATCTGATAAAACCCCTCAAAAAGTATTGCAAGTTGCTTCACCATTTAGTATAGTATATGCAGGCGGACTGAGTTATAAGAAAAATGCATTTTTATATAAGCTGGGAGAATATGTAAAGACATACCGGTTTGTTCTGTATGGATCCGGTTTTAATGAAGAACTTCTTGGAGGAAATCAGAACTTTGCATATAAAGGCTTTGTTCCATCCGATGAGCTGATCTCAACTGCAGAAGGACATTTTGGCCTGGTTTGGGATGGAGATTCTATCGATACCTGCAGCGGAGCTTTCGGCGATTATCTGCAATACAATAATCCTCACAAAACATCTCTTTATATTCGTTGTCAGTTGCCTGTTATAATCTGGCAGAAAGCAGCTTTGGCCCATTTTGTTGAAGAAAATAATATAGGTATCTGCATAAGCTCACTAACAGAACTTGATCAGATTCTTTCATCATTAACTGCAGAACAGTATCAGGCGATGAAGAATAATGTGATAAAAATGAGTGATAAGTTAGCTAAAGGATATTTTATCACCAAGGCAATTGAAGAATCAGAACGAGTATTGTTTTAGCTTCTCCTAAAATCCTTATTTCCTGCCAAAATCGGCAGGAATCTCACCCCATTCTTTGGTTTCCCATTTGATAATCCGGTTAGAGAACTTATTATTCTTTAGCCAGTTCTCTGCCCGTTCTATAATCTGGAATAACTCTTCGGTTTCCGGAGTACGGGGCAGCTTGGTTTTGCATTTCTTTTGTTTCACCCAACTTATAGCATTTACGCTGTCGCTGTAGATAGGAATTTTGAGTTCTTTTTGTTTGAGCAGTGCCAGGCCATGAGCCAAAGCAAGAAATTCGCCGATGTTGTTTGTTCCCTTCATCGGGCCAAAATGAAAAATCTCTTCTCCTGTTTCAATATATACCCCCCTGTATTCCATAGCTCCCGGGTTTCCGCTGCAAGCAGCGTCTACAGCCAGGCTCTGTTTAATTATGTTAGCCGGAAGCACTTTCGGTGCAGACGCTTTGGCCTGTTTACCAATATATGCGTAAGGAGAGGAGGCATAGGCTCGTTCAGCCTCTTCTTTGGACTCGAAAGATTTATATTTTGCACCTTCGTAACCCTTTATCTGAAGCTGACATTCGTTCCAGGAAGTATAAATTCCCGGCGTAACACCTTCCCAAACCACATAATATTTCTGTTTTGCCATCGCTCTTTTATTCGGAGTATTGTTTCTTGAATGTATAAGTTGTGGACAAAGATAACTATTTTTTCTTCATGAAAACAAAGCCACTTTTGCATAAAATTGATCCAGGAAAATACATCTTTTTATACCTTGCGATTTTGAACTGGAAATTGCTGGTTAATAGAATGTTAGCTCTTTGAATTGAAATACCTGGACAATTTGTATAGTTATAAGTTGCTCTTTTTTTTGGCAGTATTTTCTTAGTTTTTGCCCTTGTTGTCCTTAATATTTACGACTTCTAACATTCTTAAATTATTCACTCTTATAGGTTTTAGTTCGAAGAACTGTTCTAATTCTTTTGTGGGTTTGCTTTTATAAACGAACATTTCATTATCCTTGCAAACAGACAAATAAATAGCCTGAAGCTCCTTGCTGGTATATCTTTTACCCACTACGATCTTTTGCTGCAGTATAGATTTAAATTCTCTGGAATTTCGTATTGTCAAATCCTGTTTCCGGTTTAATGCTCTGGCTATTGTTTTCTCATTAAACTCCGTTCCACGTACAAACTCAGCACCAAACTTAATGTAGCAGTCGTAAAGTGCGCTAGCTGCCTGATTTGTAATCAGTTTTGCCAAAATATTCTCATGTTTTCTTCGCTGGTTCGTATTGGCCGATAATCGCAGATAATTAATTTTTTCCAAATTCATCAGTAGTAGAGAGGCTCTTCCTTTCTTTGTAATAGCCCTATGCATTGCCAGTCTGTCCTCATCGCTGAATAAGTGAGATTCTCTTTTGTATGTTACTTCAAAGAACCCACTTTTCTTATAATTATTGCTTAACAGCTCACCCGAAGTATATAGCCGTTTCACCCGCTGATCTTCGTAGAAGTTTGCAATCTTAAACGGATTCTGCTCCCCTTTCAGGGTGAGATATTGCTTATAACTGCAGTTTAGCATTGCCTCCTGAAGCATTGCTCGTTGTCCTTCGCTGCGAGAAGCTTCTCTCTCCTTGTCCCACTTACGGTACTGTGCATCTGCTCCCTCAATATAATCCTTTGTCTCCCTGGAATTCATACATTCCATTTTCGTATTTATACTAGTAATATGTGTAACGCTCTTAACGCCGTTGCGGAAACGCCCCACAATCTGAATAGCTTCCGTAGCAGGGTCAATTACTGATTGCGGTGCACCGTAAAGATCGGATATCATAACCACATGCGGCTTGTGGGGGCAGTCAATATCAACGGCAGAGAAGAAGCGCGCCGTGAAGAAATTGTATTGGGTCAGCTCGGTGATAAACACTTCAGACTTTCGGTTCTTCCAGTCATATAATTTTTTAGTACCGTCAGGACTGCAGAAAGTTATACTTTTTCTCAGAGCGGGGATATCCCGATAAAGAGAGTCGATGGTATCAATTGAATTGGTAAAAATGCAAACCTTCCCTTTGAGTGGTGCAACAGTTTCCGATAAAGATTCGGCAATGTTATTTGTGGTAATCAGAGTGAATTCTTTTTTGTACGGATAATTAGGGCGAATAATCAGGTTTGCAAATCCCTGCTTTTCCAGTCGTGGATCGTCAGTAGCAATAGGAGTGGCAGAAACCAACGCTTTCTGTTTGAATTTAAAAAAATCATCCATTGGGTCCTCAATACTCTCCCGATAGTTAATGTCCTGCACCAGCTTCTCACATTCATCAAAGAGCAAGAAAAAATCTTCCCAAATATTAATATTCAGTTCGCTAAACACACGCTTTATTCGTGAAAAACTCTCCGGAGTAGTGATAATCTTTCTGTTTTTGGTTTGTTTTTCAAAATAATCACTTATTTCTTTATCCTTTACCCCGGCATATACCCCTAAAACCTTAGGATGTTTTTTTGCCTTCGACTGTATAACTGGCACATTTGGTTCAATAATGATAGAATCGCGCTCGGCCATGATTTCGCAGTGTGTAGCACCCAGTCCCGGTAGCTGCTTATTTAGAATAACATTCGTCGGTAAAGCATTATAACCATATCTTTTAATAATGTTGCTTAAATACTCATTTTTGTTGGCTTCTAAAGAGATTTCTCGTAGCATATTTCTGTGTTTAGCTTGAGGATTCAAAGGTATATAAATTTATCTTAATTTGTTTATGATTTTATGATAAAAATGCCTAGTTTAATTTTTTAAAAAAAATATAAATGGACGTTGAACTACATTTAGTTTTGTTTTTTAAACATTACTTGCATTTTTATTTAATAGTGAACTATTTTTTATTTTTAATAAATAACTTATGTCTATAATAATCTTATTGTTGCTATGATGATATTATTCCTTAATTTATAATTATGAATTAGATATCTTTATATAAAGATATCTAATTTTTATCTTTATAACTATGTAAGTGTTCTGAAATCTAAAAATATAATGATTGATTTAAATCGGTATTCTTTTTATTGTGTTTTTATAAATTCTACTGATTAATATTTTTGTAGGAAGCTTTTGTTGTTTATTATGTTGAATATTAGTGTTTTATAGTATGTGTGATTTGATAATTTATTTATTTGATTCACTATATATAGTATGATTTTATTGTTTTTAAAATTGTAAATGTTATTAAAATATAAATTTTTCATGATTAAGGTAAAAAATGATATATATTTGTGTGTTTAAATTTATTGTTATGTTTTTACGCGTGTGTTATATTTATATTTAATAGATTTTTTTTTGTTTTGTAACCTTTGTATTAACTATCTATTTATTGTATTTATTAAAATATTACTATATTAAGTAAGGAATATGTCTTTTGTGATAAATACAAATACTAGATTTTTATAGAGAAAAATATGAAAATAAGTGTGAATGAAATTATATGTGAATTGTTGATAATATTATTGGTTAGTAGTAATGTTTGTGCTCAAAATTTACAAAAAAAGAGTTCATCCGAGTCTATAATACCACAATCTCCTAATGTTGCATCTTTTTCGAGATATGGTCAATATCCTGTTGATCTGAGTTCTGGATTAGTGGGTATAAATATACCTTTTATACTATTAAAACCCGTCAATTAGAGCTTCCAATAACATTGTCATATCACTCTTCAGGGATTAAAGTCAACGATGTATCTAGTAATATTGGATTGGGATGGACGTTGAATGCAGGTGGAATGTTGTCTATTCAGGTAATGGGTGCACATAATGATCTTATAGCTGATAGCATTAAATATAAATCCCCGGATGAACAAGATTTAAGTTTGTGTATAGATGATGAAAATTTTAAAAATAAAATAGATGCTTTATGTTATATTGATGATACCCAGTCAGATAAATATTCATATAGTGTTTCTGGAGGGATAAATGGAACCTTTGTGTATGATAATAAAGGTGCTTTAGTTCAAATACCTAAAACAGATAATAAAATAGAATATAAAAATGGTGAGTTTATAATAACATCTTCAAACGGTACAAAATATTTTTTTGATGGAAAACTTTGTTCTAAGGTTTCTTCTCCTAATTCATTTCCAGATAATATTACAGCTTACTATCTGGCGAAAATTCGTTCTGCAGATTCAAAAGATTCAATTGTCTTTCATTATGACTTACTTCCTGATAATTATGATTATGTTGCCAATTTTACTGCTTATAAGCGAACTCAATATTCAAATAACAGCATTTCTTATGATCGGCTAAAAACTTATTCCTGCTTTACATACCATGATATAACATTGAGTAAAATTGAATTTAATGGAGGGGAGGTCATTTTTACAACAAAGAACGATCGTAAAGATAAAGGTGTATCTAGATTAACAAATATACAAGTTAATCAGACCTTAATTTCAGATTCAAATATAGGTAAATGCATAATGTCCTGTGATCTGTTGAATAGTGATTATTTTAAATCTGATGGAACTATTTCTGATAGTAAATATTCTAAGTATTTTTATAGAATGAAATTATCTGGAATAAATATTAAAGCATGTAATGGTAATGAATTACCCCAATCATATAGGTTTGATTATAACCAGACAAACCTGCCATGCTATGATTATTTAGGAGAAGATCAATCCAGTTATGGAAAATGGACCCCTTTAGATAATTATGCCCAGGATCTTTGGGGGTATTATAATGGGAAGCTGAAAAATTCACATTTAATTCCATTTGATGGGGGCGATAAACAAAATTTTACAAATATAACAGGCTGTTTTGATGTACCAGACCGAAGTGTTTCTGAAGAATATGCGAAAGCATGTTCCCTTGAAAGAATATCTTATCCAACAGGAGGCTATACTTTATTTGAGAGCGAATCAAATAGATTATCGAATGGCTCTTTGTGTGGAGGATTGCGTATAAAAAGAATAAAATCATACAATAGTAACCATGAATTGCTGGAAGAAAAGGAATATGAATATTCAGGAAGCTTAGAGGTTTCTACAAATAGTTATATGCCAGATGTTTCACATTATATACGAAAAGACATAACGCAGTATAGTCCCAAAATGAATCCTGATGGCACTTTTGATTCTCATCTAACAGAAGAAATATTGGAAGATTTTGTTTATACTTCTTCTCCTTTTCTTTTTCAGGTGCAATATACTAACCCAGTTTTCTATTCGGAAGTTACAGAATATATGGGTAGTAGAAATTTGAATTCAGGGAAAAAAGTATCTTTATTTGATCCTGAGAATAATTTTATAAATGGTAATCCAGGCTATGGTAGTGAATATAGGCATTATAGTATGTATGGAATTGATCGGTCTTGGATGCGGGGCGATTTACTTGAAGAGCATATTTTTAAAAATGTTAATGGGATTTTTAAGGAAATGCAAAGCAAAATAAACAAATATACTTATTTCAATACAGAACGTCATATATGTGGGCTAATTGTAACAAATGACATTACTTTAACAATAGAAGGTATGCATCAGGTATCTGGAGCAAAACAACGCTATCATTGGTTCAATACCAGAATAGATACTGGTGTTAAAAAATTAATTAGTAGTACAATAACTGAATATAATAATGGTGTAGCTTGTCAAACTAAAACAACTAATTATGTGTATGATAAGATTTCAGTAGCCGATAGACCTCATCAGCAAATTACAAAAGAGATTCTGCATATCTCTGATAATGGTGATGAACAAACAGTTCGTTATATATATCCACTGGATTGTGAATATGTAACATTAAATAGTAGTGATTATATTAGTAATAAAAAATTAAGGAATGCAAACATTGTAGACTTGCCTATTGAAATTCTTAAATCAATGAGGCATAAGGGAGGTGAAGATCTTGTAATAGAAGGGACCTTTTATAGATATCAGAACATTAATCAATTATCAGAAATATACAATCTTGAAACTAAATATCCCTTGAATTATAGCGGACTGTCATTAATAAGTGGCAATGGTTATAATGTAAGTGATAAATATAAACTTGAAAAAACGTTTGGTTATGATTTGAGTAGCAATATTAAGCAAGTTGTTGATAGAAGTAATGTCCCGGTATCTTATCTATGGAGTTATAATTCTATGTATCCAATTGCGGAGATAAAAAATGCAACATCTGATAAGGTTGAAATAGCCTTGAATAATATAAATCAAAGTTCGGCTTTGTTATTGAAAAATGTAAATCAGGATATAGCAAAAATAGACCTGCTTAGAAAAGAACTTCCCAATTCGCTCATTTCTACATATACATATCATCCATTAAGGGGATTACTTTCCATAACAGATCCTAAAGGAGCTAAGAAAACTTACTCTTATGATAATTGGGGGAGACTTAAAGATATAAAAGAAAATGATAAATGCATAAATAAATTCGAATATAATCTTAATTCTTCTTTATCCAATGTAGTCTTGTATACAGAACGTCAATATGTTCAATTCAGGTCTGCAACATTTAATGTAGAGGTTAAAGAAGGTTCTGGAAATTATAAATATCAGTGGTTGATAAAGGATTCTGCTGGAAATGTTTTATATTCTTCTGAAAATAAACAATTCTCAATTTTATTAACTCAACGAGGAATATTGACTTTGGTTTGTAGCGTGGAAGATATTAACTTGGGAACAACAAAACAAATAAACAGGACTTTTAATGTTGTTCCTCCTCCTAATATGACTACTTCAGAAATTTCTGCTGATGCAACAGACTTCAGGGTTAATGGCAAGCTTGTTTCATTTAAGATTAATGCAAATGAAGGTTCTTTAAATTATAAATATAATTGGATATTGGTAACACCGACCAAAACTATAACTGGAGTAAGTCGAGATTTTTCTTTAGCATTTGAAGAGATTGGAAACATGAAGCTTACATGTGTAGTTAGCGATATAGGTCTTAACCAAATTGTCAGTAAAGAACTTTCTTTTGTAGTAAATCCTCCCTTACCAATTGAATTTAATATAGACCCAGCTGATTCATTCGCATTGGGGAGTACTACAAATTTTAAAGCAATAATAAAAGAAGGAACAGGGTCTGGTAGCTTTACTTATAATTGGATGTTAAAGTCGCCAACGAAAACATTAACAGGAACGGATAAAGATTTTTTTGTGAATTTTTCAGAAGTTGGTACACATATTATAACCTCTACAGTAAAAGATAAATTTAATGGAACAACAAAAACTATTGAGAATTCTATTTTAGTAAAATGTCCAATATTCTTTTATAATATTAGTCAAACATCTAACTCCTCAGGGGAATATAACTTATCTGCAAAGATAAAATGTGTAAAAAGTACTATATTAACATTAGAGTTAGGAACTGATAGAATATCACTCCCAAGTAATAATAGCATATCTTTTTATATTGCAGGTAAATCATACTCTCTATTATCTGGGACTAATAATATAGAGATTACTTTACCCGAAGGAGAAAGTAGTGTGAATTTTAAATATTCTAAGACAACTGGTTCTACTAGTAAAGAAAATGTCTGGATAAAGATTTTAAATGTTCCAAGTGACTATACTATCACTTATCCTAGCCAACTTACGATAATAGCTCTTTAGAACTTAATATTTAATCAAAGATTATGTGTTGTATGAAAATTAATATTTATAAGCTACTATTCTTTTTCTTGTTTTTTTTAAATTCTTTTTTTATTGTTGCCCAGAATGTGCTTCAAAAAGAATATAATATGTTTCGTGGTGAAGATGTAATAACCAAACAACAGGTTAAGTATAAACACCCCGGTAGAGCTGGAGCAAATGTACTCTGGGATTTTAGTAAGCAAGAAGCTGTCAATGAAAAATATGAATTGTCTTATGAACAGTCTGAAGGAGATTCTGTTTTTACCGGTTGTGAACATAACACACTTTATCATTATCAGTTAAGAAATGATTCTCTTTATTCTTTAGGCTACGAGAATCCTACAACATTGATAAATAACCAAAAGCCGGAGTTACTTCTTACTTTCCCTTTCTCTTATCAGAAAAGGATTGAGGGGTATTTTTATGGAACTGGTAATTATTGTTTTCGCCTTGATCTGACATCATATGGAAAGACTGTAACATGGGGAGATGCTTATGGAATGATTATCCTTCCCAATGGAGATACTTTGCAGCATGTGCTGCGAGTTCGTTCTCTGAAAAAGATTGCAGAAAAGATGATTCCCTATGTACAAAGAGATTCTGTTATCCGGCCTGTGGTAAATATTGATAGCATCGATTATCATTTAAACAATGACAGTGTGTATATGCTGGTTGAAACTTACAGATGGTATGCGGACGGCTACCGTTATCCAATTTTTGAAACAGTAGAAAGCATTACCTGCAAGAATTAAAAACCTCTTAAGCATTTTAATACAGCTTTTTTCTATTCGCCTGATAAACATAACTACCTGAATAATGATCCTAAAAATCTGGCAAGATTGGAAGAAATTGAAAAGGAAAATAAAAAAGGAAAAGATTCATCAGGCGGTAATGATAATTCTTCAGGGAATAATCCCAATAAAGAAGTAATTAATTATAATGTTTATATAGAAAAGGGAAGTAATAGCATTTCTATAGAATATAATCTTAACCAGCAGGCAGATGTAGCTATTTCATTATATGATATGCAAGGACGATTATTGGTCAATTACCCTAAAACGAAGCAGTCTGAAGGTTTTTATCAGGAAGCTATTGCCTTGGATGGTTTTCAACTAGGTGAGTACTTGCTTCGAATTGTGGTTAATGATAAAGTATATGGAGAAAAAATTGCCAAACAAAATTAAAAAGAATGCTTTATGAGATCGGACAAACTAACTATAAAATTATCTGAATATAGAATATTTATAATATTTTCTTTGTTTTTATTCTTTGTTGTAACAGAAAGTTCTTATGCCCAATCAAATACTCAAAATTATATTCTGTCTCGTACCATGACAGATTCAACCGGTACAAAATATATGGATGTAATTCAATATTATGATGGTTTAGGTCGCCCGGTTCAGATAGTACAAAAAGATTTTACTCCAGGAAAGGATTTAGTAATGATACAAGAATATGATAATTATGGAAGAGAAAGCAATCTTTGGCTTCCTACTCCATATTCTGGTAATGGTAATTATACAGATCCTGCCATAATGTTTTCAGAATCAAAAAGTTTTTATGCAGATAATTCTCCTTACTCGTCTGTTATATATGAAAATTCACCATTAAACAGAACAATGCATAAATATGGACCGGGTGATAGTTGGCGGGATGCAAGAAGATGCGTAAGAGATACATTTTATACAAATAATAGTTCTGACACACTGCGATGCGCATATTATCACGTCACGTCTGATAATAAGTTGGTGAAATCAGATAATTATGATAATTCTCAACTTTATGTAACCCGAACAATGGATGAAGACTATCATAAAACATTTGAATTTAAAGATAAATTAGGGCAGCTTATTCTTACCCGTCAAATTAATAACAATCAGAATCATGATACCTATTATGTTTATGATGATTTTGGGAATAAGTGTTTTGTCTTGCCTCCTATAGCTGCTGATTCATTAACAGAAAATAAAGTATATTCCAATTCAGATGGTATTTTAAATAGATATGCTTATATCTATAAATATGATTTTCGTAACCGGTGTGTCTGGAAAAAACTTCCCGGGGCTGAAGGCATTAATATGGTATATGATAAAGCTGATCATTTGATTTATACCCAGGATGGTGAACAATGTAAACGTGGAGAGTGGACTTTCAATATACCTGATATGTTTAATAGAACTGTTATTACAGGTCTCTGCTCAGATACTATTTCTGTGAAAAATCAGGTAGTTAGTTGCAACTTTGTCGATGGAACAAGTGGGTTTTTAAATACAGGCTATCAATTGTCAAATCAGATCAATTTTGCTACACGTTTGTTGAATGTTGAATATTATGATAATTACAATTATATGCATTTGTTACCTGATACGTTACAGTCCAAGCTTGGCTGTGTTGCTTTAAACGACTACTCTCGACAATACGTAAATGCGAACTCTAGTATTTCAGCAAAAGGAATGCATACAGGAAGTAAGGTTTTTATGCTAGAAGATGCTTCGAAAGCAATTATTACTGCAATGTATTATGACAGCAGAGGGAGATTAGCTCAAAGTAGGAGTACAAACCATTTAGGAGGTTATGAATATGACTGGTACTCTTATACTTTTACAGGAAAAGTAGATAAGCATCGGCACGATCATTCTGGGTTTGTAAATTTAAAGGAGGTGTCTAAGAATTACTACGATCAGGCAGAACGGTTAATTAAAACAACTCATTCATTAAATGATGCCGCTCCGATAACGTTATTAGAAAAAAAATATAATGATTTAGGGCAGTTAAAAGAGGAAATGTCCGGAAATGCAGATGATTGTAGCTATACTTATAATATTAGGGGCTGGATCTTAAAGAAGCAGTTGGCTGGAGGTGATGAAGAACTTTTTTATAACACTTTTAATCCTGAGTCAACTAATACACCATGTTATAATGGAAATATTAGTAGTAGATTATGGGAGGTAAATCTGATTAATTGTTATAATTATTCGTATGATGAATTAAACAGGCTACTCTCCGGATCTTATATTTCCAATAAAGCAGTTACATACGAAAAATCTTTTTTAGAGCCTGATTATTCAGAAAAGTTATCTTATGACAAATTAGGTAATATTACAACATTATATCGTGAAGGATATTCTGGTAAATATATTGATCCAATGAACATAGGGAGAGCGAAAGATGCGTTTGGAATAATAGACAATCTTAAGTATTACTATAAGGGAAACCAAATAGTTAAAATTGATGATAGTGTAGCAGATTTATCTTATAATGGCGCATTTAATTTTAAAGATGGAGTTAAATCTAATATTGAATATTATTATGATTTAAATGGTAATTTAATATCAGACTTAAATAAAAAGATTTCTTTAATAAAGTATAATGATTTAAATTTGCCAGACGTTATACAATTTTCTTATGGTCATAAAGTTAATTATTTATATGATTCAAATGGAACAAAAAGAAAAGCTATATATACTACTTCAAATGAGAATTTATATGTACCTTTGGGTAATTCAATAGATATTCCTTTGAATAAGGTTTTAATTAGTACAAATGCGGACTATTGCAATAATGTTGTTTATAAAAATGGTAAGGTGTGCATGCTTCTCACAGATAATGGTTATGTAAGTTTGAGCGGTTCAATACCTGTTTATCATTATTATTTAAAAGATTATATGGGGAATAATACATCTGATGTTAATGATGATTGGTCTTTTGAGAATACAAAAAATAATTATCCGTTTGGTTTGTGTTATGGAAATGGAATGACATGCTTTAAAAATCCAGATATTTTTTACGGATATAATGGAAAAGAACTTGATCGAATGCATGGATTGGATTTGTATGATTATGGTGCACGGCATTACGATCCGGCAATAGGAAGATGGGGAGTGATGGATCCTTTGGCGGAAAAGTATTATTCTATTTCACCGTATGCATATTGTGTGAATAATCCAATTAGGTTTGTTGATCCAAATGGAAAAAAAATAGTAGATGTTAATAAAAAAGAAGTTTATTCTATAGAAAAAGGTTGGGATCCTAATGCTTCAAATGAAATAAAAATTATAGGTAATGGTTTAATGAGTTCTACATTAGGCGCCTATTGGTGGTATAGAGCTGTTCTTGCACCAGAAGAAATTTCAATAACTGTAGTTGATGACTTGGTGATTCCAATTAAAAAAGGAAGAGGGTATCAATTGGGTAGTAAAGATCAAATATTAGATCGGAAAAAAAAGAAGTTTGAAAAAATAGCAGATATAAAAATATATCAGCAGTCTCTTGAATGTTATTCTTTGGATTCGCATAGATCTTATTTTTCATTACTTTTAGGAGCTGTAGTTCATGAATTTGTGCATATTTTAGATGGAGAAAATCAGCAAATGCAAATAAATAGTGATGATGATAATGTTGAAAAATTTCCGACTAGTATGGAGGAAAAAATGTGGGAATCATTTCCAGATCGAATAATTCCTAAGTTACCAGAAACTGTATTACCAACAGTACTTCCTAGAGATCGTCAATTTGGTCCGAGTAATAATTATCCTGTATTTTTTGATTTTCATAAAAATACTTTTCGTGATTCCGATATAAAAATTCAAAGATAAAAAATTATGAAAAAATATGTATTTACACTATTAGGATTACTGCTTTCTATATCTTGTTTTTCGGAAAGGAATTTATTTTCATTGGTTGATAGCCTAAGGAAAAATGGAGTAGATTCAATTATTGTGTTGAAAGTTGTAGAAGGTGGTGTTTGGGGAACTGAAAGATTAAATAATGATACCTGTTCGCCTACTGGTTATTATAAAGGTGTTTATGTTAATAATTATGTTGTTTGGAAAAGGTCTGGGAAATGTTATTTTACTAAAACTCATCCATGTATTAACTATAAACCTATGTTGGTTGACTGTTCTTCTCTTTTTTTATTTATAAATAAAAATGCTTCCAGAATGAGAAAAGAAAAAATATATCCGGAGGGTTATGGATCTAATTCAGTTACATGGCATGAGAATAATGTGAATACTCAGGTTTACATTTATTTAAAAAGTAAAGTTATACATTTTAAGTTTAATCAAACAGATATAGAAAAAGAATATAACCCTAAATATTTTAATTATAACTTGCAATTAAGAAAGATGAAATTTACTAATAAACTTATTAGAAAATTGAAAACAATAGCTATTGGGAATGAGCATAAGTTTGGATTATAATTATGGTGATTTTCTCTTCACTATTTGGTAAATCGAAAAATAGTACTACCTTTGCGCCACAATTGAGAAATGAGGTACTGCTAAAAGTGCTGAAAATCGCTCAATTGTGAATCATAAATGGCCCGTTCGTCTATCGGTTAGGACGTTAGATTTTCATTCTAGAAAGGGGGGTTCGACTCCCCCACGGGCTACACTTCAAAACAATCTTATACAGATTACTTCCCTTTCAATTCGTTTATAATTCATGGCAAAATTTCTATATCGTTTTCAGGCTTTTGATAATTCCCGTAAACCTGGAACAACAAATCATGCATTAAGTTAATCCAGGAACCGTTTTAAGGATAATCTGAAAAATCCAAGTTGTGCAAATACTACATTGAATGATTTGGACTTGTTTAGCAAATGTTAAGTAAACTATATTGAATATACTTACTACTATTTATCTTGTTTTATTAAAGTGTAGAATAATAATACTACTTTTGCGGTACCTTAACAAAACAGAAAGTTATAAGATGTAATAATTCTGTTTTTTAATAAAGATGAATTGAAATGGATAAAAAAATAATTTTGCTTCGAGCTTTGGCTATCATATCTATATTGCTCCATCATACTTTATGTATATATCAAAAGTGGCCACCCGAATTGAGTATCACTCCAATAAATAATAATTTATATAGTTTCTTTAGTAGTTTCTTTAAAGGAATAGGACTAACAGTTTTTACACTTATTTCAGGATACTTGCTTTCAATTCAAATACGAAATAGGCACTATAATAGTTTTCTTTCGTTTATCTTCAAGAAGGTAAAAAGAATATTATTACCATGTTTGTTTGCAGGAATTATATACTATATAATTTTCCCGCAATACTCTATTTTGGGAGATCCATTTAATGGCTCACACTTATGGTACTTTATAATGATATTTATGTGCTTTATGTTATATCCTATATTTAATAGATTCGACGATCCTTTTGTATTATTATTATACATAATAATAATAGCTCTTATTTCAAGAGTAATATATTACTTATCAGGGGAATCAATACACTTCAGACAATTTTTAGAATTTTATAAATATGTGATTATATTCCATGCTGGTTATATTTTAAATTCTACTAAATTAGATAAACTAAAAAAGAAAGTCATGTATTTAATTGTAATTTTCATATTCTTATTGGTTGTAGCTAAACCTGCTGCCGTTTCTTATTTAGTATGCACATTACTTCTATTTCATTATGCCGATTTTATTTTAATGTATATAGAAAAAAGCAAATATGGAAAAATAATTTATTCAGTAGTTTCTTCGCATTCATTTAATATATATATTATCCATCAGTTTATAATCAATTATCTTGTTTGTAAGTTTACTTATTCTCATAATAATAGTTTTTACATGTTGCCTCTATCTTTTATTTTTATATTATTATTTTCTATATCTCTTAGTTTGATATGGAGTAAAATTAAATTAGCTGTATCTTCAACCATTCATATAAAAAGAAATGTGTAAACTCTATGTAATCACCTACTTTCATAAGTTTATTAGTATTTTCAGCATACATAATCCTGCATTAAGTTAATCCAGGAACCGTTTTAAGGATAATCTGAAAAATAGTCTTACTTTTGTACTCCAATAAAAAAGTAACGATGACAGATAGACTTTTAGTGCGGAAGGGGAAGATCAGATGATAGGAATTGAAGCACTTATCAAACAGAATAAAAGCTTTGTTATTTACAGGGTTCCGGAAGAGGAGCCTGTTTTAATTCTTCAGTCGGCTGGTCCCTCTTTTTCTTTAAATGAACTGGATGAACTGGACGGCAAGAGGGGGTTTGTCTTTGCTCCGTTTCGGATTTCAGACTCGTCTCCGCTTATACTTATGCAACCGGATGTTTTCATTAAAGGATGGAAGGATATAAATAGTTATCTATCGAAGGAGGAATGTGCGGAGGATTTCTTGTCTGAAGAAGAAATGGGAGATTGCCCGCAAGCGGATAATTACGATTCTTATTCACAGGCTTTTTCTTCGTTTATATCTTCGCTACGAGAAAAAAGATTTGAGAAACTGGTGTTGTCGCGTACTTCCGTGCAGCCTAAGAACTCTTCTTTTTCTCTTGAAAAGGCTCTGATCAATGCTTGTGAACGATATGCTGACGCATTTGTTTATCTATATCATACCCCTCAAACGGGGACCTGGCTGGGTAGTACGCCCGAGATTCTGCTTTCCGGAAAGGATGAGCAATGGAATACGGTAGCTCTTGCAGGAACTTTGCCTTTTCATCGGGCTGTTTTGCCGAATGCCTGGAGCGAGAAAAATATCCGTGAGCAACAATTGGTTGTAGATTATGTTAGGAATCAGTTAACTGCTTTTGGTGTAACTCCTGAAGAAAAGGGTCCTTTTACGGTTCGTGCCGGTGAATTGGCACATCTTAAGAGTGAATTCTCTTTTGCATTACCGGGAAAAGCTCGCTTAGGCAGTTTGCTTAGTTTACTGCATCCCACACCGGCGGTTTGCGGACTCCCCAAAGAGGAGGCGTATCGGTTTATATTGGAGAATGAAGGGTATAACCGTCGTTACTATTCCGGTTTTTTAGGATGGATTAATCCCGATGGAAAGACGGATTTGTATGTAAATTTGCGTTGCATGGAGATTGGCGCTTCTTGTCTTACTCTATATGCCGGAGGGGGATTGTTATCTCATTCGGAGATGGAGCTGGAATGGAAAGAGACGGAGGCAAAACTTCAGACCATGTTGGCGATAATTAAATAAATTGGAGGCTTAGTATGTATTCGAATAAGAAAAATGTTCTTCAGTTGGCTGCGCTGTTGCGCGAATATGGTATTGATCACGTGGTGGTTTCTCCCGGATCACGCATAGCTCCCCTTACTCAGACGTTTTCACAGCATCCGGCATTCAAATGCTTTACGGTGGTGGATGAACGGAGTGCTGCTTTCTTTGCATTAGGTCTTATTCAGAAAATTAATCGTCCGGTGGCTGTGTGCTGTACCTCGGGTACTGCTTTACTAAACTTTGGATCGGCTGTGGCTGAGGCTTTTTATCAACAATTGCCTCTACTTGTTATCTCTGCCGACCGTCCTGCTGCCTGGATAGGACAGATGGATGGACAAACACTTCCTCAACCCGGGATATTTAATACTTTGGTAAAGAAGTCCGTCCAACTTCCCGAACCTGTTACCGAGGAGGATGAATGGTATTGCAACCGCCTCATTAACGAGGCTTTGCTGGAACTGAATCATCACGGTAAGGGGCCGGTACAGATCAATGTTCCGCTTTCTGAACCTCTTTTTGAATTTACTACCGAAGAACTTCCGCAGGTAAGGGCGATACGATATTCGGGCGGTTATCTCAAGCCTTTGGATAATAGTGAATATTTCCGCAATCAATGGGCAAAGAGCAGTAAACGAATGATTATTGTTGGTCAGCTTTTACCCGATGAAAAGGTGAGAAAAGCCATTGAAGAGGTTGCTAAGAAATGGGATTGTGTGATTTTGGCAGAACATATATCAAATGTTTCTTCCTGCCCCGTAATTGGCAATTTCGATCAGATAATATATGCTCTTCCAGATGATAAATGGGATGAGTTTACTCCTGATTTACTGATTTACTTTGGTGGGCATATAGTTTCCAAACGAATAAAGAAATTCCTCAGAAAGCAACGCCCGGCTCAGCACTGGCATGTTTCTCTGGATGGTTCTGTTCCCGATCTTTTCCAATCGCTGACGGACGTGATTGAAATGGATGAAACGTTTTTCTCACTGCTGGGTTCTCCCAATGAACAGGAAATGGCTTCTTACAGTTTGCTCTGGAAGAATAAATCGGATGAACTGAAAAGTAAAAGAAATGCGTTTACGGCAGCTATGCCTTACTCTGATTTGTTTGTGCTGAATAATCTTTTGCCTCTTTTACCGGAAAAGGCTGCTTTGCAACTGGGTAACAGTTCTTCTATCCGTAACGCTCAGCTTTTTGATTTAAATGCAGATATTCCGGTTTATTGTAATAGAGGGACAAGTGGGATAGACGGCTCTATGTCTACGGCTGTAGGATTTGCTGCAATTCATCCGGATCTTACGTTCCTGGTAATTGGCGATCTAAGCTTTTTTTATGATGTAAATGGGCTGTGGAATAAGCATATAAACAAGAACCTACGTATTATGCTGGTAAATAATGGAGGAGGAGAGATCTTCCATTTACTTCCCGGATTAAATAAGGCTGAATCATTAGACGATCATATCTCTTACAGGCATAATACTGTTGCCAAAGAGTGGGCTCAGGCCATGGGATTTTCTTATCTTTCGGCTGAAAATGAAACAGAATTAAAGGAGAATATTATTACTTTTGTGAGCAGCACCTCTGAAAAACCAATATTATTGGAGACAATAACGTCAATGGAGGTGAATGCCGAAGTATTTAAAGCATATTATCACAATCTAAAATAGACTGTATATGGAAGAAAGAAAATGGGAAACCATAAAGGAATATGAAGATATTCTTTTTGAGTTTTATAATGGAATTGCAAAGATAACAATCAACCGTCCTCGTTATAGAAATGCATTTACTCCTACAACAACAGGAGAAATGAGTAATGCACTTACAATCTGCCGCGAATGTGCTGACATTAGTGTTGTTGTTATCACTGGTGCCGGAGATAAGGCGTTTTGTTCAGGAGGCGACCAGAATGTAAAAGGTAAAGGTGGGTATATTGGCAAAGACGGTGTGCCTCGTTTGAGCGTGCTTGATGTACAAAAACAGATTCGTTCAATTCCTAAACCTGTTATTGCAATGGTGAACGGTTATGCCATTGGTGGCGGTCATGTGCTTCAGGTGGTATGTGACCTTTCAATAGCTTCTGAGAATGCAATTTTCGGTCAGACTGGTCCTCGTGTTGGTAGTTTCGATGCCGGATTCGGCGCTTCTTATTTGGCACGTTGCGTAGGACAGAAGAAAGCTCGTGAAATCTGGTTCCTTTGCAAACAATATAATGCTCAGGAAGCTTTGGATATGGGGCTAGTAAATAAAGTTGTTCCTCTTGACAAACTTGAAGATGAAGTAGTGGAATGGGCAGAAACAATGATGATGCACAGTCCTTTGGCTTTACGTATGATTAAGGCCGGATTGAATGCCGAACTTGATGGTCAGAGCGGAATTCAGGAATTGGCTGGTGACGCCACTCTTTTGTATTATCTTACAGAAGAAGCTCAGGAAGGTAAAAATGCGTTCCTTGAAAAACGTAAACCCGACTTTAAACAATTTCCAAAATTTCCTTAGTAATGACGTTTAAAACAACCATACGTCCTTCAATATTACACTTTAAACAGCCTGCCGGAACTTCCCGCGGAGTGTATAATACCCGGAAAGTGTGGTATGTTGGCATTACTTCTGTTGAAGAACCACAAAGAATAGGTTTGGGAGAGTGTGCACCTCTGCCAAACCTAAGCTATGATGATCTTCCCGATTATGAGAATATTCTCAGTGAAGCCTGCAAACAATTAGAGCAAACCGGAGTGATCGATAAAGAGGCTTTACGTCCTTATCCGTCCATTCTCTTTGGCTTGGAAACAGCTCTGTTACATTTTCAGGCAAACAGTTTTGCTCTTTGGGATACACCCTTTTCTCGTGGGGAAAGTGGTATTCCTATCAACGGACTTATCTGGATGGGAGATTATGCACAAATGTTCCGTCAGATTGAGAAGAAGATGGAACTGGGTTTCAGTTGTATCAAGCTAAAGATTGGTGCTATTAATTTTGAAGAGGAACTCTCTTTGCTGCGACATATTAGAAAGCACTTTACTGCCAGAGAAGTAGAATTGAGAGTAGATGCAAATGGAGCTTTCTCTCCGGAAGATGCCATAAATAAGCTCAACCGACTGACGGAACTGGAGATTCATTCCATAGAACAACCTATTCGTGCCGGACAAATTGATGAGATGGCCAGACTCGTTAAAGAATCACCCATACCTATTGCTCTTGATGAAGAGCTTATTGGGGTGACTTCATTAAGAGCGAAAGCTGAACTCTTAGATAAGATAAATCCGCAATATATTATTCTGAAACCCTCTCTTCACGGAGGAATCTGTGGTTCCAATGAATGGATTGATGAGGCTGTAAAGAGAAATATTGGCTGGTGGATTACTTCTGCTTTGGAATCAAATATAGGGCTGAATGCTATTGCTCAATGGTGTGCTACGCTTAATACTACTCTTCCGCAGGGATTGGGAACGGGTATGCTCTTTACAGATAATGTTGAGATGCCTTTAGTGATCCGTGAAGATAAACTTTGGTATGGAAGAAAATAAGTTGCAGCACTTTGAATTTGATATAAGCAAACAAGTCCTGATCTTAGACGGTGTAACTTATTCATCTGTCGAGGCTTTGGAATTCCTGAAAGGAAAAAGTGAGTACGATGGCTTATACTCTTTTTTGCTTGAATGGTTTGATGGCAAGGCTGAAATAAAAGTTCATACTTCCGGTTCTACAGGCAAACCTAAAGAATTGGTAGTTCGCAAGGAACAGATGATGCAAAGCGCACGATTAACTTGCGAATATCTTCATTTAAGAAAAGGCGACTCTGCGCTGATAAATATGTCATTGGGGTACATTGCCGGGAAAATGATGGCAGTTCGAGCTTTGATTGCCGGACTCGATATTCATTATATTCCTCCTTGCGGTCACCCATTGGAAAATGTAAGAAAGCCTTTTCGCTTTTTATCGATGGTGCCTTTGCAGGTCTTTAATAGTCTGCAAGTGCCCGAAGAAAGAAAGATTCTCGAGGAATCTGATATCCTGATTATTGGTGGTGGTGCGATTGATATGAATTTGGAGGAAGAACTGAAAAAGCTTCCCGGTGAGATTTACTGTACCTATGGAATGACAGAAACACTTTCTCATATAGCATTGAAAAGAATCAATGGAGGGCAAGCATCTAAGAGCTATTATCCTTTTTCCTCAGTAGACCTTTCTACCTCAGAAGAGGGGACGCTTGTAATCAATGCACCTTTGGTTAGTGATGTTATATTGCAGACTAATGATATAGCAGAGATAAATCCCGATGGTAGTTTCAATATTATAGGTCGTAAGGATAATACTATAAATAGTGGAGGAGTAAAGATACAGATTGAGCAGGTGGAAGAGAAACTCAAGACTCTTATTCATGCACCTTTTGCTGTAACATCTAAGAGTGATTCAAAATTTGGCGAGATTGTTGTCTTACTTATTGTTGGTTCCGTTGATGATGAAATACTTAAAATGGAGATGAGTAAGGTACTGACTTCCTTTCAAGTTCCTAAAAAGATCTTTGTTGTCGATTCAATACCTTTAACTGAAAGCGGTAAGATCTGCAGAGCAAAAGTCAAAGAGATAGCTTCGACCTTAAGTTAATGAGTAAAGTTTGGATTCTTTAAATCATAGAACAAAACTAGGATGTTCAGAAAATAAAATTAAGTATCTGCGAATTGAATATTTGAAAACGATTTCAGGTAAGAGAGCCGAAGATAAAGATATAAAAATGGGATTGTTCCAACTTTGGACAACCCCATTCTATTTGAAATTCCTCAAAAATTATTAATCATTTAGCATTTATGAGTCATGATATCCAGTATATATCTATCAGTTTCATTCATGCCTTTAGATCCAATGAGTGTAAGGTTCTGAATACTCTTATCAACATCATCTTCAATAATACCTTCGACAGAAGAAACACATTTTTCTTCCATTGCCATCATTGCAGAAAATACAGCAGTTGATACGCCACTTGTTACTTTTAAGGCACAGCTAGGTTTGGCTCCATCACAAATCATCCCTGTAAGGTTGGCAATCATGTTTTTTACGGCATAGGAAACATTGGTATAGTTTCCTCCCATTAAGTGAGTAATGCCACAGCTGGAACCAGTGGCAGCAATGACACAACCACACAAAGCTGACAGTCTGCCTAGACTTTGCTTGATGTAAATTACAGTGAGATGACTTAACATCAGTGCTCGTATCAGTTCTTCTTCAGAGTTGCCATTGCTTTCAGCATAAACAACCACAGGAAGTGTTGCAGCAATACCTTGATTCCCGCTGCCGGAATTACTCATTACCGGAATCATAGCACCAGCCATACGTGCATCGCAAGCAGCAGAAGTGTATGATACTATTTTTGAAAAAACATTGTCTCCGATAATTTTTTGCTCTTTTCCTTGTTTTAATATCTTTCCCAAGCCGTGTCCGTAATCCTCTTTGAATGCACATTGAGCTGCGATTTTATTCAAATGAGCAGAGTCTAAAATAAATCTAATATCGTTAATAGAAGTTGACATTGCAAAATCGTAAACTATCCGAAGTGTGAGAGCCGGAGTTGCATTGTCATTTTCTTCTGAAGAAGTTGTCTTGACTTCAAGAATAATTTCCTCGTCTTTAGCAATATATACAAAGTTTGTATGCCCACCTGATATGATTGCTGTTGCACAGCTCTTGTCAGTTTTGCATATTACCTCTATATATAGCTTCTCTGCAATGTTTTCTTTTAGAGAAATCTGAATACTCTTCGCATTGATGAGTTGCTTTCCCCGTTCTACATCAGTTGGAGTTACATCTTTGAGGACTTTCAGTCCGTAGGTTGATTTTCCAATAAGCGCTCCTAATGCTACCGCTATAGGCAAACCTATCATTCCTGTTCCGGGAATGCCTACTCCCATGGCATTTTTTAGGATATTGGCACTTAAATATACATCAATGTGAGTTGGTGCTGCTTGCAACGTTTCTACAGCTTTAGCTACACACAAGGCTACGGCAATAGGTTCTGTACAACCTATCGCCGGAACAACCTCGCGCTTTACCAGGGAAATAATCTGTTTTGTCTCAAATTCAGTTATCATCTTATATAATTATCAAGCCCTGTCTGTAGGAAGTTTACGTACTTACCGATATCCTCATTATAAGCATATGACTTAGTTAAAGGATCTCCTTCGTTATTTAGCAATACATAAAATGGTTGAGCATTTGCCCCAAACTTTGTGCGCTGCAGGTAACTCCATTTGTCGCCTACTGTACGCAGAATACGTTCCGTACCGTTCTCCTTAATAGTAACTTGTTCTGGTAATGGTTGCTTTTCATCCACATAAAGCGTAATAAGCACATAATCATTGTTTATTAGTTCGCTTACCTTGTTGTCGGTCCATACAGAAGCTTCCATCTTACGACAATTTACACAACCATATCCTGTAAAGTCTATCATAACAGGTTTTTTATTCTTTTTAGCATACTCCATACCTTCGTCATAGTCGGTAAACTTAGGATGTACTTCATTGGCATACAAATTGAAATCCTGTGTCTTCATCGGTGGAGCAAAAGCACTGACAGCTTTAAGCGGAGCACCCCAAAGTCCGGGAACCATATACGCTGCAAATGCCAGTGAAATGAGTGCCATGAAAAAACGTGGAACACTGACCTTATTATCATCATCGTCGTGAGGAAATCGGATTTTCCCAAGTAAATAGAATCCTAGCATTGCAAAGATTACAATCCATAAGGCAAGGAATGTTTCACGATCCAGTATTTTCCATCCATAGGCAAGGTCGGCTACGGAAAGAAACTTCAGTGCAAATGCCAGTTCCAGGAATCCAAGGAATACCTTGATTACATTCATCCATCCTCCTGATTTAGGCATTGATTTCAGCCAGGAAGGGAAGAGTGCAAACAGTGTAAACGGAAGTGCCAATGCTATGGCAAACCCTAGCATGCCAATAGCCGGGGCAATGATATCACCCGTAGTGGATACCTGTACCAGCAGGAATCCGATAATTGGTCCGGTGCATGAGAAAGAAACCAGTGACAATGTGAAAGCCATCAGGAAGATACTTAAAAGTCCTGTTGTTTTCTCTGATTTACTGTCAATAGCTGTTGTCCATGATGAAGGTAATGTTATTTCAAATGCTCCGAAGAATGATGCTGCAAAAACAACCAACATCAGGAAGAACAATATATTGAACACGGCATTTGTTGAAAGAGAATTCAACGCATTGGCTCCGAACAACAATGTGATAAGCAGTCCCAAACTTACGTAAATCACCACGATAGAAGCTCCGTAAGTCCACGCATCCTTGATTCCTTTCTTTTTATCTTTACTCCTTTTGAGGAAGAAGCTTACAGTCATAGGAATAATAGGCCATACACATGGAGTAAACAAAGCCAGTAATCCTCCTGCAAACCCGGTAATAAAGATGTAAATCCATCCCATATTCTTCTGGTTGTTTCCATCACCCATCGCATTAAGCTGAGTGATTACCGGTTTCCAGTAATTGCTTTTTATTGCAGTGGCAGAGTCGGCTGCTACACTGTCGGTATTCTGAATGGCTTTTACAGAAACTGTGTCTGCTACCGGAGCATTAACTTGTTCATTTTGTGCCGCACGTTGCTCATCAGCTTTAACCTTATCGTTTTTCCCTGAAAAATTGAAGGAAACCTGAGTAGGAGGCAGGCAGTTTTCATCGTCACAAGCACCATATTCCAAATAACCTTTTATATTGTATACTGGCTTTGTGAACTTTATTTTCTGCACAAAAACGACACTATGTTCAAAGTATTTCAAGTTCATTTCAAAGATCTTATCGTACTTTGAAATTTCCTTTGAAGTAGGAGTTAGTTTTCCAACCAGCTTTACACCATCTATTTTATCAGTGTTGAAAGTAGCCGAAATAGGTCCTCCTGAAGGTAAATTCACAGAATATACATGCCACCCACTTTCAATAGAACCTGTGAATGTGATTTCTGCTTCAGTGTCCGATAATGCTTTGAACTTGGAACTGAACTTTACCGGTTCCTGTATCTGAGCGTAGATACAGGAGGCTAGTAATAAGAGAGTTAGAGAAAAGAAAGATCTTTTAAACATAGATTTGGCTATTTAAAAAGTTCATCCAGTTTTTTACTTAGAGATTCACCGCGTAGTTGTTCTCCAATAACTTTTCCGTTAGCATCTAATAAAAATATTGCAGGAATTAATTTAACCTTAAACAAATCAGCAATTCCATTTTGATCCAGATAATTAGGCCATTTAAGTTGTTCTTCTTTCAGAGCTTTTTCCCAGTCAGCCTTTTTCTTATCAATAGAAATACTTATAATTTGAAGTCCTTTGCCTGCATATTTAGCATATTGAGCTTTTAGGTTAGGAATTTCCTTTCTGCATGGGTTACACCAGGAAGCCCAAAAGTCGATTAGAATATATTTCTTCCCTTTAAATAGAGTAATTGCCGGAATAATTTTCCCATTTTCAGTAACATTGAATGATGGAGACTTGGTGCCTACAAATCCTTTAGGATAAAGTTCTTCTTTTACTAATTTGCCATAATAGCTATCTTTAGCTTGTTGTGAAAAGGATTCATATAATGTTTTTTGTTCTCCGGTGAAATAGCTCATCATATCCATCATAAGAAATGGTCCCCACCATGAATCCTTATTACTGATTATAATACTGTTAGTGATAGTTTCAACTGTGTCGAAGAAGTTTTTTTCATCAGCTGCAAACTTTTTCCATTCGGCTGTTTTGTATAAAGAGTCTAATGCTGTTTTATTTTTTTCAGTTCTGGCTTTATCTACAGCTTTCAGAATAATATCATTATTATCGTGATAAGCTTTATAAAGGGAGTCTAAAGAGTTTCTTGGAGACTTTTTCTCAAGATATTCATCATTTAGTTTACTTCCGGTAATTTTAATGTTGTCAAAAACATATATTTTATTGTTTCCATTTGTACTAAGAGATGCTTTTGCAGAAACTGATACATTTTCGTTATCGATAACTAAAGAGCAAGAACCATAATATCCGTCAACAGTTATGTGAAACTGGAGAGGATCTTCAATTGAACCGCTAAATGTAAACTGTCCGCCTTTAATAATAGCTTCTGCAATAGCCTTTTCTGTTTTGTGAGTTCCACCTGGTGTTAATAGCATTTTTGAACCATCAGGAATACCTTGTATATTCCCCTTTATAGTAAATGAACCCGGTGTTTTTGATATGCATGACATTGGTAATGCCAATAAAATCAGCAAGAACAATTTTATTAAATTTCTCTTTTCCATGTTTTATTATTATTATTATTTATCTACATTTTGAGTGATTGTTCCATTTCCTGGATTGCTAGTTGCCCCCATTGGGAAAGGCATTGTCCATAGATGTGATGTTGGAGATAGTGTATAAGTTGTTTCATTTACAGTTTTGGTGAATGTACGAGCGTAATTACTATCTAGATTCAAACGGCGAGCATCAGCAAAGGGCACGATGGAAAATATAAGTTCATTTTCTTTAGTTCTCCATATCTTTTTAACAGCATCAGTAATTGAGGTTGCAGTAAGATCCTGATATTTTGCAGGTAAGATTCTTGTTTTACGCACCGCATTTAATGCATCCATTGAACCGGTTAAATCATTCTTCCGTGCCAGACATTCTGCTTTTATAAGATACATTTCAGTAGTAGTTAACCCACCGTAGTTAAAATATCCGTTTGTTGTTCCTGCATAGTAAGTATCAGTACCAACTGTTCTTACTTTCCAGCGTGCAGCAAAACGTGCATCTCCATCTTCAAAACGTGCAGCTCTACTAACAGGAATATTAACTTCTGTTGAAGCATAATTTGAACTTCCATGACGATAGTTGTAGTTTTCTACATAAGTATAATTATATGGTGATGATGTAGCTGTATATGATATAGGATTAAGAATCTGTGACTTATTACTTTCATAGTAAGCAACCCAGTCATATAATTTATTGTTTAGTTTCAGAGCTTCTTCAGCATATTTAAGTGCATTTGTATAATCAGACATTTGTAGATATACGCGTGCATAAAATGCATAAGCAGTTGCTAAACCTGGGTGTAGAATTGTAGCTGGCTTTTCCGGAAGATTAGGTACTGATTCGCTTAATTCTTTTAGTATATAATCATATAATTCCTTAATTGTAACTTGTTTTGAAGGTGCATTTATATCTGCACTGCTAATTACAGGAACAGCCAGTTTTGTAGAAGCTGTTGTTGCCTCATAAGTATCTGCATAGTAATTTACCAGATTGAAATAGTTCATAGCTCTTAATACTCTTGCCTGAGCTATCAAAGTATTCCTTTCATTTTCGGTGGCATTGGTTGCAGTAGGAGCGTGCTCTATAATCAGGTTACAGGTTGAAATGGATGCATAACTTGCATAATAAGTCGTTTCGTCGCTATTGTTCAACTTTACTCTGTCTGCAGCTTCGTCCCACATATAATTGGCTTTCCATAGTGGATAGTAATTTAAAGATGATGATGAAGGATATCTGTCATTCAATAATAGATTTGCCTGAGTAATATCAACACGATGGCAACCATATTCATCTCTTAACAATGCTTCAAAATCTGCAAGTGTTTCAGGAATCTTCTGCCCTTTTGGAACTTCATCCAGATAACCATTACAAGAGTTAAGAGTAATACTTACCCCAATTACTAGAGAGTATAGTATGCTTTTTATTATTTTTTTCATGACTAATTCTTTTTAATGATTAAAAGTTTAAATAAATGCCCATTACATAATTGGGAGAATTGTATCCGTTAAGCTGATATTTTGCATCATTATTAGCAGCCCAGGTATATGCGTTTTCTACATTAAATTGGATACGCGCACTACTTAAATGAGCTATTTTGCAATATTCAGCGGGTATTCTATATGATAATGCTACATTGTTTAATCTTATATTTGATGCACTAATTACATTAATATCTGAGTAAGAGTACATAGAATATGAGTCATAACTGTAATCGGATTCATATTCGTAAATCACTCTTGGAACATTTGTTTTAAGTTCGTCGCCGGCTTGTTTCCAACGGTTATTTATTTTCTTATTTACAGGAGCAAAATCTGTTATATAACCATATATCGCTGATGAATAGCTATTATTTAAAGCTGGTAGGAACTTATTACGCATTTTATGACCTAGGTTATAGATTAGTAAAAATGAGAGTTCTAAATTTTTGTAGCTTAATGAGCTTCCGAATGAACCGGCATGGACTGGCACTGTAGATCCGCAGTAAGTTATTGCATCAAGAGTAGTAGGTTGATGAGTTACTTTATTTCCCGCACCATCATAAACCTGTGGTAAACCGGTACTACTTAGCCCTGCCCATTTGTATCCGTAGATTGCAGTATAGGAATTTCCAATAATTGGATATGCATCGGGATAGTCTAATTGTAAGTAGTATACCGGAGCCTTCACATTAACATAGGTTACTTTATTCTTGTTGTACCCATAAAGTAACGAAGCATTCCAGGTAAAGTCTTTAGTTCGGATAATATCTCCGTTTAATGTAACTTCAACTCCTCTGTTTCTCATACCACCATTGTTTATTTTGTATGTAGAGTATCCCCAGCCTTCTGTTGGAACTCCCATTGTGTTTGCTAAAAGATCTTCGCCTTTTTTATTATAGTAGTCTATGGAACCATTCAATCGTCCTTGCAAAATAGAAAAGTCTGCTCCAATATTAGTCGTAGTGGTTTTTTCCCATGATAACTGAGGATTAGGACGTGAGTTTATATTTCCTTGTAAACCGCCTACTGTTGTATTTTGGCTATAACTTGCAGTCATGTATGGTGCATTGTTTTTTGCTATATTTCCTCCGATACCATATGATAAACGAAGTTTTAACATGTTAACCCATGAGACATTAAAGAAGGATTCTTTATTAACATTCCAGCTTGCTCCAACAGACCAGATTGGTTTATTTTGATATTTGCTGTCTGTTCCCCAAAGATTTGAGCGGTCCCAACGCAGACTTCCTGTTGCTGTATATTTACCTTCATAAGTGTATCCGGCATTCCCATAGAATGATAAAAAACTATTAGGCAATCCTTTTAGATAGGCCATATTTGATGGGTAAAAATAGTTTCCTGATATTAGCTTTCCTGTAAGATTAGATAGCATTTTAGCATCAATAAGTTCGAAAGATAGCATTTCCGGATCGTAATTATATAAAGTGTTGTTTGAATAGTCTATTTTTGAACGTCTGGCTTCTGTTCCGGCAATAACTGTTAAGTCGTGTTTGTCTGCAAATGTTTTATTAAAGTCTAGCTGTTGACGGAAGTTATATGCATTAGAGGATTGATTCTCAGTAAAGTAAACATTTCCGTAGGGTATGTTATATGTCACAGCTCCAGTTGAAGAATTGTATGTTGCAAAACCGTTTACAAGACTACGTACATCATATGATTCCTTATTTCTTAGCTTATTGGAACGAATTGTGTTATATTCATATTGAAATTGAACACTATATTTAAGCCAGTCGGCAAGCTTAATATTCAGTTTTGCATAAGTACGGTTTGAGAAGTTTTTTGACCTAGTCAGATTACGTCCTAATTCATCCAACGGAGTTAAATCCATATTATAAAGGCCCTTTGACTTAATTGTATTCAATGTAGATTCACTAAAGCGAGAGGCCATAGTAGACACATAAGGATTTCCATCATTACCTATCAATGAATTGTAGGGCATATAGTCAAAACCAGGATTAAGTGCGCTGTATGATTGTGTTGTACCATTACTATAAAGAGTATAACTACCTAGTTCCAGTTTTAGCCACTTATAAATGTCAGTTATATTAGCTAAATTAATACCGACAGACTCATTTTGAGAGTACTTATCTTCAAGTTGGTTCTTTTTATATGTTACAGATGATTGGAAAGAGTTGGTATCTGTGGTTTTTCCAATACGTAAGTTCTGCTGTTGGTAAAAAGGATTTCGTTTCGCATACTTTTCTACGTCTTTATAATATTGATAGCCTTTTGATGCTAATGAGCCCAGCGTCGTATTTAAGTCTGTTTGAGAGATATTTCCAGAATAATAATCTAAAATTGATTGCATTCCGGTACTGGTAAATATAGCATTCTTTTTATAGCTGGTAGCATAAGCAATGGCAGCAGCATCAGTAATATATCCTGATGAGTTAGCCGAAACTTTAAGTTTCGGATTATTATCAGCCCATCCTTTTTCTAGCTCAACAATATCAGCTGCATCTGTGCGGTTATCCATATAATAAGAGTAAGGAGAAAAGGTATATGTACTCGAGAATGAGACATTGGTCTTTCCTTTGGACGCTTTTTTTGTAATGATGACCACAACTCCGTTTGCCGCACGTGCTCCGTAGATAGATGTTGCAGCAGCATCTTTTAAAACTGTAATACTTTCAATATCTTCAATATTTAGATCTGGAATATTTTCTTCCAGACTTCCATACTGGGTATATCGGGTACTTTCTACAGGAAATCCATCTATTACGTACAAGGGCGTTGTCATTCCATTCATTGATGTTACACCTCTTAACTTACCGTCATTAAATCCGGCAATTTGTCCTTCCAAAACTGAATTTAAACTACTTAATCTTTTTTGTTCAAGTTTATCAGCCGAAACCTTTGCAAAAGCACCCGTAGCCCGTTCGCGGGAAATCGTCTGGTATCCAGTTACAACAATTTCATCTAACTGCTGATCATTCTTGTGGAGAGTTACATTCAAGGAACTATTCTTGCCAATAACATGTGTCTGACTCAGGAAACCAATATAAGAGAATTCCAGTTTATCAGACTCTGAGTTGATGGAGATTGAATAGCGACCGTCCATGTCTGTCAATATTCCTATAACTTTATTATTGGAACTGTGTAAAGTGACTGTTGCACCAATTAGTGCCTCGCCTTGCGTATCGGTTACAATTCCGCTTACTTTCCTTTTTGATGTGTTTCCATATTGGGCATTTATCTGGCCCGGAATAAGTAAAGCTACAATCAAAAACAGGCATCCTAAAACAACGTTTCTCTTCATATTTTTTCAGCTTTAAAATGATTAATACTCTTTTTGCAAAATAATAGATTTATCGCTTAATAAACCTAATAAAAAGGCATTTGATATCGGCAATTGTCGATATCGGAAGAAAAAAGTAAGCTATTTGCTCGTTTTGGTATTTTTTTGTAATTTTAAAAACAGCATTTATGCAAAGTGGAGGTAGCATATTTATATTTAATAGAAATACTTAGCAAAATGTGGAAATGAAATAGTTCTTTATTTCTCGCTTTGTATCTAAGCCCACGAATGAAGGCTAATGAGTTCAGGTATGAGGGCTTATCGGTTCTCGGCCTAGGGCTTATGGGTTCTCAGATGCGAACTTAGTAATATTTGTACGGTTACAACGTTGTTTTTATTATTAAAAGAAGTTATATATAGTGTTATATCTTTTATTATTAGATGTTTAAGAACGACTATAGTAACTTATACTATTTCCAGAGAAAAGTTGAGCTAATTGTTCTATAAATAAATTAGTGGCAGATAACAGGTAATTAGTAGCAGATGAAATGTATTAATAATTTATCTGCCACCACTGAAAACCCTATAAACAAGGCTATTTTTTCAAATTAGTAGCAGGTAGCAAATCAATTTATGTTTTTTGTGTTTTGTAGAAAGCTATAACCGATGGGTACTCCCTATTTCTATTTGTCTATTTCACTATTCTTTTGTAACTCTATAACTTTACTCCTGTAAAGTGAAGGAGGCATACCTATACTTGATTGGAAAACCTTATAAAAAGTTGATATAGAATTAAAACCTAGTTGTGCAGAGAGTGCTTTAAGAGGTATATTGTTATTAGGATCAGAAAGAATGTGAACAGCTTCGTCAACCCGATATGAGTTGATATAATAAGTAAATGAAGAACCAAATTTCTCGTTTATTATCTGAGAAAGATAAGTTCTGTTAGTGCCTAACATATCGGCAAGCTTTTCCTTTGTAATAAAGTTATCTTTATAAATCTGTTTTTCACGCATCAACATTTCCAGCTGCTCATAAAGAGTTGAACTCTTTTCATTAGTTAACGATGAAACTGAATATTTTTCTGAGAGTTCATTCTTTTCTCCTTCCTGCAATTGTTTTATTTGCTGATAGAGATTTTTCTCTCTTTTTATGGCATCCTGATTTTGACGGACAATATTGAGATAGAGTTTATTCTTACGATAATACAGATAATATAGGCCACCAAGAATGATAACACCCAACAATAAAATATAAACCAAAAAACGAATATTATTCTCTTTTTGCAATAACTCTAATTTATTTTGCTTTATCTCATTTTCTTGTCTTTCTGTATCATATTTAACTCTGATTTCGTTCAACGAGCGTTCTTTTTCTGCATTGAAACGTTTATTGGATTCCTGATGATAGATTTTGTAGCATTTAAGTGATTCTTTATAATTATTCTCTAATTCATAGCACTTAGAAAGTGACTCGTATAGTTCATAGAGAAACATCTTGTTATTCTTTTTATGACACAATACTATTCCGCTATTTAATAAGTCAGCTGCCTCTCTGTATCTTTTATTTTTCATTAAAAGATCTGCATAGTTTATATAACAATTAGATAAAGACGAAGTATTTGCCAGCTTTGCATATTTAATGGCCTTATCAAAATATGCTTCAGCCTGTTGCTCGTCTCCCATATAAAATAGAGTTCTTCCAAAAAGTGTATATACATTTGTCTGATCATAGAACTCATTCTTATCCATAAGAAACTCTGCTTCTCTTAAATACTTAAGAGTTTCATTGTATTTCTTCATTAAGAAATATATCTGCGAAGTATTTACAGCGCCAGCATAAATAATAAAAGGGTCATTTTGCTTATGTCCCAGGTCATAACACTCTAAAGTATATTTTAAACCAGTTGTGTCTTTCTTTAGGTAATATACTTCGCCCATATTGCATAAAAGTATTGAATAAAGCCTTCTGTATTTTGAACGTTTGGCAGATTCAATTCCTTTCATATAATATGAAATAGAACTATAATAATCATTTTCTATGTTTAATGCATAAAGTCCAAGACCATTATATACGGAAGAAAGTACAGAATCATTTTTTAGTTTTAAAGCCAGCTTTTTAGATTTTTCCAAATAAATTTTAGCCGACTGTTTATATCCTTTCATCATTAAGGCTTGTCCCAGATAAACAGAACCATACATTTGATAATTCTCATTTTCTGTTTTTCTTCCTAGTTCCAGCAATTTCTTTGAGTATAGAATGGCGTGGTTGAAGTCTGAAATGTTTAGAGAGTGTTGCCCTAAATCTTTCAATATATTGCCATCATTCTTATTCATAAGCACTTTTGCATATTGCTCATTAATAATATCCCTATTTTTATTTTGTGAAAATAAAAAAGGAGGAAAGAATATAGCTACAAGAATCAGGGCAAAACAATATTTCATAAGTGGCAGGAGCTTAAAATTGACTTTTGAAATACAAAGTTATCGTTAAATTGTAAACAGGGAAATACCATAAATATGGCATCCCCTCTGACATAATGAGAAATTTACTTATTATGAAGGCTTGCAAACTTCAGACACACAGGTTTATCCAGTTCAATCTTCTTTCCTGTATCTTCAAGCAAACCAGTCTTAGAATTAATTTTAAAAATCTGAATTACATTACTGTTTTTGCAAGCAACCAAAAGTAACTTGCCATTAGGTGTAATTATGAAGTTACGTGGATGGATTCCTGTATACTGATATCCGGTATTTGTAAGTTTCCCAGTTGTCTGGTTTACCTTAAAAATAGCAATACCATCAGCTTTTAAACGGTTTGAGGCATATAAGAATTTTCCATCAGGTGTAAGATGAATATCAGCACTTCCTTTTTTATCAGTTCCAGAAGTTGTATCTGATTTTATGTATTGAATATCTTTTAATATTCCGTTGTTGTACTGAAATACTGTTACTTTTCCGGATAGCTCATTGATGAGGTAAGCATATTTTCCGTTTGGATGAAAAGTAATGTGTCTCGGACCAGATCCCTTCTCTACATCAAAAGCTTCGGGTTTACCTGTTAGCAGGAACTGAACAGAGTTATCTTCTGCTTCAGTATAGTTTAAATTGAATTTATGTACTTTGTCTTTTCCGAGATCGTCGGCTAAAAGATATTTCCCTTCCGGAGTAAAAGCAACACAATGTAGATGAGATTTTGGTTGTGGTTCCGGAGCATCTTTCTTGTCAAAGGTAATTATCTGGTTTGAAGGGAACAGTGTTCCGTCTTTTTTAATTTTAAATACAGAAACATTTCCTCCCGTATAATTAGCTGTGATTACATATTTTCCTTTTGGATCGATGTTAATATAGCAAGGTGACCCACCGAATGTTTTCTGAGAATTAAGGCGGGTTAGTTTACCATTCTTTTTATCGAATGAAAGAGCATAAGCCACTCCTCCTTCATCCTCGTTTTCTCCAACAGAATAAACAAACTTTTCATCTTTTGAGAGATTCAGATAAGAAGGATTGGAGAGTCCATCAATTTCATTGACATAACTAGCATTTCCTGTTTCCGTATCGAAGCGGTAAACGTATATACCTTTGCTCGTTCCGGAAGTGTAAGTTCCTATAAGCAGGAAGAGTTCGCTGTTCTTTTTATCTTCACTGGAGTTATCTTTCGGTGTGAAAGATGAGAGTGTTAAGGCATAGATACTCATTAGTATTAATTTTTTGAGCATAATTATTCTTTTTAGTAGTGGATTCATTTGCAAAGATAAAAAACATCTCTGCAGACGAGATAGTTCTTCCTTTTAATTTTATCTTTGTAGCCGAAATATTATAAAAGAACAGCAATGACTCGGATTTTTTTGATCGGATATATGGGAGCGGGGAAAACAACTCTTGGAAAAGCTTTTGCCAGAGAGATGAATTTATCTTTTGTTGATCAGGATTGGTATATTGAGGAGCGCTTCCATAAAACTGTGCAGGAAATATTTGCAGAGAGGGGAGAGCAAGGCTTCAGAGAGTTGGAGCGCCAGATGCTTCATGAAATTGCTGAATTTGAGGATGTTGTTATTTCAACCGGAGGAGGTGCCCCTTGCTTTTATGATAACATGGACTTTATGAATCAAAAAGGAGATACAGTCTTTTTAAATGTTACTCCTGAAGTATTGTTTAGTCGCCTGAAGATGGCTAGTCAGAATCGTCCTATTCTGAGAGGCAAATCTAATGAAGAGCTAAAAGCATTCATTGCAAAGACTCTTGAAAAACGTGCACCGTTCTATTCAAAGGCTAAATATATATTCAATGCTGATGAGCTGGAAGATATATACCAAATAAAATTTTCTGTCAATAAGCTAAAGGAGCTACTTGGCTTGTAAATCTTCTCTTTACTTATTGCAAATGCAAATTGTTGTCGCATACATACAAGCTGTTGTGTGTATGTTCTATATCTATATTCTCACCTAAAGTATCACATATTTTGTTTTATTATATTAAGAATGTGTCGTATTTAGCAAAAATATACTTATTACTGATTGAAAACTATAGATTTATACGTACTTTTGCGCTATTAATAACTTGCCTAAAATAGTATAAGATTAGAAAATGAGAAAATGGCGTATTGAAGATTCAGAGGAACTTTACAACATTACTGGTTGGGGAACCTCGTACTTTGGTATCAATGACAAAGGTCATGTAGTGGTTACCCCCAAGAAAAACGGAGTGGCTGTCGACTTAAAAGAATTGGTTGATGAATTGCAACTGAGAGATGTTTCGGCTCCTATGTTATTACGCTTTCCGGATATTTTGGATAACCGGATTGAGAAAACAGCTAAATGTTTTCAGATTGCTTCAGAGGAATATGGTTATAAAGCACAGAACTTTATAATTTATCCTATCAAAGTAAATCAAATGCGCCCGGTAGTTGAGGAAATTATCAGTCATGGTAAGAAATTTAATTTAGGACTGGAAGCTGGTTCCAAACCTGAACTACATGCTGTAATTGCCATCAATACTGATTCAGATTCTTTAATTATCTGTAACGGATATAAGGACGAAAGTTATATAGAGCTAGCTCTTCTTGCTCAGAAGATGGGAAAGAGAATCTTTCTTGTTGTTGAAAAACTTAATGAACTTAAATTAATAGCTAAGGTTGCAAAACGACTTAATGTGTTACCTAATATTGGTATCCGCATTAAACTTGCTTCTTCCGGTAGTGGAAAATGGGAAGATTCTGGTGGCGATGCAAGTAAGTTTGGACTTACTTCCAGTGAGTTGCTTGAAGCGTTGGATTTCCTTGAAAAGAAAGACCTGAAAGATTGCCTGAAACTGATTCATTTCCATATTGGAAGTCAGGTTACTAAAATACGTCGTATTAAAACGGCTTTGCGTGAAGCTTCTCAATTCTATGTTCAGCTCTACTCAATGGGCTTTAACGTAGAGTTTGTTGATATTGGTGGCGGACTTGGTGTAGATTACGACGGTACTCGTTCTTCAAACAGTGAAAGTAGCGTGAACTATTCTATTCAGGAATATGTGAACGACTCTATTTCTGCTTTGGTAGATGCAGCTGATAAAAACGATATTCCACATCCAAATATTATCACCGAATCTGGTCGCTCATTGACTGCTCATCACTCTGTTCTTATTTTCGAAGTGTTGGAAACAGCAACTCTTCCTGAATGGGATGATGAAAAAGATGTGGTGAATGAAGACGATCATGAACTATTGAAAGAGCTATATTCTATCTGGGATGCTTTGAACCAGAACAAGATGCTCGAAGCTTGGCATGATTCTCAGCAGATCCGTGAAGAATCTCTCGACTTGTTTAGCCATGGTATTGTTGATTTGGCAACTCGTGCAAAGATTGAAAAATTATTTTGGTCCATAACCCGTGAAATCCATCAGATTGCTTCCGGCTTGAAACATGCTCCAGATGAATTCCGTCAGTTGTCTAAGCTTTTGGCTGATAAATATTTCTGTAACTTCTCATTGTTCCAGTCTCTTCCTGATTCATGGGCAATTGATCAGATTTTCCCTATTATGCCAATTCAACGATTGGATGAACGACCAGACCGAAGTGCTACTTTACAGGATATAACATGTGACTCTGATGGAAAAGTTGATAATTTTATATCTACCCGTAATGTAGCTCATTACCTGCCTGTACATAGTCTGAAAGGAAAAGAGCCTTATTATATGGGTGTGTTCCTTGTTGGAGCATATCAGGAGATTCTGGGCGATATGCATAATTTGTTTGGTGATACGAATGCGGTTCATATTAGCGTAAACGAAAAAGGCTATAACATTGAACAGATTATTGATGGTGAAACAGTTGCTGAGGTGTTGGATTATGTACAATACAATCCAAAGAAGCTGGTTCGTACACTCGAAACATGGGTTACTTCTTCTGTGAAGAACGGACGTATTTCAGTGGAAGAGGGAAAAGAATTCCTTTCTAACTATCGTTCCGGACTTTATGGATATACATATTTGGAATAATCATGAAGGAAAAACTTGTTATTATTAAAGTTGGTGGTAAAGTTGTTGAAGAAGAGGCTACATTGAATCAGCTGCTTAATGACTTTGCTGCTATACAGGGAAATAAAATATTAGTTCACGGTGGAGGGCGATCTGCAACAAAGATCGCTTCCCTACTGGGAATTGAAAGCAATATGGTCAATGGCCGACGCATCACTGACGCAGAAACACTGAAAGTGGTGACTATGGTTTATGGTGGACTGGTAAACAAGAATATTGTAGCCGGACTTCAGGCCAGAGGTGTGAATGCTTTGGGACTTACTGGTGCTGATATGAATGCCATCAGATCTGTAAAACGTCCGGTTAAGGATGTAGATTATGGTTTTGTTGGAGATGTGGAGCAGGTAAATGCTTCTATACTTGGAGATCTTATTAAAAAAGGTATCGTTCCGGTGATGGCTCCTCTAACTCACGATGGCAATGGAAATATGCTTAATACAAATGCTGACACCATTGCAGGAGAAACAGCCAAAGCTTTGGCTGATATTTTTGATGTGACGTTAGTTTATTGTTTTGAAAAGAGGGGAGTCCTCAAAGATGAAAACGATGATAATAGCGTAATTCCTCAGATAACTCGTGCCGAATTTGATGCTTATGTAGCTCAGGGGGTTATTCAGGGAGGTATGATTCCGAAGTTAGAAAATTCTTTTTCTGCAATTAATGCAGGCGTTTCTCAGGTTGTAATAACCTTATCCTCAGCTATTAACAAGAACGAAGGCACAAAAATTATAAAATAATCCAATTTTTTTTCTGTCTGCCTGTAACTTTTTAAACTCTCACCCGTCATTATTTATAGAGATGCAAGAAATCAGCTTCCGAAACGACATACTGCCACTGAAAGATAAACTTTTTCGCGTGGCGCTTCGAATCACCTTTGACAGGGCTGAAGCAGAAGATGTGGTGCAGGACACGATGATCCGGGTATGGAACAAACGCGATGAGTGGTCGCAACTGGAATCGATTGAGGCTTATTGTTTAACTGTTTGCAGAAACTTAGCCATAGACCGAAGTCAGAAGATGGAAGCTCAAAACGAGTCGTTAACTCCCGAACTGGAACAAAAAGCTGTTGCATCTGGTCCTTATGATCAATTAGTGAACGAAGAAAGAATAAAACTGATTCACCAGTTGATTAATGAACTGCCTGAGAAGCAAAGAGTAATTATGCAACTCAGGGATATAGAAGGAGAAAGTTATAAAGAAATATCAGAAGTTCTGCAACTGACAGAGGAACAGGTTAAAGTGAATCTCTTCAGGGCTAGACAAAAGATAAAACAAAGATACACAGACATAGAGAATTATGGATTATAAGTATATAGAACAGCTAATAGAACGATACTGGCAATGCGAGACTTCCTTGATGGAAGAGCAGATTTTACGTTCTTTCTTTTCTCAGGAAGAGATACCGGCTCACTTGCTTCCATATAAAGAGGTGTTTGTTTATCAGCAGACACAGCAGGAGGTTAAATTAAGTGCAGGCTTTGACGAAAAGGTTTTAGCTGCTATAGAAACTCCGGTGGTAAAAGCCAGACATCTTACAATTGCAAGCCGTTTTATGCCGCTTATGAGAGCTGCAGCGATGGTGGCATTTGTTATCACTTTAGGGAATGTAGCTCAACGCTCATTCTTTGCTGAAGATCAACTAGATTATAATTACGAATCATATAAGGATACTTACAAAGATCCGCAAATGGCTTACGAACAGTTGTCGTCTGCATTAATGAAAGTATCTGAAGGTATTAATAAATCTCAAACTCAGTTAGCTTCGGATAGCATCCTGAAAACAAAGAGTGGAGATGATTCAATATCGGTTACGGAATAATAACAATGAAGAGCGCTCTTTTTATACTGTGGATGACTCTGGTATCTGTTACGGTTTCTGCGCAGGATTTTGCTTCTCGTTTTTTAGAGAATCATAAGCCTGATGGCAATCTCACTTGTGTGACTATCAGTCCGAAGATGATGGAAAAGGTAATGGATCTGGATGTGGATGATGAAGGTAAAATGATGGACATGATCTCAAAGCTTAAAAGCATGCAGATGCTTACTACTCAGAATAATGGGCATAAGTATTATAAAGAAGCTTTGAAGATTCTCGATAAGAATTCAGATCGGTTTGAACCGTATCTTTCTTTCGAAGATAAATCTGAGAACTTTCAGATCATGGTCAGGAAAAAGAGGAGTTCTATTATTGAACTGGTAATGTTGATGTGTGAAAATGATTGTTTCACAATTATAAACTTTACCGGAAACATGAGTCAAGACTTTATAGCCAGGTTGGCTAAATCAATGGAGCCTAAACACTCATAATTAAAAGTTTTTTTTCATTTGCTATATAACTGTAATAGTTTTTGTGCTTAATTAAAACAAACAATTGATGAAACTGTGAAGTTTCAATTATCTCAAAATTTCATAAATAACTAACTTCAAATAAAATGGGTTACTGCTGGTCACAGTAACCCTTTTATTATATATGCAGGTCAGCAAAACTTTATTTTTATCTGTAACGCTGGTTTTTTATTTCCGGTTCTGGCTGCTTATTTTTTTAGATCCCATATATCGTACATTTCCAAAGATAAGGTGGTTAAACCAGGGACGATCGTGGAGACCTCCAATGCACCAGGCACATCCGGTATATCCATTTGGATCTCTTCCGTCCAGCTGATATTTATCGTTCAGATAAACTGCTGTTTGCATGGCCTCTTCGGCAGTAGCCGACCATTCCAAAATCTTTTTCCCCCAATACATTCGCAAGTAATTGTGCATGGTTCCGCTTTTTACAAGTGTGCTTTGTGCTTCGTTCCAAAGAGAATCATGTGTTTGTGCCTGCTCAAACTCAGCGCGAGTATATAGATACTCCCTTATATCGGATTGGTGATCTAGTAGTGATTTCTTAGCCCATGAAGGAAAACCTTCAAATGAGTCGTAATTAGGATTGTAATAACAGAAATTCTCTGCCAGTTCTCTACGAATAATCAGTTGTTCGAGAAATGCTTTTCTATTATCATCGTCCGGACATTCTTTTATTACTTTCAAAGCTACTTCCAATGCGGAAATCTGTCCGAAGTGAAGATAAGGCGAGAGCTCTGAACAGCCGTTTGCTTTGGTGTTATTCCTTTCAATAGCGTAATTTCTTATCCGCTCTTCAATAAATTGATTTAATACTTTCTGTGCAGCTTTTCCTCCTGCAGCTTTATTTATGGGAGCTATACTCTTGTCTATTTTTAAGGAGTCCAGAATTTTTTTCCAGTCCACGCTTTCGGATACAAAAGTTTGTTCTTGTTTTAGTGATTCTACATCAGGCAGTGGATGCATGTAATCGTAAAGTAATCGGGTAATCTTCGGACGAATAGTTCGGGCCGAATATTCTTGTTTGTCAGAGCTGATCCAGCAGGGAACAATATTTCGTCCGTCTACCTCATAAACAGGAATGGAAACTGAATGAAGCAATTCTTTTTTCCATGAAACATCGTGGCGTAAAGGATTGAAGTCGGTTACTATTATAGAATTCTGATGAAGATGGATGTGCTTTATTACTTCTTCCGGAATCGTTCCAATTCGGATATGAAAATGAATCTTTAGGCTCTCCAAAAGAAGTTTAACTTCTTGAAGACCTTCAATCATGAAAGAAAAACTCCGGAGATTGGCATTAGGGTAATTATCGTCGATAACAAACAGTACTTCCAGCTGCTTACCGTATTCTTTGGCCATATACGATGCAAAGAACAATGCTGGGTTGCTGGCAACTCTTTGTTCCCGGCTCATCCAGTAAAGTATATTGCCGGTTCCCGGTATTCCCTGTTGAAGTAAGCGGCTACGGTTTTTCATAGTTCTTATTTTTTGTTATTGTAAATATAGTGATAAATACCTGTTAATTACATCTTCTTGAAATAAGAAAAGTAATATTGTTTTGATCTCGGGGTTACTTAGATAATTAATATGGGAACCTAGCTCTTCTTTTCACCAGACTTTACTAACTAATAGTAATTGATTTGTAACTTAAGTGTAAGCTAAAATAAAATTAATAGTAGACTTTAATGATATTAGCTGTAGACCATTTGATAAATGTTTCGTGAATGAACGGCTTAGCTTCCTTTATAAAATTGGTTCTTGTAGAGTTTGTTTGGCTAAGGATAGCAAATTTCCTGTTTAAAAGAGAAGAATAAAAAAGCAGCCTTTCTTCTCACTCTTGAGAGAAAGGCTGCCCTGATTTATAGAGAATAGAAAATTAATCTATTTTATGTAACTTATTATTGCTCTCGAAATCGACTCTAGGATTTCCTCTGTAAGAAACATCACCGCTTCCCTGTATTTTTGCTTTCAAGTCATGAATAGCAAAACAAGAAATACTGCCCGATCCCTGTGTCGTAGCATATACTTCCATTCCTTTAAGGTTTGCGGCATTGATATCTCCTGAACCTTGAGTTTTAAGAGTAACAGAGTTTGCTTCGCCTTCATAAAGAATATCTCCCGATCCTTGTATGCCTGCTTCTATATTTTGGCATTTGATACCTTTTATTGCAATGTCACCAGATCCTTGTACGGTTGAGCGCAATTCATTGCAAATAATGCCATTTCCATTAATATCTCCCGAACCTTGAACATAAAGATCAAGCTTGTCTGTTTTGATTATTGTTTTGAAAAGAATATCTCCCGATCCCTGAACTGAAGCTCCATATATATTAGGGCTTGATACGATTACTTTTACATTACCATTATCCCCAAAACCAAATATGGAAAAATTATTTTTGTGTTTAACGATTAATGTTTCGTCATCCACTCTAATATCTAATAAGTCTACTATATTATCCGAAGCATAAACCTTAACACTTGTTTTTCCGTCAGTACTTTGAGAAAAGAGTATATCTTCACTTCCCTGAACCTTGATTGAATTAAAATCTGGCACTGCTATATTTTTTGTTATATAGTTACCGCTTGCTTTAATACGTCTGGCTTCAATGCAACTTGTATTTAAAGCCAATACAGACATAATCATTGCTAATCCACTGATTGTTTTTGCTATTCTTTTCATATTCTATTAAGATTTTAATTGTTTTGTATCTATTAGACGGAGTTGTACTTAAAAAAGTTGCAGCACCACTGAAATATTATTTCATAAACAAATATTGCATATATTGTGCCAAAAATTTAATTGATTTATTTATAACGTATTATATAAAATATGGTTGTTCATTATTGAACACTCTGTCCGATTTTAACTTTTAAAATTTTATTTCTGAGTTAGCTTCTGCGCAAAGATTATCTATCTTTGCTTCATTAATAAATAGTCATGGTTGGAAAGGAATATTCAGATAAAGAGTTAGGTAAGATTGTAATACGGGAAAATACTCGTGCCCGGCGTATTGTACTTCGTACCCGCCCAGAGGCTCTTTATATTACTGTTCCAAGAGGAGTAGAGATGCACGAAGTGCAAGGAGCTATTGAAAAATTCAGAGCAAGATTAATCCGTTCTAAAAAGAAAGTGGAACGTAAACGAATAGATCTTGATTTTACTATTGACGCAGAGTTTTTTAAGTTATCTTTAGTTCAGGGCACACAAAGTAAATTCTTATCTTATTCAGAATTGGGGATAACCCGTATTGTCTGTCCTCCAACAGCCAATTTTGATGATGATGAATTGCAAGTGTGGTTGCGTAAGGTTATCGAAGAAGCTTTACGTAAGAATGCGAAAATAATTTTACCTTCACGTATAGATAATCTTTCTAAACTACATAAGCTGCCCTACGAATCATTGAAAATTAATTCAAGCCAGGGTCGGTGGGGTAGCTGTTCTTCACGTAAAAGCATTAATCTTTCATATTATCTGTTACTGCTACCTTCATATCTTGTTGATTATGTGATTCTTCATGAACTTGCCCATACCAAAGAAATGAGTCATAGTGACAGGTTCTGGACTATACTTGATGGATTAACCCAGGGACGAGCTTTAGAATTACGCAAAGAACTCAGAAATTATACCACAAGTTTTTAGTCATAAGAATAGGCTATTATTTATCTGAAAAGTTTATTTTTAAGATAATATTGCAAAATTTACAATCATATTATAATAAAATAGTCCTAATATTTTGCTTATGAAGGGATTATTCGTATCTTTGCGGTCGAAATGGATGAATGGTGAGGGGCGATTAAAAGCCCTTTTTTTGTTCTTAATAGTGAACCAATGATAGAAAAAAGTACTGTTAGTCAGATTGTTAATGACTGGCTTGAAGGTAAAGAGTATTTTGTGGTAGACGTAAATGTGTCTCCAGATGACAAGATCCTTGTGGAAATAGACCATGCTGAAGGGGTCTGGATTGAAGATTGTGTAGAGTTGAGCAAATATATTGAGTCAAAGCTTAACCGTGAAGAAGAGGATTATGAATTGGAAGTTGGTTCTGCCGGCATCGGTCAACCATTCAAGGTGTTACAACAATATTATATACATTTGGGTTGTGATGTCGAAGTGCTGACAAAAGGTGGAATTAAATATACCGGAGTTCTGAAAGATGTGAACGAAGAAAGTTTTGTTGTTACTGTTCAGAAAAAAATGAAAGAAACAGGAGAAAAACGTCCAAAGCTTGTGAACGAAGATCTCTGTTTTACATATGATGAAATAAAATATACTAAATACTTAATTAGTTTTAAATAAATTATGGCCAAGAAAGAGGAGACAATCAGCTTGATTGATACATTTTCGGAATTTAAAGAACTGAAGAATATTGATAGAACCACGATGGTAAGTGTACTCGAAGAGTCTTTCCGTAGTGTTATCACGAAAATGTTTGGCACGGATGAAAATTACGATGTTATCGTGAATCCGGATAAAGGAGATTTTGAGATATGGCGTAACCGTGAGGTAGTTGAAGATGAGAATCTTACTAATCCGAATATGCAGATATCACTAACAGAGGCTCAGAAAATAGATGCTTCTTATGAAGTTGGTGAAGAAGTAACAGACGAGGTTAATTTTATTAGTTTTGGCCGTCGTGCTATTCTGAATCTTCGTCAAACACTTGCCTCAAAAATTCTTGAGCTTGAAAAAGACAGTATTTACGCTAAGTATATTGACATGGTAGGAACTATCATCAATGCAGAAGTCTACCAAATTTGGAAGAAAGAAATTCTGTTGCTTGATGATGAAGGTAATGAGTTATTGTTGCCTAAAACAGAGCAGATACCAAGTGATTTCTATCGGAAAGGCGAAACTGCACGTGCCGTAGTTGCTCGTGTAGATAATAAAAACAACAATCCGAAGATTATCCTTTCACGTACTTCTCCTGTATTCCTGCAAAGATTATTTGAGATGGAAGTTCCGGAAATAAACGACGGACTGATTACAATTAAAAAAATTGCCCGTATTCCTGGCGAACGCGCAAAAATTGCGGTAGAATCCTATGATGAAAGAATTGATCCGGTAGGAGCTTGTGTGGGTGTTAAAGGTAGTCGTATTCATGGTATTGTTCGTGAACTTCGTAATGAAAATATTGATGTAATTAATTACACTTCTAATATTTCATTATTTATTCAGCGTGCTTTAAGTCCGGCAAAAGTCTCTTCTATTCGTTTGAATGAAGAAGAAAAGAAGGCTGAAGTCTTTTTGAAACCGGAAGAAGTTTCGCTTGCTATCGGTAAAGGCGGTATGAATATCAAACTTGCCAGTATGTTAACTGAGTACACCATTGATGTGTTCCGCGAACTGGACGCAGCTACTGAGGATGAAGATATCTATCTTGATGAATTCAAAGATGAGATCGATGAGTGGGTGATTAATGCAATTAAAGCTATTGGCATTGATACAGCAAAAGCTGTACTTAGTGCTCCACGCGAGATGCTGATCGAAAAAACCGACTTGGAAGAAGAAACGGTGGATGAGGTATTACGCATTTTGAAAGCGGAATTTGAAGACTAATGGATGAAGGTTGAGAATGGATAACCGAATGTCTGGATGCATTTTCGTTATCATTTTTAATTTATTCTTCTGTTTTTCAATACTCCAATTTCAATTATCAATTTAAAAAAAGTATGACGATTAGGTTAAACAAAGTAACAAGAGATTTGAATGTAGGAATCACGACGGTAGTCGAGTTCTTACAAAAAAAAGGATTTTCTATAGAGGCAAACCCGAATACGAAGATCACAGAAGAACAGTATGCTATTCTTGTAAAAGAGTTTAGTACAGATAAGAATTTGCGTATAGAATCGGAAAAATTTATTCAGGAACGCCAAAATAAAGATCGAAACAAAGCATCTATTTCAATTGATGGATTTGAAAAGGAAAAAAAGGAAGAGCCAGCTCAGAAGAAAGTGGAAAAAGTTATAAAAGTTACTGTTCCTGAAGATGCCATTCCTAAATTCAAACCAGTTGGGAAAATTGATTTGGAGAATTTGAATAAGAAGACTCATACAACACAAGCAGCTGCTCCTGCAAAAGAAGAGATTGTAGAAAAACCAAAACCTGCTGTTGCACCTCAGAAAGTCACTCCTCAGCCTGTTGCCGAACAAAAGCCAGCTGAAGTGCCTCAACCTCGTCCTGTTGTTCCGGAAAAGAAGGTAGAGATTCAAAAGGAAGTAACTAAAGCTCCTGTAATTGCAAAGGAAGAAGTAAAAGCAGAAAAGCAAGCAGAGCAAATTATTAAAGAAGAAAAACCTGTGGTTATTGTGAAGAAGGAATCTCCAAAACCAGTGGTGAATAAAGAGAATATGCCTAAATCTGAACAAAAAGAGGAGAAAAAGGAAGAAAAAATGGTTGAACAAGTGGAAAAAAACGAAGAAGATGATGTATTTAAGATACATTCTTCTACAGCGTTTGTATCTAAAATCAATGTAGTTGGTCAAATTGACCTTGCAGCGTTGAATCAGTCCACTCGTCCTAAAAAGAAGTCTAAAGAGGAAAAACGCAAAGAACGCGAAGAAAAAGATAAGCAGCGTACTGAGCAGAAGAAGTTGATGAAAGACGCTATTATCAAAGAGATAAGAAAGGATGATGAAAAAATAGTTAAGACTGTAGATAAGGCTGAGGATGATAAAAAGAAGAAAAAACGTAGCCGTATAAACAAGGAGAAAGTAGATATAAATAATGTATCTGCTCCTTCGGGAATAGCACGTCCTGTACCTAACAGCGAACGAACAAATAAACCTGCAGCTGGCGGACATCATCCGGGAAATAAACCGTATAACAAGTCTCAACAACAAGGGAATCGTTTTAAGAAACCTGTTGTAAAAGCAGAAGTTAGCGATGAAGATGTAGCAAAGCAAGTTAAAGAAACATTGGCACGTCTTACCTCTAAAGGTAAAAACAAAACTTCTAAATATCGTAAAGAGAAACGTGACGCTGTATCTAATCGTCAGCAGGCTCTTGAAGATCAGGAAATGGCAGACAGCAGAATACTTAAGCTTACAGAGTTTGTAACAGCAAACGAGTTGGCAAGTATGATGGACGTTACTGTAAACCAGGTTATCGCTACTTGTATGAGTATTGGTATGATGGTTTCTATCAACCAGCGTCTTGATGCTGAAACAATTAACATTGTGGCTGATGAGTTCGGATTTAAAACTGAATATGTTAGTGCAGATGTATCTGAAGCAATTGTTGAGGAAGAGGATGCTGAAGGTGATTTGGAATCTCGTGCACCAATCGTAACCGTAATGGGACACGTTGACCATGGTAAGACTTCATTGCTTGACTATGTTCGTAAGGCGAATGTAATTGCCGGTGAAGCCGGAGGTATTACTCAGCACATTGGAGCATATAATGTAAAGCTTCCTGATGGAAAAAGAATAACATTCCTGGATACTCCGGGTCACGAGGCATTTACTGCTATGCGTGCTCGTGGTGCGAAGGTAACAGATATCGCAATTATTATTGTTGCAGCGGATGATGATATAATGCCTCAGACAAAAGAGGCTATCAATCATGCTGTAGCTGCCGGTGTTCCTATCGTGTTTGCAATTAATAAGGTTGATAAACCGAATGCAAATCCCGAAAAGATTAAAGAATCATTGGCTCAAATGAATTTCTTAGTAGAAGAATGGGGTGGTAAATACCAGTCTCAGGATATTTCGGCTAAGAAAGGTGATGGAGTTCATGAATTACTTGAAAAAGTATTGCTTGAGGCTGAATTGCTTGACTTGAAAGCTAATCCAGATCGTCGTGCAACAGGTTCTGTCATTGAATCAACGTTAGATAAAGGACGTGGTTATGTTGCTACTGTTCTTGTATCAAACGGAACTATTAAGATGGGTGACATCGTATTGGCAGGAACAAACTTCGGTAAGGTAAAAGCTATGTTTAACGAACGTAATCAACGTATTAAACAAGCTGGTCCTTCAGAACCGGTATTGATTCTTGGTTTGAATGGTGCTCCAACTGCGGGTGATACATTCCATGTACTCGAAACAGAACAGGAAGCTCGTGAAATTGCCAATAAACGTGAACAATTGCAACGTGAACAGGGCTTACGTACTCAGAAACTTCTTACTTTGGATGAAGTTGGTCGTCGTATTGCTCTTGGTAACTTCCAGGAATTGAATATTATCGTGAAAGGTGACGTGGATGGTTCTATCGAAGCGTTGTCCGACTCATTGATCAAGCTTTCTACTCCACAGATTCAGGTTAATGTACTTCATAAGGCAGTAGGTCAGATTTCTGAATCAGATGTAACTCTGGCTGCGGCTTCCAATGCAATTATCATTGGATTCCAGGTACGCCCATCAGCTTCTGCACGTAGATTTGCAGAACAAGAAGGGGTTGACATCCGTATGTACTCTATCATCTACGATGCTATTGAAGAGGTGAAGGCTGCAATGGAAGGTATGCTTGCTCCGGTTGTTAAGGAGGAAGTTACTGCAACTATTGAAGTTCGCGAAGTATTCCATATCACTAAGGTGGGTACAGTAGCCGGTGCAATGGTTAAAGAAGGTAAGGTTAAACGTTCTAACAAGGCTCGTTTGATTCGTGACGGTATTGTAATCTTTACAGGAGAAATCAATGCACTGAAACGTTTCAAGGACGATGTGAAGGAAGTTGCTGTAAACTATGAATGTGGTATCAGTCTACAAAACTATAGCGACATTAAAGTAGGTGATATTATTGAATCATTCGAAGAGGTTGAAGTGAAACAGACTTTATAATAAATTGATTAGCCAAAATGCCAATAGGCAAATTGGCTTGTCAATAAGACAATAACAACGTGCCGATGTGCTGACGTATCTTTTTGATATAGTAACAGGCACATCGGCACGTTGTTTGTTATATATAAAATAATGAGAACAATTGATATATTGTTATTGCTGGTTATTGGAGCTGGCGCGGCAAAAGGATATTTAAAAGGAGGAGTAAGGCTCTTGCTCTCCACGGTGGGATTAATAGTGGGATTGTATATTGCCAAATTAATGTATATACCGTTTGCAGAGACACTTTGTCCGTCTTTTACAAAATCAATGACGTTTGCCAGAGCTCTTGCTTTTATTATAATATGGGTAGCTGTACCTTTACTATCAACATTGGCGGGTGGATTTTTTACTAAAACACTCGAAGCTATGCATATTAATTGGTTAAATAAATGGGCCGGTGCTTTGCTGGGCGGATTAAAATATCTTATATTAGCAAGCCTGTTTATTAATGTACTGGAGTTTATAGATAGTAGTAACCATCTTATTTCCCAAGATAATAAGAAAGAAGCTATTTTATATTATCCAACGCAAAAGGTAGCAGGAATCGTATTCCCATTGGTTAAAGAAGTATCGAATAAATATATTCATTAATTATGCAACAAGAAGAACCCAATAAATATTTAAAGGAGATCACGGAAGAAAAGTACAAGTATGGCTTTACTACCGATGTGCAGACTGAAATTATCCCTGTAGGGCTTAATGAAGATGTCATTCGCCTGATCTCTGCTAAGAAAGATGAACCGGACTGGTTGCTAGAGTTCCGCCTTAAGGCTTACCGCCATTGGCTGACTCTGGAAATGCCCACATGGGCGCATCTTACTATTCCTGAGATAGATTATCAAAGTATAAGCTATTATGCCGACCCTACCAAAAAGAAAAAGGGACCGAAATCGTTGGATGAAGTTGATCCTGAATTGATTAAAACATTCAATAAACTTGGTATTCCTCTTGAGGAGCGTCTGGCATTAAGCGGAATGGCTGTTGATGCCGTAATGGACTCGGTTTCTGTTAAGACCACCTTTAAGGAAACACTGATGGAGAAAGGAATTATCTTTTGCTCCTTTAGTGAAGCAGTTCGTGAGCATCCCGATTTGGTTAAGAAATACTTAGGCAGTGTCGTAGGCTATAGAGATAATTTCTTTGCCGCACTAAACTCTGCTGTATTCTCTGACGGATCGTTTGTTTATATACCAAAGGGTGTACGTTGCCCTATGGAATTATCTACCTATTTCCGAATTAATGCTGCCAATACAGGTCAGTTCGAAAGAACACTGATTGTAGCCGATGATGACGCTTACGTAAGTTATCTGGAAGGTTGTACCGCTCCAATGCGTGATGAGAACCAATTGCACGCTGCAATTGTAGAAATCATTATTCATGATAGGGCTGAAGTGAAATACTCAACTGTTCAGAACTGGTATCCGGGTGACAAAAATGGCAAAGGTGGTGTTTATAACTTTGTAACCAAACGTGGTATTTGCAAAGGTGTTGATTCTAAACTTTCCTGGACTCAGGTAGAAACCGGATCGGCTATTACCTGGAAATATCCAAGTTGTATTCTGGCCGGAGATAATTCCGTGGCAGAATTCTATTCTGTGGCTGTTACAAACAATTATCAGCAGGCAGATACGGGAACAAAGATGATTCATCTGGGAAAGAATACCAAGAGTACTATTATGTCTAAAGGTATTTCGGCCGGTAAGAGTCAGAATTCATACCGCGGATTGGTTAAGGTTGTAGAAAAAGCCGAAGGTGCACGTAATTATAGCCAGTGTGACAGTCTTTTGTTAGGCGATAAATGCGGAGCTCATACGTTCCCATATATGGATATTCATAATGAAACAGCAATCGTTGAACACGAAGCTACTACATCAAAGATTAGTGAAGATCAGCTGTTCTATTGTAATCAGAGAGGTATCTCAACAGAAGACGCTATTGGTTTGATTGTAAATGGATATGCAAAAGAAGTAATTAATAAACTTCCGATGGAGTTTGCTGTAGAGGCCCAGAAGCTGCTACAGGTATCTTTGGAAGGTTCAGTAGGATAAATAAAAACAAAAAATAATATGCTCGAAATAAAAGATTTGCATGCCAGTATTAATGGCAAAGAGATATTAAAGGGTATAAACCTGACAGTGAAACCGGGAGAGGTTCATGCCATTATGGGACCTAACGGATCAGGAAAAAGTACATTATCTTCCGTTTTGACCGGTAATCCGGCTTTCGAAGTAACTAAAGGTTCTGTTCACTTCTATGGAAAGGATCTTCTTGATCTTCCTCCGGAAGACCGTAGCCGTGAAGGTATTTTCCTTAGTTTCCAGTATCCGGTAGAAATTCCGGGTGTAAGTATGGTAAACTTTATGCGTACTGCTGTAAACGAACATCGTAAATATAAAGGTCAGCCTTCTCTTACTGCCAGCGAATTCCTTAAACTGATGCGTGAAAAACGTGCGGTTGTTGAACTGGATACTAAGTTGGCAAACCGTTCTGTAAACGAAGGTTTCAGTGGTGGTGAAAAGAAAAGAAATGAAATATTCCAGATGGCTATGCTGGAACCACGCTTGTCTATTCTTGACGAAACAGACAGCGGACTTGATATTGATGCTCTTCGTATTGTAGCTAATGGAGTGAACCTGTTGAAAACTCCGGAAAACTCTACAATTGTGATTACTCACTATCAACGATTGCTCGACTATATCAAACCAGATATCGTACATGTGCTTTATCAGGGAAAGATTGTAAAGACTGCCGGACCGGAATTAGCTCTTGAACTTGAAGAAAAGGGTTATGACTGGATTAAGAAAGAACTGGGAGAATAAATAATTAATTTGTCCGCATTCCATTTGGAGTGCAGACAATTAACATATAGAATTATGGTAGAACAACAATATATCGACCTCTTTTCTCAGTGTGAAGGGATGATTTGTTCACACAGTGCAGAAGTGCTGAACGCAAAGCGTGCAGAAGCTTTTGCCGACTTTGAACGATTAGGCTTACCCACCCAAAAACTGGAAGATTATAAATATACCGATGTAAGCGAAGCCTTTGCTCCGAACTACGGACTGAATCTGAACCGTCTGGAAATACCGGTTAATCCGTATGAAGTATTTAAATGTGATGTGCCCAACATGAGTACCTCACTTTACTTCGTGGTTAATGATGCTTTCTACTCCAAAGAACAACCAAAAGTAGAATTACCGGAAGGTGTATTGATGGGTAGTCTGAAAGATATGGCCGAATCACATCCTGAATTGGTAAGCAAATACTATGGTAAGCTGGCAAAAACTTCAGAAGATGGGGTAACAGCCTTCAATACTACATTCGCACAGGATGGCGTTTTCCTTTATATTCCTAAAGGAGTGGTTGTGGAGCGCACCATTCAGTTGGTGAATATCCTTAGAGGAGACGTGGACTTTATGGTCAATCGTCGAGTTCTTGTGGTACTTGAAGATGGTGCACAAGCCAAATTGCTGGTTTGCGACCATGCACAGGACCAAGTGAACTTCCTTACTACTCAGGTTATCGAGATTTTTGCAGGTAAAGATTCTGTTTTCGATATGTATGAGCTTGAAGAAACTCACACAGCCAGTACACGAATCTCTAACTGTTATGTTCGTCAGGAAGCAGGTTCCAATCTTCTTCTTAACGGAATGACACTGCATAACGGTACTACACGCAACCGTACCCATATTTTACTGGCGGGAGAACATGCCGAGATAAACCTTTGCGGTATGGCTATTGCCGATAAGAATCAACACGTGGACAATCATACATTCATTGACCACGCTGTTTCTAACTGTACCAGCAACGAACTCTTCAAGTATGTGCTCGATGATGAAGCTCGCGGAGCTTTTGCCGGAAAAGTACTGGTTCGCAAGGATGCACAGAAAACATTCTCGCAACAGACAAACCGGAATCTTTGCATAACCAAAGAATGCAGAATGTTTACCCAGCCACAGCTCGAGATCTATGCTGATGATGTGAAGTGCGGTCACGGAGCAACAGTGGGACAACTTGATGAGGGTGCACTTTTCTATATGCAGGCTCGTGGTATCTCACAAAGAGAAGCCCGCTTGCTGTTAATGTTTGCTTTCGTCAATGAAGTGGTGGATAATATCCGGATAGATGTTTTGAAAGAACGTCTGCATCTGCTTATTGAGAAACGCTTCCGTGGTGAATTGAGTAAATGCGTAGGTTGTAGAGGATGTCAATAAACTCATCTATTTAATAAATAGTAATTCAATGATCAATATAGAATCTATTCGCCAGGACTTCCCTATACTTCAACGTGAAGTGTATGGTAAGCCGCTGATATATTTCGATAACGGAGCTACTACTCAGAAACCTCGCTGCATGGTTGAGTCAATTACAGAACAATATTATTCTGTAAATGCCAATGTGCACCGTGGAGTCCATTTCCTGAGTCAGCAGGCTACGGAATTGCACGAAGGTTCACGTAAAACTGTTCAGCAGTTTATCAATGCCCGCAGCACAAACGAGATTATCTTTACCCGCGGCACAACAGAGTCTATCAACCTTTTAGCGTTCAGCTTTGGGGAAGAATTCTGCAGTGAAGGTGACGAGATTATAATCTCAGCTATGGAACATCACAGCAATATAGTTCCCTGGCAAATGCTTGCAGCCCGTAAAGGAGTTACCATAAAGGTTATTCCTATCAATGAAAAGGGCGAACTGCTGATGGATGAGTATAAGTCGTTCTTCTCAGAACGTACAAAGCTTGTTTCCATAGCTCATGTATCCAATGTACTTGGAACAATCAATCCGGTGAAAGAGATGATTGCTTTTGCGCATGAACATGGTGTTCCTGTTCTTGTAGACGGCGCTCAGTCGGTTCCACATATGAAAGTAGATGTACAGGATCTGGATGCAGACTTTTATGCATTCTCAGGACATAAAATCTACGGACCTACTGGTGTGGGTGTACTTTACGGAAAAGAAGAATGGCTCAACAAACTTCCCCCATATCAGGGAGGAGGAGAGATGATTCAGACTGTAAGTTTTGAGAAGACTACATTCAATGAACTGCCGTATAAGTTTGAAGCTGGTACTCCCGATTATATCGGAACAACAGCATTAGCGGTATCTCTTGATTATATATCAAAGATTGGAATAGAGGAGATTTCAGCTTACGAGCATGAGCTTACTACTTATGCCATGAATCGGCTTAAAACGATTGAAGGAATGAGAATCTTTGGTGAAGCCGACCAAAAGGGTAGTGTAATCTCCTTCCTTGTAGGAGACATTCACCACTTCGATATGGGTACATTGCTCGATCGCCTTGGTATTGCCGTTCGTACCGGTCACCATTGCGCTCAGCCACTTATGCAGGCTTTGGGCATTGAAGGTACAGTGCGTGCTTCTTTCGGTTTGTATAATACCAAAGAGGAGGTAGATGCATTGGTAGCAGGAATCGAACGAGTAAGGAAGATGTTTTAGTAAACACATATAAAAAACAAAAGGGTTGTTCTGTTGGACAACCCTTTTGTTTTTTATGTCTATCTATAGATGATATTTAGTAAGCAAGAACATTCCACAAAGACTTAATTTTTGCTTCCGGATCCCATTTACCTCCAAATGTCCAGCGGGCATTAATTTCTTCAGGTTTGGGTGCTCCTTTGGCTTCTTCAAGATTATTTTTCATCCATGCAAAGTTTCCACCGTCACGTTTTATGTTATACATATAAACCCGTTTCCCCCAAGGACATGTATCAAGTACCTTGTCTGAATAAGCATATCCAATAGGATTATCAATAATCTTGTTGGTCATAGTACAATTCAGCAAGAAGAATTGAGAGTCGTGATGATAACGGCCAAGGGTGACAGGACTTTTAGAATCAAAATGTGAATCAGTTATAACAAGTTTCTTGTCATAATCACCACGTCCGTCATGCCAGATTAAAGCGCGTCCATCTCCATAGAATGTACAACGAGTGGCATAACACCAGCCACGGGGACAAAGAAAATCTACCCCGGGACATCTTAAATTGAGATCGGCATGGTAATACATTCCATCCTCCGAAGCCCATAATGATAAAGCATCATTTCCATCTGCCCATACATTGCAGTTAATAATGATTGTACGAGTGGCGCGTCCATAAATTGACATCTGATGCGAAGTCGTAGCTTCTACTGTACTACCATAATTGTTGTAAACAGTCAAACCACTAATTATACAATCGTCTGCACCTTTCTGCAAAACAATCACCCCATTACCCACAGGCTGCCCTTTATATTCATGAATCTTTCGTTTACTTGAAAGTTCGGCATACACTAACCGGGTCTTTTCCCTATCTTCTCCCAGAAGTACGATATTTGGTCGGTCAATAATAACTTTTTCATTGTATGTTCCGCTCTTTATCAGTATAATATAAGGCTCCGTGGGTTGTTGAGGAGCAGCTTCAATAGCAGCCTGTATACTTTCTCCATTAGAAACAATTGCATTATAGAGTTTTGAATGGGAAGCACTATTTGAATTGGCAGTGGTTGTTATATTAGCTCCGGTTCTACCGTTCTCTATAGCTTTGGACATTACAACTTGTGCTGAACCAAATACCGCATAAAATGAAAGGGCAATGAACAATACTATTTTTTTCATTTGGAGTTATACTTATTATTTATTTTTTGACTGAAAGATAACTTACATATACTTCTTTTTCCATTTTTCATATTGCTTGTAGAGGCTTGCCGGTGCACTATTATACCAACTGTAACCATTGCGTCTTTCGTGACCTACTTCTGCCAATGTTTTAACTGGCACACCGTTTCGGTCGCAAAACAGAGGCTTTCCTTGCTCTAAGTCATAATCGCGAGCCCATATTGGTTCGGCTTTTTCGTCATTTACCACACGTGTATCCGACTTGCCGTTTTCGTTAGTGAAACGTTCTACCCTGATACCAGTCAGTTTATGAGCTTCGAACCATTTCATAGCTCCGTTAACGGCAGCTTTAATCCGTTTGTCGGGATTGGGAAGTTCCATCAACAGGCGCACCAATGAAGCGCTTTCTGCCGAACAGAAAGAAGCCAATTCATAAGCACGGGCAGAAGTGGGTTTTAAAGTCTTGTAATCGTGCTGCTGGCACCATACAGTTGGTTCGCCGTTTACAATAATTTGTGTGTTGAGTATACATTCTATTCCCTTATCAAAAGCTTTTGTTAAACGAACTTTCATTGCATCATCCACCAATGAATCAAACGGTGCCATACCGTCTCTCAGGTTAAGGATTACCATTAAAGTCTGCACCATTGCATTGTCGTTATAAGTAATCTGTACCTGGTATCCATGATTCTCAGGCCAGAATTGTGGCCAGCCACCATTATTGTACTGTCCACTGAGCAAAAACTCCACACCTTGCAAGAATGCTTTTTTGTAGCGCTCTTCCGGTTGTTGTTTGTAAAGTCTGGCCAGGTAAGTCATTTCCAGAATAGTTGCATCGTTGTCGGTCGTAGAGTCATTGCGTTTCTTCTTGTCGCTCAACACAACATCCAGTTCGTCGCCAAGCGGACGATGAATTGGAAGATTCTTAGGCCATCCACCTGTTTCCCGTTGATATGCTAATACGTTATCAGCAATTCGTTTTGCTTCTTCTGTCTTGAAGAAAGCATCCGGGCTTCCCCTTACAATTCTTTTCCACTCTCTTGATGAGTATTCGTAATCTTTTGGGTTGAGTTGTTGCTGTGCAAATAGAGGCACTGCCATCGTCATTATAAAGATGATACAAATAAAATATTTCTTCATGATTTTATTAAATTAAAGTATTTCTACCTGTTGATAGTTATTTTATTACTATTTTCTTTGTTACCGTTTTGTCGTTCAGCTTCTTTACGATGTAAATACCGGGAGCAAGAGTTGATATGTCAGTACTGCTGATATTTGAGCGAACTTTTATTCCGGAAACGTTATAGATATCGCTTGCTGTCGAAGTGTCGTCGGTCTGAACATTGTTGATACCAGTCGCTTCACTCGATACATAGAAATTGAAGTTACGTGTCAGCGAACCTACATTGTCATCATCAGTTGCCTTTACCTTAATGTTCAGGAACCCGGTGAACGATGTTGCAGGGGTGAATGTACAGATTCCTTCGTTGCTATCGTAAGACATATCCGAACTTCCAGTAATTTCGAATGAAGGATTGTTGTCGTAGCCTGCAAAATATTCTTTCAGGTTTATGTTTATGCCTTTATTAATCGTGAAGTGAGGTTCCGCAAGCCAGTTAAGATAATCTTCCAGAACGGTGTAACCATCTTTGTCCGGGTCGGCATTATTATCTGCTTCTGCAGAATTTAGTCCTTTTGCCTTCTCCCACCAATCTGGCATACCGTCATTGTCGGAGTCGAAATCGCTTTCTCTGTGCGCTTCATAGATATTGATACCGTTGAAGCCTTCGCATTTGTCATCCTCTTCAGAGTCGATAAGACCTTTCTTTCCCGATATGCTACCTACGGTTGTGGTGATGCCTTTAAGAGTTTCGTTCACCATACGTATGTCGTGGTTGTCGAGTATTGGCATATTGCAGCCCACATCCGACAACACATTTTTGTAAGCAGCATCAGCTGTTTCAATGGTGGTGTATGATTCAAAGAACGGCTTGTCGCGGAATACAGTCCAGTTCAACACCTGTCCGTTTGATAGAGTATAATTATAAGTATCATCGAGTTTGTCCTGAGTCTTGCTTCCATCAAGATTTTCGCGGATATTTCCGTTCACGTAATAACTTTGTGAGCCGGTGCCTGTGCCTTCAAGGTTTGCGGTGAGCAGTTGAAGCTTCTTTGAAGATGGTCCCATTTTGTAGTAGTTGCTTACAAAGTTTCCCTCGTGAGTACCACCGTCTGTAGTACGTCCGCACCAATTGTAGCACACGTTATTGAATACGTCATGGTGACCGGCATAAGCCCCGCTACCGTCCAGACCGCCGGAGAGGCTCCAGTTTCTACCTTCGTTGTGAGCCATCAGGTTGTGATGATATGACCCAGTGTCTCCACCGATTGTAGCCGCATAACCATGCGCTGTACCTGAAGGGTAGTTAGGATGGTTGGCAACGTTTAGTGCTTCTGATATCATGGTGCGCTGCAATGTAACGTTCTTCGCATTACGACTGCTGAAAGCTTCGTCTATAGTCCAGCTTATGGAACAATGGTCCATGATAGCGTGATTGTTTCCGGCCATTCCCAGTCCGTCGCATCCAGTCTCGGATGTTGCAGCATCATGACCTAGAAACATGTGTAGGAAGCGGGTGATGCCTTCAGATGCCATGCCGAACGGGCACGAGCGGAACATGATTCCGTTGCCAGGGGCAGTTTGTCCTGCAATGGTGACATAGGGATCGCTACAGGCTAAGCGGCTTTTTAACTGGATAACTCCGCCAACATCGAACACGATGGTACGCGGTCCGCTTACTTTACTAATTCCATAACGGAAAGTTCCAGGTTGTGGTGCTAACGCATCGTCATCAAGCGATGTTACATGATACACCGCGCCGCCTCTTCCTCCGGTGGCATAGCGGCCATAGCCCTCTGCGCCAGGGAATGCGAGATGCCGTGGACGGAATGACCATGTCTCGCCTTTATATATATTTCCAGTTGCGTCTTCCTCATCCACTCGCCAATAGTACGTGTTCAGTGAATACGCATCTTTCATTACGTAGAATGTATCTGTTTGGATAGCAATTTCGCTCATAGCGCCTTCGGATGTTCCCATATAGAGATGGTGTTTCACCGCTGTTACTGCTGGCGACCACTTCAGCGTGCAGGTACCGTTGTCGGCATCGGTATGCATATCGAGATTGTCCGGGGTTGGATTCAATGCCGTTGTTAGAGGGTTCGGTTCGTCTAGAATGATGGCATTGACAAACACTGTGGTTGTGAAATATTGAGCGGTATAGTTCACCGATGGGTCGGGAACAGTACGGTAAGATATAACCACATCCTTGCCGGCCTCTGCGTTGAATGTAACATACGACTGTCCGCTATTTGAAGGTCTCTGTGCTCTGTTAGTTTGTTGCACTCCAGATACCATTTTCACGTTGTCCACATATACGTCTACTGGCGGAGCAGTGAATCCGTCGGTGTTGTTATGGTATGCAAGAATGGAATGTTTGCCTGCCGTGAGGCCACTAAGTGTGACGGTGAGTTCTGCCGAACCTGACTGCAGCTGCGGTGTGTTGTTATCTACGAAGTCATATATGGCGATACCGTCTCCTATAAGTTTTGAATATTTGCTCACTCCGTCTTTCCACCAGTTGGCTTTCAATATTTTGCCCGCCGAGTTAGGGCCGTTGGCAACAATGATTTTTAATCCGCTTGTTTCGTCTATTACCAGAGTGTCTTTTACTCCTGTAGTAATGGCCCACGGAGTGAAGCCGTTTTCGGTAACTTGTTCCGGCTGTCTACCTGGCAGATTGAAGTCAATCTTTTGTGCAGTGGCATTTAAGGCGAAAGCCAATGTGAAGCACGATAAAAGTAATGTTTTTTTCATGTCTTTCTTGTTAAGGTTATTTCTTACATAAACGAAATGAAATATGAAATGTACTCAAATCTGATAATGAGAATCATATTAACTTTAGCATTTCGTTTTTACGTTTCGCAATGAAACAAAATAAGCTGTTTTTAAAACTTAGGAAGTTCATTATTTGGCGTTTTTTTAGTAATTTTTGGTAGGGGAGAACATTTTGTTCTATAAAACTCTATCTTTGTTCCACATAAATTAGAAATTATGCTATTACCATATCTCAATAAAGACCTTATAGAAGCTGGATGTGATGAGGCTGGACGCGGTTGCCTGGCAGGTTCAGTCTTTGCCGCTGCCGTAATTCTTCCTCACGATTTTAAGAACGAATTGCTGAATGACTCCAAACAGCTCACAGAAAAGCAACGATATGCCCTTCGTGAAGTTATTGAAATGGAAGCAGTGACATGGGCAGTGGGTATTGTTACACCCGAAGAAATTGATAAAATCAATATTCTCAATGCTTCAATTCTTGCCATGCACCGTGCGGTAGATCAACTTAAAGCTATCCCTGAACATCTGCTTATTGACGGAAACCGATTCAAAAAGTATAAAGAAATACCTCACACCACAGTTGTGAAAGGTGATGGTAAATACCTGTCTATAGCAGCAGCCTCCATTTTGGCAAAAACTTATAGGGACGATTATATGAACCGTCTACATCAGGAGTTCCCTGTGTATGACTGGGATCACAACAAAGGCTATCCCACAAAGAAACACCGTGCAGCAATAGCTCTTCACGGCACTACTCCTTATCACAGAATGACTTTCAATTTACTGGGCGACGGACAATTATCACTCAACTTCTGATAAGAAAACATCTTTATTAAGGTGTTTAACAAATATCCCGCCCTAAACTAATAAAAACAAAAGGTTACCTTTTTCCAATCATGTACATGTTTGAGTTCAATCTTGTACATGATTGGTTACAAACATGTACATGTTTGCTTCAACCTCCCGCCAATAAATGATTAATGTCTGCCGAGAGATATATTAAACTGATTGCGGTTAATCGTTATTCTTCTCTATAGTTACTTGAATTCATTTCTGCTGTTTTGTATAATGTTGATTATCAGTGAAATTTGTTTTGGGGTGGTGTACATGGTGTAGATAAATCGTCCTTTTTTTGTTCTGGAAAATAAAATTTTGAAAATTATGCATTTTGCGGAATTCTCAAAATTAAATCTGTGGAAAGCTAAAATAGTCTTTTTTACTACACCATGTACACCACTTTAGACTTTCTGTATTTTGTAAAACGTTGAATAATAGGTGTGTATGTTTTTATGGGTGTCAGAGGTGTCAGTAAAATAATACTTTTTCCGGTTCTGAAAACTAAAATTCGATAATTCCGCAATTTGCAGTTTTTTCAAAATTTAATTTCTGGAAAGGTAAAAAAGACTTTTTTACTGACACCTCTGACACCTAATTAGAATCTATTATTGATTTATTTATGAGTGAAATGTTGTCTTTGCTTAAATATCGATATACATATTATATATGATTGGAGTCTTTGTTTCAATTTAATTATTGAAAAAATAATAAATATTCAATACAAATAGCTAAATTTGCCAGATGTGATATTATTTACTTAAAAGAATGCCTTAGAGCGTCTTATTATTGTTAGGTCGATCTGGAGTTTCTCTTTTTTAATAATACTATGTGTAAATTGATGTGATAATATTTGCAAAGGTTGAGCTTATGAAAAATTACAAATTACTGATTGCGCTTTGCTGTAGCATATTTGCCTTAATTTCATGTAATAAAAAACAGAACATCTCTATTGATAATAATTTAATATTATTAATATCTAATGATGTTAGACCATCTTTATTCAGTGGAGTCCCATTTTATTGTCAAGGAGAAGGTGGCAAGGTAATACGAATAGAATCCCAGGACTTGAGAATAATATATAATGAAGGAACATTTGAAATGGATTATTTGTCTTTCTTAAGAAAAGTCTTAAATCAGCAAATAAAACTTCAATCTAATAGAAGCGTTTATACTTTTAATATAGATAAAGACGTGGATAAAGAATATCAAAGTAAAAATCTTGCCGACTTTATGCATTTATATTGTAAGAGTTATGGAACGGGTGAATATGTTTTAAAAAAAGGTTTTACTGAGAATCAAAGAAATTCGATATTCTATTTTTTATTTATCAACAACTATTTGTCTGTACTTGATGATTATTCCGGCTCTTTTAATATCTTTAGTGTATCTAAATTAAGATATCACGCAGTTGATAAATAACTAATTGTATAATTTATTGTTGTTGTAATTATGATAAAATGCAGTTGAGTGAGATCTAAGATTACAACATGCAAAATGAATTTAACCATGTAACTTATAATGAACAACATTGTAACAAGTTGCACTAATACAATAAATATGAGATCTGATAAAAAAACGTTTTCAACATTTGTGTCATTTCTGCTATTTCTCTTGATAGCTTTTTGCTTTTCTTATCAAATAGGCAAAGATGCAGCACATAGAGATGCCCGAATTAAGGCTAGAAGTGGAATGCTTTAACAAAAATAAAAATCTCCAACAACCATACTTATTATGAATAAAGTAAGAAATGCTTTTAATATTATAACAATTGCTGTTGTTAGTATTGATATTCTATTTAGAAATAAGTTACCACTTGTAATTCGCAATAATTCATGGATAATTTTAAGTCTCTTAGTTATAACAATTATTGCTCTAGAAATATTAAGGAGGAATAACAAATGAAGAAACTTTTAGGCTATTTCTATAAACATTCAGAAGAAATATTATTAAACTCGTTCTATGCATATTTCTTGATTTTAGTGGGGCTATATTGCCTTGATATTGAGATCTCAGCCATTTATGGCTTTATTTTCTTTTTCATACTTGGCCAGTATTTAGGATATTTAATTGCATTGAAAAAGATACGAAATAGCAAACAGGATAAAGAATAAAGAATTACTATATCTTTAGCGTTAAAAAGTAAATAGTATTTGTAATAATCTACTTTATATTCATATAAATTCAATTTTGTTATTGTATATAATGCTGATTATAAGTAACATCTATAGCATTTAAAATAATATGGTGACGAAACCCTATAAAGTAATAATATTGATGATCATTTTCCTATCAGCTTGTTCAACTTTAAAAAACGAAAATGTTACGTATAAGTTGGACAGTCGGTTGCTTATATCGAAGAAAGTTGAGATGCAATTACCCATACCTTTTCATGTCCAAAAGGATAATTATGAAGAAGGAGTAGTATATTTTTACAGTTTTGTTGATTCTGCAACTATAATCATTCTACAAGGTTCCATGGTTGAATTGCCTATAGATAGGTATAAGCCTCAAAAATCAAAGATAAAGAATCAAAGAAAAGTTTCTGTTGGATGTAAAAGTAATAAATTTTGGCGGAAAGATGTTTATAAGGACGTGAATATATATTATGATAATGTATCTTCCTCTAATAAAAGAGTTTATGATAAAATTTTAAATGAAATAAAAATCACTTCATATTAACATAAATGATCTGTTTAATGAAAATTGTTGTCTTTCGAATAAGCTAATTGGTTTAATTATTGATCTATTAAAACTATTTTGTATGAGAAATTATTTTTTAATATGTATAATTTTAATTATCACTGGATGTAATGTAAAATGGAGTAATGGTCCAGGCCTTTGTTATGCCAATAGAGATTATCAAAATGAATTAAGAGAAATGCCTCCATTTTTAGTTGCACATTTCCCAAAAGAAATAGATCGTTTGCCAATTACTAGTGCAATAACAATAGACACTACTAGCCAATGCATTTACTATATGCTTTTTGAATTTGGAGAAGATAAAGTTTTAAAATTGAAAAAACAAATTGGAGAAAAATATTTAGCAAAATATAAACCGTCCGATAGTTTTCTAACCATCGTAAAATTAGAGGCAATAAGGAGTATGACTGATGATAAAGCTTCTTATGATAATATTTGTACAAATAATAAGTATTATTACCCTTTACCTTTTTTTGAATCATTTGATAATTCTGCATTAGAGGATGGTGAAAAATCAAAAGGTATATATTCTAATAAGACAAAATGTGGGCTGTCAATGGACTTTCAAATTTATATATTGGATTCAAAACCGGGGCATTATTGGAAGGGACTATATCCATTAGATTATATGCCTGTAGGTTGGAAAAATGGATATTCAAAGGGGATATGTATAAACGAGAAGAAGGGCATAATTATTTATTGGGGGCTAATTTGGTGATTTGAAAGATATTATGGCATTAACAAGTTGCAATCCCCATAAATCTCAATTATCGGATGGTTATGTTTTATATCAAACATTTGATGAATATAGCATGGAAGGTGTAAATATTAGAAGTGAGAAACTTCAAGAACCTTATGTGGCAATTAATCTTAATAATAGCATATGAAATGGTTAATCAAAATAATGAAAGTGGGTCTCTTGACGTTTTTGGGTGGTATAGTTTTCTGTGGATTACTGTTTGTTTTTTCTAAAGAATCTTTATCTAATCAGTTAGGAATGATAATTCCCTGGGCTTTAATAATTACATTAATGCTAGTCTGTTTAAATATCCTCTTTGTCTTTCTTTTATATTTTACGGTATATTTTTTGCAGAATAGGATTAAAGTGAGCTTGCTTTCGTTGAAATATTTATTAGTGGAAATTTTTCTCCTTTATATATTGTTTATTTTGCCAATATATAGTATTAAAGATAGTTATTGGATTCAGTTTCTTACCCCATTTGCTGCTTTGTATGTTTTATGGTTAATAATAATATCAATAATAAATTTTCGTCATAAAGTGGATTGAGCTCAATTTTATAAAAGATAACAATTTAACAGTGTCAGTTTCCCTTTAACTTACGAGAATTAATAAATCAATTTATGATGAATAGATTAATAATATTGTTTATAACTTGTTTTATAGTGTCTTTTTCAAATGCCCAAATTAATGTTAGTTTGGATAGAGACTGTTTGGATATTAATTCTGCGATGTTAGCCCAATCTTTAATAAAAGTGGTTGGATCAAATAAGGTAAAAGAATTAATAGAAAATAAAGTTCGTTTTTTGTCTGTTTGGGAGGTTGATTCTCTCGGCAGAATATGTAATTTTGATAAATTATTATCACAGAAGGGATCACTTCCAGAAGATGCAATGAATAAATTGGAGCATTTTTTAATTAAAAGAGGGAAACGATTTTTTATCTGTTATGATAAGCTTCCAGGGATTAATGATAATGATGCATACAAAATAATAACTGAACACTTATTTGCAAGAAATGAAAAATCATTAATTATCAATGTTAGTTTTCCCGGAGAACTTATGATACTTTATGAGTATGAAAAAGAAAAAGCGGAGAAGCAGAATTGCAAATTGTCTAGATATGTATATTTTAGAAAACAAATAAAGAAATATCTTCAAGTGCCAAGAAAGGTATTCTAATTTATAGGTTTATTGTCTGGTAATGTTGCTCATAGATATTAATTAATAATTATAAATAGTGATGAAAAATGATTTTTTTAAAGGGGTTTTGGCTTATCTATTGATAATAAATATGTATAATATTTTAATGTCATTGATTTATATAGGGTTGTCTTATGCGATTGGAAATATAACCTCATTGCTAATTGGAGGTGGAGTTGCTACATTTCTATTCGGCTTAATTGTATTCATGTCTGTTGACAAAATTGCAACAGTTAAAATTGATGTGAAATATAATTTTATAGTTTTATTTTTTATAGTTCTATTAGTCTCAAAGGATCTGTTGCAAAATCTAAAAATGAATGTATTGTGTGATACTTTCGTTTCTGAATCAAAAGAAAAATTTGCTGATCTTTTGGCTTATATAAATGAGTTACCGGGTTTATTTTATTATTGGGTTATTTTTTGTACTTTGTTCTATTTTAAAAGAACTTTAAAGGAACCTATAAAATAAGATTATCTGGTGGATTATGGCTTTGGCCTTTATTGTTCTTTATTGTTTATTGCAGGGTTATGCTTAACCTAATTGAGTATTTACAAATTGAAAAGTAAGCAGATAAACTGAAATAGATATTTTATGGCTTTAAGAGTATAACGAATAGAATTTAACACTTGAAAATACGGCGTTACCAGATAGTCTGATTTTGACCTTGTTTTTTAATAGTAGAAACTTTTGCCAACGTCCTACATCTGAATATTATAAGAATAAGTCTGTATTGCTTATTAAAAATGGAAAATTGATATCGTTTCGATAAAATAAGAAATCAATGAAAGTGATAATATGTTTATATCTAATATTTATTATGGCATTAACAAGTTGCAATCCGCATAAATCTCAATTATCGGATGGTTATGTTTTATATCAAACATTTGATGAATATTCCATGAAAGGAGTGAATAGTAATGGTGAAAAACTTCAAAAGCCTTATGTTGCAATCATAAAAAACGATAGTGCCATAACTGTAAGAATATGCTATAGTAATGGTAAAGAGAAAGATAAATATATTTACTATCAAAACAAAGGTGGCTATTGGTATAGTATAATTAAGGATCAGGTAGATCCTAAACTCTATTTTACAACATTATGTGATACTGTTCCTTTTTATACTGAGAGATATTTTTATAATGATACAATTATGGAGTATTCTTATTATCTTAGAAATGGACATAAGAAGTCTTTAGAACAGCTTGTTCTTAAGACAAGAAATAGTATGATAGAATTTAATTTATCAGCAAATTTTCGAATAAGACAGAATAAAAAATTCGCAGATCTGAAACAAGAAATAATTGATTATAAGGAAAAGTATCCTTATGATGATCGTGAACTTGCACATAGAGATAAAAATTATATATTTTACAATAAGGTTTTGCAAGGTGATTCAATTTTTTTATATGAGAATGATGGAAAAATGAATTATAAACTAGGCTGTTTGAAGGATATTAGAATATGCAATAGCTTAGGTGAATTTGATCCGACTAAAAGTGAAAATATTGCGCTTGTAAAAAATATGAGAGTGATTTGTAAATAATAATCTTTGATATTATTATGTTAAAAGAAGGTTTTAAGTTGTATATTAGCAGTAGTGCAAAAGTAACTTTTTAAAGCTTGAAAGAATGAATAAGGAGAATTCTTGTATTATAATGTGAATGAGTACTAAAACTCACCATCTTATTGCTTTTTTTCGTACCTTTGCACTCGTAAAATGATGAGTAATTAAAACAATTAATAGTATGGCTAAGAAAGCTCTTTTAATGATTCTTGATGGATGGGGAATAGGGAACCATTCTAAAGCAGATGTTATCTTTAACACTCCAACTCCTTACTGGGATTACCTGATAAAAACATATCCAAACTCACAGCTTCAGGCTAGTGGAGAAAATGTAGGTTTACCTGATGGTCAGATGGGTAACTCTGAAGTAGGTCACTTAAATATTGGTGCAGGACGCGTAGTTTACCAGGATTTGGTAAAAATTAACAAGGCTTGTCGTGAAAATACAATCATGCAGAATCCGGAAATTGTTTCTGCTTTCACTTATGCAAAGGAAACTGGTAAGTCTGTTCACCTTATGGGTTTGACTTCAGATGGTGGTGTGCACAGTTCTCTTGATCACCTTTTCAAGTTGACTGAAATCGCTAAGGAATATGCAATTGAAAATACATTTATCCACTGTTTCATGGATGGTCGTGATACTGATCCTAGAAGTGGTAAAGGTTTTATTGAACAACTTGATGCTCAATGCAAGAAGACTACTGCCAAGGTTGCTACAATTATTGGCCGTTACTATGCAATGGACCGCGACAAACGTTGGGCTCGTGTGAAAGAGGCTTATGATTTGTTGGTTAATGGAACTGGTAAAAAGGCTGATTGCATGGTTACTGCTATGCAGGAATCTTATGATGCAGATGTTACTGACGAATTCATCAAACCAATTGTAAATGCTGGTGTAGATGGAAGAATTAAGGAAGGTGATGTTGTTATCTTCTTCAACTACCGTAATGACCGTGCTAAAGAACTTACTCTGGTTCTTACTCAGAAAGAGATGACTGAAGAAGGTATGAAGATTGTACCGGGATTGCAATATTATTGCATGACTCCATATGATTCTTCTTTCAAGGGAGTTCATATCATCTTTGATAAAGACAACGTAGAAAATACATTGGGTGAATTCATTTCTTCTCAGAAGAAAACTCAGCTTCACATTGCTGAAACTGAAAAATATGCTCACGTTACATTCTTCTTTAACGGCGGACGCGAAGCTCCATACGAAGGTGAAGAACGTATTCTGATTAATTCTCCTAAAGTGGCTACTTACGACTTGAAGCCTGAAATGAGTGCTTACGGAGTAAAAGATGCTTTAGTTGCTGAAATAAACAAGAACAAGTTCGATTTTATCGTAGTAAACTTTGCTAATGGTGATATGGTTGGACACACTGGTGTATACGAAGCTATCGAAAAAGCAGTAATTGCTGTTGATACTTGTGTGAAAGAAACTATTGAAGCTGCTAAGGCAAACGGTTACGAGGCTATTATCATTGCCGATCACGGTAATGCTGATAACGCTGTAAACGAAGATGGCTCTGTTAACACTGCTCACTCTTTGAACCCTGTTCCATGTGTTTATGTAACAGAAAATAAAGATGCTCAGGTTGCTGAAGGTCGTTTGGCTGATATTGCTCCAACTATCCTTAAAATTATGGGATTGGAAGCGCCAAAAGAAATGACTGGCAACGTATTAATTAAATAATATTCGAATGATTCAAATAGACGATACCATCATCAGCCTTGATGTATTTAAGGAGAAATTCTTATGCAACCTGGATGCCTGCAAAGGGGAGTGTTGTATTGAGGGTGATGCCGGTGCGCCTTTGGAAGAAGAAGAAGTTGAACAACTAAAGAAGGTCCTTCCGGTTATCTGGGAGGACCTTTCTTCTGAAGCACAGGCTGTAATAGAAAAGCAAGGCGTTTGTTATAAAGATGAGGATGGTGACCTGGTTACTTCCATTGTGAATGGTAAGGATTGTGTATTTACCTGCTACGACGAGAAAGGATGTTGTTATTGCGCCATAGAGAAAGCTTATCGTGAAGGGAAAGTTGACTTCTACAAGCCGGTTTCCTGCCACCTTTATCCTATTCGTGTGCAGAAGTATCCTGAATTTAAAGCTGTAAATTATCACCGCTGGAGTGTGTGTAAGGCTGCTGTTCTTCTTGGAGAAAAAGAGGATGTGCCTGTATATAAGTTCCTGAAAGAACCACTTATCCGTAAATTTGGAGAAGATTGGTATACTGAACTTGAAATTGCAGCAGAGGAAATGAAGAATAGAGGAATTATCTAATCTAAATATTACAGGCCTATGAAAACAGCTATTGTGTATCTTTCTAAATATGGCACCACAAAGAAGGTTGCCGAGATGATAAAGAATCGCTTTATAAATGATGAGGTTACCATGATTGATTTGAATGTAAATCAATCTCCTGATCTCTCAATCTTTGATCGTATTATTGTAGGAAGTTCTGTTTATGTAGGCTCTGCTAAGAAGAAATTCAGAGAGTTTTGTTTGAAGAATCATGTTTTTTTATTTGCTGTTAAAGAAGTGGGGCTCTTCCTCTGTGGGATGGAGCCTGATGAAATAAAGCAAAAGGAGGAAATGGTTCGTTCGTTTCCAGAGGAATTACTTCGTCATTCCAAGGCAAGAGAGTTTATGGGTGGTGAAATTCAGTTTGAAAAGATGAATCTACTGGAAAAGTTTGCTGTTAAAAAGATTATGAAAACAACTACTTCTGTTTCAAATATCAATGAACAGGCGATAGATCATTTCGTACAGAAAATGTTAAGTTGAAATGTTTTCTGAATAGTAAGACATTAGTTCTTTTAAATATTTAAAAGCATGGAAAAAACGATTGAAATTAATCAGGAACTGATTGCTGTATGTGGCCTTTATTGTGGTGCTTGCCGACAATATTTGAAGGGAGGCTGTATGGGTTGCCTGAAAAATGAAAAAGCAACCTGGTGCAAAACGCGTACTTGTTGCATGGAAAAAGGGTATAAAACTTGCGCAGAGTGCTCAACTGATGTGGATGATTGCAAGAAGTTCACAAATGTTGTAAGTAAGCTGTTTGGCTTCTTTTTCAATTCGGATAGAAATGCTTGCATAGATAGGATAAAAGCGCTGGGAAGGGAAGAATATGCCAAAGAGATGGCGGAAAAAGGAGTGCAGACAATTAAAAGAAGATAGTTTGCCAGGTGCTAAGATGCTTTGATAGGCTGAACCTGGATATAATTTAGAAAAAATCCTCTTTTAAAATCATTGATTGCTATATATAAAAGAAGAGGCTGTGTAAAACTACACAGCCTCTTCTTTTATAATATAATGTTTTGTTTATGCATCAATATTTGCATAAGTAGCATTTTCTTCAATAAACTCTCTACGAGGTCCTACATCTTCACCCATTAGCATTGAGAATACATAATCAACTTCAGCAGCATTGTCAATAGTTACCTGACGTAATGTACGTTGGTCTGGATCCATTGTTGTGTCCCAAAGCTGTTGGGCGTTCATTTCTCCCAAACCTTTGTATCGTTGAGTATGGATAGCGTTCTCAGAACCACCTCCGTAAGTTGCAATAAATCGTTGACGTTGTTCTTCTGTCCAGCAATATTCTTCTACCTTTCCTTTCTTACATAAGTAGAGTGGGGGATTGGCAATATAAAGATAGCCATTTTGAATAAGCTGAGGCATAAAGCGGAAGAAGAAAGTCATGATAAGCGTGTCGATGTGAGCACCATCGACGTCGGCATCGGTCATGATTATAATCTTCTTATAACGTAGCTTTGTAATGTTAGCTTCCTGAGAGTCATCTTCTGTACCAATACTTACTCCTAATGCTGTGTAAATATTACGGATTTCTTCACTTTCGTAAGCTTTATGACGCATTGCTTTCTCCACATTAAGAATCTTACCACGGAGAGGCAAAATTGCCTGAAATGCACGGTTACGGCCTTGTTTAGCTGTACCACCTGCAGAGTCTCCTTCGACAAGGAATATCTCACATCTTTCAGGGTCTTTATCAGAACAGTCGGCTAACTTTCCCGGAAGTCCACCACCAGACATTGGTGATTTACGTTGTACCATTTCACGGGCTTTGCGAGCTGCGTGACGAGCTGTAGCAGCTAAAACAACCTTGTCAACAATCATTCTGGCTTCTTTTGGATGCTCTTCCAGATAATTAGTCAAGGCTTCTCCAACAGCCTGATCAACAGCTCCCATAACCTCGTTATTACCTAACTTGGTTTTTGTCTGTCCTTCAAACTGAGGTTCTGCTACTTTTATAGAAATAACAGCAGTTAAACCTTCACGGAAGTCATCACCGGCAATCTCAACCTTTACTTTTTCCAGCATTTTGGAGTCTTCGGCATATTTCTTTAGTGTACGGGTTAGTGCACGACGGAAACCTGCAAGGTGAGTACCTCCTTCTATTGTGTTGATGTTGTTAACGTATGAGTGGATATTCTCTGTATAAGAAGTATTATACATTATAGCAACTTCTACAGGGATACCTTGCTTCTCTGTATTGATGTAAATTACATCATTGATAAGCTTTTCACGAGATGAATCGACAAAACGAACAAACTCTTTTAAACCTTCATCTGAATGGAATGTTTCGTTCTTGAAACTTCCGTCTTCGTTCTTAACACGAAGATCTGTTAGCTTGATAGTAAGTCCAGCATTCAGGTATGCAAGTTCACGCATACGAGTAGCCAAAATATCGTATTTATATTCCGTTGTGGTGAAGATTGACCCATCAGGATGGAAAGTTACTTGTGTTCCGGTCTTGTCTGTTGTTCCAACAACCTTTACAGCTTCTTTTGGGATACCACAGGAGTATTCTTGTTGGTATAATTCTCCGTTTCTTGCAACCTGAGCAACCAGTAAGGTTGAAAGTGCATTCACACAGGATACACCAACACCGTGCAAACCTCCGGATACTTTGTAAGAGCCTTTATCGAACTTACCACCAGCATGAAGTACTGTCATTACAACCTCAAGTGCTGATTTCTGTTCTTTCTCGTGGAAATCAACAGGAATACCTCGTCCGTTATCCTGAACGGTAATTGAGTTGTCTTCGTTAATAGAAACTTCTATGTGGTCACAATAGCCGGCTAAGGCTTCGTCGATTGAGTTATCAACAACCTCATATACTAAATGGTGCAAACCTTTTACGCCAGTATCTCCAATGTACATTGCGGGGCGCTTTCTAACGGCCTCTAATCCCTCAAGTACTTGAATACTGTCCGCGGAATACATTGAATCATTATTCGCTATTTGTTCTTCAGTCATATTTAATTTGTAATTATTTAAACAAAGCAAATATAGTGATTTTAATTGGTTCTGAACACTTTAATTTGCCTAAATTTCATATCGTTGCACTTTTTTATAGTGCTTAATTTGGAGTAGCTATAAACACAAAAGGCCGGATTAAATAATCCGACCTTATTATATAAAGAATGTACTTCAGTTCTTTGTATTAAGCAAGCTTGTTAACGTAGATTGCTAACTTTGACTTCAAGTTGTTAGCCTTATTCTTGTGAATAACGTTAGTTTTTGCTAACTTATCGATCATTTTAGTAATGCCAGGGTACATAGCTGTAGCTTCTGATTTGTCAGAAGTAGAACGTAACTTTCTAACAGCATTTCTCATGGTTTTACCATAGTATCTGTTGTGAAGTCTTTTTGTCTCAGCTTGTCTAATTCTCTTGATTGATGATTTGTGATTTGCCATCTTTTCGACTAATCTTTTAATTCTTTGAATTTATATTTTAACTTTGTAGCCCGTGGGGGAGTCGAACCCCCCTTTCTAGAATGAAAATCTAACGTCCTAACCGATAGACGAACGGGCCATTGTGGTATCTTTTCTATTTTGCAATCGCGTTGTTTCTTGATTGCGGATGCAAAGATAGGCGCTATTTTTGAAATAGCAAAATATTCCGGCGAAATTTTTTCTAGATTTATCTTAAAACTTCTATTATTACTATTTTATTGTTTGATTATCAGTAGAATAACATTTGTTATTTTTTTCTTTTTTTCTTTGGATGATTATACTTTCGACTATAAATTTGCGGTTATATTCTTTTTTTGTAGCTTTGTTACTAAAAGTCACAAATAAGGAATTGGAGTAATTTATGCTACAAAAATCTTTTGGAATTGTTCTTCATTCTATAAAATACAACGATGTTTCTAATATTGTAGATATTTATACTGAGCGCTCAGGAAGAGCGTCTTTTTTGGTAAAGCTACCGCGTTCAAAGAAAGCAACTGTAAAATCAGTGCTTTTTCAACCTTTATCAATTATTGAGTTTGAAGCTGATTATCGTCCCACTTCAAATCTGCATCGTATAAAGGAGGCTAAATCTTTTTATCCTTTTTCTTCGCTTCCTTATGATCCATATAAATCGGCTATTGCTCTTTTTATTGCGGAGTTTTTATATCGTGCGGTTCGTGAAGAGGTTGAAAACAAGCCTCTGTTTGCATATTTGCTCCATTCTATTCAATGGCTTGATGAGCAGGATAAAGGCTTTGCAAATTTTCATTTAGTCTTTCTTATGCGGCTTTCTCGCTTCCTAGGTCTCTATCCAAACCTGGAGAACTACAATAAAGGTGATTACTTCGATTTACTGAATGCTTGCTTTACAGCAAATAAACCGTTTCATAATTCTTTTATTCAGCCTGATGATGCTTCAATATTAGTTAATTTAATGCGTATGAACTATGATACAATGCATCTGTTTGCAATGAGTAGAGTAGAGCGGAACCGTTGTTTACTTATAATTATTGATTATTATCGTCTTCATCTGCCTGAATTCCCGTCTTTAAAATCATTGGATGTTTTAAAAGAACTATTTGATTAGCGATTGGCTTGATACAAAGACAATATGGTTTAGAATGATGTATTAAGTATCTGAGAATTGAATTCTTGGAAAACGATCTCAGAGATAGACCAGAAGGAAGGATATAAAAGAAATGGGGTTATCCAATTGAACAACCCCATTTCCTTTATATGATAAGACTGACTAAACTTATGCCAGCAGTTCTTTAACCAGAGCAGATATTGCGCGCCCTTCAGCTAATCCGGCAAGCTTCTTTGTTGCTGCGCCCATTACTTTACCCATATCTTTGGCACTTGTAGCACCGGTTTCTGCAATAATTTCTTTAATTGCAGCTTCCAGTTCTTCTGCACTCATTTGTTTTGGAAGATAAACTTCCATTGCTTTAACCTGAGCTAATTCTCCGTCTGCAAGATCCTGACGATTCTGACTGATATAAATTTCAGCAGAGTCTTTTCCTTGTTTAACCAGTTTCTGAATAATTTTAGTGGCAGCTTCATCTGATAATGTATCATTTGCACCTGGAGCTGTTTTAGCTTCAATGAAGTATTTTTTTATATTTCTTAATGCTTCCAGTTTCACTTTATCTTTGGCTTTCATAGCCTCTTTAATGTCATCGCTGACTTTGTCAAATATACTCATAATAGATCTTTTTTTAATTAAAACTTATAATATTACTACCATCTTCCGTTTCCGGAGTAGCAACTGTTTCTACAGCTGTAGCCTTGGTTTTGATTTTTTCTAAAGTAGCTTTGTCTCGTTGATAGGTAGGAGAGTTTTCAACAGAAGCAATTATTTCATCGTTATCTAAATCTTCTGGATTGAAAATGTAGACATGACGTCGTCTTTTATGTGCTTTAGCACCCCCTTTAAGTGCTTCCTCACCATAAGCAATAACAATGCGTCGGCGATTTTCTTCTTCTTTTTCTTCCAGTTGGGCAAGGCGTTCTTCCTCTTCTTGAGTTCTTTTGCTGATAACTTCATCCATACCGGGTATACTTGTCATGCCGAAGCCTGTAGCAAGAACTGTAATTTTGACTTTATTTCCAAGTGCATCATCTACTGCTACCCCCCAGATAACTTCTACACCTTTATCAAACTTACTCATGAATTCGTGAACTTCGTTCATTTCTTCCATCATAAGCTCTGATTGTTCGCAGAAAGAAACATTAAGCAATACTTTCTTTGCGTTAAAGATATCATTGTTATTTAGTAATGGAGAGTGAAGTGCATCTTCTATTGCTTTGCTTACACGGTTTTCGCCTTCACCTAAGCCGGTGCTCATAATTGCTACTCCACCGTTCTTCAGAATGGTATTTACATCTGCAAAGTCAAGATTTACCTTACCTCGCATGGTAATAATCTCAGCAATACTTTTTGCTGCGATTGAAAGAGTATCATCTGCTTTGCCGAAGGCATTCATGAAGGTTAAATCAGAATAAATTTCTCTTAATCTTTCATTATTGATAACAAGTAGTGCATCTACATGCCTGCTTATCTGTTCGACACCATCAAGTGCCTGAATAATTTTCTTTTCACCTTCGAAAAGGAATGGAATAGTGACAATCCCTATAGTCAGAATATCCATCTCCTTAGCTGTTTTAGCAATAACAGGAGCGGCACCGGTTCCGGTTCCTCCACCCATACCTGCTGTAATGAATACCATCTTGGTTCCATCGCTCAGGAGTGTTTTAATATCTTCGATGCTTTCTTCGGCTGCAGCTGAAGCACGTTCGGGCTTATTACCTGCTCCCAGTCCTTCGGTAATGGAACGTCCTAATTGTAACTTAACAGGAACCGGAGATTCTGCTAGAGCCTGGTTGTCTGTGTTGCACAGAACGAATGTTACATCATGTATGCCTTCCTTATACATGTGATTAACAGCATTTCCACCGCCGCCACCCACACCGATCACCTTGATAATACTTGGGGTGTCTGTTGGGAATTCAAATGGCATTATATCGTCTGTCATAACTAATGTTATTTATGTGATGTAATTACTATATTGCTATTTATATTATTCGCCTTCATCGCTGAACATGTCCTTTGTAAGTCTCTCAAACATGGTCTTGATCTTACTAGGCTCTGCTTTCTTAGCGGCTTTTGCAGCAGCTTTCGCTGCGGCTTTTTCTTCTTTTCGCTTCTGTTCCAGTCTTTTTCTCTCTAATTCGGCCTCTTCTCTTCTTTTTTTCTCCTCTTCCCTTCTTAGCCTTTCTTCTTCAGTTCTTAGAGCGTCTTTTTCATCATATTCTTCTTGTTCGTCATTATCTTCAGGGAAGAGTGTCTGTTCAGGAATATCATATTGGATTGATGTTTCAACCGGCTTAACTTTTTCAAGTAAGCAACAATTTTCTTTTCCTGCATTCAATAAGCCGATAATCGTATTTTGAGTTCCGTCTTTTATCAATAAATCTGGCCCGTTTGATCTGATTCCGGTTCGTACAAATCTTGCAATTTTTACATTGTTTATTTTTGTCCTGTTCTTAATTGCTTCATCCAGGTTTTTCAGGTTGGAACCTCCTCCTGTGATTATAATTCCGGCCATTAAATCTCCTTGATAACCGGAAAGCTCAATCTGATTCCATACATTAGCAATGATTTCCTCAGCACGTGCTTCAATAATTTCGTTTAAGACCTTTCTTTCTATTGAACGTTTTTCGTTCTCCAAAAGGTATGTTTTTGGTTCTTCGTCATCATTTGTTTCAAAAATGGCGTTACCATATTTAACTTTCAGCTTTTCGGCTTCTTCTTCTTCCAATTGCAATGCACAAATATCACGAGTAATATTATTACCTCCCAATGGCAGAACTGAAAGGTAACGAAGGATATTGTTCTTGTAGACAGCAACAGTTGTTGTATCTGCTCCGAAGTCTACCAAAGCACAGCCTGTACGCTTTTCAGTATCAGTGAGAATCACATTGGCAGCAGCTAATGGAGAAATATAATAATCGGCAACTTCAATTCTTGCAAGTTCGAAGCATCGTTGCAGGTTCTTTTTTATTGAAGATCGGGCTACTATATTGAGGAAGCGTCCTTCGATATTACTTCCAAGTACACCAACCGGGTCGACCTGTAAGTTAATACCAATCTTGTATTCCTGTGGAACTTCGTCTAGTATATCCATATCAATCAATGGAATCTGACGATTTTCATCTTTGATGGAATCAACAAGTTCCTCTGTAATAATCTCCTCGGTAGCTAAATGACGGGCTACAATATTTTTAACCGTACGGATTGATTGTCCGCCGATGCCTACATATACTTTTGATATTTCATTGTCTAATGCACTCTCTAACTTATTTATGATAGAGGTCAGGCTTTGAGCTGTTTTATCTATGTTATAGATTACTCCTTTTCTGATGAACGAAGAAGATTCCTCCTTGGCATAAGCAAGGACATGAATACTTCCGTCACTTTCTTTTCTCCCTGCTATACCGGTAATCTTAGATGATCCCAGCTCTATAGCTACGATAAAATCTGTTTCTGCCATATCTTTCTAATTTTTAATATGTCAATGTACTAGTCTTTTTTAGAATGTAGTTCTAAATGATTAGCTCTTAATTACACTGGCTTATTAGTTTCTTCTCTTTTTGTGCAAATTATTTGGTTGCTAAACTCTAAGTTGATGCGTTCGTATTTATTCCATCCCACTTTATTCAAAGCTTTTTCATAGAAAATTTTTAGTCGTCCAAGTTTTTCTTCGAAATTATCTATTTTTCCAAGGAATACGACGTGATCTCCAACTCGCGGAACCAGCTCAATTTCTCTTGTTGGTGTTACGTTTATTTGCTCAATCTGAGCATTCCAAAACTTATCATTTTGCAAAAATACACCAAACTTATATAAGCTCCTCATAGCAAAGGATTTTTCTGCATATCCTGTTACAATAGCTAAATGTGCTGTGCAATTAGCGTCAGGAGGAATTATTTTGCCTTGATTATCTAAATAAAAACTCTCACCCTTGTAATTCATAACCCGAAGGATAGGAAGACGTTGTGAAATTTCCATGCAAACTTTTCCACCCGGTGTTTTGTAACACTCAGCTTTGTCTATCAATGGATGTTTTGCAAGTTCTGTCTCCAGTTTTCTAGTCTGGATTCTTTCCATCTTTTTTCCAACAGGATAAATGCCTTCATCCTTAAGCAAAGAAGTAATCTCTTTTTCTGTGATAAATCCTGCATTTATACTGTCCATAATGATCAATTCAATATCCTTGCAAGTCTTATTATCAGACTTGTTATTGAAAGCTGTTATCGCTGTTATAAGATATGCGATAATTAGCAGCATAACGATCAGTAGCAGAATTTTCTTTATCATTTGTTATTCAGTAAATTTTGAATGTCGATTGTGTAATCTTCAATATCACCTGCACCTAGAGTTATAAGTACCTCTATTTTTTTATCTTTCAATACAGTTAGCATTTTTTCTTTAGTGCACATACTCTTTTCCACTCCTTCACGAATATTATCGAAAATCAGTTTGCTCGTAACACCTGGAATTGGTAGTTCACGAGCTGGATAAATATCAAGTAAGATAACTTCGTCCAGTAGTGATAAGCTATCAGCAAAATCTTTATAGAAATCGCGTGTACGAGTATATAAGTGAGGCTGGAATATGCCTGTAATCTTTTTATCATTGTACAAATCGCGTACAGAGATTATACTTTGCTTAATTTCAGATGGATGATGGGCATAATCGCTTAGGTAGACAACTTTATCATTTTTAATTTTAAAATCAAAACGTCTGTCTACTCCTCCGAAACTAGCCATTCCACTCTTAATTTCCTCTGCTGTTACTCCGTTTAGCCAACATAGAGCCATTGCTGCAACTCCATTTTCAATATTGATGCTTACCGGAACACCTAACTGGATATCTTTTATTACTTCATCTGGAGTTACAAAGTCTATGAATATTTCTCCGTTGCCAATGCGGATATTTTCTGCATGGAAGTCTCCTTCCTCTTTCGAGTATGTGTAGACTTTAACACCTTCCTGAACTTTTGGCTGTAAAGAGACTCCTTTACGTATTATCAGGCATCCACCAGGTTGTATCAGTGAGGTATACTTCTCAAAGCTTTCCAAATAAGCTTCTTCTGTTCCGTAGATATCAAGATGGTCAGGGTCTGTAGAAGTTATAACAGACATATATGGATGCAACCAATGGAATGAGCGATCGAATTCATCGGCTTCAATAACGGTAAAGTCACTTTTATTAGATAGAATCAGGTTGCTCTTATAATTCTTTGATATTCCTCCAAGGAAAGCTGTGCAATCAACCTTTGACTGATGCAGAATGTGAGCCGTCATTGTGGAAGTTGTTGTCTTTCCATGAGTTCCGGCTACACAAAGTCCTTTGCTTGCTCTTGTAATAGTTCCCAGGACCTGAGCACGTTTCTGAATTTCAAAATTGTTATCAATAAAGAAGTTTAGTTCAGCATGTTCTTTCGGAATTGCCGGAGTAAGAACAACAAGAGTTGAATTCTTGTCGAGACATTCTTCTGGAATTAGTTTTGTATCTTCTGAATAATGTATTTTTGCTCCTTCTTCAATGAGTTTTTCTGTGAGTTCGCTAGGAGTACGGTCATAACCTGCTACATTTTTCCCTTTGGAAAGGAAATAACGTACCAAAGCACTCATGCCTATACCACCAGCACCAATAAAATAAACGGATTTTATCTGATTAATTTCCATGATTCTTTCTATATTCATTTGCCAACTTAACAACTTCTTCTGCAATAACACTTGCCGAGTTGGTGAAAGCAAGTTTTTTAATATTCATACTAAGATCATTTAAAACATTATCCTGATGAATTGTTTCAATAGCAATATCTACCAATTTGTTTTCAGCTTCATTGTCTTTTACGTATAAAGCTGCAGATTTATCAACCAATGCCAAAGCATTTTTTGTTTGATGATCCTCTGCTACATTTGGTGATGGAACCAGGATTACAGCTTTACCTAGTAAGCAAAACTCGGATATTGAACCGGCTCCGGCACGAGATATGACTAAATCGGCGGCAGCGTATGCATGTTCCATGCTCGAAATAAAATCGGTTACAAACAATGGTAATTCGCCTGCTTTCTTTACTTCCTGCAAAGCTTGTTCGTAATATATTTTTCCTGTCTGCCAAACAAACTGAACATCCGAATTTTTAATCTTATCCAGATTATTCATTATACATTGATTAACGGTACGGGCGCCAAGGCTTCCTCCGATAACCAGAATTGTTTTTTTAGCTGAGTCTAAGTGGAAGAAGTTAATACCTTCTTCACGGGTTATTTTGTTATTCACAAGACCCTGACGAACAGGATTACCAGTCAGAATGATTTTGTCCTTCTCAAAGAACTTCTCCATTCCTTCGTAGGCAACACATATCTTTTTTGCTTTTTTAGCCAGAAGTTTATTTGTAACTCCTGCATATGAATTCTGCTCCTGTATAAGAGTCGGCACACCCATCATCCCAGCCATTTTTAGTGTAGGTCCACTTGCGTATCCACCAACCCCAACAGCTGCATGAGGCTTAAATTGTTTTATAATGCTATATGCTTTGAATTGACTTTTAGCCAATTTATATAGTACTTCAAAATTCTTAAATAAGTTCTTGCGGTTGAAACCACTTACAGGTAAACCTTTTATTTTATATCCTGCAGCAGGTACCCGTTGCATTTCCATTCTTCCTTCGGCTCCAACAAAGAGAATTTCAGCTTCAGGATGCTGTTCTTTTATTGCATTGGCTATAGAAACAGCCGGAAAGATATGTCCTCCCGTTCCTCCTCCGCTAATTATTATTCTTAATTTCTCTTCCATAATCTCAATCTTGTTGATTACCAACAAATATATGAATAAACTTTTTTTAAGCTAAACTTTCTTCAGCTATAATTTCTTCTTTATTAATGGTAGTGTCTTCTACCTTTGTATCTATTGAACTACTATTCTCTTCCAGTTTTGCAGTATATCTGCTTACGCTTAATATCATACCAACATATACGCAATTAATCAAAGTTGAAGTACCTCCTTTACTGATCAGTGGAAGTGGTTGTCCGGTTACCGGAATTAGCCCCACTGCCACACACATGTTCATGATAGCCTGAGATACCAGTAGCAGTGAAATTCCCATGACCAGGAAAGTAGCAAAGTTCCCTTTTGCCTTTTGGGCTATTCGTCCCGCTCGTATTAACAGCCAGATATAGAGAATTACTACAAATCCACCACCAATCAACCCTAATTCTTCAACGATAATAGCAAAGATAAAGTCCGAAAAAGCTTGTGAAAGGAAGTCTCTTTCAACACTGTTTCCCGGCATTTTACCAATAATATTACTTGTTGCAATGGCAATATTGGCATGAGCTACCTGTGCATCTCCGTCTATGTCAAATTTTGCAGCAGGAATATCCTTTTTGGGACTTGCAAATTCGAAAACACGATTTTTCCACGTAGTCATACGATGGAGTAACTTAATGTTTGTATTATCAGGTACAAGCATTGTAACTCCAATTGTAAAGATGCCGATGGCAGCAATACTTCCCACCAGAATTGCTAGTTTCCGGAATGGGATTCGTCCTATAATCATCATCAAAAAAACAACCCCGAATAGAAGAGCTGCGGTAGACAAGTTTTCAGGGGCTATTAAAGCACAGATAAGTCCTGTTATCCACATAATATACTTAAATGCCCTTGGGTTAGCTTCGTCTTCTTCCTGATTCTTTGCTAATATATATGATACAGCTATAATTACAGCCATTTTAGCAAGTTCCGACGGTTGAAACTGGAGTCCGAAAATATTCATCCACCGGGCAGCGCCATTGGTCATGGCTCCTGTGGCAACCACCAAAACCAGTAAGATTACCGATATAGGTACCAGGAAGACTGGAATAGCCTGAAAATATCTGTAATTAACTTTATGGGTAATCCATACAACCAATACACCGACCAATAAAATAACAGTGTGTTGTGTAATAGGAGCCCAGTGATCTCCTGTTTTGTAGGTTAATGTGCTGGCGGCACTAAAAACCTCAACAACAGAGATCACACAAAGGAACAGGAAGATAATCCAGATTACCTTGTCTCCTTTGAATAAGTTCTTTAACAGATCCATATACTAAATTATAAATTGTTGACGCATTCTTTAAATTGACGGCCACGATCTTCGTAACTATTAAATAAGTCGAAGCTTGCACAGCATGGAGATAGCAATACTGTTTCTCCTTTCTTAGCCAGCTGAAAAGCTTGTTCAACGCAATCTTTCATTGAAGTAACGTCTACGATTTTTTCAACTTTACCGTCAAAGAAAGCATGAAGTTTGCTATTATCCAGTCCAAGAAAAACTAAAGCAGAAACTTTATCCTTTACAAGCTGTTCTATTTCTGTATAGTCGTTTCCTTTATCTTTTCCTCCAATAATAAGAACCACTTTGGTTTTCATACTCTCCAGAGCATACCAGCAAGAATTTACATTGGTAGCTTTCGAGTCATTAATAAAGTCAACTCCACGTACACGAGCCACTTTTTCCAAACGATGTTCTACTTCTTTAAAGTCACTCAATGCAGTTCTTATATATTCCTTCTTTATTCCTGCAAGATTAGCAGAAATACCAGCGGCCATTGAGTTATATAGATTATGTGTTCCGGTGAGAGCTAACTCTTCCTGCTCCATATTAAAAGCGATTGGCTCATTGAATACAACCTTATCTTTATCAACATAAGCCTTAACCCCTTCTTCCTTTTCTATGGAGAAAGGATAGAGGTGTGCATGTATACCATGCTTCTTTAATTGTTCTTGTATAATTGGATCATCATTCCAGAAAATGAATGCATCTTCATCTGTCTGATTCTGAGTGATGCGGAATTTTGAATCTATATAATTCTGCATATTATGATCATAGCGATCCAGATGATCAGGGGTGATATTCATCAAAATGGCAATATTAGCCCTGAACTCATACATATTGTCTAGTTGGAAACTGCTAAGCTCGATAATGTAATAGTCATAATTACATTCAGCTACCTGAAGAGCCAAACTTTGACCTATATTCCCAGCTAAACCTACATTTAGTCCGGCACTCTTAAAGATGTGATAAATCAAAGAAGTTGTGGTAGTCTTTCCATTGCTTCCTGTAATACAGATCATCTTTGCATTCGTATATCTTCCTGCAAATTCTATCTCGGAAATAATAGGAGTACCTTTTTCTTTTAACTTCAGAATCAGCGGAGCATCGTTAGGGATTCCGGGGCTTTTAATAATCTCGTCGGCATTCAGAATAAGTTCTTCTGTATGTTTTCCTTCTTCCCATTGAATACCTTTTGAGTCTAAAAGCTCCTTATACTGGTCTTTAATGATAGACATATCCGATACAAAAACATTGAATCCTTTTTTCTTAGCTAAAACGGCTGCACCAGCTCCACTTTCTCCAGCCCCTAATATGACAATTCTTTTAGGCATGTTATCTTATCTTTAAAGTTATTATTGTTATGGCAGCCAATAAAATGGTAACAATCCAGAAACGGATAGTTATTTTGGATTCATGATACACATTGGCTGGTTTTGTGAATCTGTACGTACAAGTTGGATCAAGCTGTGCTATCGTTGTACGGAAATGGTCGTGTATTGGAGTACGTTTGAAGATTCGTTGGCGAACTCCTTTTTTCTTTCCTCTTTTGAAATAGCTAACCTGCATAATGACAGAGATATTTTCGCAGAGAAACACACCACATAATATAGGAATTAATAATTCTTTGTGAATAATAATAGCGAATACAGCAATAATTCCTCCAATGGTTAAGCTACCAGTATCTCCCATAAAGACTTGTGCCGGGTATGCATTGTACCATAAGAAACCAATTAATGCACCGATAAATGCACAAATAAAGATTACAAGTTCTTCACATCCGGGGATATACATGATATTCAGATAACTGGCGAACTCCAGGTGACTGGACACGTAAGCCAGTATTCCCAGCGTGAGTCCTATAATTGCTGAGTTCCCCGCGGCCATCCCGTCCATTCCGTCGTTCAGGTTAGCTCCGTTGGATACAGCAGTTACAACAAAGATTGTTACCAATACGAATATAATCCATCCCACTGGTTGAGCTTTGTCTCCCAAAAAACCAACCAAATCTGCATAATCAAAGTTATTTTCCTTGAAGAAAGGGATTGTTGTCTGGGTAGATTTTATATTGCTTTTAGTATGGATAACATCTACAATATGCTTTCCTTGTTTTATTTCAATATTTTCACGGATAACCACCTGCGGACTGTAATAAAGAGTCAGTCCTACAATTAATCCCAGACCAATCTGGCCTACAATTTTGAATCTTCCGTGAAGTCCTTCTTTATCTTTTTTGAATATTTTAATATAGTCATCCAGAAATCCAAGAGTTCCAAGCCAAACTGTTGTTACCAGCATCAGTATCATATATACGTTGGTAAGCTTACCAAGTAACAAGCAAGGAATAAGTATGGCAACAATAATAATGACACCACCCATACTTGGTACTCCTACTTTGTTTATATTAAACGGGTCAATGCTTGCATCTCTTTGAGTTTCGGATATTTGTTTACGTTTCAATGTATCGATAAACTTATTTCCGTAAATAGATGAGATAAGCAGTGATAGAATAAGAGCCATCAATGCACGGAAAGAAATATAACCAAATACTCCTGCTCCCGGGAAACCGAATTTATGTAAATATTCAAATAAATAGTATAACATAAGCTTTAATGTATTAACTTATTAGTTTCCGAAAACTTCTCTAAGAACTTCTTTATCATCAAAGTGATGTTTCACACCTTTAATTTCCTGATAATTTTCGTGACCTTTACCTGCAACAAGAATTACATCTCCGGGTTGTGCTAACATACAAGCTGTGCGAATAGCTTCTTTGCGATCAACAATAGTGATTACATTCTTACGCTCTTCAGCATTTAAACCAGCCAGCATATCGTTTATAATATCCTGTGGCTCTTCGTTACGTGGATTATCAGATGTGATAATTACTTTATCACTTGCTTTTACTGATTCCTGAGCCATGATAGGACGTTTTCCTTTATCACGATTACCTCCGGCACCTACTACAGTGATAATTTTCCCTTTGCCTTCAAGTATTTCATGAATAGCACTCAATACATTTACCAATGCATCAGGGGTATGAGCATAATCTACAATAGCGGTATATCCCTGTGGTGAACGAAGTGAGTCGAAGCGACCGGCTACCGGACGAAGGGTGCTAAGTGCCAGCAAAACATCTTCTTCTTTCTTGCCTAACAAGCAAGCAGCTCCAAACACAGCTAATAAGTTAGATGCATTGAACTTACCGATAAATTGTACTGCAAGTTCTTTTTCGTTGAAACTAAGCAGCATTCCCTCAAAGTGGTTTTCAAGAATTCTACCCTTAAAGTCGCAAAGACTTCTCAATGAGTAAGTATATGTTCTGGCTTTTGTATTCTGTAACATCACCATTCCGTTCTTGTCATCAACATTAGTCAAGGCAAATGCATCCTTAGGAAGATCATCAAAGAATTTTTTCTTTGCTTTCAGATAATTTTCTACTGTTTTGTGATAATCTAAATGGTCTCTTGTCAGATTGGTAAAAATACCTCCGGCATAACGAAGCCCACTGATTCTTTTTTGATCGATAGAGTGTGAGCTAACTTCCATAAATACATATTTGCAGCCAGCTTCTGCCATTCTTCCCAATAACTCATTTAAGCTAATGGGGTCGGGGGTAGTATGAGTTGCAGGTACAGCTTCATCATCAATGTAGTTGCAAACAGTAGAAAGTAATCCTACTTTGTATCCAAAGTGACGGAATATATCATATAATAATGTGGCAATTGTTGTTTTCCCGTTTGTTCCGGTAACACCAACTAACTCTAATTTAGACGTTGGGTCACCATAAAATGCAGTAGCAGCTTTACCAACAGCATCTTCTGTATCCTTTACCTGAATGTATGTAACATTCTCAGAGAGCTCAGTAGGAAGTTCTTCGCACAAAACTGCTATTGCTCCTTTTTCTATAGCTGTTGAGATATAAGAGTGTCCATCTGTTTGTGTGCCTTTTACTGCTACAAAGAGATGACCGGATTCCACATTTCTGGAATCAGAGTTAATTCCTTTCAGATCAATATCTGAGTGACCAATAAGGTTAGTCACCTGTATATTCTTAATTACTTGATCTAATTTCATAATTATTATTTAATTCAATTGTATGGTTACTGTTTGTCTTTTTACTATTCTTGTTCCTTGCGGAATACTTTGAGATTGTACTTTGCCCATTCCGGACAGAGATACTTTAAGCCCTTTACTTTCCAGCAAATATACAGCATCTTTTGCACCCATACCTATTACACTAGGCATAAAGTTTTTAAGAGTCATTCTTTCTGTAATAATAACGGCATTAGAACTTTGCTGAGCAGTTCCCCATGCTTTCCTTCCAAAGCCAATAGGAGTGAACTGTTCCCGGTTTTGTACTTTTAATGCATCGAGTACATATTTTGTTTCATTAATCTCACCTGATTTTACGTTTGGAATTACCACCGAGTTTGAATCAACAGCCAAAGATAAGTCCGTACTCAGGTTTTTAGCATAAACTCTTTCTGCAATTTTGCTGAATACACTACCTGCCATCAAACCACCTGATGCTGGAAGACCGGGTTTCTGTATAGCAACGATGCAACTATATTTAGGCGATTCCGAAGGAAAATATCCGCAGAAACTAACCAGGTAACTTACTTTTCCAGATTTGTATCCGCCTTTTCCCTGAGAGATCTGAGCAGTACCTGTTTTTCCTGAAACATGGAACTGTTTAGAACCCGCCGGCTTGGCTAACCCTTCACTTACAACTCTTTGCAAAATAGACTGAACTTGTTTCAGTGTCCGTTCAGAGCAGATTGATGGTTTAATCACTTCAGTAGGAAAATCCTGAATCATCTCGCCATTCTTCATCACTCCCTTTACAAATTTAGGAGCTATCATCACTCCATTATTAGCAATAGCATTGTAGAACGCAAGTGTATTGATAGGAGGTATTTGACTCTCGTAACCAATAGACATCCATGCCAAAGCTGTATTAGACCAGTTGTCCTTATTTGGTATGCGAATATGAGCTTTTCCTGCACCCTTTATTGGAATATGAAGATCTGCATTAATACCCACTCTGTAGAGTCCCTCAACATATTTTTTAGGATTGTTGAAGTAAGCATTATCAATAATGGTAGAAACCCCGATGTTTGAAGAAACCATCAATATTTCTGGCACAGTAAGGTATTGATATCCACCTCTTGCCCAGTTGTGATCCTTCATTACGCGTCCGTGCATTAACTTTTGACCGTTACCTGTATCTACTCCATCGTTAGGAGTTATCTTTCCATCTTCCAATGCAACCATTATGGATGCTGTTTTGAATGTAGAACCGGGTTCCATCATATCAGATACAGCATTATTCTTTATTTCCCGGTAATTGCCATCACTGCATTTAGTCATGTTTACAATGGCCTTAACTTCTCCTGTGGCAACTTCCATCAGCACGGCAACACCTACACTAGCATCAATTTCTTTCAGCTTGTCCAATAATGCTTTTTCTGCAATATCCTGCATTCCTACATCGATGGTAGTAACAATATCAAGTCCGTCCTGAGGAGCAACGTCTGTAATGTTCAGGTATTTGTTCATCACCTTCTGGCGGTGAGTAATTCCGTTTTTACCTTTCAGGATAGTATCGTAAGCAAGTTCCAATCCATTCTTTGCACCTTGAGCAGTATCCGCAAAGACATCTCCCAAAGTACGGGTTGCCAGTGAACCAAAAGGTTTTTTACGTTGGTTGAAAGCTAATTCATGGAAACCACCTTTATACTTGTTCATGTTGAAAACCGGTAACCTCTTTACCTCTTTATATTGTATATAAGAGATTCGTTTAGGATAAATTAGGTAACTTCTGCTTCCTTTTTTTCTTCCTTTCTGAATATGAGCCTTGAATTCAGAAGCCGACATGTCGGGAAATATCTTGTGAAGTCCCTGACAAATCACTTTCATGCTGTCTCTAAGAATGCTGTCCTTTACCTCTCCACCAGCTTTAAAGTCCATGTAAATTTTATATTCCGGTAAGCTGCTGGCCATTAATTTGCCATCGGCAGAAATAATATTTCCCCGGCTAGGATGAACTATTACATTCTCCTTAACAAAACGATCAGCCACATCTTTCCAGTATTGTCTTTCGGCAAACATAATAATACCTGCCTTTACAACAATGGCAACACCAACCAGCCCCATCAATAAAATGATGAAGAAGTAACGAGTCATTATGCTTCTTTTATCAACAGCCATTTTTTATTTCTTAATTAAATATGGAGGATTAGTGGCTGTTTGAAGTTCACTTTCCTGAGTTGATACATATTCTTCTATTCTCGATTGCCTGCTCTTTTCCATTAATTCGGAAGAACGAGTCAGTGCATCGTATTTAATATCAGTAAGCTGCTGTTCCAAACGGTCAATTTCAATTAACTGTTGCTGGCACGAGTAACGGTTACTGATATAGAAAATCACAAAAACCATGATAAGAACCAGTAATTTTGTCTGGCGACGGAAAAAGTCATTGGCCAGGATATCACCTCCAAGAATACTTTTTAGAGACATACCCTTAGACTTAGCATCCTTACGGTTGCCATTTTCCTGAGTCTGTTCTGTTTTAATCTCTTCGTTCTCGTTCATAATTCCTATTTCTTTTCTGCAATTCTTAATTTGGCGCTTCTGGAACGTGGATTGCGTACAATCTCTTCTTCATTTGGTACAATTACCTTGTTGTTTACAAGTCTGAATGGTGTATTCAGATTACCAAAGAAATCCTGATCCTGTTTACCTTCTACATTACCAGTTTTCATTATATTTTTCACCATCCGATCTTCCAGTGAATGATAAGTAATTACCACCAGTCGTCCGCCCGGTTTCAATGCTTCGGTAGCAGCAAGCAGCATCTCTTTCAATGCTTCCATCTCCTGATTTACTTCAATACGCAAAGCCTGGAAAACCTTTGCCAGTTCTTTCTTTTCTCTTTCTCTTCCGAAAAGTGGTTTTATAATGGAAAGAAAATCTTCAATGGTTTCAATATGCTTTGAAGCACGAGATTTTACAATAACCGAAGCCAGCTTGCGACTGTTTTTCAGTTCGCCGTATAAGTAGAAAATATCAGCTAAACGTTCCTCTTCATAAGTATTAACCAGTTCGGCTGCAGTAATTCCGGCACGCTTGTTCATTCGCATATCCAGTTTACCATCGAAACGGAAAGAAAAACCTCTTTCACTGTCGTCAAAGTGATGAGAAGAAACACCCAGATCGGCTAGGATAGAGTCTACCTTGTCGATGTTGTGATAACGCAGAAAATTATGCAGGTAACGAAAGTTACTGCGTACAAAGATGAAACGCTTATCGTCCACAATATTCTTTTCTGCATCTTCATCCTGATCAAATCCCAGGAGTGTGCCGTTCTTACCCAGGCGACTTAAAATTTCTTTCGAATGTCCGCCACCACCGAAAGTTACGTCTACATACGTCCCTCCGGACTGGATATTCATCCCGTCTACACTCTCTTTTAGGAGCACCGGTACATGGTATGTTATTTCTTCGTTCATTCTGTTGTTGGTGGTTTTAATTCGTTAATAACTTTATTGTTCATTACTTTTTCAAGCTCCCGGCTGAACTCTTCGGGATTCATAAACGGTTTGTCCGCCTTTGCTTTCGCCCATATTTCGATAGTATTGTCCACTCCAATAAATCTGACATCGATTGTGATGCCGGCCATTTGCATATAACGTTTAGGAATAAGAATTCGTCCGTTACTGTCTGGTGTAATAATTTCTACATCGGAAACAAATTGCCTGAATATTTGCTGGTGAGTAGGATTCCATTTGTTGAGGCGTCCACGTAATTCGTTAAGTTCTTCATTCCAAACACTTTCGGGATAAAGAACCAAACAGTCCTGATAGGTATCTTTGCGCATAATCAGCCTTTCTTCGGCGTCAGCCTGTAGCTGTTTCCTGAATAAAGCGGGAATAAAAAGACGACCTTTTACATCCGCTTTGGCTTCAATATTACCCAAAAATCGATCCATCAAGTGTACTATATAGTTTGAGATTGTAAAATTACACATTTCTCCACAATTCCCCACTTTTTTTAAGAAAAATATTTCAGTAAGTTTTCAACAGGTCTTTTTTAACTTAAAACGGTCTGTTAATTTTAATATATTGCCATACTACAAGCAATTTTATCCCTCGGGTTTTCTCTCATAAAAACAGAAAAATGGAAATGTATCTAGCAGTCTAGCGGTAGTTGCTTAATGGATTGTAAATGAATAAGATATAGCCGCTAGATATGCTTGAAGAAGTCTAGCAGTAGTCTAGCAGTCTAGCACTTTTGTATTTCTGGTATTATTATTTCAAAACAAGTGTTTGTTATACAGGAAAGTAGCTCGGAAATGTATATCTCCACCCGGGTGTAAAAAGAGCGTCCACCCGGGTGTACCTTTGGGGTAGATCCGGGTGTAGGAGGTCTGTACATCCGGGTGGACGGAGAATTCTATAATTGGTAATGTGAGATTATAATGTTATTCTTTTATTAATTTGTTGTTTAGTAATATTTGAATAGGCTCACCTAATTGAGGTATGTTATATTTGCTTAGGTCATTCCAATATTCATTGGAAAAAAGATAAATGCTATTTGACTGATTAGATATATTCTTCCGTTTTTTATATTCATTTTTAGTAGCATAATCTTTATTCACAATATATAGTTCTGAAATGATGTCGATTGCAGTTTCTGCCTTATCTTTTTTATGTTTGAAAAAGAGTTTTCTATATTCTTTTCTACTTTCAAGATCTGACTTGGTAATTGATGAAATATCTTCGCCAGAATAGTTCTCTGAGATATTAATATTTGTTATTCTGGATGAGTAATTGAAAAGACTATGTATTTCTTCTTTCATCGGAGCAATCATGTCGACATTAATGTTTGTTAGTCCATTATTCTTGTCTGTTCTGATTGTTCCAACTATAGAATCGGATTTAATAATTAGTTGTTCGTTATTTTGTGTTTTTGTAGAGTATTGATGGTTTAACTCGTTGAGAATTGTTCCACTTTCCAGATAGGGGATTACAACACCGTTGATTGTTACCATTAGTTTTCTGGCTTTCTGTTTTTCTATTAATTCTTTATTTTGAAAGGATCGACTGTTTAAAATTATCCTTTTTATATCTTTTCCTGCTTTAGGAATATAAAATTCAATTATTCCGTCTTTATAATATTTAGCAATACTATCTTCTAATTGATAACACCTATAGTAACCTGTAAGAACTGTATAATCATATGCTTTATTCTTCCCGGGTATTGCCATAATTTCTGGCAGAAGATTCTGGCGCTTATTCATTTCTATGGTATCTTTCTTTTCAAGAAGTTTAGAAGAGATAAGGCAATTTTCGTAAGAAACATGCTGAATGGTTAATTGGTTATTGTATTTGAGTAATTTGGTTTTGCTCAACGCTCCATTGATGTCAGATAATCCTATCAGTTTGCCGTCGTTTGAGATTATGTTCGCAAAAGGAATTGGTTTATGTGTTTCTGAATCAATAAGAACCAGGTTTTGGCCCATACTGTGTTGGAAACTTAAAATGAGGATTATGGTTAGATAGATTCTGAAAAATTTAATAGTGTTATGCATCTTTTTTATGTTAAAGCAAAGTGATTGTAAATCCCACCTGAAAACGGTTAATCTTCAATGAATTCCAAATATCCTGTTCGCTGTTGTTAATTATAGACTTATTGTTCTCAAAACCGACTATTGCACTCTTTCTTGAAAGAAAGAATCCACTCTTTTCTTCTATCCTGAATGCTTTCTTTGTGCTAATAGGGAGGTTGTAAGTCCCAAATAACTTCAGACTGGCAAACCGACTAATCCTTTTTGAAAAAGCTATTTGAGGAGCGATTGTTTTTTGCTGCAATCCATAAGCAAATGCAATCCTTCTTGCATCAATCTTCTCCCCTCCAAAGTGAAATGAAGTGGGATTACTATATGTTCCCAGATTTACGAAATAATCTTTAGAGCAGTATGCAATAGAAGATTCAAAGAATAGTGGGCGACCGGTACTTTTTAAGTTCTTTCTGAATGCAATGCCGCAATCCATTCCGCCAGATGAAATATCGTTATTAAAACAATCATCTGTAACTCTAAGGAATAAATTTAAATTCTTATTTAGCCGATATCCTACCTGCTGTTGAATTACAACTGTTTCTTTTTTAGAAGACTGTTGTTTTACAATGGAAAATGGTTGCGAGCTGCTCCCAGGATTAAAAGTAAAGTTATAATTATTGTTGTTGATACTTGCCGGATTAAATGAGAGACCATATTCAAAATTAAGTTTTAGCAAGGTTCTTAATAAACGATCTGTAAATTTTATCTTCTTGGTGCTTTTGCTATTGAAAAGCTCCTCCGCTGTAGAGTTTGAAAACTGAAATTCAGTGTTTGGCGAAACTGTATTATTTAGTTCACCATAACCTGTCCATCCTTTTTTATCATAGTTCTCAGTCTTAGGCATAAATGGCTCGAAGTATCCCAGTCTTCTTTCAAAAGGTATTGGCTTTACAGAGTCTGTTTTTATATCAGTAGTAACATAATCGATAGTAGAATAAATATATTTCCCGTTCAATAGATTCTTTTCAATGTTATTATATTCATATTGCTTAAGGAAGTATTTATCATTCTGCTTTTCATAAGTAACTTTTGAATGAGATTCAATACCTTTGATTCTAAAATTTGAAGTTTGATAATTCTCATGATCTCTTTCAAAATATACGTATGCCAAACTTTTTGTGTCTATTAGTATTCTTCCTTTAATACCAGTTGTATCCTTTTTGGCGTTAGTATAAGAAATGTCATAAAAGTTCTTTCCCTCAGATTCTTTTATCCCATTGAACTTATATTTATATTTTTTGAAATGCTGAGGATTGATGTAGCTTCTTCGCTGCAAAACGGCATCGTCCTCTATGGCAGAGAATGGTCCGGCATAATATAGAATTCCAATGTCTTTAAACTCTTTCTTTCTTGATTTCAGAATTTCAACTTCTCCGGATTCCGCACTCTTTTTATTATAAGAATCTTTGTAGATAGAAAGCATAGCTTCCGCAAGATATACTTGCTGGTATTTTTCATCTTGTACACTTTCTCTATAAAAACCTTTATATAATGAAGGCTTTGTAGGATAGTTTTCTGGTATTCTAAGATATGCCTTGCGTAAAAGAGTATGTAGAGTACTGTCTGGCATAATATAGATTTCTTTTAAAGTATATGCTTGTGGCATCAGCTTTATATTTAATGACGAACTACTAGAAATGAGTATACTATCTTTTTGAAAGCCGACTCCGGTGAAGTATAGATACTTTTTAAAGCATGAAGATGGAAGATTCAACTTGAAATATCCTTTGCTGTCGGAAATTGTTCCAACTCTAGGATGTTTTACAAAGACACTTATATTAGTAGCTTTTGATCCTTTCTCTGCATTGGTTATTGTGCCGGAAATAGTTATTGATTGCGCATTGATATTAGCTTGTCCGAATATAAAAATAAAAAGAAGAAATAATATTATGTGTTTTATTGATATATAGTAGTTCATTTTATTTCTATTGTTATTCAAAATAGCTAAGAAAAATAGCTAGTCCATTAATCATTGAATGTAGCATAACAACACTCCAGTATGCATGTCTATGTTGTTTGATAACATACAAATACATAAAGAAAGCTCCGGTTATTGCTGTTGTGATAATATATAATAGAGTGAAAAAATGTGCTAAGCCAAAAATAAAAGTGCCCAATATTACAATTCTACATTTATTATGCCTGAACCAACCGAATAATGTGGCGATAAAATAGAGAAACTTTTGAAAAATTAATGTTTCTATTATAGGGCCAATAATCATGGCTTCTAAAACTGTTATATAAAGTGGTCCTTTCAAAAGCGAAGCGTTGGGGTCACCGTCAAGAACTATATCCCAACCGTTTAGAATTTTGTATGAAATAAACCATACTATGAAATATATAGAACTTAAAATTGATCCAACAATTAGTATAGAAGAAACAGCCCTGGAATCTCTTATGTATTTATTTATTTTTTTTATTGAGAAGCTTTTTGTTTTATCGGTATATATCATATGGCAAGGTCACTTCTATTTCATATTTAAACCCTCTTGATAACCATCTTTAAAACCGGCAACAATGTCGTCTCGACTGCTATAAATGTCAATTGCAATCAATGCAACTATTATTGTTATTATAGCATAGATTGCGATAGTAGTTATCTTTTTTCTTGGTCTTTTCTCTTTTTTTATTAATTCTTTTATGCCTGATTCATTCATGGTTGTAGTGTTTATAGATGGTGATGTTTTATTAATAGATTGGTAATCAGTTTTTTATAATTTATTTCTATGTGTATTTTATTTTCAGATTCAAAGTTATGTATATTTTAATTATAGTGGATTAATTTACTTGATAATTTTATACAAAAATAATTTTATCTTTTAAACTGTCATATAATACGTTTTGAGTTTAAAAACAAAAAGCGGAGACAATGTTTAGCACTGTCTCCGCTTTGTTGCTTATAAGGAATCGTAAAACGATTAATATTCTTCAGCAGGAATGTTATTTAATTGCTCTTTGCTGAATACAGGACCGTCTTTGCATACATAAAGTTTGCCTACGTTGCAACGGCCACATTTACCAATACCACACTTCATACGGTTTTCCAATGTAGTGTAGATCTGATCATCCTTAAAGCCTAGCTTCTCTAATACAGGGAAGGTAAACTTAATCATGATAGGAGGACCACATACAATAGCAATGGTATTCTCTGGAGATGGAGCAGTCTTTTCAACTACAGAAGGGACAAATCCAATTTCACCTTTCCAGTCGGGAGTTTCGCCTCCCGGGTCTACTGTAGTTACAAGATTTACATCCGGACGGTCGGCCCATTCCTTTAGTTCGTCTTTATAAACAAGGTCGTTCACCGATTTTGCACCGTAAACGATAGTGATGTCCTTAAAGTTTTCACGAAGATCGAGTGCGTTCTGGATTACACAACGCATTGGTGGCAAGGCGATACCTCCGGCAATAAATACCAGGCTCTTTCCTTTCCATTCGTCCATTGGGAATGTGTTACCAAAAGGTCCGCGAAACCCCATGGTACTACCTTCTTCAAGGTCGGCAAGTCCCGAGGTTACCTTTCCTGTTTCACGGAAAGTACATTCAATATATCCCTTACGAGTAGGGGATGAGGCTATACAGAAAGTAGATTCTCCCTCACCGAAAGCAGAATATTCACCAAACTGTCCGGCTTTGAAATTAAATGCATTAGCCTCTTCTTCGTTTTGAAATTTCAATTTGAAAGTTCTCACACCCGGAGCTTCATTGGTAATCTTATCAATGGTCATCAGGTATGGAAGATATATATTTTGTTCGCTCATTTTTTTGCAATTGAAGTTATGTGTTCAAGTATATTCATATCTACCGGACAAGCGCGTGAACAGCGTCCACAGCCTGTACAACCAAATACGCTGAGGCGATCGGGCATATAAGAGAACTTATGCAAAATGCGTTGACGCCAGCGTTGACTTTGCACGGCACGAGGATTGTGTCCTGATGTATGCAAAGTGAATAAAGAGAATCCGCATGAATCCCAGCAACGGATGCGCTTTCCTTTAGAGCCGTGGGCATCTTCCTGAATATCGAAACAAGCACAGGTTGGACAAACAAATGCACATGCACCGCAACCAAGACAACGTTCTGATTGCTCTTTCCATACAGAACTGTCAAATGCTGTAGTAAGACGTGCTCTTACTTCTTCAATATCGAATGCCTGAGGCACATCAGCTAAATACTTAGATTTATCTTCGCCTTTATCATTCTCAAATGCTGAGGCTGCAAGTTGCACCAATGTTTCGCCTTTAGGAGTAAGGATCTCAACAATAGCTCCTCCGTCTGGAAGCATAGTCAGCAGAACATCGCTTCCTGTAGTATTACCCGGTCCGCCATTCACACTTGTACAGAAGCAACTCTTGTCTGCTTTAGCACAACTGAATGTTACAAGAGTAGTTTTTTCCAGGTGAGCATTGTATAATTTATCTGTATAATCCCAGTTAAAGATAGCAGTCAATGGTTTGAATCCTGCTGCATCGCATGGATGAATCTTCCAAAGAACAGTTTCTTTTACTGTATCAGGATTAAAATCTTCTACCTTTACCTTGCCATTTTCCTTCTCGTATGAAAATAAAACTTCGGCACGAGGGAATACAGCCGATTTTATAGACTGCGTAGTCTGAATATATTCTTCGGCAACTTCGCTGAGAGCCTGAACTTTTTTAAATTCTACTTTTCCGCGCTCTTCAACCGGTGCATAAACACGTTTTCCGCTTTTTACAATCTGGCTGAACCATTCATTCAGTCCGTTTTTACTGATATATTTTGTTTCCATGGCTCCTTATCGTATAAAGTTTTCTTTATCGTCTGCTTTCCATGTGGAAAGAGCGTTTCCATTCTTAGATGGCTGACCAGGTGTGAAACCAAATTCCGGTGCAAGGTCTTCTATCATCTTGCGAGTAAGCAAATGGATAGGAATACCTACCGGACAAGCATCACCACATGCTCCGCAACCGGTACAACGTCCGGCCATGTGCATTGCACGGTTTATCTGCCATTCCATATTTGCCAAAGGTGAAGCCCATGGGTTAATCCATTGTGGGCGGTTCTCTTCAACAATACATTTTGTACAGTAGCAAAGCGGACAAGCTGCACGACAGGCGTAACATTTAAAGCAGTGAGACATCTCTTCCATCCAGAACTTGAAACGTTCTTCGCGGCTCATGTCTTCAAGCTTATTAATAATTTCCTGTTCTTTGCCTTCAAGTTTCAATTCGAAATCGGCAATATACGCTTCGATCTCTGCGAAGTTTGCAAACTGCTTTACCTCGTCTTTATCTGTTACAGTTATAACCACAAGGTTATCTTCGTTTAACTGGTTCTCAACGGATAATTGAAGAATACTTCTAAGAGTTGGGATAGTTGCTATAACTGCTACCTTACCAGCGCCCATAATATCTTTCTTAGTGAGATAAACGGCCAGGTTGTTTATACATTGGCTGCTATATACCAGTTTAGAAGCTTGTTCGGCTGTGTGGCAGAATACAGGACGAGGTTTATTGGTTCCTTCTTCGTAACCTAAAACCATAGTTACGGTTCCGTCGGCAAGTAATGCGGCGGCTTTTTCTCTCAACTTATCCATTGTATTCCTCCTTATCTAAATAGTCGGCAACTTTTTGATATTCTGTGTAAGGACCCAGCTCACGGATATTGGCAACGGTAGTATTAACTACATCGGCCCATTTTGCACCTTCGGCAGCAGAAACCCATGAGTACTGAATTCTACTTACATCAATACCCATAAAATCGAGCAATCCGCGGAATGTAATCCAACGACGACGAGCGTGGAAGTTACCACTTGTATAGTGACAGTCGTTAGGGTGGCAGCCGGAAACAATTACTCCGTCGGCTCCCTGAGCAAATGCTTTAAGAAGGAGCATAAAGTCAATACGTCCGGTACATGGGAAACGAACGATTTTCACGTTCGTAGCATATTTTAATCGGCTTGTACCCGTTAAGTCGGCTCCTGCATACGTACACCAGTTGCATACAAAAGCTACGATCTTGGGTTCAAATTCTGAATTATTATTGTTCATGGTTTATCTGTTAATGATTCAATAAAGACATCACTTCAGCGAACATTTGTTCGTTTGAGTATCCTTGGATATCGATTGATTTAGAACGGCAGAAAGCAACGCAAGTTCCGCAACCCTGACAAAGTCCCGGGTTAACCTTGGCAACTGTTTTAATTACTTTTCCATCTCTACCTTTGATCTCTTCGCGCTCAATTGCATTGTAAGGACAAGCAGTCTGACACATAAAGCAACCCACACAAGTACTGAATACAGGAGGCGCAGAACGGTTAACCACAGCAATAAGCGGTTCACGTACCAATTCGTTGTTAGAGAAAAGTCCGGCAACTTTTACTGCTGCACCCGATGCCATACCTACTGTTTCAGGAATATCCTTCGGTGCCTGACAAGCTCCGGCAAGGAAAATACCCGCAGTATTTGTTTCAACAGGCTTCAACTTTGGGTGAGCTTCTGCAAAGAAATGGTATGGGTCATAAGAGATGTGCATCTTTTGTGCCAGCTGTTCTGCTCCACAATTAGATACACCGGCAGTAGCAAGCACTACCATGTCTACTTCAATCTCCACTTGTTCTCCGCTAAGCAAAGTGTCTACACCTTTAACGATTAGTTTACCATTCTTTTCATATACTCTGGCAACACGACCACGAACATAGTTTACATGATCTTCCTCAATGGCACGGCGTACAAACTCTTCATAGTTCTTACCTCCGGCACGGATGTCCATATAGAATACAGTCGATTCACCATCGTGAACCTTATGTTGATAAAGCATTGCATGCTTAGCTGTGTACATACAGCAAATCTTTGAGCAATAAGGAATGCCTTTGGCTTCGTCACGTGAACCGGCACAAGCTATGAAGACAATCTTCTTAGGAATTGTACCATCTGATGGACGGCGTATCTCTCCTAAAGTAGGACCAGAAGCCGATGCCAGACGTTCAAACTGCAAACCAGTGATCACATCTTTGTATTGTCCGTAACCGTATTCAGGGAAGAAATCGGTTCCTTTTACATTGAACCCTGTAGTTACAACAATAGCTCCTACCTGTTCTGTAAGGATTTCATCTTCTTTATCCCATTCAATAGCTCCTGTTGGACAAGTTGCTTCACAAATCTTACATTTGCCGCGTTTATAATAATTACAATGTTCACGGTCAATTACCGGCTTGTTAGGAACTGCTTGTGGAAATGGTACATAAATAGCAGTACGTGTACCAAGTCCGGCATTGAATTCACTAGGAATTCTTTTTTGCGGGCACTTTTGAAAACAGGCTCCACAACCGGTGCATTTCTTATGGTCTACACTTTTTGCTTTTAATCTGATTTTAGCAGTAAAATTACCGATAAATCCTTCAAGGCTTTCAAGCTCAGCATAAGTGTACAAAGTGATATTAGGATGCTGTGCAACCTCCACCATTCGTGGAGTAAGAATACATTGTGAACAGTCCAGGGTAGGGAAAGTTTCAGATAACTGAGACATGTGTCCACCTATAGAAGGATCTTTTTCGATTAAGATTACCTGATGACCAGTATTGGCAATGTCCAAACTTGCTTGTATACCGGCAATACCACCACCAATAACCAAAGCCTTCTTAGTGATTGGCACTTTGATGGAATCTAACGGTTTATTGCGCTTTACCTTTTCCACCAGCATTTTTACAAGGTCAAATGCTTTCTCTGTTGTAGCTTCACCTTTTTCGTGCACCCATGAACAGTGCTCGCGAAGGTTGGCCATTTCACATAAAAAAGGATTCAGGCCGGCTTCTGCGCATGCTTTTCTAAAGGTTGGTTCGTGCATACGAGGTGAGCAGGAACCTACAACTACACCATCTAAGTGATGCTCTTTGATAGCATCCTTTATAAGCGTTTGTCCCGGATCGGAACACATATATTTATAGTCAATGGCATATTCTACGCCCTCCACTTTGCGGATATCTTGTGCTACTTTCTCGCAATCGACGGTAGCACTAATATTTTCACCGCAGTGGCAGATAAAAACTCCTATCTTTGACATACTATTACAATTTTACATTTACAAAATGACGTTCCAATCCTAATTCTTTCGGGCTGAGGCCTAAAGCAAGACCAATTGCCTGAGTGATAAAGATAACAGGAATGTCAGAAGGGTTACTTAAAGTTTCGTTGATAGCTCCGCGGCGCATATCCAGGTTAGACTGGCACATAGGACAAGCTACAATAATAGCCTTTGCATCGCGTTCTGTTGCATCTTTCAGAATATTTCCGGATAGTTTTGCAACAAGATCAGTGCGTGAAACTGATAATCCAGCACCACAACATTCTGTTTTGAAAGCCCAGTTAATAGGAGTTCCACCTATTAGTTTAACCATAGCATCCATGCTTTGTGGATCTTCAACGCGGTCAAATTGTAATATTTTATGTGGACGTATCAATAAGCATCCATAATAGCAAGCTACTTTGTGAGCAAATGGTTTAGTTACTTTTTCCTGGATTTTGTCCATTGCATAAGTTTCCAGCATTTGCAGTACATTGATAATTTTAAGATCTCCACTATATGGCATCTTGATAATATCAGTAACTCGTTCTCTTTTATTGTTATCTTTCAATTCATGCTGAGTAACCATTAATCGGTTATAACAAGCAGCACATGGTACAACAACTTCTTTTAGTCCCTGTGCTTCAGCAAGAGCTAATATTCTGGCAGGAAGTGAAAGTGAGAGTTCCTCATTCATTGAATGGGCAGCTGTTGCACCACAGCAGTTCCAGTCTTTAATTTCAACCAATTCTATATCTAAAGCTTTGGCAATCGCTACTACCGATTCATTGTATTCGCGGGATGATCCTTTGAGTGAACAACCCGGATAAAAACCTATTTTCATTTATTTTTAGTCTTAGGGTTATCAATCGTCTTAGAAAAAATTTCTCTAACGCCTTTCTTATCTTTTATCATTTCTGGCATTAGATTTAATTTCCCGTTCAAATACATCTTAGGGGCTAATTTCACGTCTTGAGTGAGACGGAATGTACGAGCTTTAAATGCTGCAATTAAACCAACTTCATAAAGCCGGCCGGTGTACTTAATGGAATCAAGGAATGACTTGTGAAAAGAAACAATCGGATTTGCATCGCGATTAACTTTTTTCTTGTTGAGCGATTGCTCACGAAGATAATCCATAATTTTAGGAATATCGATCTCCATCGGACATCGACCTAAACAGTTTTCGCAGTTCAGACATAGCCAAATCGTATTGGAACGAAGTATTCTGTCATAGTTTTCCTCTGTTCCTGTCTGTAACAGTCGCATCAAATAACTTGGCGGAAAGTTCATTTCTGAAGCAAGAACACACCCGGCTGTACACTTTCCACATTGATAACAGCGCGCAACTTCTACGCCGGTATGTGAGTGTATTTCCCCGGAAATCTTGTTTTTGTTTTCCATGTTTACTTGAAAATATGATTAATTAATTAGTAAGACCGTTATTTATTACAAAGACATTCATGGCGGTCTTTAGATGCAAATGTATGCAGAAAAAAAAGAAATTTGTGTAGAAGGATTGACCTTTTTACACAAATTTCTGATGTTTTTAATCATGAAAATGACACTTTTGTGCCTGATAATCAATTAAATATTTTTTTCTTTAATTAGATATTCAGCAATTTGTACTGCATTTAACGCAGCTCCTTTTTTGATCTGATCACTTACAGTCCAGAAGGTCAGACCGTTTTCATTTGTCAAGTCTTTGCGGATACGGCCTACATATACTGGATCTTTTCCTGCAATAAATAAAGGCATAGGATATTCTTTCTTTGCAGGGTTGTCTTGTAATACCAATCCTTCTCCATTTGCAAATGCTTCGCGTGCTTCTTCAATTGAAATAGGACGTTCTGTTTCAATCCATGTACTTTCAGAATGTGCTCTTAAAGATGGTACACGGACACAAGTTGCACTTACCTCTATATCAGAGTGCATAATCTTGCGGGTTTCATTATACATCTTCATTTCTTCCTTAGTATATCCATTATCTGTAAATACATCAACCTGAGGAATCAAGTTGAATGCCAACTGATATGCAAATTTATCAACTGTGACTTCTTCACCAGCTAATACCTGACGATATTGTTCGTATAGCTCGTCCATAGCAGCAGCACCGGCACCACTTGCAGCCTGGTAAGTGGATACATGTACTTTTTTAATATGAGAGATCTTCTCAATAGCTTTTAGAGCTACTACCATCTGAATAGTTGTACAGTTTGGATTTGCAATAATGCCACGTGGACGATTTTTTGCATCTTCCGGATTCACTTCAGGAACTACTAAAGGAACATCTTTTTCCATACGGAAAGCGCTGGAGTTATCAATCATCACAGCACCATATTTAGTTATAGTTTCTGCAAATTCCAATGAAGTACCCCCACCGGCAGAAGTAAAGGCTATATCTACACCTTTAAAGTCGTCGTTGTGTTGTAATAGTTTAACCTCGATCTGTTTACCGCGGAAAGTGTATTTACTTCCGGCACTACGTTTGGAACCGAACAATACTAACTCATCCATAGGGAAATTTCTTTCATCGAGGACACGTAGGAACTCTTGACCTACTGCGCCGCTTACACCAACGATAGCTACTTTCATCTTTTCTTTTCTTTAGTTGTAATTAATACCTTTATTTATCATACCTTTACAGCTGATATGAATTCAGCTGCAAAAATATAACATTTTGCAATATTAGATGAGATAAAATGAAAAGAATTGCATTTATTATTTGTTTTTTAGACTCTTTTTGTTGCTTTGCATTCGCAAATAAGCTTCTTTTTAATGAATTTTTAAATAAAACCGCTATTTGTGAGGTAAATACTATAGAATTTGGTTCTATTATATTCAATGAAATAATGGTTAATCCAAAGGGAATAAGCGGACTACCTGAATCGGAATATATTGAGCTGTACAACCGAACAGATAATGTTATTTCTCTTAAAAAATGCATTCTCAATTATGGAGGAAAGAAATATCTTTTACCGGATATAACGGTTGATGCCAAAAGCTATATAGTTCTTACTAATCAAAAATACAAGGATTTATGGACTGCAAACGGAATTTTAGTTACCGGAGTATCCTCATTCCCTGCTTTGTTAAATACGGGTAAGCTTCTTTGGCTGGAGGATGAATATGGCAATCTTATTTCCTGGGTAGATTATACAGATTCCTGGTATAAAGATAATAAAAAGAAGGATGGAGGATATTCTTTGGAGTGTATTGATCCTGATAATCTTTCTAATGATGCATTAAACTGGTGTGCAACAAATGATTCGAAAGGTGGAACTCCGGGGAAAGCTAATTCTTTAAAAAAGAGTTTGCCTGATAAAGCTAAGATTGATGTTCTTTCTTCTTTTATACAATCTTCAGATACACTAGTGATAAATTTTAGTAAACCAATGAGTGTTATCTCACTTGGTCGACTAGATAATTATACTAGTTTAAACTCTGCCATTTCTTTTAATAAAGCTATTCCTGATTATCCTTGCGGAAGGAGTGTAAAACTGATCCTAAACAGTTCTTTAAAAGCTGGTGAAAAAGTAGAAATTAAGTTGCATGATTTGATTGATGTTTCAGGAAATACTCTTATGGCTCCCATTGCATTGGAGGTTTCTATTCCCGAACAGGTTGAAGCAGGTGATGTGCTATTTAATGAATTGTTGTTTAATCCGAGGTCTGAAGGTGTTCCATATATTGAATTGACCAATGTATCAGAAAAAGTGTTGCCTTTTAATCAGTTATTTCTTTCTTACCAAAAAGAGGATGGAACTCGTTCTGAGCCGATCTCTTTGAATTGTACATCTGAAAGTTTTATACCACATACCGAAATCTTCTTTACTAATAAGATTGATAAGGTGTCATCTCAATATAAATGTGACGCATCTAAAGGCGTACAAATAGAATATCTACCAGATTTGCTCAACAAGGAAGGAAAATTGTTTTTGATTTCAGCAAAGGGAGATCTGCTAGATGAAATGACTTATTCTGAATCAATGCACACTACTTTATTAACGGATAAAAGTGGTGTTGCTTTGGAAAAGAAAAGTCAGGAATTACTTTCTTCCGAACCATCAAACTGGATGTCTGCTTCTTTTTCTTCTGGATATGGAACTCCTGGAGCCCCGAATAAATGTACTATAAATGAAAATGATAAGACAAATGCTGAGTTTTGGTTAGAGAAAAATTTATTTTCACCAGAAAGTAGTGAAAGCAATAAATTACAAATCCGCTATTTGCTTTCTGAAGAGGGGGCTATTGCTAAGATTAGTATATTTGAAGCCTCAGGTCGTGAGGTTTGTTCTTTGGGTAGAAATTTAGAACTATCAGCTGAAGGAATGATTGAATGGGATGGAAGACAAGAAGATAAAAGTACTTGTCGGGTAGGCTTATATATAGCGTATGTTGAGATGCACAGTTTAGCTGGCTCTATTAGAAAGTATAAACTTCCTTTTGCTGTGGTAAGATAAAGCGCATTGCTCTTATCATCAGAAATTGGCATGTGTTATTCTTTTTACTAACTCTTTTTTGTAATCTCCTCTTTTTTTTGTTTTTTTGTGCGAGGAATAAGAATTTAATAATATCTACCTTATGTATTTGTTTGACTTTAGCTTACAATTACCCATAACAGACCCCACCTGGATCTTCTTTTTAGTACTGGCAATTATCCTTTTTGCCCCAATATTACTGGACCGGTTGCATATACCACATATAATCGGCATGATTCTGGCCGGAGTATTAATTGGAGGACACGGTTTTAATATTCTGGAGCGTGATAGCAGTTTTGAATTGTTTGGGAAAGTTGGCCTATATTATATAATGTTCCTTGCCGGTCTTGAAATGGACATGGCTGATTTTAAGAAAAATAAGAAAAAAGCATTTGTTTTTGGCTTAATAACTTTTACCATACCAACTGTATTGGGAATATTTAGCAATATGACAATATTGAATTATGGGATTGTTACTTCTATATTATTAGCTAGTATGTTTGCTTCACATACCTTGGTCTCATATCCAATTATCAGTCGTTATGGACTTAGCCGACAAAAGAGCGTAAATATTACGGTTGGTGGAACTGCAATAACTGTAATTCTTGCATTATTTGTGTTGGTAATAATTGCCGGAATGTTTAAAAGCGAAGTAGATCAACTTTTTTGGTTCTTACTTATTGCTAAAATAGCTTTGGCTTGTTTTGTGATTATTTTCTTCTTCCCTCGCATAGGCAGGTGGTTCTTCCGTCGGTATCAGGATAATGTAATGCAGTTTGTTTTTGTCCTTGCCATGCTTTTTCTCGGTGCTGGTATTATGGAATTAGCCGGATTGGAAGGAATCTTGGGTGCATTCCTGGTTGGATTAGTATTCAATCGCTTGATTCCTCATGTTTCTCCGCTAATGAATCATGTGGAATTTGTAGGTAATGCCCTCTTTATACCCTATTTCCTTATTGGAGTGGGGATGATTATTGATGTGAAAAGCTTCTTCTTGGAAGGCAAAGCATTTGAAGTGGCAATTGTTATGACTTTAGTTCCTTTAATAAGCAAGTGGATTGCGGCCTTTATTACTCAGAAAGTTTATAGAATGAACGCTAACGAGAGAAGAATTATATTCGGATTGAGTAGTGCAAAAGTGGCAGCATCACTAGCTGCAGTGTTGATTGGGCATGATATTATTATGGATAATGGAGAGCGCTTGCTAAATGATGATGTGTTGAATGGAACCATATTGATGATCCTAATAACTACTATTGTCAGTTCTTTTGTAACCGAACGTGCATCAAAGAAAATAGCGATCAGTAATGAAGCACAGGAAAAGGTTGGAGAAACAAAAGGTGAAGAAAATATATTGATTCCAATATCTAATCCGGATAATATTGTGAATCTTGTGAATCTTGCTTTGATTATAAAAAGTCCAAAAAGGAAAGACGGATTGGTTTCTCTAAATGTTGTAAATGATCATCATGGATCTACAGTAAAGCAGGCTCAAGGCGAGAAATATCTTGAGAAATCAGCAATGATATCTGCTGCCGCTGATGTAGAGATGCACACTGTAAGTCGGTATGATTTAAATATAGCTGCGGGTATAATCCATACAATTAAAGAATATAATGTTTCTGATGTGGTGATAGGTCTTCATCGCAAGATAAACTTAGTGGATTCTTTCTGGGGCGGAACAGCAGAAAGCTTGCTGAAAGGTACTCATCGTCAGATTATGATCGCAAAATGTTTAATGCCTGTTAATACCCTTCGCCGGATTATTGTAGCTGTTCCTCAAAAGGCTGAATATGAAGCGGGATTTACTAAATGGGTAAATCAGTTGTGTCGCATGGGAGAGCAGTTGGGATGTAGAGTACATTTCTTTGCACATCCCGAGACATTAGATCGCCTAAAAGTTCTAATAAGTAAGAAGTTTAAAGGCTTGAGAAGTGAGTTCTCGGAATTAGTTGATTGGGATGATTTACTATTGTTGACCGGACAGGTTAACTTCGACCATCTGCTAGTTATTATAAGCGCACGCAAGGGCTCTATATCTTATAATACTTCATTTGAAAGATTACCATCACAACTCTCTAAATATTTTTCGAATAATAGTTTGTTGGTTGTTTATCCTGATCAGTATGGAGAACCTCAGGATAATGTTACATTCTCTGATCCTCGTGGTCATAATGAGTCTTTGAATTATGACAAAATGGGGCAGTGGTTTTATAAATGGTTTAAGAAGAATTGATGGAAGAAAGAGAACAGCGAACACAACTTTTGCTGGGCGAAGATAAAATGAATCGTTTGCGCAATGCTCATGTATTGGTTGTTGGATTAGGTGGTGTTGGTGCTTATGCTGCAGAAATGATTTGTCGTGCAGGTGTGGGGCAAATGACTATTGTTGATGCTGATGTTATTCAACCGTCGAATATTAATCGTCAACTACCAGCTTTAAATTCCACTATAGGAAAATTGAAAGCGGATGTTGTGGCTGCCAGATTGAAAGATATCAATCCCGACTTAAAACTCACGATATATCCCATATATCTTAAGGATGAAAATATCCCCGAATTATTAGACTCTGCAAAGTTTGATTTTGTAGTGGATGCCATAGATACGATTAGTCCAAAGTGCTTTTTGATATTTAATTCCATGAAGCGTGAACTAAAAATTGTTTCCAGCATGGGAGCCGGAGCGAAAAGCGATATTACTAAAGTATGTTTTGCCGATCTTTGGGATACTTATCATTGTGGATTAAGTAAGGCTGTTAGGAAGCGGTTACAAAAAATGGGAATGAAACGGAAACTGCCTGTTGTTTTCAGTACAGAACAAGCTGATCCCAATGCTATTCTCTTAACTGATACCGAGCAGAATAAAAAGTCTACAACTGGAACTGTAAGTTATATGCCAGCCGTTTTTGGGTGTTATCTGGCTGAATACGTAATAAAACGAATTTAAACGATGATAAAATTAGAAGGAATTACAAAAAGTTTTGGCGATTTGCAGGTCTTAAAAGGAATTGACCTTGAGATATCCAAAGGAGAGGTAGTAAGTATTGTTGGACCAAGTGGAGCCGGAAAAACAACTCTGCTTCAGATTATGGGAACTTTGGACAAACCGGATGCGGGAACGATTAACATGAATGGTCAGGAGATAAACCGTATGAAAGATAGAGATCTTGCTGTTTTCCGTAATAAGCATATAGGATTTGTTTTTCAGTTTCATCAGCTGTTACCTGAGTTTACAGCTCTTGAAAATGTGATGATTCCTGCATTTATTGCTGGAACTTCTACTAAAGAAGCTACAAAAAAGGCAAAAGAAATATTAAACTTTATGGGACTGACAGAACGCTCGTCTCATAAACCAAACGAACTTTCAGGAGGAGAGAAGCAACGCGTGGCTGTTGCGCGTGCCTTGGTTAATAATCCGTCTGTGATTCTAGCAGATGAGCCATCCGGAAGTCTGGATACACATAACAAAGACGAACTGCATCAACTGTTCTTTGATCTTCGCGATAAGTTTGAGCAAACATTTGTAATCGTTACTCATGACGAAGGACTAGCTAAGATTACCGACAGAACCATTCACATGATAGACGGGCAGATTATTTAGAAACAGATATAAGGGGCTAACCGCTCAAAGTCTTTTGAACAGAATTCTTCATATAAAGATAAATCTCTAAGGCTTTTTATAGCTCCTTTTTTCTTTCTGTATTCTGTTATTACTTTTGCCTGATAAAAGTTGATATAAGGATGAGCCGTCAAACGCTCAATGCTAAACTTGTTTAAGTTTAATCGATGGATTGGCTCTTTTCTAATAGTAAACCATTTGTTTAGTTCGGGCGAAATATGAGATATTTCTTGTAGCTGACTTACCTTGTAGAAACCACCTAAGAGCTCCCGGTAAGCAATAATTCGTTTGGCTGTTCCAATCCCGATTCCAGGAACTTTTTTGAGTTCAGTTGTATCTGCTTCATCCAGACTAATAACTGTCCCTTCTGGATATTTATAAAATTTCAGTGTGTCGCGGTCTGCTTTAGCTGAAAATTGCTGAAGAGAATCTATTTTCTTTAAATATTTATCGCCAATATAAATGTATGGTGCAAGCAATTTGTACTGGTCGGGCGAAAGGCCATAAACTTTGGCAAAAGATTCCGGAGTCCGAAATTTCCCACCTTTAGCTCTATAACGAAGAATATTTCTTGCAATATAAGGTGGTAATCCTAAACGGGTGAATGTAATAGAATCGGCTGTATTAGGGTCGAATGGGGCAAGAATTATTTCTTTTTTCCTATGTACGTAATAGTCATTGAAATCCCAGTTTTTCTCTCTTTGATGTACTGATGTGATAAATCTATTATATGCTTCTTCATCCATTTCACCGTTAATATGTGCTGATGGAATAATATATGGAACTAACCAATAAACTAGTAGTGCTACAAAAATTAAAATGATAAGTGTATAGAATCCAATACGTTCTGTCTTTGTAAAGTAGAAAAAGTCTTTCCACATCTTGCGTTTTTCTTAGAGGGTTTTTAGTTAGATTTATTTTCCCGAGTAATGATAAATATAAAATGTTTTGTAATTTTGCATGTCTTCAAAATCAATTGATTATGAAAAATCTTATTCGGAAATATCCATTATCTATATTCATTATGCTGGCCGTAGTCTATCTGTCATTTTTTAAGCCACCAAGCACTCCTTTAGATCAGATTTCTAATATTGATAAGTTAATTCATGTCTGCATGTATTTTGGTATGTCCGGCGTTTTTTGGCTTGAATACATGAGAAGCCATCGAGGCTGTTTTAAATTCATGCATATTTTTATAGGAGCTGTAATTTTTCCAATAGTATTTAGTGGTTGTATTGAACTCCTGCAAGAATACTGCACCTCGTATAGAGGGGGCGATTGGCTGGACTTTACAGCTAATTCTGTTGGCGTTATTCTTGCAGGAGTTATTGCATATCTCTTTGTCAGGCCGAAATACTTTTTATAAGAAGTTTGCTCTGCTATAAGTCTTCAACAATTTGTCCCATCTTCATACTGTTCGATCCTTTGATAAGAATATAGCATCCTTTAGGTTTATCATCTTTGATAACCTTTACTACATCCGAAATGTTAGTAAAGCAATCATAAGAGTGAGTTGTCTGTTCAAACTGATCTCCCACAAGAATAACCTTTTCAAACTCGCAAGTATCGATGAAATCGACTATTTTTTGGTGCTCTTCAATGCTTGTGTCCCCTAATTCTTTCATATCTCCAAGGATAACAACCTTGTGCTTAGCTTCCATTCTTTTGAAATTTTTCAAGGCTGCCATCATACTTGTAGGATTAGCATTGTAAGCATCAATAATAAGTTTGTTGTCCTCAGTCTCTTTTAATTGTGAGCGGTTGTTTTGAGGTGTATAGTTTGTTAATGCGTGATCAATCTTGGCAGGTTCAACTCCAAAGAAGCGTCCAATGGCAACTGCTGCTAATGCATTATCAAAATTATATTCACCAATTAACTTGGTTTGAATATGATGAATATTTCCATCTTTTCCCGCTTTCCAGTCAAAAGCAAGGTACGGAGAGCATGAAGTAACTTTTCCGTTCACATAAAGATTCTCAGTTGTTCCGTAATTGATAAGATTCAATCCTTCTGCAATATCCATCAGGAAAGGATTCTCATTCTGAATAAATACAATTGAATTCTCTTTTTGTCGCAAGAAATCGTAAAGTTCTCCTTTTGTTTTAATTACGCCTTCAAAAGAACCAAATCCTTCCAAGTGAGCCTTGCCCACATTGGTAATAATACCATAATCAGGTTCTGCAATATCAACTAAAGTCTTTATTTCACCGGGGTGATTGGCTCCCATTTCAATAACAGCCAAATCATGATGACCGCGGAGTTTTAATAAAGTAATTGGCACTCCGATATGATTGTTCAGATTTCCCTGAGTAAAAAGTACATTATGAACTTCGGAAAGTACAGCAGCTATCAGTTCTTTAGTCGTTGTTTTACCGTTGGTTCCGGTAATCCCTATAACTTTAGTTCCTAGTTTCTTACGGTGATAATTGGCTAATTGCTGAAGAGTTTTCAAACAATCGTCAACTAATATAATATGTTTATCTTCCGGATCAGCATATTCAGCTTCGTCCACAACTGCATAAGCACAGCCTTCTGCTAAAGCTTTTTTTGCAAAAGAATTACCATTAAAATTGTCGCCTTTCAGAGCGAAAAAAATAGAATCGTCAGGGCAGTTGCGACTATCGGTTGTCACAACCGGGTATTGCAGATAAATTTGGTAAAGAGCAGCTATTGTCATATCAATAATATTTGGAAATTTCTGTATGCAAAATTAGACAAAATATTGTTATTAATAAGTGCGAGCAATAAAAAATACTTCAATTTACTTTTTCTTTGCTTATAATCTATTATAGCCTTGAGGATGAACTAGTAATTTATTGACCAGCTCTCTACTCAAACATGTACAAGATTGAACTCAAACATGTACATGATTGGCGGCGAACATGTACATGTTTTGCAAAAGACTTCCTTATTAAATGATTAGTTTATCAGGTAATGTCAGATAGTATAAACTTATTATTGTGGAAAAGATATAACGATTTAAAAAGAAGAATGAAAAATATTATGTATTTTTGCCATAAACAAATTGTAATAAACAACAATGATAAGTCAGTCTCTTTCGAAATATATAAATGTGAATGGAAGACTTTTAGATCTTTCAACTCCGCAAGTGATGGGCGTTCTTAATGTAACTCCCGACTCTTTTTATTCAGGATGCCGTACGCAAACAGATGAAGCTATTGCTGACCGTGCCCGACAGATTTTGGAAGAAGGCGCTTCTATTATTGATATTGGAGCTTACTCGTCACGCCCCAATTGTGTAGATATATCTCCCGAGGAAGAATTGAACAGGTTGCGATATGCATTGAAGATTTTGAATGAAGTTCATCCTGATGCCATCATCTCTGTTGATACATTTCGTGCAAGCGTGGCCGAAGTCTGCGTGAAAGAATATGGAGTTGCCATCATAAATGATATTTCAGGCGGTGAAATGGATAAAAATATGTTCGATACCATTATAGGTTTACAGGTTCCATATATCATGCAACACATGCAAGGCACTCCTCAGAATATGCAGAATTCTCCTCATTATGATAATTTGATGAGGGAGACCTTCCTTTATTTTTCTGAAAAGATACAGACGCTGCATGATAGAGGACTGAATGATATTATACTTGATCCCGGCTTTGGTTTTGGAAAAACGTTGGATCATAATTATGAATTGCTTAGTCATTTAGAAGAATTTAAAATATTTGAACTCCCTATACTCGTTGGATTGTCCCGGAAATCAATGATTACCAAATTATTGGATATTCCTACAACTGAAGCATTAAATGGAACAACTGTTGCCAATACAATAGCACTCATGAAAGGTGCGGATATTATTCGTGTTCACGATGTAAAGGAGGCTGTTCAAGCCGTTAAGATTGTTCAGAAATGTAGAATCTATAAAGAATAGTAGCATGCCTATAGAATTTGGAGTAAAAGACTTTATTGATATACTGTTAGTAGCATTCTTGCTATACTACACATATAAGCTGATGAAAGCGTCAGGTTCTATTAATGTGTTTATTGGTATACTTGTTTTTATCCTTATATGGCTTGTTGTATCTCAGATTCTGGAAATGCGTTTGCTGGGATCTATTTTTGATAAACTGGTAAGTGTGGGTGTGCTTGCTTTAATTGTTCTTTTTCAGGATGAAATCAGGCATTTTTTGCTTACTCTCGGTTCGCATCAACGAACGAGTATTCTGGCAAGGTTTCTCTCTGGAAGCAAAAAAGAACAAATGGATAAAAGTGATATTGTTCCTATTGTTTTGGCATGCCTAAATATGAGTAAACAGCGAATTGGTGCATTAATTGTAGTAGAAAAAAATGTTCCTCTTTATGAAATTATTCGTACGGGCGAGGTCATCGATGCAAATGTAAACCAACGATTAATAGAGAATATTTTTTTCAAGAACAGCCCTTTGCATGATGGTGCAATGGTAATCAGTAAAAAGCGTATTAAGGCTGCAGGTTGTATTCTACCTGTATCACATAATCTGGATATCCCAAAAGAATTGGGGCTTCGCCATCGTGCAGCAATGGGAATCTCACAGATAACGGACGCTCATGCTGTGATTGTCAGCGAAGAAACCGGCTTTATTTCGGTTGCATATCATGGACAATTCTATTTAAGACTTAGTGCAGAAGAGCTGGAGAGTATATTAACCAAAGAAGATTAGTTTAGCATCAGGCTCATGTAGGGTTTCTGACGCTCGAATATCTGAAGCTCTTTTGGTAATAGTTCTGTTTTATATCCCATTAAACCTTGTGTGAGCTCCTGAATACTGAATGATTTGAAGTCCTTATTTATTTCAGATATATCTAATTTGCCCGATTTTATCGAATAAAAAGCATTGTTTTTTTCAATAGACTCATCACTTATATTAAAGGAGACTTCAAGTTCAGGATGATGAATCGCATAAATCTTCAGCAGCTTTTCTGCATCAATAATTCGTGCCATTCCTAGAATATTCCCCATTTCATCGTTTGGAGGTATAATACAAGATATGTCTTTCACTTGAAATTGTTCTGCAGCAGAAAACAGAAGTGTGTCTCTTACCGAATTGTCCTCAAAGAATAGCTCGGGTACATGAAGTGTGTTCTCTTTTGCATAACAAAATAAAAGCCCTTTGATTTTTTCTTTTAACGTGGCTATAAGTAATTCTCCATTTCCGAGTTTCAGATCCTCCATGATAATTAGAAAATCATCATAAGAATGTTGTATGCAGTATGGACGCTTTTTTATGTTTTCATCGAAGAAAGAGTAAACTTCCTCTTCTAAGAAAGACTGTGAAGTATATTTAGATACAGTGAATTCAGAAGAAGGTTTTAATTCTTCAACTGTAAAGGTCTTTTTTGAATATTCGAAAATAGGAGTATACCCCATTTTTGAATAATAGCTAAAAAGCCAATCTTCTGCAGGAATGAGCGTTGTTAAAGGAACTTCATTGTCTTGCATTCGGGCAAATGACTTCAAAAGGAGCCTTTTCATCGCTCCTTTTTCTCTGTGATCGGGGTGAGTGCAAGCTCCGGATATGTATCCGGTAGAGATTATCTCCCCACAGAAAGTTATCGGATAAGGAAGGAGCTGCAAAGCCGAAATAACGTTCCCATTTTCCTCAATAGAAAGATTTACCTCGTCACTGTATCTTTTAGAAAAATACAGTTCAGTAAATGCTTCGTCATCTCCGAAACAAAGATTCCATAGCTTCTTGACTTCCTCTTTCATTGCATTTTTAACCTTTTAATCGGGCTATATTCTTTTCTAAAAGGATGGTTGGCTGATAAGATAACTTAGCTTTTCTCAATCCTTCTATGCCTAAATCTTCCTCTCGGTTCAAGTAAACAAACTGTTCCGGTATATATTTGGCGAATTCTTGATTGATAACATTATATGCTCCTTCAATCTGCGTGTCAGCTTTCTCTACGTGAACTCCAAATGTTTCATAATTAATAGGCATCCCAAAAGTAAATGCTGCAATTTTGCCGTTAACGTAAAGTATACCTCCGGTTAAACCTAATTCGTCAAAGTGATTTAATGCATAAGTCAGAGATTTACGTTCATTGCCTAATCCATTTTGTTGCTCACAGTCGTTAGCCTTGCACCATTCTTCTTCCAACCGCAAACATTCACTTATTCGATCGGCTGTAATAGGCACATATTCATAATCAGTATATGTTTTATAGAACTTATTTGCATGATTTCGTTTCGGTTGAAATTTTTTCCCTTTTAATTCGGCTAAGTCGGTGCGGAGATAAATGTAATCTACATAATCTCTGTTTGATGAAAAGTCGAACTTGGCAGGCATTAGTTTTTCTATTTCATCTTTCATGTTATTGCAAACGCCATACATCAAAAAAGATTTTCCCTCACTTGCGGCATCATCTATAATAGCCTCAAGTATCTTTTTTAAATCTCCTTCGCCAACCGGCATCATATAGGCTAGCTGGTTATTCATGTAGAATTTGAATAACAAGAATCCGTCAACAATGGCAAACTTAGTATCATACATAAATCGCCAGCTACATAAATTAGCGAACGAAAGATCGCAATTCTTTCGTTCGCTATTCATTGTAATAGAGGTAATAGCCTCTTTATCTTCTAGTGTTATATCTTTGAATTTTATCATATTATATCACTAACAAATTATTTGCCATTTTATAATAAGTCTAACAATCTCAATATTGTAGGAGTGAAAAGTGCTGTGAAAATGCCGTTTAAAGTAAGCCCTAAACTTGCATATGCACCATACTTACCGCTTACGTCCATAGCAGTTGATGTGCCAACGGCATGGGCAGCGGTTCCCATTGAAAGCCCTTGTGCTATGGGACTTTCTATTTTTAAAAGAGCCAATATTTGAAATCCGAATATAGCTCCGAATAATCCAACGCATACCACTACTGCAGCGGTTAATGATGGTATTCCCCCAATTGTTTTTGTCACTTCCATAGCAATTGGAGTTGTGACAGATTTGGCAGCAAGCGACAAAATGACTTCTTTACTGCCACCTAGTAACTTAGCAATTAAAACTACCGAGATCACTCCGATTATGCAGCCGGCTAGTTGCGAGAATAAAATAGGCCAAAGTTGTTTTTTTATTTTTTCCAGTTGGAGATATAAAGGGACTCCAAGTGCTACAACTGCTGGTTTTAGCCAGAATTCAATAAATTGACCACCCAAATGATATGTTTCGTAACTGATGCTGCACAACTTTAAGAATAGAATTAATGCAGCAATTGTAATTAATATGGGGTTGAGCAAAACCCAACCAGTCTTCTGCTGAATATATTTGGAAAAGAAATAGATTCCAAATGTTATTGCTAAAAGAAATAAGGGGTTTTCTAAATAATTCATTTGATTTTTCTCATTAATTGGTGAACCCATCCTGTGACTACAAGTACCAGAATAGTACTGATTATTGATGCAATGGCAATCGGCCAGAATTGAGCTGATATAATATCAAAGTAAAGCATTAAAGCAACCCCGGGAGGTACAAAAAAGAATCCTAAATTAGCAACCAGGAAATCAGACATTCCTTTTACCCATTTCAATTTTACCCAGCCTAGTTTTAGAAAAAGTGTAAGTAACAACATCCCAATTATACTTGATGGGAGTTTTATCTCTGTGAGATAGACGGTTAATTCACCTAATGCCAGGCAACCAAACAAAATAAAGCACTGACGTATCATAATGTATCCTATTAAAAACTGATGCAAAATTAGGTATTAATTGCTCAAATAACGAAAAAAGTATCATAAATGATTAATATGACATATAATGTTTATTGATATTCTTTTCAAAAACTTTTAAATTTGTTATGATAAAGATTGATGCGTTATTGTATTTACTTTAAATATTTGTTCCTGTTTCTAAAAATAGCTAATTATAAACGCCGAATTCTTTTTGATTTTAATATTAATGGTTAAATTTGCCAAACTAGTGAAATCATGATATGAGAAGCATCATTCAGTATATCGTTTTTATATTATTTATAGTTTGCATCCTCTCTTCCTGCCGTCCAGATCGGCAGTCGGATTATTATTTGGAGCATGCAGAATCTTTGTTGGAACAACACCCTGACAGCGCTTTAATTTTTCTGAATAAAATAACTCCAAAAGACTTAACTACTGGAGAATATGCACGTTATTGTCTACTTATGACTCAGGCGAGAGACAAAAATGGTTTGCCGTTGACATCAGATTCGTTGATAAGCGTTGCCGTTGAATACTTTAATGATAAGAAAGATCTTGATACCAAAGCGAAAACTTATTTTTATACTGGTAGAGTTAATCAGGATATGCAGAATGCAAAGCAAGCAATGGAGTATTTTCTAAAAGCTGCGGATTTCTCTGAGGATAGCAAAGATTATAAATTAAGATATTTGATTTATTATTATTTAGGAGATCTTTATTTAAATGAGGGACTTTTTGATTCTGCTTTGAAATCGAATCGTCAGGCCTTTTATTATTCGCAACTTCTTAATAATAAAGGCTATATGGCCTATGCTCTTAGAAGTATTGCTTTCGCATATTCAGGTAAAAAAGAACATCGCAATGCTTTATTGTATTATTTTAAGGCTTTTAATCTTTTGCCAAAGTCGGATGTAAGCACTCTTTCCACTTTGCTTAATGAAATGGGGATTCAGTATAATCATTTAAAAGATTACTCTCGTGCTCTTAATGCTGTAAATAGAGCTATTAGTATAAACCAGGATAGTTCAAAACTGTTATATAACTATTTTGTTAAGGCAGAAATCTATTCTAATATGCATCAATATGATTCAGCTTCTTATTTTTATAGTAAAACGACATATAGCTTAGATCTTTATACAAAAACAGAAAGTTATAACAAACTATCTAAATTAGAAAGGAATCGTGGAGATATAAACAGGGCTTTGTTTTATAATGATTTTTATATAAATTTTAGAGATTCTATTGAAAGTAAATTGCATGCTGATATGATTATCAAAATGCAAAATATTTATCAGCATAAAAAATCTGTTGAGAAAATACAATATCTCACATTGGAAAAGAATCAGCAAAAGATGGTTCTCTATTTAATTAGTGCTATCTCTTTAGGTATTTTGTCTTTGTTGGCTAGTATCCTGTTGTTATATAGAAGCCGTAAAGAAAGACAGACTCGTGAACTAGAATTAGTAGTTCAGAAAGAAAAAGAAGAATCTCAAATTGCAAAAGCCAGATTGCAAGAGAGTGAGCTGGTAAGAATTCGAAAAGAAAAGGAGTTGCTAGAAAAAGAGATGGAACTCCGCACTGACTTTTTTAGCAGACTTAATAATATAACTTTCCCATTTCTTTCTATTCAGGAAGGCAAAGAGGGATACATCAGATTAACTCAAGAAGATTGGGAGGCAATCGTTAAGAATACAGATGCAGCTTTCGATCATTTTTCTGTCCGCCTAGCTAAATCCTTTCCTGAGCTTAAAAAAGATGAAATTCTCTTCTGCTGCTTGATAAAAATGAAATTAGGTTTAAACACGTTGTCCTCTGTCTACAATCTAACTAAGGATGCTATTTCAAAAAGAAAAGAGCGCATAAAGAAAAATAAAATGAGAATAGAAGACGGACGATCGCTCGATCAATTTTTGGGTGATTTTTAGTGTATTTAATCTCTGTTTTTTTAATTTGTCCAATATTAGAGTCTCAAATTATTGTTGGAATAGTATTTAATATGCTGTATTATAAATGATTAATTAATAATTAATATGTCCAACGTTTTTTTTGATTAATCATTCTTTATTCCTTAATTTTGTATCAAGCAATTTTAAAAACCGAATTTAAATAATATAAAAAAATAAGCATTATGAAAAAGTCATTATTCATTGCACTGTGTTGCTCACTCTTTTTGGTGTCATCTTTGTATGCCGAAACTTATGACTCAAATTTAATCAATTTACAAGCAGGTCGAGATAAAAGTGTAAGACCAACATCTGTTGGAGAAACCGTTATTCCTATAGCTGCAACCATTGATGTCGATTTGGTAACTCTAAGTTTTTCTTCAAATTTAGGGAACTCAACTGTTACTATTGAAAACTCTTTGGGTGAAGTAGTATATGAAAATACATTGAATGCTCAAGCCGGAACAATTCTTCCAATTTCTTTAGCAGGATCAGGATCTGATACATACTATATTGAGATTAATAGTGGGAGCAAGAAATGGTTTGGAGAATTTGATTTATAATAGAAATCAATTTAATCGATTGATTAATTAGATAGTTATTGACACTCAGTTTTAAGCGCTGACTTTTGTGAAAAAGTCAGCGGCTTTTATAAATATTAGTTTTAGTTTGGATATTAATTTAGCTAACATGCAATATAATATAGATAATATGTATAGTTGTTACAGCAATTTAGGGAACCATATATTCCGTAAGCCGGCTATGATTTGCATGGATACGGTTCATCTTGTTAATGAAGGGATGCGAAAAGAATCGATTATAATCAATGAAGTAAAACCTAATGCTACTTTATTTCAAGGGCATGATGTTAAAGTATATCCTCGTTCTGAGAATAATTCATTGCTGATTGAAATAACCGGAATGTCTAGGAATATTAAAGCTACAGTTTATCTATTCTCTTTAGAAGGTGCTTTGTTACAAATGAATCACGTTACACAATCTAAAACTTCTATTGATGTACTTTTTATGCCAAATGGGAGATATCTTATGAATATTCAAATAGGTAAGGATATCTTTACCTGGAAAATTACTAAGCAATAGTTATTTTATTAAAAATGGGATTTAGGATGTATTTTGGATAATTTTTTTAAATTTGTGGATTGTTTATTATGAAATATGATAATGAAACATCCTATCTTGTTTTTCTGTTTTCTGTTACTTCTGTTTAGTACGCTTTTTTCTTGCCGTCCTAATCGCTCTTCCTCTGAAATACTGATGCGGGCAGAAACCCTTATTGATAAATATCCTGATAGTACTTTAATCTTATTGCGCAAAGTTAATTCTGCTGCTTTGGATAAATCTGATAATGCTCGATATTGTCTGCTTATGACAAAAGTGCTTTTTAAAAATTCTATTCCTATTGTTTCGGATTCGCTTATCAGTATTGCATTAGATTATTATATTAGTAATGGGGATTCTACTAAAAAAGCTGAAGCTTATTTTTATGCTGGACAAGTGAATGCTGATATGAAGAATTCAAAACTTGCAATGGAGTTTTTTTTAAAAGCTGCAGATTTTGCTTCTTATAGTAAAGATTATAAATTGCTATATCTTATCTATTATTATTTAGGTGATCTTTATATAAATGAGTCCTTGTATGATTCTGCCATAAAAATGCAGAAGAAGGCACTTTCTTTTTCAAAATTGTTAAATGATAATTCTTATGTGGTTTATGCATTAAGAAATCTTGCTATTTCATATTCAGGTCACGGTAAAAATGACAGCGCTTTAATAAATTATTATATGGCATTCAACTTTATTCCAAAGTTGGATTCAAGAGCTCATATTGTTATTTTTAACGAGATAGGAGGAGTTTATAATAATTTAGGGAATTATAAACAGGCTATTAGAGTTGTAGATATAGCATTAACTTTAAAGCCATCTTATGAAGAATCACTTTATAGCTTTGTGGTTAAAGCGCATAGCTATTTGAAAATGGAGAAATATGATTCTGCAATTTATTATTATAATACAACACTACACAGCCCCAACTTGTATACCCGTGCATCAAGTTACAATGGGCTAGCTGAAGCATATTATGCTAAAGGAGATTCTAAAAAGGCTTTTTTGCTAATGAATACTTTTAATAAGTATAGAGACACTATAGAAAATCAAACGAAGACAGCTGCTGTTATTGAAGCTCAGAATATATATCAGCATGGAAAATCAAAAGAACAGATTCAAAGATTACTTTTGGAGAAGAAAGAACAAACGATCGCTTTTTATCATTGGGGGCTTTTATCCTTTATTTTATTGCTTCTATTGTCTGGCTCCTTCTTTATTTATAGAAGTCGGAATAAGAAAGAATTATTAGAAAAAAGCAGAATGTTGTTGGAACAAGAAAATAAGTTGATTAAGATGAGAGAGAAAGAGTCGCAACTTCGGGAAGACTTTTTTAAGAAGCTTAATAAACTAAATAAAATACCTTCATTAGGACTGATTAATACCAAAAATAAAGACTCGTTGTCAGATGATGTAGTAAGGATATCTCTAACTGATCGTGACTGGGATGAGCTTATAAGAAATCTTGATGTGGCTTATGATCATTTTACTGATCGTTTAAAAAGAGAATATCCAAATTTAACACTACAGGAAATTCATCTTTGTTGTTTGGTTAAAATTAAAGTTGCACGTAATGACTTAGCAAATATTTTTTGTATTACCCCTCAGAGTGTAAAAACAACTAAGTACAGAATTAAAAAAGAAAAAATGGGAATCCTTGATAGAGATATAACTCTTGATCATTTTCTTGAAAAGTTCTAAATAATGCATTATTTGGCATTACGTAACTTCAATTGTTACCGTGAAAGCTAGTGTTTTCTTGCTAATGGTCTGGTTAATAGTTAATTATAATTTTCATTTTGTTACCCTGTTTTTTATCAATTTCTCATTTTATTCCCGAAATTTGTTTCGTAATTCAAAATATAGAACTCCCCGGGAATACTATAAATGAGCAATGGTTAGGGATTTTATAAAGTAGTGGTTGTTAAGCGAGCAATGAATTTCACTCTCCCGGGGTTCTATTTTTTTTAGATGTATAAATCTTTGATTGAATACTACTACTGCATTAATACTAATCAGAAGATACCAAACTAAAACAGATCTTCGATTATTTTTTTAAGTCACTAGAATTTAATTTGCATTCTTGTACAAAAGAAATATTTCTTCTGTACAAATGAATTAATTGTTCTGTACAAGAGAATGTATTCTTTTGTACAAGAGCACTAAAAGATTATACCAGTTAATTAAAAACACCTAGAAGAAAAGAAACTTCGCCATGGCTTAGATAAAAAGTTAGAGTTGTGAATTAGCGCTAGATCGCTAGATCACCGCTAGATTAAATTAAATTGATCTAGCACCCTTTTTGTGTTTATTATCAGATAGTTATATGCCTACTGCTAGATTGCTAGATCAATTTGCAAAAAAAAGTTTTTTGAGGAGACTTATTTTTAAAATAACCAGGATTTTTTAAAGCTAGTTTTATGTTTAGAGAACTTATGTAACTCTCGCATTATAATTGAAATTGAGTCTCTTCTTATCTTTTTTTTAGTTTCTTTATTGTGCTGAAATGCAGATTAAATTTGTATTTTTGTTTATAGAATAAAACTCAACTCGAATACAATGGATATTGATGGAAAAATAAAAAAAGAATTTATTCGTTTTCAACGAAATGAAATAACAGAGAGCCTTGTTTATTCCCGTCTGGCTTCTATTGAAAAAGATAGTTCAAACAAGGAAATTCTTTTGAATATAGCTGCAGATGAGGTTGCTCATGGAAAAGTCTTTCAGAAGTATACAAAAGAAAATCCTATCCCTGACCGATGGAAGATATTCAAATACTATTGGTTAGCTCGTTTATTTGGATTGACTTTTGCTTTAAAATTGATGGAGTCTGGCGAATCAAATGCTCACAAAAATTATGATCGTTATGCAAGTTTCCCGGAATTACTTCGTCTAGGTCGTGAGGAAGAAGAGCACGAGAAGAAACTTATTGGTCTTATTAATGAAGAACGGTTGGAATATATGGGTTCGGTAGTACTTGGATTAAATGACGCCCTGGTAGAGTTTACCGGTGCATTAGCTGGATTTACACTTGCTTTAAGCGATTCCAAGCTTATAGCGCTAACCGGAAGTATTACCGGTATTGCTGCTGCTCTTTCTATGGCTTCATCCGAATATCTTTCTACAAAATCAGAAGATAGCAATGACAAACATCCTGTTAAGGCTGCCGTCTATACAGGTTTTGCTTATGTTGTTACAGTAGTTGCTTTGGTTCTACCTTTTATAATATGTTCCAATGTTTTGCTTGCACTTGGAATTATGCTTGTTGCCGCATTAATGATAATTGCGATTTTTAATTATTATTATTCTGTAGCCAAAAGTGAGAGCTTTAAAAAGCGATTTATGGAAATGGCATTATTGAGTTTTGGGGTTGCTTCAATTAGTTTCTTTATTGGCTATCTATTGAAAAAGTTTACAGGTATTGAAGTTTAATCAACTTAAATGCCTTTTTTATTCTTTTTAATGTTAAAGTATGCAACTTTAGTGCTTTGATTGATTAATTTATCTGCTATTTTGTAATGTTGATATTGCAATTATATGTAATTTTGCAAAGTGAAAGTAGATTGCTCCGATATCAGAACATATAAATATATTATTCAATCATGGATTTAATTAATGAAATTATTGCGCGGGCGAAAGCTGATCGTCAGCGTATTGTTCTTCCTGAAGGAACAGAAGAACGCACTTTGAAAGCTGCTGATCAGGTTTTGGCTGATGGAGTTGCAGACATTATTCTTATTGGTAACCCAGAAGAAATTAATGGTCTGGCGGCTCAATGGGGTCTTAAGAACATTGACAAAGCAACAATTGTTGATCCGGCAAATCATTCAAAGAAAGAGCAATATGCTGAATTGCTTTGCGAACTTCGTAAGAAGAAAGGAATGACAATCGAGGAGGCACGTAAGCTGGTTCTTGATCCATTGTATTTAGGATGCCTTATCATTAAGAATGGCGATGCAGACGGCCAATTAGCCGGTGCTCAGAATACAACTGGTAATGTACTTCGTCCTGCTTTGCAGATTATTAAGACAGCTCCTGGTATCAGTGTCGTTTCTGGTGGTATGTTGTTGATTACTAAAGCTAAGGAATACGGTAAAGATGGTCTTTTAGTGATTGCCGATGTTGCTGTTTTACCAAATCCAACAGCTGAAGAACTTGCACAAATTGCAGTTGCTACAGGCAGAACTGCTCGTGTGCTTGCAAACGTAGAACCAAAAGTTGCTATGTTGAGCTTCTCAACTAAAGGAAGTGCAAAACATGAAATGGTTGATAAAGTTGCTGAAGCTACTCGTCTTGCAAAAGAATTAGATCCAGAAATGCAAATAGATGGTGAACTACAGGCTGATGCAGCTCTAGTACCTTCTATAGGTAGTAGCAAAGCTCCGGGTAGTGCAATTGCCGGACAAGCAAATACATTAGTTTTCCCATCTCTTGAAGTTGGAAACATTGCTTATAAACTTGTTCAACGTTTAGGTGGTGCAGAAGCTGTAGGTCCAGTTCTTCAGGGTATGGCTGCTCCGGTAAATGACCTTTCTCGCGGTTGCTCAGTTCAGGATATTTATAGAATGATTGCAATTACAGCTATTCAAGCTATTGGGGCAAAGAAAAAATAAAAGAATTCAGTTATGGCAGAAATGATAAAAGAACCAATTGAGAGCTATGGATTAAGTTCCAAAGATCGTAAGAAAACGTTGTTTTCAAAGATTGGTATTGTAGGATGTGGAAAAGAAGGCTCTAAAATAGCTACTATAGCTGCTACCGCAGGTATTGAAGTTGTATTCCTGGAAGTAAACGATGATAAGATTCAAAAGGCATTTGACAGAATTGCCGGCGAACTTGATATGCGTATTGCTACCTGGGGACTTACTCAGACTGAAAAGAAATCTATTCTTGGACGTGTTAAGAGCTCATTGACTTTTGATGCGTTCAAAGGCTGTGATTTCGTGATAGAAGCCGTACGCTATGATGAAAATGGCGAAAGAAGCCTTAATCACCGTAAGGAGATCTTTAAAAATCTGGAAGCAGTACTAAGTGAAGATGCTATTATAGCATCGAATGCTTCTTCTGTGGTTATCACCGAATTGGCCTCTGAACTTGAACATAAAGAGCGTTGTGTATGTTTACATTTTGTTATGATGCAACCACAGAGCCGTGTTATGGAAATAGTTCGCGGACTTTATACTTCGGATGATTGTTATAATAAGGTATGCCAGTTTGCAAAACTGATTAGCTATGATTATGTAACAGTTGAAGAATCTGCAGGATTGGTTTGCAACCGTTTATTCTTCATGTTGTTGAATGAAGCTTGCGCTATTCTTCAGGAAGGTTTAACAACTCCTATTGAGATTGATTCAATCATTAAGTTTGGTTTGGGACAAAGACAAGGTGTATTTTGCATGGCCGACCAAATGGGGATTGAGAAAATAGTTCCTCAGATGGAAGATCTTTACAAAGAATTTGGTTCTTTGAAATATAAGCCATCTCCATTATTGCTTCGATTAAATCGTGCTAAACGTTGGGGAGTAAGTACAGGCATGGGTTTCTATGCTTACGACCAAGAAGGGAACCGTATAATTAGTGAGAACGAGTAAAAGTAAAAACTATGAAGATATTAGTACTCAACTGCGGTAGTTCATCCATCAAGTATAAGTTGTTCAATATGGACACTAAAGAAGTGATGGCGCAGGGTGGAATAGAAAAAATTGGATTAAAAGGTTCCTTCCTTAAGCTTACCCTTCCTAGTGGAGATAAGGTTATGTTAGAAGGAGAAATATTGGAACATACAGCAGGTATTGAATATATTCTCGGCGTTTTAGTCAGTGAAAAATATGGTTGTATCAAGTCTCTGGATGAGATCAATGCCGTGGGCCACAGAGTTGTGCATGGAGGTGAAAAATTTAATAAATCTGTTTTGATTAACGATCAGGTTATTGAAAAGATTGTAGAGTGTATAGATATCGCTCCACTTCACAATCCGCCTAACTTGAAAGGTATCCGTGCTGTTTCGGATTTAATGCCAAATGCACCTCAGATTGCTGTCTTTGATACAGCTTTCCACCAGACCATGCCTGATTATGCTTATATGTATGGTATTCCTTATCAGCTTTATAAGAAATATGGTATCCGTCGTTATGGTTTCCATGGAACTAGTCACCGTTATGTTTCAAAACGTGTATGTGACTTCCTTGGTATTTCTCAGGAAGGACAACGTATAATTACTTGTCACATAGGTAACGGTGGATCTGTAGCTGCTATTAAAGATGGTAAATCTATGGATACTTCAATGGGATTTACTCCTGTAGAAGGTTTATTGATGGGAACTCGTGCCGGAGATATTGATGCCGGAGTTGTTTCTTATATCATGGATAAAGAAATGATTGGTACCGCTTCAATCTCTACATTACTAAATAAACATAGTGGCGTTTTAGGAGTATCCGGAATTTCCAGCGATATGCGCGAACTAGAGGCTGCTTATGAAGCAGGTAATGAACGTGCAATTCTTGCTGAAGAGATGTATTTTTACCGCATTAAGAAGTACATTGGTGCTTATGCAGCTGCTTTGGGTGGTGTTGACATCATTGTATTTACAGGTGGTGTTGGTGAAAACCAGGCATCATGTCGTTCAGGCGCTTGCCGTGGACTTGAATTTATGGGAATTTCTTTGAATGAAGAATTAAACAACAAAGTTCGTGGTGAAGAAGTGATTATCAGTAAACCTGACTCAAAAGTGAAGGTTCTTATAATTCCTACTGATGAAGAGTTTATGATTGCTTCAGATACTATGCAAATATTGGAAGGCGAATAGTAAGAAGTATTCTATATATAACAGAAAAGAGGTATAGTCTTTAATGAACTATACCTCTTTTTCTATGAAAGATAATTCTTTATTATTTTAAATCCTTAACCTCCCAACCAAGAGCACTTGCTCCAAGAACAGCAGCATCAGAATCTTTAAGTTCTGAAACAAGAAGTTTAGCCTTTCCTTTAAATATATTCAAAACATTATCATTAAGAGCTTTTTCAACAGGTTTCATGATGTAATCGCCGGATTTAGCGAGTCCACCAAATAAAACGATAGCTTCAGGGCTTGAGAAAGCAACAAAATCAGCTAATGCTTCACCTAATAGGTGGCCAGTAAATTCAAAAATTTCCTGAGCTAACTTATCACCTTTTTCTGCAGCATCAAATACATCTTTTGATGAAATTTCTTCAGCAGGAATATTACGCAATAAACTTTGGTCTGAACGAGCAATTAAAAACTCACGAGCTGTACGGGCTACACCTGTTGCAGAACAATAAGTTTCCAAACATCCTTTACGTCCGCAACCACACATTCTACCATTTTCACGGCGAATGATAGTGTGTCCAAGTTCACCGGCAAAGCCATCATGTCCATAAACCATCTGTCCGTTAATAACAATTCCGCTACCAACTCCGGTTCCAAGGGTAATCATGATAAAATCTTTCATTCCGCGAGCTGCACCATAAGTCATTTCTCCAATAGCAGCTGCATTAGCATCGTTTGTTAAAGCAGTAGGAATACCAATTCTTTGTTCAAACAATTCTGCCAAATGAATAACGCCTTTCCAAGGAAGATTAGGAGCAAACTCGATAGTTCCACTATAATAGTTTCCATTTGGAGCTCCAACTCCGATACCTTTTACTTTTTCAACTCCACCTTCTGATTCAATAAGAGGAAGTAGTTTTGCACAAACAGCATCAACGTAATCTTCGACTTTATCATAGGCTTGAGTCTTAACAGAGTCGCTGCACAAGATAGTACCACGTGCATCTACAATGCCAAAAACGGAATTAGTTCCACCTATATCAATGCCTACAACGTAGGGCTTTTCCATACCTGAGATCATTATTTTTTTGTTTAAAGGGTTAATAACTAATCTACAAATTACGCAAAGTTGATTGATTTTACAAAATATTTTTTTAATTTTCTTTTGTTGAACTGCAACTTTTAGTACTACTCTTGCGTCTAATACAAAAAACGTAGATTAAACATCTTAAAAATGATACATTTAGAAGACATTAACAAGACTTATCACAACGGAGCTCCTCTTCACGTTCTTAAAGGTATAAATCTGGACATAGAGCGTGGGGAGTTTGTTTCTATTATGGGAGCTTCAGGTTCCGGTAAATCAACCCTGCTTAATATTCTCGGTATTTTAGATAATTATGATACGGGGAATTATTATCTCAATGATGTTCTGATGAAAAAACTGAGTGAAACCCGTGCTGCCGAGTATCGTAACCGGATGATTGGTTTTATTTTTCAGTCTTTTAATCTGATTTCTTTCAAAAATGCAATGGAGAATGTTGCATTGCCACTTTTTTATCAGAATGTGAGCCGTAAGAAGAGAAATATTCTTGCAATGGAATATCTGGATAAACTGGGTTTGAAAGATTGGGCACATCATATGCCTAATGAATTATCCGGTGGTCAAAAGCAGCGTGTGGCTATTGCACGTGCATTAATATCTCAGCCGCAAATTATTTTGGCAGACGAGCCGACTGGTGCTTTGGATAGTAAAACATCTGATGAGGTTATGCAGATATTAAAAGACGTAAATGATCTTGGAATGACGCTTGTTGTGGTTACTCACGAATCGGGTGTAGCAAATAGGACGAATAAGATTATCCATATAAAAGATGGTCTTATTGAGTCTGTAGAAGATAATTCAAATCATAATCTATCTCCATTTGGTAATGGGAAAATGATGAAATAAACCATGAGAATAGGACTTGATATATGGCAGGAAATATTAAGCACAATTAAGCAAAATAAGTTGCGGACCGTGCTTACCGGATTTTCCGTTTCATGGGGAATCTTTATGCTGATTGTTTTGTTAGGATGGGGAAATGGTATAATACATGCTTTTGAAGAATCATCTTCGGATATGGCTAAGAATTCCATTAAGATATTTCCGGGATGGACTGATAAAACTTATGATGGTCTTGAATCTGGTAGAAGGATCAGCTTTAATAATAAGGACATAAATATCACTAAAAATAAATTCAGTGATAATGTTATTACTGCAGGCGCTACAGTTAAAAAAGAAGGCGTTAATCTTTCTTATAAAGATCAGTATGTATCCTTAGATCTAACCGGAGTGCACCCTTCTTATACAGAGATAGAACCTTGTAAACTTGATCAGAACGGTGGCCGTTTTATTAATGATATGGACATAGATCAAAGCAGAAAGGTTATTGTGATTCATTATAAAACAAGGGATGTTCTTTTTCGTAAAGAAAGTGCTATAGGTAAGTTTGTAAATGCAGATGGAGTAATTTATCGGGTTGTGGGAGTTTACAGAGATAAAGGAAATCAAGACTCCCGGGCGGCATATATTCCTTTTACTGCTGCACAGACAATATATAATAAAGCGGATACATTAAATAATATCATATTTACTACTCGTGGACTGAATACTGAAAAAGCGAATAAGGATTTTGAATTGGAATACCGTAAAGCACTTGGAGCTTCGCACCGTTTTGATCCTACAGATATGAATGCAATGTATATCTGGAACCGTTTTACCCAATACTTGCAACAGATGACTGCGAAGAATATTCTGACAACAGCTGTTTGGATAATTGGTATATTTACTTTGCTTAGCGGTATTGTTGGTGTAAGTAATATCATGCTTATAACGGTAAAAGAACGTACTCGGGAAATTGGAATAAGAAAGGCGTTAGGTGCTTCTCCGGCATCGGTATTATGGCTCATTATTCTTGAAAGTATATTAATAACAACGATTTTCGGATATATTGGGATGGTAGCAGGAATTGGAGTTACAGAGTATATGAATGCTGTTGAAGGAGCAAAAACCTTTGGCATGGGAGATATGCAAATGACTGTGTACAAAGATCCTACTGTAGATCTTAGTGTGGCAATAAAAGCTACATTAACTTTGATTATTGCCGGAACTTTTGCGGGATTCTTCCCGGCACGTAAAGCTGTTAAGATAAGACCAATTGAAGCATTAAGAGCAGAATAATTATGAGTATAATAGATATAGATCGCTGGGAGGAAATCCTGATAACCATTACCCGAAACAAAACTCGTAGTGTATTAACTGCTTTCGGTATATTTTGGGGAATATTTATGCTGGTGGCTCTTATTGGCGGAGGAAATGGATTACAGCAAATGATGAGCAGAAATTTTGCCGGATTTGCCACAAACTCCTGTTTTATAATTAGTCAGCAAACTAGTGAACCCTACAAAGGTTTCCGTAAAGGACGTAAGTGGGACTTGGAAAACCATGATGTAGAAGTGCTCAAGACTCGTATTCATGAAATAGAAGATATTTCTCCCTGTCTTTTCAAATGGGGATCTGCCGTAGTACGTGGAGATAAAAAAGGAACATTTACAGCTAGAGGGACACGTCCGGATTATGATAAAATAGAAAAACAGACAATGATGTTTGGGCGTTTCATAAACGATGTTGATATGAGCGAACAACGTAAAATTTGTACCATCGGAAAACGTATTTATGAAACTCTTTTCAAGAAAGGAGAAAATCCTTGTGGAGAATATATTCGTGTGGATGGAATCTATTATCAGGTTGTGGGTGTTTGTTCCGGAGTTAGTAATATAAATATTGGTGGTTCCAGTGAGGAAATGATAAATATTCCGTTTACTACAATGCAGCAAGCTTATAATTACGGAAAGACAGTTCACATTATTTGTTTGACTGCTAAGCATGGAACTGCTGTAAGTGCTTTGGAACCTAAAATTCAGGAACTGATAAAGTATAACCACTTAATTTCACCTTCCGATCCTCAGGCTGTAATGGTGCTGAATATGGAAGAGATGTTTAAGATGATAGATAGTCTATTCACAGGTATCCGTACACTTGTATGGCTTGTTGGATTGGGAACATTATTGGCTGGAGCTATTGGTGTAAGTAACATTATGATGGTTACAGTTCGTGAAAGAACAGTTGAAATAGGAATTCGTCGTGCAATTGGTGCACGTCCGCAAGATATTATGAGACAGATACTTTCTGAAAGTATGGTGTTGACTAGTATAGCCGGATTAACCGGAATATCTTTTGCAGTGCTTATTCTTCAGGTTGCCGAGGTTGGTGTTACCGCCAGTGGCACTGAAGCTCACTTCCAGGTTTCTTTCTGGACTGCTATTGGTATGGCATTGCTGCTACTCTCTTTGGGAATAATGGCGGGTATGGCGCCGGCCTACAGGGCAATGTCTATAAAACCTGTAGATGCAATGCGTGATGAATAATAAAATGATAATAACAATACAAATAATACGTATATGAAAAAGTACTTAAGAATCTTTATGATAGTAGTTATTGCTGCTATATTTATTGCCACTTTCGCTTTCCTTTATGTTAAATCTCAACCAAAGGAAATTGTTTATGAAGTAATAACTCCAAAGGTAGCAGATATTGAAAAAAGTACCGTGGCTACAGGTAAAGTAGAGCCTCGCGACGAAATTCTTATTAAACCTCAAATCTCAGGTATTGTTGAAGAAGTTTATAAAGAAGCCGGCGAAATGGTCAAGAAAGGTGAAGTGATTGCTAAGGTAAAAGTCATCCCAGAATTGGGACAATTAAATTCTGCAGAAAGCCGTGTTCGTGTTGCAGACATTAACTACAAACAATCTTTGCAGGAATTCGATCGCCAGAAAAAGTTATATAAGGACAAGCTTATAAGTAAAGAAGAGTTCGAAAAGAGCGAAGTTTCTATGAAAACAGCTAAAGAAGAACTTTCTTCATCAAAAGATAATCTTGATATTGTGAAAGATGGTATAACTAAAAATTCTGCTACATACAGTAATACGATGATACGTTCTACAATTGATGGATTAATTCTAGATGTTCCAATCAAGAAAGGTAACTCAGTTATTATGAGTAATACATTTAACGACGGAACAACAATTGCGACTGTTGCTAATATGAAAGATCTTTTATTCAAAGGAAAGATTGACGAAACAGAAGTAGGTCGTATCAGAGAAGGCATGCCTATCAAGTTAACAATCGGTGCATTGCAGAATCTTAAATTTGATGCTAAGCTTGAATATATATCTCCGAAAGGGGTTACTGAAAACGGTGCTAATCTGTTTGAAATTAAAGCAGCCATAAATGCTCCATCCAATGTGAATATACGTTCGGGATATAGCGCGAATGCAGAGATAGTTCTTGAAAAAGTATCAAAGGTATTATCTGTTCCCGAAAGTACTGTTGAGTTCTCTGGCGATTCAACTTTTGTATATGTTCTGAAAACAGAGAAACCGAAACAAACATTTGAAAGACGTCAGATAAAACTAGGCGTTAGTGATGGTATAAAAATAGAGATAAAGAGTGGAATTACAGCTAAGGATAAAGTGCGTGGTGCAGTTATTGAGGATAAGAAGCCTGATGCTGAAGAAAATAAAAAGTAAGTCTATGAAAAAGTATATAATTCTAATTGCTGTATTGCTTGTTTCAGGAGGCAGCTTTGCTCAACAAAGCTGGTCGCTTAAGGATTGTGTGGAATATGCATTGAAGCATAATATCCAGATTCAAAAGCAAGAAATAGCAAACGAGCAGCAGAAGGTTGCTCTTAATACAGCTAAGAACCAGAAACTTCCTAATGTAACCGGAAGTATGTCTCAGGATTTTAGGTTTGGACGCGCAATTTCTTCTGCTGATAATTCTTATGCAAATAACAGTACTAACAGTAGTTTAGGCATTGACGTCAATGTTCCAATTTTTACAGGCTTTCAGATATCCAATAATATTGAATTAAGTAAACTCAATCTGAAAGCAGCTACTGAGGATTTGAATAAAGCGAAAGAAGATATCAGTGTAAATGTGACTTCTGCTTTCCTTCAGGTTTTATTTAATGAAGAGTTGTGTAAAGTTGCTAAGGAACAGATTAATCTGAGTAGGGAACAGTTAGACAGAATGAGTCGTTTGGAAGAAGTAGGTAAAGCATCTACAGCTCAGGTTTATGAGGCAAAAGCAACTCTGGCTCAAGATGAACTTGCAGCTGTGCAGGCGGAGAATAACCGCAAACTGGCTATTCTTGAACTGACACAACTGTTGGAACTTCGAACTCCAGAGGGATTTTCTGTTGTTTCTCCTGAAATAGAACCCGATTTTCAGGCATTGAGTACACCGGAGGATATTTATGCTCAGTCCATCGTTAATAAGCCGGCAGTGTTGGCTGCCCAGTATCGTTTACAGGGAATGGACAAGAACATTAAGATTGCGCAGGGTGCTTATTATCCAACGATTTCTTTTAAAGGATCATTAGGCACCGGATATTATACAGCGTCGGGTGCTACCAGTCGTGGCCTTGGTAGGCAATTGAATGATAATTTCAATCAATATATCGGTTTTTTATTAAGCATTCCAATTTTCGACAGGCATGACACACGCAACAAGGTTAAAACTGCCCGTTTAAATTACAGTACTCAGGCTCTTCAAGTAGAAGAATCAAAGAAAAGCCTTTATAAAGAGATTCAGCAGGCGTATTATAGTGCTGTAGCTGCATTGGCTAAATATAATTCTGGTAAGACTGCTGTTGAGGCTAGCGAGGCTTCTTTTAAACTGATGCGTGAGAAGTATGAAAACGGAAAAGCAACTTCTGTAGAATTTAGTCAGGTGAAAGTGAATTTAATGAAGGCTTCATCAGACCAGATACAGGCAAAATATGATTATTTATTCCGTGCAAAAATATTGGATTTTTATAAAGGACTTTCGCTTACTCAGTAAATAGATTTGCTATCTTTGTTGCCCTCTTATAATTGAGCGAAAGATAGTTATGAAAAGAAAAGTATTATTATTCCTGGGAATATGCTGTGGACTTTCAATTTGTTTGTCTGCATATTCTCAGACTGAGATTAAGTCATTTACAAATGATTTGAAACCAACGTTGAACGGACAAGAGGTGGTTTTTACCTTTCCGCTCACGGTTACAAAAACGTATTATACTAGCACATCGGGAAATATTACTCTTTCTCCCGATGTGCTTTATTCTCCTACCGAGGTAGCCCTTCCGGGCGTTGATGCAAATAATATTGCTACCTTGAATGAACAGCATAAGCTCACCCTCAATAGCTCCTCTTTTACTTATACCGATAGCAATAAAACTCTACGAACAGGAAGTAAAGTAACCGGATTGCAAGGTACTTTGTATTATAGCAATGGAGTTTATTCAATAACACCTACTGTACAACCCGTGTTTTCAGGAAATGAACGAACTTTTTCTCCCGGTGATGTTGGTGCCTGCAATTTAAAAGTTGCAAGTTTTAATGTGGAATATTATATAGCGAAAAGTTCGTTATGGGGAAAAGGATATGGTGCAGATAACCTGGCTGAGTTTGACCGACAACGAACGAAGATTCTGGCTGCCCTCAAGGGATTGGATGCCGACGTTTATGCTCTTTGCGAAGTGGGGCAGGGAAATACCTCTGTAACCGATTTGGTGAATGGCTTAAATGAAGTTACTTCATCTGTTAATTATGATTATGTAGCCGATAATGATTATCACGATACTACTTTTACAAAAAATATTTTTATTTATAATAAGACAAAAGTAATTCCATATAAATCAATTTATAAGTTTGGCGTTTCTGGTTATCAACTTCGACAGATAGCTCAGGCTTTTGACTTGAAAAGCAATGGAGAACGTTTGATTATTTCAGTGAATCATCTTAAGTCAAAGTCCGGCTCCGGAACCGGAAATAATGCAGATATTGGCGATGGACAGGGAAGCTATAACTATCAGAGAAAGAATCAAGCTCAATTGGTTGTTAATACACTCAATACGCTTACAAGTTATTATGCCGATCCCGATGTACTGGTAGTGGGAGATATGAATGCCTACTCCATGGAAGACCCTATAAAAGTATATACAAATAATGGACTTGTTAATCAGTTGAAACGTTATTCTCCATCAGATTATAGTTATGTATATAACGGGGCAGTGGGATACCTTGATCATTCATTGGCTACCACCACTCTTAGTCAGCAGGTAACCGGAGCACGTCCATGGCATATTAATGCAGACGAACCCAGTTATTTTGATTATAACAATACTACCTTTTATTCAGCCGATCCTTACCGTTGTTCCGACCATGATCCTATCCTGGCCGGCGTTAGTCTGGGTACTTATAGTACAGGTATCAAGGATTCTGAAGTTGATAAAACTGAAAAACTTCAGATATATGGCGATCCTTCTCAAGGATACGTAACGCTTTGTGCTGCGCAAATAGATAGGGTAGAGTTGCTCACTGTAAGTGGTCAGCTTGTATTCTCGTCTGTAAACCCTAATCCCGGCCAATATTTCTTGCTTCCTGCAGCTTCCTTGCAGAAAGGATTCTATCTGGTTCGGGCTTTCAACGGGAAGAAAGCTCTGGTCTCTAAACTGTTAATCCAATAGCCCGCCTTTGTTAAGGTAATTTCCCGTTATATGTTTATAGAAAGGACTACACTAAAATATATAAAGGCCTACTCTTTACACATTAAAGGTGTAGACTTTTTTATATAATAGGTAGTCAGTTTTTAAAAAGTCCCACCTGCTATTTGCTAAACTCTCAGCATCTTTTGATTTAACTCCGGTTTATCATTTAACTGATTCTCTATTTCTTTTAAAAAAATGAACAAGTTACAATAGAAATATCTACTTTTGCACCGCAAAAGCAAACTATACAAATGAATTGTATTTAGTATGGGACATAAAACAAAAATAGTGATTCTGTCTGCACTAGCCTTGATTGTTGTGGCACTGATAGCTGTATACATCGGTAGAGACGCTCTTTTGAATTACTATGCAAAAGGGAAATTTGACAAATTAGAAAAGAAATACGGACTAAACATCAGTTACGCCCGCCTTCACATGCCCGGAATCAGTGAAATAGAGATCGAAAAGTTCTCTGTGGTTCCTAATGAAAGAGATACACTCTTAACACTCCATTCGGCAAAGATAGACCTTAGTCTTTGGAAAATGCTTACTTTAAATGCTGAGGTAAAAAGAGTTATAACAGACGAACTTCACATTAGCTTTATAAAGAAAGACTCTATCTCCAATTACGATTTTCTTTTTAAGAAAGATAAAAAGAATGAAACGAAGGAAGATAAAAGAGATTATGCTCGTAAAGTTTCTGATATCTTAGATATGTCTTTCGGTATGTTGCCCGAAAATGGTGATATGAGGGATTTGGTTATGAGTTATCGGCGTGATAGCGACTATACAGAAGTGCAGATTCCTATGCTTCATATATCAGACAATCGTTTTGTAACCGAGATTATAGTTAAAGCAGATAATGCCGAACATCACTGGATGAGTAGAGGACGCCTCAATAATAATGAAAAAACCGTTGAGGCCGAGCTTTATTCAAAGAAAAGAGGAAAAGTGTTACTTCCTTATCTGAATAAATATTACGGTGCCGAAGTGGCATTTGATACATTGGCCTATCGGTTAACGGAAACAGAACTTAGAGGAGGCGAGATTGCTTTATCTGGTAAAGCCGAAGTCTGTGGATTGCAACTTTATCATGCAGCTCTTTCTCCTGAGGTAGTAAATTTGGATAGAGGAAGTTTCAATTATAAAATCAATGTCGGAAAAGATTTTTTTGAGTTAGATAGTGCAACAGTTATCCAGTTTAACAAACTACAATTCCATCCCTATATAAAGGTTCAGAAGAAAGAAAAATGGCATATAACAATGGCTGTAGATAAACCTCCGTTTGATGCCGACGATCTATTCTCTTCTTTACCCAAAGGATTGTTCAGTAGTGTGGAAGGAATAAGAACAAGCGGAAAACTCTCTTACCACTTCTTACTGGATATTGATTTCAATAATCTGAATGCACTGAAACTGGAATCAGATCTAAAAAGTCACGGCTTTAGTATACTTGGTTACGGAAAAGAAAACCTGGCCAAAATGAACGGCTCTTTTCTCTATACCGCTTACGAAAACGGAGTACCTGTTCGTACTTTCATAGTTGGTCCCGAGAATCCGGGATTCTGTCCGCTCGATAGTATTTCACCGCTACTTCAAACGGCCGTTATGCAATCTGAAGACGGATCCTTCTTCGCTCATCGGGGATTTCGCTTGGATGCAATGAGAAAAGCACTTATTTACGATCTAAAACGTAAGAAGTTTGCCCGCGGTGGAAGTACCATTTCCATGCAATTGGTTAAGAATGTTTTTCTGAACAGGAATAAAAACCTTCTTAGAAAGCTTGAAGAGGCAATGATTGTGTGGCTTATTGAAAATAAAGGCATAACCTCAAAGCACCGTATGTATGAAGTTTACCTCAATATAGCAGAGTGGGGACCGCTTATTTATGGAGCGCGTGAGGCATCTCACTTCTATTTTGATAAGGAACCGTCACAACTGACTCCCGAAGAGGCTATTTTTATGGCATCCATTATACCGAAGCCGAAGCATTTCCGCAGTTCTTTTGATGAGAATATGCAGCTTAAACCTTGGCTGGGAAGTTATTTCCGACTAATAGCCAATCGTTTGAGCCGAAAAGGACTGATTACAGAGGAAGAAGCTGCCAAAATACTCCCTGTGGTTAAACTCACCGGTGCATCAGTTAATAACTTTCCTGCACCTGTAGATTCTGTTACGGTGATTCTACCCCCCGAAGAAGTGAATAACGAATAAAAGCAACCCAAATAGAACCATAAGATTCTGTTCTGTCCTGCCCAAGGAAACTAATAACGAATAAAAGGCAACCACTTCTCAGTGACTGCCTTTTATGAAGAAATTGTTTAGTTAAACTATATATTGAAACTATTATCTTGTTCTGCCGGTGCTTCTGGAGGAACCAGATGAACGGCTTTCACTGTTACTACCAGAACTTCTTTCTGGGGAAGAACTTCTTACACTGACACTACTACTACTACTACTGCTGGAACCTCTGGAAACGCTACTGCTTCTTTCAGAAGGAGTGATAGTTGGTCGGCTGTAGGATGAACTTCTGTCTGAGTTATCAGAAGAACGTGTTACAGAACCTCTGGAAACACTGCTGCTTCTTTCAGAAGGAGTAATAGTTGGTTGACTGTAGGATGAACTTCTGTCTGAGTTATTAGAAGAACGTGTTACAGAACCTCTAGAAACACTGCTACTTCTTTCAGAAGGAGTAATAGTTGGTTGGCTGTAGGATGAACTTCTATCTGAATTGCTTGAAGAAGAACGGCTATAAGATGAACTTCTGTCACTATTACCTGATGAACGAACCTCGTTACTACTGTTATTGTTGCCTGATTCCCGGCTACTATTATTGCTTCTGTCAGAAGAACCGTATGAACTTCGGCTGGATTCAGATGAACTGCTACCTGGATTATAGCCTTCGTTTCTAGGAGGTCTTACAGTATTTCTGTCTCTGTTAGTATTATTATCTCTGCTTCTGTTTACACCGCTGCCGGAGTTATCTTTATTTCTGTCAGAAGAAGGGATTTCAATCACTCTATTGTTACCTCTGCCAGAAGGTCTTATATCACCTGATGGAGTCCTGCTTCTTGATGAACCAGAGCTGCGATCGGTATTGTAAAGATCGTCATTAAATGTTCTTGATGAAGATTTTCTACTTCTGTCTTCTGATGATCTGTTTCTGGAATCATCTCTGCCAAAATCAGAACGACGATTGTTTATGAATACATTTCTTTCTTTAACCCGGAAATCGCCTCTATAAACATTGTGGTGATATCTGCCTGAGTAGAAACTGTGATTGTTAAAGTGGTTGCGGAAGTGGCTGCCACTGTAGTCCCAGTAGTGATAAGGTTTTCCGAAGTAGAATAAATACGGATTAGTATATGTCAGATATATACTAAGTCTCCATGAATTCCCTTCAGAGATAATTGGACTGTAGAAATATTCTGTATTAAGGAATTGTTCGTATTGCCAGTCTTCAAGGACCCAGCGAAGGTCATCATTACGAATATCAAGATATTCATAATATTTGTCCAAAGCCCAGTCATATCCAAAGATTACATCATCCATGATATAACGTACGTTATAGATGAAATCATAATTGATTTCATAAGTATCATTGTATTGATCCGTTGAAAGATCCAGCTCATAAGCCATTTTATCTGTCAGGAAGCGAGTCTCTTGTCGAACCTTATTCAAACTCATAGCAGCCATGCTCATGGTACTCATGGAAACCATACCGATGGCAATTAAGGTAAATATAATCTTTTTCATAACTCAACAGTTTTATGGTTCTTTTAATGCAACAAAAATAGGGCGAGGAAACTCCTCGCCCTAATGATATTCCCGATATGTATTTAGGGATTTCCCTATTTATTTTTTTAGTCTTTAGCTAAGCGGATTCCGTTGGCTTCAATGACAATTAATCTCTTTTTGTACAGATCTCCAACAGCCTTTTTAAATGTCTTTTTGCTCACTTCAAAAGTATCGTATATATCTTCAGCAGGACTCTTGTCATTCAGCTGAATACTTCCACCATTTTCCTTTATATAAGATAATAATTTATCAGAGAAATCATCAATCTTTTCAAATCCTGGTTTCTGAAGCATAAGATCTATTTTTCCATCTTCCCTCACTTGCTTTACGAAAGCTTTAAGTTGCATTCCGGTTTGTAAATGCTGGAAAATCTCGCTGTCATATAGTAAACCACTGAACTCATTCTCGACAATGGCCTTAAAGCCAAGATCCGTTTTTTGCCAGATAAGAATGGAGACTTCATCATTTGGTTGATAATCAGGGAGTTCTTTCGATAGATATCTATCGACTTTTGCAGATCCAACAATCCGATAACTATCTTCGTCAATATGTGCATGAATTACATATTTTTTGCCTACCAGCATTTTCATTTTCTGCTCCCGGAAAGGAACAAAAAGATCCTTCATTAATCCCCAGTTAAGGAAAGCCCCGAATTCGTTTACCCAGGATACTTCCAGACAAGCAAATTCTCCTACCTGAACCAAAGGAGTTAAGGTGGTAGCTATTAGTCGTTCTTCATTATCCAAATAAAGAAAGACATTCAGGAAATCGCCAATATTACACTCTTCCGGTACGTAACGGGTAGGAAGTAAGATTTCTCCTTCTTCTTCACCATCGAGGTAAACACCAAAATCGACTGTTTTTACGACCTCAAGTACGTTAAATTTCCCAAGTTCTATACTCATTTATGTGGAATTTGTTATTTTAATCCGAAAAGACTTACAATTAAGTAAATGATTCCACCTAGAACTGCACTAACAGGAATTGTCAGAACCCATGCCCATAAAAGGTTTATGGTAACTCCCCAACGCACCGCAGATAATCTTTTAACAGCTCCTACACCCATGATAGAACCTGTGATGGTATGTGTTGTACTTACTGGAATTTTTAGGATTTCAGTAATAAACAAAGTCATAGCACCTGCAGTTTCAGCACAAACACCTTCTAAAGCAGTAACTTTAGTGATTTTGCTTCCCATTGTTTTTACAATGCGCCATCCTCCAACCATTGTTCCTAAACCGATTGCGGCGAAGCAAGATAATGGAATCCAGTCAGGCATTGTATCTACAGATCCTTTTTGATAGTATGCAATCATAGCTGTAGCAATGATACCCATAACTTTCTGAGAATCGTTCATGCCATGTCCCAAACTAAATAAGCCGGAAGAAAACAACTGCAATTTTCTGAATGAGTTTTCGGCTGTACGGGCATTCACGTTTTTAAATATCCATAAAACCAATATGGTAAAAACTGAAGAGATAACCATACCAATAACAGGAGCCAGCACAATAAATGAAGCAATTTTTACGATAGTAGCTGTGTGAATGGCTTGAAATCCAGCTCCACTGATAGCAGCACCTGCAAATCCTCCGATCAAGGTGTGGGAAGAGGAAGAAGGAATACCTAACCACCATGTTAGCAGATTCCATGAAATAGCAGCTATAAGTCCTGAAAGGATAATAGGCAGAGTTATATATTCTTCTAACACAGTTTTTGCAACTGTATTGGCAATACCAAATTCGCCGATAAGATATCTGGCAACAAAAAATGCGATAAAATTAAAAACTGCTGCCCATATAACTGCCTGAACAGGAGTTAAAACTCTGGTGGTAACTATTGTTGCAATAGAATTGGCTGCATCATGAAAACCATTGATAAAGTCAAAAATTAGTCCTAATGCAATAACAATAATAAGTAATGTCATATGAATTGTTTTTTATCAGGCGTATTTTACAAGAATAGTAGTGATAACTTTTCCTGTACTATTGATCTTATTTACAGCTTTTTCAAGTTCCTGAATTATCTCTTTTAGTTTTATAAGTTCTACAGCGCTATAATTGTCATTTGTAGCTCCCTTGAAAAGGCTCATAATAGCTTCTTCATAGACAACGTCTGCTTCTTCTTCTAATCTTTTAATTTCTTTGCAGTGTGCGCGAAGACGAAGATCTGTCTTTTTAATGTTTGATAATTCATTAGCAGCATTCAGAATTTCGTTGCTACCTTTTTTGATAATTTCAACCAAAGTAATAGTATGTTGAGGGAAACTTTTTGGTTGATAAAGTAGTACTTTCTGAGCACAACGGTTAATTGTGTCAATAACATCATCCATAACGTCGGCAAGGGCATGAACATCTTCCCTGTCAAAAGGAGTAATGAATGTGTTGTTTAATTCATGGATAATGCTCCCGGTAACTTTGTCACCTTTAACTTCTTCAGCTTTAATAAGTTTACACAGTTCATTTCTGTGCTCTGCATTTTCGCAAGAAAAAAGTTCCTGAAGATAGGTTGAAGACTGGGAGAGGACACTAGCTGTTTCTTCCAACATGGGGAAAAACTTAACATCTTTTGGAGCAAACATGCTCAATAAAGTATTAATTTTCATTGGTAGTCTATATTATTTCGAGTGCAAATATAGAATATTCAAATTATTCATGCAATAGTATTTAACTATTTATATTCAAAATAAATGCAGCAGAAAAAACATGTAAAACAAATGTTATCGTATTTATTATCTGGATGTCCTATCAGAATATGTCTCTAAAAAATGTGTATATCAAAAATAGTAAAGATATTGAATTTTATAAATAATGCTTAAATAATACTTATGAAATAGTTCTGCTCTTGTAATATCTCTTTTGAGTGTTGAAATGTATATAAGAGTAGGTTACGTCAACGGTTGGATTCGGATGCATATATGGAAAATGGAGATCTACTTAACTAGTCTAATGCGTATTGGTGTGAGAGGCCCGAAAACTAAAGTAGGAAGAAAACATCTTCGCTTTCTTCCTACTCGATATTTTATTCAATTAAAAAATTATTTTTTCCAAAGTCTGGCTCCAATTCTAACCACAGGAGATAAGTCTACATTAGGAATGTTGTATTTTGTTCCGCTGAAATCAAGCTGCTTGTCACCTCTAAGATAAACATGCATTGCTGGCTGAATATATAAATAATGACCGATAAAGAACTGGTATCCTATACCTGCTCCTAAATCGGTACTATGAAGATCCTGCTTCAGGCCAGTACTTTTTTGTTCAATTTCGAAAGTATGCAGTTCGGCGTATGTGTAAATTTCGAGATTCTTCCACACATTGTATCCTAAAAATAAACCTGGAGAAGTTTTGTAGTATCTTTTAAATTCTGACGATGAATTATTTATTCCGGCAGTTTCGGCGTTGTAACTTCCTCCGTTTATAACACTAGCTCTCACACGAAATTTTTTATAGCGGTAACCAACTCCAACATGAAATCCTCCAGTTATAAACATCGGGAACAAACTCTCAACTTCAAATGCCTGGTTTACATCATAACTTTTTTGTTTTGTTTCTTTACAACACCCAATTTGTAAAGTTTGGCGTTCATAGTTTACATCGAAACTCTTTTGTTTTGTTTCGGCAGGTTGTTGCTCAGCAGTGGTTTGAGCAAAGATTTGTGAGACAACAAATAATAAACATGCCAGTAATAAAGTAATTCTTTTCATAATCTTGATATTTGCTAATTTTGTTTTCTGATGCAAATATCAGGAGATATAACAGAACCATAACTCCGCATTTGTTACCAAATCATTATTACTCAAAAAGAATTTCTTATGCGGCTGAGCGATTTGGGAGCAATTCCCAGATAATTAGCTATGTGATATAGAGGCAACCTCTGGAAAATCTCCGGATAGTTTTTTAGTAACTTTTCATAGCGTTCTTTTGCAGGAAGTATCTGCAAGTCAATGCTAAGCTGAACCAGCTTTACGAATGCCTGTTCCATGAGAATCCTCCCGAACCTTTCAAGTTTAGGCATTCTTTTATATAGGTATTCCAGATCTTTGCTTTTAATTATCAATACTTCAGAATCTTCAATGGCTTTGATGTAGAGATGAGACGGAGAATTGTTTAACCGGCTATGGTTATTAGTAATCCATTCCCCTTCAACGGCAAAGTCTGTGGTCTTTTCATCCGCATTATCCAGTATTTTGTAATAGATAAATAAACCATAGTTTATAAAGGCTATCGAGTCGCACACGTTTCCTTCTTTAAGGAAAAACTCATTTTTCTTTAAATGCCTGATCTCAATATGATTATTTAGCAAAGACCATTCTTCATCATTGAGCTCAATGACAGAACCTATAAACATCCTTATTTTATCAGTCTCTTTCAAATTCTGAAATAAATTATTACTAATAATAACAAAAGTACTCATTTTAAGTGAGCCAGATATAAATACCTGGTTTTTAATTTCTATACAGAGTAAATTATAGATGCCAAAACGAAATTGCTTCTAAATATGTCTGAATGCACTATCTTTTACGTCAGATTCCCACTATTTGAATAATTATTCCCAATGGTTAATCTGTTAATGAACTATTTTTGCGGTAATCTTAGTAATATGGGTAGCTCTTTAGTCTTTACCCGGAGTTATTCATAAGCAAGACGTTTAATCAAATAATATATAGTGTTATGAAGAAAATATTTGTATTTGCAATTTTAATATCCAGTTTGTTAACTGCGTTTAGTCAGGAAGTGCCTACAAGCAGCCAGGTTGGTGCATTAAAACTACCAGATACAATTGCTCAAGTTGTAGCTCCTTTCGAAATGCCAAAGTTGGTAAAACCTGAATTCCCTGATCGAACAATTAATATAAAAAGTGTAGGGGCTCAACAAAATAAGCTTTGCACAAATATCATTCAGAAAGCAATAAATAAATTGAGTAGTAAAGGTGGGGGCACAGTTGTTGTCCCTGTCGGCCAATGGCTTACCGGACGCATAATTCTAAAGAGTAATGTAAACCTGCATCTAGAGAAAGATGCCGAACTCCACTTTAGTGGTGATATAAAAGACTGCTTACCGGTTGTGTTTACAAGAAATGAAGGTATAGAGCTATATTCGTTAGGAGCATTTATCTATGCCAACGGAGCTACAAATATTGCATTAACCGGACAAGGAAAATTAGTAGGCCCTTCACGTGATTGTGAGATTTTTAAGAAGCAAATGGAAGGTGTGGTAATCGAGAAATACATATCAACTCCGGTTGAGAAGCGAATTTTCGATGGAAAGGATGGAAAGCCGGTATTTCTTCCAATGTTCTTTGCACCGATGAACTGTAAAAACGTTTTTGTTGAAGGAGTAACCTTTGAGAAAACGCTTTTCTGGAATGTGGTACCACAGTATTGCGAGAATGTAATTATACGTGGCATTACAGTAAACAGTGTAGGTATATTCAGAAGTGATGGTATAGATATAGACTCTTCAAAGAATATTCTGATAGAATATTGTACACTTGATTGTGGTGATGATTGCTTTACACTGAAGTCTGGCCGTTGCGAAGATGGATTGCGGGTTAATAAACCATCCGAGAATATTATAATCCGTTATTGCCTGGCTAAACGGGGAGGTGGATCAGTAACTTGCGGAAGTGAAACTGCGGGAATGATCAGGAATATGTATGTACACGACTGCGTGTTTGATGGTACCAAGAATGGAATTCTCTTTAAAACACGACGCAACCGTGGCGGAGGAGGAGAGAATCTTTACTATGAACGTATTCGTCTAAATATACCGGGTCCGGCTATTAAATGGGATATGCTTGGCTCAAGAGAGTATGTTGGAGAACTGGCCGATCGTTTGCCTGTTCGTAGTATAACTCCATTGACTCCATCGTACAAGAATATTTTTATGAAGGATATTGTAATAGAGAACTGCGATAAGTTTATTCGTGCAATAGGTATACCTGAAACAAAGATTTCTAACGTGGTGATTGAAAACTGCAATGTTTCCTCAAAAGCACTTGTTGAAATCTCGGATGTTGACGGATTTATAGTAAAGAATACTCAGATTAAAACAAAAAATAGTGCAATGAATATTGCAGGTGCTAATAATATTATTTGGGATAACGTAAAGATTACAACTAAAGATTAGGCTAAGGCCAATAGTTGTATTTTAAAAATAGCCGGCGCATATAATCTGACCCCAGAAATTATTTTCTTTTCTTTTGGGTTCATTTCAATATACGCTCGGCTATTTTTATTATAAAGTCAGATATTCTCTATTGAGCCCTTTTCAACTTAACAGTAAAGTGTCTCATTAATTCAGCTTCCCATTCAATCTCCATTCCTTTGGTGATTGATTCCCTTCGATCGAAAACATTCTTAAGAGCCACTGCTACTACATCCATGTGATTATTCGTATAAACACGCCGGGGAATAGCTAGTCGCAGTAAGTCAAGTCCGTTGAAGCGGTTTTTCCGGGTAACCGGATCTCTGTCCGCCAGAATGTAGCCAATTTCGCAACCACGGATACCTGCTTCCAGGTAAAGTTCCACAGCTAATGTCTGAGCAGGAAATTGCTCTTTCGGAACATGAGTTAACACTTTGGGAGCATCTACAAAGATTGCATGTCCGCCAGCCGGACGTTGGTAAGGAATACTATATTCATCAAGTTTCTTGCCCAGATATTCCACCTGCCTGATGCGAGTTTCCAGATTCTCGAATTCAGTATTCTCATCAAGCCCCACAGCCAGAGCATTCATGTCTCGTCCGTTCATTCCACCGTAAGTAATATAACCTTCAAAGATTATATTCTTAACCTTGGCAGCATCGTACCACTCCTGCACGTTCGTTGCAATAAAACCACCCATATTAACAATTGCATCCTTCTTCGCACTCATTGTCATTCCATCGGCGTAAGAGAACATCTCCCGGCAAATCTCCTTAATGCTCTTTCCGGCATATCCCTCTTCACGGGTTTTGATGAAATAAGCATTTTCGGCAAAACGAGCCGAGTCAATAATCACCTTTTTGCCATATTTATCAGCCAAAGCTTTTGTTTCCCGAAGATTCTGCATAGAAACCGGCTGACCACCGGAAGTGTTATTTGTACAAGTCATAATGATAAACGGCACCCTGTAGCCATCCTTCTTAAGAACAGCTTCCAGCTTGTTGATATCTACATTCCCTTTGAAAGGTATTTCCAGCTGAGTATCTTTTGCTTCATCAATTGTACAATCAACAGCAAAAGCCTTTCTCATTTCAATATGTCCCTTGGTGGTATCAAAATGTGAGTTTCCGGGACAAACATCCCCCTCTTTTATCAGGCAGGAGAATAAAACATTCTCTGCAGCTCTTCCCTGATGCGTGGGTAGTACATATTCAAATCCTGTAATTCGGGTTATGGTATCTTTCATATTATAAAAAGAAGATGCTCCCGCATAACTTTCATCGCCCAGCATCATTGCCGACCATTGTCTGTCGCTCATCGCTCCGGTGCCGGAATCTGTGAGCAAATCAATATATACCTGGTCAGCGTTAAGTTGAAAAACATTATAGTGAGCCTCCTTCATCCATTGTTCACGTTCTTCGCGGGTACTCTTTCTGATAGGTTCAATCATTTTAATCTTCCATGATTCAGCAAATGGTAATTCCATAAATGTATTTTTTGTGTTTTGGAAAAGATAATAGCAACTCAAGCCAGCTATCATTAATAGTTATGATAACCGGCAATTCAATTTTTTAAAATAAGGCATTAAAGAGTTGGGATAAAGTGATCTCTATCCTTTACATTCAGGAATACTAATTGGTAGATGAAGCTAAAAGAATCTTTCGAATCCATAGGTCTTAATTAGTTCTGTTTCGGGTATAAAAATATACTATTTATTGCTATTTCGCAATAATTAAAGTGCAAAATAAATTGGTTTGAAACCTCTTTATAATAGAAATGGATATTACCCTGTAATAGAAACAATAAAAAGACTGATATTGATCTTATTCTTCTGCTTTTTTATAAATGTCTTGTATTACTAATCCAGCCAGTGTAAATCCGAATATTGCAGTAGTATGTGCTAAAGTACCGTTTATCTGTGCTTTCATACTACACCATTCATGATTAACTAAACCAGGATCTCCCGGTCCTTTTTCAGCTTTGGGGCAAAGACAATTGGCTGTACCACATGCAGAGTTGCCTCCTTTGTTTTCCAACAATTCTTCACTATAAACACATTGAAACTTCTTCGAGAGCTTTTCTCCTTTTTTTACTTTGCGGCGAAGAGCAGCACCAAGAGGACAACCGGCTACTTTCCAAAATTCGGCAACTTTTATTTTCAGGGGATCCATTTTCAGTGCAGCACCCATTGATGAAAAGAACGTAGCATCTGTTTTTGTTGCCGTACGAATTAAGTCGACTTTATTTTCCAGGCTATCTATTGCATCTATAATGTAGTCATAGCTTTCCAATTGATAAGAGTCGGATGTTTCGGCACTATAAATCTGCTGTAATGCATTTATCTCAGCAGTAGGATTAATTTCCAGAAGGCGTGATTTCAAAGCTTCAACTTTAACTTGTCCCACCGTTTTCGTTGTAGCCATTAACTGACGATTGATGTTCGTTACGCAAATACGGTCGGAATCAACAATCGTTAAATTCTTAATTCCCGATCTTACAAGACTCTCTGCGCACCAGCTACCTACGCCACCAACACCAAAAATGATAACACGAGCGCCGGCAATTCTGTCCATTATATCATTACCTAGCAATAACTCTGTTCTTTTGAAAATACCTTTTTCTAATCCCATCTGTTCACATTCAATAAATTGGAGTGCAAAAGTACAATAAATATTCAAGCTTTAATAAGGTGAAATGCTAACATTATAAAAATGTAGCTATCTGACTATTTATTCCAAAAGAACCATTTTCTTATAATTAATTGTATATTTGCGCTCATCAATCAATTTTTAAGATAATGGAACAAAGCATTGAAATACAACGGTGTGGATGGTGTGGCACAGATCCTTTATATGTGCAGTATCATGATGAAGAGTGGGGACGTGAAGTTACTGACGACCATAAGATGTTTGAGTTTCTTGTTCTGGAAAGCTCTCAGGCAGGATTAAGCTGGAGTACTATCCTGAAAAAGCGTGAGAACTATCGTAAAGCGTTTGCCGATTTTGATGTGCAGAAAGTTGCTCAGTTTACAACGGAAGACGTTGACCGATTGATGCAGGATTCCGGCATTATCCGAAATAAACTGAAGATAACATCTACCATATCCAATGCCCGCTGCTATATTGAAGTTCAAAAAGAGTTTGGCAGCTTTTGTAACTATCTAACGAACTTCTTGCCGGAAGGGAAACCAATTATGAACCATTGGACTTCATTAGATCAGATTCCTGCCTCCACTGAATTATCAGATGTTATCAGCAAGGATATGAAAAAACGTGGATTCAAATTCTTTGGAACAACAATTTGTTATGCGCATTTACAAGCTGTAGGGTATGTAAATGATCATTTAGAAGATTGTCATTACAAAATCAAAGACTAATCTTCAGCCGTTAGAATTATAGATACATCATTTAGAATATGCAATATCTTACTAAACTATCATTTATAAAAAACAGACTATTCTCTTTACTATCAATACTATTAAGCGTTATTTCGCTGATTGCTGTAATAAAGATTAATAGAGATATCTCTGCCCGGTATTTAGCATTAGATGGGAAGACTCAACTTTTGCTGGGACTAACCGAATTTGTAGGCTTCTATTTTAAATTTTATATTGTAATAGCCGTCAGCTTGGTTGCTATGGGACTGTCTATTATAGCATTAAGAAAGGAAGAGGAGAGAAGATATCGTTTAATTGCTTTTCTCCTGGGGATACTTTCGGTTATTGTTGTAATTCTGAATATAGGTAGATTTATGATATAGAACTCAAATTATTATTATGAGAAGTAGCGCTATAATATATCCTTCATTCTCACTAACTCCATATATTAAATACTATTGGACATTAAAGACAGATGAAATAGACCCAATTAAGATTCAGACTATTCCATCGGGCTGTATACACCTTGTATTCCATCGAGGAAATAATCTGAGCTTTGATTTCAAAGGATCTCAACCGAAAAATTTTATTCGCGGACAATTATCAACGGCAGGAACCTTGATTTCTCAAGGTGATATTGATATGATTGCAGTTGTTTTTCAGCCATTAGGAATGATTCCATTCTTTACATCTCCAATGAACGAACTATATAACCGGTATATAGATGTAGAAGATCTGGAAGATGCAGGATTGAATAACCTGAAAAACTTTATTTCCGAAGAAGCACAGACTTCTGTATGCATTCAGCAGATTGAATCTTTCTTGCTAAAACGACTCTCAACTATTGATTATAATTACAAAAGAATATTAAGTTCCATTCAGCTGATTGTGAACGAACCTGAAGTTGACGTAGAATCTCTTGCCCAAAATGCTTGTCTGGGCTATCGGCATTTTAAAAGAGTTTTCACTGATTTAGTAGGAATGAGTCCGAAAGAGTATTATAGAATTATTCGCTTTCAGCGAGCATTATACACATTGCAAAATAATCCACATATAGAACTTACCCAATTGGCTTATACTTGTGGGTATTACGACCATTCCCATCTGGTTAAGGATTTTAAAGCATTCTCCAACTGTTCGCCCACTCAGTATTTGTCAACAAGAATACCTTATTCTACATTCTTCTCTAAAGATTGCAAATTAAACCTTATAAAGAAAAGATAATTATTGCAGAGTCTTTCGAATAGTCATTTTTTTACAAGCGTAAAAAAATAAGTAGTCTTATTTTTGCATATTCCTTTTGGGGATATGCTTATACTACTGTGTGTTTTAAATTCTAAAAGCTAGAAAGTTATGTCAACTATTGATTTTTCAAAGATTACAGATGGTATTTCCAATGTAATAGAAACAGAAGAACACTTACTGAGAGGTTTACAAGAAGATGTTATCACTTCCCGACGCAACAAGCAAAATAGAACAATAAAGCAGATTCTTGGTCATTTAATTGATTCTGCATCAAATAACCATCAACGAATGATTAGATTGCAATATTGCAAACATTTGCTTTGCTTCCCTGATTATCTTCAGGATAACGATTTGTGGATAGCTCTTCAGGAATATCAGCATGCTGACTGGAATCACTTAATTGGATTATGGAAGTTTTTTAATCTTCACATTATTCAAGTTATAAAATCTGTCGATCAAACTAAATTAGAGAGTTATTGGTGTGATTTTGAAGGAACTAAGGTCACCTTAAAAGATATGATTGAAGGTTACTTAGACCATTTATATCTTCATATCGATGAAATTCATGAATTGATAGATCAATAGGTACCACATAAATTCTAAGATGAATGCATCACTATTTTCGCTCAGAAAAATTAAAAATGTGAAAAAGTCTTGCAGTCTAGCGGAGAGTGTTTAATCGTTTGATTATAAACATATTGTAGCCGCTAGACTTCTTCTTGAAAGTCTAGCGGTAATCTAGCAGTCTAGCACTATGACTCTGTCATATTTTTTGTAAATTAGATGCCTTTTGTTATAAAATATTCATATATTTGCATTTCGATATATTTATGAATATGTAGAACTAAAGTTGATTTAATAATGAAGAGAAAAAGATATGGAGCATGGATTATGCTAGCCATCTGTGTTATAGGTTTTTATTCTTGTGGTGATAAACAAGAGGAAGTAATTTGTGTTAACGATTTTACTGGGTCTTATAAAATTACGTCCTTGAAGGCTGATATTAGCGTAGATCTTAATAACGATGGATTACAATCTTCTAACTTGTATAATGAAATGACTGAACCTTATTATTTGGTGAATCCGAGAGATCCTGATTATACTCCCCTGCCAATGTATGACTTTAATCAGATAAGCAGTTGTGCAGAAGTGCGCCCTACGGAGGGTCAGAGTACAAGCATTAAATTACTATTATTAAATTTGCCGTACCAGTACATAACTTATTCTAGTCTGTCAATGTATGCACACGATTTATCGTTCTATTTTTATGATCTGGATGAGAATGACAATGTAGTATTGAAAGAGAAACTTGGAGATACACCAGAAGTGCAGGTTACAGAACTGGAACGATTGGATAAAGATCATTTTAAGGTAATTTATAATGCCAGAATTTATGATTTTGTATCCAAAGAATGGAAAGAAACTTCTGTTAAAGCCCTTTATGAGCGCACCTGTATATGAGTATAGGTGGGTTTTTAGATAGACTTTAATCTGAAAAGCCGGACGGATATTTTATAACTTCCCGTTATATTTTTATTTTTACCGGAATTACATTTATGTATGCTTGTACAAAAGATTGCATTCTTTTGTACAAAAGCTGATAAATATCTCTAGGGGAAATTAAAAAACCAGGCCGGGTTTAATTAATTATTCAATTGGGCAATTAAAATAGTAGGCGTGAATTCTACAGATGTGAGATTGTACACCCAGTCAGACAGAAGAATGAACAAACAAAAAACGGGAAAACATAACTGCCTTCCCGTTTTATATAAAAATATTTCAGTTTAGAAGCGTCTTCTATTATATCCGCCTCCGTTTCCGCCACGATTGTTGTAGCCACTGTTGCTTCTTTCTGTTTTTGGGCGAGCAACGGTTACGTTGATTGTCTTTCCTTCAAACTCTGTTTCATTCAATTCAGAGATTGCTTTTTGACCTTCTTCGTCGTTTGGCATTTCAACAAAGCCAAAACCGCGAGATCTTCCAGTTTCTCTGTCATTGATAATATTAGCTGAAGTAACTTCACCTAATCCTGCAAATAATTCTTGTAAGCTCTCACTTGTAGTGTTGTAGCTTAAATTTGATACGTAAATGTTCATCTTTATTACTATTATTGTTATTGGTTATTCTTATTTGTCAAGAGCGATTTTCACGGCACTAATGCCTCTGACATCACGTTCCAGCTCAAATGTAACCATATTTCCTTTTGCAATTGAAGCAGGGGCATTACTTATATGGAAAAAATACTTTTCCATACTTCCTGTTCGTTTAATGAAACCAAATCCTTTTTCCTGGTTAAAGTGCTCTACCTGTCCTTTAAATACAGTTTCTTCTATCACATCCTCTTTCTTTGGAGTAGAAACAGCAATGTCTTCAATATTAATTTCCTGTTTGTTTTCAGGGTCAGGAGGTGTACTGGTAATAACGCCATTTTCGTCAACATAAGCTATCATATCTTCAAATGATCCACTACCAGCATTAGCCTTGCGCTCTTCTTTGCGTTTTAGCTTTTCTTGTTTTTTTAACTCTTTTTTCTTTTCTAAATCTCTTTTGTTAAATGAATTCGATTTTGCCATTAATTATATCTTTTTTATGCCAATACTATGCAGTCTTTAATCTTTGCCTTTTCTGGGATTCGAAACAGTTATACCCTCCTCAACTTAGGAAAGTGGTGATTCTATCTCTCAATATCTTAATAAAATAATAAATACCCCAAAGTGCGCCAAATAATAATGATGAACACTTTGCAACTTGTTAATACATTAAACAAGTAAGTTGATTTTGATGTCGATTTTGACGATGAGAAGATCCGCCAGATAATTGCGGAGCAAAGCATTGCTTAGAAGGATACAATATAAACTTGACTGTTCAGGTAACAAATATATGAAATTAATTTGGCTATTGAAAAAATAGCTTGAAAAAAAATATTTTAGTTCTCTTTTCTTTCCTCTAAATTCATAGCAGCAAGTAACCCTTGCTTAGTTAGATAGTTAGCTTTATTCGCTCCATATCCCGTTTTTGAACAGTTGGAACCATTTTTCAATATCATTTTTTTCAAATAAGCAGATTTTCTCAAATATCTCTTTCGCAAATTCAATTGTAGCAATTCCATTAGCTGTAATAATATTCTTATCGCTCACAGCCGGTGAATTTACATAATTATTTTCACCGGAATATTGCGGAGCAATTGCTTTTAAATAATTAAGATCATTGCTGGTATGCTTTATCTTGTCTAGAATGCCCAGCTGTCCTAAATAAGTTGTTGCCGCGCAAATAGCAGCTATTAGTTTTCCCTTTTCAAAGACATCCTTTGTAAATTGGTTCAACTCATTGTTTTCTCCCTTTTCCCATGCCACGCCACCGGGTAGAACCAGTAAATCAATATCATTAGCATCTACTTCAGCAAACGAAATGTCTGGTGTAATTTTCAGTCCGCCCATAGATACCACAGGCTTTCCGTCTTTTGAGAAATAAACTATTTCAAATTTCTCGCTTTTGTTAATCTCCGGTGTAAGATAAGATATTTCCCAGTCGGAGAATCCATCGAATAGGAATATGTGTACTTTTTTGTTCATATTTTATTCTATTAATTTTATCAAATGTTTATTTGGTTGGTATTTAATATCAGAATGTACTTTTTATCTGTTTTTCCTTTCACTTCCAGATGATATTTTTTGTAAACTACTATTGAATTCAAATCTAGCATTAAATCATTTGCAGATTTTATCTCGTTCCCTAATCTCAGATCAGTCTTTTAACTTGTTCGGTGACTTGCGGATTTGCTTTTTCTTAAGCAGGGAAAATCATCCTTAAAAAGTTTTTTGTAAATTTGAAATGTTTATTTTTGCTCATAATCACTTGGATAGATGAACGTTTATCATTTTTCAATTGTTGGAATAGCTATTTCTTCTTTTGTTATCATAATTCTTTGTTTTTAGGCAAAAATAAAAACAAAGCAATTATGATAAAAGATGCATTTCACCGAAGGCTTACTCTTGTAATTGTTTTAATTTTATTTATCATGTTAATGTATCGAGGTGGGAGTGGTTTTCGACACTTGCATACAACGGTAATGGTATGAAAAGTTGCCGATTCCGAAGTACTTACTTATCAAGCCACACTACACTTTAATAGAAGCGAGAACCTTCAAATATGCAATGCAACGGCAATTTTTTATACCATGTGTTAACGGTTCGGCATATTCTCTTTATTTTCTATTAGTTTTTCCTTTATCAGTCTTTCCAAGTCATTGAAATCATATCTCAATGTATTAGAAGTTATTGATAAAGGCGTTCCATACATTTTCATATTCCCCTCCATTAATTTTTGTTTAAATCCGTTTACTCTTTCCAAATATTTATCAGGATTATTCACGAAAATCAGTAAAAATCTGGTTGACATTACTTGTTCTGTCTTAATTTCCAAGATGTCAGACCAATCAATAAGTCCTACGCTTGAGGCATTCGAATTATCTGTTATTCCATAATCGTCAATTATCAATCCGGCTGATTTATCAAACAATTTTCTTAATCCATATACGCTGGTAGCACCAAAGAATAAAATAGCAGCAATCCCAACAATCCGAATCATCTCAGGATTCCTATGATTTATCGTTATAAACATATCTGGAGTCAATGAAAAGAGTATGCCAATAATCACAAAAATCAGAGATCCTACTATTATAAATAAAATCTTAGTCTTACTTATTTGAATTTCTATCTTATCCATGTCTTTTGATTCATTAAATATCTGTCTGGTTGTCGTTTTTATGCTGACTGCTAACAATATATATCCTTACCTCAATTTTGGATATGTGCAACTAAGTTCCGTATATTTAGCATTTATATGTTTGAATTTATAAGCTAATTCCCTGATATTTATATTTTTGTTGTTTTTTGATCCAATTCAGCGTATCCATTTTGTTAAATTGATATGAAACCAACTCTTTATCATAGGAAAAATAAACACAAATGCGTGCTTTATTTCGGTAGATAATTTTGGAAGCTTTAATAATTACACTCCAAATGGATTAACGCCGAAAGGTAAGAAATATTTTTTACATTGACAATGTTTTTTTGATTCTTATTTGTATTTATTCTATTTTTCATTGTCATAGATGTTTATTCCCCCATATAGGTAAACAATTTTGTTTTTTGAATATATTCTGAGATTGTTCCAAGGAAGGAGGTAAAACAAAAAAAGCACCTAAACTGTGAAGTTTAAGTGCTTTTTTAAAAGGTGGTGCCACCAGGAATCGAACCGGGGACACAAGGATTTTCAGTCCTTTGCTCTACCAACTGAGCTATGGCACCTTCTTTTGTGATTGCGGGTGCAAAGATAGATATATTTTTGGAATTACCAACATCTTTTGAATTTTTTCTTTAAATAATTAGATAATTCAAATTTTTGCCTTATTTTTGTATCACTAAAGAAAACGGAGTGTAGCGCAGTTGGTAGCGTACTACGTTCGGGACGTAGGGGTCGGGCGTTCGAGTCGCCTCACTCCGACAAAGCGACGAATAATGTAAATTATTTGTCGCTTTTGTCTTTTTCTGCAGCCTCGTCAATAGGCCTGATTACTTTGCAAGGATTGCCGTATGCAAGCACACCTGCAGGAATGTCTTTTGTAACTACACTGCCTGCTCCAATAACTGAACCTTCGCCAATGGTTACTCCGGGAAATACAGTTACGCTACCGCCCAACCAGCAATTATTGTTTATTGTAACCGGTTTCGCATACATATATCCCTGATTCCTCTCTTCAATTGTGAGCGAGTGCACTACTGTGTAGATGGAACAATTGGGACCAATGAAGCAGTTATTGCCAATTTTAATTAGTGCTTCGTCCAACGCTACAAAGTTGAAGTTGATAATGGTATCGTCTCCAATTTCCATATTGCCGAGGTCTATATTTATAGGACTGTTGGGAAGAACATTGCGCCCTACTTTTCGTAGAAATCCTTCCAACAAGCAACGCTTACGCTCTCTATCTGATGGGGGTGTCTGGTTGTACTGGAAACAAAAATCCTGCCCTTTGTCTAATAGTGGCCCAAAATCCGGGTTGAAGCCCCAATAAACTTCTCCGGCAGCCATTTTCTCCATGTCTGTCATTGTCTTTTTCTAAATAAGTGCCAAATTTACTATAATGAATCTGTTATTTCAAATTAAGTTGTAACTTTGATATGTAGATGAAAAAATATCTGACTATGAAATGAAGCCTAAAAGCATAAAGATTTTCGGATTTAACAGAAATATCTTCTATACGGGATTGACGAGTCTGCTCACTGATATTTCCACCAAGATGGTTTACTCCATAATGCCCATGTTCCTGCTTTCTATTGGGGCATCGAAAACCACATTGTCACTTATTGAAGGTATAGCTGAGAGTACTGCCACTCTGCTGAAAGCTGCTTTCGGGTTTTGGAGTGACAAGATAGGAAAAAACAAACCGTTCATGATACTAGGCTACGGGCTTTCTGCTATTGTTATGCCAATTTATGCATTTGTTGCAAGCCCCTTACAGGTTCTCTATATCCGTTTCGTGGAAAGGATTGGCAAAGGTATCCGGACGGCTCCGCGCGACAGTTTGATTTCCGGATGTGCTACCAATGGCGATTCAGGGAGGAATTTTGGTCTGCAGAAAGCAATGGATAATACAGGAGCTATTGTTGGGCCGCTGATTGCGTTTGCTCTTCTTTCTGCCTTTCCGGGAAATTTCCACGGAGTCTTTTTGTTAGCAGGACTCCCCTCTATACTTGGGATAATAGTGTTGATATTCGGCATTCGGGAAGCTAAAAAGTCAAAAGAACAACTGCTAGGCAAATTCCGTTTCCGGGACTTTTCCAAACAGTATTATCTTTTTCTGGGGATAATCTTCCTCTTTACATTGGGTAATTCAACCGATGCCCTTCTACTGGTCAAGGCAAACGAAGTGGGGATAAAAGTGGTTTATATTCCGTTGGTTTATCTAATAATGAATACTGTTTCGGTAATTCTGGCTATTCCTTTAGGCACATTGTCCGACAAAATAGGGAAGGAGAAACTACTAGCTTTCGGCTATCTGATATATGCTCTTGCCTATGCCGGATTTGGGGCAACAAGCAGCATCTCAGTAATTATATGTTTATTTGCACTTTACGGTTTATATTCGGCAGCTACGGATGGCATTCAGAAAGCATTGATAAGTGATTTACTGGATGCAAATAAAAAAGGAACTGGTTTGGGCATCTATAATGCACTGTTAGGTGTAACCCTGCTTCCGGCAAGTATTATTGCCGGTCTACTTTACGATCATATAAATTCGTCCGTTCCTTTTTATTTCGGAGCTGTTACTGCCATACTTTCTGCTATATTGATGGTTGTGTTTCATAAATGTTTTAAATCTTAATCGGTACAAAAAAGATAAAATAGTTTTATTTATAAGTCCTAATTAATACATTTGTAGTATTGCATTTATTTGTTAGCCTAAAATAGATCATAATACATGAAAGTAAAAATACAAAGCCTTAATAGGTGTTTTTTGTTCTTAATACTCTCTTTGGCTCCTATAATAAGATTATCTGCGAGTTGGAATAATTTTATAATCAATTATAAAAAAGAGGTTTACGGTAAAGGATCGCAAACCTGGCAGATTGCATCTTACAATAATAACTGGGTTTACTTTGCTAATAAAAATGGATTATTGCAGTTTGATGGCAGTAGTTGGGGGGTATTTCCTTTAAATAACGGATCTGATGTAAGATCGGTTTTACCCTCTTCCTCTAAAAAAAGGATCTATGTTGGAGGAATCAATGAATTTGGCTATTTTGAACCTGATGAACGAGGCAAGCTGGTTTATCATTGTATGTCCGATTCGGTAAAGAAACCTCTTCGTTTTATTGGTAACATCTGGCGAATTTATGAGAATGATAATATTCTTTATTGGCAGGCTGATGGGGTTGTGCTAAAATGTCTGAATGGAAAATATACATTAATATCTGCAGATAGTAAGATAGATTGTTCAAATCTGGTTAATGGAATTTTATATATTGGTACTAATAAGGGAGTTCGGATTCTTATTGGAAATACTTTTTTTCCTTTGCCTGGCGCTGAAATGCTTGATTCAAAAAGAATTCGTGGAATTGTTCCTTATAAAAAGGGTGTTATAATTGCTACGGCTTATGATGGTTTGTATTATTGGGATGGGAAAGTACTTGTTCCATTTATTACAGGAATAGAAGCGTTTATGTCACAGAGTGAGATTTTTTCCATTGCTTCTTCAAAGAATTTAATTGCATTGGGTACTGTGCACATGGGTTTGATTATGATAAACACTAGTACAATGCAGGTTAAGTATTTCAATGAGAATAACGGTTTACAGAATAATACAGTACTTTCTTTAGGTTTTGATTGCCGTGACAATCTTTGGGCAGGACTTGATAATGGAATTGATTATATATGTCTGAATTCTCCTTTATCTAATCTTTATTCTTATCCATATTCCTATGGTGCCGGATATTCGGCTATTCTTTCGAATAATTATCTTTATCTAGGTACAAACCGTGGTCTTTATTATACTCATTATCCGGTATCATTAAGTGATAAGGTTATCAATATAAGTCAGGTTCCTCAATCGAGCGGTCAAGTATGGGATCTTTCAAAAGTGGGGAATGATGTTTTTTGTTTGCACGATAGAGGAATCTTTCTGGTAAAGGGAGAAACAATGGAACGTATCGGAAAGATATCTGGTGTGTGGAATTGTAAGGCGATGATAAACAATCCGGAAAAAGTTTTGCTGGGTATGTATGACGGAATTTATCTGATGCAAAAAGAACAGGGAGAATGGAAGCCGAAAATGAAACTTGAAGGAATGAATGAATCTGCAGAAAACTTTGAAATTGAATCTGATCATGTTTTATGGCTCCATAATAATGATAATGGATTGCTTCGCATAGAATTTGACTTAGCAAACTTTCGTGTAAGGCAGATAAAATATTACGGTAAAGAAAAAGGATTACCTTCTAATAAAAATGTATATGTAAACAAGATTGCTAATAAGATATATTTTACCACTCCAAAAGGAATTTATAAATATAACGCTGCAACAGATGTTGTGGAACTATCTCCTGAAATGAGTAATTTATTAAACGGAACGAAGTCTTATTTAAAAATTTATCAGTATGGAAATAATATATTGAGCTTAAGTAAAGGGGAAGTGGATATTGCTAGCCTGAATAAATATAAACATCCTGGAGGAAAAGCTTTTTTTTCAATTGAACATCCTTCTATTGAATTGGTTAGTGGATTTGAAAAGTTAGTTCCATTATCAGAGTCTGAAGTGATTATTCCTAATGATTACGGTTTTGCTCTCTTAAAAGTTCCATCAAAAAAGACTCCTATGCTGCGTCCGGCAGTTCATATTCGGGCAGTTTATCTAACTTATCCAAGCGATAGCCTCATCTATTCTGATAATTTTCTTGGCAAAAATTATGTGCCCGAAATCCCTTATCACCGTAATTCTATCCGATTTGACTATAATCTGTTTTCGTTTACCCATGGTGAAGAGGCTAGTTTCCGTTATAGATTCAAAGATCAGAAAGAATGGTCCGATTATACATCTTCTTTGACCAAAGAATTTAGTAATCTTGCTGAAGGTGAATATACATTTCAGGTTGAGGCTGTTTTCGCTGATGGAACTGCCACTATTGATGAATTTAAATTTGTTGTATTGCCTCCGTGGTACAGATCGTCGGTAGCTTATTTGTTCTATTTCATTCTTTTCTTGTTCTTCCTTTGGTATTTGTACAGATGGGACGATTTAAGAGTAAAACGTAAAAAACAACAGGCTGTTCTTGAAAAAGATCGGGAGTTATTCCAAAAAGAAAAAGAATTTGAAAAGGAAAATGCCCGTAAAGAGCACCAAATTATGGAACTTGAAAAAGAAAAGCTGGAGTACGATCTTCAGCATAAGAGCCAGGAAATGGCAAATCTGATGATTAACTTTGTTAGGAAAAATGAGATGCTTACTGAAATAAAGCATGAATTATTTAAAGTAATATCTACACTGAAAGGAGAGAGCACAAAACAGCCAAAGCAGATGCTGATGGTTGTGGGTAGCAAAATTGATTTAAATATACAATCGGACGAAGTGCTGAAACGTATTGAAGAACAGTTTGACCTTATACATAATAATTTTATGAAACGGTTGAGTGAAAAGCATCCCGACCTTTCTACAAATGAAAGAATGATGTGTGCGTATTTGAAAATGAATCTTTCCTCGAAGGAAATAGCTCCTCTTTTAAATATCTCTTTAAGAGGAGTAGAGACCATTCGTTATCGTCTAAGGAAGAAGTTTGAACTTGAGAGAGATGAAAGCTTAATTGATTATTTAACCAACAAGCTCTAATTATATTTTTTGAAATCACAGCATCGGCCCGATTATGGAATCGGGTCGATGCTGTTTTACGTTATTTAATATACCTGACGAAATATATCTGCGTATAATTATATTATTGATTATTAATGTATTATATATTTTTGACGAGTTGATGACGTATTTATTTTTTTTAATTGACGTAATCGTGAATAGGTGAAAATAATATAAAATAAACGCTTGTTAACTATGTTTGCATCGTTCAAATAGTTAATCTTAATTATAATACTTATGAAAAAGTTATTATCATTTCTATTTTTATTTTGCTTTACCCTTACTGTATTTTCCCAGAATATACAGATTAAAGGTGTAGTCCTGGCAGGTGAAGATAATTCGCCCTTGCTAGGGGTTAATGTGGCGGTAAAGGGTACCACTATTGGTGTAATAACAGATCTGGACGGACAGTTTACACTTTCGGTACCTCTTAAGAGTACTTTAGTTGTTTCGTATGTTGGTTATAAATCACAGCAAGTTGTGGTTTCTGATACCAAACCTTTACGGATTATTTTGACAGAAGATTCAAAAACACTGGATGAAGTAGTCGTTGTAGGATATGGTGTACAGAAAAAGAGCGTAGTAACAGCTTCAATTAGCCGTGTAACCTCTGAAGAACTCAAGACTGCTAATCCTTCTCGTGTTGAAGATGTCTTGAAAGGTAAGGTTTCTGGTGTACAAATTACTCAAATATCAGGTCAACCAGGTGCCGATTCTCATGTTCGTATTCGTGGTATTGGTACTATCAACAATAGTAATCCTCTTTTTATTGTTGATGGTATGGCAGTTGAAGGTGGAATTAATTATCTTAATCCGGCTGATATTCAATCTGTAGAAATTTTGAAAGATGCTGCATCTGCTGCTATTTACGGTGCACGTGCTGCTAATGGAGTTGTGCTAGTTACCACTAAGAACGGTAGTGTTGGCAAAGCAACAATAAACTACAATGTTAGTTATGGTTGGCAGAACCCATGGAAAAAGAAATCTGTGCTTAATGCGAAGGAATATATGGTGATAATGAATGAGTCACAGATTAATGATGGTCTTTCACCTTATTATACTCAAGATGAAGTTAATGCAGCTGGAAAGGGTACTGATTGGCAAGAAGAAACTTTCTATAAAAATGCACCGATACAGAATCATCAGGTAAATGTTAGTGGAGGTACTGAAAAGGCTTCGTATTTCCTTTCATTAGGTTATTATGACCAGGCTGGTATTGTTGGAGGTAATTATGATAAATCTAACTACAACCGCTGGAGTGTACGTACTAATGGTACATATAACGTTTTTGAAGATAAAAGTCGTAGTTTCCTGAATAATGTAAAAGTTGGAATGAACATAGGTTATTCAAGAAGCAAATCCACAGGCATTGAAACTAACTCTGAATACGGCTCAATTCTTGGTAGTGCTTTAACGTTTGATCCAACAGTTCCCGTTTATGCAGATGAAGCAACTGCTGCTGCAATCCTTGCACAATATCCAAATGCGGTAAAAGACAAGAATGGCAATGTATTTTCTATTCCTCCTACAGGTTTCCAGGAAATTGCTAATCCTGTAGCTATGCTTAATCAACCAACTGCGGGAATTAATAATTCAGATAAGATAGTTGCAACATTCTGGGGAGAAATTGATATTATGAATGGACTGAAGTTCAAGAGTAGTTATGGCGCCGATCTTGCTTTCTGGGGATATGATTCATATACATATCCGTATTTCCTCGCTGTTCAGGGAAAATCCTTAGATTATAGTACTGTTCAAAGTGAAATGAATCGTGGTTATAGATGGCAGGTTGAAAATGTATTATCTTACAAGAAAACATTTGCAGAAAAGCATAATCTTTCTTTAGTTCTTGGTCAGTCTGCACAGAAATATACTTATCGTAATTTAGGTGGTAACGACCGCGACTTACTTGAAACAGATCCTAGTAAAGCAAATATTAATTCTTCAATAGCTGATGCTAAGTTAGGAAGAGTATGGGGCGGTACAGGTGGTTATTCAGCTTATACATTAGCTTCTTACTTTGGGCGATTTGATTATAACTATGACGAAAAGTATATGGTTCAGGCTACAATTCGCCGTGATGGTTCTTCAAACTTTGGTGCTAGGAATAAGTGGGCAACTTTCCCTGCTTTTTCTTTAGGATGGAATGTAAGTAATGAAGCTTTTATGGAAAATCGCCCCGAATGGTTTAATACATTGAAACTTCGTTTCAGCTGGGGTAAGAATGGTAATGAAAGAATTGGAAACTTTAAATATACTTCATTAATGACAGGTGGTCAGAACTATTATTTTGGAGGTAGTTACCAAGTTAGTGAAGATCCAACTTCTGTAGGTGAAACATCTGGAACAATGCAGTATGGTAGCTCTCCGGCTGCAATTGCTAATCCTGATATCAAGTGGGAGGAATCAGAACAAACCGATTTTGGTTTTGATGCACGTTTCTTTAACCAGGCTTTGACTTTTAGTTTTGACTATTTCAAAAAGAAAACTAATGGTATGTTGATGGAATTGCCAATTCCTTCTTATGTTGGTCAAAGTGCTCCAACTGGTAACGTTGGTGATATGGAAAATAGTGGTCTTGAGTTTGAACTTGGATGGAAAAATAAAGTTGGTGATTTTAATTATTCAATATCAGCTAATGCATCTTATCTGAAAAACAAACTGATAAAATTAGGTAATGCTTCAGGAGAAGCAATCTATCAATCTAATTCAACAGCAGGTGTTGGTTCTTTCGTTAAAGGAAAGAATGGTGACGTATTCCCTTACTTTTATGGATTCCATACAGATGGAATAATTCAGAATCAGGCAGAAGCTGCTGCTTATAATTCTCAATATGGACAAGCTGCTCAACCGGGTGATGTTCGTTTCCGTGATATCGCAGGTGCAGTTGATGAAAAAGGAAATGTTATTGGTGATGGAAAAATAACAGATGATGATAGAACAAAAATAGGTAAGGGGATGCCCGACTGGACTTATGGTTTTACTCTGGCTGCCGATTGGAAAGGATTTGATGTAAATCTATTCTTCCAGGGAACTATTGGTAATGATATTTTTGACTTTGCGCAACGTACTGATATTCCGAAGAATAATCGTCCATCCTGGATTCTTGATCGCTGGATTGGTGAAGGAACTTCCAATAAAATACCTCGTGTAACAGCTGCTAACCCAAATGGAAACTGGCGTTCTTCTGATCTTTATATAAAAGATGGTACATATCTGCGTCTCAAAACAGCTCAGTTTGGTTATACTTTGCCTAGCAGAATAACAAAGAAGGCATCTATTCAGTTGTTGAGATTATATGTATCAGCAGAGAATTTGCTAACCCTTACCGGATATGATGGTTTTGATCCTGAGGTAGCTGCATCTAGTTATACCAATATTGGTGTGGATCGTGGTATGTATCCACAAGCCAGAACAATATCTTTAGGTGCTAATATTACATTTTAACCTTCGAAAAACTATATATAATTATGAAAAAATATAAATTGTCATCATTATTACTCATCCTTGGAGTTTTTATTCTAACCTCTTGTGGTGATGACTTCTTAACTGTTAATCCAACAGAATCTCAACAGGCTGGTGGAGCAGCTACTGAAGGGGCTATAAAATCAAATCTGGCATCTTGTTACCAAATATTATTGTTTGATAGTTATGCAAATAACAATTATAACAGTATTTCATTAATGTCTGATTTACGTTCGGACGATATTTATAAAGGTGGTGGTGATGCAAGTGATCAACATCAATTATATTTACTCTCTTTATTTACTTCTACACCAGCAGAAGATCTTGATGGACTTTGGTCTATATTCTATAGTGGCCTTGCTCGTTGTAACAATGCTATTATTGCATGTGAAAATGCAGTAAATGTTCCGGAAGCCAACTTGAATCAATACAAAGCTGAAGCTCATTTCCTTCGTGCTTATTATATGCATTGGCTTTGGAAGTTCTGGGGAAACATTCCTTATTTTGAAGAACCACTCGAAGCTCCTTATATGGCAAAGCAATTATCTGCAAATGAAATCTATAATAAAATAATTGCTGATTTAGATTTTGCAATTGCTGATAACAAACTTCCGATGACTGTTACTGAAGCAAATTTAGGACGGGTTACAAAAGCAGCCGCAATGATGTTGAAAGCACGTGTTGTGATGTATCAGAAAGATAATTCACAATATGGAAATGTAACAAAAGATATGGCTGAAATCATTAATAGTGGTAAATATGATTTGATGACAGATTTTGCATCAATGTGGTTAGATGAAAATGAATTTTGTAAAGAGTCTGTTTTTGAAAGTAATCAACTGCCAGAAGGTAAGACTTGGAGTAGTGGTTGGAACGGTTACGGAACAAACTTGCCTGCTTTTATTTCTCCTAACAATTTATCGGCAGGTTCAAAAACTGGTGATTTTAAAGGTGGTTGGGGATTTGGACCTGTTCGTCAGGCTGCATGGAATATGTATGAAGATGGCGATACTCGTCGTGAAGGTTCTATTAATAAATGGGAATCTGATAAGTATTCTGCCCGTTTCCAGAATACAGGTTTATTCCAGGCAAAATATGCAGCTCGCGTAGGGTACAATCCACAAGGTGATACTGATTTGAATTATTGTAATAATTTCCGGATTTTCCGTTACTCAGAAGTGCTGCTTAACTATGCGGAAATGGTTGTAATGAACGGCCAGGCTGCAGTGGGTGGAGTTACAGCCCAATCTTGTCTTGATAAGATCAGGAAACGTGCGTTTGGGAAAGATAGTTCAATACCTGTTACAGCTGCAAATATTAAGTTGGAACGTCGCCGTGAATTCTTGGGCGAAGGACTTCGTTTCTGGGATATTGTTCGTTGGGGCGATACAAGTTTGCTGACAGAATCAACAGCGAACAGTACACGTACATGGAATGATAACAAGAAATACCTACCTATTCCACAAGCTGAAATGGATAAAACAGCAGGAAGCGATTTTGCTTTGGTACAGAATCCCGGATATTAATTTAAATCATTTAGAGATATGAAAAATATAATTAAATATAGTTTATGGGCAATAGTGACAGTTTTTGCTCTTACTTCTTGCGATCCTCAGGAAAGCACTGATTATGCTTTGGGAGAAACTCCTACAGAAAGTCAGTTGTCATTTACGGCAAATCCTTCTTCTTCAAATTCTAATATAATAGAGTTTACAAATAGTTCAGAAATCAATGGTGTTGCTGTCTGGAATTTAGGTAACGGAAGCAATGCGAAGGGGGAAGCTGCTTCTTCTAAGTATCCTATGGCCGGAACTTATACAGTGACAATGACACTATACACAAGTGGTGGGTCGGCTACGATTTCTAAAGCAATTACAATTGCAAAAAATGATTTTTCATTATTAAATACTCCAATGTATAATGCACTGACAGGTGGAGCAAGTAACCTTCAGGGAAAGACATGGGTATTTGACCAATATAATGATGGACACTTTGGTGTAGGACCTGCCGGTGGTGATACTCCTTCCTGGTGGAGTTGTCCTGCAGGTGGAAAAGATGGCTCAAGTCTTTATACTCAGGAATTTACTTTTACTCAGGTTGGTGTTAAGATGACATGGAAAAACAATGGATCGGTATATACTAATGCTAATGGTGCTGCCGGACTAAAAGCTTTAGGATATGGTAATGCTGTTTTAAATCCAACTGCTGGTGATTATGATGTAGAATACCAGCCAAAAGCAAGTTATACATTTAACTTGAATGAAGCCGATAAGACAATAACATTGAGTGATGGTGCTTTCTTTGGTCATTACGCTGGAACTTCTACTTATAAGATTATAACTCTTACAGATGATGTGATGTATATAAAATGTGTTAGTACTGTTGAGTCTGGTAATGGATGGTGGTATCGTTTGGTTCCTAAAGAAAAGAATGTAAAACCAGTTGTTCCATTAAAAGCTATAGCATTGAACGATAATTTCGAATCAGCTACAACTACGCTTGCTTTTGTACCTCAGGATATGGGAACACATTCTTCGGCTAATTATTCAAATCCTGCACCAACCGGACTAAATACATCTTCTAAGGTATATTTGTATGAAAAAGGAACTGCATTTTATGCAAATCTTTCATATACTGTATCAGGATATAAGCTTGATCTGTCAAAGGTTAATAAAGTTCGAATGAAAGTATTTATTCCTTCTTATAATAATTATGATGATACTTTTGCTACAGCCGGAGATTGGGTGACGATAAATCAGTTGCAATCACAGGTTGCTGTTAAACTTCAGAATAATGGATTGGGTAGTAATGCTTACACTACTCAGACAGAAATTGTGAAAGCAAATCTGGCAAAAGATAAATGGCTGAGTCTTGAGTTTGACTTTAGTACAGTGAAGGACAGAACTGATTACGATAAGATTGTAATCCAGTTTGGCGCTGAAGGACATGCTGCTCCTGGTATATTCTTCTTTGACGACTTTTCATTTAGTGAATAATAATCAGTTGTTTTAGTATGAATAGGGGCGAGCTTTATTGCTGCCCCTATTTAATTCTTCAATTTATGAATAAAAGAATAAAGTATTATTTGTTTTTCTTCTTTTACGGTTTCTGCCTGTTAAATACTTTGGCTCAGGTCCCTAGCGGATATAATATTGTATGGGCCGATGAATTTAATGATCCTTCGGTTGATGGCAAGCCAATAGTTCGGGTCAATAATGATTCGTGGTGGTACGAAACCGGAAATGGTGGTTGGGGAAATAATGAACTGCAATATTATATTGCGGGTATAAATGGCAGTGATACATTAGCAGCTATTAGTAATGGAACTCTAAAAATAAAAGCCATTCAAAAAAATATTGGTACCTCACAATATGAATCTATTCGTATGAATACTGCGCAAAGCTGGAAGTATGGCTATTTTGAGATGCGAGCCAAAATGCCTACAGGAAAAGGAACTTGGCCTGCTTTTTGGATGTTACCCAAGAATTTTCAAAGCTGGCCGCTTGATGGAGAAATAGACATCATGGAATATGTGGGATATGATCCTAACAGAGTGCACGGTTCTATACATACCATGAGCTATAATCATAGTATTGGAACACAGCGCACTAGCAATAAAATAATTCAAAATGCAGAAACGGAATTTCATACCTACGCATTGCTTTGGACTGAAGAAAAAATCCGCATTTATGTAGATGGCTATAACTATTTTACATTTAGTAATGATGGTACAAATAATAAAGACACCTGGCCGTTTAATGCTCCTTTCTATCTAAAACTGAATCTTGCCGTAGGTGGAAACTGGGGCGGAGCAATGGGGGTTGACACTAGTATATTTCCTGCAACTTACGAAATAGATTATGTGAGAGTATACCAAAATACAACAGCCATAAATGATACCAAAGAAGAAAAATTAATCGACTCAAATTTTAATAATGTCAGTAACCTACTGCAGGTAAACTTTAAAGAAGAAGGTATTCATCGTTTATCGGTTACTGATATAAAAGGCAGAATAATAAAAAAAATAGAAACTACAGATCTTGTATCTGAAATTGATTGTTCAGGTTGGCCGAAAGGTTTCTATCTGGTTTCTGCAAACAGTGGAAAAAGCTTGTTTACCCAGAAATTTCTAAAATATTAAAGCATGACATTATGAAAAGAATATTAGTGTTTTCTATTTGCCTGTTTTTTATCTCTTCAGTTGGTTGTACTGAAGCGAAAAACCTGAAAGGTGGGCAAATAGAAAAAAAGGTAGAAGATTTGTTATCAAAAATGACAATTGAGGAAAAGGTTGGGCAGATGAATCAAATAAGTTCATCAGCTAATCTTGAAGAAATGAGCAGAACTATAATGAAAGGAGAAGTTGGCTCAATATTAAATGAAATAGATCCTATTCGTGTGAATGCATTGCAGCGATTGGCTGTAGAGGAATCGAGATTGGGCATTCCTTTACTGATAGCCCGCGATGTGATTCATGGTTTTAAGACTATTTTCCCTATTCCTCTGGGCCAGGCAGCTTCTTTTAATCCTCAGATTGTGGAAGATGGTGCACGGGTAGCGGCTAAAGAAGCTTCATCAGTCGGTATCCGATGGACATTTGCTCCAATGATTGATATTTCACGTGATGCACGATGGGGAAGAATTGCCGAAAGTTGTGGAGAAGATACTTATCTTACTTCTGTAATGGGTGCTGCTATGGTTAAAGGCTTTCAGGGAAATTCCTTGAATGATCCGACTTCCATTCTTGCTTGTGCAAAACACTTTGTAGGTTATGGAGCTGTTGAAGGTGGACGAGATTACAACTCGACACATCTTACAGAACGTCAGCTCAGGAATGATTATTTACCTCCTTTCGAGGCTGCGACAAAGCAAGGTGCTGCTACATTTATGAGTTCATTTAATGATAATGATGGCGTTCCTTCTTCTGCAAATCCGTTTATACTGAAAACTGTTTTACGAAATGAATGGGGTTTTGATGGGTTTGTTGTTTCTGACTGGGCTTCAATCAAGGAAATGGTAAATCACGGATTTTGTGCAAACGATAAAGAGGCTGCAATGAAAGCTGTAAATGCTGGCGTTGACATGGAAATGGTGAGCTATACATATATGAATCACCTGAAAGAACTGATTAAAGAGAATAAAGTGACAGAAAAAACGATTGATGACGCTGTTCGTAATATTCTCCGCATAAAGTATCGTTTAGGATTGTTTGACAATCCTTATATTAATGAAAAAGCTCCTTCTGTAATGTATTCTCCAGAGAATCTGGCTGCAGCAAAAGCTGCTGCTACTCAGTCGGCTATATTACTGAAAAATGATAATACATTGCCAATTAATTCATCTGTAAAAACTATAGCTGTTGTAGGGCCTATGGCTGATGCTCCATACGAACAGATGGGAACATGGACTTTTGATGGAGAAAAGGCAAAAACGCAGACTCCGCTTATGGCTTTGAAACAATTTTATGGAGACAAAGTGCAGATTATTTATGAACCTGCTTTAGCATATACTCGTGATAAGAATACAGAAAACATTTCAAAAGCGGTCAATGCTGCTAAAAAAGCCGATATAGTACTGGCTTTTGTTGGCGAAGAAGCCATACTTTCCGGTGAGGCCCACTGTTTGGCCGATCTTCACCTTCTAGGTGCTCAGAGTGCTTTGATTAAAGCTTTGGCTGAAACAGGCAAACCGTTAGTTACTGTTGTAATGGCTGGAAGACCTCTTACTATTGGAAAAGAAGTTGAAATGTCTAATTCTGTTCTTTATTCTTTCCATCCGGGAACAATGGGCGGACCGGCTATTGCTGATCTTCTTTTCGGCAAATCTGTTCCTAGTGGAAAAACTCCTGTAACTTTCCCGAAGGAAGTGGGACAAATACCGCTGTATTACAATCACAACAATACGGGTCGTCCTGCTACAAAAAAAGAAACATTACTCGATAATATTGAGGTTGGAGCCGGACAGACATCTTTGGGCTGTACATCTTTCTATATGGATGCAGGTTTCGATCCTTTATTCCCTTTTGGATACGGTCTTTCATATACCACTTTTCAGTATAATAATCTAAAACTTTCTGCAACAGAATTTACTCCTAAAGGTCAGATAGAAGTTACTTTCGATTTAAAGAATACCGGGAAATATGAAGGAACAGAAGTGGCTCAGCTATATGTTCGGGATAAAGTGGGTTCGGTAACTCGTCCGGTGAAAGAATTAAAGCGCTTTACCCGTGTTACACTTAAACCAGGAGAGACAAAGAATATCTCTTTTACGCTTCCGGTTGAGGAACTTGCTTTCTGGAATATAGATATGAAAAAGGTAGTTGAACCCGGTGATTTTACTCTTTGGGTGGGAACAAATAGTCAGGAAGGTATTTCTGCCGATTTTAAAGTAGTAGAATAAAATGAAAAATATAGTTTCTTTTTTCTTTTTGTTGCTAGTATTGGTTGGTTGTCAACCTAAAACAATGCATGATCTTTCCTCTAATTCTTTTATTAAAGTTGAAGGACAGAATCTAAAGAAACCAAATGGAGAAGCATTTCTTATTAAGGGAATAAATCTTGGCAATTGGTTGAATCCGGAAGGATATATGTTTTCATTTAAAGAAGTTAGCTCTGCAAGGTTAATTGATCAGGCTCTTCGTGAAATGGTAGGGCCGGATGTTGTTAATCAATTCTGGAAAGATTTTAAAGACAATTATGTAACCCGGGAGGATATTAATTATATCAAGGAAACTGGGATGAATTCTATTCGTTTACCATTCCATTATAAGTTGTTTACTGATGAAGATTATATGGGATTAAGTAAAGATCAGGATGGATTTGCCAGAATAGATTCTTTGATAAGTTGGTGCAGAGATGCCGGTTTATATATTATTCTTGATATGCATGATGCTCCGGGTGGACAAACTGGTGATAATATAGATGATAGTTATGGCTATCCATGGCTTTTCTCCAGTAAAGAAAGTCAGCAACAGTTTTGTGAAATATGGAAAAAAATAGCTGCCAGATATAAAAATGAACCGGTAATTTTAGGTTATGACTTGTTGAATGAACCTATTGCTCCTTATTTTAATAATATGGAGGAATTAAATGCGCAACTTGAACCTCTCTATAAATTGGCAGTAAAGGCAATACGCGAAGTTGATAAAAATCATGTTGTATTATTGGGTGGTGCGCAGTGGAACGGAAACTTTAAAGTATTTAATGACTCAAAGTTTGATTCGAATATGATGTATACCTGTCATCGTTACTGGTGTGATACTCTTCAAACGAATCTGCAGGATTTAATTGACTTTCGCAATAAGGTAAATCTTCCACTTTATATGGGAGAGACAGGAGAAAATACTGATGCCTGGGTTAATGCTTTTCGTAGTTTGATGGAAAAAAATAACATGGGATGGCATTTCTGGCCTTACAAAAAACTAAAAACCAGCAGTTGTATGGTGAAGATTAAAGAGCCAGAGAACTGGGATATGATCATTAAATATACAGAGCAACCTCGTGGAAACTTTAATCAGATACGAGAAGCCCGTCCAGATCAGGAATTAGTAAAGAAAGCCTTAATCGAATTTATTCAAAACTGCAGGTTTAAGTCTTGTACAAAGAATGAAGGTTATATTAAAGCCTTGGGAATGAAACCATAATTATGAAATAGATTATATATCATTAACCATGAATAAAATAAAGAAATTAGTTGTTTTAAGTTTCACTCTTTTATCAGTTCCGCTGTTTGCACAGCCGAAGGGGGCTGTTTATTTAGACGATAAAAAACCGATTGAAGAAAGAATTGGGGATGCTCTTTCACGCATGACACTGGAAGAGAAAGTAGCTATGTGTCATGCGCAGTCAAAGTTCAGCTCGGCAGGTGTACCACGTTTAGGAATACCTGAGGTGTGGTGTACCGATGGTCCGCACGGTATTCGTGCCGAAGTGTTCTGGGATGAGTGGAATACTGCAGGATGGACAAACGATTCCTGCATAGCTTTCCCGGCTCTTACTTGTCTGGCAGCTACCTGGAATCCCGAAATGTCTGGACTTTACGGTAAATCTATTGGCGAAGAAGCCCGTTACCGCAACAAAAATGTGTTATTGGGACCGGGTGTAAACATATACCGCACTCCTCTGAACGGACGAAATTTTGAGTATATGGGAGAAGATCCCTATTTATCATCTACTATGGTGGTTCCTTATATTCAGGGAGTTCAGAAGAATGGAGTGGCTGCTTGTGTAAAACACTTCGCATTAAACAATCAGGAAGTATACCGTGATAGAATCAATGTGAATGTCAGCGACCGTGCCTTGTATGAAATCTATCTGCCTGCCTTTAAAGCTGCTGTTCAGAAAGGTGGAGCCTGGTCTATAATGGGTTCATACAATAAGTACAAAGGGGAACATTGCTGTCACAATCAGTATTTACTCAATGACATTCTTCGCAAGGAATGGGGATTCGATGGCGTGGTAGTTTCCGACTGGGGCGGAGTGCATGATACTAAAGAGGCTATTTACAACGGACTGGATATGGAGTTTGGAACCTGGACCAACGGACTGAACTGGAGTGCCAGCAATGCATACGATAATTACTATCTGGCCATGCCGTTCTTGAAGTTACTCCGCTCGGGTGAAGTAAAAGAAGAAGAGGTGGATAAGAAAGTGCGGAACATTCTTCGGATGATTTTCCGTACTACTATGGATAGAAACCGTCCATTCGGATCGTTTGGAACAGAGGAACATGCTTTGGCAGGACGAAAAATTGCTCAGGAAGGTATTGTTTTGCTGCAGAACAACAAGAACGTTTTGCCGGTTGACTTGGCAAAGGTAAAGAGAATTGCCGTTATTGGAGAGAATGCCGTTAAAAGAATGACCGTCGGAGGTGGAAGCTCTTCCTTGAAAGTTAAATATGAGCAGTCTCCTTTGGCCGGATTAAAACAACGAATCGGATCTCAGGCTGAGATTATCTATGCTCCGGGATACGAATCACCAGCCGTAGCCGAACAGGATGTGAGAGGTGCCAAAGCGCCCGAACAGAAAGTGATAGATGTATCTGGATTAAGAGAAGAAGCCGTTGCTGCAGCAAAAAATGCGGATATAGTTATCTTCTTTGGTGGACTGAACAAGAATGAACATCAGGATTGTGAAGGAGTAGATCGGAAGGAATATGAATTATCCTATAACCAGAATGAACTGATCAGCGCATTGGCAAAGGCCAATCCTAATCTTGTGGTTGTGCTTCTTACAGGCAATGGAGTAGCAATGCCCTGGGTTAAAGAGGTTCCTGCCATTGTAGAAGGATGGTACAGCGGAACGGAAGCAGGAAATGCCATTGCTTCTGTATTGATGGGCGATGTAAATCCATCAGGTAAACTGCCTTTCACCATTCCGGTAAGCCTGAAAGATAATGGTGCCACTGTTATGGGCGACTATCCCGGCGATGGTAAGGAAGAAACCTATAAAGATGATATTTTTGTGGGATACCGTTGGGCTGATAAGCAGAAAACCAAACCATTGTTCAGCTTTGGTCATGGATTGAGCTATACAACCTTTGCTTATGGAAAAGCAGAAATAGATAAATCAAAAATATCTGCAGATGAGCAGCTTACCGTTAGTATAAAAGTTAAAAACACAGGTAAACGTTCGGGCTCGGAAGTCGTTCAACTATACATTAGTGATTTAAAATCCTCTCTTCCTCGTCCTATAAAAGAGCTGAAAGGCTTTAAGAAAATTCAGCTAAATGCAGGCGAAGAGCAAAAGGTTTCATTTACTATATCTAAAGAAGAGCTAAGCTTCTATGATGATACTAAGCATTCATGGATAGCCGAACCAGGAATGTTTGAAGCCATTGTAGGAGCCTCTTCTACAGATCTCCGATCAAAAGTTTCTTTTGAATTGAAATAGGTATTTCCAGATATTTTAAGAGCTAAAAGTGATTGGTTAGATGTTGATGGGAACGTAAAGTGCAAATTGTGCTTTGCGTTCTCTTTTTTATTTTCAAAGAGTATATGTTGTTTTGTTCCTGTATGCTTTTTTATAGAATTATTTTCTCTATTTATCCCCTAAATAAAGTAAATCAGACAAAAATATAGAACTTAAATTCGTATTGTTTTGTTATTAGTGTAGAAATATAATATTCTTTTCATCGATATATAATTAGTGAACAAGGTTTAATATTATGGGAGGATTAAATTATGAAACGACCGGCATCTCTTATCTGTGGCATTATTCTTTTAATATTTGCCTTTATTCAACTTATTCGTTATACATTCTCAGTACCAGTTGTAGTTAATGGCATCACAGTGCCAATTTGGGTAAGTGCTGTTATAGCAATTATTTTTGGTATGATGGCTTTTTGGCTGTTTAATGAAAGAAAAAACGGCTTGAAAAAGTGAGGGATGAGTGAGGGATTAGTGAGAGATTAAAATGCATCCATCACCTCTTAATTATCATTTAATGAGGATGTTATTAAGAATGGTGAGGGAGTGATAGATATTTTTTTGTTTTATCATATTTTTGTCGGAATGCGAAATAATAGAATCCAATTATCAGGCAAAAATTATTGAGCAATCCCTGTCCGGTTATTGGCCAATGAATATTATTTATTCACCAATGCATTTTATTTATTGGTGAATGTTTTTTGTGATTATAATATAGCATAAAAAGTAATTGATGGTAATGCGATTCAATAAGTCTCGACTTTAAGGCCCTTTAACGAGGGCTTTTTTTATAAAAGTGTTAAAGAAAGGATAAATAACGTTTTTAAGTTTAAAGTATTCCTTCTGGTTTTACATTTTATATTCATATATAAGCAATTTACTTTATGTTTGTACCTGCAAAGAAGATGGAAGGTTGCTACAAAAACAGGCTCACAAACGCAGATTTCTTAGTTTGGAGTTTTGTTCTTGTTACAAAATCAATTAATCACTGCTCTTTTTAGGGGGAAAGAGCAAACATTAAAACACGAAAAAGTATGAAGAAAATTTTTGTTTTAGCAATCTTTGCGATTGTATCCGTCACAACATTTGCACAAATTTCATGGAATGTAAAAGGAGGTATAAACTTTAGTTCTTTTGCAGGAGAGGACATAAATGGTTCTCAGCTCAAACTTAATTATCAGATTGGAGTAGGTATGGATTATGCGTTGAGCAAAAGATTATACATTCAACCTTCTGTGTTGTTTATAACTAAAGGGGCCAAGTATGATCAAAGTCAGGAAAAAACGACTTTGAATCCGCAATATATCGAACTGCCAATTATGGTTGCTTACAAATATCGCCTTTCAGATAATGTGAAATTAGCTATCAGTGCAGGTCCATATATGGCTTATGCTCTTGGCGGCAAATATAAAGATGAGATCTATACATCGGAAACTACGACCTTAGTTGAGAAGAATATTTTCGGTGACCGAAATAATTTTGAAAACAGATCTCTTTCCGATGACAGATTTGATTATGGCTTGGGAGTGGGTACAACACTTGAGGTAAGAAACTTTTTAATTGGCTTGAATGCTTCATCAGGGTTGAAGAAAATTCTTAAAGATGTATCCAGATTTAAGGATGCAAAAAACGTTTGCTATTCATTATCTGTAGGATATAAATTTTGATACCCGTATCTAATATACGCATAAACCGTATATTAGAAAAAAGTATAAAGCTATTTTTCCCCAGACAAGCGGATGTCTGGTAACTAATCACGAACACGTTTATCCCCTAAACATGTTCGTGATTTTTTTTTATTCTCAATATATGTAGAATAGGATATCTGAACTTATAAATCTCTTAGTTTGTTGTTATACAAAAAGCATTGAAATTTATAATGAATGAAAAGTGTATATTCTTTCCGGGATGAGCGCTAAAAATAATCCATATTCGCTTTTTATACTGTTTTTTATGCATAAAACTAAAAAAAACTGGGATTATGCATTTTATATCCAATAAAATGTATACTTTTGCAGTCAAATTAGAATAATTATACATGACAACGAACAAAAGTAAACGATTAGATTCGATAAAAATGATTATCTCTAGTAAAGAGATAGGTAGTCAGGAAGAGCTGCTTCAAGAGTTGGCTAAGGAAGGCTATGAACTTACACAAGCTACTTTGTCAAGGGACTTGAAGCAAATGAAAGTTGCAAAAGCTGCCACAACAAATGGTAATTATGTGTATGTTTTACCGAATGACACCATGTATAAAAGGACAATTGACGTGCCTAGTGCTGGTGAGATGCTGTTGCAAAGCGGTTTTAAATCTATTGACTTTTCCGGAAATATGGCTGTTATAAAAACACGCCCCGGATACGCAAGTAGTCTGGCTTATGACATTGATAACCGTGAATATAAGGATATTATTGGCACTATTGCAGGAGATGATACGATATTGTTGGTTTTTAGGGACGGCTATTCCCGAAATGAAATAAGACAGTCATTATCTCAGATTATTCCGAATATTTAATCTACATAATAACACTAAAAATATAACATTAAAGGAAAAAATGGAAATCAATATTGAAATTCTTGTAGCCAACGAGAGTCATATTCCATACGTTGACATTATTTTAAACACAATAGAAGCAGCTGCCAAGGTTCGCGGAACCGGTATTGCAAAGCGCTCTCCTGAATACGTAAAACAAAAGATGATTGAAGGGAAAGCGATTATAGCCCTTTGCGGAGATGAGTTTGCTGGATTTTGCTATATAGAAACATGGAGCAACAAAGCATTTGTTGCCAATTCAGGATTAATTGTTGTTGATAAATTCCGTGGTCATGGCCTGGCAAAGAAAATCAAGCGTCGTGCATTCGAACTTTCACGGCAACGTTTTCCGGAAGCTAAAATATTTGGTTTAACTTCTGGCTTGGCAGTAATGAAAATTAATTCAGAATTAGGATATGTTCCTGTAACTTTCTCAGAACTTACTGACGATGAGGCTTTCTGGAAAGGTTGTCAGAGTTGTGTGAACTACGATATTCTTCAAAGAACAGGCGGAACAAAATGTATTTGTACTGCTATGCTTTATGATCCTGCAAAACATCCGGATGATCCATTCAACAAGGCAAAGAAAGATAATGAAGAGGCAGGAGAAACAGAAGAATCTGAAAATAAATAAGGTTATAAAAATATTAGATAGATATGAAAAAAGAGAAGGTCGTTTTAGCATTTAGTGGTGGTTTGGATACCTCATTTTGTGCAAAGTATTTGTCAGAAGAAAAAGGATACGAAGTATATACTGCTGTAGCTAATACTGGCGGATTTAGCGATGAAGAGTTGAAAGTAATAGAAGACAAGGCTTATAAACTAGGTGCTGTAAAGCATGTTACTCTTGATGTAACTCAGGAATATTACGAAAAGAGCATCAAATATATGGTATTTGGTAATGTTCTTCGTAACGGAACTTATCCTATTTCTGTAAGTTCAGAACGTATTTTCCAGGCAATAGCTATCATTAACTATGCAAAGGAAATAAAGGCAGATTATGTAGCTCATGGAAGTACAGGTGCTGGTAATGATCAAATCCGTTTCGATTTAACTTTTGATGTCCTTGCTCCTGAAATCAAGATTCTGACTCCTACACGTGATATGTCTCTTACTCGTGAATATGAAATTGACTATCTTAAAAAACATGGAATAGAAGCTGACTTTAAGAAACTGGAATATTCTATCAATAAAGGTCTTTGGGGAACATCAATCGGTGGAAAAGAAACTCTTCACTCAGAACAGGGTCTTCCTGAAGAAGCTTATCCTTCACAAGTTACTTCAACCGGAACAGAAACATTGAAACTGGAATTTGTAGAAGGTGAGATTCATGCGGTTAATGGTGAAGTATTTGAAAATAAAGTTGCCGCAATCAATAAGATTGAAGAAATAGGTTCAAAATATGGTATTGGTCGTGATATGCATATTGGTGATACTATTATTGGTATCAAAGGTCGTGTTGCATTTGAAGCTGCAGCACCTATGCTTATTATTAATGCTCATAAAATGCTGGAAAAACATACATTGAGCAAATGGCAACAATACTGGAAAGATCAGATTGGTACATGGTACGGAATGTTCCTCCACGAAGCTCAATATCTGGAACCTGTAATGCGCGACTGTGAAGCTATGCTTCAAAGCTCTCAACGTAATGTTAATGGTACAGTAACTATTACTCTTCGCCCATATTGCTTTAGTTTAGTAGGTGTTGAATCATCTTTTGATTTGGTTAAGACAGACTTTGGTGATTATGGTGAAGTTGGTAAAGGATGGACTGCAGAAGATGCTAAAGGATTTACCAAGATTCTATCTAACCCATTGAGAGTATATTACGCTAACCAAAAGAAAAACGAGAAATAACAAATACGAGTTTTGTAGATTATGATTAAAGTCGGAATTATAGGAGGAGCAGGATATACAGCAGGGGAGTTGATTCGTTTGCTTATAAACCATCCAGATGTTGAAATCGTTTTTATTAATAGTAGTAGTAATGCTGGAAACAAGATAACAGATGTTCACGAAGGTCTTTATGGTGAAACAGATATGGTATTTACCGATGAATTGCCTCTTGACAAGATTGATTTGCTTTATTTCTGTACAGCTCATGGTGATACCAGAAAATTTATGGAAAGCCATACGTTGCCGGAAAACCTAAAAGTAATAGATCTTTCGATGGATTATCGTATTGCTTCTGATGAACACGATTTTATTTATGGTCTTCCTGAACTAAACCGTCGTCGTATTTGTCAAAGTAAACATGTGGCTAACCCAGGATGTTTTGCTACATGTATTCAATTAGGTTTATTACCTCTTGCAAAAAATCTGTTGCTGAATGGAGATGTATCTGTAAATGCGATCACCGGTTCTACCGGTGCTGGAGTAAAACCAGGAGCTACTTCGCATTTTAGCTGGAGAAACAATAACATGTCTATCTATAAGCCATTCTCTCATCAGCATATTCCTGAAATAAAGCAATCTGTTAAACAATTGCAGAATAGTTTTAATTCAGATATCGATTTTATTCCTTATCGTGGCGATTTTGCCCGTGGCATTTTTGCAACTCTTGTTATTAAGACAAGCGTGACGTTGGATGAAATCAAACGTATGTACAGTGAGTACTATGAAAAGGATTCATTTGTACACGTTGTTGATGCGAATGTAGATTTAAAGCAGGTAGTAAACACAAACAAGTGTTTAATTCATCTTGAGAAACATGGTGATAAGCTTCTTATCATTTCATGCATAGATAACTTATTAAAAGGTGCTTCCGGACAAGCTGTTCATAATATGAACCTGATGTTCGGACTGGAAGAAACAGTAGGGCTGAGATTAAAACCGAGTGCCTTCTAAAACAACCAACAAAAGAAATGAAACTATTTGATGTGTATCCTTTATTCGATATTAATATCGTAAAAGGAAAAGGATGTAAGGTCTGGGATGATAAGGGTAATGAATATCTGGATCTTTATGGCGGACATGCTGTAATTTCAATTGGTCATAGCCATTCTCATTATGTGGAAATGATCCAAAAGCAAGTTGCAGAGTTAGGCTTTTACTCTAATTCTGTAGTAAATAAACTGCAACAGCAATTAGCAGAACGCCTTGGAAGAATATCCGGCTATGACGACTATTCATTCTTTATGATCAACTCTGGTGCAGAGGCAAATGAAAACGCATTGAAACTTGCCTCTTTTCATACCGGACGTAAGCGGGTGGTATCTTTCTCAAAGAGTTTTCATGGCCGTACTTCGGCTGCTGTACGCACAACTGATAATCCTAAGATTGTTGCGCCTATCAATGAGGGTATTGATGTAACTTTTCTGGCTCTTAACGACATTGATAGTGTGCGTTCTGAACTTGAAAGGAAAGATGTATGTGCCGTTATTATTGAAGGAATTCAAGGTATAGGTGGTATCAAAGTTCCTGAAAATAGCTTTATGCAGAAATTGCGAAAACTGTGTACGGAAACCGGAACTATTCTGATTCTGGACGAGATCCAGTCGGGATATGGTCGTAGTGGAAAATTCTTTGCCCATCAGTTTGCAGGAATTCGTCCTGACATTATCACAGTAGCTAAAGGCATTGGTAATGGATTCCCTATGGGTGGAGTCTTAATCAGCCCGCTGTTTACCCCAGTTTATGGAATGCTTGGAACAACATTTGGAGGAAATCATCTTTCGTGTGCAGCTGCTCTTGCTGTTATCGATGTGATTGAGAACGAAAATCTGATGGAGAATGCTGCTAAAGTAGGAGCTCATCTTATGAAAGAACTAAAGCTGTTCCCTCAGATTAAAGAAGTTCGTGGAGAAGGCCTTATGATAGGTCTTGAATTTGAAGAAGCTGTTAAGGAACTTAGAACCCGACTGTTATTTGAACAGAAAGTATTTACAGGTGTTAGTGGTACGAATGTGATACGACTTCTTCCTCCGCTTTGTTTAAGCCTGGAACAAGCCGATGAATTTATAGAAAGATTTAAAAAAGCCCTTAATTGATCTACCCTCAAAAAGTTAGATTGGTTAATGAATAGATAATAATAGGACTGAGTTCGGAACATAACCGACTTAGTCCTTTTTTGTTTAGTGTTTATCTCTAATATATAATAAGTAACACTAGGCTTTGTTTTTTATGCAACTTGCTTACATTTTGAAGTTTTTTATGTAAGTTTGCAAGTGATACCAAGAATAGTTAAACTAAGATGATATGAAAATAGCAATTATTGGAGCAGGCAACATGGGCGGAGCTATTGCTCGCGGTATTGTACAAGGTTCCAAAGTCAAAGCAGTTGATATTACAGTTGCCAATCCTTCCAATGGTAAACTTGATGCTTTAAAAGCATTCAACCCGGAAATTAACATCACAAACAATAATCAGGAAGCCATAGAGAATGCGGATATCGTTCTTTTAGCAGTTAAACCCTGGTTGGTTAAGTCGGTATTGGAGAATATCAGCTTTGATGCAAAAAAACAGATTCTTGTTACGGTAGCTGCAGGTGTTGCTTTTACTGAATACTGTAAAATAATAGGTGAATCAGCCACTGTTTTTCGTGTTATTCCAAATACAGCGATCTCACTTCTTGAAAGTACCACATTAATAGCATCCTATAATGCATCAAAAGAGCAAGAACAATTTATGCTCGATCTTTTTGATGAAATGGGACTGGCTATGATTATCAATGAATCGCAGATGAGTGCTGCTACAGCACTTACTTCTTGTGGTATTGCTTATGTGCTGAAATATATTCATGCGGCTGTTGAAGCTGGTGTGGAAATGGGTATCTATCCAAAAGATGCACAGAAAATGGTGGCGCAGTCTGTTAAGGGAGCTGCCGAGCTTTTATTACAGAACGATACGCACCCTGCCATTGAAATTGATAAGGTTACTACACCGGGCGGATTAACAATTAAAGGACTTAATGAATTAGAACATGCAGGCTTTAGTTCGGCTATTATACGGGCTATGAAAGCAAGCAGATAATACCATTTTATCATGGATGAACAAATAAAACAAATTGCAGAACGTTTACGCGGATTGCGTGAAGTACTTGAACTGTCAGTAGAAGATGTAGTAAAAGACTGCGGGCTCTCAATTGAGGAATATGCTCAGGCAGAAAGCGGTGAATCAGATATCTCGGTAAGTATGTTACAGAAGGTTGCCCGTAAGTATGGTGTGGCTCTTGATGCGCTGATGTTTGGTGAAGAACCAAAGATGAGTACTTATTTTCTTACCCGTGCAGGCAAAGGTACATCTATTGAAAGAACCAAGGCTTACAAATACCAATCGTTGGCTGCTGGATTTAAGGACAGAAAAGCTGATCCGTTTATTGTAACTGTTGAACCAAAGGGAGAAGATTGCCCAATTACTTTCAATGCTCATGCCGGACAGGAGTTTAATCTTATTATTGAAGGCCGCATGCTGTTGAATATTAATGGTAAAGAACTGATTCTGAATGCTGGCGACAGCATTTACTTTGATTCAAAACAACCTCATGGAATGAAAGCACTTGATGGTAAATCGGTGAAGTTCCTGGCTATGATTATGTAAACAACCATAGCTTTTTTAGTTAACCGATTTACAACGATAATAACTTATAGAAATATGATCGAAAGATTTTTAGAAAAGACAGAGTTTACTTCACAGGAAGACTTTGAACAGAATTATAAACTTAAGGTTCCTGCGAATTTCAACTTTGCTTACGATGTAGTAGATGCATGGGCTGCTGAGCAACCTGACAAACTAGCCCTTCTATGGACTAATGACAAAAACGAATGTCGTCGCTTTACCTTTGCCGAGATGAAGGAAGAAACAGATAAAACAGCCTCTTATTTTCTTTCTCTGGGTATAAAGAAAGACGACAAAGTGATGGTTATCTTGAAGCGTAGATATGAATTCTGGCTCACGATTATTGCTTTGCATAAAATCGGAGCTGTGATTATTCCTGCAACCCACTTGCTTACAAAGAAAGATATTATTTATCGTAACAATGCTGCTGATATCATGACTATTGTAGCCGATGGTGATGAACTTATTATTGGTCACATCAATGATGCAATGGCTGAATCTCCATCAATGAAACACCGTGTCTCTATTGGTCCGGTTATTCCTGAAGGATGGGAAGACTTCCATAAAGGACTTGAAAATGCTGCTCCTTTTGTTCGTCCGGCTCATGTTAACGATAATGAAGACATTATGCTTATCAGTTTTACTTCTGGTACAACAGGTAACCCGAAGATGGTAGCGCATAACTTTGTTTATCCGTTAGGCCACATTATTACTGCTAAATACTGGCACAACCTTCACGAAGGTAGTTTGCACCTCACTATCGCCGATACCGGTTGGTTAAAGGCTCTTTGGGGAAAGCTTTACGGTCAGTGGATTGCCGGTGCAGCTGTGTTTGTTTACGATCATGAGAAGTTTACTCCTTCTGCTATTCTAGAGAAAATTCATGATTATCACATCACTTCCCTTTGTGCACCTCCTACAATCTTCCGCTTCCTTATCCGTGAAGACCTTACTAAATACGATCTTTCATCATTGGAATATTGCACTATTGCAGGTGAAGCGTTGAATCCTGCTGTTTACGAACAGTTCCACCAGCTTACAGGCATCAAATTGCGTGAAGGTTACGGACAGAGTGAAACTACTCTTGTAATCTTTACTTCTCCTTGGATGGAGCCAAAACCAGGTAGCATGGGTGTTCCTAGTCCTAACTATAAAGTAGACCTGCTTACTCCCGACGGTCGTTCGGCTGAGGAAGGTGAACAAGGCCAAATTGTGATTCGTCTTGATAACGGACTTCCAGTGGGTCTTAGTGAAAAGTACTACAGAAATGAAGAGCTAACCAACGAAGCTTATCATGATAATATGTACTTTACAGGTGATCTTGCATGGAGAGACGAAGATGGCTATTTCTGGTTCGTAGGTCGCGCTGACGATGTAATCAAGAGCTCTGGTTACCGTATCGGGCCGTTCGAAGTAGAAAGCGCATTGATGACTCACCCTGCGGTTGTGGAATGTGCCATTACTGGTGTTCCAGATGAAATCCGTGGACAAGTAGTAAAAGCTACAATCATCCTTTCTAAGGAATATAAGGCGAAAGCAGGTGAAGAGCTTGCAAAAGAGCTTCAGGATCATGTGAAAAAGGTTACTGCTCCTTACAAATATCCTCGTGTTATTGAATTTGTTGACGAACTTCCAAAGACTATCAGTGGTAAGATTCGTCGTGTTGAAATCCGCGATAAAGATTCAAAGAAATAAAAATATACTTGTTTGTATCATGGAAAGAGGGTGTATCACTTTGATGTGATTTCACCCTCTTTTTGTAATTTTGAATCTAACTAATGTAAACATTGATAGATTTAGGTTTATATTTGTAGCAATTATCAGAAACAAGATGGAGAACAGAATAATTAAATATTTGAAGCAACCATATCCAAACAACATTGGAAAGCTTAAATCAATTGTGATATCCTCTTTGCTGGTGTTCTTTTTGCTTGCCGTTTTCGAACCTTTCGGCATTAGCAATATAAAAGAGCATAAGCTTTTTATCCTTTTAGGATATATGATTGTTACTTTTCTTTCTCTCTCGGTTTTATCTTTTGTATTTCCCATCTTGTGGAAAGATTATTATAAGGAATCTAACTGGACAGTAGGAAAAGAACTATTAAGCTGTTTATTTATTGTTTTCACAATTGGTCTTGGAAATTCGTTTTATTCTTTTCTGTTTTTTTCGACCAAAATGGATATTGTGACCATAGGCTTCTTCTTGATGGTAACTTTTCTCATTTCAATATTTCCAATAACCTTGTTCACTATTCTCAGGCAGAACAGACTGCTTTCTAAAAATCTGCAGGAAGTTACGGAGATGAATAATAAACTTGTAGTGCCACATACTTCCCCCTCTTCCCAGGGTGAGATGGTTACTATTGAAAGTAACGGAAAAGAGACGCTTGATGTAGAAGTGGATTCATTCCTTTTTGCAGAGTCTAACGGCAATTACATTAATGTTTTCTTTTCTGCCGATGGTAAGGCAAAGAAGAAAGTGATGCGTTGCACCATGAAGCAGATGGAGGAAGCTTTTGCCCCTTATCCCTCTGTTATGAAATGCCACAGAGCTTTTATTGTGAACACCGATACTATTGAAAGAGTAAAAGGAAACTCTCAGGGGTACCGGCTTGTACTTGCCGGCGTTGAAGATGAGATTCCTGTTTCACGTGCCTGCTCCGGACAATTAAAAGATATTATAGACAAGAATTTTGGGCAATAATATTTTTCTATTCGTCACAGATTTAGGCCATTCGTCACAACCTGTTGACTGATTGTCACATACCAAAGCCATATATCCCATTTATTTCATCATCTTATAGCTTTCATCTATGTTTGTCGCATCAAACTAAATGCGTGGACATGATGAAAAGATTTCTAATTTTTGCAAGTTTTGTTTTTATTGCAACCTTAACAACTTTCGCTCAGCAGCGGATTATTGAAGGACGGGTTTTGGATGAACATTCAAAACCAATGGAAAATGCCAATATATTTATTAAAGGAACAACAGAGGGTACCGGTAGTGCTGCCGACGGATCTTTTAAACTGACAACTGCCAGAAATAGAGATGTTGTAATCTGTGTCATGATGCTCGGGTATTCTGAGTATACCGTTACGGTGAAAGATACAGATAAGGTCTTGCTGGTTATAAAGATGAAACCCGATAATGTTTCGCTTGACGATGTTGTGGTTGTGGCAGGAAACTTCAAGCTGAAAGGTAACAGTCAGTGGGGAGGAATGTCGGCTGTTGATATTGCAACCACTGCCGGATCATCGGGCGATTTATATCGCTCTCTTCAGACATTGCCGGGCACTCAGGTGGTGGGTGAAAACGGACGCTTGTATGTACGTGGAGGCGAGAGTGCTGAATCACAGACTTATATTGATGAAATGCACGTTCTGTCTCCTTACACCACTACCGGAAACAATGAACCTGTTCGTGGACGTTATTCTCCTTTCATGTTTGAAGGCGTAAACTTCTCAACAGGCGGATACTCTTCTGAATATGCTCAGGGTTTATCGAGTGTATTGCCTCTCTCAACAAAAGATGTAAGTCCGATATCAAAGATTGGCATTAATCCTTCTATCGTAGGGCTTGGCGGGGGAGGTACACAAGCCTTTTCAAAAGGTTCAGTTTCACTTAGTCTGAATTACGAAGACCTCAAACCATACGAATCTTTATTTCCCGATAAGATGGATTGGATAAAACCATATAAACTCTTTTCAGGTGGTAGTCAGATTCGGTTCAATCCTAATGATAATACTGTTTTTAAGACCTATGTGGGGTATGACAGAACTTCCTTTGCTTATCATACAAATCCTTTGTTGGAGAATTCTTTGCGTGATCTGGGACTAAATGAAGATAACTTGTATCTTAACTCAACCTTCAGGAAGGATTATCAATCGGGCTATAAGTTATTTGCAGGAGGTGCTTTCTCTTTCAAAAAGCAGAATATAGACAATGCATTGGTACAAGGTGATTCCTTTGACGACAAAGAGTGGGAATTGCATCTGAAATCGAAAGTAACGAAAAGAAATACTGATTTTCTGAAAATGAATGTAGGTGCCGAAACTCTGGTACGGCATTATCAGATGTGCTATGACGATTCATTGCTGCAAAAACATGCAATCAATCATTCCATTAGTGCTTTATTTGCTGTGGCAACTTTGAATATTACTCCTAATCTGAATGCAGAGCTTTCCTCAAGAGCAGAGTATACCAGTATTAATAACGGTTGGAGCTGTACACCGAGAGTGGCATTGACTTACAATCTTAATGGTATTCATTTCTCCGGTATTGCCGGAAGGTACAATCAGCTGCCCGAGAATAAGTATCTTGTAAGGAATACCGGACTTTCTTCACAGCAATGTACTCATTACATAACAGGTGTTTACTATGAGAAGAAGGACAGAATCTATCGTGCTGAGGCCTACTATAAAAAGTATGATGCACTGGTACTTAATAACGCAGACAGTTATACCTCAGACGGATATGGCTACAGTAAAGGAATCGATTTATTTTTCAATGACCGTTCTTTGTTTAAGAATCTGGAGTATATGCTGGCTTATTCCTATAATCTCTCCAGAAGGAAATATCTTGATCTGAATGAGCTCTCCACACCTCAGTTCTGCACAAAGCACAATGCCACTTTCTCGCTGAAGTACACAATTCCTTCATTGAAAACAATCTGGGGTGTTACTGACAGGTTTGCCAGTGGCAGACCATATCATGACCCTGGGAAAGGCGGATTAATGAATGCTGAAACCAAACCATTTAATAGCCTCGATCTCAGTCTGACTTATCTGGCCAGCAAACGTGTCATTGTTTATGCTTCTGCCACCAACCTGCTTGGGAGGAAGAATGTATTCAATTACGCATATTCCAAATATCAGGGAGAGGGTGGAGACTATCAGTCGGCTCCTGTTACCTCTTCCAGTGATCATTTTTTCTACGTAGGCGTATTTATTACCCTGAGTGGAAAAGTTGCTTATGATGTGTCAAATTTCTAAATATAAACCTATAATAACAACTCAAAATGAAGACAATTGTATTTTATGTGCTGACAGTTTTAATTCTGCTTTCATCGAAAATCTGTGCACAAGATCTTTCTACATCAGTAGCAAACCTAAAGAAAGCAAATACAGAAAAAGAGTATATAGCCATCAGAAATGGGCTGGAGAGGCTTTGCATGCAATCTCCGGGTGAATGGCTTCCCAACTATTACATTGCGTATGCCGATGTTCAGCTCTCTTTCAGAACTCCTTCCAAAGAAAATAAACTAAAGTATTTAAGTGATGCCGATACCTATTTGAAGAAGTTGACCGATATATCTGGCACAGATGCTTCAGAAGTTTATACGCTTAAAGGCTATCGGTTGTACTCTCTGATTGCACTTGATCCGCAGACTAATGGACCGAAATACTTTGGTGAGGTAACTCTGAACTATCAAACGGCTCTTAAGTTCAACCCTGATAACCCACGAGCGATAATGTTATTGGCTATGTTCAATAATGATATGGCTAAATTCATGCATCGTACTTATGATGACTTTGAGGCTCAGATCAGCAAAGCAACAGAGCTTTTTGCACGGGCAAACAGTCTTCCCAATTATCCGTCATGGGGCAAAGAATGGCTTGATAGCAGGCTAAGTGCTAAATAAATATGATTGGGTTTTGGATTTTATTTCCAGGGCAATGCTTATCAGTTTATTCCTCAATGAATTCTGTTTATTGAGGAATAAATTGGGATATATTCACTGGTTTTGATTTACTCAAACCTTCCACTAAAGATAGCCTTTCTAATCAGAATCAATTGGCAACCTAATCATCATTTATAATGAAAATAGCAAAAGGGTAATGCCTTGATTGTTAAGTGATTGCAAAAACAGTTCTTGTAATGCTAATCTATCTTAAATTTTGTATTTTCTATGCGGTATTTTATCTGTATAGATCAACCCAAATGACACTTACATTTTGAACGTTACAGTTTCTTCATTGTTTTGAAATGAATATTACAATTAGAATAACTACATTGTGATACTAAATTTGTAATAACTGATTTAAGAAATAGAAATGTTATTTTTGTTTCTTAAAATAGTTTTAAAGCGTTTAATAACTAATGATTTTTTGTTTTGCTCTGTTGATATAAAACGTGCTTATTGTATTTTTAATTTTGTTAATTGTAAGGTGTGCAATAACCTTTTTAATAACTATCCATATTACAATAAGAGTAGGTAAATGCTTAAGTAATAATTAATTAAAATAAGTGTTCATATTACATTTATTTATGTACAACGTTTGCATAAGATATTGCATAAATGTACTTTTAACATTTTGAAGAAGAACTATTTTCTCTATATATTTGCCAGATAATCAATTTTATTTTTATCAATGAAAACTACTAAAATCTCATTAATCGATGTATTTTCTGGTTCACCTTGGGAAGTTGAACTTATTAAAGGTTTATTAGAAAAAGCTAACGTTCAGACTAAAGTAAGAGATGAAGCTGAAATGAGAGTAGCTGTTCCCAGTGAAAGTTATACTCAAGCAATGAAAGTACTAGCCAATCGTATATAAGCAGCATCTATTTATTTTTCTTACATCAACATTTTGTAATAGAGGTTTGTTATATTTGCACTCGTAAATATAGAAGTAATAATTATGGGTTCAAGTGATAAACTACCTCTGGTAGAAGTTTTCTTTGGTTCTCCATGGGAGGCTGAGTTAGTTAGAGGACTTCTTGAAAGTGTTGGCATACAAGCTGCTTTGAAGAATTATAACATGGGATATATGGCTATTACCATGTTAACCGAAGTGCCAACAGGCGGTGGGGTGGCTGTTCTTGTATCCGCCGACGACTATGATATGGCTAGTGAAGTTATAGCCAACAGAGAAAATGTTGAGTAAAGCAGAATATAAAATCTTTTAGACAACAATTTTATAAAGATTTTGTTATATTTGTGGATAAAGTATAAATCCTTAAATATAATAATTATGACTGCAGACGATAAAACTCCATTGGTGGAAGTGTTTACTGGCACTCCATGGGAAGCGGAATTAGTGAAAGGGTTATTAGAAAGTGTAGATATTGAGGCTGCTTTGAAAGATGATAACCTTGGAAGTATGGCTCCTGCTATGACTGTTAACTTTGGTCCGGGTGGTATGAAAGTTCTTGTATCTGCCGATGATTATGAAGCTGCGGTACAGATCGTAGAAAATAGAGAGATAAAGAAATAATGAAAAGAGGTATCACAGATTTTGGTTTGTGATGCCTCTTTCAGTTTTTATTATATTCTTTCCAATACAAACAATACTCTTTTATACTTTAACGAAAAATTATTCGTTCTCTATTTTGAAAAACTATCTTTGTATCTCAATTAGTTAAATATTGAAGATCAAAAGATATAATTAAATTCATTACAGAGACAATGCCAGTTTTAAAATATAGGCCAAACCTTAGTTTTCTTATTATTCTCCTTCTTGGAGTTTTATATATAACTCTTCCTTCGGTCAATAATTCGTTGGACTCACTGGCTTATGCAGAAGAAATAAGATCTGGGAGCTATCTATTCCGTCCTCACCATTTGTTATATAATGCTTTTGGATACGCTCTTGCTCATAGCCTGAATATTAAGAATACATTGTCTTTAATGTGCTTTGTTAATTCGATATTTGCAATAGCATGTTTATTTATGATGCGTTCAATGCTTGTCGTATTTACTGATGATCGTAAATGTGCAATCATATTGATCTTACTTGGCTCCTGTTTCGGCTTCGTTCGTTTTGCTACTGATAATGAAGCTTATATAATACCACTATTCTTTTCACTTTGGGCAAGTAAAACTATTCTTATACAAAAGCAAGCTTTCTCAACTTCCTTGCTGGCTTCGGCTGCATGCTTGTTTCATCAGGTTCATTTCTTCTGGTGGTTGGGATTACTGCTCATGGTTTTCTTTTCTTCGGAAACGGACCATGCTAAACGTACAAAAAGAGTAACTCAATATCTCTTGGGGGCATTGATCGTTCCGGCTGTTTATCTTATAGTATTCTACTTAACGAAACATGATAGTCCTACCTTTATCCGATTTGTGTTTCACGACTATTATCAGGCAAATAATGTGAATATTGCTTTCGGAACTGTGTCACTGATGCTTACTCCCATAAGTCTGATACGTTCATTTATTCAGATGCATGGCTATTTTGTTCCTCTCATTCATAAATATTTTTATTTCGGAATTCCTTTGTTAATCTCTATTGCTTGTTTTGTTGTGGGAATCTTCAAGATGAAAGGAACTGTTTGTAAACGGAGGGTGAATCTATATTCCGGTAAATTTGCATCAGCACATCTTCTGATTTTTATAATGCAGCTGTTTTTCGCTGCTTTGTCCGATGGAAATGCAGAGTTTATGGTGATGTTACCTTTTGCTTTGGCTCTCTGGTTTTTTATGAAATATGAGCCGAAGCTGAATACTGTAAGTTACTTGTCGGCAGGTCTGCTTATATGGAACTTATTTATGGCAGTAGTGCCATACCATTTTATGGAACTAAACCCTAATATTGCCTTGACTCGTTTTATAAACAAACATCCTTCGGAAGTATATTATGTAAGAGACAATGTGCAGGTAGATAATCTTCTTAGTTATTATTTTCCCGGTCAGAAATATAATATTCACTCTTCATTAAAAGAGAGTTTGGATAGCCTTATGCAGAAGAATAAAAAGGTGATTACAGATGTAGTGAATAACTCTGCTCCCTATTCCAGAGCAAGCTTTGTGCTTGATGTGAACCAGAAATCGTTTCAGAAATACCTTTTAGAAAAAAAAGACAGCATCCCCTATAATTTGGGAATGCTGTATATCACTTCAGTTATTAATAAAAAGTAAATCTTATACTTGTAATGTTTTAAGGTAAGCCTCAATCCGGTCCATGCCTTCCTTAATATTTTCAAGTGAATTAGCATATGAAAAACGGATATATCCTTCGCCACCTGTTCCGAAATCTACTCCCGGAGTTACACCTACATGAGCATGTTCTAGAATATCGAAAGCAAACTTGTATGAGTCTTTAGTAAACTTGCGTGCATCACAGAAAATATAGAAAGCTCCTTTAGGTTCCACATCAATCTTGAATCCCATTTCTTTTAAGCGGGAAATCATGTATACTCTGCGCTCATTATAGATGGCTTTCATCTTTTCAACATCCTGCTCTGCTTCTTTTAATGCTGCAATGCCTGCCTGCTGAGCAATACTTGGAGCACAGATAAACAGATTTTGCTGTAGTTTTTGCAATGAACGAATATACTCTTTGGGAGCAATAAGATAGCCCAAACGTAAACCTGTCATTGCAAATCTTTTTGAGAATCCGTTTAGCACAAATGCTTTATCGGTAAACTCAAGAATGCTTCGTGCTCTGCCCTCATAAACCAGTCCGTGATAGATTTCATCAGAAATAACAGGAACTCCCAGAGTTGCTATCTGCTTCATAAATGAATCATCAAGAAGTGTTCCGGTGGGATTCATCGGTGAGTTGATGAATATGCCTCGGGTACGGGGAGTGATGCTTTTCTTTATATCTTCTATGTCATATTGAAATCCGTTGGAAGCACGTAAAGGAACCAGCACCGGATTTGCATGAGCTGCAAGTGTAAAGTTTCTATAGCAGGCATATCCCGGATTCGACATAATAACTTCACTCTCTGACTCACAAAGTAACATGAGCGTTAACAGAATAGCTGGTGATGAACCGGATGTTACCACAATACAGCCGGGATCAACGTCCACGTTATACTCTTTCTTGTAAAAATCAGCAATTGCCTGTCGAAGATCAGGATGCCCCAATGAATGAGTGTAGTGTGTCTGGTGCTTATCGTAAGCAGCCTTTGCGGCTTGAGCCACACATTCTGGGATGTCAAAGTCGGGCTCACCAACTTCCATGTGAATAATGGAGATTCCCTGTTTTTGCATTTCGTTTGCTTTTTCCAAAACATCCATTACAATGAACGGGGTAATTTGCTCCACTTGAGGGTTTGTAGTTCTCATTAATAGGTTATTTGACTGCAAAAATACAAAAAAACAGTTTAGCAAATCTCCTTTTAATATACTTTTAACCAAATTGAAGAATTGAATATATCTCTATTTAATTCAGTTATAAAAAGATATTTATCAAAAAAGAAAATAACATAATTAAGACAAATACAACACTAACAAGCGCTATAGTAAGATTTCTTCCGATGAATTTTACCAACATGGCAATTGACGAAACACATACCGCTGAGGATGCCAGAGAAAATGCCATGGCACTTCCCATTGTTAAGTCTGTATATTGAAGTAAGGGTTTTAGAAAGATAACATCAGTACCATTGCATACATAAAGAGGTATACCAACTAAAGTCATAATAATGGTAGCCCAAGGCTCATGACTGAAGCTCATGCTTTCTAAATATTGTCTGGGATTCCATAAGGCAAAAGCGAAACTTATCAATCCAGCTATTAAAATATATGGCAATAATTTACGTGTTATCTTAACGGTCTTGACAAATGGATCACGATCAACAACAGCGTCACATTCTGTAACGCATGCTTTATAGTCACCCCATGAAAACGATTTGAAATGTTTTGAAATATAATCGATGGCTATTCCTGAGATGATAGACAGCAAAAAAGAAAAAACGATTCTTAGTAGGGCATATTTTAATCCTAAAACGGTAAAAGAGACAAGTATGATATATGGATTAAGCAGAGGAGCTGCAATAACGAAAGTAATGATTACTTTTAATGATGTGCGTTTCTTCATTGAATCAATCAATGGAACCACTCCGCAGGAGCATACAGGAAGTATCGCTGCATAAGTGAATGCAAGTAATTGATTCTTGGGATAGAAACGTTTTATCTTATAAAAATATCGTTCTACCAGAACTCCGGCAAATACGCCAAGAATAACTACAATAAACAGTTCCAAAATATTTTCATACAAATAAAAGAACCATCTTGGAACAGAGCTGTATACAATACACGCTTCATGACTTAATGAACTAAATCCCATCATATTCATATATATCATATGAATGACAGTAATCATGATAACTGTAATGACTATTGTGCGTGACACATTCTTTTGACGCTCTTGCTGTTTTCTTCTAAGTTCTCTTATGTCAATAGCTGCTTCTTCTGCTTTCATAAATTTCTTATTGCTTTATGTTGAATAATTCCTGATGGAAAAGAGACTCTTTATCTACTTTTCTCATAATTGTGATTTTAGCGCAATTCTTATTGTTTTGAATAATTAGTAGTGAGAGTTTCTTTTCCCACAGACCTTTTGATATCTCGATCCAGTCAGTCTGATTCCCAATATCCAGTCCGCTGACAAATATCTTGGCCTGTCTCATTCCTGATTTACATGTCTCAGGAAGAGTTCTCATTCTTACCGATAGTTCAATCCTGTCTCCAATTTTATACTGGTCCTGCTTTTCCTTTAAATACTTAACCTGAATCTGAGCATTGATCTGAACAGTGATGCATAGAAATAATAATCCTAAATAATATTTCATCCTGATTATTGTTTATATATAGCACTTCTTGGACAACTCCTTACACAATTTCCACATCCTGTACACTTGGAAGCATCAATGACAGCCTTCCCACCGGAAAAAGATAGTGCCCCATGACTACAAGAGTTTCTGCAATGTCCACAGCCAGTACATTTAGATGAATTTACTGCATAAGTTGATGAACTAGTACTTCCAGAGTTTGTTCCTGATCCTGATGAACCGCTTGTACTTGCCGTAGTTATAGCACTTCTTGGACAGCTTTTAACACAATTTCCACATCCGGTACATTTGGACGTATCAATAACAGCTTTTCCGCCAGAAAAAGATAGTGCCCCATAACTGCAAGAATTTCTGCAATTGCCACAACCAGTGCATAAAGAGGAAGAAACAGTGTAGACAGATGAACTGCCAGTAGAACTTCCGCTAGTTGTACTGCCCGACGTGCCTGAACCTGATGAGTTGTTGGTTGAGGTTATATATCCATCAGTGATAGCATTTGATGAACAAACCAATACACATTCACCGCATCCAGTACATTTAGTTGGATCTATAGATACTTTGTAAAGGTAGTCACTGTTTGAAATTGTGTCCCAACTTATAGCATGCGAACCACATACCTGAACGCACTTTCTGCATCGGGTGCATTTATCCGTGTTGATGGAATATATATTGCCAGACTCTTTGCATGAATTCATTATAATCATTAATGCCAGAGTCGTAAAAAACAGAATGCCAAGTAACTTTCTCATAAGAGTATTGTTATGTGATGATTTTAAAACGTGATACGTAACTCCACCTTTCCAAAGAGCGAATTCCTGGATGCATATTTCAGATAAGCCGAATCGTCTGTTATCATATTCGGATGGCTCAGATATCCAATTGTAGCATTCAAGAGGAAAGCTTTACCAAGATTTTTGCTTAGCGAGAGATCTAACTCCTTCATTTTGCTAGGAGTTGTATTATTATCATCTGGAGTATAACCCGTAACGGCACCTGTTTGCATAGCTCCCTGAATTTTTAATGAGGCCTTTATGGCTGGGAATGAATGCTTTAATCCAATTTGTACGAATGGTATGTCCAGTGCATCAAGACGTAACACCTCTCCTGCAAAGATATTACTGAAAGAGTTGGTTGCTATGGCTCCTGCATCGTTCTTCTTCAATCCAATGTACCGGGCAAATAATTTCGTCATTTGCCCATTTGCCCAGTCTATCTGTTTGTCGGCTATAGCAGAATAAATGATTGCATTATTATTTTTTGATGATTGCAGTAATATTTCCGGTTTAAGATTTATTCCTCCTAGGCTAAATTCTCCGTAAGCTCCTGTTATAAATGCTTTTTGGGAGATCAGATCGCCAAATTCATGATAAGCAACTAGTCCCAGAGATTTGATGTTGAGAAAATATTCCTTAGGTGTTGTACAAAACTCTCCGCCGGATGAGAATTCATTATCTCCTTTTGAAGAATTAGGATGCCAGGTTAAAGTAACCATACCCAGATTAGTCTGTCCAAAGCTATTACCCAAATCAGAGCGTGGTCTTCCAGGTACAATATTATACAAGTAACCCAAAGTACAAAACGTTCCATTCCTTGCAAAGTCCTTCATTATAGAACCACCAATAGCATTGAAATCAATGTTACCTAGTTTTACCCGATAATTGGCTCCAACAACACGTTCGTTTAAAAGATAGTAATCATCGCTCTTGGCTGAATGCAATCCTAGGGTAAGAGTTTGCTTCTCACCGGAATATCTGTAGAATGCTTCTCTGAGACCAAAGCTGTAAAGGCCATTGTTATCTCTGTCTCCACCTGAACGGTACCATGATTTGAAGCCTCCTTCCAGATAAAATGTATTCTTATTTACACTATAATCCAAAGCACCGAAAACTAAAAGATTGGATAAAGCTGACTTTTCAATAAATCCGCCTGTAGTGGTCACTTCACCAGCCCACATCAGATTACTTTGTCCGAAAGGTTTCAGGCTGCCTCCCAATCTGCTGGGGCATTCCCATTGAGCTTTCACAGTTGACGAAATCATAAGTGCCAGTATCATGACCAACAATATCTTTGTTCCTGGTTTATTATTTTTTATTTTTAAAGCTTTTTTCTTACAGCCGTCGAAACATTCACCACACATAATGCAGTCTTCATTATGCAGTACTGTTTTTCTTTCCTCGTGTATCATAGCCCTTTGATTACATTCGTCATTACAATTTTTACAATTTACACAGATATCGTTCTTATTCAACCTTCTGGCTCCGGGAATAAAGGATACCCATCCAAGAGTGAGTCCTACCGGGCATAGTGTCCTGCAAAATGGCTTGTATATTAGTACTGATGATATTAACAGAATACCCAGTAATGCATAACCAATCCAGTTTACCGCTATCATGTTGAATGCCACTTTGAACGGATCTATTTCACAGAATAAATTTGTTTGGGTTATCACAAGCTGAACAATCCACAAACCGAAGGCTGAGATCTGAATTATTTTCAGATATTTCTGTGCCTTTAAAGAGTTTATCAACCTTAGTTTCCGCGAACGGAACAGGAACTCCTGCAATGCTCCGAGATGGCATAACCAACCACACCATACTCGCCCAAACAGATAAGTGGCTGGAATCAGTAAAAGAAACCAAAGTAAAGCTTCCCAATGTATTTTTATACCCATAATAAAGAGTATCAGACTTTGGAAACTTGAAATCATACATGAACATCCACCTCGGTAAAATCCCAGATACAGTAGCCCTCCAAGTAAAAATAGTCCTCTTGTTTTTCTAAACCAGGAATATCGTATCATAAATCCGATGATTCCAAGTATGAAAAAGATAACAATAGGTTCATAAATAAGAGATTTATTAACCTTGTTGTCAACCTTAATGGGAGATATTGATGTAGAAGTTGAGTCTGCTGATTGAAATTCATTGTTGTTAGGAGTAGAAGTATTAGCATCGGCCGAGGAAAATTCCTCAGTTGAAGCTTGAGAGAATTCGTCGCCTGGAGGCAATGTACGTGCAGGTCCTTCTGAATTGGTTGTATCCTGCGTAAATTCATTTCCAGGAGAAACAAATAAACTTGCAGAACTTATTGGGGAGTTTTTTTTTAAAACCGGGCAATTTTTAGGTACTGTTTTGGAACGGAATAATGGTTGGGCAAAATAGCTCCCTAAAACCAAAATTATCAGAATAGAACAGATCGCAATAATGTATTTTTTCTTGTAAGTTACATATAACCACGCTGCACCCAAAGCAAGCAAGATAGATATGGAAATAGTATTTGTCAGGCTTGCTCCCGGATGCTCCTGTGCATATAGTGAACACGACTGATCACATACAGCATTTGCACTGTTCAGTATTTTTGCAATGCTATCTGCTTTAACCTGAGTAACCTTTGCATTGAGTGATATACTCAAATGCAATATACACAGTATGATTATGATTTTCTGAACCATAAATTTATGCATAAAGAGGGGGGCTATTTATCCAAAGTGAATACTCCATATCCTCCATCTTTATCGCATGTACGTGATGCAGATAGCATAATTTTATTCTTATTATCGTTTAAAACTTTTGTTTTTATTTGTCTGGTGAATATACCTGGAGATTCCTGCTTCCAGTCGGTTGCTCCAAGAACTTGTATCCCACTGTATTTAAATTGAGTGCTCTGTGCTGCTACTTTACAGTTTCTATGTATCAATGTAAGCTTAACATTGATTATTAGTTCTTCTCCAGCTTTACAGCTTTTCTTGTTTTCAGAGGTTGAAAATTCAAAATGACATGCCATTACATTTGATAATCCTATTACTAAGAAGCAAATTAAGATCCCAAGCTTTTTCATACACTAGTTTTTTATTAGTTATATATTTGATTTATGTTGCTTTGCTAAAAAAATATGAGCATTGATTCTTTTCCTTTTCATTTAATAATTAGTTGCTCAGATAAATTATTTGTGCATAAATCATGAAAGAAAGGTGCTGATTAGGAATGTCATTCAGAATGACTTAGGCCAAAAGTATCTGAGGCAGGCGTTCAAACAAAAAAGAATCGACATAACCAAATCTTTTATAGATGGAAATACTTCTTTAGAGAAAAAGCAGAGAAGTCTTTTGTTTATGCCTCTTTTAATAGTCCTTCTATATTTATATTTCTGAAAAACAATAATATATTTACAGAATATTTATTGATGTTATCTGATAAGCTGATACATGGACTATTCTTGGGATATGTTTTAAGAAAACAGATGTATTTTGTCACAGATCGATTATATTTCCTATATTTGTACTTCTAATTTATAACTAAGAATGGCGTATCAATTTACAAAGATTGCAGTTAAGATAGGCAGTAATGTACTTACTCGTAAGGATGGTTCTCTCGATGTTACCCGTATGTCTGCGTTGGTTGACCAGATAGCAGAACTTCGCAAGGGTGGGGTAGAGGTTATCCTTATATCATCAGGGGCAGTGGCTTCCGGAAGGAGTGAAGTACGTGCTTCAAAGAAACTAGATAGTGTAGATCAGCGTCAGCTTTTCTCGGCAGTGGGGCAAGCTAAGCTGATTAACCGTTATTATGAACTCTTTCGTGAGCATAAAATCCCCGTGGGGCAAGTGCTGACAACTAAAGAAAATTTCGGGACACGACGTCATTACCTGAACCAGAAGAACTGTATGACGGTAATGCTCGAAAACGGAGTAATACCCATCGTAAATGAGAACGATACTATCTCTGTTTCAGAACTTATGTTTACTGATAATGATGAGCTTTCCGGATTAATAGCCAGTATGATGGATGCCGAAGCACTTATTATTCTAAGTAATATTGACGGTATTTATAACGGTTCTCCTTCTGATCCGGCTTCGTCTGTTATCAGAGAAGTAGAGCATGGAAAAGATCTGTCAGATTATATTCAGACTGAGAAGTCGGGCTTTGGTCGTGGCGGTATGCTGACCAAGACTAATATAGCCCGTAAGGTGGCCGATGAAGGAATCACGGTTATTATTGCCAATGGTAAGAAAGACAATATTCTCGTTGATTTATTGAAGAAGCCAAAGACTACAGTCTGCACCCGCTTTATACCTTCCACACAAGAAGTTTCAAGCGTGAAGAAATGGATCGCCCACAGTGAGGGTTTTGCCAAAGGTGAGCTTCATATTAACGAACAAGCAGCCCGGATTATCAATACAGAAAAGGCGGTAAGCATTCTCCCCGTAGGTATCACTCGCATAGAAGGTGAATTTGAGAAAGACGACATAGTGCGCATTATGGATCATAACGGTAAGCAAATAGGAGTGGGAAAAGCTTCTTTTGATTCCTCGGAAGCTAGAGTAATGATCGGTAAACATGGTCTGAAGCCAATTGTGCATTATGACTATCTATATATTGAATAAAAAATCTAATTATTGACAGATGATGGATTTAAAAGATACATTTCAGGCCGTTCAGGCAGCAAGCAGAAAACTTGCCCGACTAAGTGACAAACAGATAAATGAAATATTATTGGCATTGGCTGATGAGGCTGAAGCGCAAATTCCTCTTATCCTTGCAGGAAATCAGAAAGACTTGGCTAAGATGGAGACAAGCAATCCTAAATACGATCGTTTGATGCTTACTGCAGACCGTATAAGAGGAATTGCCAGTGATATTCGTAATGTAGCTACACTTCCTTCTCCACTTGGACGTGTACTTATGCAAACCATCCGCCCTAACGGGATGGAACTAACAAAGATTAGTGTCCCCTTCGGAGTGATAGGTATTATATACGAAGCAAGACCCAATGTGAGCTTTGATGTATTCTCTCTTTGCTTGAAGAGCGGTAATGCCTGTGTTTTGAAAGGTGGTAGCGATGCCGATTTTTCTAACCGAGCTATTGTAAAAGTAATCCATTCTGTTCTCGAGAAGTTTGCTGTAGATACACATATTGTGGAACTTCTTCCCGCTGACAGAGAAGCTACTTCTCAACTTTTGAATGCAGTGGGATATGTTGATTTACTTATACCTCGTGGAAGCAGTAGCTTAATACAGTTCGTTCGTCAGCATGCCACAATTCCTGTTATCGAAACAGGAGCCGGTGTATGTCATACTTATTTCGATGAGTTTGGTGATCTTGAGAAAGGAACTGCTATTATTAATAACGCCAAAACAAGAAGAGTTAGTGTATGCAATGCCTTGGACTGCGTGATTATTCATGAAAAGCGTTTGTCAGATTTGCCATCTCTGTGTGAACCTTTACAGAAAAGTAAGGTTATTATATATGCAGATAAAGAAGCTTATAGGGTATTGGATGGTCATTATCCTTCAGAATTGCTTAAGTCTGCCACACCAGAAAGCTTTGGAACAGAATTTCTTTCGTATGCAATGTCTGTAAAGACTGTAAAAGATATCAATGAAGCTCTTGAACATATTTATATAAACGGTTCAAAGCATAGTGAATGTATAGTGACAGAAAACATGGATAATGCAGAATTGTTCACAAAATCTGTTGATGCCGCATGTGTTTATACCAATGTTTCCACTGCATTTACTGATGGTGCACAGTTCGGTCTAGGGGCTGAAATAGGTATTAGTACACAGAAATTGCATGCTCGCGGCCCAATGGGACTTGAAGAGATTACTTCCTATAAATGGATTGTTAAAGGAAATGGTCAGATAAGACAATAATAAATTAGATAACAACTAAAAAAGAAAATAAGATGAGACATTTTACCAATGTAAATGATTTAGGCGATCTGAAAGCAGCTTTAGATGAAGCTTTTGAGATAAAGAAAGACCGTTTCAAATATGTTGAACTGGGAAGAAATAAAACCCTTCTCATGATATTCTTCAATTCAAGTCTTCGTACTCGTCTCAGTACCCAAAAGGCTGCTATGAATCTGGGAATGAATGTTATTGTGCTCGATGTAAACCAAGGAGCATGGAAACTGGAAACAGAAAGAGGTGTGATTATGGATGGTGACAAGACCGAACACCTTCTTGAAGCTATTCCTGTTATGGGATGCTATTGTGACATTATTGGTGTTCGTTCTTTTGCTCAGTTTCAAAACAAGGCCGATGATTATAACGAAGTAATCATTAATCAGTTTATCAAATATTCCGGTCGACCGGTATTCTCAATGGAAGCTGCTACACGCCACCCATTGCAGAGCTTTGCCGACCTCATAACTATCGAGGAATATAAGAAGACGGCTCGTCCAAAAGTTGTTATGACCTGGGCTCCACATCCTCGTGCACTTCCGCAGGCAGTACCTAATTCTTTTGCCGAATGGATGAATGCTACCGACTATGATTTCGTTATTACTCATCCCGAAGGTTATGAACTTGATCCTAAATTTGTAGGCAATGCCAAAGTAGAGTACGACCAGATGAAAGCCTTCGAAGGTGCCGATTTCGTTTATGCCAAGAACTGGAGTGGCTATGCAGGTGATAACTACGGTCGAGTGATAAGCAAGGACCGCGCATGGACAGTGAGCGCTGCTCACATGGCAGTAACCAACAATGCATATTTTATGCACTGCCTGCCTGTAAGACGAAACATGATCGTAACGGATGATGTAATTGAAAGTCCGCAGTCTATTGTGATACCTGAAGCTGCAAATCGCGAGATTTCAGCGCAAGTAGTACTTAAACGTATTTTAAAAGGGCTTGAATAAAGCCCTTTTTTAAATCTAACTACTATGAAGCACAAAAAATACTTTATTACTCTTTTACTCAGCATAGTCTGCTCTTATTATGTCTCAGCACAAAATGCGACTAGTTATCTCTCTGAGTATAATATTCCATATAAATCACAGAATAAAGATGTATACGAACAAAGTCGTTGTAAACTAGATATCTATTATCCTAAGAATGTGAAGAACTTTCCTTCTATTGTGTGGTTTCATGGTGGTGGACTTGAAGGTGGTGAGAAATCTTTTCCAAAAGAATTGCTTGATAAAGGCGTTGCAATAATCGCCGTTAATTATCGTCTAAGTCCAAAAGCTACAAATCCTGCATATACAGATGATGCTGCAGCTGCTGTAGCATGGACTTTTAACCACATTCAGCAGTATGGAGGAAATACTAAACAAATATTTGTTTCAGGCCATTCTGCTGGTGGCTATCTTACCTTAATGCTAGGTCTTGACAAAAGTTATCTTGCAAAATATAATATCGATGCAGACAGCGTGTCTGCCTATTTCCCAATTAGTGGTCAAACAACAACACATTATACTATCAGAAAAGAAAGAGGACTACCTCTTGATTTGCCTATTATAGATACCTATTCACCTTCTAATCATGCACGTAAGGATGCTTCACCATTAGTTTTGATTACTGGTGATCGTGATTTGGAAATGTCTGCTCGTTATGAAGAAAATGCTCATCTTGCTGCAGTTTTAAAGGCTTTAGGTAACATGCATACAGAACTGTACGAACTGAAAGGATTTGATCATGGAACAGTTATTGCCCCAGCTTGTTATCTGATTATTGATCACATTAAAAAATGCTGTAAAATAAAATGATTTATAGATCCTGAATACTAAAGTTTAGCAAAACTATAGAATATTTTTATTTTAGATAAATTTATATAGTGAAAAATTGCATTAAACTGATTTCAACTCTTAGGTCTATAATTGATTTATCTCTTTAATAAATTGAAATATCAAATAGCAGGATATTTACCTAATGAATAATAATGTATATATAATTAAGTCAATATGCTTTGCCATAAAGCAAATTAGAGTATATTTGTCTGATAAAGAAGACATAGGATAAGTGTTTTATATAGAACTGAAAAATAAGCCTCATTATTTTCACATATTTTATTAGGTATTTTTCCTTTAAAGTTTGTATATATAGCACAGAACTCATATAATGAACGAACAAGTAATATACAAATATTTAACAGGACAAGCAACTACAGAAGACGAAAAAGAGTTGTTAGGTTGGCTGGAAGCTTCATCGGAAAACAAGCGATTGTTTTTTGATATAGAGGCTATATTGAGATCAAAGCATAATTTCACTGAGCAAAATCAAACTTTAGAATTTTACAATTCTTTAGTTAGAATGAATAATCGCATTGATCAGGGCGAAGCTAAAAAAAGAACTGTTAAAAGTCAAAAGCCAAAGAAACTTGTATATTGGTGGGGAAGTGTTGCTGCTTCAATTTTAGTGACTGTTATGGTATTTTCTCATTATATCAATAAAAACTCGTCTGTAACCTATTCTTATGCTAACTTTTTACCCGATTCTGTTAAACAGGTGACATTAAAGGATGGATCTGTTGTTTGGCTGAATACAAATGCCGTAATAAGTTACTCAGATGAGTATATGGAAAAAGAAAGGCATGTGAAATTAAAAGGACTAGCCTTTTTTGAAGTTGAAAAGGATCCGTTACATCCTTTTATTGTCGAAACAGAAGCTTTTCGGGTTAAAGTATTGGGGACGGCTTTCAGTGTCAATTCTGATTATTCTAAGGACAGAAGCGAAGCTGTTTTGTTGAGAGGGTCTATTCAATTGGAAGATAATGTAGGTGAGAACCTCGCTACACTTCGCCCTGGACAACAGGCAATATATTCGGATAAACAAAAAACAGTAGAAATAAACGAAATTGATGCCAGTTTGTATTCTTTATGGCGCTTTCACTTAGTAGCGTTACCTAATGTCTCAATTTCTGATATTATCAATAATATTGAGCAAAAATATAAAGTAAAGATTCTTATAGATTCAGAGGATCTGAAACAGCGAAAATATAATTTCTATTATAAGGATACATATAGCCTTGATGAAGTTCTTGAACAGCTATTCCACCTTACTGGTCAAAGGGCAAAAGTCTCTCACTAATTTTTTTTTCTAAAAAAACGTATTTTCTATTAGGTAGTTCTTCTTTTTAAATTGTATTAAACGGGAAGACTGGAAATTATTCTGATATATACTTAATTATATGTCAGAGTACACTTCCTTATTATAATTTAAAATGTAAAATTAGTAGCCTATGTAGTATAAGTTAAGAAAGAAAAGACGGCAAGTCTGAAATTAGTTAAGTGAAAAAACCAAATCTATTGATTTAAAATAAAAATGTATTTATGAAAAACAAATCTAATGGCTATGTATGCATAAAGCCTTTATGTATTGTGCTTTTTTTAGTATGTTTTGGCTTAAAAGCACAAGCATCTCAAAAAACCGATTTATTTAGTGATAGTTTCAATGTAAACCTTTCATTAAATAATGTTACTCTGAAAAATGTTATCGATTTACTGTCTAAACAGACAGATGTAGTTTTCTCTTATGATAAATCTTTGGAAACAAGGGCTGTCAATGAAGTTGCTGTTAATGCAAAAAATGAAAGTCTTAATGTTATATTAGACAAAATCTTAAAAGGTAGTGGCATTAAATATGAGATTAAAGATCATGTAGTTCTTTTGTATGACTCAAAAACATCTAAATCTACAGGGACTGCCAAATCAAATGCTACTCAACAAAAAGTAAGAAAGGTTTCAGGAATTGTAAAAGACAAAAATGGTGAATCCATCATTGGAGCTAGTGTTAAGGTAAAAGGAGAAAAAGTAGGGACAGTTACAGGAATGGATGGTGATTTTTCATTGTCTGTTCCTGGTAATGCTACTCTTGTTATTAGTTACATAGGTTATGTAGCACAAGAAGTTTCTATTGCTGGAAAAGAAAACATTACTGTAACATTGGTTGAAGACGTTCATTCTTTGAATGAAGTTGTTGTAACTGCCATGGGTATTAAGAGGCAAAAGCGCTCAATTGGTTATTCAACTACCGAAGTTGGTGGTGATCAATTGACTGCATCTCGTGATTTGAATTTAGGTAATGCTTTAAGCGGTAAAATATCAGGTGTTAGTGTTGCTGGTAATGCTACAGGTTTAGGAGGCTCAAGCCGTGTTATTATTCGTGGTAATGCATCTTTGGCAGGAAACAATCAGCCTTTGTATGTTATTGATGGCGTGCCTTTCAATAATTCTAATCAGGGTAATGCAGGAACCTGGGGTGGTATGGATATGGGTGACGGTTTGTCAAACATCAACCCTGATGATATTGCAAATGTTCAGGTTTTAAAAGGTGCTGCAGCGTCTGCCCTTTATGGATACCGTGGCGGTAACGGTGCTATCTTGATTACTACAAAATCAGGTAAAAAAGATCAGGATGGTGTTGGTCTTGAATTTAATAATAACCTGACATTTAACTCTATTTACGATTACCGTGATTTCCAAAAGACTTATGGTCAGGGAACTCAAGGAATTAAACCTGCTGATCAGACTTCTGCTTATCAAACTTATAATTCAAGCTGGGGTGCTAAATTAGATGGTAGTAATTTCGTAAACCGTAATGGTGAAACTGCACGTTATGGTTATATTGATAACTGGAAAAATTTCTATCGTACAGGTGTTGATGAAACTGCATCATTAGCAATCAGCGGGAAGAACGATAAAGTAACTTATCGTTTTGGCTTGTCAAACACATTCTCTCAGGCTAACTTACCTAATGCAGGTTTAAACCAGCAAGGTATCAACATGAACACAATATATGATATATCCAAGAAACTGCACTTAACCATTAATGCTAATTACGTTTTTGAACATGTTAATGGTAGATCAAACTTGTCTGATGGAAATGGTAACACAAATGCTACCTTATTATATCTTGCAAATGGTTATGATGTAAGATGGTTAAAAGGAAATAAAGGTGCTTCTACTGATGGCTCAGAATTACAGCCTGGTAACAATGTTTATTTCAATAACCCTTACTGGTTGCAGTACAGAAAAACAAATGAGTCTGACAAGAATCGTTTAACAGGAGCGGCAACTCTTCGTTATGATATTACCGATTGGTTATATGCTCAGGGCCAGGTTTCAAGAGATGGTTATATTCTTTCTTTCAAACAAGTTCAACCTGATGGTGCTGCTGCCGACCCAAATGGTTATATTCAGGAATATGAATCGAACTTCTCTGAAATGAACTTGAACTATTTAATTGGTTTAAACAAAAAATTCAGTGATTTCTCAGTAAATGCAACTGTTGGTGGAAACAGACAACGTGATATTACTAAGCAATATGGTACAAATGGTGGTATTCGTCCTTTCATTATCAGTGGTCTTTATTCAACTTCTAATGTAAATTCATCGACACGTACATTTGCTAAAGATTATACTGAATATCAGGTAAATTCAGTATATGGTACTGCCGATTTTGGTTATAAGGATTGGTTATTCCTTAATTTTACAGGACGCAACGACTGGTTCTCTACTTTGGATCCTAATAATAACCATTATTTCTATCCTTCTGTAAGTTTAAGCTGGATGTTAAGTGATTGTTTTAAATTACCAGAATGGGTTACTACAGCTAAAGTTAGAGCTTCTTTGGCATCCGCATCTAATGGAACATCTCCTTATCAGACTAAGTTGACTTATGCTTTGAATGATTTTAATGTTCAAGGTCAATCAATGGGTTATATTAACAACTCTGCTGTACCTAATGCTTTTTTGAAACCAGTTAAAATCAGCGAAAAAGAAATTGGTGCAAATGCTTCTTTCTTTAAAAATCGTTTAGGTTTTGATTTTGCTGTTTATGAAAAAAACACAAAAGACGACATTGTTCCTGTTTCAACTAGTCAAACTTCCGGTTTTAGTTCTGCATATCGTAATATTGGTGAAATCCGTAACAGAGGTCTTGAACTTATGGTGTTTGGCGTTCCTGTTAGCACAAATGATTTTACATGGAATACTTCTTTGAATCTTGCATATAATAATAGTAAAGTTCTTTATCTAGGAGAAGGTGTTGAATCGATTACTATTGATGGAGCACAATCTCGTAGCGGTCAGGCTTCTATTCGTAATATTGTAGGTGATTCTTATGGTCAGATTGTTGGTTATAAATACAAAACTGATGCTAAGGGCAACAAAGTATACAATCCAGATGGACTTCCTGTAAGATCAGACGATGTTGAAGTATTAGGTGACGGTGTTTACAAATGGACAGGTGGTTTCCACAATGATTTCACTTACAAGAATTTTACTTTGTCATTCTTGCTTGATTTCAAATTAGGTGCTAAGCTGTTCTCTGGTACTAACTATAGTTTATATAGTACAGGATTACACAAAAATACATTGGAAGGTCGCGTAGGTGGTGTTTCTGTTAGTGGAGTTGATCTAAGCGGAAATAGCTTCTCAAAATCAGGTATTGATGCTCAGACCTACTGGAAATGGATTGCCGACCAGAATATTACAGAGGAATTTGTATATGATGCTAGTTTCTTGAAACTAAGAGAACTTTCTTTTGGATATAATTTCTCTAAATCTTTCTTAGCAAGCAAAGTGCCGTTTATTAAAGGTATGAGTGTTTCTTTAGTTGGACGTAATTTATGGACTATAGTAAAACATACTCCTAACATTGATCCTGAATCTGCTTATAATAATTCTAACGGACAAGGTCTTGAACTAAACGGATATCCTGCAACTAGAAATGTAGGTTTCAATTTGAACGTTAAATTCTAATATTAGTGAAAAAGAATATGAAAAATAAAGTTTTATATATAGCTGCACTGAGCTTAATTACAACGTTCTCAGGTTGTAGCAGTTTTGGTGATATTAATAATGACCCAGAAGCTATTACTCCATCAGTTATGGATTATACATTGGAGTTCACCAATGTACAACAATATTGCTATGGTACCGAATATGAAGCATGGCGTAATGGACTGATTTATTGCAGTACCATGTTACAACACACTGCATCTACAGAAAGCTACTGGTGTGGTGATAAATATACATACTCAGATGGCTACAACTCAGCATTCTGGGATAGAATGTATCCTAATGGTATACGCAACGTTATCGATTTAATGGAAAATTGGAAAGATAGTGAGAAGTATTATCCAGAGTATCAGATGGCAAGAATTATGAAAGTTCTTTTGTTCCATAGAATGACTGATATGTATGGTGATTGTCCTTATTCTGAAGCTGGACAGGGTTACTATCAAGCAAACGGTTATCCTAAATATGACAAGCAACAGGACATTTATACAGATATGCTTAAAGAATTGAAAGAAGCTGCAGAAAACCTTAATGGAAAGACTTCTACAATAGGAAGCGCTGATATTATCTATGGAGGTGATTGTGCTAAATGGCGTAAATTCTCTTATTCATTGATGTTACGTTTGGCAATGCGTCTGTCTAAAGTAGATCCAAATACTGCAAAAACCTGGGTTTCAACTGCTGTAAGCGGCGGACTATTTGCAAGTAATGATGATAATGCAAAGGTTAATCATCCTTCAGCTACTACGTCAAATAACTCTTGTGAACCATTTGGTAAGATCTATTGCCATGAGGATCCGGATGCATGTCGTATGAGTGAGTCTTTTGTTAGCTTGTTAAAGAGTACAAGTGATCCACGTCTGAGACTTCTTTGTACTGTTGTAGCCGATCCAAGTAAAAAAATTGGTAGCGGTGACTGGCAAATGGGAGATACTTTAGCTGCTCACCAATTAGGTATGCCTAATGGTTATGATGAAACTACAGGTGCATCAAGTGCAACATATTTGAAAAATGCTCCAAACTATCCGGGTAGCAAAAATAGTTACTCTGTGGTAAACCGTTATACTTATGCACGCATTGATGCTCCTACATTCCTTGTAACTTATGCAGAAAATCAATTGTTGTTGGCTGAGGCTGCTTATCGTGGTTGGATTTCAGGTAGTGCAGAAACTTACTACAATGAAGGTGTTAAGGCTTCAATGAAACAATTTAATCAGTTTACTACAGGCTTGGCTCCAAGTGATGCTGAAATTTCAAACTATCTAAGATTGAACCCTTATAATGCTACTACTGCATTGAAACAGATAAATACTCAGTATTACATCAATACATTCTCTGATGATTACGAGACATTTGCTAACTGGAGAAGATCTGGATATCCTGTTTTGAAGGCTGTTAACTACATAGGTAATGTTACAAGTGGTACAGTACCTCGTCGTTTTACATATTCATCAGGTGAAGCTTCTATCAACAGCACAAATTATCTTGAAGCTGTAAGCAGACTTACCGGAGGCGATAAAATGACTTCTAGAATTTGGTGGGATAAAGCTGAATAAGATAGCTAATATTTTAAACTCGGAAGAACTATTTTCTTCCGAGTTTTGTTTATTTAATAGTATATTTTTATAGGTAGTTTTAATATGGTATAAAGTCCTTTTTATTATGTAAAAATCGGAGGATTGTTTTTTAGTAATAAATAAACATTTTTATTGATTTTAATGGAAATGCGTTTGATAGGGTTACTCTGGGTATTTTAAAGATAAATGATAATAAATATTCAATGGAGTAATCCTTTTTTTATGTGGCTGTTTGTTCTATCGATATCTGATAATAATGTCTATGGCAGAATAGTAAATAGACAAGGTAGAATGTAAGCAGTAATTGTAATAATCTAATCAACTTGGTAATATGATGATGAATTATAAGAAGGTTGTAGTTTTAGCAATTCTTATTCTTTTTCCGTTTAGGATAATGGCACAACCTAATGTACATAATCAATCAACAGTATATGAATGGCCTAAAGATTCACTTGTGAATAATAAGCTTGGTAAATGGCAAGACAAAAAATTTGGGATGATTATTCACTGGGGGCTCTACTCTGTTCCTGGAATAATAGAATCATGGTCTCTGTGTTCAGAAAGCTGGATTGAACGTGATAGTACTGTTTCATACGATAATTATAAAAAATGGTATTGGGATTTATCTAAATCATTTAATCCTGTGAAATTTAATCCGGAACAATGGGCTCAGGCTGCACACGATGCAGGAATGCGATATGTGATATTTACGACAAAACATCACGATGGATTTGCTATGTTCGATACTAAACAAACCGAATTTTCTATAGCTCAAGGACCTTTTAAGAATAATCCTCGTGCAGATGTAGCTAAATATGTATTTGATGCTTTTCGTAAAAAAGACTTTATGATTGGAGCTTATTTCTCAAAACCCGATTGGCATTCTGAATATTATTGGTGGTCAAAGTATGCTACTCCAGATAGAAATAACAATTATGATATTAATAAATTTCCATGGAGATGGAATAAATTTAAGGAATATACTTATAACCAGATCAGTGAATTAATGCATAATTATGGTTCTATTGATATTTTATGGCTAGATGGTGGTTGGGTTCGTCCATTAGAATCGGTCAATGATGAGGTTCGTTCATGGGGGGCGAATATTCCTTCCTGGAGCCAGAATATAGATATGAAACATATTGCAGAAATGGCAAGATCAGCTCAGCCTGGTTTGTTAATGGTTGATAGAACAGTTCATGGTCCTTATGAGAACTATCAGACTCCGGAACAGAAAATTCCTTCAATGAAATTAGACCATCCTTGGGAAAGTTGCATGACTTTAGGCGATGCCTGGGGATTTGTTCCAAATGATAATTATAAGTCTTCATTTAAAGTTATTCATTCATTAATCGAAATTGTTTCCAAGGGAGGAAGCCTACTTTTGGGTGTAGGACCTTCTTCTGAAGGAGTGATACCTGATGAGGCCGTGAAGCATTTGAAAAAGATTGGTATTTGGATGAATAAAAACGGAAAAGCTATATATAATACAAGAACAGTTGCTGATTACCATAATGGAAATGCATGGTTTACTCAAAAGAAGGATGGTAGTAGATTGTTTGCTTTGCTTTGTTTGCATGAAGGCAATGCAATGCCTGAATATGTTGAATGGAATGGAAATATTCCGAAAAAGGGAAGTAAAATGATTCTTTTAGAAACAAATAGACCAGTAAAATGGGCACTAGTAAATGGTAAAGTTAGAGTTATTCTCCCTCGTGGTTTATCTAAAGAATTAGAAGCCCTTGCTTTTTCATTTATGCCTGCTGGTAAATCTGTAAATTAGAAATGTCATTATAGGTATTGTTTTAAACTTGTATTTTTTAGAAGCTCTTTTCCATGGTTTTATACAACCATCATCTTTTAGTAATAATAAAATAAATATTGATAGAAATGAAAAATAGAAATTTATTAAGAGATTCAATGAAGGGATTTTTAATTTGTCTTTTCGCTGTATCTTTTGTGCAGCCTTGTATCGGTAAGCAAACAAAAAAAAACACTCGTTTGCAGAATCTTACACAGTATGTAAATCCTTATATTGGAACATCTGGTCATGGTCATACATTTCTAGGAGCAAATGTTCCGTTTGGGTTAGTACAACTGGGGCCTAGTAATTATACACGTGGTTGGGACTGGTGTTCAGGCTATCACTACTCAGATTCAATAGTTACTGGTTTTGGACATATGCATCTTAGCGGTACAGGAATCGGAGACTTAGGAGATATATCTTTCATGCCTGCAGTTGGACGGGTTTCAACAAAAAGAAGTACTCCGGAACAATATCTTTCTGGCCTGGGTTCAATCTATCGCCATAGTACAGAAAAGTGCCGTCCGGGTTATTATGCTGTTCATTTGAATCGTTATAATGTAGATGTAGAATTAACAGCAACACAACGATGCGGGTTCCATAAATATACTTTCCCTGCCTCAAAAGATTCAAAAATTGTTATTGATTTGGAAAGCGGCATTGGATGGGATAAAGTGGCAGAGAGCTATATTGTTCAGGAGAACGATTCTATAATCTCGGGTTATCGTTATTCATCCGGATGGGCAAAAGATCAGCGTATTTATTTCACAGCTGTGTTTTCAAAACCAATTAAACGTTTTATTGTTAGCGACTCAACAAGTGTTTTTTCAGGTTCATCTTTAAAAGCTGAAAAAGTTTATGGCCAGGCTTTGTTTGAAACTCATGAAAAGGAAAGTGTCTTTGTCAAAGTCGCTATTTCTCCAGTAAGTATAGCTAATGCGAAATTAAACATGCAATCCGAGCTACCCGGTTGGAACTTTAAACAGACAGTAGCCAAAGCCGATGCCGCCTGGAACAAAGAACTGAGCAAAGTGGTGATAAAAGCCGATAATGCCGCCCGTATGCGTACTTTCTACACCGCCCTTTATCATACCATGATTGCCCCTTCTACCTTCTGTGATGTCAATAAGGACTACCGAGGTGCAGATAAGAAGATCCATACCAATGCATCCTTTACCAATTATACCACTTTCTCATTGTGGGATACCTACCGTGCGGCACATCCGCTGTTTACACTCCTTCAACCCGAAAGAGCCGGTAATTTTGTCAATACCATGCTTGCCATCTACCAGCAACAGGGCGAACTTCCCGTGTGGCACCTGATGGGTAATGAAACCTACTGTATGGTTGGCTGCCCTGCAGTAACCGTTGTAGCAGACGCTTACCTCAAAGGCTTGAATATCGATAAGAAACTGGCCTATGAAGCCATGAAGAATACCATGATGCAGGACGGCAGAGGACTTAAATACGTAAAGAAATACGGATATATCCCAGCCGACAGTACCGTTGAGTCAGTCGCTATGGGTCTGGAATATGCCATTGCCGACTGGAGCCTTGGTCAGGTAGCCAAAAAAGAAGGCTTTACAGAAGATTACAACTATTTCGATAAGCGCGGAAAATACTATAAAAATTATTTCGATACCCAGACAGGCTTTGCCAGAGGTCGTGTAAACGATAATACCTGGAGAACCCCGTTCAATCCGTTTACCTCCATTCACCGCCAGAACGACTATACCGAAGGTAATGCCTGGCAATATACCTGGCTGGTACCCCAGGATGTGGAAGGCCTGATAAAACTCTATGGCAGCGAAAAAGCCTTTACAAAGAAACTGGATTCCCTGTTTGTGGCCAAAGGTGACCTCGGTTCTGAAGCTTCACCCGATATCAGCGGCCTGATCGGACAGTATGCACACGGAAACGAACCCAGCCACCACATAACCTACATGTATGCCTATGTAGGACAACCGTGGAAAACAGCCGATAAGGTTCGTGAAATAATGAACACACTCTATACCGATAAGTATGATGGCCTTTGCGGAAATGAAGACGTAGGTCAGATGTCAGCCTGGTATGTCTTCTCAGCCTTAGGATTCTATCCAGCTAATCCATCCAACGGATGCTTTGTATTCGGCAGCCCGGTGGTGAACAATGCCACCATCAATGTTGGCAATAATAAAACATTCACCATGAATGTATTGAATAACAGTGCTGCGAATAAATACATTCAGAAAATTACCCTGAACGGAAAGAACTATCCTAAATCCTATATTCAGTACAAGGATATAATGAAGGGTGGTACCTTGGTTATCGAGATGGGTAACAAACCATCTTCCTGGGGTACAGCTCAGGATGCCCGTCCCCGTTCCGAAATGTAAGAACCGGACAACTATAAAAAACAACAATAGAACAAAACCGAACCATAAATATGATGAAAAAAAACAGTCTGATAGTCGCTTTTCTCTCTCTTATCTGTGCAACGGGCCTTTTTGCTCAGAACCGCTATGAACTCAATAGCGGCTGGAAGTGCAGATCAATAAAAGAAGAAAAAGCCTTGGGAGAAGATATCTCCAGCCCATCCTATACTTTATCGGGATGGAAAAATGCCGTTGTTCCCGGCACTGTTCTCACTACGATGCTTGCCAACAAAGAGATACCAGATCCTTTCTATGGCATGAACAACGAACAGATACCAGATATCTATAAAACCGGCAGAGATTACTATACCTACTGGTTTGTGAAGAACTTCAAGGAAGAACAACCCGAAAACGGAAACCAGGTATGGCTTAAATTCCGAGGCATCAACTATAGCTGCAGGATATACCTCAACGGTAAACTTGTCAACAAAGAACCGTATGAAGGCATGTACCTCCGCAAATCATTCAATATCACTAAACTGTTATCAAAGACAGGAGATAACCGCCTTGCTGTGATTGTCTTTCCTCCCGATCCGGTTGGTAATCCCAACGGAGGCCAGGGAGGTGACGGAACAATAGCACGCGGAGTCTCTCACCAGTATGTAGCCGGCTGGGACTGGATCCGCCCCATCCGTGACCGTAATACCGGAATCTGGGATAAAGTATATATTGAAAAAACAGGTAGCGTGAATTTAAGTGATCCTCATATCATTACTCAGGTTCCCGGCAAACGTACCCCCGAAGGCAAACAGAGCGAAGCCCTGATCAAAGTTTCGACTGAAGTAGAAAATGCTTCTGATAAAGCAGTTTCGGGTGTGGTTAAGTTTTCTGTTGAAGGAAACGTAATCTCCAAAGAAGTAACCCTTGAACCCAATTCAAAACAGACAGTTTCCTTACCTGTCTACAAGATGCAGAATCCCCGCCTTTGGTGGCCTTCCGGTTACGGCGAACAGAATCTTTATAAATCAGAAATCTCTTTTGAAGAAAAGAACAAGGGAATTTCAGACAGTGAAAGTGTTCAGTTTGGCGTAAGAGAAATCCAGACTCAGTGGAACCCGATCACCAGTAGCCGTGAAATACATGTCAATGGTCAGAAGATCTTTATCAAAGGCGGTAACTGGATTATCTCGGATGCTATGCTTCGTTTTACTCCCGAACGCTACGATGCTGAAATCCGCTATCACCGTGATATGAATCTGAACCTGATCCGTATCTGGGGTGGTGCGCTGGTAGAACGTCCTGAGTTCTATGAAGCCTGCGACCGCTATGGTATGCTTGTATTCCAGGATTTCTGGATGTCCGGCGACTGTAACGGACGATGGCTGGATCCAATGAAAAAGGAAGATCAGTGGACACGTAGAAATTATCCTGATAACCACAACCTGTTCCTGGAATGTGCAGCCGATATGGTTAAGATGGTACGTAACCACCCATCACTTGCAATCTGGTGCGGAGGAAATGAAATTGCTCCCCCTGATGATATCCTGACTGTTTTACGTGATTCAATTATCACCAAACTGGACGGTACCCGTATGTTCTTTGATTTCTCCAATACCGAAAAGATGTCATTAAATACCATTGGTGGAAACGGAGATGGTCCATACTCTATCCAACCCCTGAGTGTGTTCTGGAATCACAAGACCTGGCCTTTCAACTCAGAAGTCGGTTCTGTGGGAGTAGGTGACTATGAATCACTGAAACGCTTTATTCCGGAAAAGAACATGGTGCTTCCTGTTTATCACCCGAATGAGAAACCAAATGAAACCGCCGATTCCGTATGGACTTACCATACCTATACCGGAGTAGGTTATGAAGGCTTTCTGGAACCTTACGGAACTCCATCGGATATCAAAGATTTCTGCATGAAGGCACAGCTGGTAAATTATGATCAGTACCGTGGCTTGATGGAAGGCTTCAGTTCACACATGTGGAACTGGTACACCGGTGTAATAATCTGGAAGACACAGAATCCATGGACAGCCATGCGTGGTCAGATGTACGATTACTATCTTGATCCTAATGCCTGCCTGTTCGGCCTTAGAAACGGAAGTGAAAAGCTTCATACCATGTGCAATCCTACCGATGGCACTCTTATGCTTGTCAATAACGGCTTCAAGGCATGTGATAATCTGACACTGACAGCAACGTGGTTTGATATGAACGGAAAGAGCAGTGAGATTACTCAAAAAACCATCTCTATTGATGCTTCCAGCAGCAAGAAATTGTTCTCCATAAAGAAAGAGCTAGATGTTCTTGCAAAGGAGAAAGGCGGTTTCCTCCGTCTTCAATTGATGGACGAAAGCAAACAGGTTGTAAGTGAAAACGTCTATTGGCTGGCTGATGGAACAGGCAAATACAGCGGTCTGTCAACAATGAATAAAGCTAAACTGAAGGTTTCAGTAAAACCATTGAAGGCAGGAAAAGTGGAAGTAACCCTTTCCAATCCGGCAAGTAATCCGGTTGCATTCTTTAACCGTGTATCAGTTGTAGATAAGAAAACGGGTGAAAGAGTCCTTCCAGTATTCTACAGTGACAACTATTTCTCTGTCGTTCCTGGTGGAGAGAAGAAGATTGAAATTGAATATAATGCATCTTTCCAATCAAGCCAGGAAATTACTGTTGCAGGATGGAATGTAGAATTACAAACAGTCTTTATTAGTAAATAGTTTAGTTTAACTGTTTTGCTAGGAATATAAAAATTAGCCCGTAATTGCAGTTTATAAAAGGTTTGTACATATTGTGTATAATAGTCTTTTTAATTTAAAAATATCTTCTTAGAATGTTGTTGGAAATGAAAAGATTAATATTACTTTTACAGATACAATTACGGGCCTTCATGATAAAAAATGAAGCTGTATAACTTTATGCTAATAATGAGTTATTTCAGAAGTAATTATAGAAAAGGCTCTAAAAAGCTTGCTCTGCATTAGTTTGTTTGAAATAATATTTTCTTAAGCAAACTTATATAAAGTAAGATGAGAATATAGATTTTATTTATTGTGATGGATTATAGATGTTTGAAGTAAAAAATAGCTCGATTCTTTGTTTGGAAAATTAATAAATATGAATTTCAAAGAAGGTGAATATTAAACTTTCTTTGTTTTTGGAAATTTAATGGCTTCAAATACTTTAAATGTTGTTATAAATAACTGTTTAAGGAGGAATTAGAATTCTTTTAGAGACAGATTTAAGCAGTGATGGAAAAAGTTATTTCATTGACAGGAAGAATAAAAAACGGTGATAGGGCTGCATTTAATGAGCTTTATTTGCAGCATTATTCTGCTTTGCAAAATTATGGAAGATCTTTTCTAAGTGCAGCTGAAGCTGAAGATATAATACAAGACGTTTTTTTGAACGTATGGATTCATAAAGAAAACATTGATGAAAGTCTTTCATTAAAAGCTTATCTTTTTCGTTCTGTATACAATTCAGCTTTGAATGTTTTGAAAAAGAAACAGTCTGACCAAAAAATGTCCGATTACCAACAATCTATAGAATATCTTAGATATCAATATTACGATCCTGATGCCAATGAAGTGATTCAAAGTCTTTATGACAATGATACTAAAAATATAATTGATTCTGCAATCGATAGTTTATCTCCCCGATGCAAGGAAATTTTTATACTCAGCTACATTGAGGATATGCCAAGCAAGGATATCAGCAAACAATTAGACCTTTCATTAAGTACTGTTCAAAATCATATTTACAATGCATTAAAACAGCTACGCGAGAAACTTAGAAGAAACGATTGACTCAGATCTTAAATTGTCATAAATCAATATCTTAGACATAAATATATATAGCTGGATTAAGCATTGTAATCTACTGTATTTGTTTATTTGCGCTATAATTAAAAAAATACCATGAAAATAATACATAAAACAGGAATTATTCTGTTACTGTTATTTCTTATTCCCCTGAATATATTTTCTCAAATTATAATTGTCAGAGGAGGCAAACCAAAGGCCCGAATAGTTGTTGATAAGAATGATAGTACAGATATGAAGGCTGCGCTGCTATTTCAGGACTTTGCTGAAAGAATAACAAGAGCAAAATTAGAAATTGTACCAATTAAGAAAAAGCAAAAGGGAGATATCCTGATTGGAAATTTTCAACTTCCTCTTAAAGGCTTGAATGTTTCAGATATTGCTGAAGATGGCTTTTTTCTATCTTCAACAGATAAATATCTGCGTATTGTAAAAGGAACAGGGAAAGGCTCTATATATGGGGTTGTTACTATACTGGAAGATTATTTTGGAATACATTATTATGCTGCGGAAACATATAGTATTAATAAGAGTAAAGATATGGTTGTACCTTCGGGTATTAGGAAAATTGATAATCCTACATTTCGTTACCGTCAAACACAATCATACAGTTGCAAAGATCCTATATATACACTTTGGCACAGGTTAGAGGAACCCAAAGAAGTATTTGCTGCAGATTTGTGGGTACATACTTTTAATTCATTACTTCCTGCAGCTGTTTACGGAGAAAAACATCCCCAATATTATTCGTTTATTAATGGACAACGCAGACCTGGAGTTGCCAGTCAGTGGTGTTTAACAAACCCTGAAATTTTTGAAATTGTATCTCAACGACTAGACTCTATCTTTAAAGCGAATCCTGGGAAAAATATAATATCAGTTAGTCAGAATGATAGCCAGACTCATTGTTTCTGTGATAGTTGCAAAGCTATTGATGAATACGAAGGTAGTCCTTCGGGAACTATTATTTGTTTTCTGAACAAACTTGCAGCTCGTTTTCCCGATAAAGAGTTTTCTACGCTTGCTTATTTATATTCTGTTCCTCCACCTAAACATATAAAACCGTTGCCTAATGTGAATATTATGCTCTGTGATATTGATTGTTATAGAGAAGTACCATTGACTGATAATGCTACAGGTCAACGGTTTATGAAAAATCTGGAAGGATGGTCTAAAATATCGAATAATATTTTTCTGTGGGATTATGGTATTAATTTTGATAATTACATTTCTCCTTTTCCAAACTTTCATATTCTGCAGCCTAATATGAACTTGTTTAAGAAGAATAACGTAAAGATGCATTTTTCACAGATTGCAAGTATTAAGGGAGGGGATTTCTCTGAACTTCGTTCTTATCTTGTATCGAAATTGTTATGGAATACTTCGGTAAATGTAGATTCTATAATACATTCTTTCCTGGAAGGTTATTATGGTAAAGCCGCTCCTTATTTGTCTGATTATCTGAATATACAGAAAGATGCGCTTCTGGAAAGTAAGATTCCTCTATGGATATATGATACTCCAATCACACATAAAAATGGTATGCTGAATAAAATATTCATGCAAAAATACAAAGAGTTATTTGATGATGCCGAACGAGCTGTTGCTGATAATCCTGTATTTCTTAATCGCGTAAGAGAGTCCCGACTACCTATTCAGTATGCTGAACTTGAAATTGCACGAACAGAGCCAATAGAAAATATTGCTGATCTGAAAGATAAACTAGATTTATTCAAACGAAGAGCCAATGAACTGGGAGTGAAATACCTTAATGAACGAAATAATACAGTTGAAGAATATTGTGAACTTTATTCACAAAGAAATCTTCTTCATAAAAATACAAACCTGGCTCAAGATGCTGAAGTGAATTATATTATTCCGGCAAATACTCCATATGATAAAATAGCACCTAAGGCCCTTACAGATGGTCTTTATGGAGCAGCTTCTTACAATGAAAGTTGGGTAGGATGGATGGGAAAAGATGCAGAATTTGTTATCGATTTAAAGAAACTGCAGAATTTTAGTAGTGTAGAAGCTGATTTTCTGCATAATTTAGGTGCTTGGATTTTGTTACCTAAAAGTATGACTTGTTATACATCTAACGATAATAAGACTTTTACGTTAATGGGAACCACTACTATTCCTGAAGATAGAGACAGGCCGGTGAAGTATGTAAACATATCTGTGAAATCTGATAAAGTTATCAATGCCCGTTATGTAAAAATAAAGATAGAGACAATAGGTTTGTGCCCGTCATGGCATTATGGTGTAGGAAATCCTGCATGGTTTTTTCTGGACGAAGTAATTGTCCATTAATGTGTTTTTTATTATTGTGCAGCATAGTTATTCGTATATGTAGATTATTAAAAAAATATTATGAGAAAAATTATTTTTATTCTTCTTTGTCTATTGATCGTTAATACATCAGTAGCACAAAATTTAAATTCACCCGATGGAAATTTAACTCTTACTTTCCGGTTGAATGATAATGGTACTCCTTCGTATAAACTTCTGTTTAAAGGTAAAACTGTTATTGATGAAAGTAAAATGGGTTTTACTTTCAATTCTCTGGCCCCATTTACAGAAAAGTTTGTTATAACAGATACTAAGTTCTGTACTTCTGATAAAGTGTGGCAACCGGTATGGGGAGAACAAAAAGAGATCAGAGATAATCACAACGAAATGCTTGTTTCGCTAAATCAGACTTCTAATAACAGAAAGCTGAATATACGTTTTCGTTTGTTTAATGATGGATTAGGCTTCAGGTATGAATTTCCGGTTCAGGAGAATCTTCGACATTTTACAATAAAGGAAGAAGCTACTGAATTTAAACTTTCCGGCAATCATAAAGCATTCTGGATACCGGCCGACTACGATACGAATGAGTTTCCGATAACTACATCTAAGCTATCTGAAATTGCTGGTTTAATTGGCAAAGTTCGCGAAGAGCCTCTTGCAGCAAAAGCTCCGGCTCCGGGCCTGTCTGTGCAAACTCCTTTGATGCTAAAGTCGGATGATGGATTATATATTAATATTCACGAAGCAGCTTTGGTCAATTATCCTGCAATGGCTCTAAATCTTGATGATAAGGCTTTTTGTCTGAGTGCACATCTTACACCAGATAAGAATGGGAATAAAGGCTATATTCAAACCGGAACCGTAACTCCGTGGCGTACTGTTGTTGTAAGTGATGATGCTCGTGCAATATTAGCCTCTAAACTAATTCTGAACTTGAATGAACCTTGTAAGTTAGAAGATACTTCCTGGATTAAGCCTGTAAAGTATATCGGAGTTTGGTGGGAATATTTCACTGGTGGCGGCTCAACATGGGCTTACACAGATAATCCGGATATCATAATTGGGCAAACAGACTATTCCAAATTGAAATGTAATGGTCATCATGGAGCAAATACAGCTCATGTAAAAGAATATATTGATTTTGCTGCGCAGAATGGATTCGATGCTGTTCTTGTAGAAGGTTGGAATGAAGGTTGGGAAGACAACTGGGCTTATTCGAAAGAACATATTTATAGCTTTACTAAAGCGTATCCCGACTTTGATGTGAAAGAGTTGCATCAGTATGCAGCAAGTAAGGGGATTAAAATAATTATGCACCATGAAACTACATCATCGGCTGTTAATTATGAACGTCAGTTAAATGATGCTTTTCGTTTTATGGTCGATAATGGATACAATTCAGTAAAGACTGGATATGTAGGGCCAATTATTCCACGAAGTGAATATCATGATGGACAATGGATGGTGAATCATTATCTTTATGTTGCCGAAACTGCAGCAAAGTATAAAATAATGGTCGATTCTCATGAAGCAGCTCGCCCAACAGGGCTTTGCCGTACTTATCCGAACTGGCTTGCACAGGAATCAGCACGTGGCACAGAGTTCGAATCTTTTAACGGAAACAAACCTGATCATACAACAATTCTTCCTTTTACCCGATTGATGGGAGGTCCAATGGATTATACACCTGGTATATTCCAGGGTGATTTGTCTGTTTATGGAAAGAATAAGGCGAAGTTGAGTACCACACTGGTTAAACAGCTTGCTTTATACGTAACAATGTATAGTCCATTGCAAATGGCTGCCGATTTGCCTGAGAACTACAAACGTTATTCCGATGCATTTCAGTTTATAAAAGATGTTGCGGTTGATTGGGACAACTCTTATATTCTTGAGGCAGAGCCAGGTGATTATATTACTATTGCACGTAAAGCAAAAGGTAAGAACGAATGGTATATTGGTGGAATAACCGATGAAAATGCTCGCGAAGCTGTTATTGATTTTAGCTTTCTACCAAAAGGGCAGAAATTCCATGCAACAATTTATGCCGATGGTAAAGATGCTCATTGGATTAATAATCCACAGAGCTATACAATAAAAACTATAACTGTGACAAGTACAACTAAACTGAAGCAAAGACTGGCTCCAAGTGGAGGAGTCGCTATTAGTATTAAATAGTCGATTGTTTCTTTTTAAATAAAAGTCAAATAGAAAAACAAGAATCAGCCAAACAAGGACAACCTATTGATAATGTACGGTTAAGTCCTTTGTTTGGCTTTTCTTTTGTGACGGTAAAAGTCGCTGATAGACAAAGCTCAATAATCTCATTATTAAAGGCAGCAGATATATCTCATTTTATTCACATTGCACTAATAATATACAAAAAAAGTAACCTTAGAATTAAGTATTAGTTGACCTTGCTTCGTATTTAAAATTACTAATATAAATTCCATAAAAAATAGTTGGTACTATGAAACGAAAATTGTTAACTCTATTATTAGCTTTTGCGAGCCTTTTCCCTATCTCAGCACAGACGAAGATAGCTTATAATGATGATTTTACCGTTACTGTCGATAAAGAGGTTTTATCTGTGTATTCAGTACCAGTTGACCGGGTGGCAAACGGCAAGCACAATGTAGAGAAAAGTAGTTTTGTAACTCTGACAGAAACACAGGGGGATAAGATCGTTAGTGTGCATTATAATAAAGGTCTGATTCACAAGGCTCGTATCCGCCCATCTTCATATAACATTCCGTTCATTCAGAAAGACTCTGCCACCATTGAGTTCACATTGAAAAGACCAATGAATATCTCAGTTGAGATTAATGACGATATCTATCATAACTTGCAAATTTTCAAGGTGCCGGAGATTTCAATGTCAAAAACCAAAAATGCTGTATCTTTTGACAAGTACAAGACTCTGGACAAAAAGGCCAAGGCAAAAGTCAAAACTCTATTTTTTACAGCTGGCTACCATGAGATTGAAGGAAATTTCATGGACATTGAGTCAGGCATGACAGTCATTATTGATAAGGGTGCATGGGTGCAGGGAGGACTTAGAGTCATTGGCAAGCATGATGTTAAGATCATAGGAGCAGGTGTGCTTCGTCCAAAAGATCGTGGCTATGGAGTTGAGATAACATCATCAAATAATGTGCTTGTTCAGGGAATTGTATCAACTCAGGTGCCAACAGGTGGTTCGCATGATGTAGAGATTAAAGACGTGAAAATTGTATCACATTATGGTTGGGGTGATGGATTTAATGTTTTTGCATCATCCAATGTGCTCATTGATGATTGTTTTGCCCGTAACTCTGATGATTGCCATACAGTCTATGCTACCCGTTTGGGGCACATTGGTTCGGTACGAAACATTACCGTTCAGAACTGCATTTTTTGGGCAGACGTTGCTCACCCTATTTTCATTGGTCTTCATGGCGCAGCTTCTTACAAAAAAGATGTTGTGAGCAGAAATCTGCCTCTTGCGCAAAATGCGGATGAAATAGCAATGAAGTCTGATACCATTGAGAACCTTGTATATCGTAACATCGACATCCTCGAAGAACGCGAGATGCAGATTGATTATCAAGGTTGCATGGCTATAAACTGTGGAGATAATAATATTGTTCAGAATGTGCTCTTCGACAATATCCGCATTGAGCCAATTCACTGCGGAATGCTTTTCAATATATGTGTTTCCCATAACAAAAAATATTGCGAGGCTCCAGGTAAAGCCATCAATAATATCACATTTAAGAATATAACATATTCCAGCGGTAAAGAGAGCAACTCTATTATTGAAGGTTGGAGTGTGGAACGTCCTGTAAAAGATGTAATATTTGACAATCTTGTCATTGATGGGAAGCGCATCTGCGACACGATGCCTGATAAACCAGGATGGTACAAAACTGCCGATTTTGCACGGATTATGCTAGGTAACCATGTGAATCATGTTACATTTAAGTAACATGATGTAATTTCATTTTCATCAAATAAATAACTTTATGAAACGATATTGCTTAATCTTATTGTCTTTATTTGTTAGCTCAATATTGATGGCGGGTAAACATGTTGGTTTAGCTGAATTTGATTATTTTACAGGCGAAAAGGGCTCACGTGCATATATTCGTCTCCCTCGTGGTCAAAAAGAAGTGAAAGCTGTGCTCTATGCACATCAGAATATGACAGAGGAAGTTCTCTTCAGAAGCCATAGGTTTACACATCAAATGGATAGCCTAGGCATAGCAATGGCATTTATACAACGAGGTTCGCAGAATTGGGATACTTCTATCAAAGATAGCCTTGGACGCTCTTGCCAAGAACGATTTGAACAGATAATAACAGAATTTGCAGTTGGCACCAAACATCCCGAAATTGCCAAAGCTAAAATTATTCCATTCGGTCATTCCGCACAGGCAACCTTTCCATGGAATTTTGCAGCATGGAATCCAGATAAAACACTTTGCATTATCTCTTATCATGGCGATTCTCCACGTACGAATCTTTGTGGATATGGCAGAGCAAATATAGAATGGGGCCGTACCCGAAACATTGATAAAATACCGGGCTTAATGATTGAAGGCGAATATGAATGGTGGGAGGCACGTGTTAACCCCTCTCTTGCTTTCAGGATGATGTATCCTGATTCTCGAATTTCTTTCCTATGCGATGCCGGCAAGGGGCACTTTGACCTCTGTGAAGAGACAATGGATTACATTGCAAAATTCATTGCAAAGGCTTTGACCTATACTCCAAAATCCACACAGTCTCCAAATAACGATCCTCAATTTGTAACCGAAGCGGCCGACGGCGTTTATTATTCCCGTTGGTATGCAGATGGTCATGAATCTACCATTCCACAGAATCAGTTTTGGTATTTTGACGATGAAATGGTTTCACTCACTAAAGCTCGATATGCCAAAACGCTGGGGAAGAAGATGCAATATGTATCGGCCAAACTCAATGGGAAATTGATGTTTTACGATATTAACAAGCATGTAAAAATCAGTGGCAAATGTAATAACAACGAGTTCAGCCTTGAGCCGGTTTTCGTCAATAAGGATAGAGATACTGTGTGTAATGAACATGCAAAAGTACGTCCGCGTATAGTACTTGTTTCTGGTCCGGCAATCCAAATAGATGAATATACATTTCGGCTTGATCCTGATTATTTCGGCGTAGATCCTAAGCAATTATGGCCAGGCATCACCATTTGTGTTGAAGCAGATGGAGATGATGAATACAAATCTGCAGTTCAGGAAATTAATATACAAGTCTCAAAACCTATAATACCCCGTTGATATAATTAAATCAGTATGTATATAACTCTGTCTAGAAGGTTTTTACTTAACCTCTTTCATATTCTTATATCCCCATTCAACCAGGTATCTAATAAAAGGAATTAGTTCTTTTCCCGTTTCTGTAAGTGTATATTCAACTTTTGGGGGAACTTGTGGATACATTTCTCTATGAATTAAATTATCTGATTCAAGTTCTCGTAAAGTTTGAGTTAACATCTTTGTTGTAATGCCTGAAATTTCACGGCTGAGTTCACCATAACGCATTACGCTATATTTATTTAGTGCCCACAAAATTCGTCCTTTATATTTACCTCCTATTCGCTGAAAAGCAAAATCAAGTACACAAATATCTTTTTCTGATTTGTTATCCATTTTTTATTGTTGTTAATGTACTTAAAATCAACAATGCATACTATTTTGTATGTATCATACAATAATGTATATACTTGATACAAAGATATATATTATTTATTTTTGTGACGTAATAACAAACTAAATTTAAAGAAAATGGAAAAAGTACATGTTCTATTGTTGTTTATATGCATGGCTCTTGTAGGGCAAAGCAGTGTAAGTGCACAAAGTATGAAAGCAAAACAAGCATTATTAATTATTGATATTCAGAATGATTATTTTGAAGGTGGAGCAAATCCATTGGTTGGTTCGCTTGAGGCAAGTTTGAATGCACAAAAAATTCTAAATGCTTTCCGAGCTAAATCATTACTCGTTGTCCATATTAAACATATATCATCACGTAGTGGCTCTACATTCTTTATTCCTAATACGAGAGGTGCAGAAATTCATGATAACGTTGCACCGCTTAATAACGAAAATGTGATTATTAAAAACTACCCAAATAGTTTTCGAAATACAAAATTATTAGAGGTTCTTAAAGCAAATAGCATTACTGATTTGGTTATTTGTGGAATGATGACGCACATGTGTGTTGATGCCACAGCAAGGGCTGCAAAAGATCTTGGATTTAATTCCATCATTATCAGTGACGCATGTGCCACTAAGAATTTAGAAATCCAAGGACAGAATGTGACAGCTCAAAATGTGCAGAAATCATTTCTTGCAGCTTTGAGTTATTATTATTCAACCATACAAGAAACCAATGAGTTTTTATTGAAATTATAAAAGATATATCAATAAAATCTTTTATTACAATACAATTATTATAAAGTAATAATTATATTGTGTTCATTATCAGTGTTATAAAAATAGCTAGGTGGCAGAGGTGGCAGTAAAATAATACTTTTTTCCTTCCAGAAAAATGAATTTTGAAAATTATGCAAATTGCAGAATTTTCAAAAAAAGATTTCTGGAATCGAAATATATTGTTTTTTGCTGCCACCTCTGCCACCTGTCGTTTTATATAGACCACATTATCAAATAGTTATATATTAGTTGTAAAGCAACTAACACAGATCGTGGTGTACATGGTGTACATAAAAAGACTATTTTACCTTTCCATAGATTAAATTTCAATAATTCCTCAATTTGCAGAATTTTTGAAATTTTATTTTTCAGAACGAAAAAAGGACGATTTATCTACACCATGTACACCATTAAAAATGTATCTTGCTGATAACCAGATGTGTTTATTGTGAAGAAAGGTGGTAACTATCTTTTTTAGCTTTAAACCTTAAAAAATAAACTCGGATCAGAGTTAATAAATTAATAGGTCAACTGATTACAGGCTTAGGAATATTAGTAATCAACTGGAATCAGTTTAATGTATTTCCCGGCAAACATTAACCATTTATTGGCGGGAGGTTGAAATAAACATGTACATGTTTGCTACCAATCATGTACAAGATTGAACCCAAATATGTACATGTTTGGAAAATGATAACCTTTTGAAAGAATTAGTTTCTGAGCAGAGATGTTTTAAAAAGTATAGAGGTTTTTAATAGATTAAATTGTAGAAGAGGGATAAGTGAAAGTATAAGTTTTCACTCCATCATTGAAAGTTTGAATAGACATCGAAACGTTAAAGCCATTCGGATATTGCTGAATGTATTTATCTAATGGAACCGATAGATAAGCTATTTTTGTGTATGCTTCAACATCATCGTTCTTATCATGGTAGAGAGTCAGATTAATAGAAGGAACTCCATTTTTAATCGTTGTATTGGTTTCTATAAAATGAAATAAGTGAGTTTTGCTTTGCAGCATTACTTGCAAAGTCATATTTATGTAGTGACCGCTTAACCAAACGCTTTGAATATCTAGTGGGTCAGTCTTCATTTGGGCACCAGAAGCAAGCTTAACAGGAGTAGGAGATACTGCTTTAACCAATGAATAAATTACTGCTGAAGCATTTTGCGAATTTTCTGTTTGCTCTGTTACAATATAGTTGCATACAATTCGCTGTAAAGTATTAACGCTTAGTTTACTGTCTGTCCGGTCTTTCTCAACCGAATAGGTCGTATCTTTATCTGTAGTTAAAGAAATTATCTTTCCTGAGCCATCTGTTTGTGCAGATAAGAATTCTAATTTAACAGAAGGATATACATAAGAATCTTCCTCTCCTGTACATGAAATAAAAGAGAGGAAGATTAATAATATGTATAAATTCTTTAATCTCATTACTGAGCTGCTAAATAATTGCTTAACGGATTAGCATACATAGTAAGCAGCTTTTCTCTTAGGAAAGCAACATCTTTTTCCGGTAAGTCAATTTTATCAATTTGTCCGGCAATATATTCCTCGAAGTGTTTCTCATCTTCGGCTGTATAATGGTCGGCAAATTCTTTCTTTCCGGCTGCTAAATCGTGTGCAATGTAATTTCCCGGATAAATTTTATAGTTGCGGTGTATTTCCTTGTCAATCATTGTCGATATTCTGGCGAAAAGCTCACATTTTGGCACTGTGCGGTCTAGCTCAAACAGTTTATCGTTGAAGCATGCTGCTGTCTGTAAATGAACTTGTCCTTTGAATCCGAAAAGACCGGTTTCCATGTTTTTGAGATCATCCTGAGTGGTTTTCTTGAATCCTTCAACGTCTCTTTTTAATTGAAACTCTTTTGCTTTCAGATAATCGCAAGGATCATATTCATAAGAGATAGACAATGGAGCAATATTCAATGATATCAATCTTTCAATAATATCTCCTTCTCCACCCATAGCCAGCATCTTTAAAACGCTGTCCTGAGTACGGTCGTTTGAATCCTTGGCGCGTCCTTCTCGTTGAGCAATCCAGAGGGATTGTCCTTTCTCGGCAATGGCGTAATGCATGTAACGCGACATGCGGGCAGATGATTCAAGTATTTGTCTCATGCTTAGTCCACGTTGCACAATGAACGACTTATTTACTCTGACCAGCTTCTTGATCCATGGATAAATCAGGAGATTGTCTCCAATGGCTATTTCTACGGTCTCTTTGCCAACACCTAATAGTAATATGGAAAGGAATCCGGAATCGAGAATGATATCCCGATGGTTGGAAATATACGTGTAGGATAGCTCCTGATTGGTCAGGGCCGAATTGTCAAAGGTCAGTCCGTCTGTGTGCTTCCTTGCAATCCCCCATAAGAATTCAGCGGAAAATGCTTTCTGAAATTCCAAAGATGTTTTGCAGCTACGCATTTTATTTGCCACAGCTTCGAACGGAACGCCTGGTATAGCATAAGCTATTGCATTCTGAAAAGCTGGGTCAGCAATTAGCTCCTCATATATTTGAGGCAGCTCTTCGCTATTGTATGGACGAATCTCGTCAAACTCAGTAGTGATTTCCATATTCTTAAAACTTATTCTCAATAATATCAGTCATTACATCTTTGATGTCTAAACCTGCAGCTCTAACCTGTTGAGGTATAAAGCTTGTGGCTGTCATCCCCGGAGTTGTATTAATCTCCAGAAGATTAATCTTATCACCTTTAGTGATAATGTAATCAATACGTATTATTCCAGAGCAACCTAGAATGTCGTATATGGCAGAAGTCAACGTTTGTACTCTTTTAGTCAATTCTTCAGATAAACGCGCCGGAGTAATTTCGTCAACCTGTCCGTTATATTTGGCGTCATAATCAAAGAATTCATTGGTAGTTACAACTTCTGTTATAGGAAACACTTGTTCCTTGTTTTTTGTTTTATAACATCCACAAGTAATTTCAGTTCCTTGCATAAAAGCTTCAATGATTACTTCCTTAGCTTCATCGAATGCTTTTTTTATAGCCGGTTGAATTTGCTCTTTAGCCTTTACTTTTGTTACGCCGAAGCTTGAACCTCCCAGATTAGGCTTGATAAAGCATGGTAAACCTATTTTCTCTACAACAGCATCGTCTGTAATTGATTGTCCTTCTCTGAGCATTACAGATTCTGATACTTTTACCCCAAATCCTTTGAGATATTGGTTGCATGAAAATTTGTTGAAAGTAAGTGCCGAAACAAGTACGTTGCAAGAAGAGTAGGGGATTTGTAACAAATCAAAATAACCTTGCAATTTTCCATCTTCACCTGGAGTACCGTGAATGGTGATATAGGCAAAATCGAATTTAATCTTCTCGCCATTCAGCAAAAAGCTAAAGTCATTGCGATCTATTGGAGCTTTATTTCCGTCAGGAAGTTGAACTTCCCAGCGAAGGCCTTGCATCTCAACAATATACAGATTATACTTTTCCTTATCCATGAAGGAATAGATTCCCTGGGCACTGCGAAGGGAAACGGGGAGTTCTGAAGAATCTCCACCAGCTACTATTGCAATAGTACGTTTCATTCTAATTCTCGGTTTGAAATATAGCCTCTCCATTTGTCAATCAGCATAGTCATGTCCTTAGGCAGTTCTGTTGTGAAAAACATTTCTTCACCCGTTCTTGGGTGAACAAAGCCCAGAGTCATTGCATGTAAAGCCTGACGTGGACAAATATCGAAGCAGTTGTTTACAAATTGTTTATATTTGCTAAAGTGAGTTCCTTTTAAAATTTCATGTCCTCCGTATCGTGCATCATTGAAAAGAACATGACCAATGTGTTTCATGTGTACACGGATCTGATGCGTTCTTCCTGTTTCGAGCACACATTCTACAAGTGTAACATATCCAATACGCTCGAGCACCCGATAGTGAGTCACTGCATGTTTACCTATGTTAGGGTCTGTAAAGAAAGCCATTTGCATTCTATCCTTAGGATTGCGTGCTATATTGCCTTCAATAGTGCCAGTGTCTTGTTCAACAGTGCCCCAAACCAGTGCATTATATTTGCGTTTGGTTGTTTTGTTGAAGAACTGCAATCCAAGATTGGTCTTTGCATCAGCAGTTTTGGCAATAAGCAAAAGTCCGGAAGTATCTTTATCAATACGATGAACCAGTCCTACTTGTGGATCGTTAGCATCATATTGCGGATTATCCTTAAGGTGCCATGCTATTGCGTTAACCAAGGTGCCTGTATAATTTCCATGACCGGGATGTACAACAAGTCCAGCCGGTTTATTTACAACCATAAGGTCATTATCTTCGTATACAATATCAATAGGAATGTCTTCCGGAATAATTTCGTTTTCATAACGAGGACGATCCATCATAACCGTAATAACATCGAATGGTTTTACCCGATAGTTACTTTTTACGGGTTTTCCGTTAGCCATTACACATCCGGCTTCAGCCGCCTGTTGTATACGGTTGCGCGAAGCATTTACTATCCGTTCAAACAAATATTTGTCTATCCGGGTAAGTGCCTGACCTTTATCTACAATAACACGAAAATGTTCATAGAGTTCGCCGGAACCAGCTATTGATTCAGCTTCTTCTACATTTTCTATTTCGTCAATCTCGTCTATCTCTTCTATTTCGTCCAGAAAATCTTTCATTAGCTTATTCTTTAGAACCATGAATCTTCGGTAGCAGGTTCTTTTCCCGGCTCTGTAGTAGTTTCGGGGTTACTAAACTCATCATCCATATTTATGGTGTCCTCTTGTACAGTCTCTTTAGTACCATTCCCTACCATTAATGTGAGGGTTGCTCCGGTTGGTACTTTTTCTCCAAGCATTAATTGTCGGCCATTATATTTAACTCCATAAACCCAGTCGCGTTCTCCTGTTACAGATTCATTGGCGGTTAAAATAAATCCTGCGGAAATTAATTTAGCTGTGGCCTGACGTACAGAGCTATTGTCTGCTACATCGGGAATAGTTTGCATAGGCATTGTTAAAGAATTAACGGTGAGGTAAATTACTCGTCCTTCTTTAACATGTTGGCCATCTGATGGATTTTGCTCCAGAATACAACCAGAGACTTTATTTTTATCATAGCTTGAGTCTACTACTATACAATCTAAACCTCGGTTTCTCAGCATCATTTGTGCTTCTTGTTCGTTCAGTCCTTTCAAATTGGGTACTAATACGGATTTTCCGTGTTGAGTATAGATATCAATACCTTTTAGGACAAGAAATATTAGCAGGCTGGCAAGAACAATCATTGCTATCATATTCCACCATAGGTATTTATTCTCTTTGAAAGAAAAGAATTGTTTTATTGTCATATGCTATTTATATATTGTCTTTAAATTGCGGCTCAAAGATAATATAAAAAACAAAAGAAGTAAAGGTTCTTATTGCAAAACCTTTACTTCTTTTATAATCTCTTATTTAAAGACCGAAATTATCTTCCGTTGTATTCGTCAGAAACAGTTAGTTTCTTTCTTCCTTTAGCACGACGAGCAGCTAAAGTTCTACGACCATTAGCAGAAGCCATTCTTTCACGGAAACCATGTTTGTTCTTTCTCTTTCTGTTAGAGGGTTGGAATGTTCTTTTCATTACTTATATATTTTATTGTTATTATTCTGATAGTCTGAATCGGGATGCAAAAATAGAGACTTTTTTTATATTAACCAAGAGATAAACCTTTTTTAGTCAAAACATTTTGTGTTTTTTATCTATTTAGATTACTTTTGCACCCGAAATGAAGAAAATGAGTAAAATAAAAGATTAATAAATAGTTAAATAAAAAAAGTATGATCAATTCACAAGACATCAAAAACGGAACTTGTATCCGTATGGACGGAAAGCTCTATTTCTGTATCGAATTTCTACATGTAAAACCAGGAAAAGGAAACACTATCATGCGTACAAAGTTGAAAGACGTTGTGTCTGGTCGTGTTCTTGAGCGCCGTTTCAATATCGGTGAAAAGCTTGAAGATGTTCGTGTGGAACGTCGTCCTTTCCAATTCTTATATAAAGAAGGTAGCGACTATATTTTTATGAACCAGGAAACTTATGATCAGGCTCCTATCGCTCATGACTTAATCACTGGCGTTGATTTCATGAAAGAAGGTATGATTGTAGAAGTTGTTTCTGATGCTTCAACTGAAACTGTTCTTTTTGCAGAAGTTCCTGTTAAAGTTCAACTTTTGGTAACTTATACAGAACCAGGACTTAAGGGCGATACTGCAACTAACGCAACTAAACCTGCTACTGTTGAAACTGGTGCTGAAGTTCGTGTTCCTTTGTTTGTTAACGAAGGTGAAATAATCGAAATCGATACTCGTGACGGTTCTTACCAAGGTCGTGTTAAGGCTTAATCTTTAAGCATAAAAATATTTTTTTTAATCCCCTCTTTTTGAGGGGATTTTGTTATATACAAATCTAACTATGTTCTACTCCGTAATAATTCCCGTATACAATCGTCCCGATGAAGTGAACGAACTTTTGGTTAGTCTCACGAAGCAGCATTTTACTAATTTTGAAGTGTTGGTTGTAGAGGATGGATCTACTGTGCCTTGTGAAGAAATAGTAAACAAGTTTAGCGAAATTCTGGATATTAAATATTTCTTTAAACCAAATTCCGGTCCCGGTCAGACTCGAAACTTTGGTGCGGAACGTAGTAAAGGTGATTATCTGATTATTCTTGATTCCGATTGCATAATTCCTGAAGGCTATTTTAATGCTGTTGAGGCTGAACTGAAAAATGAACATGCCGATGCCTTTGGAGGTCCCGACCGTGCAGACGCATCTTTTTCGGATATGCAAAAAGCGATAAATTATGCGATGACCTCTTTCTTTACGACTGGTGGTATACGTGGCGGAAAAAAGAAGCTGGATAAATTCTACCCTCGTAGCTTTAACATGGGAGTAAAGCGGGATGTTTATATGAATTTGGAAGGATTTTCTAAAATGCGTTTTGGAGAAGATATTGATTTTAGTATTCGCATTTTCAAGAACAATTATAAATGCAGGTTATTTCCCGATGCGTGGGTTTATCATAAACGACGCACCGATTTAAAGAAATTCTTTAAGCAGGTGCATAATTCAGGCATTGCCCGCATTAACTTATATAAAAAATATCCCGAATCATTAAAACTGGTCCATCTTTTACCTGCAGCTTTTACAGCAGGACTTTTATTTTTGCTTGCTGTTTCATGTTTTTGCTTCTGTGGCTTAATTCCAATCTTTTTTTATGCATTGATTATTTTGCTTGATTCTTCTTTTCAGAATAAGAGCATAAAGATTGGAGCAATTTCTATTATAGCCTCTTTTATCCAGCTTACAGGATACGGCTCCGGTTTTATCAGAGCATGGTGGAAAAGAGTAGTGCTGAAGAAAGATGAATTTTCTGCATTTGAAAAGAATTTTTATAAATAACAATACAAACCTATTTTAAAGAAGCACGAATTCAGATAGGAAGTTTCCTTATTGAATCCGTGCTTTTTTTATCTCTATGAAAAACAATGAAAGAAAAACTAACGATTAATCAATGGGCAGAAGAAGATCGTCCCAGAGAAAAAATGCTGGAAAAAGGAATTGGGGCTTTGACCGATGCCGAACTTCTGGCTATTCTTATAGGTTCTGGTAATACAGAGGAAACAGCTGTGGAACTGATGCGCAGAGTGCTGGCTTCGTGCAATCATAATTTAAACGAACTAGGAAAGTTGACGGTTGATGATTTGTGTACATACAAAGGCATAGGGCCGGCGAAAGCAATTTCTATCTGTGCTGCTTCAGAACTTGGAAAACGAAGAAAACTTTCAGAAATGACGGAACGCAATCATGTAACATGCTCTACTGATGTTTATAATCTGATGCATCCGTTAATGTGCGATTTACCTACCGAAGAGTGCTGGGTGTTATTACTGAATCAGTCGAACAAAGTGATTGATAAAGTAAGAATCAGTTCGGGTGGTATAAGTGAAACATCTGTTGATGTGAGATGTGTGCTTAGGGAGGCCTTGATAAAACGTGCTGTTTCTATTATTCTCTGTCATAACCACCCCTCTGGTAGTACTCGCCCTAGTAAAGAGGATGATAAACTTACATCAAAGATGAGACAAGCCGGGGAGTATATGAATATAAATCTGGCCGATCATCTTATTGTTTGTGATGGGCATTATTACAGCTATGTTGACGAAGGTCGTTTTTAATTTGGAGATTAATTCTTAATATTTATCTTTGCAGTACTAAAATAACTGATTATGACGAAGTTTGAAATAGAAGAAAAGATTGTCGAGATGATTAAGACTGTATATGATCCGGAAATTCCGGTTAATATCTATGATCTCGGTTTGATTTATAAGATTGATGTAGCTGATAATGGTGATACTGTTATCGATATGACGCTTACAGCACCTAATTGTCCGGCTGTAGATTTTATAGTAGAAGATGTTCGCCAAAAAGTAGAATCTGTAGAAGGAGTCACCTCTGCTACGATTAATATTGTTTTTGAACCGGAATGGGACAAAGATATGATGAGCGAAGAAGCTAAACTAGAATTAGGATTTCTTTAAATAAATGTGATGAAGAAAAGAGTTTATTTCCTTTCGGATGCTCACCTCGGATCGCGTGCTATAGAACATAGCCGTACTCAAGAGCGTCGTTTGGTGAACTTCCTTGAGAGTATTCGCCACGATGCTGCTGCAATTTATCTGATAGGAGATATGTTTGACTTTTGGTATGAGTTTAAATTAGTTGTACCTAAAGGATATACACGTTTTCTGGGAAAAATATCCGAATTGACTGATGCCGGAATAGAAATCCATTACTTTACTGGTAATCATGATATATGGTGCGGCGATTATCTGGAAAAGGAGTGTGGCATGATTCTTCATCGAAAGCCTATAACTACAGAAATACTAGGAAAAGAGTTTTATCTGGCGCATGGAGATGGGCTTGGTGATCCTGATAAGTCGTTTAAGCTACTCCGAAAAATGTTTCACAATCATACTTTGCAAACAATGTTTTCGGCTTTGCATCCCCGATGGAGTGTTGAATTGGGGTTGAGCTGGGCAAAGAAGAGCCGGTTAAAACGGATAGATGGCAAAGAACCTGATTATATGGGTGAGGATAAAGAGTTTTTGGTTCTTTATACTAAAGAGTATCTTAAATCTCATCCCACAATTAACTACTTTATCTATGGGCACCGCCATATAATGCTTGATTTGATGTTATCGTCTTCTGCACGTGTAACTATTTTGGGTGACTGGATAAATTTTTATTCGTATGCTGTATTTGATGGAGATAATTTATTTCTGGACGAATATGTTGAAGGCGAAGAAATAGCTTAATGCTACCAAAATTTATTTTTTGAATGAAATAAAAAAGAGAGGAATTTGCTTTTGCAGATTCCTCTCTTTTTTATTTCGAAACACAGAATTAAGCGTTTGTAGTAATAACTCTTTTTTCTTTGATTCTAGCTTTTTTACCGGTAAGAGCACGAAGGTAATATAATTTAGCTCTACGAACTTTACCAACTTTGTTCACTTCGATGCTATCGATGAATGGTGATTCGATTGGGAAGATTCTTTCTACACCAACTGTTCCAGACATTTTGCGAACAGTAAAGCGTTTCTTTTCTCCGTGACCTGAAATCTTGATAACAACACCGCGGTACAACTGTACACGTTCTTTGTTACCTTCAGTAATACGATAAGCTACAGTTACAGTGTCTCCAGCTTTGAAGTTTGGATGCTGTTTTCCAGTAGCAAATGCTTCTTCTGCAATTTTAAGAAAATCCATTGTTTTGTTTTTTAAAATGTTTTATCGTTACAACGCAACATATCAAGTAACTCTTCTTTGACAGCGATTGCGCGAAAGCGGTGCAAAGATGCGAATTATTTGCCGGATAGCCAAATATCTAAGAAAAATTATATATATTTGACGGTATAAATAATGTTTATTATGAGATATTTAGGGATAAATAAATCTATGGGAATGCTCTGTTTGTCAGGGCTACTCTTTTTTTCGTCATGTCATTCAGCTTATCAGTTGGCGGGCATGCAAAGTAATAGTGTTGAGATTAATTCTGCATATGACACAAAGCAAGATAATGCGGCAGTTTCTGTTTTTGCTCCTTTTAAATCAAAAGTAGATAGTATTATGTCGCCAGTGATTGGAACTTGTGAGGTGGATATGATATCTGGACGTCCTGAGAGTCTTCTTTCTAACCTTGTGGCAGATGTTCTTCGTGAATATGCAAATACTCTGCCCGGACAAAAAGCTGATTTAGCTGTTATTAACTTTGGGGGGCTGAGAAGTAACCTTCCAAAAGGTGATATAACATTTGGTACTATCTATGAAATTCTGCCTTTTGAGAATTCTCTTTGTCTTGTTAGTCTGAAAGGAACAGATCTTATTTCTTTATTCAGTGATATTGCAAAAGTGGGAGGACAGGGAGTAAGCAATGTGAGACTTTTGCTTTCAGCTCCATCTAATGCCGAATTGATTGATGCTACAGTTGGAGGAGAAAAAATTGATAAAGATAAAATTTATACAGTGGCAACTATTGACTACTTAGCAGAAGGCAATGATGGTTTGGGCTCTTTCCTGAAAGCAGAAAAGCGTATTTGCCCTGAAGGTGCAGTTCTTCGTCATATTGTTCTTGATTATGTGAAGAAAAAAACAACGAAAGGTGAAGTTATTACATCCAGCCTGGATGGTAGAATTCAGATTAAGAAATAAAGGAATACAATGAAACGGACATTTTTTATAATAATATCACTAATCTTATGCATTAACCTTTCTGCTCAGCGGGTAAAGGTGCTTACTATATTGCATACCAATGATACTCACAGTCGTGTTGAACCTATAAGCAAAAACGATGCTAATAAATCTCAGGCAGATAAAGGTGGATTCGTTAGGCGAGCTTCTTATATAAAGCAGGCTCGAACAGAGGATAAGGATATTTTGTTGTTTGACTGCGGTGATTTTTCTCAGGGAACTCCATATTACAATATGTTTAAAGGAGAGGTGGAAATCAAGTTGATGAACGAAATGAAATATGATGCAGCAACAATTGGAAATCATGAGTTTGATTTTGGACTTGAGAATATGGCTCGTCTTTTTAAAATGGCGAAATTTCCATTTGTTTGTGCCAACTATAAATTTACAGGTACTGTGCTTGATGGCCTGGTTAAACCTTATATTATTATTAAACGTAAAGGCCTGAAAGTTGGAGTGTTTGGATTAAGTCCCAAAATGGAAGGATTGGTTCAGGCCGATAAGTGCAAAGGTGTGGTTTACTTCGAACCTTATGATGTAGCAAATGAGGTTGCAAAATATTTGAAAAAGAATGAACGTTGTGATGTGGTGGTTTGTCTTTCTCATTTGGGGTGGAAAGCTTCAGAAAATAATCCGGTTTGTGATGAAATATTAGCAGCAAAAACACATAATATTGATTTAATATTAGGAGGACACTCTCATTCGTTTATTGAAACTCCCGTATATTACAAAAATTTAGATGGTAAGGAAGTTCCTGTAACACAGATGTGGAGAAATGGAGTCTATGTGGGGAAAATAAACCTAAAGTTTGAAAGGAAATAAGTGATGAAAAGGGTATTTGTATTTACATTAGTTCTGGCTTTCTTATTACCTGCAGCAACCAAAGCACAGGTTGAACCTCTTTTGGCGTATAAGGTTTCACAACAAGAGGCTTGTCAGAATTGGGTTGAAAATACGTTGTCTAAAATGACGATGAAAGAAAGAATTGGTCAGCTTTTTATTCATACAGTGACCCCCGATATCGATAAAAAGAATAAGAAGATGATTCGAAAGGCTGTTCGTGACAGCAAGATTGGTGGGTTACTGTTCTCTGGTGGAAAACTACAAGATCAGGCCTTATTAACTAATTTTGCTCAGTCGCAGGCTAAAATTCCATTGATGATTACTTTCGATGGTGAATGGGGATTGTCTATGAGACTCAAAAATACTCCTGTTTTTCCAAAAAATGTAGTTTTGGGATGTATTCAGAATGATCAGCTGATTTACGAATATGGTCAGGAGGTAGCCAGACAGTGTAAGGAGATGGGAGTTACTGTAAATTTTGCTCCTGTTGCCGATGTAAATCGTAATCCTAATAACCCTGTTATCAATGTCCGCTCATTTGGTGAAGAACCTCATGAAGTAGCGGATAAAGTTATTGCTTATGCCCAAGGACTGGAAAGCAAAGGTGTACTTTCTGTAGCTAAGCACTTCCCGGGACATGGAGATACAGATGTTGATTCTCATTTTGCTTTACCTGTATTGACTTTTACCAGAGAACGACTAGACAGTGTTGAACTCTATCCATTTAAACAATATATAAAAGCTGGTTTAGGAGGCATTATGGTTGGACATCTTCAGGTGCCTATCTTAGAGCCAAACAAGTTATTCCCTTCTTCTCTTTCACGTAATGTTGTTTATGGTTTGCTTGCCGATGAACTTCGCTTTCAGGGATTGATCTTTACTGATGCTTTAGCCATGAAAGGTGTTGCTTCTGCAGATAGAGTCTGCTTGCTGGCTCTGCAGGCGGGGAATGATATGGTATTGGCTCCGGCAGATGTGGAAACGGAAGTTCAAAGTGTACTTAAAGCCCTTCAAAATGGAGAAATAAGTAAAGAGGACATTGATCGTAAGTGCAGAAAAGTTTTGTTGTACAAATATATATTAGGGCTGACAAGAGTTCCTGAAATTCGTTTGTCAGGTTTGGAAGAGCGAATTAATACGGCAAATTCCGAAGCTTTAATACATAAACTGAGAACAGCTGCTATAACCGTTCTTGGAAATAGAGAACAGGAACTTCCTTTCAGGGCTTCTGCTGATGAAATTGCATTGGTAAGTGTAGGCGACAGATCTGCTGACTCTGTGTTTATAGAAACAATGAAGAAATATGCCCCGGTTAAATGTTATCATTTAACATATCAGATGAATGATTCATTGATGCAAGCCATGAAGCATGAACTGTCATTACATAAGAGGGTTGTTGTTAGTATAACCGCTCAAGATCTGAAACCATATCTTCACTTCTTTTCAGTTCTCTCAATCAGCCAACCGGCAGTTTATGTGTTCTTTACTCCTTTTTCAGTAATGGAACAACTTCAGATACCTTTATCTGTTGCTTCTGCTGTTATTTTGGGGCATTCTGCAGATAATGATGTTCAAGCTCAAACAGGTGATGTCCTTTTTGCTAAGGCCACAGCTGATGGGCGTTTATCAGTAAGTATAGGAACACTTTACTCTCCGGGAGATGGAGTAACAATTACCCCTAATACAGTATTCCGCTCCGTACCGGAAGACTTTGGAATGAGTTCTGTTACATTAGCACGCATTGATTCAATTGTTAAGGAAGGTATTGAAGCTCGCGCTTTTCCCGGATGTCAGGTTTTGGTTATGAAGGATGGAAAGACTGTTTACAGCAAGAATTTTGGGAAATATACTTATGAAGGAGAACAGAAAGTAACATCAAATAGTATGTACGATCTTGCTTCTTTATCAAAAACAACAGGAACATTACTTGCAATCATGAAGTTATATGATAAATGCTTGTTGAACCTTACAGATAAAGCATCTAAATATATTGCTTTTCTTCGTGGTACTGACAAAGAGAATATAACTATTAAAGAATTGTTGTTTCACGAGTCTGGGTTGCCACCTTCGCTTCCGTTCTATCGACTTGCTATAGATGAAGCGAGCTATGAAGCTCCTTTCTTTGTCACTAAGAAAGATTCTAAACATACTATACAGACTGATGAAAATACTTATGCTTGTACTTCTTTTAAATATAAAGAAGGATGGACTTCCACTAAACCTTCTGATGAATTTACAATGCATGTAACTGATAGTCTTTATCTGAATAAGAAATTTCATGAAGCAGCCATGCAGATGATTGCTCAGGCTAAATTGGGAGCAAAGAAGTATAACTATAGTTGCGTTAACTTTATCCTTCTAAAAGAGATTGCCGAAACTGTTAGCGGAATCCCTATGGATGAGTTTTTGAATCGTGAGTATTATGGACCAATGAAACTATATCATATTTGTTATCTGCCTTTACGTACACATAAAAAAGATGAGGTTGTTCCTACTGTGAAAAATGATTGTTTTAGAGGCGAACTGATTCAGGGATTTGTGAATGATGAGGCTGCGGCTTATTTGGGTGGAATATCAGGCAATGCAGGCTTGTTTGCTTCTGCAAAGGATGTTGCAAAGGTGTATCAGATGCTGCTTAACGGAGGTGAAATAGATGGGAAACGATATTTAAGCAAATCAACCTGCAAGCTATTTACCACAACGACTTCCAAGAGTGGCAGACGAGGCTTGGGGTATGATAAGCCTGTACCTGCTAATCCTCAGAATAGTCCTTGTTGTGTTTCTGCTCCTGCTGCTGTTTATGGGCATACAGGATGGACCGGAACATGTTGTTGGGTAGATCCTGTAAACGGACTGGTTTACGTATTTTTGAGCAACCGTACATATCCGGATCGTTGGAATTTTAAATTGTCGAAGATGAATATACGTACGAATATTCAGGAAGAAATATATCAGTCGATGAAATAGTTTCTTTATTCAAAATAGAATGATAGCACAATCATGCGAGAGTTTATCTGATTAACTGATTGTGTATATTTTAAGAGTGTTTTATCATTTAAATCAGGACGGTCTGTTTTAAGTAAGTTACTTAATCCAAAGCAGAATTTAAGTTCTGGAATAAGCTTGAAGAATGGGAGATAAAAGTCACAACCTATGCCAGCTTCTATATAGCAATCGGCACTTTTAAGTAATAAAACACCATTCTTTTTGATACTGAGGTCGGCCATTGGATTGATTCCAGCCATTACGTATGGCCGATAGTTGTTAAAGCGTTCTGCACTGAATTTTAAATCAACAGGAAGAGACAAGTATGTGGATTTTATCTGCTGCCTGGTCTCTTCTTTGTTATTTTGCTCTTTAAAAACTACCGTCTTGTCACCGAAATGCAAAGTAGGAATAAGCCGGAGTGCCAGTTCTTTAGTTAAGTAGAGCTCACCTAAAACACCAACACTGAATCCGGGTGAATAACTAGCAACATCAGCAAACCAGGATTCTCCATCCTTTGTAACGTACCCGTTGTTCTCAAATTTCAGATCTTGAGTATGCAAACCAATTAAAAAGCCATAATGTAGCCTTCTTTGGTCAATATATGGTCTATTTTGTATCTTCTTTATTTGTGCGTTTACGCCCAATGAGAATACAAATGATAGTAATATGATGAATATACGTTTCAAGTTCTGATAATTCTTTTATGCTTATTATAACGATAAAGTACGCTTCTTATTGCAGCGGTAAGACAAATAAAAGCTTATTGGGATTCTTGTTATTTAGATAAAATCCAAATTAATATAAAATATGAAAGGAAACATGCTACAATTAGAATTAATCTCTATTTTTGTTGAGCAAATTAGTACTAATAATTAAAATTTAAGAAAATGGCTTACGTAATTAATGATGATTGTATTGCTTGTGGAACTTGTATTGACGAGTGTCCAGTAGGAGCTATCTCTGAAGGCGATATCTATTCAATTAACCCAGAGGTTTGTACAGAATGTGGAACTTGCGCAGATGTTTGTCCTTCTGAAGCAATACATCCGGGAAACTAAAAAATTCCTTCGGGTAAAAATAAAAAGGCTGTTTCAAACGAAACAGCCTTTTTACTTATATCTTGGCCTGGAAATTAATCTTTAGATTATATTCCCAGACTATTTTTATTGTTGCTTATTTTAGTTTAGCCAACGTTTGCTTGATTCTTTTGAATGCTTCAACCAAATTTTCATCAGATGTAGCATAAGACATACGGATACATTCAGGGGCTCCGAAAGCTACACCTCCAACACATGCTACGTGTCCTTCTTCCAGAAGATACATTGCCAAATCTGCAGAATCGTTAATTTTACGATCGCCAAATGATTTACCGAAATATGAATCACATTTTGGGAATACATAGAATGCACCATCAGGAACATTGCACACTAATCCCGGGATATCTTTAACTAATTCAATAACAAGGTTGCGACGACGTTCGAAGGCTTTACGCATTTCTTCTACCGGTGCCTGATCTCCTGCAAATGCAGCTTCTGCTGCTTTTTGAGCAATTGAAGAAGGGCCTGAAGTATATTGTCCCTGTAGTTTATTGCTAGCTTTTGCTAACCACTCCGGAGCAGCAACGAATCCAAGTCTCCAACCAGTCATAGCGTATGCTTTAGAAACGCCGTTAATCAGAGCTACACGTTCTTTGATCTCAGGGAATTGAGCAATACTTTCATGTTTTCCGATATAGTTGATATGTTCGTAAATCTCGTCGGCAATAACGATGATATTAGGATACTTAACCAAAACATCAACTAATCCTTTTAATTCTTCTTTGCTGTATACGCTTCCTGTTGGATTTGAAGGAGAGCAAAGGATTATCGCTTTAGTTTTAGGAGTAATAGCAGCTTCCAGTTGAGCAGGTGTAATTTTGAAATTTTGTTCAAGGCCAGCAGGAATAATAACACTCTTACCTTCTGCTAGCTTTACCATTTCAATGTAGCTAACCCAATATGGAGCTGGGATAATTACTTCATCTTCCGGGCCAATAATACACAATAAGGTATTACAAACTGACTGTTTAGCTCCGTTGGAACAAACAATCTGTTCAGGTTTATAATCCAGGCCATTTTCATTCTTTAATTTAGCTGCAATAGCCTTGCGAAGGGGCATGTAGCCTGGTACAGGAGAATAAAAAGAGAAGTTATCATCAATTGCTTTTTTAGCAGCAGCCTTAATGTGGTCGGGAGTAAAGAAGTCAGGTTCCCCTACACTAAGATTGATGACATCGATGCCTTGAGCTTTTAACTCATTACTCTTCTGAGACATAGCTAAAGTCTCTGAAGGAGAAAGGCTGTTCAAACGGTCTGAAAGTTGATTCATAATTTAACTTATTTATTGTTGGTCTATATCACGATGCAAAATAAGATAAAATAATTGAAATAAGAAAGCAAATAAATGAGATTGTTGTGCTTTATATTTCAATATGCCTTATTTTTATATCACTTTGTAAAATGCAAAGCGTGCCCCATACGATCTTTTTTTGTTTTCAGATATCGTAAGTTATACTCATTGGGTGTAACTTCAATGGCTACATTCTCTACTATTTCCAGGCCATAAGCTTCTAGTCCAATACGCTTAACAGGGTTATTAGTAAGTAATTTCATTTTATGTACGCCTATTTCCCGTAGTATTTCTGCACCTACACCATAATCACGTTCATCTGCCTTGAAGCCTAAGTGCAGGTTCGCATCAACTGTGTCAAGTCCTTCTTCCTGCAATTTATATGCTCTTATTTTATTCATAAGTCCAATGCCACGGCCTTCCTGATTCATATATACAACAACGCCTTTGCCAGCTTTTTCTATCTCAGACATTGCTTTATGCAACTGCTCTCCACAGTCGCAACGGTTGGATGCAAATATGTCACCAGTCATACAGGAAGAGTGCATTCTTACCAAAATAGACTCGTTTTCTGTCCACTCACCTTTTATCAAAGCAATATGTTCAAGTCCGTTCGATTTTTGGCGGAAAGGGATAAGGCGGAAATGTCCGAATTCAGTAGGCATGTCAACTTCGTCTCCTTTTTCTACGATCGACTCCATCTTTAAGCGATATGCTATAAGATCTTTAATAGTAATGATTTTTATGCCGAATTTTTTAGAAACTTCCATAAGTTGTGGTAAACGAGCCATTGTGCCGTCTTCATTGATTATTTCAATTAAAGCTCCGGCTGGATAAAGACCTGCTAAACGTGCCATGTCAACTGTTGCTTCTGTATGTCCTGAGCGACGAAGTACTCCACGCGATTTTGCTCTTAGTGGATTGACGTGTCCAGGACGGCCAAAACTACCTGGATTTGTGTTAGGATCGGCCAATGCTTTGATAGTGGCTGCTCTGTCGTGCATTGAAACTCCTGTAGTACATCCATCTAGTAAGTCTACTGTAACAGTGAATGGTGTTTCGTATATTGAAGTGTTAGTAGAAACCTGCATTTCCAGGTCTAACTCTTCACAACGTTCTTCTGTAATAGGAGCACACAAGACACCGCGTCCGTAAGTCAACATGAAATTTACTTTTTCCGGTGTTATTTTTTCAGCTGCAATAATAAAATCGCCTTCATTTTCACGATCTTCATCATCAACAACAATTATAAATTTACCTTCACGAAAGTCTTCTATTGCTTCTTCGATTGTATTTAACTTTATATCTTCCATATCTTACTTGTTACAAATTGTTCTTATTATATCTTGTAAATCTCTGTTTACCTTATTTATTAATTTCAGATCTTTATATAACCTAATTCTGAAAGCCCATATTCTAAAATAATAGATTAACCCTATTGGCACTATTATACCGGTTATTTTATTGAATGTAGGCATGTTGAAAGGGCATCTATGAGCATGAACAGACAAGATAGGGTAGTTGTTCAGTGTTCCTAGAATTTTCGTATATTTAGTATTAGCAAGCTTTTCAACAATAGCTTCCAGCTGTTCATTGATAGCCACAATTTCTTCATCTTTTTCATTTTTGGTCCAGATATTGAAATAGTTTGGCGCACGTTTAAGTTTATTATTTGATATATATTCTTCACACTTATCATTTAGTAGTTCCATATTCTTATCTTCTTCTAGATAGTCGGGGTCTTCAATGATTACTTCTTTTTTAGCCAGATGACGAGTGTCTCGTATACCGATAACTTTTCTGATCCAATTTATATATGTATCTATATTTAATACAACGGAATCATTATTTGATTTATAAGTGAGAAATATTCCCACTGGAGCTAAGATAAATGTACTTATCCACATTGCAGTCCAAATAATCCATGTACCATTTCTGGCCATTTTGGCTCCGGTTGTATCAATAATATAATAAATAATAAAGATTAAAATGGAGATCACAACCGGCATGCCTAAACCTCCTTTTCTAATGATACCACCTAAAGGAGCACCTATAAAGAAGAATATTAAACAGGAAATAGAAAGGGCTATTTTTTTATGCCACTCCATTTCGTGTCTACGGATGCGCTTGTCTGTATCAACAGTGTTGAAACTCTTAAATTTCCAGTCATTACCTATACTTTGTGACGTGCTTAATGCGTTTGCCACAGCCCGTTGTTTGTCTGATAAGGAAAGATTATTAAAGACGCTATCTGTATTTATTGCAGTCAATTTTGCTTTTCTTATTTTGAGTGTATCCTCTTTATTGAAATTATCTCTTGAGCGATAAGTACTTGTTATTGCTTCTTTATAGAATGTTTTTCCAACGCTGTCAACCAAATGGTTCATTGAATCTACTGCAGTTTGAAGCTCTGTCATATTCTTACTTTGATACTGATTGTTCATGAAGCTTTCGTCAATCATATTAAAGTTTGAATTGAATTCTATGATAGTGTGTTTCTCACTAAAACTTTCCCTTCGATATGGTACATTTTGTATGGAACTGCTCTGTGATTTAAGATTCTCAAACATTTCTCCGCTATACAGGTGCAGTCTCAGATATTTTTTGTCTGCTGTCATTTCCAGTTTACCAGAATCTGCAACAATGATATGTGCATTGTCAAAGCCATCAGAAAAATTGTAGATCATTAAATTATATAACGCTCCCGTCTCTTTGTTTTTATGCTTAACATAAAGGTTATAACCTTCGATTTCATCATAAAAAACTCCTTCTGGAATTTCTAGCTCCGGCGATTTTTGCTTCATAGAGAAAAGCAAAGTAAATAGTTTTACTTGGGCCTTGGGAGCTATAACATTTTGAAAATAAAAGGAAGTGGAACATAGAAATACTGTAAAGACAATAAGAGGAGCCATTACTCTGATCAATGAAATTCCGGCTGCTTTTATAGCGAGTAACTCATATCTTTCACCAAAATTACCGAAAGTCATCAATGAAGCAAGTAAGATAGCAAGAGGAAGCGCAGTAGGAACCAAAGTTAATATTGCGTAAAAGAAAAACTCTGATAATACGCTTATCGCTAATCCTTTACCAACTAAATCGTCGACGTATCTCCATAAAAACTGCATCATAAAAATGAAGAGACAAATGAAGAACGTCCCAAAGAAAAGGAGTGCGAAACTCTTGATAACGAATATATCTAATTTCTTTATGCGTAGCATCTTTTTTTATTTGTACAATTGTCCGACAAAATTAGTATAAAAAAAGATGTTCACGCATACTTTTGATTATTTTTATAAATTATAGGCTACATTCCACATGCTCTTTTAAGCGTATCAATCTGAGAGTTCCACAGTTCGAACTGATCATCTTTCTCCTCTGAGTCAACAAAATCAGTAATTTCCAGTACGTAGTCACTAGTTAATTCATTAAAGTTCATTTTGAACTCAAAATAGCTTTTTTCATCTTCATCATCCAACCAATGGAATCTAACGAAAGAATTAATTCTTGTTCCAATCAATTCGGCTTTTCTGACTTCTGATTTGCCCCAACAGAAAGTGAATGTTTTATCTTTCATTTGAACTTTATCGGCAAACCAGTCTTCCATGCCGATAGGGGTGCTTATTGCATTCCATAGAATGCTTCGTGAGGATGCGTTTAAAAGATATTCTATATGAATCTTTTCTTTTTTCATAGTGCTTGCGTTTTCTGTGCGCCAAGATAAAGACTTTTTTTGAAATTTGAAGTATATGACACTAAATTATGCGTTTTTTCTCTTGCTTTTTAAATAAAAGCACTCTTTTTTGAGGTAAAATCGAAAAAAGTATGGCGAAATTTTGCAAGTTTCAAAGATTTCTATACCTTTGCACCGCATTTAAGAAATGGCGGGATAGCTCAGCCGGTTAGAGCGCATGATTCATAATCATGAGGTCCCCAGTTCAATCCTGGGTCCCGCTACTTTTAAGAATAAGGCATTTGTAGGGCTTCCACCTATGGGTGCCTTTTCTTATTGCCTGAAACTTAAATTGGGCTGACGATTTTTAGTTTTCTGAAACCATAGATTTCGATCTATAGTTCTGTGAATTGAAGTCTATTTTAAAAAGAAACCTCCATAAAGTTGATTAGACTGCTTTATGGAGGTTTTTTTATTAATTGTTTTTAATCTTAACGTTGTTTACAATAACGTTCTTCAAGATAAATGGTTTTATAGCATTCTGGTTTATTTTGCCATCCTTCGCTTTTATATTTAGATTCTCAAATGTGAAGTTTGTGAGTTTGTATTTATCAGACTCTTTCACGTTAAAGAAAACTTCGCATTCTAAGTTGATATTCCGCATTGTTACATAGGCTGAATAGGAAAGAGGCATATCTTTTCTGTCTTTTAGGTCGAAGAATTGACTCCAGGGTTTTATGAAAAGGAAGCTATTGGCATTACCTTTAATATTTTCCACCAGGATATATTCATATTTTTGAGGAGTATCGGGACGCATCTTAAGCCATAACAAGCGATTTGCTTTGTCCACTGTGCAGCGGCGAAGGATTATATTCCGGTCGTGTATGGATTCGCTGCCGCAGGTGAGCGCGCTATGGCAGAAACCGTATGTACAATCTTCTATTATTATATTTGTATTACTTCCGTTGGTTGGGTCCTTATCGGCCCAGGTTCCTTTTCCTCCTTTAAGTGCAATACCATCGTCGTTTGCAGAGATAAAGCAATTCTTAACCAGAAAATTGTTGCAGGCATCTATGTCTATACCATCTGTACTAGGTGCTTTGACTGGTTCTGCTGGTGAAAATATATATAGATTAAGCATCTTCACGTTGTTACATCTGTAAAAGTGTGTCGTCCAAAAGGGGGAATTAATAAGATGAATCCCCGAGATTTGTACATCGTTGCTATTTGATACGTAAAGTAGTCGAGGACGCAGTTCGTCCATGTTGGTACATTTGCTGTTAACAGCACGGCGTTTCCAGAAAGATTTCCAATAACGCCTACCATTTCCGTTGAGTGTTCCTTCGCCCGAGATTGTGAAATCGTCCACATGATCGGCATTGACCAAGGCCGGGAAATATTTCAGTGTCTGTCCCTCCATGCGTGTTTCAATGATAGGGAAATTGCTTATGTCATCGCTACCTTTTAATACGGCATTCTTTTCTAAATATAGATGCGTTTTAGGTTTGAAAAAGATAGAGCTGCTTAGGAAAGTTCCTTGCGGGATTACTATTACGCCGCCACCTTCTTGCTGAGCCCTATCGATAACAGCTTGTATTTTTTCTGTTTGCAGGATTGTGCTGTCATTTATAACTCCGTAATCGGTAATCCGGTATATTTTTCCTAAGGTATTAATATTAACCACCTCATTCTTTCTAAACCAGTCGGGTATAGGTGTCCCATCGGGAAACTTTTCTTGAGAGAATACTTGTGTGTTAATAAAAATAGCAAATAAAAAGATTATCGATTTGATGCTTTTTTTATTCATTTTGATCTTTTTAGAGTGTTTGTTAATGAAATATAAGCAAATATATTTCGTTTTTTGTTTATATGCAAATTAAGTCTTCATCCTAATTATTTATTTAGTTACTGGATGCTGTTTTGAATTGATTTTTTAGTTGAACTCATGAGGTCTATTAAAATTATCTGTTATTATATTTGCTATATTCTACGGGTGATTTGCAAAAAAGATATTATTTTCGCAGCTTTATAATCAGGTAAAGCTCTATTTCTGTAAAATTATAAATAATCACCTCATAATATGATTGGAACTATCGTAAATACAGCTGCAGTTGTTGCAGGCGGAACTATTGGATTGTTACTGAAAAAAAACATGCCAGAGCGCGTTACGTCTATTTATTTTCAGGCAGTTGGATTGTTTACACTGGCTATAGGTATTACTATGGTAGTTAAGATGGAGGATATCTTGATAATAGTAGGAAGTTTAGCTATTGGTTCGTTGCTGGGTGAGTGGATAAACGTAGAAAAAGGTGCAGAACAGATGAGTGGGGCTCTGAAAAAGAAGTTTCGTATCGGAAGCGATAAATTTTCTGAAGGGCTTATAACTGCATTCTTATTATTTTGTATAGGATCGATGACTGTGTTGGGAGCTATTCAGGAGGGTACGGGAGGCTCTTCCGATTTATTGTTTACTAAGTCATTGATGGATTTCTTTTCGGCAATGTTACTTGCTTCAGCTTTTGGTCTTGGGGTTATTGCTGCAGCTGTTCCGTTATTTGTTTTTCAAGGTGCGTTAACTTTGTTGGCAATGTATGCCGGTTCTTTATTTACTCCGCAAATAATTCTTGGTTTAACAAGTGTTGGTGGAATTATGCTTATGGGGCTTGGAATAAATATATTAGAAATAAAAAAACTGCGCATAATGAATATGTTACCCGCCCTTGTCGTTGTTGTATTAATGCTTTGGCTATTTAAATAAATTCATTCACCAATAAAATTTATTTATTGGCGAATACTTGGAAATGATTGGTCAATCATTTTAGGTGATTGCCCAATCATCTCATCTTTATTGTTAAATGAGTGATAAGACAAAGCTTGTTGATTAACTTTTGTTCGTTTTATAGATTTTTGTTTTAGTGTAAAAGATGGTAACTGATGTTTAAGAAAACTAAAACTGATGAGATCTTTAAAATCCACTTTTTGTATTTTTCTTTGTGAACCCAAGCTTGAAAATCTCTTTAGTTGGGTGTTTTTGTATACCTTAAAATCTTATTGCATGAAGTTCTATTTATTAGATCATTAAAAAAACTGTGAAAATATTCATAAAACCAGCCAATTTTATATGTGGTATAAAACAATAATTTGTACCTTTGCGCATTGAAACACCTAATATGCAATTAAATGTCTGAAACAAAAAAAATTAAAACCGCTCTCGTGTCGGTTTACCATAAGGAAGGATTGGATGATTTAATCACCAAACTCCATGAGGAAGGAGTAGAATTCCTGTCTACAGGAGGTACACGTCAGTTTATTGAATCTCTAGGTTTCCCTTGTAAGGCTGTAGAAGACCTTACTACTTACCCATCAATTTTAGGCGGCAGAGTGAAGACTCTCCATCCAAAGGTATTTGGTGGTATTTTATGCCGTAGAGAGGTAGAACAAGATCTTCAACAAATAGAAAAATACGAAATTCCAGAAATAGATTTAGTCATTGTTGACTTATATCCATTCGAAGCAACTGTTGCTTCAGGAGCTGGTGAAGCTGCTATCGTTGAAAAAGTTGATATAGGTGGTATTTCATTAATTCGTGCAGCCGCTAAGAATTATAAAGATGTTGTTATTGTAGCTTCTCAATCTCAATACAAACCATTGGCAGATATGTTGATGGAACATGGAGCAACCAGCACAATAGAAGAGCGTCGTTGGTTTGCTAAAGAAGCTTTTGCTGTTTCTTCGCACTACGATTCTGCTATCTTTAACTATTTTGATGGAGAAGATTGTTCTGGATTCCGTTGTTCAGTGAATGAGCAGAAGCCACTTAGATATGGCGAAAATCCTCATCAGAAAGGTGTTTTCTTTGGTGATTTGGATGCAGTTTTTGATCAGATTCACGGAAAAGAAATTTCATATAATAATTTGCTTGATATAAATGCAGCAGTTGATTTGATTGATGAATTCGATGAAATAACTTTTGCTGTGTTGAAACATAATAATGCATGCGGACTAGCTTCTCGTCCTACTGTGGTTGAGGCTTGGAAAGATGCTTTGGCTGGTGATCCGGTTTCAGCTTTCGGAGGTGTTCTAATCACAAATTCTGTAATAGACAAAGCTGCCGCAGAAGAAATAACTAAGATTTTCTTTGAGGTTATTATAGCTCCGGATTATGATGTTGATGCTCTGGAAATATTAACACAAAAGAAAAATCGTATTATATTGGTTCGTAAGGAAGCTAAATTTTCAAAGAAACAATTCCGCTCATTATTGAACGGTGTATTAGTACAAGATAGAGACTTAAACATAGAAACGTCTTCAGATTTGAAGACTGTAACTGTAAAAACTCCAACTGAACAAGAAATTGAAGATATGCTGTTCGCTAATAAAATAGTGAAAAACAGTAAATCTAATTCTATTGTTCTGGCAAAAGGAAAACAATTATGTGCAAGTGGTGTCGGTCAGACATCTCGTGTTGATGCCTTGAAACAAGCAATCGAAAAAGCTGATGCTTTTGGATTTGATTTACAAGGTGCAGTGATGGCAAGTGATGCATTCTTCCCATTCCCTGATTGTGTTGAGATTGCACATAAAGCAGGTGTAACTTCTGTAATCCAGCCTGGAGGTTCTGTTAGAGATCAAGAATCTTTTGATTATTGTAATGAGAATGGTGTAGCAATGGTTACAACCGGAATCAGACACTTTAAACATTAATAAAAAATGGGATTATTTTCTTTCACTCAAGAAATAGCGATGGACTTGGGTACTGCCAATACCATCATCATCAGTAACGGTAAAATTGTAGTTGATGAGCCATCTGTAGTTGCTTTAGACAGACGTACAGATAAAATGATCGCTGTAGGTGAAAAGGCACGACAGATGCATGGTAAAACACATGAAAATATCAGAACTATCCGTCCTCTTCGTGACGGTGTGATTGCTGACTTCTATGCATGTGAACAAATGATGAGAGGTATGATTAAGATGATGAATACACATAAAAGACTTTTCTCTCCTTCATTGAGAATGGTTATTTGTGTTCCATCCGGAAGTACCGAAGTTGAATTGCGTGCAGTTCGTGACTCTGCAGAACATGCAGGAGGTCGCGATGTTTATTTGATTTTTGAACCAATGGCTGCGGCTATAGGTATTGGCATAGATGTTGAAGCTCCGGAAGGAAATATGATTGTTGATATAGGTGGAGGTTCTACTGAAATTGCAGTTATTTCATTAGGTGGCATTGTCTCTAACAAGTCCATTCGTATTGCCGGCGATGATCTTACATCGGATATCCAGGAATATATGGGCCGTCAGCACAATCTGAAGGTTGGTGAACGCACTGCCGAACAAATAAAGATTCATGTAGGAGCTGCATTGACAGAACTTGAAGATGCTCCAGAAGATTATATTGTTCACGGGCCTAACAGAATGACTGCTCTTCCTATGGAAGTACCTGTGTGCTACCAGGAAGTAGCTCATTGTTTGGAAAAATCCATTGCTAAAATGGAAACAGCTATACTTAGTGCTTTGGAACAAACGCCGCCTGAACTATATGCTGATATTGTTCACAACGGTATCTATTTAGCAGGTGGTGGTGCTCTGTTGAGAGGACTGGATAAACGTTTAACAGATAAAATTAATATACCTTTCCATATAGCTGAAGATCCTCTTCATGCTGTAGCAAAAGGAACAGGAGTAGCATTGAAGAATGTAGATAAATTCTCATTCTTGATGCGATAAATATAATATGCCGATGTGCAGATATACGGATCTACTATATTTTTAGATCTGAATATCCGCATATCGGCTAGTTACTACTTTGGAATTATATGCGGAACCTACTAAACTTCCTTATTAAATATAACTACTGGTTTCTTTTCTTTCTGCTAGAGATTATCAGTTTTACTTTATTGTTTCGCTTTAATCACTATCAGAAAAGCTCTTTCTTTACATCCAGTAACGCTGTTGCTGGTGAAATATACAAGATAAAAGGAGATGTAACTTCATATTTTTATCTTAAAGAAGCAAATGAAGATTTGCTGGATCGTAACATGCTGCTTGAACAACAACTAGCTAATTTAAGGAAAGAATTACAAGGACGTGGTGTGGATTCTTTGGACGTTGATGGAATGAACAACTTGGTAGCCAAGAATTCTCATTTAATAAAAGCTAATGTTATTAATAGCTCATTAATTAAAGCCGATAACTATATAACTTTGGATAAGGGATCTAATGATGGCGTTCATAGTGAAATGGGAGTTATTGACAGAAATGGAGTAGTTGGAATTGTGTATATGACAACGCCTAAATATTCTGTTGTTATATCTATGTTGAATACAAAATGCAGAATTGGTTGCAAGATATTAGGCAGTGGCTATTTTGGTACAATAAAGTGGGAGGGAAGAGATTCTCGTTATGCGTATTTAGATGATCTACCCAGACATGCAAAATTTGGTCTCGGTGATACAATTGTGACAAGTGGTTACTCGGATGTTTTTCCGGCAGGAATTATGGTTGGAACTGTTGACCATATAGGTAATTCAAAAGATGGACTTTCTTATCAGCTGAAAGTTCGTTTAGCTACAGATTTTGGCAAACTTAATAGTGTGAGAGTTTTGCCTAAAACAACACAAATGGAACAAAAACTTCTTGAAGAATCGGCAAACAAGCAGGGACAATGATAATAACATATTTAAGACGGATAAAGTGGTTTATAGCACTTGTTTTAATTCAGGTATTGGTGCTTAATAATGTGCATATTGCAGGTTTTGCTACTCCATATATTTATATATATCTGATATTAAAGATGTCTTCTGGAACTTCCAGAAGTGAGATGATGTTATGGGGATTCTTTCTAGGGTTAACGATTGATATATTTTCTGATACCCCGGGAATGAATGCTGCAGCTACAACTTTTATAGCTTTTATTCGTCCGCTTTTCTTGCGTCTTTTCTCTATGCGGGATAGTACAGATGAATATGTTCCTGCAATAAAAGCTATTGGTATCTCTTCTTTTGTAAAGTATGTAATATTATGTGTTTTGCTTCATCATGCTGCATTATTGATGATTGAATCTTTCTCTTTATTCGATCTGAGCACTTTGCTGATAAAAATAGGAACTAGTACAGTAGTTACTGTATTATGTATAATGGGTATTGAAGGATTAAGAAAATAAAAGTGGCTAGGGATTATAATTTAGAAAAAAGAAGATATGTAATAGTAGGTATTGCCATTTCGGTTGTGCTTATCTATATTACACGCCTTTTTGTTCTTCAGATTATGTCTGATGATTACAAAAAAAATGCAGATAGTAATGCCTTTCTTAATAAGATTCAATATCCTTCAAGAGGTATAATTTACGATCGTAATAATAAACTGCTTGTTTATAATCAACCTGCATATGATGTAACAGTTGTGATGAAGGAGATTGAGAATCTCGATACTCTTGATTTATGTCAGACTTTAAATATTACGAAAGAATATTTTATAAAGCGAATGACTGATATAAAAGACAGATCTAAAAACCCTGGCTATTCTCGTTTCACAAATCAGTTGTTTATGGTACAACTTTCGGCAGAAGAAAGTAGTGTCTTGCAAGAAAAGTTATTTAAATTTCGAGGATTTTATGTTCAGCAACGTTCTATTCGCCAATATTCATATAATTCAGCAGCACATATATTAGGTGATTTAGGTGAGGCATCAATGGCAAATATAGAAGATGACGATTACTATGAACGTGGAGACTATATAGGAAAACAGGGCGTTGAGAAGTTTTATGAAAAGCAACTGCGTGGACATAAGGGAGTTGAAATACTGCTAAGAGATGCTCATGGACGAATTCAAGGTAAATATTTGAACGGTAAACTAGATAAAAGACCTATACCAGGTAAGAACCTGAGACTTTCCATTGACATTGAACTACAGAAGTTTGGTGAAAAGCTTATGGGCTCTAAGATTGGAGCTATAGTAGCTATTGAACCGGAAACTGGGGAAATTCTTTGTCTGGTTTCTACTCCAACATTTAATCCGGCAGATATGGTTGGACGTCAGCGAGGAAAAATGCATATGGAGTTGGAACGAGATCCGAGAAAACCTCTATTCAATAGAGCTTTAATGGCTTCTTATCCTCCAGGATCTACTTTTAAACCAGCTCAATCATTAATATTTCTTCAGGAAAAGATCATTACTCCTTCTACTTCCTTTCCATGCTACCATGGATTTGTAGTACCAGGACTAAGAGTCGGATGTCATTCTCATCCCTCGCCGCTGTCTTTGGTTCCTGCATTGGCCACTTCTTGTAACTCCTATTTCTGTTGGGGATTATATAAGATGATTGATAATAAGAAATATCTGAATTCTGATTCGGCTTTGACTGTATGGAAAGATCATATGGTGTCAATGGGATTTGGATACAAATTGGGTATTGACCTTCCCGGAGAGAAGAGAGGTTTAATTCCTAATGCTAAGTTCTATGATAAAATATATGGCAAAGGGCGTTGGGGAGGTTTACGTATTATCCATACAGCAATTGGACAGGGTGAAGTATTACTCACACCTCTTCAAATAGCTAATCTGGGAGCTACTATTGCTAATAGAGGACATTTCAGAACTCCTCATGTTGTGAGGAGTATTATTGGAGGAAGGTTAGATAGTACTTATCTATACCCCAAATATACAACAATTGATCCCAAATATTACTCTTATATAATTAAGGGTATGCGTGGAGCAGTTGAACATGGAACTTGTACCAGAGCAAACTATATGCCTGAAATGGAAGTTTGCGGTAAAACAGGAACAGCTCAGAATAGAGGAAAAGACCACTCTGTTTTTATGGGATTTGCGCCTATGAGCAAACCCAAGATCTCCATTTGTGTTTATGTTGAGAATGGTGGTTGGGGAGCAACGTATGCAGTTCCTATTGGTGCATTGATGATGGAGCATTATCTCAAAGGAAAAATTGCTCCAGAGAGAGAAAAGCTAGTTGAAAGTTTAAGTAATGCTGTAATATCCTATGGAGCCCAGACACGTTAGCTTATGGAAGTCTGTTGATTGGACAACTATAATAATATATTTGATACTGATTACTTGTGGTTGGTTCAGTGTATGTGGAGCCAGTTATAACTATGGTGATACTGACTTCCTGAGTTTTGGTACAAGAGGCGGAAAGCAACTAATGTGGATATTGTGCTCTTTCGGTTTAGGATTTGTACTGTTAATGATAGAAGAAAGAATATACGATATGTTCTCCTATGTTCTTTATATAGGAATGCTGTTCTTGCTTTTTGTTACTATATTTGTAGCCAGAGATGTAAAAGGTTCTCATTCCTGGTTAAGCCTCGGTCCAGTTAGTCTTCAGCCGGCAGAGTTTGCCAAATCTGCTACAGCACTTGTTTTAGCGAAATATATGAGCTCTTTTTCATTTAATATGAGGAAGTTTAAGAGTGTCTCATTATTAGCCCTGCTAATTTTTCTACCTTTAGGACTGATTATTTTGCAGAGAGAGACAGGATCGGCTCTTGTATATTTATCTTTTTTCCTGATGCTTTATCGAGAAGGAATGCCTGGTGCCATTTTGTTCTCCGGGGTATGTGCCGTAATTTACTTTATTGTAGGTATACGTTTTGGAGATATAATGATAGGGCAAAGTCCAACTCCAATCGGCCAGTTCTCTGTATTATTGATGATTATAATATTTGTTGCAGGAATGGTTTGGGTCTATATGAAGCAATGGACACCTATTCGTAATATTATTATTGTCTGTGTGCCCGTATTGTTGCTAGCCTTTCTTTTCTCTAGATTTGTAGTTCCGTTTAATCTTGTTTGGATTTTACTTCCTATGTGTATAATCCTTGCCGGATATATGTTTTTCCTTTCATTAACGGGGATGAATAAAGGTTATATGTTAATTGCTTTGTTTGCTGTTGCTTCTGTAGGATTTCTTTATTCAAGTAACTATGTATTCGATAATGTACTAGAACCACACCAGCAAATTCGTATTAAAGTTGTTTTGGGAATGGAAGAAGACCTTACCGGAGCAGGATATAATGTGAATCAATCGAAAATTGCAATTGGATCAGGTGGGATATATGGCAAAGGTTTTCTTAATGGAACGCAGACTAAGCTTAAGTATGTGCCAGAACAAGATACAGACTTTATTTTTTGTACAGTAGGTGAGGAACAAGGATTTATAGGCTCTTCTTTTGTTTTATTACTGTTCCTAATTCTTATTATCCGACTTATAGTACTTTCTGAACGACAATACTCACCTTTTGGTCGAGTCTACGGCTACTCTGTGGTCAGTATATTTCTTTTTCACCTATTTATAAATATAGGGATGGTGTTAGGGCTTACCCCTGTTATTGGTATTCCTCTTCCTTTCTTTAGTTATGGAGGATCTTCATTATGGGGCTTTACAATTCTTTTATTTATTTTTTTAAGGATTGATGCCGGAAGGTCTGAAAAACACTAAACAATAGAGAAAAAGGATTTTATTTCTTCCGTTTTATCTCTATACCAACATCGTTAATTCCAATTAGAACATTGTCCTTCATTCCGTGACTTAACTTGAATATAAGATTACCAGAACGTCTTGGAGCAATAAATGTATAATTACTACATGCCGATTGGTAAAGGTTGCCAATTCCTGTGCCTAGCCATTTACCTGATTCGTCGGCGAGTGAATATTGAATAGTATCTGTCACAAAAACAGTACTGTCTTGTGTATTATGTGATATAAACAGGCATAAATTACGATAGGGGTAATCTATTCTATTGCGCACTTCTACAGATATACGATATGTTGCAAGTGAATCAGTTATTGGTGCCTTAAAAGTGAGTGTATCACTCTTTTTCCATCCTTCTTTAGAAACATGAAGAAAAGAGTGATACATTGTATCGGAATCACACGCTGTCAGCAGGATAATTGATAACAGCAATATTAATTTATTCTTTTTCTGATTGAGGGTTATCATCTCGTTGTTGAGGTCTATTGTTTGGTCTTTTTCTTCGTCTGTTTCTATTCGCATTTCCGCCTTCATTTCCTTTATAGTTCTCGTTACTGCTCTTATTGGCGTTTTCAATAGAAACTTTATTTATATTCTCATTTTTATTTTTGTTCTCAATCTTTCTTCTATTCTCATTGCGGTTTCCGCCTTCATTCCTATTTGCAACTTCGTTGTTATTTCTATTTGCATTTTCATTACGGTTTCTGTTTTCTTGTTTGTTTCTGTTTCCGTTGTCATTCCTTTTGGCATTTTTATTTTCATTACCTGATTTGCGCTTATCAAAACGAGTAAGGCTTTCCTGTTCAACCAAATCTACAGGCTTCTGTGGCTCAGGTTTTTTCTCTGATTCGTGAAGACTATCAGGCCTGATTCCTTTGCGGTTAAGATTGATAACTTCAAAAGCTCTTTTTCCGGAGATGGTAACCAAGTTCGCAGCAAAGTTTTTATCTGTTGAATATGAGACTTCATTGCTCAATATATCAGCTTTGAAGAAATAGAATGTACCGTCTTTTGTCTCAAGTTCTATTTCTCTTGATGGCAACCTCTTTTGAGCTTCAACATAACAGTCTACTTCATAATTCATGCAACATTTAAGCTTAGCACATTGACCAGCAAGCTTCTGAGGATTAAGGGATATATCTTGTAACCTTGCAGCACTAGTAGATACAGACACAAAATTAGTCATCCAGGTTGCGCAACAAAGCTCTCTTCCGCAAGGACCAATACCACCAATTCTTCCAGCTTCTTGTCGGGCACCAATTTGTTTCATTTCAATTCGTACACGGAACGTTTCTGCTAAAACCTTAATTAATTGTCGGAAGTCAACTCGTTCATCGGCGATATAATAAAATATAGCTTTGTTACCATCACCCTGATACTCAACATCACCGATCTTCATATTGAGACTAAGATTTGCAGCTATTTGCCTTGAACGGATCATTGTATCGTGTTCTTTAGCCTTAGCTTCTTCGAATTTCTCAAGATCTACAGCTTTAACTTTGCGATAAACACGTTTGATTTCAGTATTTGGCTTAAATCCGGTTTTCTGCATTTGTAAAGGAACTAATCTTCCTGTCAATGTAACAGTACCAATATCGTGTCCGGGAGTTGATTCCACGGCTACCACATCTCCTTTTTCCAGCTTTAATCCATTACTGTTACGATAATATCCTTTGCGTGTGTTTTTAAACTGTATTTCAACAAGGTCACTTTCTTCACTACTCCCAGGAATATCAGCTAGCCAATCGTAAGTATTTAATTTATTATCTTGTCGGGAGCAGCCTTTGCAGCATAGCTTCCCGCTTCCGTTATGTAATTTATAATCCATTTTTATATTATTTATTGTTTCAGCAAAACGATCATTTTTAATGAAAAATCAAAAAATACCATTTTAGCATTCACATTTTGTTCAATATGTTGTTGAGCCACTGTAAGTTCATCCATTATTCCCATCGCATTTCGTTCATTAACAAACGGTGCAAACCGGACCGAAAAATTATATTCATCTCTGTTCATGTATGTTAGTTCGTTGCGATGAAAGTTAAGAATAAAATTTTCACGGATCATTCGTTGTGCATATTCCAGAAAGTCTTTTTGTCTTTCTCGTCCTATTCCTGCAAGTAGCTCACTCCATGCTTTCATTTCTCTTATTTTTCGTTGATAGGAGAGGCGCATCAGATTAACGAATAAATCGAAGAAAAGTTTTTTTTCTTCATTAAGATGAATTTGTTCCATAGCACGGATAAAATTCCCGTTAGCAAGGTGAGCTGTGGTTTGTGCATCCTGATCTGTTAACCCATAACTGTCTTTTAGTTTCTCAACAATGCTTTCTTCTTTAATGAGACGCACATTTACCCTTTGAGTACGACTTAATATTGTTGTAAGCATTAGGTCGGGTTGCTCAGATACAAGCAGGAACACAGTCTTTGCAGGAGGCTCTTCCAGTAACTTTAGGAGTTTATTAGAGCAAGCTTCATTCATTTTCTCTGGTAGCCAGATAATCATTACTTTATAACCGCCTTCACTACTCTTCAAACTTAGTTTCCTAAGAATTTCATCACTCTCTTTTGTGTAAATCATGGCTTGGGCATTTTCTGCGTCCATTTCTTTTAACCAATGATTTAGATTAAAATAAGGGTTGTTTAGCACAAAATTCCGCCAATCTTTGATGTAGTCATCACAAACAACCTCTTTTTGATTTTTTTTCTTCACAATTGGGAAGACAAAATGTAAATCAGGATGAGCTAGTTTGTTCATCTTTACACATGAAGGGCAGATGCCGCAAGCATCTTCTTCTGTATGGTTTGGGCAGAGGAGGTATCTGGCATAAGCAATAGCCAATGGTAATTTGCCTACGCCTTCCGGGCCACAAATAAGTTGTGCGTGAGGGATACGGTTTTCCTTCACTTCTAAAAGAAATTTCTTTTTAACTTCTTCTTGTCCTATAACCTCTCTGAAAAACATAATTAATATATTAGCTTAGCTACTTCTTTAATACTGTCTACAGCGCCCACTGAATAAAAATGAATGCTTGGTAATCCGTGTGCCATTAATTCACGGCACTGTTCAACACACCACTCAATACCAAGTTGTTTTGCATCTGCATCATTTTTGCATTTCATAGCCTCATTTGCCAAGTCTTCAGGAATATCAACTTTAAATGTTTTTGGAACCATACTCAGCTGAGATAATTTGGAAAAGGGCTTAATTCCAGGAATTATCGGAATTGTTACTCCTGCGTTTCGGGCACGTTCTACAAACTCGAAGAACTTTTTGTTATCGTAAAATAATTGAGTAACTGCATATTCTGCGCCAGCTTCCATCTTCTTTTTTAACCAGTAAATATCCGTATCAATATTAGGAGCTTCTTCATGCTTTTCAGGGTAGCAAGCAACTCCATAAGAAAATGGTTGCAATGAAACTTTCATTTGTTCACCATCAACGAATACTCCTTTATTGAATTTGTTTATTTGTTCTTGAAGTTCAATGGCATGATAATAGCCATTGCCTACTGGCTTGAAAACGGGTTCATGTTTGGCTTTGTCACCACGAAGAACTAATAAATCGGTAATGCCAAGAAACTGCAAATCAAGTAGAACATATTCGGTTTCTTCCTGAGTAAATCCACTACATAAAATGTGCGGCACAGCTGTTATATTGTATTTGTTTTTAATAGCAGCAGCCACAGCTACCGTTCCGGGACGGCGACGAACGTTGCTACGTTGGAACAACCCATTGCCTAATTCCTTATAAATATACTCACTACGATGTGTGGTTATGTTGATGTATTTAGGATCAAATTCCTTTAATGTATCTATAGTTTCATATAGCTTTTCAATGCCAGTTCCCTTTAAAGGAGGCAATATCTCGAACGAAAAAGCTGTTTTGTCATTACTCTTTATTAATTCTATAACTTTCATTGGCCTAATTTCTATTGCGACATTGATGCCGCTAAATATGCATATTGTTGCAAAAATAGCAAAAAAAACATATTTTTGAGTCAAATTTAAGCTTTTTACATTTATAGACTAAATATTTTATTGGCGCTTTTTTATATTTTATGCCATAAGGCTTCCTGATAAAGCGAAGGTCTTATGGCATAATCTGTGCTGAACTTATAGTTTTAGTAATAATGCAGTAATATCAGAGATTCTTTTATATGTCATCTTTGCATTAATTAGGGCCTTGTTATTTTATATCTTGATCCAGAGTATTCCTTTTTTTGATATGTATTTATCTATGAACTTTGATTTATATAAGCTATTTAAAATATCCAAAGCATCACTATCATGCCTGTCTGTAATTACAGCAAATTCATGAGTTGTAAGTGTTGGGTAGTAATCAAATAATCCTTCATGAGTTTTGTAATTTTGATGTTTTACAGCTTTGGGACATAATTTAAGCAAAGCTTCTTCAAAATCTTTATATGGCCGTACGCCATATAATTCTATTTTCATACCATCAGCATTCGCAAAAAATAATGTTGGAAACCCTCTTACACCCATTTGTTTGCTTATGTCTAAATCCTCTTTAAATGTATGTTGGGCATCACCTTCAAAATCTTTTTTCAATTGATCAATATTTAATTCAGCATATATTGCAGCTTTTTCTATCCATTCCCACTTTGATATGTTTTTCTTTTCAAGAAAAAGCATTTCTTTTATTCTCCTGAGAAATACGAGGGACATTCCATCATCCTGTATTTGAGCAGCTTTGAAGGCAATTGACGGTGGATATGAAGAAGATAAAGGATCTTCCAGCCAAACATCTCCATCAATAGGCATCCCATAATAATTACCAACTTCTTCCCAATGATGAGCTACATCTGCTGGTCTATTGATTTTACTATTGCTCTCGTTTTCCCAGTTAGGAAGAAGTCCTCCCATTTTATATTCTATTTGATAGTTCTCTCCATACTCCAGTTTTAACTTTCTTAATTGAGGTTCTATACCCCAACATGCAGAGCATATAGGATCTGTATAATATAGAATTTGTACAGGGCTCTTGGGAGAATAAATTTCAGTGTGACTGGTTTCTGTTTTAGTTTCCGGATTCTCATTAACCTCTGTCTGATGGGTATAGATCAGAGGATTTATATTTAAAATGTCGCTCATATTAATAGATTTATTAATTTATAAACTACTAATTTAGTAACAGCTAATCTCTATTTTTGTTCTGTGGTACTTTTTAATTTATTAGCATGATAATGTATTAGAAAAGAATTACGTAATTTTGAGCATTAATATTACTAAGATAAAAGATTTGATAATGAAAACCTGTAGCAAGAAATTTATTTTTGAAAATGAAAATGTGTGGGAACCAGCCGGCGAAGGAGTGACTCGACAGATTATGGGATATGATGGACAATTGATGCTTGTTAAAGTTAAGTTTGAAAAAGGAGCAAAAGGTGCGCTTCATACTCACTATCATACTCAGACGACTTATGTGGCAAGTGGAAAGTTTGAATTCTCAGTAGATGGCGAAATGCAAATTGTTGAGGTTGGTGATGGTATTTATATTGCCCCCGATGCTGAACATGAATGTACATGTCTTGAGGCCGGCATACTTATTGATTGTTTTAGCCCAATGAGAGCTGACTTTATTCCACAATAATCGTTCTTTTTATAAACGGATATTTTAAGTGCGTATGATTTTAAGATTATGCGCTCTTTTCTGTTTATAATAAGTAGAATCTCCTCACTATTGTTTTATCTATCTGTTTTATCGTTTTAATCTAAATAGCAGTTTCTTATTATCTATTCAGTAGTAAAAAATGTATTTGTCTTTGCATATTCCAGGAATTTTTCAGAATCTTGCACATATATTGGGTTTACCATATAAAAAACGGTTAATAATATCACTAAATGAATTTATATATGATGAGAAGAATATATACACTGATGTGTATGACGGCCACCACTTTGTTATTAATGGCACAACAACCGCATCCTGAACGCTACTATCTTTCGGGTACAGGTATTGATAATACCAGAACCTGGAAATTTTACTGTACCAAAGGTCAGCATAGTGGGAAATGGGGAAAAACCCAGGTGCCATGTAACTGGGAACTTCAAGGATACGGCGATTATACTTATGGCCGTTATTATAAAACCAAAGGAGGTGTAGCCAGCAACGAAGAGGGAACCTATCACTACTCTTTCAAAGTACCGACAGCCTGGAAAGGTCAGAAAGTTAAAATTGTGTTTGATGGTGTAATGACTGATACCAAAGTAACAATCAATGGCAAATCTGCCGGAGAGATGCATCAGGGTGGCTTTTATCGTTTCTCTTATGATATAACCGATTTAGTTGATTATAAGAAAGCTAACGAGCTGGAAGTACATGTAGCAAAAGAATCGGCCAATAAATCTGTTAATGCTGCCGAACGTAAAGCGGATTGGTGGTTGTTTTCCGGCATCTATCGCCCTGTATGGTTAGAGGCAACTCCTCAAAATGCAATGGATTATGTGGTTGTGAGTGGAAAAGCAGATGGAAAGATGACCGTTGGAGTAGATTTTGCAGGTGATTTTAAAGGGTACTCTTTGTCTGCATCTGTGAAATCTTTAGCAGATGGCAAAGTTCTTAGCAGTGATGTAAACTCAACTGTATTTACCAGTGTAAAACCGAACGAAAGACTGATTTGGGAAACTTCCTGGAATAAGCCAAAGACCTGGGATCCGGAACATCCAAATCTTTATGTTGTTAAACTGGAACTTAAAGATGCTAATAATGAGATAGTACAAACAAAAGAGATACGTACTGCTTTCCGGACTTTAGAGTTCTTTGAAAAGGATGGTCTTTATCTCAATGGTACCCGACTTATTGTAAAAGGTGTCAACCGTCATACATTTTGGCCGGAAGGTGGCCGTACTACCAGTCACGCTTTAAGTCTCCTAGATGCCAAACTGGTTAAGGAAATGAATATGAATGCTATCCGCTCTCATTATCCGCCCGATGAACATTTTCTGGATGTATGCGACTCGATAGGTATTCTATATATGGATGAACTGGCCGGATGGCAGAATAGCTACGATTCTAATGTTGGTCCTAAATTGGTTGAGGAGATGATTAAACGTGATGTTAATCACCCTTGTATTATGATTTGGAGTAATGGAAATGAAGGTGGATGGAATAATAATCTCGATAAGCTTTTTGCTAAATACGATTATCTGCAACAACGACATGTTGTACACCCTTGGGCTGACTTCAACGAACTGGATACCCACCATTATCCTGCATACCTCACTGGGGTAGGGCGTTTCGTTAATGGATATAAGGTATTTATGCCAACAGAGTTTATGCATGCAATGTACGATCAGGGCGGAGGTGCCGGTTTGAGAGATTTCTGGGAACGTTGGATGACGAGTCCGTATTTTGCGGGTGGATTTATCTGGGCTTTCTGTGATGAGGCTGTAGCTCGTACCGATAGAAAAGGAATTCTGGATTCTGATAACTCTAATGCACCCGATGGACTTTTAGGTCCGCATCGTGAAAAGGAGGGAAGCTTTTATGCGGTGCGCGAAAGCTGGTCGCCTATCCAGATTAAACCAATGCACGTAACGTCTCATTTTAATGGTGATTTCTTTGTAACCAATGAATACCTCTTTACCAACTTTAGTGAATGCACCATGAAGTACAAAGTACTTTCTTGTGATGCTCCTTTAAGTGGTAATTCTGGGAATAAGGAAATAGCTGCGGGAGAAGTTAAATTGCCAGCTATTGCTCCGGGAGAAACTGGTAAGGCGCACTTTGATGTTCCGTCCACTTTAAAGGATGGAGACGTATTGGCTCTTGAAGCTTTCAATAAAAATGGCGAAAGTATTTGTAATTGGTCATACCCAATTCATTTGGTAGATAAATACTTTGATAAGGCAATAAGTAAAGGTGTAGTTGCCGGAAGTGTAGGCAGTGCTCAGTCTAACAATGCTGATGCAACAAAAAATGGTTCTGAATTTGTATTAAAAGGGGGTAATATGACTGTTACTTTTAATGCAGAAAATGGTATGATAAAGAAAATTCTTTCAGGAGAGAAGGAGATACCGTTTAATAACGGTCCTGTTCCTGTTGGTATGAAGATGAAATATGATGCAGCAAAGAGCTACATAAACACTGTAACAATTAAAGATGCAGACAAAAGAGAAAGACTGAAGGCAGGTGCTACTTATAATTGCAATGCAGCAGTTTACTGCGCAAAGTATCTGGGTGCTGCCGATTCTATTGTATGGACATTAACTAATGATGGCTTGCTTTATATGGATGCTGTTCTTCTGAACCGTGCTTCAGGTGGTGGCGGTTTCGATGATGCCTTTACTGATGATGAGGTTTACAACCTTGGTCTTACATTCTCATATCCGGAAGCAAACTGCTCGGGTATGAAATGGTTTGGCAAAGGTCCTTACCGTGTATGGAAAAACCGTTTGCCAGGAACCAACTACGGTGTATGGCACAAAGATTACAATAATACCATTACCGGCGAAAGTTTTGAGAATCTTATTTATCCCGAGTTTAAAGGTTATCATGCAAATCTCTATTGGGCTACCCTGGAAAGTAAAACCACTCCGTTTACAGTCTATGCACATAACGATGGAATCTATTTCCGGGTATTTACTCCGGAAGAACCAAAAGGGCGTGCCGATGGTAAACCAACAATGCCTGAGTTTCCACAAGGAGATATATCTTTCTTGCTCGATATTCCTGCTATCTGTTCTTTTAAACCAATCAAACAGCAAGGACCGCAGAGTCAGCCGGGTAATATCCGAATTAAAAAAGGAGATGAAGGGGTAAGAATCAATCTGATGTTTGATTTCCGCCAGAAATAGATTTCCTTTTATATATAAATATAAAAGCCGGCTGCCATTAGCCGGCTTTTGCTTTTAATACGATGTACAGGGAGTATTTTCAAGCATAAAACTTATTATTCAATCCTGATGAATGCAGTTTCATTTTTGGAATAACTCGAATTTAAGCTTCTAAAAATTTTATTTTTGCAAAAAGATCTGCTACCTGCTACTAAAATAGATGTAATTGCATGATATATAAAGGTATATCTTGGTGGCAGATATTTTTGTTTTACAATTTGTCTTCCACTAAATTCATTCACCTACCACCTACTCAATTCCCTTGCTTAAAGTATATAACTTTCCTCTGTATGTATCTCTTGTCTTCGCCTTTGCACACTCTGATTTTCTGGAGAACATGATTCCTATAATATTTGGATCTTTTATTATTATAGATAAATATTTATAGATCAGGTGTTTAGTAATTTTGTATTTTATGCTTAGTAAGTTTACAGCCGTGAACCCATAAGCCTTCATTCATGAACCCATGGGTCTTTAGCCAAGAACCCATAAGCCCTTGGCTGCAAACTCACTTATTATAATAGATGAATAAGAGTAAGTAAGATGTTTAATGCATATACTTGAAAAAAGATTATAAATATGTATTGGCCTTCTTATTATTCAACGTTTGAAGTAAACAAATAGTTAACGTTGCCTCGTAATTGCAATATTACGTCGAGTAAGTATCTTGAAATTCTATTTTTAGTAGCAGATGATGGCAATTTGTAGCAGATAAAATGGTTGAAATTTTTTATCTGCCACCTCTGGAATGCCTTTTAGTAAGCACTTTGAGGCATTTAAGTAGCAGATGACGTAACTTTTTTGTTGTTTATTCAAAATTTAATTCTTAAGATGCATTGCTGAAACTTACTATAATCTTTATACCACAATTTTATATTTTAAATCCTTGAAACAAATGGTAAAACTTGTAGTTTGGATTTCTGATAATTGGTAACCATAAACTCTATCCAGCTTTCGTAATAGTTATATTAAGTCTTATGTGATGTAGGGTGTGTAAGTTTTGTTGCTACTGTTACAATATTTGGTATAATACACCTTTTCCGATAAATAATCCTCTTTTTTTAAGTTCTGGAGGCCTATTTTTGCAATTAATCTTAAATACTATGAAAAGATCGAAAATCAGTTCGTCATCTTCATTTGTGAGCAACTACCTCATAAATATATTCTTTGTTTTGTTGACAGACACCCTTGTCGGCAAGACGGTTCCCCATGATTTAAAGACTTTTCCTGGTACAGATTATTCTGGACGATATACTACCGGTGGATACTGAAAGAAAGTATATCATGCTACCTTTTAAAAAATGTAATGGGAAAGGATCTTGTAATATACACTCGTGTAGAAAAGAAACAAGCAATTGTTTTCTATCCTGCAAATATTAACTCAGATAATGCTATTTAAAAGATATTTATAAATTGAAAATAATAAATTGTTTAACCAAAGTAATGCTATCATGAAACAAAAAAACGAAAAGGTGAGAAGCAATTTACTCTTGCTATTGGTACTGTTCTTAATGGTACCTATTGGAGTATTTGCTCAAAACATTACGGTAAAAGGTACCGTGGTTGACTCGCAGGGTGAACCTATTATCGGTGCCTCAGTAGTAGAGAAAGGCTATAACTCAAACGGTGTGAGAACCGATTTGGAGGGACAGTTTTCTCTTACTCTCCGCAAAGGGAAGAGATTAGTTATTTCCTATATTGGGATGGAAACACAAGAAGTGGATGTTATTGCCGGCAAAACACTTCAAATTACCCTAAAAGACAATTTGCAGGCACTTGATGAAGTAGTTGTAATTGGTTACGGTAGTAAGGCACGAAAAGATCTGACTGGTTCGGTTGGTTCTATTTCAGGTGCTAAGTTGGCTGCAGTACCGGTAACTTCCGCAGCTGTTGCTCTACAGGGGAAAATTGCCGGTGTACAAGTAACAACGGTCGACGGTGCCCCGGGTGCGGATATTAATATTCGTGTACGTGGGGGTACGTCTGTAACTCAGAGTAATGAACCACTTTACATCATCGATGGTTTCCAGGCAGATAATATCAACGATATTCCGCCATCGGATATTGCTTCTATCGATGTATTGAAGGACGCGTCATTGACTGCTATCTATGGTGCAAAGGGAGGTAATGGGGTAGTTATCGTAACTACTAAATCGGCTCAGCAAGGAAAGGTGCAGGTTACTTATAACCAGCAGATTTCATTCAGCAAATTAGCAAAGAAGTTAGACTTGATGAATACTTACGATTTTGCACGTTATCAATACGACTGGGCTGCAGCAAACGGAACTCGTAGTTCTAATGCGAAATTTTATCGTGCAAACTTCGGTAATCCTCTCGATCTCGATATCTACCAACGTGCTACAACACATGATTGGCAAGACATTGTAATGAGTGAAACTCCATTTAATTATTCAACAAACTTAACTGTTGGAGGAGGTAGTGAAAAGTTCCGTTTCAACGCATCTCTTACAAATTCTGGAGACAATGGTATTATCCTGTCTTCAGGAGTTCGTCGTACAAACTTGAATATCAAGATGAATATTCAGCTTTCAAATAATCTGACATTGACCCTTAATCCAAAACTCACTTTCCGTCGCGATACGGGTGCTGGGGGTGACAGAATTGGTAGTGGCGGTATTATTGACGTACTTCGTTATCGTCCTACAAACGGGTTGCGCGAGTTCGCTTTCTGGGATCCTGCAACTGTAGACCCTGATGATGAAGCAATCTTTGAATATACTAATCCAAAAAGTGATATCAACCAAAATACGTTAAAGAAACATTCATACGCATACACAAATCAGTTTAATCTGGAGTGGAGACCTATTGAAGGTTTAACTTTACGTACCGAAGCTGCTCATTTTCTTTCATTCAATGATGATAATCGATTCTTTGGTGCTATGACCGATGAAGGTCAAGGTAACAAAAAACTGCCAGTAGCTTCAATTAGCAATAGACGTACAGAGAAATATACATGGACCAATACAGCTTCTTATAGTTTCGACATTAACCAAATACACAATTTCTCATTCTTATTAGGACAGGAAATTCAGCACAGTCAGAGCAAACAAACATATATAAAGAACAGATATTTCCCACGTAACATCTCAGCAGAAAAGGCACTCAATAATATGGGTTTGGGAACACCATGGGAATCAACATCATATCTTTCTACGCCCGATCGCACAGCCTCATTCTTTGGTCAGACAAGTTATAACTATGACCACAAATACTTGGCGTCGGTTACTTTCCGCGCAGATGGTTCAACCAAATTCTCTCCAGGAGAACAGTGGGGTTATTTCCCATCAATTTCTGGTGCATGGGTTATTTCTAAAGAAAGTTTCCTTGAACACAACCCTGTTATTAGTAACCTTAAGCTACGTGCAGCTGTTGGTTTGGCTGGTAACAACCGTATTGACGATGATATGTGGCGTTATCTTTACGCTGTAAATACAACCGGTGGTCCTGGATTTGGTGAAGCAACTGAGAACGGTGAAAAATGGTATGGAAATGCAGGCGGTAGCACTTTTGCTAATACCAAAATTAAATGGGAAACAACTCTGACTCGCAACCTTGCTTTTGACTTGGGCTTGTTCGGAGACCGACTGACTATTACCCCGGAAGTTTATTGGAATACAACCAAAGACCTGCTATATAAGTCAGATGTACCTTCAACTACTGGTTACGTTCAACAGATGCAAAACATTGGTCAGGTAACTAACAGAGGTTTCGAATTGAGTATCAATGGTGATATTCTTCGCGGAAAAGATTATGTATTGAGTGGCAACTTGTCGCTAGGATTTAATAAAATGAAAGTAGACAAACTGAATGATACAGACAATGTTATTTGGGACCAAAACGATCGTTGGAAGTCAAGCTATAACGACTATTGTTTAAAGGTTGGAGATCAGGTAGGTTTGATTTATGGTTTTGTATATGATGGACTGTATGGATTCGATGAATTTGATTTTGATCCAAATCAGAATTTTTTAGCTGTTCCAAAAGAAGGTACTATTGTCAATAATGTATTTAATGACAGTAACTCTGGTAAGGCTACTCTGCCTGGTAAAATCAAGTTCAAGGATATCAGTGGTCCTGACGGCAAACCCGATGGTCAGATTACTGAAGATGACCGTACTGTGATTGGTAACACAAACCCTAAATTCCAGGGAGGTTTCGGATTAAGTGGACAATGGAAAAACATTGATTTTACAGCCAATTTCAACTATATGTATGATTTTGACGTAAACAATGCTACAGCTTACCAATTATCTTCTTCAGAAGGAAATAGCAAAAATTTCTTCAATGTGCTTAGTAAGTTCAACGATCGCTGGACTTATGTACGCGAAGATGGTGAATGTATGTATAAAAATACCTACCTCGAAAATTCTGTAGATGGTTATAAAGAATTGAATGCAGGTAAGAAATTGTGGAATCCTACTGATGTTACTAACAAAGTGACTCATTCTTACTTCATTGAAGATGGCTCATTCCTTCGTTGCCAGGACATTACAATAGGATATACACTACCAAAACAGCTAACAGCTAAGTGGGGAATGTCAAAACTACGCTTTTATGCCAGTGGTTCCAATCTCTTCATTATTACCGGTTACTCTGGTTATGACCCAGAAGTAGACGTACAAACTGGTTTGACATGCGGTATGGACTACAACCGTTATCCGCGTAGTCGTAGTTTTGTGTTTGGTGCAAACATTACTTTCTAATACATAAAAACGATTATATATGAAAATCAAAAATATTCTTATCGTTGGTCTGGTTGCGGTTGGCTTCTCTTCATGTAATGATTACCTGAAGGTAGATGCTATCTCGAAGTATGACACAGAGTATGTTTTCAGCGAGAAGACTGAAATTAACCGAGCCCTGAATGGCGTTTATGCTCAACTATTAAATGGAAGTACATATGGTGGCGCTTATTTAAGTACTTTCTGCCTTAATAGTGATGTTGATATGTCAATATCTACAAGTGAAGTTGCAACAGATAACAGCTACCGTCGCTTCGACTGCAACAGTATGGGAGGAGACATTAATAAATATTGGGTTGCTGCTTACCAAGGTGTGGAATACGCCAATAATTTTATTCATGGCTTAGAAAATAGTCCAATTTTTAGTAAAGATGATCCTGAATTGATGCAGCAATTGGGTGAGGCGAAAGTAATGCGTGCTATGTTCTATCATGACCTTGTTGTGATGTTTGGCGACATACCTTTCTCTCTCAGCCCAAATTTTGAGTCAGAAGATTTTGTAATGCCTGTAGTTGATCGTGAGGAAATTCATAAAACTTTGATCGAAGACCTTAAAGGTATTGCTCCTTACATGTCATACGCGAAAGACTTAAGTGATGGTGTAGAGCGTGTGTCTAAAGAATTTTGTTGGTCAATGATTGCTCGTATGGCTTTGACTTGTGGTGGATATTCACTTCATCCAGACAAGAGTAATCCTACTAGCTATGGTAGCATGCAACGTCCTACAGACTATAAAGAATACTACAAAATAGCTCAAGCTTTCTGTGATTCTGTTATTACTTCAGGAACTCACTCTTTGGCACTTCCTTTTCGACAGGTATTCATTAATGAATGTAATTACATAGTAAATAGCAATGACGACCCTATCTTCGAGATACCATTTGCAAAGAACTCAACAGGTAGTATCGGTTACATTCAGGGACCGAAAGGCGAAAATTATGAAGGTGTAACATCAGGCAAAAATGTTTGGGGTAAGAGTGACGGAAGTGCTCGTTTGAATGCTTTCTACCGTTATTCATTTGACGAAGAAGATTCTCGTCGTGACTATGTGAACGGTATGTGGTATTATCTCTATGATGGAACTCCATCAATACTTACAGACTACACGGTGTTCAATAACAAGTGGTCTAAGTTCTGGTCAAATTCTGGTAACACTCTGGGTGCAGGTAGTTCTGGTAATACAGGTATAAACTATCCTTATATGCGTTATGCCGATATACTTTTAATGTATGCTGAAACTGTTAACGAATTAGAAGATGGTGTAGGTGGTGCAAATGGTACAAAAGCTATTGAAGCTCTTCGACAGGTTCGTGCACGTGCAATTACGAATGGAGCTAAGGTTGATAGTTATATAGCTTCTGTTTCTGGTTCAAAAGCTACCTTCCTAAAAGCAATTTTAGATGAACGTAAATGGGAATTTGCGGGTGAGAATATGCGTTGGAAAGACTTGGTTCGCAATAATTTATATGGAGAAGTGCTTTATTACAGTTTCTTGCGCTACTATGCGGTGGCCGAAAATGCAGCAGGCACATCAGATCATATTGAGGCAGTAGAACAATACGACGGTAAACCTGGTTATTTGGAGTTGACTCTTCCTTACACAATATATTACAGGATCGCCACCAACCCCAATAACATAAGTGTATATCCAAATACCACACTTGATGTGCTGGAACTCTATAATCCATACAAGTCTGACAAATATCCAGGAACAGGATGGTCAACGGGAGACTATTACGGATGGTGGAATGATGCTGACGGATGTCCGAAAGATCAATGTCTTTTCTCATTCTATGGATTTATACGTGGTGATCGTGGAGGAAATATCTATCTTGTTAAAGATGGTGAAACTTATTCACAAACTGGGCCAGCAAACTTGCCTGTGGTACGCTATATTCTGCCTTATCCGAATGCTGCTGTTCAACGTAGTGCCGGTGCATATAAGAACTATTATGGTTATACCAAATAATCAAATTGAAAATTATACGATATGAAAAATAAAATATTATACATACTGATGCTACTCTTGTCTGTCTCGTTTTATTCTTGTAAAGACGATGAGGTAGTGAACGGTGATGGCTATTCTTCCGAAAGAGAGTTTATGACCATGTTCCGTAAGGATGACAATACAGGTAAGGGAGATTCTGACCCTTATCGGTGCCAGGCGGTTAATTTGAACGACATCCAGCTTTATTGGTATGGAGTGAAAGGTTGTGCTGGCTACGAAATCAAGATGGCTTTGCAGCCTAATGTATCTTCTGGTCTTGCTACAGATTGGGAAAATCCCGACTATATTCTGTTTGATACGATTGTTGGTCCCGAAGTTACAGATCTTTTGATAAAAGATCTTCAGTACAGTACTGATTATCGTTTTGCCATCCGTACTCTCTCCAAAAAAGGAGAAGCCTACCATTCTAAGTGGTATGGTTATGGCAACGGACGTCAGTGGGCAGACTATATGGGAATCACGACTGGAGACAGATACAATATTCCAGAAGTAATAGTAGTGAACGAAGTCACTAAAACTACTTTCCGTGTCAATATTGACCGAGCTTATGCCACATCTGGTGATGACGGTACTTTTAAAACTAATTTTGAAGTAGATGGAGATGGTAATTTCGTGATGCAAACTATTACAGTTGAAGCATCTCCTACCAATCCTGAGGCAACTGTTCCTGCAAAATGGAAAAATTACACTATCACTGCAGCAGATTTTCAACGTGGATACATTGACATTGATGGTCTACAGGAAAACAGTGTATATGTAGTCAATGCGATAAACAATAATATACCGGTTCATTGGGATGCTATTTATAATACTTGTGTTATCCGTATGGATGGTGATCCTGGAGCGCCTATCCTTATTAAGCATTTCAGCGATCCTAATGATACCATTCCAGGGGCAAAAGAGTACAACGCTTCACGGCTTGACACCATCTTATCTAACTATAACAAAGATTCATCTCTGGCAGAAGGTACTATTTTTGAATTGGAAGGTGGAAAAACATACTATTTTGCAACCAACGTATCTTTGTGTAAAGGTTTAACTTTGAGAACTAAAGCAGGTACTGGTCGTGCTAAAGTGTTAATGAATGGAATGTCAACTATTAATGGAGCTGCTCAAGCCATGAACTTCATGTTTGGACGTCAACCACAATCAGGTGAGCTTGGTGGTATCAACATCAAATCGCTTATATTTGAAGATATTGATTTTGATTGTCCGTTAGCGAAAAATTATGGAGATGGTGCAGCAACAGGTAATTACTTCATCAACATGTATTCTAATGGTATGGCCGTAACACTTCAATCATTTGAATTAAAAAATTGTACATTCCAACGTATGATTCGTGGTTTCGTCCGAGTGCAAGGTCTTAACCGTAAGAACTTCGAGAAGTTTATTGTAGAAGACTGTCTATTCTATAATTGCGGTTATTATGATAATACTGGTCGTGGTTATGCATGGATTGCCGGTGATGGTACTCCTGGTACTGGTAAATCAAACATTTATGCAAACATGATTTTCCGTAGAAATACTTTCTATGATTCTCCACGTACCTGCTTCTTTACGGACAATGGTAAGGATTTGCCGTGGCCAAGTAATGTTCAATACAATATTACACTCGAGAACAATACATTTGTAAATTACAGTACCCGTTCTACCGGACGTAAGATTTTCGACCTGAGATATCTGCCGGGTGGAAGTAAGATTACAGTGAAAAAGAATCTTTTCATTCTTACTAAGAAAGATGGTGATGCTCGTAATTTATATATGGAAGGTATGGATATTCGCCAGATTAACGGTTCTGGTAAAATTACATTCGATGTACAGCAGAATTACTCAACAAATACAAACCTGATCAACGGAAGCATATTCTCAGCCTCAGCTTTCAGTGCCAGCAAAAACAGTGCAGGTTTCTGGGCAGATTCTAATATTTTAGGTAAGGCAGAGCTTGATGTGCATTTAGGTACTGTTGGTATTTCACCTACTGACTTGATGACAGATCCAAATCCGCCTTATGTAAGTCCGGATCCGAATATGCACGAGATTAGCAACCTCAACGGTCTCTATTACAAGAATACGGATGCCGTTCGAAACCATGAAATTTACAAACAGGGAATTGGTGATCCAAGATGGGCTAAGAATGTAATGCCCTAAAATATAACCTATATGAAATCGTGAGATTTTGTTAGACATATCTTGTAAGGAGGGTGTATCGTATTTAAGTACAATACACCCTTCATTATTTTCAAACTTATAATAATTGAACCATTAATTAGGAAAGAAAAAAAGTTTATAGCTCCTTCGGAACTTAAATTGTTACTTTATTTACTAACTATAATAACTATGTTTAAACGAAAATTAATCTATTTGCTGCCTCTTTTTATCTTGTCAAGTTGCAGCCAACAAACTTATAAAGCGGCTTCATTATCGCCAGATGAACGAGCGAAGCTCTTACTTCAAGAACTTACGCTGGAAGAAAAAATATTATTAATGATGGATAACTCTCAATCTGTTGAGCGTTTGGGTATCAAGCCATATAACTGGTGGAACGAAGCGCTGCATGGAGTGGCTCGTGCAGGTTTGGCGACTGTCTTCCCTCAACCGATAGGTATGGCAGCATCTTTTTCCCCTGGCACGGTGTATCAAGTATACAATGCAGTTTCTGATGAGGCTCGCGCTAAGAATACTTACTACACGTCACAGCGAAGTTATGAACGTTATCAGGGCTTGACAATGTGGACTCCCACAGTAAACATATATCGAGATCCTCGTTGGGGAAGAGGTATTGAGACTTATGGCGAAGATCCTTATCTAACCAGCAGGATGGGAGTAATGGTAGTTCAGGGCCTGCAAGGCGCTAACGACGGGCATTACGATAAACTCCATGCTTGTGCCAAGCATTTTGCCGTACACTCCGGTCCGGAATGGAACCGACACGAATTTAATGTGGAAAAAATTAAGCCGCGTGATTTGTACGAAACTTACCTACCGCCTTTCGAGGCATTGGTGAGAGAAGCTAAAGTAAAAGAAGTAATGTGTGCTTATAATCGTTTTGAAGGAAAACCATGTTGTGGGAGCGATCGCCTGCTGATGCAGATTCTCCGTAAAGAGTGGGGCTTTGACGGCATTGTACTTTCCGATTGTGGTGCCATTGCCGACTTCTATAATGAACGTGGCCATAAAACCCATTCCGATGCCGAGTCAGCTTCGGCTGCAGCAGTTCTTAGCGGAACAGATCTGGAATGCGGATCCAGCTACCAATCATTAGCTAAAGCAGTTAAACAAGGAAAAATAGACGAAAGTGCCATAAACATTGCAGTTAAACGTCTGTTAGAAGCCCGTTTTTCATTAGGAGAAATGGATGATCCGAAAAATGTATCTTGGACAAAGATTCCTTTCTCGGTAGTAGCTTCGGCAGAACATGACTCATTGGCTCTCGATATTGCACGCAAGTCAATGACCTTGCTCATGAATAAAAATAATATTTTGCCGCTGAAACGTGGTGGACTAACTCTTGCTGTTATGGGACCAAATGCCAACGATTCCGTGATGCAATGGGGAAATTATAATGGCATGCCACCGCATACAGTCACTATTTTGAATGGATTGCGAAAAACATTGGGAAATAATGACAAGCTTATTTACGAACAAGGTTGCGGGTGGGTAGAACGGACACTTATTCAAAGTGCATTTAATCTTTGTAAGTCGGCAGACGGACCAGGATTTAGCGCACGCTATTGGAACAATGTTACCCGTGATGGCAAGCCCGTTACAGCCGCTCAGGTAACTACTCCTTTCCATTTTTGCACATCGGGTGCTACTGTATTTGCTCCTGGAGTAAATCTTACTGATTTCTCTGCAACTTATAACAGCGTATTTACTCCAGAACAGTCGGGTGAAATTGTATTTGATATTTATGCTTACGGTTCAGGACGTTTGCGTATAAACGATAAAGAGGTAAAGAGTTTCTCCAACAAACATGGTGCTCGAAAATCTACTTACAATATGCAGGTACAAGCTGGAATATCATATAATATAGAACTAGATTTCGAATACCTCAGAAGTGATGCCCAACTTAACTTTGACCTTGGTTTCAAGAAGGAAGCCGACATTGAAGAATCTGTGGAAAAGGTAAAAGATGCAGATGTGGTAATATTCGCAGGTGGTATCTCGCCAAGCCTCGAAGGTGAAGAAATGGGTGTTAATCTTCCTGGTTTCAAGAAAGGCGACCGTACGGATATAGAGCTTCCTGCCGTTCAAAGAGAGTTGATTGCAGCTTTGCATCGTGCCGGTAAAAAGGTTCTTTTCGTTAATTGCTCTGGTTCACCCATTGGTCTGGAACCTGAAACAAATGAATGTGAGGCCATATTGCAGGCATGGTATCCTGGTCAAGAAGGAGGAAAGGCTGTTGCCGAAGTTTTATTTGGAGATTACAATCCAGCAGGACGATTGCCGGTAACATTTTATCGTAATGTATCACAGCTTCCTGACTTTGAAGATTATAATATGAATGGAAGGACTTATCGCTACATGACACAAGAGCCTCTTTTCCCTTTTGGTTACGGACTAAGCTATACAACCTTTGAGTATGGGCAGATGAAACTGGAGAAAGATAAAATTAAAGTTGGACAATTATTGAAGTTCACTGTTCCGGTTACTAATACAGGCAACCGTAATGGAGAAGAAGTTGTTCAGGTTTATCTGAGAAAACATAACGATGCAGACGGACCTATTAGGACTTTGCGTAACTTTAAGCGCGTAAGTATTCCTGCAGGGAAGACAGTTAATGTTGAATTCCTACTGAAAGATAAAGAACTGGAATGGTGGGATTCCTCATCTAATACCCTAAGAGTCTGTGCAGGAGATTATGATATCATGGTAGGTGGTAGTTCACAAACAGAAGACTTGTTGCAACATGCCTTCACCATTGAATAACCGCACTTGAATATAACAGACGGGAGATGAAAATCTTCTGTCTGTTATTTCCAATCAATGAATTTCGGCTATTCTTAATTGTTCTGCTTTTTTTCTTTACTGTACTCAGACGGCGAAGCTCCGAATTGTTTCTTAAAGCACTTACTGAAATATTTAGGATCATTAAAACCTGTCATGTAAGCCACTGTTGATACATTATATTCTCCAGAATCAATCAATTGTTTTGCCCGCTTGATACGCATCTCACGAATAAAATCTACAGGAGACAAACCTATGATTGCTTTCAGCTTTTGATAAAAAACAGTACGTCCCATTCGTATTTCCAATGCAAACTCGTCAATTGTAAATTTGGAATTATCCATATTCTTTTCCATCACCTCCATCACTTGTTGCATAAATAACTCGTCAGAGTTTATTATTTGTGGTTTGGAGGGCACTATTTCAATTGGGACGCTTGAAGTAGCTTCCTTATTCTCCGGCCATTGTTTTAGGTAAAGTTCATGTAACTGTTTACGCTGATTAAGCAGTGATTTTATACGTGCTTTGAGGTAAGCAGAACTGAACGGTTTGGTTATATAGTCATCAATACCCTGCTCCAGTCCGTAAATACGGTCATCCAGAGAAGATTTTGCAGAAAGCAGAATAATTGGAATGTGGCAAATGTCACGGTTTTCTTTAATAGCTTTTACCATATCCAATCCATCCATTACTGGCATCATTACATCACTGATGATGAAATCAGGCATGTGTTTAATAGCCATTTCCAATCCTTCTTGCCCGTCATTTGCTTCAATTACATTATATATACCAGATAATATATCATGAAGGAAGGTTCTTAATTCAGAATTATCTTCCACTACCAATACCGAAACAACTTCCTGATTTTCAAGATTACTTTCGGGAATTATAGATTGTCTTTCTGTTACTTCCTGATAGGTTTGTTCTTGAATTGATATTCCTGAATTTTCAGGATTTTCGTTGCTTTGAGCAAAAGATGACTGAGAGTCATTAAAAATGAATTCCGTATTTTCTTTTCCTTCATAAGTTTTCTGCTCCAGGGGTAATGTTACAATAAACTCACTGCCAACTCCCGGCTGACTATTTACCTGAATATTACCTTGATGTAATTCAATCAGCTCCTTTACAAGAGACAATCCTATACCCGATGAAGGTTGTAAAATGTTATAGCGCACAAGCGTTTCGAACCGCTGAAACAAACTTTGTTGTTTTTTGAGATCGATTCCAATACCTTCATCCTTTACGGAAATTACAAGATTCTCATTTTCCATGGTGGCCGATACTATGATGGATTTATTGTCGGGTGTGTACTTGAAAGCATTGGATATTAAATTGAAAAAAATCTTTTCAAATTTGTCCTGATCTATCCAACCGGAGATTATATCCGGCTGCGAATGTAAGCGGAAATCAATATGTTTTTCTTCTGCTATCAGAAGAAAGTTATCCATTACCCGTTGCAATAAAGTTATGATATCACTCTTTTCCAGTAATACTTTCATTTTCTTATTCTCTATTTTACGGAAATCTAGTATCTGATTCATTAAACGCAGCATACGCTCTGTGTTCTTATGTACCAGAGTGAGGTGTTTGCGCGCATTTGGAGAAAGAGATTCATGCTCGAGTATTTCACTTATGGGACTACTGATAAGAGTTAACGGTGTACGTAACTCATGGGAGATATCTGTAAAGAATCTTAGTTTTATATTAGATAATTGATGCTCGAGATTAATTTGATTGTGCAGCCTATAAATATAAAAAATAGTATATACAATAGCAGCCGTAAACAGAATGAATAAAAGAACATACAGAATCCACGCCCAGTAAGTTTCCCAGAAAGTGGGAAGTACATTGATTGAAAGAGTGCGTACATTGTCTATCCATACACCATCACTGTTTGTAGAACGTATTTGCAATTCATATTCTCCCGGAGGAAGATTTATATAGTTGGCAGTGCGGTTATTATCTACTTCATTCCATTGCTCTTCCAATCCTTTAAGCCTATAAGCATACTTTATGGCTGTAGGTTCAATATAATCTAACGTCGCAAACTGGAAGGTTACATTGCGCTGAGAAGGCTGAAGTTCCAGTTCCTTCAGATCGTCAATATCTTGTGACTGCTGAATTCCTTGTATCTTCAGACCGGTAAATACGATACGCGGAATGTACTTGCTCTTGCTTAACGAGGCTGGATTCATCTCCAGAATACCACCTTCGGTGCCCAAAATCAAATGTTTATGCCAGATAACCGGTGCGGCATCACTGAAATAAATTTCTTTTTGAAGATATCTCTTATCGTAATTATCAAAAGTGCCTGTTCTCGGATTGAATTTGGAAAGTGCATTTTCAGATATTACCCATAAATTCTTTTGCGAATCTTCAATCATGGATAAAAGCAAGTCGGAAAACAATCCATTTTTCTTTGTATAGGATTTAAACTTTATATGATTGGTTAGTAAATTGTTAGATACTATTTGGTTTATGCCTCCTGTAAAGGTAAGAACATACGTCTGTTTCCTGCTGTCAGTATAGATGTACGTTACATCATTGCTGCATAGACTGGATGCAACCTCTGGTGTACGTACATTCTGGTAAAATCTGATAGTTCCCGGATTCCTGAAATCAGGAGAAAACGTGAGAAGTCCCTCTGTAGTGCCAACCAATATTGCTTTATTTACTTCCTTAATGATTCGTATTTTGGAGAATTTGTTGTGAGGATATTCTTTCAAAGAGCTACCACTGTGCATGAAGCGTACTTCTCCTTGAGGAGTTTCTTCCAATAAATTCAGTCCGCCACCATATGTGCCTATCCAAATGCGATTCCGGCTGTCTTGAAATATTGAGTAAATGCTATTATTGCTTAAACTATATGGGTTCTTTTCATCATGGGCAAATCTTTGTATCTTAAATCGGTTATTCCCTTCTTTCTTGAGCCTGAAGAGCCCGTCCCATTTGCTCCCCATCCAAATAAACCCTTGTTTGTCTTCAAGAAAGCAATAAATATTCTTTGAAAATGGAACTTTCTGGCTGCTGATGTTTCCTGATGAAGTTAGGTAACCTTTCAAGGTTCCATCTTCGTTGTCTATTCGGATAAATCCTTTTTTATTTGCCATCCAAAAGTTCTTGTTGCTGTCTTTCAAAAAAGCACGCGTATCATAGCCATAATCAAAGGGGCGCTCCTGACAGGCATTAGGAAAGAAAGAAATCTTACCCAATTCATAATTACTTGTATACCAAAAATTCTTCTGATTATCCAATAAGTATCTTAATACAACAGGTGTAAACTTAGACTTCGGATCATTATAGTCTGTATAATAAGGCTTTAACAGTTGAGTCCTACGATCGTAATAACTAAGACATCCCAATTGAGGAATTACCCATAATGTTCCTTGAGCGTCTTCAAAAACTCCCTCTCTGCTTTGTCTTTCTGCTGTAGGCATATCTTCTATAGGAGTTTGATAATACTGCTTTTCACCGTTTTGAAGATTATAACGAGTTACTCCTGCCGATTCTGAGAATATCCACAACTCATTATGACTGTCCTTAAATATACTTTGTACATTGATGGAAGACTGAGTATTCATACGAATATCTATATATCTGAATTTCTTTCTCTTGGCATCGAATATGATAATTCCGTTTTCTGTACCCAGTCCGATAGTGTCTTTCCCCAGATTTTGTATGCTGTTCAGATGAGAATATTCGCATGGTATTTTCAGGAACTGTAGTTGTTCCGTACTTTGATCGTAAAAGGCAAGGCGATCATTTGAAGATACCAGATACATATTCTTACCATTTTCGCATACATTCTTGAATTGTATGTTGCCAGGCATTCTTTTTTTTCCGATAATCTGAATACCTTTATCTGTAAAAACCCATTCGTCACCATCTTTATCCTGAATAATCCTGGATATTTCTTTTCCCGGAAGGTTCCCGGCTTTAGAACTGTAAAATGAAATGCTTTCATTCTTACCTTTTCTGTATTGTTCTTCATTTACTCGAAAAGCTCCGTTATCGCACACGATCCAGGTTACGCCTTTAGGCAATGCGTATATTTGACTAATGGTATAGGTACTCTTGTTTTTTGCTTCTATAGGTTGCAGAATATCAATAAATCTTTCTTTTCTGCTATCGAACAAATAAATTCGGCTATCATAAGTCTGGCACCATATATCGCCATGCTGATTGGTAGTGATGGAATACAATCTGTTACTAGTTAGCGTACATCCGTCACCCGGATAAGCTTTGTAGTTTTTAAATGAATAACCGTCAAACTTACTTAAACCGTTCCATGTAGAAAGCCAGATAAAACCTTTTATATCTTGTACTATATTAACTACAGTTCGTTGTGGCAATCCACTATATGTTGAATAGTGTTGTATCTGACAAACTGGCTGAGCATGAGATATTGCAGGCAAGCAGAGGAGGATACAAACATAAAATAGAGTGCATTTATAGAATGTTTTCATAACGGTATTCTTTGAGTCTGTAAATTTATATAAAAAATGCATTCTACAAGCAAGAAAGTATAAAATATGTGTATTTTCCGTAATCTAAATTAAACGAGCTTCATGTATTTTAATTGGGGATACACTTACAATAATCAGGATGCACAGACTATCAGGTATCTTTGAATGTTTGTAAACCATCATTGTTCCAACATACTTACTAATTTATTTTTTACTCTATATCAAGATTGTACTTATCTAATAATCCGATAACTTCCATTCTGGAGAACTTTGCTTTTCGTATCCGGTTTATTTCAGGGTCAATGGAATAATTGTAAGATGTACGGAAGTCAGCTTTTTCAAGATTAGTTCTGGCAAAGATTGTTCTGCTAAGGTTGCAGTTCTTGAAAATAGAATTGCTCAGCTCAGTCTCGGTAAAATCTACCTCCTGTAAATCGCAATTTATAAAATTAGTTGCTTTCAACTTTAGTTTATAAAAGGAGGCTAAATGAAGGATGCATTCTTCAAAAGAAAAGGAGATAAGGAAGTTGTTGCACTCTTCAAAGTTTAATCCAACCAGCTTACTATTTACAAACTTTACATCTCTGAATATAGTGTTTCTGATAGCTGCCATGCTAAGATCGCAATTACTGAACTTACAATCAATAAAAGAAATATTTGATAAATCGGCATTGGTGAAAATGCAATTAATAAAGGAGCAATCTGAATATTCTCCTTTTGCCAGCTGTTCATCCAGACAGTTAACGCCTTTGAACTCTTTGTTCTCAAAAATCAGGTTTGCCATAAATCTTTAGTTAAATACCTAAGTGCGCAAAGGTAATAATAGATCTGCTATCATATTCTATTATTATCTTTTTAATCGATTATAGAAAAACGACTATCAGATACTTGCGTCTTGATAGTCGTTTGATACTTTTGTAAGTTGTCGCTTATTTTTTCAGGAAGCAAGTCTTTAGTACAATACTGCTTCCATCTATTTTACAGTCAACTTCTTCAGGGATTTCTGTCAGACGAATGCTTTTAACTTTCGTTCCTCTTTTAATGACCATTGATGATCCTTTTACTTTAAGATCCTTGATTACAGTTACAGAATCGCCATCCATCAGTTCGGCCCCATTGCTGTCGCGGGGTACATCGGGAGTTGTTTCCGCCGCAGCGCTTTCTGCGTTGAACTCGTGGGAACAGTCGGGACATACGTAAAGGGAACCGTCAAAGTAGGTGTTTTCACCCTGGCAGTTCGGACAATTTGGAATTTCGTTCATCTGTTTTTGATTGAATTTATATATTAAAATTAAAATGCGGATTAAAAAAAAGAGACAGCCTCTGTTGTCTCTTCCATCGAGCAATCCGTTTGGAATTCTTGCTCGAAGGGTTTATGCCTTTGACTATGATTTGCTTTCTAAACTACTAAAAAATAATTTTGTCTGCTTGGCATTTCGGGTTCAAAACTACAACATTCCTTTCAATTTGCCAAATTCATATAATTAAAAGAGGTTTCTTGGTGTAATATAGGAGCCCTAATGTAGGTGTAGACTTGTACATTGAAAGCAAAATTAGAAACACAAATTATAGATAAAATTAAATAGGCGAATTTTATTTATTAAAGATATTATCGAATTACGGGTGCGAGTTTACATGTTGTTTTAAGATATAACTCGCCGGAGTTTAGTAAAACTCCGGTTTGTCTTTTTAAAAACTATTCCGGATGTTTGTGTATTCTTGTACAAAAGAATGTATTCTTCTGTACAAAACAATTAATTCTCTTGTACAGAAGATATAATTGTTTTGTACAACATTACATCAACCTCCCGCCTGAGATAGAAAAACTCACTTGGGAGTTTAAGTAACCTCCCGCCGGATGTTTCCGGAAAGTCGGAGTGGCATTTGATAACCTGCAAAACCACTACATAAATTTTAATTTTGCGAAAATAGTCTAGCAGTCTAGCATTTGGTGTATAAGCTACTGTGTATAAGATCGATAGGAGTGCTAGATATACTTGGAGAAGTCTAGCGGTAATCTAGCAGTCCAGCAGTTTGTTTCGTCCTTATTCTGGTTGACTGTGTTTATTGTTAATCCTAATATTAGTTGTCTAAAGTGCTGTTTATCAACTGTTTTTCTGTGATAGGTTGTTTGGATTGTATATGATTTAACCGCCAAAGCGCTAGATCGCTAGATCACTGCTAGATCAAATTTGGTTGATCTAGCGGTGGTAATATGTTTATAGTCAGTTTGTTATTTGGGTGGTGCTAGATTGCTAGATCAATTTGTGGATTTTTAATTTTCTTGAGAAGGTTTTTATTTTGTGTAACCAGTTAAAATTTCATTGATAACTTTTGTTCTAAAAAGTTATATAGCTGTGTTAGCAAGATGGGGGATAGGTATAAAATAAAAACTCCCTGAATCAATGATTCAAGGAGTTTTCTACATCGAGATGAACTTTCGTTCTTTCTTGTGATCCGCTTGGGGCTCGAACCCAAGACCCCAACATTAAAAGTGTTGTGCTCTACCAGCTGAGCTAGCGAATCATTTCGTTTAGTTCTCTTTAGCGGGTGCAAAGATACTGCTTTTTCTTTACGCTCCAAACTTTTCGTATAATAAATTTCGGGTTATTTTTCGGTGTATACCTTTTCATGTTGATTATCAGAGCTTTCTGGGTTGATAATTTTTTCACGGTGTATTACGAATCTTTTATAATATGACAGTATAAGAGATGTTGTTGGCAATGCAATGATCATACCTAGTATTCCCAGCAATGATCCCCAGATGGAAAGAGAGAGTAAAATAACAGCAGGATTAAGCCCTGTAACTCTTCCCATAACTTTAGGAACGATAAAAGAATCTTCTACAGCCTGCACAATTGCAAAAACTAATAATGCTGATCCTAAAACAACCCAGATACTTTCTCCTGTATCGGCTACTTTCAGTAATCCTAGTATAAGTGCCGGAAACAAAGCAATAACCTTCATATAAGGCACCATAGATAATACGCCAATTAAAAGAGCAAGTCCCAATGCTAATGGATACCCAATAATAAGAAATCCTATTCCGGAGAGTATCATAACACACATAGCAACCAAAGCCTGTCCTCTGAAGTAACGGTTCATTCCATTTTTAAGGTCAGTAATTACGCTGGATGCAAATCGTCTGTATTTGCTTGGTATAAATTCTATCCAGCCTTCTGCTATTGCTTCATAATCCAGAAGTATAAAGACTGTATATAGAAGAATAATAAAAGAAGCGATAACGCTGAACAGAATATCCAGTGATTCAGATAATAAATTCCAGAGTTTGGGAAGCGCATTCTTTGTAAGGTTGGTAATGTTCTCCGAGCTGAATATTTTATTAAGCTCCTTAACATCAAGATTATCATTGATAAAATCAGCTATTCTCTGAGGAAAGACATTAATGTTCGATTCATTGGAAATATAAGTCATAATCAGATTATTAGCTTTGCCAAATTCCTCGATCATGGGCGGTACAAGCAAAGTAAAGACGCCTGCTATAACGGAAGCTACAGTCAATAAGGCACAAATAATGGCTAAAACCCTGTATTTTAGTTTTAATTTGTATTGGAAGAATCTCACTAACGGATACATGAAGTACGCTATAAGCCAGGCTATAAAAAAAGGAAGCAATACAGCACTCAGTTTATCTAGTAAAAAGAATATTCCAATAACTATGGCTACTCCAAAGATAAAACGAATAAAACTATCGAATGTGATTTTCTTATCAAGCATATATTAAGTTATTAAATGTAAGGTCTAATCAGTACTTTCCTTCAGAGCTTTATTGTAACATTCCCTGCAAAGAGGTTCGTATTCATCTTTTTCTCCTAATAAAACACGTTTGTCGTTTTTAACAATACGGTGTGATATGTATGCAAGCTGGCCGCATTTTACACAGATAGCATGCACTTTTGTAACTTCGTCGGCAATAGCGCACAAATCTGGCATTGGACCAAATGGTACTCCTTTATAATCCATGTCTAATCCTGCGATGATAACCCTTACGCCACTGTCAGCTAATTTGCTGCAAACATCAGCAAGTCCATTATCAAAGAATTGTGCCTCATCGATACCTACCACGTCAATGTCTGAAGAAAAAAGTAAAATGCTGGCAGATGATTCAATAGGAGTGGAAGATATTGAATTACTGTCGTGAGAAACTACATCTTCTTCAGAATATCGGATGTCGATAGCTGGCTTGTAAATCTCAACTCTTTGTCTGGCAAATTTGGCTCTTTTTAATCTGCGGATTAATTCTTCTGTTTTACCAGAAAACATAGAACCGCAAATAACCTCAATCCGGCCTCTCTTTCGTGTTTCTAAGATTTGATCTTCGGAAAATATTACCATTTTGCCTTGACTTATTAAAATTTTAGTGTTAGTTTACTAATTGTCTACAAAAATAATACATTTTTTGTGTTTTGCATATTATTTTTTCTACATTTGCGAGACAATCGAACATTTGTGCTTATATACAAATGATAAAATTAAGATTGACTTCTCTTGTTATTAATGAGGAGTGAAAAATGTAATCATATATATTTGAACATGGCAAAATTGTATGTTGTACCAACACCAGTCGGTAATTTAGAAGATATGACTTTCAGAGCTATTAAAGTATTGAAAGAAGCAGATCTTATTTTAGCCGAGGATACACGTACCTCAGGTATATTACTAAAACACTTTGAAATAAAGAACGCCATGCAGTCTCACCATAAGTTTAATGAACATAAAATGGTGGAAAGCGTTGTTAATAGAATAAAGGGTGGGGAAACTGTTGCATTGATTTCGGATGCAGGAACTCCAGGTATATCCGATCCTGGCTTTTTAGTAGTCAGGGAATGTATTAAAAATGATATAGAAGTTCAATGTCTTCCCGGAGCAACAGCTTTTGTTCCGGCAGTTGTTTCTTCAGGACTTCCGAATGAGCGTTTTTGCTTTGAAGGATTTCTTCCCCAGAAGAAAGGGCGAATGACCAGATTAAAGTCTTTGCAGAGTGAAACTCGTACAATGATTTTTTATGAATCACCTCATCGCCTGCTCAAGACACTAACGCAGTTTGGAGAATATTTTGGAACAGAGAGAAAGGTTTCTGTTTCAAGAGAAATATCTAAATTGTATGAAGAAACAGTGCGTGGAACATTGGCTGAATTAGTAGAACACTTTACAAACGTTGACCCTCGTGGCGAAATAGTCATTGTGCTGGCAGGTCTTGACGATTAGAAATTTAAATAAAATAGCTTCACTAAAAAACAAAAGACGTATGAAAAAACTATTATTTTTATCTTTATGCGTAGCCATGTTGGCTTCTTGTGATGGCAAAAAAAATGTAGAAAATGACCAGCTTAAAGCTGAAAATGATTCTCTTTTAATGCAATTGACTCAGCGTAATAACGAGCTGGATGAGATGATGGGAACTTTTAATGAAATTCAGGAAGGCTTTCGTCAGATTAATGCAGCTGAGAACCGCGTAGATTTACAAAAGGGAAAACTCTCAGAAAATCCTGCTTCTGCAAAAGAACAAATTGCTTCCGATATTCAGTTTATATCAAAGACAATGGAAGCTAGCAAAGCTCAGATCGCAAAACTTCAGTCTCAACTAAAGAACAGTAAATATAGCTCTGCTCAGTTGAAGAAAGCAGTTGAAGGATTGACTGCAGAATTGGAACAGAAAACAAAACAAATTGAAGAACTGCAAACAGAACTTGCTGCTAAAAACATTCGCATACAGGAATTGGATGAAGCTGTTACCGGATTGAGTGCTAATGTTCAGACTCTTACTGAAGAAACTACAGCTAAGACTAAGACTCTTTCTGAACAAGATAAAGCAATCAATACAGCTTGGTTTGTATTTGGTACTAAAGCAGAGCTGAAAGCTCAAAAGATTCTTAAGAGTGGTGAAGTTCTTAAAACTGCTGATTTTAATAAAGACTACTTCACCGAAATTGATATTCGTACAACTAAGGAAGTTAAGCTTTATTCAAAACGTGCAGACCTTCTGACAAATCACCCTGCAAATTCTTATTCATTAGTGAAAGATGAAAAAGGACAGTTGACTTTGCAGATAACTAATCCAAAAGAATTCTGGAGTGTATCTAAATATCTGGTAATTCAGGTAAAGTAATATCTTCAGTTTAAACAGAATATTTAGGGGACTGTGTTATTACACAATCCCCTTTTTTGAATCCCCCATTATTTTATGTATAAAAGTATATTTATTGATTTAGACGATACACTTTGGAATTTTAAGGCCAATGCCAGTGATACTTTTCAAGAGATGTATAGTAAGTATGGATTTGAACGTTATTTTGATTCTTTCGATCATTTTTATGAGTTATACCAAAAAAGGAACAGTGAACTTTGGATTGAATATGGTGATGGCAGAATAAGTAAGGAGGAGTTAAACCGTCAGCGTTTTCTTTTTCCGCTCGAAGCTGTTGGTGTACCCGATGAAAAACTTGCAAAAAAGTATTCTGACGATTTTTTTTCTGTAATACCTATTAAGAGCGGGCTGGTTCCTTATGCAAAAGAAACTCTTGATTATTTGTCGTCCAGGTATCGTCTCTTTATTCTTTCAAATGGATTTCGTGAGCTTCAGTTTCAGAAGATGCGATCATCCGGTATTTTTCATTATTTTGAGAAAGTCATCCTTTCTGAAGACATTCATGTTCATAAACCGTATCCCGAGATTTTTAATTTTGCTTTGTCTTCTACCCAATCTCAGCTCGAGGAATCACTGATGATTGGAGACAGTTGGGATGCTGATATTGTTGGTGCAAAAGGAATTGGTATGCATCAAATGTTTTATAATAATATTCATAAAGATGAGTATCCTTTTCAACCCACTTATTTGATAAATTCGCTGTCTGAGATACCTCTATTTATATAATCACAAATTTATTATTTATACTTGTTACTATCCTTCTTTTTAAAAGAAGGATTTTTTTTATGCATATTTTTTTTTTATGCAATCTTTTTTTGAATTGATTATACTTCTTTTATTTGTAAAAAGCCATACTTAGGTGCATATTATTTTTATAATATCCTTATAATAATAATTATTCTATTTTTATAACTTTCAAAAAGTAAGACTTGTGGTCTTATTTTGCAAATATTAGCTGATTTAATATGTTTTAATGGCCTTTTATTAACAGTGATAGTATTAAAATGTAAATATTTAAACTTTTTTTATAATTATAGCTTGTTTGTTTATATATTATTAATATATTTGTAAACTTTTAAAGTGAAAATATATTAATATTGAATCAAACATTAAGAAGAATTTTATGAAGAAAAAATTAATGTTGTTGTTGACTTATATTTTTATAAGTATAGGTCTGGTAACTGCCCAGAATCAGAGAGTAACGGGTATAGTTGTTTCGGAAGAAGATGGGCAACCGATTATTGGAGCATCTGTTTCTGTTAAAGGTGCATCTGTTGGTGCTATATCTGATATAGATGGAAAGTTTTCTATATCGAATGTTCCCAGCTCTGCTAAAACCTTAGTCATTTCTTATATAGGAATGGTTACTCAAGAAGTTGCAATTAAACAAAATGTGAAGATTGTACTAAAATCAAATGCTCAAGTAACAGATGAAGTTGTTGTTGTTGCATATGGAACTGCGAAAAAATCTTCTTTTACAGGTTCGGCTCAGGTTATTAAGAACGATCAAATTGAAAAGCGAGTGGTGGCCAACGTATCTAAAGCCTTAGATGGAGTTGTTGCTGGTGTACAAAGTACAGCAGGATCTGGACAACCTGGATCTGGCGCTTCTGTTGTAATTCGTGGATTTGGATCTATTAATGCTTCAAATAATCCTCTTTATGTTGTAGATGGTATTCCTTTCGATGGTAATATTAGCTCTATAAATCCTAATGATATAGAGTCTATGACTGTGTTGAAAGATGCTTCTGCTGGTGCACTTTATGGCGCTCGTGGAGCTAATGGTGTAGTGATGATCACCACAAAAAGAGGGAAAAATGAAGGAGATAAAATCGATGTGAATTTGAAAGCCAATTGGGGTGTTACTTCTCGTTCGCTGAAAAGATATAATACAGTAAACGAGAAAGAATATTTGGAGTTGGCATTTGAAGCATATAAAAATGAACTGATTAATACCAATGGTGTTGCTCCTTCTGTTGCAGGAACGCAAGCTTTGGCTAAAATGGCAGGTGGTGAAGGTATTCTTGGTGTTAATGAGGAATATAATCCTTATGATTCACCTATCGCGCAATTAATAGATCCTAGTACAGGTAAATTGAACTCTAGTGCAAAATTGAAATATCATGAAAACTGGATGGATGAATTGCAAGCAGATAGTCCTTTAAGACAAGAATACCAATTGTCATTTACAGGCGGCAGCAAGAAAACAAAATATCTAGCGTCAATAGGCTATTTGGATGAAGGAGGACTGTTGAAAACAACAAGCTTTGAACGTTATTCAGGAAGATTGAATGTAGACTCGGAAGCAAAAGATTGGTTAAAATCTGGGTTAAGCTCTTCATTTGCTCAGTATAAATCAAATTATGCAGCTGGTGCGGGCACAACACAAAATAGTAATGTTTGGTATTCTGCTCAGTTCATGGCTCCAATTTATCCAGTATATATGCATAGTGCTGATGGTGGCTTAGCTTTGAATTCAGATGGAAATAAGCAATTTGATTATGGATCAAATCGTGTTAATCAGAGTAATTGGAACCCAATTGCAACATTGTATGATGATAAGGCAGAAACCTTGGTTGATAATATGAGTGCAAGAACTTATATAACATTACATGCAGATGATGATAAATATGGTTTCTTGAAAGGATTTAATTTCACAACTAATTTTGGACTTGATTACTATTCAGCTAGAGGGGCAGAGTATGCAAATCCATATAATGGTAATGCTGTGGGAGTTAGTGGTCGATTAACAAAAGAATCTTCCAGAATGTTAAGCTATACTTTCAATCAATTACTTACTTATAACCGTACATTTAATGATCATTCCTTCGATATATTAATTGGTCATGAATATTATGCACTTAAAACAAATTTTTTATCAGCTGAAAAAACAGGTTTCCCATTTGGTGGTCTTTATGAATTGGCAGCTGCAAGTACATTGACAGATGGTACTTCTTATGAAGATAATTATTCAATAGATTCTTATTTGAGTCGTTTGAATTATAATTATAAAGAAAAATATTATTTAAGTGGCAGTTTTCGTACTGATGGTTCTTCTCGCTTTTATAAAGATCAGCGTTGGGGTACTTTCTGGTCAGTTGGTGCCTCATGGAGAATCAGTCGAGAGAGTTTTCTTTCTGATGTAAACTGGGTTAATAATTTAACTTTGAAGGCTAGTTATGGTATTCAAGGTAATGATGCTCTATCAAGTTATTATCCATATCAGAGCTTGTATAGTCTTAGCTATGCAAATGCTAGTGCAAGTGGTGCTCTAATTTCTTCTCTTGAAAACAAAAAACTGAAATGGGAAAAGAATGCCAATTTAAATGTTGGAGTCGAAGCTACACTTTTTGATCGTTTATACTTAACTTTTGAATATTTTAATAAGAATACCAAAGATTTATTAATGAAGATGCCTAAAGCTACTTCAACAGGATTTGATAGCTACTGGAATAATATTGGTAAAGTGAGAAATACGGGTGTTGAACTTTCTGTAAAAGTTGATGTCTTAAAAAATACTCCGCTTAAATGGAGTTTTACAGCAATGGGTAGCCATGTGAAAAATAAGATCATTAAACTTGCTGATAAACCAGAAATAATTAGTGGAAATATTATATTGAAAGAAGGTGAAGCTATAAATTCTTTCTATCTGCCTACTTCTGCTGGTGTTGACCCTCTTACTGGTAATCAGCTGTATTTAATTAAGGAAAAAGATGCTGATGGCAATGTTACTAAAGAATATAAGTCTTCAAACTACTCATTGGCGCTAAGTAACCGTGAGATTGCAGGTAATCGTATACCAGATCTTTATGGTAGCTTTAATAATGAATTTAAATATAAAGGTTTTGATCTCTCTCTTCTTACCACTTATTCAATCGGAGGTAAAATCTATGATTCAAATTACAATGTCCTTATGGGAAAAGGTATTCTATATAAAGGAACAACTTTTCATAAGAACTTGTTACGTAGATGGCAAAACCCTGGTGATATTACTGACGTCCCTAAATTAGCTTGGGATAATAATATTAATGTTACGAATAAAGATATGCTTGACGCTTCGTATTTTTCAATAAAGAATATCACTGTTGGATATACTTTACCAAAATCTTTGTTGAAAAAGATTGGCTTTGAGAGTATACGTATATTTGGTACAGCCGATAATCTTGCAGTTTTTTCTCATCTTGATGGTATGGATCCTCAATATTCATTGTCTGGTACAACTAATTATGTGTATACACCATCTAAAGCGATATCTATTGGCATTGATGTTAAATTTTAAATTTTGATTATTATGAAAAAAAGAATAATAATAAATACATTTGCGTTTCTCGGACTCCTTACTGGTTTCGCGTCATGCAGTAGCGATGATTTGGAAACATCTCCTACAGATTCTGTTTCTGGAAATGTAATTTTTAGTAGTGTTCAGGGTGGTGAAGTAGCAATGAACGGGATTTATCGGGCAACTTATACATCTGGATGGAGTGATGGCAACACGCATCAAAACTTTGGGAATATGTCAACTGCATTATTTGCAGACTTGATGGGTGATGATATGGTTCAAAATGAAATGGGCAGCGGTTGGTTTTATTATGATTATAATCATAGTGCACGTACCCGCTATACTAGTAAGAATTGGAGATCATATGCAACTTGGAATTATTACTATACATTAATAAGTAATGTAAATTACATTCTTGCTAAAGAATCTACATTATCTGGTCTTGCGGAACAAAAAGCAAATTTGTTTGCACAAGCTTATGCAATGCGTGCATTTTGTTATTTCAATTTGATCCAATTATTTCAGCAGACTTATGTAGGACATGAACAATCTCCGGGAGTTCCTTTATATACAGAACCAACAGAAGCCACTACTGAAGGAAAAGGTAGAGGTACCGTTGAAGATGTTTATACCCAGATTAATTCAGATATAAATAAAGCTATTGAATTGTTTAAAGAGGCTGAAAAAGGAGGCGTTTCGCAAAAGGCTATTTCTAATATTGATTTGTATGTATCATACGGCATAAAAGCTAAAGTTGCTTTGGTTCAAAATAAATGGGCCGATGCTGCCGAAGCGGCTAAACTTGCACTGACAAAACCAAATCTTACTTTAGCATCTGCAAGTGACTTGAGTAAAGGAATGAATAGTACCGCGATTTCTTCTGTACTATGGGGTGCTAAGATAATTGCCGATCAATCTACGTCTTATGCTTCATTCTTTTCACACATGGATCCCACAACAGTTAGTATGTATGGAGCGAAATCTCGTAAATGTATTAGTGCCTGGTTGTATAAACAATTACCAGTTACAGACTTCCGTCATGACAATTGGTGGAATGGAAAACTGACAACTAATGAGGCAACTGGGCCTAATTTTAGCTATTGTCAGAAAAAGTTTTTGTTCTCTGATCTTAAAACATATACAGGCGATTACATTTATATGCGTGCAGAAGAAATGTTGCTAATTGAAGCTGAGGCTGAAGCCAGAAACGGGCATCCTAGTATAGCTAGAAATTTAATGAAGACCTTTGGTGAAATTCGTGATACGAAATATGCAACCCGATTGGCAGCTGTAAGCGATGCAACTACATTAACTCTTGATGAAAATGGTACAGGTACAGCTCCTGTAATTACTACATTACTTGATGAGATAATACTTCAACGTCGTATTGAATTATGGGGAGAATGTGGTCGTATCTTTGATATATTACGTTTAAAGACTGGTTTTAATAGAAACTATACTGGTACAAATCATACGGTTAAGCTCGTTGGTACTGATACAGCTAAACCAGACTGGAAAGCGTTTATTTTGACTATCCCTCAAACAGAATTTGATGGTAATGTCAATTTGGATGCAACTAAAGATCAAAACCCAATTTAAGAATTAAATAGCGATAAAAAGATGAAAAAATATTTATATATATTAGGAGTGGTATTTCTTTCATTACCGCTTTTGCTTACATCTTGTAATCAAGATAATGAAAGCTTAACTTACGAATCTGAAACTGGTAACTATACCTCTTTTAGACAGAACGCATTAAATTATTCGTTAAATGGAAACGAAAATGAGGTGCTTATACCAATTTACAGAGAAAATACAAAAGGAACTGAAACTATTGATTTAAAACCAGTAAAGTCTTCGGTATTATCTATAGAATCAATGTCAGTAAGTTTTGCTGATGGAGAAAATATGGCTTATGCGAAAATTAAAGCAAATCTTGATTTAATGGAGTATGGACCAACTTATAAAGTGGGTTTGAAACTTGCTGATGCAAGCAAAGTATCTACTTTTGGGATTGATTCAATTACTGTATCAATAGGACGTACTCTTACTTGGACTCCGATGACTCAAAAAGGTCTTTTTGTATCAGAAGCGATGGAAGGCACCTGGAATGTGGATGTGGTTAAAGCTGATCAAACAACATTTTATATTGCTAAGGACTGTTATGAAAAGAACTTTGATATACGATTTGATGTTGATAAGACCGGAAAAGTTACGGTTGCAGCTCAAAAGGCATGGACTCATTCTAGCTATGGACAAGTATATGTAAGTGGTACTGGTACTTATGCTAATAATGTTATCACTGTTGCTTTGAAGCATTACGTATCAGCAGGTTCTTTTGGTACATTTACTGAAAAACTTACTATTCCTGCTAATTAAATCTAAGTAAAGAATATCTTTATGGCAGAGAGTCCTTCATTTTATTTAACAATGAAGGACTCTCTTGCTTTAATATACCCTCTAATTTTTTTGAGATGAAACGATTTGTAAACCTTCTGATCTTTTATTTGTTCTTTTTTTGCTTTACTGTCTTTTCAAAAGAAGTAAAACAAGATGAGGCTTTCAAGGTAGCTTCTAACTTTGTAAACCAACATTGTGTTGGTTTTACAAAATCTTTGCCATCTTTATCATTGGCATATATTTGCTCTGATGTGCAAACTAAAACAGTTTCGGGAAGTAATGTGTATTATTATGTTTATAATATTACTTCATTAAATGGATTTGTTATTATTTCCGGAGATGATCGTGCTTTTCCCATTTTAGGTTATTCGGATAAAGGGAACTTTGATTCGGATAGTATACCGGACAATTTTCGCTATTGGCTTAATGAATATAGAAAACAGATAGCCTGGGTTACTGAAAATGGGGAAATTCAGTCGCAGACTGTAAGAGAACAGTGGGCTGCTTTGCAAAGTGGGAAGGCATTAACGTCAGAAAATAGTAGCGTGTTGTTACATACAGCGCTTTGGAATCAAATGAAACCTTATAATAATAAATGTCCTTACAATAGTAGTGGTTTGAAAAGATGTCCAACAGGATGTGTTGCAACAGCAATGGGTATACTTATGAAGTATCATCGCTGGCCTTTAAAAGGAACAGGAAATCATAGCTATGTATCTAAAACTCTAAACAAAGCATTATATGCTGATTTTGAGTTGGATTATATATGGGATGATATGCTTGATGAATATAATATGGATGGAGCAACTAACTTGTGGAATGACAATCAGGCTTGGATGGTGTCAAGCTTGATGTATCACTGTGGTGTAGCTTCTGAAATGGATTATTCGTCAAGCAGCAGCGGGGCATACACTTATAATGCGGTAAAAGGGATGATAGAAAATTTTGGCTACGATAAGTGTATGCGTTTATTGCCTAGAGAATATTATAAAGATGATGAATGGAATCAAATGATTCGTAATGAATTAGATAACTCGCGCCCTGTAATGTATGGCGGTTCTAATGAAGGTGGAGATGGACATCAATTTATATTTGATGGATATAACTCTAACGGATATTATCATGTGAACTGGGGTTGGGGAGGCCTTTCTAATGGCTATTATTTATTAAGTTCACTAGATCCTGACTCGCAGGGAACCGGTGGTAATAGTGGAACTGGATTTTCTATTGATCAGGAATTGGTTATTGGAATCAAGAAAGCAGAACAAAATTCGGATTATGTGACTAATCTATATCTCACTTCTTACAATAATGTAAATGGTCTGTTTATGAATGAAAGTAATGTTGAAGCTAACAAAGATTTTAATGTATCTTTTGTTGCATATAACTATTGTCTAAAGGCGTTTTCTGGAATGATTGGTATAGGATTGGTCAATGAGTCTAATGAATTAAAAGAAATCGTAGGTGGAGGTAGAATGAATAATTCTCTCTCTTTTTTAGGACTAGTTAGTGCTGTATTACCATGTAAAATAACGACAAACCTTTTGGCTACAGATAAACTACAACCATTTTATAGTGATGACGGAGTGATTTGGAAAAGAATTCGAGGTAGTAATAAAACTATTAATGAACTATCTGTAAATAATCCAACAGCAATTAGTGATAAGACTTGTGATACTCAGATAAAAGTTCTTCTTAGTGAAGATGAATCTACTTTATCTGTGAGTATACCTTTAGAATTTGAGGCAAAACAAGTATCTATCTTTAATATAGATGGACGAATGATAAATCAAATAAATGTGAGTGATAATGTGGTATTATACATCCCAGTAAATAAATTACCAAAAGGTTTGTATGTTGCATTGATAAAAACAAAGAATGGTATGGATAGTTTTAAATTTATCAAGAAATAAGAACTAGTTTTTGTTTTGGGAACTTACTTAAAAAAATCCGAGCCACCAATTTAATAGGTGACTCGGATTTTTTTTATGCATTTTAAAGTTTTATGGATAGTAGATTTAGAATAGGGCGTCTTTATCATTAAAAAGTTTATTCTCGCTTAGTCTTATAACTTTACCAAACTTTTTCAAATCATCTGTTTTAATGTTTTTCGGATTTCCCATAATGGCAATACCTATAGAATGACCTTTGATATTCTTTAGATAGAAGTTATAAATATCATCAAAGGTAAGAGCGTCTATTTTAGATAAGTTCTCTTTTGCCGGATCTTCTGTGTAACCAAGTTTTTTGTAACTCTCATATACTCTTGCTTTGTATCTGAAATCAGGATGAGTTGTTAGTGCTTCTTGACGTAAGTAGCTTTTGATATTTTCCAAACGCTCAGGATTCTTAGGCATATCATTCAATAAACCCATGAAAACAGAAAGTGCATCTATTGCTTTATCATTTTGGGTCCCTATACTTCCGGAAAAATATGTTGGCTTATCTTTCAATCCTGTGCTTCCTATATATGCACCTGCTGTATATGCCATTGAACGTTTTTCTCTGATTTCATTTAAGACAAGTCCATTGAACCCTCCAGAGAAATACTGATTAAATGCATCTCGTAATACATCATCTTTTTTGTCATAATTTTCTCCGGGCATAAAAAACATTATCTGACTTTGCTCAGCATCAGTATTTGGCAGGAAGTAAACCGTGTTTTCAGCATATGTTGCAAAGTCTTTCACTATAGGTGATTTGCTCTCCTTTTCGTTAGTCACTAAAGGTAGATTCTTACTTAAAATATCATATACCTGATCAAAGTCCATATTGCCAACGTAATAGATTTCTGCTTCATAATTTGATGCGCGGTTTATATCGCCAGTAAGTTCTGCAATTTGAAGTTCATATATTTCTTTGTCTGTTAGATCTTGAATATAATCTGATTTATTTTGATATTTTAGGTACTCATTTAAAGCCGTAGTAAGAATCTGATTATTTTGTTTCTGAACAGATCGGCCTCCAAGTGTACTTCCTTTTAGTTGACTTAACTGTTTATCATCCAGTTTAGGCATTAATATTTGTCGGGATAGTAACTGACATGCTTGAACTAAAGTGTTATCGTACCCTCTCAATGTTATATTTAAATAGCTATCATTAGCTTGTACATCGCATGTGGCATTTAATTTGCTAAATTCTTTTTTAAGTTCTTGTGCATCATATGAGCCCATAATTCCTGCATTATTCATTAATGAGGCGGCGTAACCTAATTTTGGGAAAACTTCTGTTCCTGCTCCATAACGAATTTGAAGACTAAATACATTATTTTCTGTGTTTTTTGTATAATATAGCTTTGAACGTTCATTTATTTTCTTTATTTGAACATCATCAAAATTCATAAATTTTTCTTCAACTTGTCCTATTGGTAAATGTTTGAATTGCGATGCGTATAGAGATGATTGGCCTGCTGGTGCTTCTACTGGTTTATATTTAGGCTTTTCTATTTTGTCTTCTTTACTCGGTTTGCCTTTTTCAATATATAGTGCAAGGTAATTGTCGGATAAGTACTTTTTAGCAACTTTCTTTATATCGTCAATGGTAACAGCCATTATTTTTTCTTTGTATCCCAATGCATCTCCTAAATCTTGTTCATTAATAAATGCATTCAGCAAAATATTAGCTTTGGTTGAGTTATTCTCCATTCTTAAATCAAAGTCACGGCACATATTTGCTTTAACTGCATTAATAACCCAGTCTTCAATATCTCCGTTTGCAACTTTTTGTATAGCTTTAATTATCTTTTTCTCGGTTCCTTTGTTTGACTCAAAAAGTTTCTGATTTTCATCATATAATGGAATAGCAGTAATAATGCACCGTCCTTGTTCTCGCAATGATGCTAATGATGCTGAGCCACCTCCAATATCTCCGTCAATTGTTAATTTATCAAGTGTTCCGGTTAAGCCTGAATTTTGAAGTAACGCCATTGTTATTTCCAATGGAATTTCATCGGTTTTTCCACTTTTCACGCCTGGATATACTAAGTGCACGCTAGGGTTATGTCCTACTTTTGCTATATATTGCTTACGACCACTAATGTTAAGGTCCGGATAAGCTTTACGCTCTGGCATCGTCTTTTTCTCTAATTGACCAAATGTGGCAGCAATACGGGCACTGATTTGTTTTGCATTAACGTTTCCTACTATAATAAGTACCATGTTTTCTGGAGTGTACCAGTTATTATAAAAATCAATAAGTTTGCTTATTCTTGGATTTTTTAAATGCTCTCCTAAGCCTATTACAGGACGTGAATATGGATGTCCTTCAAAAGATTTTTCCAGAATGAAATTGTTTATAGCAGTTCTAGGGTTGTCTTTTGAACGATTATATTCTTCGTAAACAGTTTCTAACTCTGTTTGAAAAGTACGAAACACAGGGTGAATAAAACGTTGAGAAGAGATTTCTAGCCATTTATTTAATTGAAATGCGGGGAATGAGTTGTAGAACACTGTTAAATCGTAACTAGTTCCGGCATTCAATTCTTTTCCGCCTATGCTTTCTATTAGGTTTGAGAACTCACTGGATACACTAATTTTTCCGGCTTGAACTGTAAGATCATTGATCTCTTTATTGATGGCATCCTTTTTTGCAGGATCATTTGTCTCAGCCATCTCATCGTACTTTTGCACAATCTTTTTGTAGATAGGTTCTTCTTCCCCCCAATTTAAAGCACCTATCTTATCAGTTCCCTTAAATAATAAATGCTCCAGGTAATGAGCAAGACCTGTGTATTGTTCAGGGTCGTTAATGGAACCAGCTCTTACTCCCACAAGGCCATATACGTCAGACTTTGTATTGTCTTCCCATATATATACGGAGAGACCGTTTTTTAACTTAAAGGCACTTAATCCCTGTGAATATGAAGGCATAGAGATTATTAATGCACATAGAAAAAATGTAAACTTTAGATGTTTCATATTAAAATAATTGAATGTTATTGCAAATTTAAAATATATTATCAATGTATGCACTTAATTTACTATTTTTTTTATTTAAAATATTTGAGATAAAAGTACATATATGTTTAGTCTTGAATTATGTTATTTTGCCTTATGGTATATCTAGTATAGCTTATAAATTATGTTTTATGTTAAATATATCTTGAATTAATTTTGCTAATATCTTGATTAAATGTAAACTGTAAGTATCTAGTTTTTACTATGTGTTATCTACGAATAGACTTTGTAAGCTGATTATATACTGGGCACTCACTATGCAATATGTTCATTTATAATAGCTGAGTTGTTACTGTTACCTGTTTTGTTAAGCTAATATAAATCATCCCTCACTCCCTCACTAATATTATTCACTTCATTGTAAATCTGTGTTATATATGGTTATGGTAGCATTCTTAACCATCACAAAACCATCACAAAATGGGGCTACCCTCACTTTTTCGATGTCTATCAGCTATTTTTGAATGAGATTTTTTTAGAGTAGCATACTATGTTTATGATTTGTTAGTTGTTTGGGAAACAAAAAATAGCAAAAAATGATTCGAAATAGTGAGAGATGAACTGAAAAGTGAGAGTAAAGTGAGGGTAAAGTGATGGATTAAATTAAAGATGTTATTCTTCATGTGTCAGCTAATCAGGAAGTTATATGCAAAAGGTGAGGGGTGATGGATGTTTTCCAAAAAAAGAAACTCCGGTCGGGTTTAAAGTATACTTTGGCATGAGTTTAATAAAAGTACGGCATGAATTTTATAACCATTCAGGACTAAATTTCAGTCATTCGCCAATGGATTTTATTTATAGAGGAATGATTTGCATTATGCAGCTAATTGTTAATGGAGATAGCTATTCTTCATAATCAACACTTATTGGTTAAAAGTGGAAGTTGTTTAAACTGACACAAAGCATTGGAGAAATGAAAGATGTATTAATTTAATTTGGCCAACGGAGGTTTTGGATTGCTTTTATAGTTGCTATCCACAAGTACTAAATTTATTAGCATCCATTTAATAATGGAAAAATGTTAATCTATATGTGGTGTTTTCTTCTAAAATGCTATTTATGGATGCGTTTTTATTAAAATTTGTAATTGATTAAGGTGCTTAAGTAATTGTTTGTATTTCTGATTAAGCTTTCTTGATTAATATTTAGTTAAGTTGTCAAAAAGATGGATTTTTATGGAATATTTTATCGATAAATATCAAAACTAGGCAATTAAATCACATTTTGTTTGCCCATATTGCTATGATTGTATCTGTATTTTAGGAAATTTAAGAGTGTTTTAGATGTTGATTAGCATTAAATGATGCTTTTAAATAACAATTTGTAATAATTGCAAGGTTTTTTAAATAAAATGGTTGTTATTTTTAGATTTATTGATATCTTTGCAAATTGTTAGATTAAAGAAACAAAATAATGTAAAGTTAAACTTTAAGAGAGAATTTATGAAAAGAAAATTAATGCTGTTATTGACATGCCTTTTTGTTGGCATAGGTCTGGTAACTGCCCAAAATCAGAAAGTAACAGGTGTTGTTCTTTCTGAAGAAGACGGGTTGCCTGTAATAGGCGCATCAGTGTTGGTTAAAGGTACAACTATAGGTACCTCTACTGATATGGATGGTAAGTTTACTTTGTTGAACATTCCAAGTTCTGCAAAGGTGTTGGTAGTATCTTATATAGGTATGAAAAAAAGTGAAGTAGCTATCAAGCCAAATCTTAGAATAACTCTTGTTTCTGATGCAAAGGTTATGGAAGAGGTTGTTGTTACTGCTATGGGTATTACCCGTGAGAAAAAAGCATTGGGATATGCTGCTCAGGATGTAAAGGCTGATCAGTTAACTCAGGCTGCAAGTACTAGTGTTACTTCTGCATTGCAAGGTAAAGTTTCAGGCGTTGAAATTGCTCCTTCTTCAGGTATGCCAGGTGCTTCTGCTAAAATGACTATCCGTGGATCTCGTTCATTCACTGGAGATAATACTCCATTGTACGTTGTTGATGGAATGCCTATCGCTTCTAATTCTGATATTGATACTGGTAACTCTGTAACTGGTGCTGACTTTGCTAACCGTTCAGTGGATATTGATCCTAATGATATTGAAAGTGTTAATATCCTTAAAGGTCAGGCTGCTTCTGCCCTTTATGGTATGCGTGCTTCTAATGGTGTTGTTATTATTACAACAAAGAGTGGTAAAGGCACAAGAAAAGGTAAACCTGAAATTACATTCAATACTAACCTTTCTTTCGATGTTCTTTCTGTAACTCCCGATTTGCAAAAGGAATTTGCACAGGGAACGGGTGGAGCATATGATCCTTCAAATTCTAAGTCATGGGGCTGTAAAATTTCAGAGTTAGCAAATGATGCTAATTACGGAGGAAATACAGATAATGAATTTACGCAGGCTGATGGAAAACATCAAGGTCAGTATTATGTGCCTCAACGTGCTAAGGCTGGTTTGAACCCATGGGTTGCTCCAAAGGTTTATGATAATGTAGGTGACTTTTTTGAAACAGGTTCTACTTGGAGTAATAATATTAATATTGCACAGGGATTTGAAAAAGGCAACTATTCATTCTCTTTAGGTAATACGACTACAAGTGGTATTGTACCTTCTACAGGTTTAGATCGTTATAATGCAAAAATGTCTGCTGAAGCTAAACTTCATGAAAACTGGATGACTGGTTTTAATGGTAATTTTGTAACATCAAAAATTACAAAGCAATCAGGAGCTAATAATGGTATTGTTGCAACAGTTTTTCCTGCGCCAGCAAGCTATGATTTAGCTGGAATACCATATTATGCAGAGGGTGATCCTTATACTCAGAATAATTATCGTGGAACAGGTGGATTTGATAATGCATATTGGGCTATCAATAATAATAAGTTTACAGAACGCTCACAACGCTTCTTTGGTAATGTTTATGCAAAATACACTACTAAGTTTGGATCTGACGATAAAAAATTAGATTTAAAATACCAATTAGGAACAGATGCGTATACAACTAATTATACTGATTTGTGGGGTTATGGACATGCTAATGGTAAGGGATCAATTGATCATTATGGATATACAATCAATGAAACGAATTCTTTGTTGACTGCAAACTTTGATTGGAATATTAATGAAGAATTAAATTTGAATGCTTTAGTTGGTAATGAATTTGTTCATAAAACTAAGAAGTTTTACGAATCATACGGATCCGATTTTAATTATGGTGGTTGGAATCATGTTAGCAATGCTTCTGTTTATCAGGCTTCTGAATCATACAAAAAGTCTCGTACTGTAGGTACATTTGCTAACTTATCTCTTACATATAAGAATATGTTGTATTTCAGTGCTACAGGTCGTAATGATGTAGTATCTACAATGCCTCGTAATAATCGTTCATTCTTCTATCCATCAGTATCACTCGGTTTTATATTCACAGAACTAGAATCTCTGAAGAATGATATTTTAACATGGGGTAAGTTGCGCGCTTCTTATGCTGAAGTTGGTCAGGCTGGAACATATTATGATTCTTATTATACTACTCCTACTTATGGTGGTGGTTTCTCTTCTGGAACTCCAATTACTTATCCAATTGGTAGTGTGGTGGCATATACTCCATATTCTACTATATATGATCCTGCTTTGAAACCTCAGAACACAAAGTCATATGAACTTGGTGCTGACTTGACATTCTTTAATGGATTATTCTCTTTGAGTTATACATATTCTCGTCAAAATGTTAAGGATCAGATCTTTGATGTGCCTTTGGCTACTTCAACAGGTTACAGTGCTTTTGTTACAAATGGTGGTTCTATTCACACTAATTCACACGAAGTAACTCTTGATGTTAAAGCAATTGATACAAGAAATTTGAAATGGAACATTGGTGTTAACTTCGCTAAAATTGATAACTATGTTGACGAATTGGCTGAAGGTGTAAACAGTATTTTCCTTGGAGGTTTTGTTGAACCGCAAATACGTGCCGGTATTGGTGATAAGTTCCCTGTAATATATGGTGTTGGTTACTTACGCAATGATGAAGGTAAAATTGTAGTAGATGAAGATGGTATGCCAATGGCTGGTGAGGAAAAGGTTCTTGGTACTGTTGCTCCTGACTTCCGCGTTGGATTTAATACTACATTAGAATTCCACAAATTCCGTTTGTCAGCAGTGTTGGATTGGAAACAAGGTGGTCAAATGTATGGTGGTACTGCCGGAATGCTTGATTTTTATGGTGTAAGTAAAAAATCAGCAGATTTCCGTAATGCTGAATCATTCCTGTTTGATGGTGGTGATGCTGTGAAAGTTACAGGAACAGATGCTTTGGGAAAAACTACTTATGCTAAAAATGACATTATGATTAGTGGTGATAATGCCGAAACATATTTTTCTAATTTGAATGGCATTTCTGAATCAATGGTTTTCAATACCTCTTTCCTTAAGTTGCGTGAGATTTCATTGAGCTATCCTATTTGGGCTAAACCAAATTTAGGTGTTACTATGAATGTCTTTGCAAGAAATCTTTTGTTGTGGTCTGAACTTAAAGGACTTGATCCAGAAGCTTCTCAAGGTAATAATAATATGGCTGGTGCATTTGAACGTTTTTCTTTACCGGGATCTTCCAGCTATGGTTTAGGTTTTACTGTTAAATTCTAAAGAAAGGAATAATATGAAATCAATATTTAAATTTAATATATCCAAAGGCCTTATATCAGCAGCGATGATTTCTACGGTGTTAGCATCTTGCTCTGAGGATGTAATGGATAACATTAATAAAGATGTAAATCACACAACAAATGCTCCATCGAAATTTATTTTAGCTGATGTAATTACATCTACAGCTTTCAATAATGTTGGTGGCGATTTGAATACTTATTTTTCAGCATATGTTGAAAACGAAGTTGGTACATACAATCAATTATATAATGCTGAAATTCGCCAAAATGAACCTTCTGCATCTTCTACATTTAATAATGTTTGGGGAAATATCTATTCTTCATTGAAGAATGCACGTATAGTTATTAAAAAATGTTCCGAAGGTGGTGAACAGGATGGTAATTATGCTACTAAAGGTATGGCTGAAGTTATGGCTGCCTTAAATTCAGCTATATTAACTGATGCTTACGGTGATGTTCCTTACACTCAAGCTGCACTTCCTGATTTGAGTAATGGCAAACCTCAGTATATGAATCCAGAAATTGATTCTCAGGAGAATATATATAAAACAATAATGCAGCTTCTTGATGATGCTATTGTTGATTTGCCAAAAGGTGATAAAACAGCCCCAGGTAGTTTTGATTTGCTTTACAGTGGTGACACTGTAAAATGGTCAAAGTTGGCTTATGGTTTGAAAGCTCGTTATACAATGCGTTTAATGAAACGTTCAACTAATGTGGCCGCTGATATGGCAAAGGTTATTGAATACGTAGATAAATCTTTTGCTTCTGTTAATGATCAGGCTGCATTTGATCACTATAGTGCAAGTAACTTGAATCCATTATTTGACTTTCAGTGGAGCCGTGATGCCGTTTCTGCAAGTCAGAGTATGTATGATAAGTTAGCAGCTCGTAAAGATCTACGTATTAGTCGAGTTTATTATAATCCAAGTTCATGGGCTCATTTGGTTCCAGGGGATGCTAAGTTTAGATTAGCACCAAATGGTACTCCAACAGAACGTCAGAACTATTATTCATATTCTGTTTATGTATATGCTCAATTAGCTCCAACATTGTTGATGAGCTATCATGAACTTTTGTTTTTGAAAGCTGAAGCACTTTGCCGCCTGAATAGAGCTAATGAAGCAGAAGGTGTATTGAAGCAAGCTGTTGTTGCTGCAATTGCAAATACAGAGAAATCAGTTACTGCAGCAATGAATGCACCTACAGTTTTAGGTTATGGTGGCCTTCAGGATATTTCAGCTGGCGCGATTACAACCGCACAAGCTGAAGCATATTTTGAAACTAATGTAAAACCATTGTTTACTGTTAATGCTTTGAAAGAAGTTATGAATCAAAAGTATATTGCTCTTTGGGGTGCTTCTGGTGAAGCTGCAGAATCATACAACGATATCCGTCGTATGAAGGCTTTGGGTGAAAATTATGTAACATTAGCTAATACTGGCAAATTTCCACTTCGTTGTCCTTATGGATCTGATGACACATTGGCTAATCCAAATGTGAAAGATGCATATGGTGATGGTCAGTATGTGTACTCTGAACCTGTATGGTGGGCTGGTGGTACTAGATAAAATCCAGAACATAATATAAAAAAAGAGAGATAGCCTTTAAGGTTATCTCTCTTTTTTTATATTACTATTTACTTTTCAACTATTGCTATTCCTTCCTTTTTAATTATTCTAGCTTCTTAATAATCTTCTTTAATTACTCTTTTTTTAAATAATATTTATTACTTATTATCTATAAAAGAATGATAGGTAATATGTCTTAAAAGTATCTATATGTAGTCTATATATAGATATTCTGCTTCTATAACTACTCAATAATATATTTGTCTATTTGCTGTAATTTTTGTCTATTAGTTTCTTTACCGTTTTGGTTTATATATTCTGCATAATTAATCATAATGGAAGTAAAAATATCAAATAATTGACATATTGAAAACTTGAAATACTTTTATTTGTATGTAAATTGATAGTTTTAGTGACTAAAAATATTATAAATGATATTATATATGCAATTTTGTATCAAAATGGAATAAATATTAGTGTATTTAAGAGAAATAGTTTTTTATTTGCAAATTATTAATAACTTTGCAAAATGTTAGAGTAAAGTAAGTGTAATTGTGAAGTTTAACTTTATTAGTGAATTTATGAAAAGAAAATTAATGCTGTTATTGACATGCCTTTTTGTAGGTATTGGTCTAGTAACCGCCCAAAATCAAAAAGTAACAGGAGTTGTTATTTCGGAAGAGGATGGGCAACCTGTTGTTGGAGCTTCCATTTTAGTGAAGGGTACAACTGTTGGAACTATCAGTGATATTGATGGTAATTTTACGCTGTTTAATGTTCCAAGTTCTGCAAAATCTTTAGTTGTTTCATTTATTGGAATGAAATCTGCAGAAGTTGCAATTAAACCAACTGTGAAAGTTGTTCTTGCATCTGATGCGCAAGTTGTTGATGAAGTAGTTGTAACTGCTTTAGGTATTTCTCGTCAAAAGAAAGCTTTAGGTTATGCTGTTTCTGAAATCTCTGGAGAAGAGATGCTAAAAGCTCGTGGTGGTGTAAGCAACCCGGTTAACTCTTTACAAGGTAAGATTGCCGGATTGCAGATTCAGGGTGGATCTGGTTCTATGGGTGGTTCTTCTAAAATAATCATTCGTGGTGTAAAATCAATCTCTGGAAATAACCAGCCATTATTCGTAATTGATGGTGTGCCTATCGAAGGTACAGACTATAATAGTACAGACACTCAAAGAGGTGCCGGTGGTTATGACTATGGTAACCTGGTTCAGGACCTTAACCCTGACGATATTGAGAATATCTCCGTATTGAAAGGTCCTAATGCTTCTGCTCTTTATGGTTCTCGTGCAACAAATGGTGTTGTAATGATTACTACGAAGAAAGGGAAAAAGGGTGATGGATATGGTGTTACTTTCAATTCTTCTATTGGTTTAGAGGTTGTGAATAAATTGCCAAAGATGCAAAAATTATATGGTGGTGGTTATGGATTCGAAACTATAGCTATCAACGGGAAGAATTATTTGTATCCGGATATGGCTACTGATGAAAGCTGGGGTGACAAATACGAAGGACAAGAATTCGTGTCATGGCTTGATTTAGCAAAATGGGAAGATGGTGGAAAAGTTGGAAATCCAACAACTTCCAAATGGAACGCTCCTAAACATGATATCGATGATTTCTTCGAAACAGGAGTTTCGTTTACTAATAACATTGCTGTAAGTCAGGCATCAGATAGAGCGAATGCACGTATATCATATACTAATTCAGATCTTACTGGTTATATGCCTAACAGTTCTTTAACAAAGAATATTTTTAATGTAGCTGCTTCTACTGTAAGCGCAGATAAGCGTTTAGAAGTATTCACTAATGTTACTTACTTCAATTCAAGAGCAAAAGGACGTTCAGAAACCGGATACGGTGATAACAATGTTATGCAGAAATTCATTCAATGGGGACACCGTGAACTTGATATGAAAGAATTGAAGAGTATGTATATGAATTCAATCGGACATCAGGTAACCTGGAACCGTGCAGGATGGGATGATGCAACTCCAATGTATAGCAATAACCCATATTGGTCTCGTTATATGAATTATGAAAATGATTCACGTAACCGTATTTATGGTAATGTTGGAATGAGCTATAAAATTCTGGATAACTTAAAGTTCCAGTATAAAGCTAATGTTGATTTCTTTGTTGATAAACAATATGAACGTAATGCTGTTTATTCTCAGGAACAATCTCGCTACTCTGAAATGTCTCGTCAACAGGTTGAAACCAACCATGAATTTATGTTGTCATACAATACTCGTTTTAAGAATGATTTCTCATTTGATGCCAACGTTGGTTCAAACTTTATGAGTCGTAGATATGAGTATGTACATGGTGAAACTGATGGTGGTTTAGCAATTCCTTTGTTCTATAATTTAAAGAATTCTGTTAACCCGGCAAAATCAGACAACTATTTAAGAAAGAAATCTATTAACTCTGTATTTGCAAATGCAACATTTGGATATAAGAGTACCTATTATTTAGATATGTCTTTACGTAATGACTGGTCTTCAACATTACCAAATGGCAACAATTCTTATATGTATCCATCAGTAACAGGTAGTTTTGTGTTCTCTGAATTGTTGAAGGATAAAACACCTTGGATAAGCTTTGGTAAAGTTAGACTTGGTTATGCTCAGGTAGGTAATGATACTGATCCATATCAAGTAATTGATACATATTCTCAATATACTAACATTACTTCAACTCCAGGGTACATATTAAGTACTACTTTGAAGAATAGCAGTTTGAAACCTGAATCAACAAATTCTTATGAAGCAGGTCTTGAAATGTCTTTCTTAAATAACCGTTTAGGCTTTGAAGCAACATTCTATTCAAGTGAAACAAAAAATCAGATTATTCCTTTATCAATAACTGGTACATCCGGTTATCTATATAAAGTTGTAAACTCTGGTTTGATGAGTAATAAAGGTGTTGAATTATCAATTCATGGAACTCCTGTAAAAACTGCTAGTTTCTCTTGGGAATCATCACTTGCTTTGGCATCTAATAAAAACAAAGTTAAGAAATTAGTTGATGGAGTAACATACTATAAATTAGCTAGTGCTCCTTTTAAAGTTGAAATTGGTGCTATCGAAGGAAAAGAATATGGAGTTATTATGGGTACCGACTTTGTATATGATGACAAAGGAAATAAAGTAATCAATGCAAATGGTACTTATGCTTCTACTTCTGGTAACCAAAATATTGGAAAAGTTTATCCAGACTTTACAGGTGGTTGGACTAATACATTCCACTACAAGAATTTCGATTTAAGCGTATTGCTTGATTTCTCAAAAGGTGGTCATTACTTCTCTACTTCTTATATGTGGGGTATGTATTCAGGTATGCTTGAGGAAACAGCTGCTTTAAATGAAAATGGAGTAAATATCCGCGAATCAATGGCTAATGGTGGTGGCGTTTTGTTGAAAGGTGTATTGGCTGATGGAACAGTAAACACTAAACGTATTGATGCAGAAACTTATGGTACTCAATGTTATACAGGCCCTGCTGCACAAGATGTGTTCAAATCTGATTATTTGAAATTGCGTGAAATAAACATTGGTTATACAATTCCTTTGAATAAGGCTTGTTTTATCAAATCTTTCCGTATAGCAGCTTACGGACGTAACCTAGCTGTTTGGGGACCAGATGTTAAGCATTTTGACCCGGAAGCAGCAGTTACAAGCTCTGGTAATGTTCAGGGAGTAGAAGGTGGTGCTTTGCCTTCAGTTGCTAACTATGGTTTGAACTTTAGTTTGAAATTTTAATAGAAGTAGATTATGAAAAAAATATTATATTTATTATTGATCCTTAGCTTGTCAATAGGGGCGGTATCTTGCCAAAAAATGGAAAGCGTTAATACGGATCCTAATAACCCAGTCGACGTGCCATCAAATATGATCATGGCTGGTACAGAGAAAAAGATAATGGATTATGTATTTGATAACTGGTTTAGTGGTCGTCAATGTTTAGTTTACAGTCAATACTGGGCTCAGAGAAACTATACGGAAGAAGATCGTTATCAGATTCGTGAAAGTGTGAACAATAACTATTTTAATTACCTATATACGTGTTTGGCTAATCTAGATAAAGTTATCAGTCTGAATACAGATGCAGCAACAGCTCCTACAATGGCTGCTTATGGTAATAATACAAATCAAATAGCTGCTGCAAGAATTCTTAAGGTTTGGCTTTATCAGGTTATGACAGATACATGGGGATCAATACCTTATTCTGAAGCTTCAAAATTAAATGACGGTGTTTATTATCCTAAGTATGATGATCAGAAAGCGATTTATACAGACTTGATTAAGGAGTTAACTGAAGCTGCTGCAATGATTGACGTGAAAGAAGCGGCATTTAATGGTGGTGATCGTATATTTGACGGAAATGCTTCTAAATGGAAGAAATTTGCAAATTCATTGAAATGCCGTTTAGCTATTCATATGTCAAAAGTTGATCCTAACTGGAAAACCTATATTGCTGAAGCTTTGGCTAGCGGGGTATTTACTAGCAACGCAGACAATGCAGTATATAAATATTCAGCGACTGCTCCGGAACAATGTCAATTCTACCGCGGTTACTATGAAGATCAGAGAAATGATTTTACTGTGTCAAGACCTTTTATGGATATTTTGAAGGGCCAAGCTGACACATTGAATGTAAAAAGTCATCCATGGGCTGGTACTATTGATCCACGTATTTCAATTTATACAGGTGGACCTAGAACAATTAAGGCTGAAAATGACTCGACTAAAGTAGGTAACCGTTATTACCATAATGGATCATATTATATTGGAATGCCTTATGGTATACCAAGCGGTAACGTGAAATCTGAATATCGTAATATAGCTCCTAATCTATATTCTGTTCAACCTCTAGTGCTTCAAGCTGATTTTTCAGTTCCTTTAATGAGCTATGCGGAATTAATGTTTATTCTTTCTGAATATAAAGGTTATTCTGTTGCTGAATATAAAGCTGGCGTAGAAGCTTCTGTAGAATATTGGTATGGATTAGCTGGAGAAACTTTACCTTCTGATCTTGATAGCTATCTAACAGAAGTTAGCAAAAATGTAAATGCAGAAACTGTAGCTTTGCAGAAGTATATTGATCTTTATATGAATGGAACTGAGGCTTGGATAGAATATAGACGTACAGGATATCCTACACAGCTGCTAAAACCAGGTGAATATTCTATTGTTCCAGGTTCTATTGATGAAGATACTAAAAAGATTATTGCTGGCACAAAACTTCAGTTCACAACATTGTCAGAGACTAAAGGTGATATTATTTCACGTGTGAAGTATCCTACAAATGAAAGCACACTGAATAAAACAAGCTTTGATGCAGCAGTAGCTAATCTGCAGGATAAAACAAATAACTATTATTCAAAAATGTTTTGGGATGTTCGTACAACAACCAACTCACATCCTGCAAATAAGTAATGAATAGGTAGTAAAACTGTCTATTAGTTTTGACTTTACATAAATATAAAAGAGATTATCTGTGATAGATAATCTCTTTTTTTTTGATTATATTTCAGATGGCAGACTTCTTTTGCCTACAAGAATATGCTTTTATTAAAGTCCTTTCTCGAAGTTTTCTATTTCCATGATAATCTGTTTGCAGAATTCTACCGTCCTAATATTATCATCTCCTTCTATTTGAGTATTTATAAGTAACACTTTACCTACTCTAGTATTAGGATCGAATGAAATGAATGAGGTTATACCAGGATCGCTTCCGTTGTGAGATAGCTTACCTTTTCTGTTGTATGCCCAGAAAATAGCTCTGTTTGGTTCTGATGGACTCATATCTGCCGGCATAGTGTTATCATTATATTGTTTTTCGAAAAGCATTTTAAATGATTCCGGGGTAAGTAAGTCCGAGTTGTTGGAATACCCTTCTATCATTATTCTCAGATACTTTAGTAAATCGTTTACAGAGCTTTTCAGACTACCATCCGGATAAGTTATACATGAATAAGATTTCAGACTCTTATCTTTGTTTAGAAGTTCTTTGTAAATGGGCAATGATTGTTTGTTAACCTCGTAAAGTAAGGCATAATTTGAACCATCCTTTTCATTATAAAACCATGAAGTATTGCTCATCTTCATTGGGTTAAATATGTATTTATCTGTAAATTCATAAAAATGTATTCCTGCTTTGATCTCAATTAGGTAGGCTGCCAGCGAACTTGCAATATTACTATATTTATATTCCTTGCTTGCTTCGGAGTTTCCGAAATTAGCTTTTGAGTAATATTCTCCTCCTTCCGAATAGTAATTTTCTAAAAAGGCCTTTAGCTCCATCGAAGGCTTATTTCCTAAACAATATGCTTTAATATATGTTGTATCATTGTCAATCAAGCCTGATGTATGAGTTGCAAGATCTTTGATTTTTATTTTGTCCTTTGGATAATTCGGATTAGTAATCTTAAAAGGTAGTATTTCGTTTATGTCTGTTTCGAGAGTAAAATAGCCAAGATCTACAGCCTTCATTAATGCAAATCCAATGAAGGTTTTACTAACAGAAGCTATTGGCTGAATAGTTTCCGGAGTATATGGCAGTTTTTTTTTCTTGTCCGCAAATCCATATCCTTCAGAAAAGATAACCGAATCATTTTTAATAATTCCGATAGCAAATCCGGGTAGATTTGATTTCTTCTGTATAGCTGTAAGATTAATATTCAGCTGATGACTGTTAATCTGAGAAAAGCTATTCATTGTAACACTTAAAAAAGTGAGAGCGATTCCAATTGTTTGATTCCTTACGAAAGAAAAAGTATTCATAAAACTAAAATTTAGTGTCAATAAAAAACAAATGTACAGGTTTTTCACATAGAATATGTATATTTGCGCACATTTATAAATAAAGACGATGAAAGAATTTGTTATTTCCGAAGCGCAAACAGAGAAGGCTGTTTTGGTTGCTCTGATCACCCAGACACAGGATGAGAGAAAAACGAATGAATACCTTGAGGAACTTGCTTTTCTTGCCGAGACGGCAGGGGCGGAGGTGGTGCGTAAATTCACGCAAAGACTGGATACTGCAAACTCTGTAACCTTTGTGGGGAAGGGAAAATTGCAGGAAATAAAAGAGTATATTACCGAAAATGAAGAAATAGGGATGGTCATCTTTGATGATGAACTTTCTGCGAAACAACTTCGTAATATTGAAGCTGAACTGCAAGTGAAGATACTCGACCGTACTTCACTGATTCTTGATATATTCGCCATGCGTGCTCAAACAGCAAATGCTAAGACGCAGGTAGAGCTGGCACAGTACAAATACATGTTGCCACGATTAACACGTTTATGGACTCACTTGGAACGACAGAGCGGTAGCTCCGGCGGTGGTAAAGGGGGTTCTGTGGGGCTTCGTGGACCGGGTGAAACACAGCTCGAAATGGATAAGCGTATTATCCTTAACAGAATGTCTCTTCTTAAACAGCAACTGGTGGAAATAGACAGACAGAAAGCTACTCAAAGAAAGAATCGTGGAAGGATGATCCGTGTAGCATTGGTTGGATATACAAACGTAGGAAAATCAACGTTAATGAATTTGATGGCCAAGAGTGAGGTCTTTGCAGAGAATAAACTTTTTGCCACACTCGATACTACTGTACGTAAGGTAATTATTAATAATCTTCCTTTCCTGCTGTCAGACACTGTTGGGTTTATCCGCAAATTGCCAACTGATTTGGTTGAATCCTTTAAATCAACATTGGATGAAGTTAGAGAAGCCGACTTGTTAGTGCATGTTGTTGATATCTCTCACCCGGGATTTGAAGAGCAGATTGAAGTGGTAAGCAAAACTCTCAATGATATTGGTGGAGGCGGAAAGCCTTGTATTCTTGTCTTTAATAAAGTAGATGCGTATACTTACATAAAGAAAGAAGAGGATGATCTGACTCCAAAGACAAAAGAGAATAGAACTCTTTACGAACTGGAAAGTACATGGATGGCTAAACTCAATAAGAACTGTATTTTTATCTCTGCCCGTGAAAAAGAAAATATTGATGAGTTGAAAGATTTGTTGTATGAAAAGGTTAAGGAACTGCATGTACAGAGATTCCCTTATAATGATTTCCTTTTCCAGATCTACGATGAAGATATAAGCGAATAAATAAACTGAAAATACAATCTAAATAATTTTATGAAAACGTATCGCATACTTACTGAGGATGAAATTCTTCAGTTGAAAAGTCAGTCGTGTTTGGCCGACGATTGGAACAATGTGTTTGTTTCATCAGATTTTAATACAGCTTATGTTCATCATACTCGCTTTTCGGGAAATGTTAAGCTAGGATCATTTGATGGCGAGTTTACCTTAAAAGGTGGAATAAAGAAACATGCAGGATTAAGACATGTCACTCTGCATAATGTAACTGTGGGTGATTGCTGTTGTATTGAAAATATTCAGAATTATATTGCAAACTACGAGATAGGCGACCATACATTCATCGAAAATGTAGATATTATAATGGTCGATGGAGTAAGCAAGTTTGGTAATGGGGTAGAGGTTGCAGTACTTAATGAAACCGGAGGCCGTGAAGTGCTGATTAATGATAAACTTTCAGCACATCAGGCATATATCCTGGCTCTTTATCGTCATCGTCCGGAACTGATTAACCGCATTAAGGAAATCACAGACTTCTATTCCAACAAACATGCATCTGATATCGGATTAATAGGTTCTCATGTAATGATTGTTAATACAGGATCCATCAAAAATGTTCGTATTGGCGATTATTGTTATATGGAAGGTACTTGTCGTTTAAAAAATGGTAGCATAAACAGTAATGCAGATGCACCGGTTCACATTGGATATGGAGTAATCTGTGAAGACTTTATAATATCTTCCGGTTCTCATGTTGATGATGGAACAATGCTGAGTCGTTGTTTTGTGGGGCAAGCTTGTCAGTTGGGGCATAACTATTCTGCTTCCGATTCTTTGTTCTTTAGCAACTGTCAGGGGGAGAATGGTGAAGCTTGTGCTATTTTTGCCGGACCGTTTACTGTTACCCATCATAAATCTACATTACTTATTGCGGGTATGTTTTCGTTTATGAATGCAGGTTCAGGTTCTAACCAAAGTAATCACATGTATAAACTTGGGCCAATCCATCAAGGAACATTAGAACGCGGAGCAAAAACCACTTCCGATTCATATATACTGTGGCCGGCACGTGTAGGAGCTTTCTCACTAGTGATGGGACGTCATGTTAATCATGCCGATACTTCAAATCTTCCTTTCTCTTATCTGATAGAGCAGGGAAATACTACATACTTGGTTCCGGGAGTTAATTTGCGAAGTGTAGGAACCATTCGTGATGCTCAGAAATGGCCGAAACGTGATAAACGTAAAGATCCTAATAAACTCGATTATATTAATTATAATCTTCTTAGTCCGTATACCATTCAGAAAATGTTTAAAGGGCGAGAAATTCTGAAAGAACTGAAACGGGTGTCTGGTGAAACTTCCGAAATCTATTCATTCCAAAGTGCCAAGATAAAGAACAGCTCTTTGAATAAAGGTATTGGTTTTTATGAGATTGCTATACAAAAGTTTTTGGGTAATTCAATAATAAAGAGACTTGAAGGTGTTGATTTTAAAAATTGTGAAGAGATTCGTGCCCGCTTAAAGCCGGATACCGAAATCGGTTTGGGCGAGTGGGTAGATGTTTCCGGATTGATTGCTCCCAAAAGTGAAGTTGATAAACTATTGGATGGAATTGAGAATGGAGATATTAACCGTCTGGATGAAATGAATACCTCTTTTGAAACGATGCACCAAAACTATTATACCTATGAATGGACATGGGCATATAATAAAATACAGGAATTCTATAAACTGAATCCGGATGAGATAACTGTTCAGGATATTATCAATATTGTTAATCAGTGGAAAGAAGCTGTTATTGGATTGGACAAGATGGTTTATGCCGATGCTAAAAAGGAATTCTCATTATCATCCATGACAGGATTTGGTGCCGACGGTTCACGTGAGGAAAAGGAACAGGATTTTGAGCAGGTAAGAGGAGTCTTTGAAAGCAATCCTTTTGTTACAGCCGTTCTGAAGCATATTGACGATAAAACTGTTCTGGGCAATGAACTGATTAATAGAATTGGTCATTTAGCTTAATGATAAACGAAATATGAATCTGTAAGAAGCTAGGATTTTAATCTGATTCTCCAGATTTTCTGGCCGATATATAACGAAAATGCGATCTGTTTCCTTTGCGGAAAAACAGGTGGCATTTTTTGTTATTATAGGTGGTGGAACTAATTTTTCCGCAGCTTATAATCAGCCTTTTAACTTAAAAAGTAAAACGTATTGTCAGAAAACCTCCTTATAAGTTTGCTTCAGAAATGAAAAATCAAGGTTAAAAAGTGTTATGTGTTTATTTATGAGTTTTTTATCTTCCTTTTTACTCTGGTTAAGAAGAATTATCCTTTAATCAAATTCCTTAGAAGAGTTTTTTAGTATCTTTGTGGCACGAATTTTATTTAAAAATAATAAAGATATGGCAACACCCCCGTTTAAGTATCAGGCTCCGTTCCCAATGGGAAAAGATGAAACTGAGTATTATTTACTTACCAAAGAACATGTTTCAGTAAGTGAATTCGAAGGAAAAGAAATCCTTAAGGTAGATGCAGAAGGACTAACAAAGTTGGCTAATGCTGCTTTCCGTGATGTAGCTTTTATGCTACGTCCTGAACATCAGAAACAAGTAGCTAAGATTCTTTCTGATCCGGAAGCTAGTGAAAATGATAAATTTGTAGCGTTAACTTTCCTTAGAAATGCAGAAGTTGCTGCAAAAGGAAAGCTTCCTTTCTGTCAGGATACCGGTACTGCAATTATTGTAGGTAAAAAAGGTCAGCAGGTTTTTACAGAAGGAAACGATGAAGAAGCTCTTTCAAAAGGTGTATATAAGACTTACACAGAAGAGAATCTTCGTTATTCTCAGAACGTTCCTTTGGATATGTACAAAGAGATTAATACAGGATGCAACCTTCCTGCACAAATCGATCTTTATGCAGTTCAAGGTGCTGAGTATAAATTCCTTTGCATAGCTAAAGGTGGTGGCTCGGCCAACAAAACATATTTGTATCAGGAAACTAAAGCATTACTTAACCCAGGTAAACTGGTTCCTTTCTTGGTTGAAAAGATGAAAACTCTTGGTACTGCGGCTTGTCCTCCTTACCACATTGCTTTCTGTATTGGTGGAACTTCTGCTGAAACTAACCTGAAAACTGTAAAACTGGCTTCTGCTAAATATTACGATAACTTACCAACTTCTGGAAATGAAGGCGGACAGGCTTTCCGTGATGTTGAACTAGAAAAGCAAGTACTTCTTGAAGCTCAACGTATGGGCTTAGGTGCGCAGTTTGGTGGTAAATACTTTGCTCATGATATTCGTATTGTCCGCTTGCCACGCCACGGAGCTTCTTGCCCAGTTGGTATGGGTGTATCTTGTTCTGCAGATAGAAATATCAAGGCTAAGATCAATAAAGACGGTATCTGGATTGAAAAGATGGAAGATAATCCAGGACAATACATCCCTGAAGAATTGCGTAACGCAGGCGAAGGTGATGCTGTAAAGATCAACTTGAACCAACCAATGGCTGATATCCTGAAGGAACTTGATAAATATCCTGTTTCAACTCGTTTGTCTTTGAACGGAACAATCATCGTTGGTCGTGACATTGCACATGCAAAACTGAACGAACGTATCGAAGCGGGTTTAGGTCTTCCTCAATACATTAAAGATCACCCAATCTATTACGCTGGTCCTGCTAAGACTCCAGCCGGAATGCCTTCTGGTTCTTTCGGACCAACAACTGCCGGACGTATGGACTCTTATGTTGATTTGTTCCAGGAAAATGGTGGTAGCATGATTATGATTGCTAAAGGTAACCGTAGCCAGCAAGTTACTGATGCTTGCCAGAAGCATGGTGGTTTCTACTTAGGTAGTATTGGTGGACCAGCTGCTATCCTTGCTCAGAATAACATTAAGAAGGTAGAATGTCTTGAATATCCTGAATTGGGTATGGAAGCTATCTGGAAGATTGAAGTTGAAAACTTCCCTGCATTTATCCTGGTTGATAATAAGGGTAACGACTTCTTCAAACAAATCAAACCGATTTGTGTTAGCTGTAAGTAATTTAAGAGATTAATGATAGAAAAGCCTCGGCGTTCAATCTTGAATAGCCGAGGCTTTTTTGTATTAGTCAGTCTAGAATTTGTATCCTATACCTACAGATAAGTTCAGTGTTTTTCCCTTTCCGTAAATATCAAAGTCTTGTAAGCCTTGTTTGTAGCTAATTGAATATATTAAATGATTCATTTCATAATCAATTCCGGCCTTTATACCATAATCAACTCGATCTACACCAGATTGAAATGTATTTTCCTTAATACTTCCATATTTTGTTTTACCAAATAAACCAACAGAAGCATACGGACCGAGGTTAAAATTAAAACTGCTATTGTTATTTAGATACACTCTGTATGAGGCAAGAACCGGTAGTTCGGCAAAGTAAGCGTGTTCTGTTAAATAAGTATTGCTTCCTTGCTTGTACTTTGTTCCCTCTGATGAAAACAATAATTGTGGCTGGATATAAAATGATTTAGATACTTTTATATCATATAACCCTCCAACATAAAATCCAGGAAGGAAACTTCCATCCGTTCCTGTTGATTTTGACATTGAATAACCGGCTTTAACGCCAAACTGTGCATTTGCATCTATAACTATAGATACTAAAATGAAGATTAATAATGTGATTTTTTTCATTGTTTTAATAGTTTTAAAATAGGGCTTGTTGTGCCTGCTTTTTGAATTCTGTTTTTAATTAAATTGACGAAGGCAAAAGTATTGTATGTATACAGATTTGCAAAGAATAGTGGGCGACATTAAAAAAGTGCTTGTCTTTGTTTAAATTGTTGTATAATAGAATATTACTCATATTTTGTTTGTGGGGTATGGGCGACAAGTTAGAAATTCAGAACAATTTCATCTAATATTCTTCCGTCATTTATCATCATTTTATCTTTTCTGATACGCAATTTTCTTCTTTTAATAGAGACCTTTTCAATGTTTAGAATATCTGCCATTTCAGATTGAGATAACTGGACTTTAATTAAGCAACACAAGCGAATATCCATCTCATTCATTTTGGGGAAGGTTTCTTTTAGGCGTTTCGTGAAATTATTGAATACAGTATCAGTATTTTCAATAATTCTATTCCAATCTTGTTCTGTTAATTTGATGTGATTGTTGGATTGTTCTTCTTTATTGCTATCGGATGAATTTATAAGTCCTGGGATACTTATTGAATTTAGTCGTTTATAAAATTCCGTTTTTAATTCAGCTTCTTTGTTTATAAGTTCTTTTTCTTTTTTTAATTCTTCTATTTTTATCTCTTGTAATAACTCTAAATTTCGTCTGATTTGTTCTTTCTGTTTTTGTATTCTTTTATAATTTATGAAGTACAAAATACCTCCCAATAGAATAAGAATACTAGTAAATAAGCTAAGCCTGTAAAAAGATTTGTTTTTCTCTATTTTATTTTGTTTTAAAAGCAGATTTTCATCTTTTAATTTATCATGTTTGTATATTGCTTGTGTTTGAATAATCGCTTCACTTTGAGTTTGTGCGTCAATCGTATCTCTATATAGACTAAATTTCTTACTGCAATCAAGAGCCTTACTCATATCTTTTTGTGCTTCATATGTATCTGCTAAAAGTGTATATGCTGATGCTACTGTAAAAATGTCATTACTGTTTGTACTTTTCTTTAAATAGTAAGCAGCAGAATCATATTTTCCTATTTTATAATAGATCTCTCCTGCTGCAGAGTAATAAGGTCCTAGATCTTCTTCTTTTGGCTTACATTCCATAACTTTATTATAATAGTGCAATGCTGCTTCATATTTAGATGTTTTGCAGTATATCCTACATATTCTAAAGTATATATCAGATATAAGATTTTTATTATTTTGAGGAACTATTTTTAAAGCTTTTAGCATGTAAATTAAAGCGCTATCATTTTTCTCTAGACAGAAATATCCAAATCCTATTCTATTTAAGGACAGACATTCATAAGTTTTATTATTTAAGGCTAAAGCGTATTTATATGTTTCTTTATGAGTTTTGGTACCGTCTTTGAAAAGATTTTGTAGAATATATAAGTTACCTAAATAGTAATTAATAAGGTATAGGTATTTATAATCTTTGCTGTTTTTTGCAAAACTTTCTGCCTTGAGATAATAGTTTATTGCCTGATTGGCATTTTTCATTTCTTCATTTACTCTTCCTGCGTAAAAAAAAGCTTTGTATGCATGTACGGAATCTTTGCTTTGGCCAAAGAAACGAACTGCATAGTCCGATAAAGTATCTTTGGTCAGATCAAGGTCGTTTTTGTCCATTGCTTGCGTAACCAGTAATGCATAGAGTGCATAGTCTTTTTCGGATAACTTTTGCGGGTTTTTTATGCTGTGTAGCATTGATAGAGAACTATCTGGGTGTTCTTCCATAAGAGCTTCTGCTTTCGTAAGAGTTGGGTGAAAGCGATCGCATGAATAAAATATAATTGTTAATCCTAGAATAAAGATATAGTAGGTGTTCTTTAACTTTATATGCATTTTTCTATATTTTTCGAATGCAAATGTAGTAATAAAATTAGGTGAATAAAATATATATGCAATTATTATATAACAATAATGGTGCAGCTACTTTTGTTCTTAAAGTAATAAAATCGTGAAATAATCTAGTAATTCAGTATAACAGTTTGAAGTTTTCTCAAAACATCTGCCACCTGCTACTATTTAGAGGTTAATGTCCTGAATATAAATGTAATAGTCTAGTGGTAGATAAGAATAGTAAACAATTCATCTGCTACTAAAACCGATCATCTACCACTGATTTACAATGGAAGGTTACCGAAAAGATTATTTGTGGGATTAAAAATGCTCTGAAGAACTTTAGGAATAAAAGATTAATAAGCAGCGCGATATTTTCCTTCCTCCTTATCTTCCAGAATATTGAGATAAGAAGTGTAGCGTGATTCGCTGATAAGATGTTGCTCTACGGCTTCGCGAACAGCACAGCCCGGCTCGTGACGATGAGTGCAGTTATTATATTTGCATTTGTCAGACGTTTCAAATATCTCTTTAAAGTAATGGCCCACTTCTTCGTCTTTCATGTCGAATGTTCCGAAACCTTTTATTCCTGGGGTGTCAATAATATATCCATCTCCAGTAACGGAAAACATTTCTGAGAAGGTGGTGGTGTGCATCCCTTTGTTGTGATAGGTTGATATTTCTGCGGTTTTTATATCTATATCAGGTAGGAGAGAGTTGATCAGGGTAGACTTTCCTACACCGGAATGTCCCGAGAAAAGAGTGATGTTCCCTTCAAGGGCTTGCTTTACTTCCTCTAGTCCGTCTCCGTTTCTGGCGGAAATCTTGAAACAAGGGTAGCCTATTTGTGTATAGAGTGTGATAAGTGCCTCGAGGTAACGCAGTTCGTCTTCGCTGTATGCGTCTATTTTGTTGAATACTAGCTTTACAGGTACACGGTAAGCTTCGGCAGATGCCAGAAAACGGTCAATGAAAATAGTAGATGTTTCGGGATAATTCACGGTAACCACCAGCAGGCACTGGTCGAGGTTTGCCGCAAGTATATGTGATTGTTTGGAAAGATTGGAGGAACGGCGAACTATATAATTCTTTCTGTCCTCAATCTCACTGATAAAAGCAGTGCCTTCCTGATTCATTATAATTTGCACATTGTCGCCTACGGCAATTGGGTTAGTGCTTCTGATTCCCTTGAGACGGAAATTCCCTTTGATTTTACACTCTACCAAACGACCTTCTTCGGTTTTTACCTGATACCAGCTACCTGTGTTCTTTATAACTAATCCGCGCACTTTTTTTATTTATTTGTTATTGGCTTAAAAACGTCAGGGAACCGAATTCTACAGAAGTCAGTTCCCCGAGCAGTCTTTTTATACAGTCATAATTTCTTTTTCCTTAGCAGCGATCATTTCGTCTACTTTCTTGATGTACTTATCGTGAACTTTCTGCAAGCGTACTTCAGCATCCTTTTCTTCATCTTCAGCCAAACCGTCTTTCAATCCTTTTTTCAGATGATCAATTCCATCACGGCGAGCGTTACGGATACTAATCTTTGCTGTTTCTCCGTCTTTGCTGCTTTGTTTTGCTAAAATTTTACGTCTTTCTTCTGTAAGAGGTGGAATTCCAAGGCGAATAACTTCACCGTTGTTTTCAGGCATAATACCAACCTCTGAATCGATAATTGCTTTTTCGATTACTCTAAACATGGTTTTATCCCAAGGTTTGATTACGATGCTTTTTGCATCTGGGGTGGTGATTGCAGCCACATTGCTTAGAGGAACCATACTTCCGTAAGAGTCTACGCGGATACCGTCCAGGATTCGTGTGTTAGCTTTACCGGCGCGAATGTGAGCCAGTGATTCATCAAGATACATAATGGCCATGTCCATTTTATCTTTTGCGTCGTTAATACAACTGTTTACGTCAATCATCTTAATTGGTTTTATAGTTTATTTGTTCTTCTATATGTTTCGAATGAGCAAAAATAACAGATTTTTTGAAAACCTGCAACAGTTTACTGCTTTATCCTTATAACTAAGCTTTTGAAACGCCATATTTAAGCCTGTTTGCGGTCAATGAATTTGTTTTGTGTGTAGGGTAAAAATAAAAAAGGTGTAGACTTAATTAAATTTAGATCTACACTTTTTATTGGAAAGGAGTAGCTCAATCTATGAACTAAACCTGAAAGATTATCTTACTCTTCGTTTTGTTTTTTTAAGATGCTTAATTGTAAGTTAGACTGTCGTGCATAACCCATCCGGAAGTTGATAGGTTTTGGATTCATGGTCATATAAGCTTCACGCAAATCGGGCTGAGGATATTTTCCGAACATGCTGATTGGCTTGCTGAATGAACCGTAGAGTTGGATGTCCCATTTAGACTGATCGTAATAACACCATGGAATACCAGAATCGTCCTGCATAATAGCCGAAACATGACTCAGGATGGCTTCACGGATTTTTGAGAAATAAGTCATGTGCATCAGGTAAGAGGCCGATTTGATAAAGCAGGCAGTTGTTGCTTTGTCCAGCTTATCTACGTAAGCCATTAACTGCTTATTCTCTGGAAAGCCACCATTGCTCAGGTCGGTTGACAGGAAGTATAGTGTTTGCAGCTTATTTGTTCCACTCTTGAAGAACTTAAATTCCACCAGTTTGCTTTGATTATTCACTGGCGATCCGTCTTCCTCTGTTCCAACAATCTCGCCTTCATCGTTAATTCTTTTATGCTCGATGCTCACAATTTCCCTGCCGGAGCGAGCCATCAGCATAGAGATGATGGGAACTACACCGTCGATGGTATCGTTTGAGAGTTCCTGTTTCATATCTATGGTACGGAAAAAACTCAAATTCAGAATGTCTGAAACAGCATTCTGGTATAAACGGTAGGTGGCTACCGATGGGTGCTTAACTTTTATAGGATTTCCAGCCCGTTCCAGTCCGATAAGGAAATAGGTATCCATATCAGGGAAGAAGGTGTTTGGAAATAGATAATCAGGCCCTCCAAAAGGGTAGAAAATTGTTTTATATTCGCTGTTTATTGTACCGAGCTCGTTTTGTGAAAAAGCCATCACTTTAGGAGCCGATTGCAGGAATGAGTTCCATATCTGATCCATATTCTTGCTGTGCTTTTTCCACTCTTCTGTCTGTGCTAGCTCATATAACTTGCTTTCCTTGTTTTCTATAGGCATACCTGCTACGAAGCGGGCGGCATCGTTGAGCTCTTCATTACTTTCCAGCTTCGGCCCGTCGGTCTTTTGAATAGAATCACTGTCGGAAACTGCTTCAACAACAACGTTTGCACTCTTTTTTTTCTGCTCGCATGAGGAAAAGGTCAGTACCATTCCTGCTGCAAGAAGCATTACATACTTAATGTCCATCTCTGTTAAAACTTAATTTGTAGTTTAATCTTTTGTAAACAACCCATCTGTTTGTCCGGTAAATAAGTGCACCCGATACGAGAGTCAGCAAACTCATCAGTGTCATCCACATAGCATCCTGCTTGCCTTCAATAAAAGTCAGGATAAAATCTTCACGGACAAGGTATACTATTGACCAAACGATTAATAAAATAAAAATAATAGGAGTAACCGGATATCCCCATGTCTTGTATGGACGATTGGCTTTGGGAAAGCGTCGGCGATGTACAAAGACACCCGCAACCGTCATCAGAGCAAAAAAAGATAAGGTTATTCCTGTATATTTGGTTACCAGCTCAAAAGAGTTGGTAATAATTAGCAATACGCTGATAAAATACTGCACCCAAATGGCAATGTATGGTGTGCCGCGTTCCGATCTTCTGGCTAAAGGGCGCAAAATATAATTGTCTTCTCCCATTACCTGAGAAACTCTTGGTCCCAGAAATACCATGGAGCTGATGCTTGATATTAATAAAAGAGCTATAAGAAGGCCCATTATGTTACCAAATGTAACTCCGAATATGTGTTGCGCGGCTATTAAACCCACCTCCAGCTGCCCGCTCATTTCTCCGGCAGGGGTTGAAAGCAGGAATACAGCATTTATGCACAAGTATAAAACGGTTACCACTAATGTGCTGATAAAGAGAGAACGGGGAATGGTGCGTTGCGGATTCTTAATCTCGTTCGCCATATAGGCTGATGCATTCCATCCGGAGTAAGCATAATATACCCAAACCAGCGAAACGGCAAAGCCGGTTGAAAAAACATCTCCCCATGAAAATGTAGAGAAGGAGGTTGTGAAACTTTGCTTTTCCACAGGCATTATTACTCCACAAATAATGAATCCCAGAATAACAAGTATTTTGAAGAAAGTAAAGAAACGCTGTACGGCGCCTCCCACCTTAACATCGTAAGCATGAACGAGGGTGATGATGGTTAACACCAAGAGTCCTATCAATACAGGATTCAGTACAGGAAACATTCTGGTAAGATAACTGCTTAGTGCCATACTGGCCAATGCTACCGGGGCGGCAAATCCGACAATCAGGGAGGCCCATCCGGCCATAAATCCCAGTTCGCGGTTGTAAATAATGCGCAAGTAATTGTATTCACCTCCCGAGCGAGGCATTACAGCACCAAGTTCTCCGTAAACAAGCGCACCGCAAAGAGCTATTATTCCACCCACCAACCAAAGTAGCAGAATGGAGGCTATGTTTGTGGTGCCAAGCAGCTGAAAGCCGAGGGATGTGAAAACTCCTGTGCCAATCATATTTGCTATGACAAAGGCTGAAGCTGTAGTTAAACCGAACTTGTACGTGCCGTATTTGTTGTTATTCATGTTTTTCACAATGTTGTGTGTGCAAAAATACAATTAAATCTGTAACTTTGCAGGAATAACAAAAAAATGTGTGTGAATAATTCTGAATATATATTTAAGATATATAGCAGTCTATAAGATAAGAAGTTACAGGTTAACAGTTATCAACTAATTTTATAAAAAGATGATGGATCTTCTTCAATATACTTTCTTTCAACATGCTTTGGTAGGTGCCTTGTTTGCAAGCATAGCCTGTGGAATTATCGGGACATATATCGTAACCCGCCGGTTGGTTTTTATTAGTGGAGGGCTAACTCATGCTTCCTTTGGGGGGATTGGTATCGGACTTTATACGGGTATTTCGCCTATTCTTTCGGCTGCAATCTTTTCTGTATTGTCCGCCTTTGGAGTAAGCTGGCTTAGTAAACGGAAAGATATGCGTGAAGACTCGGCTATTGCTGTATTCTGGACACTGGGTATGGCGCTGGGTATTATATTTACTTTCCTGTCTCCAGGCTTTGCGCCCGACCTTTCAGCTTTTCTTTTTGGTAATATATTGACTATTACTAAGCTGGATATTATAATGTTGGCAACGTTGTCTGTTGTACTAGCCACATTCTTCTTTTTCTTCATTCACCCCATCATATATGTAGCTTTCGACAGGGAGTTTGCCCGTTCTCAGGGCATTCCGGTTGCATTAATTGAATATATCCTGATGCTGTTTATTGCCCTGACCATTGTTTTTTGTTTAAGAATGGTGGGAATTGTGCTTGTTCTTTCGTTGCTTACCATTCCGCAAATGACGGCCAACCTGTTTACGTTTAACTTCAAACGGATAATATGGATCTCCATCTTTATCGGATACCTGGGATGTTTGGGCGGATTACTGATTTCTTATTTTCTGAATGTACCTTCGGGAGCCTCAATTATATTTTTCTCCATCATTATTTATGCTGTTTGTAAGTTGATAAGCAGCTCTTTTCTACGTTTGCAGAAACAATAAAAACGGTAAAGTTCAGTTTTATTTAAGTAGAACTGTAAAAAATGAATGGTAGATTGAGTGGAAAAAATATATTTCTTATCGTAAGCATTCTGTTGCTGATTAGTCTTGCCGGCTGTTCTGTAAAAAAGAATACAGCGGGTTCTCGTTTTTATCACTCTTTTACTACTCGTTATAATGTCTATTTTAATGGTCACGAAGCCTATAAAAAAGGTGTTGAGGCTATTGAAACGGGTAATAAAGACAGTTATCTGGAAATGATACCTCTTTATCCCATAGAAAATAAAAAGACAGTGGGACTGGGTAAGAGCGACTTTGACCGGGCCATCGAGAAATCACAGAAAGCAATCAAACTACACTCCATCAAGAAAAAGCCGGCACGCAAGCCCGGAAAAAAGACTCCTGAAGAAAAACGCTGGTTGTCACAGAAGGAGTATAATCCTTTTCTGCATAATGCCTGGATTATGATGGGGAAATCTCAGTTTTACAAAGGTGAGTTTCTGGAAGCGGCATCTACTTTCTCCTATATTTCTAGTCTGTATGATACAAATCCGAAAGTGTTGGCTGAAGCAAATGTCTGGCTTTCCAGATGTTACACGGAGATGGATTGGTTTTATGATGCGGAGGAGGTGCTCACTAAACTGAATAATGATAGTCTGCCTTCGGGTATGATGCCAGATTACTCGGCTGCGTATGGTAACTATCTGCTGCGACAAAAAAGATTTAAAGAAGCCGTTCCTTATCTGCTGACCATCATTAAGTACGAAAAAAAGAAGAAACAAAAGGCACGTGAGTATTATCTGCTGGGACAGGTTTATCAGTCTTTGGCCGATAACACGAAAGCTTACGAGTCTTATGGCAAGGCAATTGCACAAAATCCTCCTTACGAACTGGAATTTAATGCAAGGATAAAACAAACAGAAGTGGTTTCATCCTCCAATGCCCGTAGTGCAATAAGTAAGCTGCATGGCATGGCTCGGAATGAGAAGAATAAGGAATACCTCGATCAGGTGTATTATGCAATGGGAAATGTTTATCTTTCATTGAAAGATACTGTAAAGACCATTGAACAGTACAGTAAAGGGGCGATAGAGAGTACAAGAAACGGAATGGAGAAAGGTATTCTTTTGCTGAAACTTGGCGATCTTTACTGGAACAAAGCCGATTATGTAAAGGCGCAGGAAGCGTATAAAGAGGCTATCGGACTAATTGATAAGGAATACACAGATTACGAAAGACTAAATAAACGTTCGGAAGTGCTCGATGAACTAGTTACGCATGTAGTAAATGTTCAGTTGCAGGATAGTTTGCAGCACCTGGCTTCTTTAAGTGATGCTGAAAGACGGGCGGCTGTTGATAAAATTATCAAGGAAGTTAAGCGAAAGGAAGAAGCTGAACGCAAAGAGGCTGAGCGCCAGCAACTGATGCAAAAAAGAGAAGATGTGGTGAATGACCGGCCTGAACTTAGACAAACCGCTCAGAAAGTGGTGAGTACCGGTGATAAGTCGTGGTACTTTTATAATCCTCAGCTAGTGGAACAGGGGAAAATGGATTTTCAACGTAAATGGGGGCGGCGCAAGTTGGAAGATAACTGGCGGAGAAGAAATAAAACAGTGATTTCTGCCAATGATTCTGAAGAAAAGAATGATAATGAAGAAGCTGTAATAAAGGATAAATCCCCTAATGTGAGCGAAAAAGCGCAGACCTCACTGACTGATACTGTAGTTACCGATAATAAGAATCCGGAATTTTATCTGCAACACATTCCACTTACAGAGGAGGCAATGAAGGAATCCAATGATATTTTGTCGGACGGATTGTATAACATGGGAATGATTTGTAAGGATAAGTTGGAAGATTATCCGCTTGCTCAGAAAACTTTTTCGCGTCTCTACACCCAATTCCCATCTTTCAATCGTTTGGATGAAGTGTATTACAATCTTTATCTGATGAATTCAAGGTGGAAAAAAGAGGCTGAGGCTGCACTTTATAAAGATAAGCTGATCTCGGGATTCCCGAAAAGTAAATATGCAGTAACAGTTGCCGATCCTGATTATGCTTACAACGTTACCCACGGAAAACATCTGGAGGATTCACTTTACGCAGAGACTTATGCTGCTTTCCAGAAGAATAATTATGATAAAGTGAAGAAGAATGCTGAACTTGCACAAAAGAAATATGCCATGGGGCAGCACATGCCTAAGTTTATGTTTCTCAATGCTATGGGTATGCTGCAATCTGGAAATCAAAAGATGTTTCTGTCTACCCTGAAAGATATTGTAACAAAGTATCCAAAGAATGAAATAACAGAACTGGCTGCCAATATTATTAAGGGCGTGCAGGATGGCAGAATTCTGGCAAAGGGAAGTACAATGTTCGGCTCTATTTGGGAAAGAAGAAATACGGAAATGGGAGAGGAGGTTGCTGTGGCTGATACAACTCAGAATAAGTTTAGTACCGAAAGGGATACGCCTTACTTGTTTATTCTGGCTTATGAAGCAGGGAAAGTAAACGAAAATCTTTTGCTGTATGAAATGGCTCGTTACAATTTCTCAAGTTTTATAGTGAAGAACTTTGATCTCTCTTTTGTGAAAAAGAACGGTGTTGGAATGCTTCATGTAAAGGAATTTACTAATTTTGATGAGGCTTACCAATATGCCGGTTTGCTTTACAAGGATAAAGAAATGGCACGGAAGCTGAGTGGTATGCGGGCACTGATTATTTCCCGGCAAAATTATGAATTGTTGTCAAAATATTATAGCTTTGACGATTATCAGGATTTCTATCAGAAGCACTTCTCAAAGATTCCGGAAATGCAGATTAAAGGTTATACTTTAGATGAACCGGTATTCGAAGATAAGGATGTGCAGGATAATACTGACGAACAATAAATTAGTTAAGGAAAAACCATAAATGAAGAACGATCATTTGCTCTGGGTTGATGATGAAATAGATTTGCTGAAACCGCATGTTATGTTTTTGCAAAGCAAAGGATATGAAGTGAGTACTGTTACTAACGGACAGGATGCGCTCGATCTTTGCAGGGAAACTACCTATGATCTTATTTTTCTGGATGAAAATATGCCCGGACTTAGTGGATTGCAGACTCTTCCGCTGATTAAGGAAATCTGTCCCACTGTGCCGGTTGTAATGATTACCAAGAGCGAAGAAGAGAATATTATGGATATGGCAATTGGTTCTAAGATTGCCGATTATCTGATAAAACCGGTCAACCCGAATCAGATTTTACTGAGTCTTAAAAAAAATCTGCACCAGAAGGAGATGGTTACGGAAGTGGCAAATACCGGTTATCAGCAGAACTTTGGGAAGATTGGTATGCAGATTAATGACTCTTTTACCTACACCGACTGGATGGAGGTGTATAAAAGGTTGGTGTATTGGGAACTGGAACTGGAAGGAGCGGAAAGTAGCATGACCGAAATGCTTGCTGCACAGAAAACTGAGGCCAACAGTGCTTTTATTAAATTCGTAAAAAAGAACTATCTCGACTGGATTGCCAACCCGGAAAGCAGACCTTTAATAAGTCCGGATGTATTTAAAAAGAAGATATTTCCGGTGCTTGATGCCGGTGAAAAGGTTTTCTTTATTGTTCTTGATAATTTCCGGTACGACCAGTGGAGGGTGCTGAGCAATGAGCTGGCAGATTACTTTTCTTTTGAGGAAGAACTCTATTTTAGCATTCTTCCTACCGCTACACAATATGCGCGGAATGCTATCTTTTCAGGGTTGATGCCGAATAAGATTGCCGAAATGTTTCCCGATCTTTGGGTGGATGAGGATGAAGAAGAGGGCAAAAACCTGAATGAAGCTCCTCTGATTCAAACACATATTGATCGTTATAGGCGAAAGAATACTTTTTCTTATAATAAGATTAATGATTCCGCCGGAGTTGAAAAGTTACTGAGTAACCTTAATAACCTAAAAGCAAATGACTTAAATGTGGTTGTTCTCAACTTTATCGATATGCTTTCGCATGCCAGAACTGAATCGAAAATGGTTCGCGAACTGGCTTCTACGGAAGCTGCTTATCGATCCATTACACTATCGTGGTTCAGACATTCTTCAATAAAGGAACTATTTAAAGTTCTTGCGGATAGTGATTACAGGATAATAATCACTACAGATCATGGAACCATACGTGTAGATAATCCGATAAAAGTAATTGGTGATAGAAACACGAATTCCAATCTGCGCTACAAGCTTGGAAAGAATCTAAGCTATAACCTCAAAGAGGTTTTTGAAATAAAAGATCCAAGAAAAGCGCAGCTTCCTTGTCCGAATGTTAGTACTTCTTATATCTTTGCAGGCGGAAGAGATTTCTTTGCTTATCCAAACAATTTTAATTACTATGTATCTTATTATGCGAATACCTTTCAGCATGGTGGTATCTCCATGGAAGAAATGATTATTCCGTTGATAAGAATGCAAAGTAAAAAACGATAATACAGACTTTATATATGGAAATTAAAATTAGTTCTTTAGACAATATCAAGGATGCTGCCCGTGAATTTATTGCTGCAATGGGCGATAATACAGTGTTTGCTTTCTACGGAAAGATGGGTGCTGGTAAAACTACCTTTATCAAGGCTATATGTGAATATATGGGAGTGTCGGACGTGATAAATTCTCCTTCGTTCTCTATCATTAATGAATATCGTGCGGAAAGTGGTGAGCTTATTTATCATTTCGATTTCTATCGCATCAATAAGGTAGAAGAAGCTTATGATTTTGGGTACGAAGATTATTTCTATTGTGGTGCCTTATGTTTTATTGAATGGCCGGAACTGATTGAAGAACTTTTACCGTTTGATTGTGTAAAGGTAACCATTGAAGAGCAGGAAGACGGAAGCCGGTTGGTAACTTTCTAATTAATGAATCCAAAATATATAGTACAAGGATTATTCATAGTGGCGGGAATTATTTCTATTCTCGCTGCTCTATTTAATTGGAACTGGTTTTTCTCTGCTCAGAATGCGCAGTTTGTTGTTCGGAACATTGGCAGAAAATGGGCCAGGGTGTTTTATGGAACTTTGGGACTTATTTTAATTGCTGCAGCTGTATTCTTTTATTTTCAGGTAAATCAGTAATTTTCAAGCTTCAATTACTTAGTTTTAGATGTCTACATAAGCGTAATACTGATAATCTTTTACCAGTGTTTCAAGGAATTTTTCATCACTCATTTGGGGGTTTATCCCTAATAATTCCTTAATCTTACCACTTAACTGACCAATGTAATTGTATCTTTCCTTTCCGTCCACACTAAGCGCTTTCTCAATGACGTTGATTTGTTCCAGAGACAAGTCGCCTGCCTGCGGGAATATCGGATGGTAATTGGCTTCCAGGTGAGAATATTCGTCCAGACTGACCTTAATCTTGCGATAATCATTTTGCTTTATTACCATGGTTCCTGCCGCCAGATCGCCAATTCGCTGACTCTTTTTGGTCATCAGGATAAAGATAAGACCTAACCCTCCGGTAATTGTGAAGTCTATCAGGTAGAGTAGCCAGCGTAATAAATAAGCCCCAAAGGTAGGACTCGAGCCGTCGGCCATAACAACTCGCATGTTCATAATCATTTTTCCGATAGATTGGCCGTGGTTAAATACTTCAAACAGCAGAGAATAACAAAGAACAGGCAGAGTAGCAATAAGAAAAAAGCATGCCTGATATGCTGGTAAGGTTGGAACATTTTTAGCAAACGAAAAGATGGCAAGAAGATAAAGGATAATGATTGCCATATCTATCAGTCGGGCAATGATTCTTTCGCCTACACTTGCAGGAGTCTGGTTTATTTGTACGTATTGTCCTGTAATAATTGTTGTATTTGCCATGTTGTCTGAAAAACTTTGATAATTAAGTTGCAAATATATAATTTATAATTACTTTTGCTGTCATATATATCCAATAATTTAAAAAGACAATTAAAACGGATGAAAGAAGTCTCTTTTATACGACAGAATATAGATAAGTGGAAAGAAGTTGAAAAGATTGTTGAACAGGCAGAACAAATTGATCCTGACCATCTTGCAACAACTTACACCGATATTACATCCGATTTGTCATTCTCTCAGAGTCATTATCCTACTTCGCGGATAACAATTTATCTCAATAATCTGGCCTTTGCGCTTCACAACTCTATTTACAAAAGCAAGAAAGAAAAAAGATCTCGTATCATTACTTTCTGGACTAAAGAGATACCTCTTGTTATGCTGAATTCACGAAAGGAGTTGTTCTATTCTTTTCTGATTTTTGCAATAAGTGTATTTGTTGGTGTTGTTTCAACAATGAACGATGATACTTTTATTCGCCTGATTTTGGGCGACGGCTATGTAGATATGACTTTGAATAATATAAAAAACGGTGCTCCAATGGCTGTTTATAGTGGATCGCCTGAAGTTTCAATGTTTCTGGGAATCACCTTAAATAATATAGGTGTCTCGCTGTATACATTCGTTATGGGTTTGTTAACCGGATTTGGTTCAGGATATCTTTTGTTTAAGAACGGAGTTATGCTTGGAGCATTTCAGGCATTCTTTTTTCAGCAAGGCTTGCTGGGAGAGTCTATGCTGGCAATCTGGATTCATGGAACGTTAGAGATATCAGCCATCATAGTGGCCGGTGCTGCGGGGCTCACCCTTGGTAATAGCTGGCTGTTTCCGGGCACTTATTCCCGGAAAGTTGCTTTTATGAAAGGAGCAAAACGTGGCCTGAAAATAGTAATTGGTACTCTGCCTATCTTTGTTGTGGCAGGTTTCCTCGAATCGTTTATCACACGTCACACTCATCTTCCCGATTTTTTAAGGTTAGGAATTATCCTGCTTTCACTAATATTTGTTCTCTATTATTATCTCTATTTACCAAAAACATTACGCTATGAACTACCCGAGAAAAAAGATTAATTTTTATCAGAAAAGAACTTTAGGAGAAAATATAACAGCTACATTCGACTTCCTGAAAGGTAATTGGAAGCCCATTGTGAAGTTATGTTTATATGTTTTGTTGCCTTTATCAATAGTGCAGGGGGTATTTATGAACAACTTCACCTCTACTGCGGTAGATGCTGTAATACATCCTCCTACTACGGTTGCAGCCTTAGAGGCATATAGCCCTACTATCGTTATAAATTACCTATTATTGGCACTCTTTTTTATGGTTGGACATAGTGTTCTTGCTGCTATTGTATATACAGTGATGCAGAAATATCAGAGCAGTGAAACATCAGAAATATATTCTGTAGCTGATATAAAGGATAATTTCATATCATTCATGAAGCAGTGCTTTGTCCTGATGGTATACGTTATGTTTATATCAATCGGATATTTGGCAATAGTAGGTACTCTGGCTTATTTATTTCCTTATTTGCTCATTTTAATTATCCCCGGAACAGTGGCTTTGATTATTCCCTTAACACTTATTTTCCCGGCTTATATATTGGGTGAAGGAAGCGGCACTAATAATGCGTTGAAGGAATCTTATAGATTGGGATTCCCTACCTGGGGCAAATTGTTTTTATTGGTTCTTGTTTTAGGAATAATTAGCAGTATAATAAAGACTGTTGCTCTTTTGCCCTGGTACATTGTTTTCTTTGTAAGTAAAATAATGGGGCAGGTAACCGGTGGAGTTGCAACATCAAACTCGGTATGGGTAGATTTTGTTACCTATGTTCTTGCTGCTCTTCAGGCTTTTGGTACTTATCTTGCCGGAATCTTCATTTTTGTTGGTGCAGCTTTTCATTATTTCAGTGCATTGGAAGCCAAAGACTCGGTATCTGTAAATGAAGACATTGACAATTTTGAGCAATTATAACTATTAGATGCACACTACGGATACTTTACTCTATGATACTGCAAAGATAGCGCGCTATCAGGCAGATAGTCATTTTGATTATAATTCACAGTTGGTTCACAAGAATTTTAATTTATACGAGATAGTTATAAATTGGTTCCGTGAGCTGATTCATAACCTTTTTGGAAGTGTGATTGCTGAGAAGTATTCCGGAACAATATTGGCTGTGATTTTTGTTCTGTTCATTTTATTGCTAATCTTCGTTGTTTATAAGAAACGGCCCGAACTTTTTTACAGAGAAAAGAAGTTTTTGAAATATAACGTGGAAGAAGAAACCATTTACGGGGTAGACTTTAACAGCGAAATAAACAATGCTTTGGGCCGAAAAGATTATCAACTGGCTGTTAGACTGGTTTATTTGGAGACATTAAAACATCTGTCCGATTTCAAATGCATAGACTGGCAGACTTATAAAACACCGACAGAGTATTTGTATGAAATGAAACGCAAAGGAGTGAGTGATGAGTTCCGCCAACTAACCAACCGTTTCCTGATGGTTCGTTATGGAAATTTTGAAGCAACGGAATCTACTTACGAAACGGTTAAAAATCTTCAGCAGATAATATGGAAAGGAGGAAATTGGTGAAAGGCAATCTTAAATTTATTGTTTTTATTCTGCTCCTTATCCCTGTAATGTTTTATTTTGAGCAAAGCTTTACCAAGGAATTTTCCTGGAATGCTTCTTTTAGCAAAAATGATAAACAGCCTTTTGGATGCTTCGTTTTTGATGATGTGTTATCTTCTTCCCTGAAAGGAAACTATTCGCTTTCGGATAAAACCTTCTTTCTGCTGAATAATGACTCAACTGCCAGGCCGAAGGCTTTTTTAGTTTTGTCAGATTATGCTTTTATGGATTCATTGCAATTCCGCTCTATGATAAGTCTTTTGCGAAAGGGTAATAAAATAATGTTTGTATCTTCCACTTTTTCGCCTTATTTAGTAGACTCATTGCGAATTACTGCTCATAATTCCTTTATAGCTTATAATGATGTAAAAGCGATGACACAGCATACAAGGAAAAGAAAACCATTGTTTCTGTGTAATTCAGCTTTGCCGTGCAAAGTTTACAGATTTTATCCCCAAATATGCACCGATTTTTTCTCGCAAGTTACTCCTGATGAACCAAAGATGAAGGATAAATCGAAAGATAAAAGGAAGCATACCTGGCTTTCGGAGATACCTTCTACCGTATTGGCAAAAAACAGAGAAGGCTTCCCTGTTGCTTTTAGCAAGAATGTTGGAAAAGGTGAACTTTTTTTGGTCTCAACACCCTTGTTATTTACCAATTACGGGATGTTGGATCAGCAGAATGCCGGTTACGTGTTTAGTCTGCTTTCTTACATGAAAGGAATGCCTTTGGTTCGTTTTGATTCTTCTGAGACCAAGAGTGAAGCAAAAGAAACGCCACTTCGCTATTTCTTAAGTCAGCCTCCATTAAGATGGAGTATTTACTTGTCTATGTTTGTACTGATTCTGTTTATGCGCTTCAATGCAAAAAGACGGCAACGGATTATTCCTGTTATAGAACCTCCGGTAAACACAACGCTCGACTTTATTAAACAAATAGGTACATTGTATCATCAGAAGAAAGATTACCTTGGAATATTGCGTAAAAAAAAGGTGCATTTTGCAAAAGCACTCAAAAAGGAAACCTACATAGATATTGAAGAGGAGACACTAACAATGGATCTTTGTCATAGACTATCCAACAAAACAGGAATGGAGGCGGAAAGAATTTACAAAATACTGAAAGAACTGGAGTTACTTCAGTATGATATACCGATTGATGAAAAGACCTTGAAAGATTATATTGACCGAATGAATGAAATTATAACTAATTCCAATAAATAACAGATTATGGAAGATACAACGAGCAGAATAGACTTGACTGAATTTTCGGAAAAGATCCGTGAACTTAAAAGCTGTATTGCGGAGACTATTGTGGGGCAGGACATAGCTGTGGACTTAATTCTTACCACCATACTTGCAAACGGACATGTTCTTATAGAAGGAGTGCCCGGAGTTGCCAAAACATTACTGGCGAAACTCGTTGCAAAGTTAATAGACGCTGATTTTTCGCGCATTCAGTTTACTCCGGATTTAATGCCTTCGGATGTGCTGGGAACAACTGTCTTTAATATGCAGAAAAATACCTTCGACTTTCATCGCGGACCGCTTTTTGGCGATGTGATTCTTGTGGATGAGATAAACCGTGCTCCGGCAAAAACTCAGTCGGCTCTCTTTGAGGTGATGGAGGAAAGGCAGATTACCATTGATGGCTCTACTTTTCAGATGGGCGATCTTTATACAATTCTTGCAACCCAGAATCCTGTAGAGCAAGAAGGAACGTATAAACTTCCCGAAGCACAGATCGACAGGTTTTTGATGAAGGTGACGCTTGATTATCCTTCTTTGGAAGATGAAGTAGCGATTCTTGAACGACATCATAAACAAACCGACTTTGTGAAATTGCGTAGCGTGAAGCCTGTGCTGAAGAAAGAAGAGCTTCTTTCATTAAGGAATCTGGTAAAACAAGTATATGTGGATGCCACATTACTTCGATATATAGCATTGATTATTCAACAGACAAGAACCAGCAAATCTGTGTATTTGGGAGCTTCGCCCCGTGCTTCTGTCTGTGTGCTTCAGGCGGCAAAGGCATTCGCCATATTGCAGGGAAGAGATTTTGTAACGCCCGAGGATATTAAATTTATTGCTGTTCCGGTGCTGCATCACCGCCTTTTGCTTACTGCTGAGGCTGAAATGGAAGGCTACTCTGCCGTAAAGGTTACCCGGAGATTAATTGATAAAGTAGAAGTTCCGAAATAAAAAATTATGTTTCTGACTAAGAGGTTTTATCTGTTTTGCATCGTCCTTATTCTGCTATTGGGAACTGGCTACATGGTTACAAGTCTGTTCCTTGTGGCACAAATCGGCGTGCTTGCTCTTATTCTGGCTGTGCTTTTCGATATCTGGCAGCTTTACTGGAGAAGTTCAATAAATGGTTCGCGCTCTTGTGCCGAACGCTTCTCTAACGGAGACGATAATCCGGTGAAGATTTATATTGAAAATAACTACCCGTTCACCGTCCATTTGGAAGTGATTGATGAGATTCCCGTTATTTTTCAGCGCCGCGATGTGGCTTTTCACCTGAGCCTGGATGCAAATAAGAGTAAAACGATAGAGTATAACCTCTGTCCGGTGAAAAGAGGGGAGTACTCTTTCGGAGTAATCCGCATTTTTACCAGCACTTCTCTGGGATTGATTGCACGCAGATATAATTGCGGCACTCCTGCTTCCGTGAAGGTTTACCCGTCATACCTGATGCTTCATGAATATGAGTTGATGGCGATGTCGAACAAACTCACGGAAATTGGAATTAAAAAGGTGAGACAGTTAGGGCATCATACAGAGTTCGAACAGATAAAGGAGTATGTAAAGGGAGATGATTACCGTACTATCAATTGGAAAGCCACTGCACGCAGGCATCAACTAATGGTAAATACCTTTCAAAGTGAAAGGTCGCAACATATATATAATGTTATTGACAAGGGGAGGGTGATGCAATCGGCCTTTCAGGGAATGACTTTGCTTGATTATGCCATTAATGCTTCACTCGTTCTTTCGTATATTGCCATTCATAAGGATGATAACGCCGGACTGATAACCTTTGAACGGCAGTTCGACTCTTTTGTTCCTGCCTCTAAAAAGGAGGGACAGATGCAACTATTGCTTGAAAATCTGTATAACCAGAGCACAACCTTTGGAGAAAGCGACTATTCTTCGCTCTATATTCATCTGAACAAACACATTAGCAAACGAAGTTTCCTTATTATCTATACCAATTTTGACAGTATTGTAGGTATGGGTCGTCAACTGAGCTACCTTCGTCAGCTGGCACGTCAGCATCTGGTGCTGGTTGTTTTCTTTGAAAATGCCGAGCTGAATACTTTTATAGAGAAGAATCCCGGCACTACTGAGGAGTATTGTCAGCAAACAATAGCCGAAAAGTTTGCTTTCGAAAAGCGGTTGGTGGTCTCTACCCTGAAACAACATGCCGTTTACTCATTACTCACTACGCCCGATAAATTGTCGGTCGATGTTATAAATAAGTATTTAGAGATTAAATCCCGTCATCTTATTTAGGCTTTTAATATTTTATTGCTGACAACTAGCTATTCCATTCCACCCTCTTTCTTTTGCTAATTACTGAAAGTGGAAAAAATAGGGTTCAAAGATGACAGAAATACACACGTATGTAAATGAAAAGAAATACTTAAAATATTAAGTTTGTTTGATTGATTGTAATGTATTTTTTAATACATTTGCAAATTAAGTTATACACCGTAAAAGACTAAAAAAGTGCACAGCTTATGCTAATAACTAGCAGCAGTCAACTACCTGCGAACGAAATACAAAGAGAATTCCAACCTGTTTGCACACAGGGGATTGATATATCTATAAATTAGTAGTGTGTCTGAGAGATTATTCAACCAGATGAATTAATTTTAGGTGATTTAATAACATGAAGAACTGTGTGGTGGAGACTATTAAGTAGGGTTTCGTGAGGACGTTGAAGTGGGATCCCTTGGCTTGACTCGATTAGGTGCAAGGCTAAAAGAAAGAATAAAGAACGATACAACGTTAACTAAAATTGCAATAGTATGAAATTTATCTCGAAGATTAAACTAAAAAACTTCAAAAGGTTTAAAACTTTCACTGTTGATTTTGTTGAAAATAAGAACATTCTCGTAGGAGATAATGAATCTGGCAAAAGCACATTAATTGAAGCAATAAATCTTGTTTTAAGTGGTAGTAGAGGTAAAGTAGAAACCTTTGGTTTAGAAAACATATTTAATGCCACAGTCATATCTGATTATTTATCTTCGGACAAGAAATATGAAAAATTACCAACTGTATTTATAGAAGTTTATTTTAACGAGCAACATAACTTTGAACTTTCAGGAAAAAATAACTCTGACGAAATTATTTGTGACGGATTGAAACTTGAAATTGTACCAAACGATGATATAAGCAAAGATATCAAAGCTATTCTTTTACAACCTGAACCAGTATTCCCCTTTGAATTTTATAATATTAAGTTTTCTACTTTCTCTGGAGAAACCTATTCTGGATATAAAAAGTATTTAAGACACATTCTAGTTGATAATAGCCAAATTAGTACTGAATATGCAATTAAAGAATACGTTAAAGACATGTACAATGTATTTTCAAGTTCAGTGGAAAAAAACATTCACCAGAATGAATACAGAAAACATAAAGAAACCTATAAAAACACGGTTTTAACTTCACTAAACAGCAAAGTACAAGATTACGATTTTTCAATTAGAAGCAATTCAAAATCAAATCTGGAAACGGATTTGACATTAACCGAAAATAATATAAGCATTGAAAATAAGGGAAAAGGAATTCAGTGCTTTATCAAAACGAAGTTTGCATTGAGCAGAACTGAGGAAAGCATTGATATAATTCTTTTAGAGGAACCTGAAAATCATTTAAGCCATACCAACATGAAAAGATTAATTCGTGAGATTAGTGGCTCTTCCCAAAAACAAATAATTATTTCAACTCATAGCAACTTAATCAGCACCAGATTAAATCTTAGAAACTCAATTCTATTAAATAGTAACAGTAGTACACCTGTTCTTTTAAAGAGTATTGATGTAGACACTGCTAAATATTTTATAAAAGCTCCTGATAATAATATTCTTGAATTTGTACTTTCACAGAAAGTTATTCTTGTTGAGGGTGATGCAGAGTTTATTCTTATGGAATCCTTTTACAAAACCGTCAAAACTGTTGAATTAGAACTTGCAGGAATACATATAATTTCTGTTGACGGAACAAGCTTTAAGCGTTATTTGGAAATAGCAAAAGCCTTAAATATAAAAACAGCTATTATAAGGGATAATGATGGTGACTACCAATCAAATTGTGTGGATAATTATAGTGACTTTGCTGCATTCAACTTCATTAAAATATTTTCCGAATCGGATCCTGCACTTAGTACATTTGAAATAGCACTTTACACTGTGAATAAAGTGATTTGTGATGAGTTATTTGCTCCACGAAGAAGGACGCTAGCGCCATTGGATTATATGCTTAAAAATAAGGCAGAAGCCGCATTTCAACTCTTAGACAAAAAAGCTGAATCTATTATTGTTCCACAATATATAACTGATGCAATCGAATGGATAAGCGAATAATTTTTGCAGTTGCTGGTTCAGGTAAAACAACATATCTGATAAACCAACTCAATGAAGAAAAACGTTTTTTGATAATTACTTATACGAATAATAACGTGCATAACTTGAGGGCTGGTATTATTAGAAAATTTGGTTACTTTCCTAAGAATATAAAGCTCTTTTCTTATTACTCATTTTTATATGGATTTTGTTACAAACCATTTCTACACCAAAAACTAGAGACAAAAGGAATTAATTATGAGCCTAATTCTGACAGATTTGTGAAAAGTAGTAAAAGAGGATATTATATTGATAGATTTGATAGACTTTATAGTTCTAGAATATCGAAACTTATTATTGAGATAAATGAAGACAAGAATGTTATAGAACGAATCTCTAAGTATTTTGATTATCTATTTATAGATGAAATACAAGATTTTGGTGGTAACGACTTCAACCTATTAAAATCTATATCGAAATCAAAAGTAGAACATATTTATGTAGGTGATTTTTTTCAACATACTTTTGATACAAGTAGAGACGGTAAAACAAATTCTACTCTACATGATAATTTTGAAACCTATATAAAACAGTTCGAAAAAATGGGATTAAAGGTAGACAAATTGACTCTATCAAAAAGTTTTCGTTGTAGTCCAACTGTCTGCAAATTCATTAATGATAAATTAGGAATTGCAATAGAATCTCATAGAACAGATGAAACTGTAGTTGAATTCATTAATGACAAAGAAAAAGCAACTGAATTTTTAAATGACACAAATATTGTAAAGCTATTCTATCAAGAACATTACAAGTATAATTGTTTTTCTCGAAACTGGGGCGATAGCAAAGGAGAAAATAAGTATTTTGATGTTTGTACGATACTAAATAAAACGACTCTTGACCAATATACAAAAGACAAATTGAATGAATTAAAACCAATAACAAGGAATAAATTATATGTAGCCCTATCTAGAGCAAAAAACAATCTCTATTTAATTCCTGACACATTGGTAAAATGACAAAGAAAGGCCTAGCCCATAACCCCCGCTCTATGCGCATAGGTAGGCCAAATTCGTACTTAGCGGGTTTTGCGCCTACATTCACCTTGTCGCAGGGCGAAAGTGAATGCTCCCGAAAACCGTCAAATACCCTTAATATCTGTCGTTATGCGTAATTAAGAAAATAGAAATAACCATTTAAAATTATCTATCATGGAAGAAACAACTAAAATTAAAGGATTTACAGGAGCAAAACAGAATCCAGACGGTACTTGGATTTGTGGTGGAGCATTCACAGGAGCAAAACAGAACCCAGACGGTACTTGGGTTTGTGGTGGTGCATTTACAGGAGCAAAACAGAATCCAGACGGTACTTGGATTTGTGGTGGAGCATTCACAGGAGCAAAACAGAACCCAGACGGTACTTGGGTTTGTGGTGGTGAATTTACAGGAGCAAAACAAAATCCTGATGGTACTTGGGTTTGTGGTGGTGCATTTACAGGAGCAAAACAAAATCCTGATGGGGCATGGGTGTGTTCATAATACTAACTAAATAAAAAATAAATAAATCATAAGCGGTTATTCAGAAAAGTAATAAAGAACAGTATGGGAAAAAGCTTCAGAACTAGCATCTGCATAAAAGAGATACACTATGCTGGAACATATTACTCATGAAATCAATCCGGTATTAAGTGGTGTTATCAACTACTACCACAAATATCAGAAAAGTGACGCCGTAAACCATTCACCAATAAATAAAATCCATTGGTGAATGGCTGAATTTTATTGGTGAATAATCTGGGAAGATTGGTGAATGGTTTTCAGAGAAACTAACTTTCTGTATTTTCTTTGTGTTTTGCAAACTATAAATGAAAAGCAGAAAGCTACCATCACTCCCTCACTCTTTTGTTGTAATATGCTGAATACGAAAGAAATAATGGGTGATGGTAGCTTTTTTATCCATCACTTTACCCTCACAAAAAGGGTCATCCCTCACCTTTTCGAGCATAATTTGTTCAATTCAGATGCCCTGCGTAAGTTGTAATGTTGGACTTCTGTTTTTTTTATTTTTGTACAAAGAGACTAGCCATTTCTTAAACATCCTAAATTATGTTTGAACTTTGTTGATTAACAAAGTTCTTTTATACTAATATGTCCCAATAATATCAAATAATAATAATCTTTACTAGATATATGTATTATATTTCTTTATTTTATACATTTGCACATTATGTTTAAATTACAAACGCAACTGGTGGTAGTAAAGTAGAATATTATTCTGATGGTAAACTACTTATTTCTAATGATTCAAATATTTGTACTCTTTATATAATGAAAAGAAAATAATAATAATATATGAATAAGAAAAAAATAATATCGTCAATTATAAAAGTTCTTATTATAATTGTTCTTATTGTAATTGTTGTGATTGGTGGAATCATAGGATTCTGGTATCATAGCCATTTTTGGACATACTATTTCAATTATAGGATAGAAAGTGTAGATATGCGAGAAGTTGTGCTTGATGATTCTGCTTGTGGCAGCAAGACCTATCTTTTAACCCTTAAATGTAAGGAATGCAATCCAGAACGAAGGTGGATGGGTAGAATTCCACCTTTTGCACATGGCATTGCAGAAAAAGTGGAATCTATCGAGGTTATGGATTTTGAGAATAAGAATATATCCTCAGTATTCCAGGGTGTTGATAGGTATAAAAACGTTCCGTTGGGTTTTTTGTGTGCTGGAAATTATCCTCGCACTGTTCGTTCTGTTAGAGATTTAGATAGCTTAGGTAATTACATGAATCATTTAAAAGAAGGCTTGTGTTATAATTATTATAACAAAATAGATAGCTTATATTATGTTGGGGTGTTATATAGATTAAAATACAATCGTGGAGTTCCTAAGAATGTAGTCGTTAAATTAAAGGGAAAGACTTTACAGGCAGAAGTTGATACGGTACCTCTATATTTAAGTGTTTCATGTATAATACCTCAAGGTCAGGAACGAGCTGGTGAGGCAGAAGCAATTAGAAGTAGTTGGCATTACGATTTCGATTATAAAAAATAACTCTCTTAATTAATTCAAAAAGTATAGTATTAATATGAGATCAGATAAAAAATATATTTCACCGTTTGTAGCATTTTTGTTGCTGCTTTTAGTTGCTTTTTATCTTTCTTATCAAATAGGTAAAGATGCTGCCCATAGAGATGCTCGGATTAAAGCTGCAAGTGAAGTTAATCAACAGAAATAAGGAGGTCAAAGTAATACTTCTAGTGGGGAACTAATACTATTTCCAATATAAAAACAGTCCGTTGCAAGCTTATCCTTGCAACGGACTGAAATGTATTTTATCCTCCTAATAGAGGGATTCTGGACTAGTTATTAAGTAAGGTTAATCAACCTGACCCAATGAATTCCCATATTCCATTTCTCCTTGAACAACAAAGAGAATATCTTCGGGATTAAACTCTCCCATACCATCTTTTTTTGCCTCTTTTACGATGTATTCCACGATTTCGTCCTGATCGATATTTACATATCCATCAGCATCCGGTTGTGCATCCAAACATCCGCTTGTAGAATAGTAATCCACCATCACGTCGAGGAAATAATAGAGCTCATCGTCAGTAAACTTGTCTTTCAAGTCTTGTGGCAAAAAGTTCTTAATGAATTCAACGGTCTTTTCGTCGTCTTCATCTTCCAATAAGAAATCATCTTCTAAGCCCATAATCTAAGTTTGTTTTGAGAGTCTTTATAAAATTTATTATTGAATTACAGTAAAGAATCAATCTTTGCCTGGAAAACAGATTTCGCAGCTGCTCCAACTTGTTTATCAACAACTTCGCCATTCTTAATAAACAATACAGTAGGAACATTACGGATTCCGAATTTTGATACTAGATCGTCGTTCTCTTCAATGTCACATTTTCCAATAGTTACTTTTCCTTCGTATTCTGAAGCTAATTCTTCGATTGCAGGTCCTATTTGTTTGCAAGGTCCACACCAGGTTGCCCAGAAATCTACTACTAAAGGTTTTTCGCTTTGAAGTAATTCTTCAAAATTATTGTCTGTTATTGCTAATGCCATAATATTATCCTTTTTTTATTAAACGTATATGATGCAAATATAATATTAATTAATATGATATTCAAGTTCGGGATGTTCATTTATATAATTGACGATTTTTTTTCCAACTGATAATTTAGTGGAACGAGCCATAAATTCAACCGAATAATTTGATTCATCATCAAAGATTTTAAAGAAAAGCTCTGTCTTTCCCGGACTTTCATTGCTTAAAATAGAAAGTTCTGTCACAACCTGCTGATCTAAAGCTTTCAATGGGATAAAGATTGTCATCTTTTCTATTAATGTTTCCTTTACATCGGGAAGCAGCTCCATAGATGTTATTTTAATATCCAGCTCGTCGGGCTTCCATTGACGTGGCTGACAACGGCCTTTGATATATAAGAACATTCCCACGGAAAGAAAGTTACGCCATTCAATATAGTCGTTGCCGAAGAAAGGCAGTTCATTAGAACCGGAGAAGTCTTCAAACTTGACTATTGCATAAGGCTTTCCGGTTTTTCCCATTCCTTCTCGAACGTTTGTTACTATTCCTCCAAAGGTTAGCTCCTTGTTGGCAAGGGATGCTCGGTCTGAGAAATCTACCATTTTGGTATTACATACATCCTTTAAAATAATAGAGTACTCATCAAGTGGGTGAGCTGAAAGGTAGATACCAACCAATTCTTTTTCTTTATTAAGACGTTCAAGGTCGCTCCATCTTTCTGCCGGCAATATTTCGGGTGTTGCAATATCTATAACATTATCTCCGCCGAAAAGAGAGTTCGCAGCTTGTTCTCTGTCCAACTGGAACTTGTTACCGTAACGGACTAGTGTTTCAAGGAACGTTTCTCCTTTTGTATTTACAGCAAAGAATTGCTCTCTTTTTAATTCAGGGAAATTATCGAAACCACCGGCAAGAGCTATGTTTTCAAGATTCTTCTTGTTGCAGGCGGTTAAGTTTACCCGCTGAACAAAATCGAAAATTCCGGCAAACGGACCATTTTTCTCTCGTTCTTGAATAATTGCTTCCACCGCGTTTTCTCCTACACCCTTGATAGCTCCCAGTCCAAAGCGAATATTTCCCTCTTTGTTAACCGTGAATTTCAGATTACTTTCATTAACATCCGGTCCCAGAACAAGAATCCCCATTGCTTTACATTCGTCCATGAACCTTGTGATATCTGTAATATTTGAGATATTCCGGCTCAGAACGGCAGCCATATACTCGGATGGGTAGTTGGCTTTTAGATATGCAGTCTGATAAGCTACCCATGAGTAGCAGGTTGCATGAGATTTATTGAACGCATAAGAGGCGAACTTTTCCCAGTCTCCCCAAATTTTTTCAAGAACTTTAGGGTCATGACCGTTTTTCTGTCCTCCTTCCAGGAACAGAGGTTTCAGGTGATCCAGCTTATCTTTCAGCTTTTTACCCATTGCTTTACGCAATGTATCCGATTCTCCACGGGTAAAATTCGCAAGAAGTCTGGATAAAAGCATCACCTGTTCCTGATATACCGTAATACCATAAGTATCCTTAAGATACTTTTCCATTACTGGTATGTCATATATAATGGGTTCACGACCATGTTTACGGTCGATGAACTGAGGGATATAGTCCATTGGCCCCGGACGGTAAAGCGCATTCATCGCGATAAGATCTTCAAAAGTACTAGGTTGAAGCTCTTTCAGGTATTTTTGCATACCGGGCGACTCAAACTGGAAGGTCCCGATAGTTCTTCCTTCACTATATAGTTTGTAAGTAGGTTCATCTTCTGTGGAAATAGTATCAATATCCAGATCTATTCCCTGGTGTAAACGAATATTTACAATGGCTTCCTTTATAATTGATAGGGTTTTAAGTCCCAGGAAGTCCATCTTGATCAATCCCGTATCCTCAATAACCGAGCCTTCATACTGGGTAACCAGCATCTTTTCGCCTGTTTCTTTATCATCCGCCGTACTTACTGGCACCCAATCCGTAATATCATCACGGCAGATAATGGTTCCGCAGGCATGAACACCCGTGTTGCGCACATTACCTTCCAGCATTTGTGCGTATTTCATGGTATCTCTTACCAAAGGATCGTAAGAGTTGCAAGCCTCCTGTAACTCAGGGATTGCAGCGATACAGTTCTTTAAATTAATTTTAGGATTCTTTCCATTTACTTCCGGCAGTCTGTCGGGGATTAACTTGGTTAGTCTGTCCGATTCAGACAAAGGCAATTTCTGTACACGCGCCACATCCTTGATGGCCAGCTTGGTAGCCATTGTACCGTAAGTAATAATGTGGGCTACTTTCTCGTAGCCATATTTATCTGTAACCCAACGAAGCACCTCACCACGGCCGTCATCATCAAAGTCGATATCAATATCCGGCAGTGAAATACGGTCAGGATTCAGGAAACGTTCGAACAGTAAGTCATACTTGATAGGGTCTAACTGAGTAATTCCCAAACAATACGCTACAGCCGAGCCCGCTGCCGAACCACGTCCCGGTCCAACAGATACACCCATATCTCTTGCTGCAGCAATGAAGTCTTGTACAATAAGGAAGTACCCGGGGAATCCCATGTGCTTAATTGTAGCCAACTCAAAATCCACACGTTCCTTTTGTTCCTCATTCATTTCTCCCCAACGCTTCTTTGCCCCCTCGTAAGTGAGGTACTTCAGATAATCGTCGTCGTTATCAAATCCTGCTGGTTTTGGGAAGTTAGGAAGGATAGGGCCGTGGTCGATAGTATAGAATTCCACCTGGTTGCATATATCCACTGTATTGGAAAGAGCTTCCGGAACATCAGCAAAGACTTCATTCATCTCCTCCCTGGTTTTCATCCATTCCTGTTTGGAATAGAGCATACGGTTAGGATCATCCAGATCTTTACCTGTACTGAGGCAAATCAAACGGTCGTGTGCTTCCGCATTTTCTTCGTCCACAAAGTGTACGTCGTTTGTACAAATAAGCTTTACATTATATTTTTGGGAAAGTCTTATAATCTCAGGATTCACCATTGACTGAAGAGCAAAAGCTTCATGGTTAGCCCTTGGCGCAGTAGCTTTATGGCGTTGTAATTCCAGATAGAAGTCGTCGCCAAAAAGATTCTTGTACCAACGGATAGCCTCTTCAGCGTCCTCTATTTGCTGCTTTCTGATTTTCTGAGGAACTTCACCTCCTAGGCAAGCAGAAGATACAATTAGTCCTTCGTGATATTTCTCTAATTCAGTTCTGTCAGTACGCGGACGATAGTAATAACCATCAGTCCATGCTTTAGAAACCAACTTTATCAGATTATGATAGCCTTTTTCGTTCTTTGCAAGTACAATTAAGTGATACCCACTTTGATCTTGTTTGCCTTCTTTCTTATCAAGAGTACGTTTTGCCACATACATTTCGCAGCCGATAATCGGTTTAAATAATTTCTTCTTAGCGGCTTCTAATTGTTTTTTGCAGTTGTTGATCTCGTTTTCTTTATCTTCGGATGCAAGTTCTCCTGATTCGAGCTGAGAAATTTTCTTTTTAAGATCTTTTATCTCGCCGTTTGCACCTCCGTTTTTCTTCTTTACATAATTGAAGAACTCTTTTACTCCAAACATGTTTCCATGGTCGGTTAAAGCAATTCCTTTCATTCCGTTGTCTATAGCTTTATCAACTAAAGCTTTGACGGAAGCTTGCCCATCGAGGATAGAATATTGTGAGTGAACATGTAAATGAACAAAATCTTGCATATTAACTAAAAATTTTAAAAAATAATCCCAACCATAAATAAAATGGTTTTCAAAGATACTTAGCTTTCGACTTTCAAAAAAATGAATTCACTAAAAGTTATCAACATAAATGTTTTTTATAAGAAAAGAAGCATTTTTATTTATTTCTATGATAATTTACTTGGTAGCTTATCAAATTAAGATTATTTTTGCGCCATAAAATCATTAAAAAGGACTGATGGGTCGACTTAAAAAATTAAAGAAAATAAGAATTCACAGAGAAGGTACTCATATTTTGGCAATAGGGTTACTTTTTTTTCTTGTTATTAATAGCCTTGTTTATTACTATGTTGATTGCAAATTACTATTTTATCCATTAGCAGTTGTAAGTATTGCTATTTATGGATTGATGGTGAATTTCTTTCGTTGCCCTATCCGTTTATTTGGGGAAGATACAACTAGTGTTGTAGTAGCACCTGCAGACGGAAAGATTGTGGTTGTGGAAGAGGTTGATGAAAATGACTATTTTCACGACAAGCGCTTAATGATTTCAATCTTTATGAGTGTTGTAAACGTTCATGCCAACTGGTATCCTGTTGACGGAACTGTAAAACATGTAAGTCATCAGGATGGTAAGTTTATGAAGGCTTGGTTGCCAAAGGCAAGTACAGATAATGAACGTTCTACTGTTATTATAGAAACTCCTGAAGGTGTTGAGATATTGGTAAGACAAATTGCCGGTGCTATGGCAAGACGCATCGTAACTTATGCTGAGGCTGGCGAAGAATGTTATATTGATGAGCATATGGGATTTATTAAATTTGGTTCCCGTGTTGATGTTTATCTTCCTCTTGGCACAGAAGTGCTTGTTAAGATGGGACAATTGACAGTAGGTAACCAGACTATATTAGCAAAACTGAAATAATTATTGTAATGGCAAACTCTATAACTCGTCACATTCCTAATTCTGTTACTTGCTTAAATTTGTTTTCCGGCTGTATTGCAGCGGTAATGGCTTTTGAAGCAGAATATGAAATGGCGATGCTTTTTATAGTATTGAGCGCTGTTTTTGATTTCTTTGACGGATTTCTGGCGCGCTCGCTTCATGCATATTCAAAAATTGGTAAAGAATTAGATTCATTGGCCGATGATGTTAGCTTTGGAGTTGCGCCTTCGCTTATAATATTTTCTTTATTTAAAGAAATGCATTATCCTTCCTTTCTGGTAAGTGTGGAAGACTATTTCCCTTATCTGGCTTTTGCAATTTCTGTTTTCTCGGCGTTAAGATTGGCAAAGTTCAATGTGGATGAGCGACAGACCAGTTCATTTATCGGGCTTCCGGTTCCAGCAAATGCTCTTTTCTGGGGATCTTTGGTTGTTGGAGCACACTCTTTCTTAGTTTCAGATAGTTTTAATGCTATATATCTCTTTGCTCTTGTGGCTATATTCTCATACCTTTTGGTTTCAGAGATTCCGATGTTTTCATTAAAGTTCAAGAATCTATCCTGGAAAGATAATAAAGTGAGTTTCATTTTCCTACTGGTTTGCATTCCTCTACTTATCTTTTTAGGTATTGCAGGTTTTGCTGCTGTAATTGTTTGGTATATTCTTCTATCAGTAATTACAGGAAAGAAAAAATAAACAAAGAGTTTGGCACACTTGTTGTATATCACTCTATATTATAAATAAACTTATTTGCTCATGGGTGCTATATTTAGCTTATTCTTTTTCATTATTATAATCGTTCTGGTTTTTGGTTTGTCAATTATCAGCGGTATTCTTCGTCTTCTTTTCGGATTTGGTCGTAAATCACATACAAGAAGCTATAATTTCGGGGGAGGCGATCAAACATCAAATACACATAGTGATACATCTTCCGGTGCTGCTTCAGATTCTAAGTCAAAGCATAAAAAGATCTTCGATAAAGATGATGGAGAGTATGTGGAGTTTGAAGAGTTAAAGGAAGATAAGTAAATTCTTTGGGAATAGCTTCTAACGTCTTTTCTGAAAGAAACTCTTCATCAACGTAGCGCATTCTTCTTTCAAAATACCTTTTACAACAACAGTTTTGGGGTGAAGTGCATCAGGAGCATACTTCTGATAACCTCTTTTCTCATCCTCAGCACCGAAAACCAGTTTTGCAGTCTGTGCCCATGCAATAGCTCCGGCACACATCACACAAGGCTCTACGGTTACGTAAATAGTACATTCGTTAAGATACTTTCCTCCAAGCACATTTGCTGCAGCGGTAATGGCTTGCATTTCTGCGTGAGCGGTGACGTCGTTTAGCGTTTCGGTAAGATTATGAGCGCGGGCAATAATTCTTTCTTTGCTCACTACAATAGCTCCAACCGGAATCTCTCCTCTGTCGAATGCTTTCTTAGCTTCGACTAAAGCCTGTTTCATAAAATAGGTATCGTCAAGCATATTAACGTCTCATATCGTGTTCGCCGAAGAGGGTAGGGTAATCTTCCTCCATATTTTTATATACAAACTGAAGAACAGTCTCACGCAGCCAGCGAGATTTGTTTTCTATCTTATATTTACTAAGATAGCGTTCCACAATCTGCATCTCTTCATCACTTAATGAACAAGTAATGTGCTGCTGACGTTTTGGCAAATTGGCCGCGGTTTTAAATCTCTTCCTGTCGTTTGTTCCCATATTATCTGCAAAATTACTTTTACTTCTGTAAATACAAAGAATAAATTCAGTAAATTTGCAAAAACAATCTATGGCAGAGCACAATATTTTAGGAAAAAGCGGAGAAGAGGAAGCTATAAGGTATCTTGTTACTCATGGTTATGCTATCCGTCACCAAAACTGGAGGCGGGGACATAAGGAGATAGATATTGTGGCAGAGAAGGATAACGAGCTGATTATAGTAGAGGTAAAAACACGGAAAAACAGACTGTTTGCTGAGCCTCACGATGCGGTTACTCCAATGAAAATAAGGCGTACTGTTTCTGCTGCTGATGCTTATCTCAGGTTTTTTCAAGTCGACCTGCCGGTTCGTTTCGATATTATTACGGTTGTTGGAGAAGCAGGTTCCTTTGCTATTGAACATATAGAGGAAGCTTTTTATCCTCCCATTTGGTAATAATAATTAAATGGTTTAATCAAATATACTTTATTATGGATATAGAATTGGCCAGAGAATATTGTTTGCAAAAGAAAGGAGTAACCGAAGATTTCCCTTTCGATGAAACAACGTTGGTTATCCGGGTGATGAATAAGATGTTTGTATTGATGGATCTTGAGACCCCCGATAAGATAACAATGAAATGTGATCCGGAATATGCCATTGAACTTCGCGAGAGGTACTCCGGTATTGAAGGGGCTTATCACTTTAATAAGAAGTATTGGAATCAGGTAATGTTCGATGGGAGTGTTGGCGATTCTTTGATAAAGCAACTCATTGACCATTCCTACGAAGAAGTTATAAAGAAATTTACCCGGAAGCTACGTGCCGAGTATGATGCATTGCCTTAAACTATGAAATATAATATTATCAGGTTAGAGGAGACTCGTTCTACAAACGTCTACCTCCGTGATTTATTTTCCAACCAGGCAGTACCCGAGTTTACAACAGTAGTAACCGAATACCAGTCGGCTGGGAGAGGCCAAATGGGGAATTCATGGGAAAGTGAACAGGGTAAGAATCTGCTTTTCTCTGTCTTGCTGAAGCCCGATTTTGTTCAGGCGAGGGAACAGTTCCTTATTTCCCAGATAACTAGCCTTGCGATAAAAGAATCGCTCGACCGTTTTGCTCCCGGATTTAGTATTAAGTGGCCCAACGATATTTACTGGAATAAACAAAAAATCTGTGGAATGTTGATTGAAAACGACATTGCAGGTATGATGCTTTATCACAGTATTCTTGGAATAGGGATTAATATCAATCAGGATGTGTTTGTGAGTAATGCACCAAACCCGATATCCCTGAAAACAATCACCGGAGATATTCAGGATAAAGAAGAGATTCTGACCGACATACTTCATCGCCTTTCTGCTTATTACGAATTGCTACGAAAAGGAGAGGCAGAAAAAATCTGTAGCCGATATTTTAATTCATTATTTAGGAAAGAAGGTTTTCATCGATATGCAGACAAAAATGGCGAATTCTCTGCCAAAATTACACGTATTGCACCCGGAGGAGTTTTGATTCTGAGTACAGTGTCGGGCGAAGAAAGGGCCTATTTATTTAAAGAAGTACGGTTTATACTATAGTTAATTCTACAGAATACAAAATATATATTAATAAAGAAATAGCGGTCTGTCCTGATTACTCAAGGCAGACCGCTATTTTTATATTAACAAATAAAGCTTATTTATTTGATTCCAATTCTACTGAATGAATTTTATCCAGTGTTTTCTTTGCTTCGGAAGAAGGAAACTGACTGATAACCTTTTCCAGATGAGCTTTGGCTTTCTCATATTCGGTGGTAACCAAACGTGCCAGCTCATTTCTATAATTCGCATATTGCATTCTCGTTGGTGTTTCCACCTTCTTAAACTCTTTATCCAGCGTTCGTTTTTCTTTGTCGGCAGTAAAGAAATAGTAGTTTCCAATATAAATGTTGGCAGCCAGATTATTATTGTCCAGTGCAAGAATCTTCTCATAAGATTTTAAAGCATCATCTTCCTTCCCCAGAACAACTTCCAGTTCAGCGCAAGGAACAAGATATGAAACGTCATTTGGCTTTAGTTGTAACAATTCTTTGTAATAAACATAAGCTTTTTCATAATTGCGGGTATGCTTGCAATAAAAACCTAATTGGTAAAGCATTTCAGCACGTGCAGGACAGTTTAAAGAGATACTATCCAGAAAGAATTTTTCTGATTTATAAAGATCCTTATCAACAGCTATATGAAATAGATTGCTTGCTTCATTCCAATGCTGCTCGGCCAAAGCATGAGATATGTTTGGCATAATCTGCTCTACAGTCTGTGCAGAAAGCGACTTAGAGAACAATAAGAAAAAAGAAATTAGAATAGTAAAGTTTATTCTCATACACGTCTTTTGTTTAGATTCAATACAAAGATATTAATTAATCGATGACAAGTGTATTTTAAGTGGAGATTTTTATGTAAGTTTGCCGAAATTAAACATTTAGAAATATGGTTAAATATAAAAGAATTCTTCTGAAGCTAAGCGGCGAAAGCTTGATGGGAGAAAAACAATATGGTATTGATGAAACTCGTTTAGGTGAATATGCCCAGCAAATAAAGGAGATTCACGAGCTTGGCGTACAGATTGGAATTGTTATTGGTGGTGGAAATATCTTCCGTGGACTGACCGGAGCATCCAAAGGTTTCGACCGTGTGAAGGGTGACCAGATGGGCATGCTTGCAACAGTTATTAACAGTCTGGCTTTGAGCTCTGCTCTCGGATCTGTTGGTGTGAAAAGCAGAGTGCTTACAGCAGTTCGTATGGAGCCGATCGGTGAGTTCTATAATAAATGGAAAGCTATTGAAACTTTAGAGGCCGGAGAAGTAGCGATCTTCTCGGCAGGTACAGGAAATCCATTCTTTACAACAGATACCGGTTCGTCATTGCGCGGAATTGAAATAGAGGCAGATGTAATGCTTAAAGGTACTCGTGTAGATGGTATCTATACAGCCGACCCAGAAAAGGACAAGACTGCGACAAAATTCAAGGAAATTACATACGATGAAATCTATACTCGCGGATTGAAAGTAATGGATCTTACCGCTACAACTATGTGCAAGGAAAACAACTTGCCTATTGTTGTGTTCGATATGGATACTGTTGGCAATTTGAAAAAGGTTATTGAAGGAGAAGATATAGGGACTTTAGTTCATAACTAAGGAGAGTTAGAGTAAACTTCCTCGGGAGTTTTCTAAAATAAAGTAGAGGTAATTATAAAAAGGTGTACACTAAATCTTATTTATGTGTACACTTTTTATAGTTTTAGTCTACTACTTGTGCAGAATGTATCCTTTCGTTTTGCCTTAACTCCGGCCAGCAAATTACTTAATACCGGTTGTGTTCTCTTATAACAGACCTTTTATCCCGAATCCGGTAATAAGAGCTTTGTTAATCTTCCTGTTGAATAGAAAAACCGGCCTTGGTTAAATCTTCCCAGTAATGAGGATAAGATTTTGAAACCACTTGAGGATCACAGATCGTGATGGAAGGAATTCTCAGACAAGCCGGAGCAAAAGCCATTGCCATGCGGTGATCTTCGTAAGTCTTTATTGCAGGAGTTGCAGGCACTGATTGGCGTTCACCATCCCAATATAATGTAGCTTTTCCGGTTTCCTTCAGCACATATCCTAGTTTACCCAGTTCAATAATCAATGCAGCTATACGGTCGGTTTCTTTAATCTTCAGGGTATGCAGTCCCGAGAAGCGGAAAGGAATACCCATTACGGCGCAAGTTACCGCGAATGTCTGCGTAAGATCGGGTTCATTAATAAAGTTATACTCCATTTGTTCGCAGCAAACTCCCGTTTTTCTGAGCAGAGCTCCCTTGGAATTAAAAATAGTTTCAACTCCTAATTCGGTGAATAATTCTGCCACCTTGCTATCTCCCTGATAGCTATCCGCAAACAAACCATTCAGTTGAATTTCAGCTTGGGGAGCAAGAGCCGCCATCTGATACCAGTAAGAAGCAGCCGACCAGTCGGATTCCACTGTAAATGGCACAGAAGTATAAGGTTTTGGAAGCACCTCAATGCAGTTATCATACAACCATTCAGCTTCTGCACCAAAATCTTTCATTAATTGCAGCGTCAGATTGATATATGGTTTGGAGATAATATCACCAGTAAGAGTCATTCTTAGCCCGTTTTTAAGAATAGGGGCAATCATCAGCAGCGCAGAGATATACTGTGAACTTACATTTCCTTTTAGAGAGATGGCACCACCTTCCAGTGGTTTTCCGCTAATGCGCAACGGAGGAAATCCATTGCTTCGTTCATATTTTATTTCAGCTCCCAGCATTTTCAGTGCGTTGACCAGAATCTCAATGGGACGTTGCTGCATACGCTCGGTTCCTGTAATTACTCTTGTTCCATCTGTTACCGAAAGAAAAGCAGTGAGAAAGCGCATGGCAGTACCTGCCGCCATAATATCTATTGTTTCATCCTGAGAGCTTAGTGCTTTTACCATTACATTTGTATCATCGCAATCGGATAGATTTTCCGGTTTATAGGCACCCTTGGCAAGCGCGTTAATAATTAATGCACGGTTACTTATACTTTTTGAAGCCGGCAACTGAATGTCGGTACAAACCTGGGCAGGAGCAGAAACTTGAATTCGCATGGTAAGTCAGTTAAGAGCAATATGCTGGTTAAAAAAATAGTATGATTGATGCTACAAAGATAACGATCTTAATTGTAAAAGGCCATTTTTCTATGTCCTAATATTTAAAAAGAGTGAGGGATGAGCTTAAAAGTGAGGGATAAAGTGAGGGATTAGTGAGGGATGATTTTTGTTTTATGCATTTTAATCATTTAAATATTAGATGCTTATACTTTTTGGGTGAGGGAGTGATGGTTGAAAATGATTTTCTTGTTTTTACAATTATAGAAGACTCTACCGAAACGATGAATTAACATTCGATTCAGCAGAGGAAATGGTTAAACTGGCAAATATTAAGATGCTATTGACTAAAATTTAAACAGACTCTTCTTTAGAAGAAAAAACTATAATTCGGCTCTAATACGACTTAAGGATTGCGGTGTTATACGAAGATATGATGCAATTTGGCGTAAAGGAACCTGCAGCAATAGTTCAGGACTTTTCTCGAGAACAGCCAAATAGCGTTCTTTAGCAGTCGGTTTTTCCCAATCCAACCACCAATTTTCTACAAGTAAGCAATGCTGTTCTATAAGTTTGCGACCAAGATTTGACATCTCTATAGATGAATTAAACAGCTCATTTAGTTTAGCTCTTGAGATGTAATAAGCAGAACAATCGGTTAAAGTTTCAATAGTAGTACGAGAGGCACTGTTACTTACATAGGACCATGCAGAGAATAGAATTTCTCCTTCTGATGCAAACCATTGAGTGATATCCATACCATCCACCATTGAATATGCACGCAAAATGCCTTTACTTATTAGATATAAAGTAGAATTATGCTTGCCCTCCTGAACTATTTGAGTGTGTTTACTAAATTCAACAGGCTCCATATGCTCCAGTAACATAAGTCCATCATTTCTTGATAGATTATATTTTGTACAAAATTTATCTATTAACTCATTCATATTGCATACAATATTATATTGCCATGCAAAGATAATGCTTATTTCAAGGGAAAGCACTTATACTTAAATCATCCTTTGAAACATTTCAATTTAATCTTTAAGTATCCATTAATTTCAAATGTGAATGATTTTTATGATTATCTCGAATACATAGACTCACAATAACAATTATTGTCAGCAATTCCGAGCAGGGAACAGAGAACCAAATACCTTTTTCTCCCAATAGATGTGGTAATGTTAAGAAACAGATTATCATGAAGAATACTCCACGAAACAATGTATAAACCGTTGCACGTTTTGATTTTTCTATACTTTGATAATATCCTATACTTGCAATATTTATTGCAAAAAGCACAAATCCCGAAGCAAAGTAAGGTATTCCATTTATTGCTATTTTATAAGCATTGCTGGATGGGCTGATAAATAACTCTACTAATGGTCTACAAAATAAAACAACTGTTAGCATAGTAACAATGCCAAAAAATAATGAAGTAGCAAGACTTAGATGTATCGCCTTGTTTACACGCCCCCAATTGCCACATCCGTAATTATAACTAATAATAGGCTGCGCCGATTGTGAGATAGCATTGCTAATCATGAAAACAAATGGAAAACAATAACATGCAACGCTGAATGCTGCAACCCCATCTTCCCCTAGAGCCCCGATAAATACATAATTACCGATAATCATCATACTTGCAACGGATACTTCTCCAAGAAGAGCTGATGATCCTAATCTAACCATATAACCAACATTACGAATAGAAAGCATAAAGCTTTTTTTACTCATCTTTAGCCGATATAGATGCAATGTATTCGAGAAAAAGATTAAGTAAGTAATTGCCATAATCCCTCCTATAACCAATCCAACAGAACATGCTATTGCCGAGCCTTTAACTCCCCAGCCCAGTTTTATAACAAAAAGGTAACATAATATAAGATTAATAACGGCAGGAATAGCATTACAGAGCATTGCATATACAGGAGAACCATCAAGTCGAATGACAAATAATCCCATATTCATAATCATACTAAATGCAAGAAACGGAACCACCCAATCCATATATTCCAATACCAACGGCAACAGCATATCGGAACTTCCAAATAGATATCCAACTTCTTTGTGAAAATACAAAGTAAAAGACGAAATTAGCACCATTATTACAAAAGATGCAATAATGGACTGAGTAATATTGATACGTGCTGCTTTTATTTTACTTTGTGAAAGATGAATAGAAGCCACGATAGATGCTCCAATTCCAAACATCAATCCAATACCTGTTGTTATCATATATAAAGGAGCTACAATATTGATAGCTGCCAATCCATTACTTCCTACACCATGCCCCACAAATATACCATCTGTAATAGTAATTGAAGCAGAAAAAACCATTCCCAACAAAGTTGGAATAAGTATTTTACTAAACATCTTTGAGACATTCATCGTCTCAAAATCTAAATTATCTCTTTTATCCATATAAAAAATTTTCGCAAAGATATTACTTATAATGCTGAAAGAAGTTACCATTTGATAAGAAATAAGCTAAGTTTTTAAGAACCGTGTTTTTTGGAAGATATGCTGTCAATAGACCTATAACATTAAAAATGAACGCATGCAGAAACTCAGTCTGGGTTTATAGTCAGCGGAAACAAAGTAAATGGTTTTAAACCAATTAAAAAGATATGGATTGTAGAAAGTACTCTTTCTTGGTTTGGCTATAATAGAAGGTTTTGCCGAGACTATGAATTAACATTCGATTCGGTAGAGGAAATGGTAAAACTGGAAAACATTAGGATGTTATTGAATAAAAATTAAATAGAATCTAAAGCAAAACATCTTAATTATCATGAATTAAAATATTATTTTTGCAGCTCTTTAAAATAGAGTATAAAAGAACATGGAACCAAGAGAACTTATAAATTTTATGAGTATTGCAGAGAAGCTTAAATGCAATACGCGCCATTCGTGGACGTCCACCAATCGTCATGAAAGTGTGGCCGAACATAGCTGGAGATTATCATTAATGGCTTACTTTATACAAGATGAATTTCCGGAAGCGGATATTAATAAAGTGATTTTAATGTGTATTTTTCACGATCTTGGTGAAGCCATAACCGGAGATATACCTGCATTCAATAAAACCAAGAAGGATGAAGAGATAGAGGATAAGGAAATAGCCCAATTAATAAATACTTTGCCAGAGAGTTATCGGGAAAAGTTATCTCATCTATTCAAGGAAATGAATGAGTTGCAGACTCTTGAAGCTCGTATCTACAAAGCTTTGGATAAAATGGAAACACTGGTTCAGCACAACGAAGCAGATATTTCTACCTGGCTTCCGCTGGAATATAAGTTAAACCTGGAATATGGTGAAGAGGCCGTAAGTTTCTCATCTTACATGAAAGAATTGAGAAACGAAATATGCAATGACTCTTTAAAAAAGATGGAATAGGAAACTGAATAAGTCTCCTATTTTTCGATGATATTTGTAAATTCATTCCATCCGTCTGCATCCTTATAGGCTGTTGCGGTTCCTTTTGGAATATATAATTTACAGTTCTCTTTATCAATTCCATTGAATGAACCCGAAGCAACCTTTGCCGGATGTAACGCCTTGCAATGTATCTCTGCTACTCCAGTACAACCGAAGAATGCCTGATAACCAACGGACTCCAACTCTGACGGAAGGGTAAGAGAAGTTAAACCTGTGCAACCGTTGAAAGCGTTCTCGCCAATATATGTTGTTGTATCGGGAATTGATACGGAAGTTAATCCGGAACAACCAAAAAATACGTTTTCGCGTATAGTGGTTACACTCTTAGGAATAATGATTGAGGTTAATCCGTTGCAATCATTGAACGAATTCTCGCTAATGGTAGTCATCTTGCTTGGCAAAACAATAGAAGTCAGCCCTTTGCAACCCACGAATGCTGCTTCGCCAATAAAAGTTACACTATCAGATATTTTAAGATCAGTTATACCCGAGCAGTCAAAGAACGCCCAGTCTCCGATGGAAGTCACACTATCCGGAATAACCACAGATTTCAATCCCGAACAATTTCTGAAAGCGTTCTCACCAATTGAAATTACACTATTGGGTATGGTAACAGTGGATAACTTCTCACAATCTCTGAAAACCTGATCGCCGATAGAAGTTAAACTTCCGGAAATTGTGACAGAAGCCAATTCTTTGCAATCTTTAAAAGCTTCATTGCCGATGGAAGTCACACTGTTTGGAATAACAAGGTCCGTTAATCCTGTACAACCCTGGAATGCATCTTCGCCGATGGCTGTAACTTTATCGCCCAAACTTAATGAAGTTATCCCTTCACAACCGGAAAATGCATAATTACCAATGGCGCCGCTGGTAATTTCTACAGAAGTCAACCCGTTACACCCTTCAAAAGCATAAACTCCAATATTTAAAATATTATCAGGAATAGTAACAGAAGTAAGTTCTATACAACCCGAAAAAGCTCTTTTCCCAATAACGGTAGCAGTATTGGGAAGTATTATAGAAGTAATTATCTCCATTCCGGCAAACATATACTCCGGAATTTCATTGTTTCGGGTAGTGATATACTCCTGATCATCATTATAAAAGCTTCCTCCTTCTACAATGTTCACGTCTGCAAGATTAAGTACTGATAAATTGGCTATGCTACGAATCGTGGCAATATCATCCGCATTTATTTCTCCCGTAAGAGTTAAAAGCGTATTGATATTTATCTCGGTTTCGAGCTGAGTACTTAAATTGCCTGCTGTAACATTTGTTTTCATGATGAACTGATTAATTGATATCTTTTCCTATCCACATAGTAAACAAAGAAGATTAATAATGGTTGTTGGTTACTATCATCTTTGCTTATCATGCAAACTTACTAAATTATTCCTTTTTAAAAAAGATGGAATTTGTTTTTTATCGGTAAAGCCGCCTCTATAGGCTTAAATAGTTATGAATTCTGGTTAATAAGATATTTATTTTGGAAAAATGGAAGCCGGAATTTGTAAAATTCCTCTTTTTTTATTTTATTTGTTTTTTAACAAAATAATCGGAGTCGCAGAATCTGATTTTAACTTGCTAACCAAGAACTAATATATAAACATGACATCACTCTTAAAATCTATTGCATTCTTATTTTCTATAACTTGCTCGCTAAACCTGGTGGCCGGGGAACCCGTCAAAGGTTTTACTGATATGGAGGTCAATCATGTGAGAGTGAAGACCCCGGATGTCTTTGCCGGAAATAATAGCATAACGCTTCATCTGGAAGATTTGCAGAAAGAGGAGTATTGTTTTCCTTTACCTGGTGGAAAGGTTATATCTGCCTATGGTGCTCGCAGAGGTCACTCCGGTACTGATATAAAGACATGTGCCAATGACACTATTCGTTGCACGTTCGATGGTATAGTACGAATGGCAAAAAAATATGGTGGATATGGTAATGTTATTGTTGTTCGCCATAAAAACGGACTGGAAAGTCTTTACAGTCACAATTCAAAGAACTTTGTAAAATCGGGCGATGGAGTAAAAGCCGGACAGGCAATAGCTTTAACCGGACGCACCGGAAGTGCAACAACAGAACATTTACATTTTGAATTTCGTATAAATGGCTGTCATTTCAATCCCAGTATCATTTTCGATATGAACAATCATACACTGAAAAAGGCACCTCTAGTTTGTTATCACAAGGGTAATGGCATTTCAGTAAAACCGATTAAGGAAAACGAGTCTTAATCATTATTCTCCGAATTAAATAATACGAAAGCTGCCTGAAGTATCTTATTTTTCAGGAATAAGGGATAATCAGGATGATTAGTAAAGAAAGCATTCACCTGATTACGTGCATCCCTGCTTCTATGACCGGACAACAAAGCTACAGCCCAGTTTTTAGGGAAGAAGATATCGCCAGTCCGCTGAATTTCCTGTAGAATCTCTAGTCCCTGTGTTATATATGCGTTGGAGAAAGATTCCCGCAAGGGGTGGTTCAGTAAAGCCAATAACTTGAGTGCCCATGGTTCAACTCTCCGGTTTTCTTTCTGAAGAAGTGACCGGAAAAGGTTTTCTTGCTCTTCTTTGTCGGGGGTGCAACCACGACTTATATAATCGAACTCACGCAGACGGTCCGGATCGGTTATACGACTACGCTGCAAGGCAAGTATCTCTTTGTATTGCTGTGGCCTGTTAATGGCCAGCTGATAAGCAAACGTCATATAATCGTTTTCATTGAGCAGTTTATTACTCTTGTCTTTCCAAAGGTTGTAAAGAGCCTCAACTACTGTAGAATCTGTTGCCAGATTAATAACAGAGCGGAGTAACTGTTGGCGACAAGAAGTTATGGAATGATTCTGACCGATCTCCAGCATTTGTTTCTCTGCCAAAGAACGTGATTCACCCTTCATTTCCATACAAACAGAAGATAGATAGTTGCAGATGCTTGAAGCAATCAGTGCATTCTTTTCCTTTTTGAGCCCCTGCAACAATGAAGAACAGCAAGAATCTGCCGAAATACGATGGCTAAGGAAATTTTCGTAAACATTCATTAAAACGGCTTGGCGGGTAACATCATCTGCCATATTCATCCAATTCTGTAACTGATAAGATGTACTTGCAGAATCAACCACAAATTTACCATATCCCATGCCGTCATAATTTGGAATAATGTAATCAGGAAGAGTATTTAGCGGTATACTAACCGAATGGTTTTGCAAATTTACTTCAACTGTCTTTATAGAATTTCTATATACCAGTCCCATTGAAAACTGTTGTTTCCAATACAAATTTCTCTTAAACGGATCATACTGAGTGATGATTAATGAGTCGTTGCTGATTATTGCCGAAATTTCGGGAAGCCCTTTCTGCTTGACCCATACCTCGCTGAATTGTTTTAAGTTGGCTTGCGGACTTTCTCTATCAAGAATATCTATTAAATCGTCCCAGGTAGGATTATCAAAAGCGTACTTTTTCAGGTATTTCTGTATTCCTCTTTGGAAAGCCTCGGCTCCCATCTGTTGTTCCATTTTGCGCATCATTACCGGAGCCTTGTCGTAAATGATATTGCCGTACATAAGACCGGCATTCTGGAGATTATCCAATTGTTGCTGAATTGCATGAGTTCCATCGGTGCGATCTTCCGCAAGTGCATAGATCTGGTACGATTTCAGGAAATTCAGTTTGTGGTTAACGTCGGGGAATTGTTGCTCCACTATTTTAGCAGCCAGATAATTGGCAAAGACCTCTTTTGTCCACACATCGTTGAACCATTTCATTGTAACCAAGTCTCCAAACCACATATGAGCAGTTTCATGTGCAATAAGTTCTGTGCGGCCCAATTCCTCGTCGGGAGTAGGATGTTCACTTAAAAACATTCTTTTATCATTATACAAAGTTGCACCTGCATGCTCCATTCCTCCATATTGGAATCCCGGCAAAATAATGATATCATATTTAGAGAAAGGGTAGGGTACTCCTGTATATTTTTCCATCCAACGGATCGATGAAAAAACTTGGGATAGAATAGTATCCAGTTGTGCTATCTTTTTGGAATCAGTCTCTCTGTAAAAGGCATTTATACAACGTCCATCTCGCGTGCAACTATGTTTCTTGAACTTGCCAGCAACGAATGAAAACAGATAGGTGGGAAGTAATTCTGTTTCATTATATAAAATAGTCTTTCGTTCCTTTATTGTTTTTTCATTAAGAGTATAAGTGTTGGAAACGGCACTCCACAAAGCCGGGACTTCTAGCTTTAACGTAAATCGGGCTTTTAAGTCAGGTTGATCAAAACAAGGGAAAGCAGTTCTTGCGCGTTCGGGAACCAGTAAGGTATATAAATAATCATCACTGCGATTTAGTGATTGGTTGCCTGCAATAAATGAAATCTGAATCTGATTCTTACCTTTTTTTAGATTGGAAGATGAGATAATAATATGCTCCTTCTCAAATTTGTAAGTAACCTTTTTACCATTAGCCAATACATTTTTTATTTGTGAAGATTCGGCTTTGAAATCAATCAATAAATCCGATATCCCCTGACGATTGAATGATATAACTTCTTTGCCGGTAACATTCTCCTTTTTATTTGATGGAATATTGAAATCAAGCGAATAATGTATGTCCTTTAGTTCTGCTTTCCTCTGCAAGGCAAGCCCAACCGATATTCCGGTTTCTACTTTTACAGGTTGACCGCCAGCATAAAGAATTGAAGAACCGAAAGCTGAAAGAAGTAATGACAGATATAATTTAAAAGGTGACATGGCTGTAATGATTTAGAGTGTAAAGTTAGATAATAAAAATGAAACCAATATATCCTTTTTTTCATATATTTGCCTCTCATTTGTTAGCAGCTATAGAAAAACAGAATTGATAATGTTGAAATGTAAATTAGGAAAGGCTATTACTTGGCTTTTAGGTTTGTTGGTATTGCTTGGGAGTTTTGTTTTCTTCCAGTGTTTCTATCCTTATCATTTATATTATCGGGAACAGACGCAATTATTTCTTTATACTTCGGAATATCTTTCTACTTATTTTCAGCATCCGGCCTGGCTTGCTTGTATAACAGGTGATTTTCTTACTCAGTTTTTCTATTATATTGGAGGCGGTGCAGCTATTCTTTCTCTCTTACTGACCCTCATTTACTGGTTATCCTGGAAAGCTTTACGAATTTATTTACCTAATTGGTTATCTCTTGTACTAGGAGTAGTGGTTGCATTTTGGGAATTGCTACGAAACTGCGAACAAAACTATCTTACCTCTTCAACGATAGCACTGATAGGTGGAATAGGAATGTTTTTATTATATGCATTGGCTGCCAAAAGTATCTTAAAAAATCGCTGGCTGAACTTGTTGTTTGTTATTATTTGGTTGTTTATCGGCTATTGGCTGTTTGGTTATGGTGCATGGATTGAAGGATTGCTGATGTTGATTTGGGCTTTGAAACAGAAAAATTGGGTGCCCGTTGTTGTTATACTTGTTGAGGCTGCTGTTATTCCTCTTATATTACGCCCCGCTTATTTGTTAACCAAAGAGCAGGCATATACTTATCCTTCAAGAAACATGGTGGCTTATCCTCGAATGGATATAGAAAAACTGCTGGCAATGGATTGTGAATTTTACTTCGGACATTATAATAAGGTTGTAAAAATGGTGCAGGAAAGTGGAATGAAGAACGAAGCTGTTTCTTATTACTATAACCTGGCAAACTGTATGCTGGGACAAATGCCCGATAAACTAATGAACTTCTACCAGCCGGTTAGTCATGGTTTGATTTTTAATTTAGGGCCGGATACACCTTTTCTCCATATATTCTTCAGTAACGAGGTGTGGTATCAGGTGGGCGAAATGACTATGGCAGAACACTCTGCAATATTAGGCGAAATATTCTCTCCTAACCATCGTAGTGCCCGAATGTTAAGGCGGTTGGCTGAAATAAATCTGATAACAGGTGATAATGAAGCTGCTAAGAAATACTTACGTATATTGAGTAAAACTCAATGCTATAGTAAGTGGGCGGCAGATCGTTGGCCGGAAAATCAAACAAAAGAAGTGGCCGCGGTATATGATTACAAAAGGAAATATGCAGTAACAGCCGATTCTTTGCATGGCAGTGAAAATGCACGAACAGCTTTGCGCAGTTTACTTGTTTCCCATCCGGATAATACAAAGGCGCAGGATTATCTTTTCTGCTTTGATTTATTACAGAAAGATGTAAAGGGTTTCATGGAGGATTATACAGCGTTTAAATTACCAACAATGTCTGGAGCTGAAATTTCTAATTCTTTATATCAGCAGGCGTTACTTGTCTATCTGGCTAATAGTAAACAAACAGATGCCGAAACGTTGAAACATTATCGAATCTCTCCCAAAATATGGGATGATTTTATTGATTATACTAAGAAATATGAACAGGGGCAAGGCGATGGCACATTGCTGCAAAGTTTTTATGGTCAATCGTACTGGTTTTATTATCATTTCGCTGAACTTGTGAGAAAATGAAAAATATATTCTATATCATAATCTTTTGTTGTAGTCTGCTGACTGCATGCTCACCGAAGCCAAGTAATGTAAGGAGTGTTGCACAAGCAGCACCGATATATCCTGATTATGCGGATGTGGCAATACCATACAATATTGCCCCTCTCAACTTTTTGATGAGAGATGGGGCAGATGCTGTAGAAGTTAAAATTACCGGAAAGAAACAGACGCTTACTGTGTATGGAGATGGCAAAGTTTGTTTTTCGATGGATGATTGGAAAGAGCTTCTTGATGCAGAAAAAGGAAATACATTGACTGTGCAGGTAACCTCTCGTGTGAATGGAGAGTGGTTGGCTTACAAGTCATTTACCTGGTATGTGGCTCCCGATCCGGTAGATGGATTCCTGACTTATCGGTTGATAGAACCTGGTTATGAAGTATGGAATTCTATTCAGCTATGTGAACGTAATGTGCAGACATTTGATGAAAGAGTGCTTATTGATAATAACACAGTAGATAAATCGTGTATGAATTGCCATACGCATGGTAGCCAGAGAGGAGATCTCTCGTTTTTCCATTTACGTGGCAAAAAGGGTGGCACAATTCTTAATCGCGATGGAAAGTTGCGCAAGTTATCTCTAAAGGTAGATGGAATGATATCCGGATGCGTTTATGGTGAAATTCATCCCGGCGGTCGATATGGAGTATTCTCTACCAATATTATAATTCCGTCATTTCATACACAAGAAAGCAAACGTCTTGAAGTGTATGATACAGCTTCGGATGTAGTACTGGCTGATTTTGATCAGGACCGGATGATTGTTTCGCCTCTCTTGAATGATTCTACAGTATTTGAGACTTTTCCTGTTTTTAGTGCTGATGGTAAATACATTTATTATTGCTCGGCTCCACGTGTTAAGTTGCCGAATGATATCAAAAATATGAAGTATAGTATCTGTAGAATTTCTTTTGATGCGAAGAAAGGAGAGTTGGGTAATAGTGTAGATACGTTGTGGAATGCTCGCTTAACAGGCAAATCAGCCTGTCACCTTAAAGCTTCTCCCGACGGGAAATATCTTCTTTATACTGTTGCCGATTATGGTACTTTCCCTATTTGGCATCGTGAGGCGGATTTGCAGTTAATGGATTTGAGAACCGGGAAAGTTGATAACCTGAAAACTGTAAATTCCAATCGCTCGGATACATACCATTCATGGTCATCCAATAGTCGCTGGTTTGTTTTTGCCAGTAAGCGTGGTGATGGTCAGTATGGCAAACCCTATTTCTGCTACATTGATAGAACGGGGAAGACTTACAAACCTTTCGTGTTGCCTCAGAAAGATCCCACTCATTACGATTTAACGTTGAAATCTTATAATATACCGGATTTATCTAAGAGTCCGGTGTCATTCGGACCGAAGGATATAGAAAATGTCTATGAAAATCAGAATGCTGAAAAGTTTCATTAGACGAAGCTGATAATATATGTAAATAGTCTTTTTATGAGAAAAAAATTATTGATTTTGTCTTTGCTGGCAATGGGAATATTTAATGTTCAGGCAAAGGATGTGAAAGTTAGTGGACCTGATGGCAAGCTTCAGGTTACAATCACTGATCAGGATGGTAAGCCAGCCTATTCGGTTAGTTATAATCAGAAAAAATTCATTGAGTTATCACCTCTTGGCATGAAAACCAATGTGGGCGACTTTAGTCAGGAAATGGTAATGAAGGAAAATACCAGTTCTTCTATTGATGAAAATTATGAATTGAAGACCACTAAAAAGAGTAAGATTCACTATGTGGCTAATGAATTAACTTGTTCATTTGTTAATAAAGATAAGCATAAGATAGATGTAATATTTCGTGTTAGCAATAATGATGTGGCTTTTAAATATAAACTTTACCCTTGTGGCGATAATCTAAGCTGTGTTATTAACGAGGAAACTACAGGTTTTAATATTCCGGAGAAGGCAACAAGCTTTCTTTGTCCGCAGGTTCTGCCGATGGGTGGTTTTGCGCGAACATATCCTAGCTACGAAACCGATTACGAAGCAGATGCTCCTTTGTCAAACAAGAGTAAAACCGGTCAGGGATACACCTTCCCTTGCTTTTTCCGTATAGGTGAAGATGGTTGGGCTTTACTTTCAGAAACAGGTGTTACCAGTGCTTATTGCGGAAGCCATTTGAAAGATCATAAAGATGGAACTACGACTTATACTATTGCTTTCCCTCATGCAGGGGAATGTAATGGAAACGGCACTTCGGCTCCGGCTATTTCCATGCCTGGAGAAACTCCCTGGAGAACTATCACTGTAGGTGAAACTCTGGCTCCGATTGCGGAAACAACTGTTTCTTTAGATGTAGTGAAGCCACTTTATGAAGCGACTAAAAAATATGAATATGGTCGTGGTACCTGGAGCTGGATTATGTGGATGGACAGAAGTATGAATTATGACGACCAGAAACAGTATATTGATTTTGCTTCTACCATGGGTTATGAGTTTATTCTGATAGATGCATTGTGGGACAAGAATATTGGTTATGAAAAGATGGAAGAGCTTGTTAAATATGCTGCTTCCAAGGGAGTAGGAGTCTTTCTTTGGTACAACTCTAATGGATATTGGAACGATGCTCCACAAGGACCTCGTGGAATAATGGGCAACATCATTGCCCGCAAGAAAGAGATGAAGTGGTTGCATAAAATTGGTATCAAGGGACTAAAGATTGATTTCTTCGGAGGTGATAAACAAATGATGATGCAACTTTATGAAGATATCCTGTCAGACGCTAATGATTATGGACTGGGTATTGTTTTTCATGGTTGTACCTTACCTAGAGGATGGGAACGCATGTATCCAAACTTTATATCCAGTGAAGCTGTGTTAGCCAGCGAGAATCTTAACTTTTCTCAGGAACGCAATGATAAAGAAGCATTCAGCGCATGCCTTCATCCTTTTATTCGCAATGCTGTGGCATCTATGGAATTTGGTGGATCTACACTGAATCGCTACTATAATAGAGAGAATAGCAACGATAAACGAGGTAATACCAGACGTACTTCTGATGTTTTTGAATTGGCAACAGCTGTACTTTTCCAAAGCTCTGTGCAGAATTTTGCTTTGGCTCCCAATAATCTGATTGATGCACCAGCCTGGGCGATTGAGTTCATGAAAAAAGTTCCTACTACATGGGATGAAACAAAGTTTATTGATGGTTATCCCGGAAAGTATGTTATATTGGCTCGTCGTCATGCTAATAAATGGTACGTTGCTGCAATTAATGCTGAAAAGAAAACTAAGGTTATTAATATCAGCTTGGTGGGACTAAATGTTGGCACAAAAGCCATATTGTATAACGATAATGCCAAGTTAGAAGGTAATTGCAGTGAACTTAATATTGATCCGAAGAAACCTATGAAGCTCACTATTCCAACAAATGGAGGAGCATTGATAGAGTTGGATTCACTTTAAAGTACACTCCTCGGATCATCATTACGCCCTGTTCGGGGTCTTGATTGAACTGGGTTCTCTTTAAAGAACTAATCAAGGTTAATTAGTTAATACTTATTGGATATAAATAGCCGTAGCTCTGCAATTTTCTACCTGAAAATTGCAGAGCTACGGTTTTGCTTATGAAATAATACTATAATGATTTGTTTATTCTTGTACAAGAATACAGTATGTTATTACTAATAAATAAAAAATGACTTATAGAGAAAATGAGATTATCGCCATACCTCTAATTCGGAGACATTAATAACTAAAAAGCAAAACACTACAAAAAAATTAATTTTGCTAGAACAATCTAGAAGTTGCAGTGACAGTTTAACGCATTGTAAATAAAATAGTGGTGCTAGATCAATCTAAATTAATCTAACAGTGATCTAGCAATCTAGCACTTGATTTGTATCTTGGGAATAATGATCTTTGAAATAAAGATAAATAACTTTATTCGTTATAAACCTTTAGGTTTTTATTTAAAGCATCAATAATTAACGCAGCAGATTTTTCCGGACCAAATATAGAACTATCAATCGTTAAGTTGTAATTGCTTGCCATTCCCCAGGTTCGGTGAGTGTAGTGTTTGCAATAATTTGTTCTGTCTCTGTCTTTTCTTTCCAGTTCTTTCTCTGCCATATCGGCAGCAATACCGTATTCTTTGATAATGCGCTCAATTCTGAATTTCTTATCAGCATGAATAAAGATATTGAAGCAGTCTGGATTATTCTTTAAAACGTAATCGGCGCAACGACCAACAATAACACATGATTCTTTTTCGCAGATATCTCTGATAACTTTGCTCTGAACCATAAATAAGGTATCGAGCGGTGGCATTTCTTCATTTACGTAAGCATAGTTCTGTTCGTAAAGATCGAATAATAAGTTGTTGGCTAACTTCTGTTCGTGTTCTTTTACATACTCTGGCGTTAAACCGCTTTCTGTTGCAGACAAATCAATTAATTTTGTATCGTAGAAAGATATGCCCAACTCTTTAGCTATGATCTCTCCAATTTCATGACCGCCACTACCAAACTCACGTGCAATGGTAATAACAATCTTCTTTTCCTGACTAACTATACTGACTTGTTCGCTGACTTCTTTTTTATCAATGTAGACTAACGAATCAATAAATTTAAAATTCTTATTATAGAATCGTGCAATGGTACCTACTAACAGAGCTGCAGCAATGGTTCCTTCGCGTATACCTTCCAATCTGTGTAGCAGAATAAAAGAACTAGCAACTCCAATGATAACTAAAGAAGCATCAACACCTACCTTGGCTTTACCGAATTCTTTGTTGAAAGCTTTGGAAATTGCAATTGATAATCCTTCTCCGGCAAGATATGTAACGTTGGCTTTTACTTCAAGAAATACACCAAATGCAATGATCACACAACTTAGCAAGCAAAGTGTCCATTGGTAGATATAATTTGATGTTTGAAGACCTGATAACAGAAACATGGCGAAGTCGATGAAGAACCCAAAGATAAGAGCTACAGGTAGTTGTACGAGCTGTATGAGTTGATACTCTTTTCTTAGTAATACAATTTGCAATAGGATCATTAATACATTGACTATGATTGATAATAGCCCTACTGTCATTGGAAAACCTAAACTATAAACGTACGGTACGCAAGATACCGGCGATGTTCCCAGATTGGCCTTTATGGATAAAGCTACCCCGATAGCCATAATAAATAACCCTATTACTAAAACAATACACCTTTTCAGCAGTTTGTCTTTTTTCATTCAAATACCTCCTAATTTACAGAATTGTTCTACCTGAATTTTTCAGGTTTAAATTAACGATGTTAATCAGGGCATAATAAGGTTACTCAGGAATTGCTCAAATAAAAAAGGCTTATAATCGTATAGATTATTAGCCTTTCTACTCAGTCGGGGTGAGAAGATTCGAACTTCCGACCACACGCCCCCCAGACGCGTACTCTAAACCGGGCTGAGCTACACCCCGAAATCGGATGCGAATTTACAAATACTTTTAAATCTCCCCAAATAATTAAGGGGTTTTTTATCAAGGAATCCCTTCTTATCTTAATTTTAAAGCCCCATACACTCGCGATAAAAATCGAACATTTCGAATATCTCATCTTTATCAGCAGATTGATTGATGCATATTTCTCCTACATCTTTTAGTAGAGTGAAATTGATAATACCTGCTGTATTCTTCTTATCGTGAAGCATGTATGCATATAATTTGTCGTATATCTTGCAGTCAATGCTGAAACAACCATAATTCTCTTTGATAAACTGAACGGTTTGCCTTAATTTGTCTGTAGGAAAACCTGTTTTTACGGATGAAAGGTAAAGCTCGCAAACAATTCCCCATGCTACAGCGTAACCATGCAGAACCGGACGATCTTCTTCAAATGAAAGACTTTCGAAAGCATGACCAACTGTGTGTCCCAAATTAAGTGCTTTACGGATGCCTTGTTCGTATGGATCTTGTTCAACAATATCTTCTTTTATTTGCACAGATTTACCCACCAGCTCTTTCAACCTTGTGTAATCAAGGTTGTCAGTTTGAAAGTTGAGTAGCTCTGCCCAATGTTCTGTATTACTTATAAGCCCATGTTTCAGCATTTCGGCATAACCCGAAAAGAAATTCTCTTTATCAAGAGTTTTTAAGAACTCTGTTTCAATCAACACACTACTTGCAGGAGCAAATGCACCGATCTCGTTTTTTAATCCATTGAAATTAATACCGGTTTTTCCTCCAACAGAAGCATCGACCATTGATAAAAGAGTAGTAGGAATATTGATATATCTGATACCTCTTTTAAAGGTTGCAGCAGCAAAACCACCCAAATCGGTAGTCATTCCTCCACCTAAATTAATAAGAAGTGAGTGACGGGTTGCACCTTTCTGGCTCAGCTGTGTCCATACATGAGCCAATGTATCCATATTTTTATTCAAATCTCCTGCAGGTATTGTTACAGAGATTGCATTATTGTTATGCAATAGTTTATTAATAGCCGGCAAGCAGTGAAGTTCTGTGTTTTCGTCTGTCAGAATAAAAAGCTTATCATATGACTTGCTGTTCATTGCACCTAGCAGATCTTTTTCTAATTCATCGCAAATAATTACCTCTTGTTTGTTCATATCCCTAGGAGTTAATTTGATTGAACTTTTATGTTTTCGGTTGCAAACTTACGCTAAAAAGGTCGAAAAGCAAAACAATTTAGTTATTTAAGGCAAATTCTATAATTCCAGTCATTAAACCTTTTTTGGTTTTCAATGTCATAAGAATACAAACATTCTTTTATATTGTAGATATAATTATAGAATTATTCATGAAACACAAATTGACATTATTGATTTTGTGCTTATTCAGCACTCTTTCCTTAGAGGCACAGTCTGACCGTGCTTTGATTTCGGGAAAGCTTCTCGACAACACGACAAAAACGCCGGTTGAGCAAGCGGCTATTCGTGTGCTTTCTTTGCCAGACAGCACTTTTGTAACCGGAGTATCAAGCAAAAAAGACGGCTCATTTTCCATTTCAAGTCTTAAAAAAGGACGCTATGTAATAAAGGTGTCATTTATAGGTTATGCTACCGTTGCAAAACCATTTCAGATTTCGTCGGCAAAACCTTCTGCTAATTTAGGTGAGATTTTGCTGAAACCGGATGCTGTTATGCTGAAAGGAACAGTTGTAACTGCTGAGGCTCCACCCGTAACAGTTGTTGAAGATACAATGGTTTATAATGCGTCTGCTTACCGTACTCAGGAAGGTGCAATGCTTGAAGAGCTGGTTAAGAAGCTTCCGGGAGCAGAGGTTAGTTCTGAGGGAAAAGTAACCATTAACGGTAAGGAAGTAAAGAAGATAATGGTGGATGGAAAAGAATTCTTTAGTGATGACCCTAAAGTTGCAATGAAAAATCTGCCTGTTAATATGGTTGAGAACGTTAAAGCGTATGATAAGAAGTCTGACTTAGCCCGAATAACTGGAATTGATGATGGAGATGAAGAAACTGTTCTTGACCTTACTGTAAAGAAAGGAATGAAGAAAGGATGGATTGGAAATGTTATCACTGGTACGGGCAGTCAAAATAGATATGAAGCCGGATTAATGGCTAGCCAGTTTAAAGATAATTCACAGGTTACAGTAATTGGATCTGCTAACAATACCAATAATCAGGGATTCTCTGAATTTGGAGATGCCGGACAAGGAATGAGCGGAAATGCCGGATCGGGTATTAATGCAACAAAGTCTATCGGTTTAAACTTTGCAAAAGAAAATGATAAATTAGAACTTGGTGGTAATGTAAAGTATGGTAGATCGGATGCTGATGCTAAAATGAAAAGTACTTCAGAAACATTTCTTGGAAATAGTTCTTCATTTGGAACCAGTAACAATTCATCAAGACGTTTCAGAGATGATGTAAATGGAAACTTCCGTTTGGAATGGAGGCCAGATACTCTTACTAATATTATATTCCGTCCTAATGTAACTTATTCAAAGACTAATAGTCTAAGCGACGGTAGTTCTACTGCTTCAAATAATAATCATGAGTTATTAAACACTAGAGTCTCTACTTCAAATAGCTTTTCCGATAATGTTTCTATGAGTGGAAACTTACAGATCAACAGAAAACTTAATAATAAAGGTAGAAGTGTTACTTTTCGTGCTGAGTACGGATATAATAATAATACTTCTGATAAGTACTCATATGCCAATACATATTTTAATATTCTGGACAAAACTGATCTTAAAGATCAATTTATTGATAATACAGGTAAAGGATTTAACTATCGCTTACAGGCAATCTATATTGAACCAATATTTGATAAACGTTTTCTTCAGTTGAGATATAGTTATCAGAATAAATATTCTGCTTCTGATAAGTACTCTTATGCCGCTTCGGAAAATTATGGACCTACAATCGGTTATCAGGATAAGATTTATAACAGCGATTATGTAGACTCATTAAGTAACTGTTTGAGTAACCGTTATGCTACAAATCAGTTTGAACTTTCTATGAGAACAATCCGCACTAAATATATGTACAATATTGGTATTAGTCTGGAACCTCAATCTTCAAAAAGTAAAACTACTGTCGGTCCAAATAAGGGAAAAGACATTTCTCAAAGCGTGCTAAACTTTTCACCAACATTTGATATGCATTACCGTTTCTCAAAGCAAAAACAATTGAGATTTATGTATAGAGGAAGCAGTACTGCTCCGGATATAAACAATCTGCAAGCTGTTATTGATAAGACAGATACGTTGAATATCAAGTATGGTAATCCAAATCTAAAACCTTCTTACAGTAACCGTTTAATGCTGTTCTTTAATAACTATATGAAGGAAAGTCAAAGCAGTGTTATGGCTCATTTAAACTTTAGCAATACTTTAAACAGTGTAGCTAGTAAAATGAGGTATAATCAGAATACAGGTGGTAAGATTACCGATTTGGTTAATGTAAATGGTAACTGGAGCGCCAATGGATTCTTAAACTACAATACTCCTCTAAAAAATAAGAAATTTACGATCAGTACTTTTTCAAATGCTTCTTTCAGTGATGCTGTAAGTTATACCAGTATTTCTGCAAACTCTGCTGCTGAAGCACAAAAAAGTACAACACATAATATGAATCTTTCACAGCGTTTGACTGGAAACTTTAGATGTGATCTTTTAGATTTCACTTTGAATGGTTCAATCAGATACTCTTTAGCCAAAAATAGTTTGCAGGTAAATAGTAATCGGGAAACATTTGATTACACAGTAGGTAGTAGTACAAATATAAACCTTCCATGGAGTATTTATCTATCATCTGATATGAATTATAATATCAGAAATGGATATAGTGGCAGCTATAAAAAGAATGAGATACTCTGGAATGCTCAGTTATCAAAGACTTTCTTGAGAAGTAACAATGCTACCATTCGTTTCAAGATATATGATATTCTTCATCAGCAAAGTAATTTGAGCCGTACTATTTCAGAAACATTAATGCAGGACACAGAATATAATACATTAGGTAGCTATTTTATGGTTCACTTTGTTTATAGATTTAATACTTTGGGTAAGAATGCACCTTCCAGACGTGGATTTGACAGACGTGGTCCGTATGATGGACCTCGTGAAAGAAATCAAGGTGGTGACAGACCTCCAATGGGCGGCGGTGGCTTCGGCGGTCCTGGCGGTGGCCCGGGTATGATGTAGTTATTTAATTCTTTTAACTAGATATGCCGTTCTTTATCCATTTTTATGTATATTTGCTTATCGTTGAATAATAAGTGATTAGTTATAATGGATTGGAGCGGCATATTTAATGAAATATTCTCAGTAATCTATAATATACTTTACTTTGGTGTGATTATAGGGATGATTATAATTGTCATTCTAGATAATCGTAACCCTGTAAAGACTATGGCATGGATACTTGTCCTTTCTTTCCTTCCATTAGTTGGCTTAGTCTTTTACTTTTTCTTTGGAAGAAGCACCCGCCGCGAAAGAATTATCAGCAAAAAAAGTTATAACCGTTTGATGAAAAAGCCGATGGCTGAGTTCGTTGCCCAGGAATCTTATGAATTACCGGCCGATCAGTATCAGGTTGCTCAACTTTTTCGTAATACCAATCAGGCTCTTCCTTTTGAAGGTAATGAGGTTGATATATACACAGATGGTTATACTAAACTTCACGCTCTGATAAGAGAGATGATGCGTGCAAAGCATCACATTCATTTGGAATATTATATTTTTGAAAATGACCCGGTAGGTCGACTTGTTCGTGATGTCTTGATAGAAAAAGCTCGTCAGGGTGTTGAGGTTCGTTTAATATATGACGATGTGGGCTGCTGGCATGTTCCGAACCGTTTCTTTGAAGAAATGGTAGAGGCAGGCATTAATGCAAGAGCTTTTCTAAAAGTGAGGTTCCCTCTTTTTACAAGTAAAGTAAACTATCGTAATCACCGGAAGATAGTTGTGATAGACGGTCGTGTGGGATTCGTGGGAGGAATGAATATTGCCCTGAGATATATGCGCGGCTTCGACTGGGGAATATGGAGAGATACGCATATAATGATTAAAGGAAAGGCTGTACATGGACTTCAGACATCATTCTTGCTCGACTGGTTCTTTGTAGACCAGACATTATTGACTTCATCAAAATTTTTTCCGGCTTTAGACTCTAAAGGAGATTCTCTTGCTCAGATTGTTACAAGCGAACCAACTTCTGAATGGAAAGAAATAATGCAGGGGTTATGCCTGGCTATAAGCAGTGCCAAGGAGTATTTTTATATCCAGACACCCTATTTCTTGCCTACTGAACCTATTCTTGCGGCATTACAAATAGCAGCATTGGCGGGAGTAGACGTTCGCTTAATGCTTCCTGAACATGCGGATTCTACAATTACCCATCTGGCATCCCGATCTTATCTGAAAGATGTGCTTAAAGCCGGTGTTAAGGTATTCTTTTATCAGAAAGGTTTCCTTCACTCTAAGTTAATGGTTTCGGATGATGCACTTTCTACTGTTGGTTCTACCAACATGGATTTCCGGAGCTTTGAGCACAATTTCGAAGTGAATGCTTTTATGTACGACGAACCTACTGCGCTCCGTATGAAAGAAATCTTCCTTCAAGATCAGCGCGACAGCATTCCTGTTTACCTAAAAAACTGGGAGAAACGACCAACTGGTCAGAAAGTAAAAGAATCCGTAGTCAGAGTACTTAGTCCTTTGCTTTAGAAAAAATAGAGAAGTTTACGCTTCCGTATACTCTTCTTTCTACAAAGTGAGGATTATCTTCAAAGTTATTCTCTTTTCCGTGTTCCAATATAAATATACCATCTTCTTTGAGCAGGTCTTTCTCGAAAATAATCCGTGGAATATCCGCCAGATTGCTTAGGGCATAGGGAGGATCGGCAAAGATAAAGTCGAACTTCTCACGTGTAGAATCAAGGAATCTGAATACATCGCCGCGGATAGGGAAACACTTGTCGGTTTTTAGCAATTCCATTACTTTGCAGATGAAAGCATAATGCGCAGAATCTTTTTCTACAGAGATAACTTTATCGCATCCGCGCGAAACCAGCTCAACACTAATGCTACCGGTGCCTGCAAACAGGTCGAGAGCAGTAACGCCATCGTCAAGATCTAAATAATTATTGCAGATAACATTAAAAATGTTCTCCTTTGCAAAATCTGTAGTAGGACGTGCTTTAAATGTTTTTGGTACATCAAATCTTCTTCTCTTATATATTCCGCCTATAACTCGCATAATGATAAAATTTGTAGATCGAAGGGAATGTCTTCAACCTTCGATAGTTCGTTTAATGAAAACTCTTTTTCTGGACTTATTACGAATAATTGCCTTACAAATTGCTTTACCCCGTTGGCTACTGATTCCTTATTTTGTGAATTACCCATCAGATGAAGCTCGTCTCTTTCCTGATTAAAATCGAGTTGTTTCCATACGTAAAGCAGGTAGTAAATAATGTCTGCAGTTTCGCTGCATTTGAAATTATTAATCAACAGCACCTTTCCACGATCATAGCACATTACATCTACCGAACTCTTCCTGAGATAAGCATACATCTTCAGGTTATTGCCCTGCTTACTGCGTCCCGAAAGATATTCTGTAAGAGGGCTTGCCTGGCAATAGAAATGCGCATCCGGAAATTGGTCCAAGATCTGCCAATGAGCGCTTTTATCTACCGCAAATGCAACCACAACATTGGCTTTCTTCAAAATATTATAAAGAACAATCTCGTTCTCGTTACGAGTATGACTATGATAAAGTATTGTTTCAACCTGTTCGTCTTCGAAAAGTTCAAAAGGAATCAGGGTGAACTTCTTTGTAACCACCATGACATTGACTTTCCTGTAAGCTTGTCTCAGGAAATCGTTCTCTTTAATCGCCTCTTTTACATTGGCAGCCATCGATAAATTTTCATGGGTATCCTTCTTAAAGAAGCGGTAAGCCTTTTCTTGTAAAGGATTGTAGATGGAATAAGAGAACTCTTCCGCGCTCAGGCGAACGGACAAGGTACATTGTTCTGTATTGGATAAATCAATTGGCGATATGCTCAACTTCTCAGTCATGTTATGGCATTTGAAAAAAAGAATAATGGCGCGTTGCGCAGTAAATCTCTTTTTTGTTTTTATATTCGTAGCACAAATATAAAAACAAAAAATGATTAATAGCTATTTGATTGGGCAAATAAAGGAAAATTTCCCTTACGAGCTCACTTCTCAACAGTCTCAGGCAGTGGATGCTTTGGCCGATTTTCTGCTCTCTCCGGTAAACGATTCTCTGTTCATTCTGCGTGGTTATGCCGGAACAGGTAAAACTTCTCTTGTAGCAGCGGTGGTAAAGACTATGATGAAACTACAACAAAAAGCTATTCTTCTTGCACCTACCGGACGGGCAGCCAAGGTGCTGTCTGTTTATTCCGGTCATCCGGCTTTTACCATTCATAAAAAAATATATCGCCAACAGTCATTTAGCAACGAACTCTCTAATTTCTCTATAAACGATAACCTTCATCAGCACACTCTTTTCATTGTTGATGAGGCTTCCATGATTTCTAACGACGGACTTTCCAGCTCATCTTTCGGAACGGGACGCCTGCTCGATGATTTGGTTCAGTATGTTTATTCCGGACAAGGCTGCAGATTGCTATTGATGGGCGACACGGCACAGCTTCCTCCGGTTGGAGAGGAGGAGAGTCCGGCGCTTACTGCCGAAGTTCTTCAGGGATACGGATTGACAGTGCGGGAGATGGACTTAACTCAGGTGGTGCGTCAGTTGGGCGATTCGGGTATTTTATGGAATGCCACGGCGCTGCGCCAGCTCATTGCCGACGAGGAGGCTTTTGCATTGCCAAAAATTAAGGTTACAGGCTTTCCGGATATCCGTGTATTGCCGGGCGACGAGTTGATTGAAGAGATAAACAGCTGTTATAGTAAGGTGGGAATGGACGAAACAATTGTTGTGTGCCGATCTAATAAACGGGCAAATATCTATAATAAAGGAATACGTAACTCGATTCTTTATCGCGAAGAGGAACTTAGCGGGGGAGATTTACTGATGGTGGCAAAGAATAACTATTTCTGGACGGAAAAGTGTGCAGAGATTGACTTTATTGCTAATGGCGATATGGCTGTGGTTCGTCGTGTAAGGCGAACTCGCGAACTGTATGGCTTTCGTTTTGCCGATGTGCAGCTTACTTTTCCCGATTATCAGGACTTTGAGCTGGAAGCAACTGTGCTTCTCGATACGCTTCATACCGATGCTCCGGCACTTCCAAAGGCTGAAAACGATCGGTTATTCTATACTATTTTGGAAGATTATGCCGATATCTCGACCAAACGCGAGCGGATGAAAAAGATGAAAGCCGATCCGCATTACAACGCCTTGCAGGTGAAATACGGATATGCGGTAACTTGTCATAAGGCTCAGGGTGGACAGTGGAAAAAGGTATTTCTTGATCAGGGATATATTTCACCGGAAATGCTCACTCCCGACTATATTCGCTGGCTTTATACTGCCTTTACCCGTGCAACAGAAACTTTATATCTGGTTAACTATCCCAAAGATCAGGTGGAATAATCCGGAAGATTGAGTGATTTTCCGTTTCTGTAAATGGATAGTTCGAATAAGTTAAGGTAACCTTTCTTGTTTCTTAATGCTTTCTTTCACCAATAGTTTAATAAATATAGTAGAGCTTATTATTAAAAGGTGTAGACCTTTATATCTTTAGCTCTACTTTTTATTTTATAAACCTCTAGACTAAATTTAAAAGCCTTCGAAAAGTTTTAGCTTAACCCCCACGAGCAGTTAGTTTAGAATACCTTATAAACCGATACAGCAATAAATGTCCTTTTATTAACAACGATATATGATCGGTTAATAACTTCTTTGTCTTAGGAAAAGGGTAGGAGACTGACTTTAAAGATATCTACAAAAAAAGAGCCGTTGCAAACATTTAGTTTGCAACGGCTCCAGGATATAATTTTAATGATAAACGAAAAATCTGTTATTTATAAACCAGCAAGTTCTATAATCTTATCAACAGCTGCGTTAAGACCATCTTTGTTCTTACCACCAGCAGTTGCAAAGTGTGCTTGGCCACCGCCGCCACCTTGAATTAATTTGGCAGCTTCTTTAACCAGTTTGCCTGCGTTTAATCCGCCATTAACCAGGTTATCAGAAATCATCACGGTAAGCATTGGTTTATCTTCATCTTCAGTTCCGGCTACAAAAAGCAAGTTTTCAGTAATCTCACCACGTAATTGGAAAGCAATATTCTTAGCAGCTTCAGCTGGCAGCGGAGTAACAAATCTGATTAACTTCACTCCGTTGATTTCTTGTACGTTTTGAAGCAATCTTTCTTTGATGCTAGCTTGTCTTTCTTTCATGAAATCGTCCACTTGCTTCTTTAATCCTGAATTTTCTTCAATGAATTTGCGGATTGCTACCCCTAGATCTGGAACATTATTGAATAAAGCTCTCATATCATTCAGCGTATCTTGTACGCTATCCATCAATTCTTCCACTTTAGCTCCTGTGTAAGCTTCAATTCTTCTAACTCCGGCAGCAACCGAACTTTCAGAAATGATTTTTACCATACCGATGTTTCCGGTAGCAGCCACGTGTGTTCCACCACAGAACTCAACAGATGAGCCAAAGGCAATAACACGAACTTCATCGCCGTACTTTTCACCGAACAATGCAATTGCACCTAGTTCTTTTGCATCAGCAATAGGAATATTTCTGTATTCATTCAATGGAATATTCTGGCGGATTCTTGCATTTACCAGGTGTTCTACCTGACGAATTTCTTCATCAGTTACTTTCTGGAAGTGAGAGAAGTCGAAACGTAAAGAGTCTGGTGAAACCAAAGAACCCTTTTGCTCAACATGTTCTCCAAGAACCTCGCGTAAAGCCTGGTCGATAAGGTGAGTAGCAGAGTGGTTTGCTGCACAGGCAGCTCTCTTATCTGTATCAACACAAGCCATCATAGGAGCTTCCATATTCTTTGGAAGTTGTTTTGTAATATGAACGGCCAGGTTGTTTTCTTTTTTAGTTGCAATAATTTCGATAGTTTCGAACTCACTAACGATAACACCTGTATCGCCTACCTGACCACCGCTTTCAGCATAGAAAGGAGTGTGATCAAGAACTAGCTGATAAAGAGTCTGGTTCTTTTGTTTAATCTGACGGTAACGAAGGATTTCTACTTCGTATTCAGTATAATCGTAACCAACGAAATCGGAAGAACCTTCTTTCAGAGTAATCCAGTCGCCTGTTTCAATAGCAGCAGCGTTACGTGCACGCTCTTTTTGTTTCTGCATTTCAGCGTTGAATCCGTCAAGATCAACAGTCAGTCCGTTTTCTCTCAGAATAAGTTCTGTAAGGTCTAATGGGAAACCAAAAGTGTCATATAGAGTAAATGCATCTTTACCTTCAATGCTGTTCTTTCCTGCAGCTTTAACATCGGCAATTGCCTTGTCGAGCATGCGGATACCGGTTTCAAGTGTGCGAAGGAATGATTCTTCTTCTTCCTTGATAACTTTTCCTATCAGCTCTTTCTGAGCAATCAATTCAGGATAAGCGTCACCCATATTGTCGATAAGCACAGGAAGTAACTTATACATGAAGGCTGATTTCTGACCTAAGAAAGTATATCCGTAACGAACGGCGCGGCGCAGAATTCTTCTGATTACGTATCCGGCTTTTGCGTTCGATGGCAACTGACCGTCGGTAATAGAGAAAGCAATAGTACGGATATGGTCGGCAATAACACGCATTGCAATATCGTTTTGTGCATCGGCACCATATTCAGTTCCCGCCATTTTAGCGATTTCCTTCAAGATAGGTTGGAATACATCAGTATCATAGTTTGATGTTTTTCCCTGAAGAGCCATACAAAGACGTTCAAAGCCCATACCTGTATCGATAACTTTTGCAGGAAGTCCTTCCAGACTGCCGTCAGCCTTGCGGTTGAACTGCATAAACACAAGGTTCCATATTTCAATAACCTGTGGGTGAGACTGATTTACCAGTGAAAGACCACTAATGGCTTTCCGTTCTTCTTCAGAACGTAAGTCAATGTGGATTTCGGAACAAGGACCGCAAGGACCTGTATCGCCCATTTCCCAGAAGTTATCGTGACGGTTTCCGTTTATAATACGATCTTCTGGTAAGAATTGTCCCCAGATAGCAGCTGCTTCGTTGTCGCGTTCCAGTCCATCAGCAGGACTTCCTTCAAAGACTGTGGCATACAAAAGGTTTGGATCGAGCTTCAAAACTGTTACCAGATATTCCCATGCCCATTCAATAGCTTCTTTCTTAAAGTAATCGCCAAAAGACCAGTTACCCAACATCTCAAACATGGTGTGGTGATATGTATCGTGACCAACTTCTTCAAGGTCATTGTGCTTACCACTCACGCGTAAACATTTTTGTGAGTCGGCTACACGGTGATACTTAGCTGGGTGGTTACCCAAAATAATGTCTTTAAACTGATTCATCCCGGCATTGGTAAACATCAATGTAGGGTCATCTTTAATTACCATTGGGGCTGAAGGTACAATCTGGTGTCCTTTGGATTCGAAAAAAGTTTTAAATGATTCTCTGATCTCTTTTGCTGTCAACATAAGCAATTATATAGTTATCAAGTTAATATTCCGAAAAATGATTTGCAAAGATAGCTCGTTTTATTATTTTTGTACCTATTATTGCGCAAAAATATTGATGGCTGGTCCATTAAAAACTTATAAAAGATGGAGAGATGTGCACAACTTTAAGCATTATGGCCCTACAATTGTTGCCTGAATAAAGAATCTCTTCCATACTTTTGCTGGCTTTTAGCAATTTCTATTAGATGTGATCTCGGGTTTGTTTTTAATAAATAATGGATAAAATTAGATATTATGGCTTATAATGCTAATAAAGATTTGAAATTGTATTACTCCATTGGTGAGGTTGCGGAGATGTTTAACGTAAACGAGTCTTTGTTGCGTTTTTGGGAGAAGGAGTTCCCGGTTATTAAACCAAAGAAAAATGCTAAAGGTACGCGACAATACAGAAAAGAAGATCTGGAAAATATCCGGTTGATCTATCATTTGGTTAAAGAAAAAGGTATGACTCTTCCCGGGGCCCGGCAGAAACTAAAAGATAATAAAGAGCAGACTATTAAAACTTTTGAAGTGGTTACCCGTTTAAATCAGATTAAAGAAGAACTACTAAATATTAAAAAGGAGTTGGATGAGTCTTAATGACTCTTCAACTCCTTTTTAATTCTATTATTATAAATGGGTATTTATTCTTCAATACGTTTAACCTCTTTTACATCCTTAATTTTACGCAGATTATCGCAGATAGTTTTCACATCGTCAACGTCATGTACGTACAATTTTATTCTTCCTTCAAAGATTCCATCATTAGCTTCTATATTGACTCTTTGAATATTTACATTTAACTGTCGTGAAATAACTTCGGTTACCTGATTAAGCAGACCAACAGAATCGATGCCTTTTACGTAAATGAATATTGGGAAGTATAGGGTTTTGTGAGTATCCCAGTTGGCAGCAATAATACGATTGCCAAAACTGCTTTTAAGTTTATTGGCTATAGTGCATTGACGCTTATGAATAATGATATCGTTATTTTCGTCCATATATCCAAGTACATCATCCCCCGGGATAGGTTTACAGCATCCAGCTATTTTATAACTTTTTTGTATAGTATCCTCTGTAAGCGTTAAGATTTTCTTTTTGTCTATCTTCTCAATAGGCTGTTTTTCTTCCGGCTTTTCTTTCTGATCTTTGCTTGCACCGAAAGAGAATTTTAAGTATTTCTTCCAGTTTGTACTTTGTTTTTCATTCAGAACATTCTTGTCTGCTTCACCTAAAACAAAAACATTATTCCCAAGATTGGCCAGAAATTCTTCTTTGTTGGCAGAGTTGTGCAGTTTACACAGTTTATCAATATTTGCTGATTCAGGACGAATCTCTTCATTTTTGAAGAATTCAAGCATTATAACTTCGCCATCTTTCTGAGCAATCTTCTGCTCTTTCTTGAGAATCGCCGATATTTTAGCTTTTGCCTTGGCCGTTGTTGCAAAATTCTCCCATTCCGGTTTTACCTTCTGCGAACGCGATGTGAGAATCTCTACCTGGTCTCCGCTTTCCAGCTTATGGCTCAGTGGAACTAGCTTATGATTTACTTTTGCTCCGATACAGTGGCTACCAAGATAGGTATGTATTGAAAAGGCAAAATCAAGTGCTGTGGAGTTTTGAGGCATTGTTTTAATTTCTCCTTTAGGAGTAAACACGAATATCTCAGAAGCAAATAGATTCAGCTTGATAGTATCCAGAAAATCAATGGCATCTGGTTGTGGATCGTCAAGAATTTCTTTGATTGTTCTGAGCCATTTTTCCAATTCACCTTCATCTTCACTTCCTCCTCCTTCTTTGTATTTCCAGTGAGCAGCAAACCCTTGTTCGGCAACTTCATTCATCCGGTCACTTCGAATCTGCACTTCAATCCACTGTCCGTTGCTTCCCATTAGAGTAACGTGAAGTGCTTGGTAACCATTCGCTTTAGGATGGCTTACCCAATCTCTTAGTCGGTCGGGGTGAGGTCTGTATATTTTGGAGATAGAGACATAAATATTAAAACATTCATTAAGCTCTTCTTCTTCATTCTTTGGAGTGAAAATAACGCGGACTGCAAGCAAATCATAGATTTCTTCAAAAGGAAGATGTTTGGTTTGCATTTTATTCCAGATGGAATAAATAGATTTAACTCTCGCAATAATCTCATATTTCAGTCCCATTTTGTCCAATTGAGCACGGATGGGAGCTGTGAAGTTCTTGAAAACTTCGTCACGATGAGCTTCTGTAGCCTTAAGCTTTCCTTGTATTTCGTTATAAATTTCCGGATGTTCGTATTTGAAACTGAGGTTCTCCAGTTCAGTCTTTATTTTATTTAGCCCCAACCGGTTGGCCAGTGGAGCATAAATATATAGCGTTTCTCCGGTAATTTTATATTGCTTGTTGGGAGGCTGAGATCCCAATGTTCGCATGTTATGAAGACGGTCTGCAATTTTTATAAGAATAACACGGATATCGTCAGACATAGTCAGCAACAATTTCTTGAAATTTTCTGCCTGAGCGGAAGCATGCTCGCCAAATATACCACCGGATATCTTAGTTAATCCACTTACAATTTGGGCAATCTTTGGACCAAAGATATTTTCTATATCTTCAACCGTGTAATCTGTATCTTCTACAACGTCATGAAGCAAAGCCGAACAAATGGATGTTGAGCCTAATCCTATTTCGTTGCAAACAATTCTTGCCACTTCAATAGGGTGCATTATATATGGCTCACCAGATAAACGCTTGATTCCCTTATGAGCCTGATTGGCAAAATTAAAGGCCTTCGTGATGATTTCAACACGTTTGCGATGTCTGGTAGCTAGATAATCATTCAAAAGTTCCTGGAACCCTTGTTCAATCATCTCCTCATCAGTTAAATGCTCGTTTTTATCTATATCCATTGTTTATTCTTCTCTTTTGTGGGTCTTGCAAAAATAAACAAAATTCCCTAGCTAACAAGCAATTTAACTAATGAAGTATATGTTTTTTATTTATGGATTTTTATTCTTTTTCCAGCTCTGATATTAGTGCCTTTCAATCCATTCCATTTTTTAAGTTGTTTTACTGTTACGCCATATTTATCTGCTATATCAGAAAGAGTTTGTCCGCTTTTAACTTTATGAGAAGTGATTCTTGCTTTCTTACTATGGCGACTATGCTTTTGAACAACCGGTTTTTCTTCTGCAACTTCTTCTGTAGGAGAAACTGTTGGTCTGTTGCTAAATAATTCTTCAGCGCGGTATGCGTAAATAGTATCTTGTCTGTCAATAAATGTATTTATATAATTTCTAGGAAGGCGAAGGGTACATGCTTCTGTATTTCCCGGAATAACATCTATTTTATACTGTGGATTAAGACTTCTTATCTGATCAATGTTCACACCACAGATATCTGCAATTTGTTCGAAATGAAGGCTCTTGCTAACTAATACGGTGTCTGTATTCTGATCTATGTCAGCTTCCATTGGACAAATATTATGATCACAATAATATGTCATAACATAATTTGCTGCAATAAAAGCAGGAACATATCCTCTGGTTTCTTGTGGTAGGTAATTGTAAATAGCCCAATAATCTCTAGCTCCGTTTGCACGTCTGATTGCTTTGTTTATATTTCCGGCTCCGCAATTATAAGCTGCAATAACAAGATTCCAGTCTTTGTATATTGTATATAAGTCTTTCAGATATCGTGCTGCTGCCCAGCTGGCCTTGATTGGATCTCTACGCTCGTCAATAATACTATTAGTCTCTAATCCATATAGCTTTCCTGTTCCAATCATAAATTGCCAAAGTCCGGCTGCACCAACAGGTGAAACAGCCTTAGGGTTAAGAGCCGATTCAATGATAGGAAGGTATTTCAATTCCTGAGGAATATTATATGCGTCGAGTGCTTCTTCAAAGATTGGCATATAAAAGTTTGATGCTCCAAGCATATAAGAAACCTGCTTACGGAGCTTTCCTGAATACATTTCAATGAATTTTCGTACAATATCATTATAAGTCAATTCCATAACAGCAGGAATGCGAGATAATCTGTCTATATATACAGAGTCCGGGAATGTAGGATTCTCATCCTTTGTCAGGCAGTCATTGCTCAATGATAGAGAATTCTTTGAATGCCATTCATTAAGTAAACTATCTACATCGTACGTCATGCTTTGAGGTAAACCTATTGTCTCTTCGCGAGTAGTTCCGTTTTGGTGGACTGTCACGTTGATACTTTGTGCATTTACCGATGTATAACTTACAAATAGGATAGTAAGGATTAGGAAAAATTTCTTCATGTCTTTTTTTTAGAATTTAATACTGCATTGCACACCGAGAGTGTTCTTTGCTGAGTGATTATTGTTTATCACTGTTGGGTTGATTTGTAAACCGATGTCAGGTGTTATATCAAAGTTTGATAACTCTGCATCCACATAAGCATCTATAATAGAAACTAAATACACTCCGATAAAGGCAAATATACTTAGGTCTCGGTATCTTCTATATGAATCTTTTTTATTCTTAAAGACTGTTTTAAGCCAATCCTTTTTTGCTTCAACATCATATCCTGGAGAAAGAAAATTCAGATAGCTGGTTGTCTTGTCATCATTGTCCATAATGTCTTGATAGGCTTGCGAATAATCTTTGTAGTATTTATTATTCCAGCTTAAAGCATATGTACAAGCAACAAATCCTCCATAGATAATGGGCAGCTTCCAGTATTTACGGTTATATATTTGTCCTCCGCCGGGAAATACAGCCGCTAACCAGGTAGCTTTTGTTGAATTAGGTATAAATAATGGCTTTTTTAGAACTGACATGGAATCAGTTGACATCTGAGATTGATCTAGCTTTAATGGAGAATTAATATCAGATATATTCTTTTTGTTTATCAGTTCAAGGCTGTCAGCAGTTGAAATATCTTTTTTAGGAGAACTAACATCTTGCCGATGTTTTCTGGCCTGAGGAATATTTATGGTGCTGTCTGCCTTAGTAATAGTCTGTTGTGCATACAGATCAATCCCTGTTACCTGAATTGCACAGAGTAACAGGGTTATAAGTATACGGTATGTCAATTTATTAACTGTCAATTGTTTATTTATTCTTAATGCTATCGAAGATTTCCATGATTCTTTCAAGGTCTTCTTCATTACTAAATGGGATGCTAATTTTACCTTTTCCTTTGGCTGTACAAGATAGTTGTACTTTTGCGTTGAAGAATCCTGATAGATGTTTTTTCAGGATATTATATTCTTCAGGCAGTTTATTACCTTTGGTAGCTAGGGTTTTCTTTCCGCTTTTTATTGTTTCTCCTTGATTAAGCGCCTTTACAATCTCTTCAACTTTACGAACAGAATAAGAATGCTGAAGAATTTCTTCGTAAACTTTAACTTGAAGTTTTGGATCATTAAGGGTAATCAAAGCCCTTGCATGCCCCATATCAATAGTCTTGTTTTGTAAAGCTACCTGTATTTGAGCAGGAAGTTTTAATAGACGAAGATAGTTGGCTATAGTAGTTCTCTTTTTACCAACACGTTCACTGAGTCTTTCCTGAGTCAGATTATATTGTTCAATTAAGTGTTGATAAGCAAGTGCTATCTCAAGAGAATTTAAATCTTCTCTCTGAATGTTCTCAATCAGAGCCATTTCCATCACATTCTCATCATCCGCTGTACGGATATAAGCTGTGATTGTTTGAAGTCCGGCTAACTGAGAAGCTCTATAACGACGCTCACCAGCAATAATCTGATAAGAGTCATCCGATATTTTTCTCAGTGTTATAGGTTGAATAATACCAATTTCTTTAATAGAGTCTGCCAGCTCTTCAAGAGCTGTCTGGTCAAATTCGCGACGTGGTTGAGATGGATTGACCGATATTTTGGATAATTCTATTTCATTAATGGAAGATGAGCCTTCAGTCTTTACTTCATCCATTGAAATCAAGGCATCTAATCCTCTTCCTAAAGCAAATTTTTTGTGTACTGCCATGTCTTATCTTACTTACTATTTCGTTTAATAATTTCCTGTGCCAATGCCAGGTGATTCTTTGAACCTGTAGAATCAGCATCGTAAAGGATGACCGGGAGCCCATGACTTGGAGCTTCACTTAGTTTTACATTACGCTGCACCACTGTTTTAAATACCAATTCCTGGAAATGTCTTTTCACTTCATCATAGATTTGGTTCGCAAGTCGCAGGCGGGAGTCAAACATGGTGAGCAGGAATCCTTCTATTTCCAGTTCCGGATTAAGTTTGGACTTTATAATTTTAATTGTATTCAGCAATTTGCTGATTCCTTCCAATGCAAAATATTCACATTGTACAGGGATGATAACCGAATCAGCAGCAGTGAGAGCATTAACAGTGATCAGTCCGAGAGAAGGAGAGCAGTCTATAAGTATATAGTCGTATTCTGCTTTCATTGGGGTTAATATCTTTTTCAGTACTCTCTCTCGATCGGGGAGATTAAGCATTTCAATTTCCGCACCAACTAAATCAATATGTGACGGAATAATATCGAGTCCGTCGATATCTGTCGTGTATATTGCTTCCTTCGTTTCTTCGTTGTTTATTATGCATTCGTAAATACTGCATTCTACTTCTTTAAGATCCACTCCTAAACCGGAGGAAGCATTAGCTTGAGGGTCGGCATCAACAACAAGAACCTTTTTCTCCAACGTTGCAAGAGACGCTGCAAGATTGATGGTTGTCGTTGTTTTTCCGACGCCACCTTTTTGATTGGCTAAAGCGATAATTTTTCCCATACTACTTTTAATTTGTTGAGGCGAAATAAGTAATAAAAACTTAGAGCACCTACTAAAAAAGGAAAACATTGCAAAATCTGTTGATAAGTTACCTCTTTTGTTAATAACTATCAGACAGTGAGCATGCAGATACTAAAAAAGATATTTGTCTTTATCCTGCAAATATATACATTTCCATTTAATAAACTTTCATTTTTTAAACCGGCTTGCATAACATTAAGATTTGTAAACTACTGAGGGTATGATGAGAGAAGATTATTTAACTCGATTTATGTTTTTAATCTTCTGTACAAAATCTTGCTTAGCTTTATCCAGGAATATTAGCTCTCTTGTACAATATGATCTGATAAGATCCTTAAAAATGAGACTATTTCTCTCTAATGCTTTTATGTTCTTTCTTTTGTTTATCATTGTTTTTTCTCTACTTTTGTGCTAAATAATTTAATAAAAGAACTTTTTACGGATGGAAAACGAGAGACCGCTAATACTCATCTCTAATGACGATGGGTTTATGGCAAAAGGAATCAACGAATTAGTTAAATATATTCGTCCATTAGGAGACATTGTTGTTATGGCTCCAGACTCACCACGCTCTGGAATGGCTTGTGCCATTACTGCTGATCGTCCTGTGAAATACACATTAATGAAAAAGGAGCCGGGACTTGCTGTTTATAAATGTTCTGGTACCCCAGCCGATTGCATAAAATTGGCTAAATATGCAGTTTTAGATCGACAACCGGATTTGGTAATAGGCGGAATTAATCATGGAGATAATGCTGCTGTGAATGTTCACTATTCCGGAACAATGGGAGTTGTAATAGAGGGCTGTCTTAGCGGAGTTCCTTCAATAGGTTTCTCTATCTGTGATCATAATCATGACGCTGATTTTGAACCGACGGCTGATATTATTCGAAGCATAACCCAAAAAGTAATAGATAATGGTTTGCCAAAAGGTATTTGCCTGAATGTGAATTTTCCGCTATGTCCTGAAATAAAAGGTGTAAAAATATGTCGCCAAACAGTAGGACAGTGGACACATGAATGGGCACGTAGAAGTCATCCTAACGGAAGTGAATATTTCTGGTTGACTGGCGATTTTGAAAATCATGAGCCGGATGAGGTAGATACAGATAACTGGGCACTAAATCACGACTATGCAGCTATTACTCCAACAAAAGTTGATGTTACTGCCTATGAGGTTATGGATCAGCTAAAGGCTTGGAAACTATAAAGATAAGAATGAAATATTATTTAATTGTAGGTGAAGCTTCGGGAGATTTACATGCTTCTAATTTGATGCGTGAATTAAAACAAGAAGATGCGAATGCTGAGTTTCGTTTCTTTGGCGGGGATTTAATGTCTGCGCAGGGAGGAACGCGCGTGAAGCACTATAAAGATTTGGCATACATGGGATTTATTCCAGTACTTTTGCATCTGCGCACTATTTTTGCCAATATGAAATTGTGTAAAGAGGATATTACTTCTTATGCTCCTGATGTGGTAATATTGGTTGATTATCCAGGATTTAATCTGTCAATTGCAAAGTTTGTGAAAACACAGACAAGAATTCCGGTTTACTATTACATATCTCCTAAAATATGGGCATGGAAAGAATATCGCATAAAAGATATAAAGAAGTATGTTGATGAACTGTTTTCAATTCTTCCTTTTGAAGTTGATTTCTTCCACGGGCACCAATATCCGATACATTATGTAGGTAATCCAACTGTTGATGCAGTTGAAACCTTTCGTGCAAATCATCCGGAGGATTTTACTTCTTTCACTGCTGAAAATGGGTTGGTCGAAAAACCAATTATAGCATTGCTTGCAGGTAGTAGAAAACAGGAAATAAAAGATAACTTGCCTGATATGTTGAAAGCTGCTTCTAAGTTTTCAGGTTATCAGTTAGTACTGGCAGGTGCTCCGGGTATTTCTTCAGAGTATTACCAGAAATATATTCAGGACGAAAAGGTGAAAATTGTTTTTAATCAGACATATCGTTTGCTTCAGCACTCATCTGCAGCTTTGGTAACCTCGGGAACTGCAACCTTGGAGACTGCTTTGTTTCGTGTTCCTCAGGTTGTTTGTTATCATACACCTCTAGGAAAAGTTATCTCTTTCCTGAAAAAGAAAATACTAAAGGTTAAATTTATTTCATTAGTCAATCTTGTTGCTGGAAAAGAGATTGTTCGTGAACTTGTAGCAGATACAATGACTGTTGAAAATATGCAGTCAGAATTAGAAGCTGTATTACTGGATAAGGTAAAGCGTCAGCAAATGCTTGATGAATATGACCAGATGATTAATATTCTTGGTCCTTCTGGTGCTTCAAAGAAAGCTGCAAGTCAGATGGTTGAACTACTTAGGACAGCAATAAAGCAGTAACTTTATTTATATTCAATAACTAATAATCTTTTTAAGCATAATTTAATTAGCCGCAATGCAGTAAAATGATTGCGGCTTTGTTTATTCTATGTAGTAAACAAATTTAGAGTTATGAAAAGATTAAGTTATTATCTACTGTTATTGGTGTTGGTCTTAATTCCAACCCTTCAATCTTGCGATCTTGATGATGATGATGGTTATTCATTAGGTAATTACACGATTGCTTTGGGTACAGTAAAAGTTGATGCTGGTAATGTTTCCTTCGTTTTGGATAATGGAGAAAAGTTATGGCCGGCAGCCACTCTTGTTCCATATAAGAATCTGGAAAATGGAACGAGAATAATTGGAAACTTTACACTGTTAAGTGATGCCCAGAATGGTTTCGATCATTATGTTCGTCTGAATGATTATTCTGTAATATTAACTAAGAATATAATTAATCTTACAGAAGAAAATAAAGATAGCATAGGAGACGATCCTGTCAGAATAACTGATATGTGGGTAGGTGGCGATTATGTTAATGTAGAGTTTGACATGAATCTTCCCGGTGCATTAAAGCATCGTGTTAACCTCGTAAAGAATACCACATTACAATATCCTGATGATGGATATATACATCTTGAATATCGCTATAATGATATGAATGATGTTACTGATTATGTAGCACATAGCATTGTTTCATTCAGGCTTGGAGATTTCGGAGTTGGCCATACAGATAAGAAAGGATTGAAAATCAGAATTAATTCGGCTGTGAATGGTGAAAAGGTCATTACTATTGATTATAAAGACCTCCAGACTGATAAGTCAATAGCTGTTTTGCCTGAGAAGATTAAAGAACGGATCAACTAAGAATTGCTTGTATGAAAGCAAATGTGGATGTTTAAATCAAAAAAGGAAGTCAATAGTGACTTCCTTTTTTAATATATAAATGTTTAATGTAATTAAAACAATGTGATAACATAAAGATATATAACAGCTGCAGGAACTGCAATTAATAAACTGTCAAACCGATCCAGTATTCCGCCATGTCCGGGGAAAAATGTTCCGGAATCTTTTATACCCATATGTCTCTTTATCATTGACTCTGCTAAGTCTCCCCAGGTTCCGAATACAGAAACTACAAGACCTAATCCGGCCCATTCAATAGATGATAAGAATGGAAAGAATCTACCTAAAACAAAACCAGTTATCAATGTGATAACAGCTCCGCCAATAAAACCTTCCCATGATTTCTTAGGAGAGATACGTTCAAATAATCTGTGCTTGCCGAATAAAGTTCCAAAACAATATGCACCAGTGTCATTTAGCCATATAAAAATGAATATGGATAATGGAAGAGCATAGTTGTAGCTCACTGTTCCAGTGTTATCTACCTGAAATGCAAGAACATTCAGTAAAGCAAATGGCAATCCAATATAAAGCTGAGCCAACGTTGAGTATGCCATGTTGTTTACAGGATTTGACTTCTGGAGATAAAGTTCACTGATAATAAGGTATATTATCAGAAAAAGATAGGGGATAAAAATCTGAGAACCGGAGAGATTCATACAAAACCCCAGAAAAGCAAAAAAGAGGTATACACCTCCTAATATATTAATAACTACGTTTGTGCTTACATTCTCATTGTTATTAACCAGATTACTGAATTCGTGTACAGCAAGTGCTGATATGATAGCAAATAGTATTGCAAAAGATATAGGGCTAATAACGATACAGCACACGAGCACTGCAACTATCAATGCTCCTGTAACTGTACGTTGAATAAAGTTATTTTTTATCATTCTTCTATTAATTCATTGTATTATCTTCTCCGTCTGTTTGTTCGGGAAGGTCTGCTTCTGTTTTAGAAGGATTAATATTTGTTTCAGGTTTTTTCTCTAAAGAAGAATCCTTTTTCGCTGTTTCAGCTTGTTCTTCTGCAGATTTATCTATTGCCATGATTTCGGCAGAGCGAGAAGTCCATGGACGTTTTCCGAAAATACGCTCTACGTCTTCAGCAAAAATAACTTCTTTTTCTATCAATAAATTAGCCAAAGCATTGTGCTGATCTTTATGTTCTGAAAGAATTCTTTTTGCTCTGTCATACTGACCATTGATTAAAAGCTTAGCTTCTTCATCAATCGTCTCAGCTGTTTTATCGCTATATGGCTTGTTGAAAGAATATTCCTCGTTATTATAGTAGCAAAGGTTAGGAAGTTTATCACTCATACCCAGATAAGCAATCATTCCATACGCCTGTTTGGTAACACGTTCCAAATCATTCATGGCCCCGGTAGAAATATGACCTACGAATAATTCTTCGGCTGCACGACCTCCAAGGGTTGCACACATTTCATCCTGCATTTGTTCTTTGGTAGTAATCTGTCTTTCTTCAGGCAGATACCATGCTGCGCCCAATGCTCGTCCACGAGGAACGATGGTAACTTTAATTAATGGATTAGCATGTTCAAGCAGCCATGAAAGACTTGCGTGTCCGGCTTCGTGGAGTGCAATAGTCTTACGCTCCGCAGTAGTCATTATTTTGCTTTTCTTTTCCAAACCACCAATAATTCTGTCAACAGCATCCAGGAAATCTTGTTTTCCTACAAATGTTTTTCCATGACGGGCAGCAATCAATGCAGCTTCGTTGCAGACATTTGCAATATCGGCGCCTGAAAAACCAGGTGTTTGACGAGCCAAAAGATCAACATCTACTGTTTCATCTATTTTAATTGGACGTAAATGAACTCCGAATACTTCTTTTCTTTCATTTAAGTCGGGCAAATCTACATGTATCTGACGGTCAAAACGTCCTGCACGAAGCAGAGCCTTGTCAAGTATATCCGCACGGTTAGTAGCAGCCAGAATAATAATACCACTATTAGTACCAAAACCATCCATTTCGGTGAGTAATTGGTTCAATGTATTTTCGCGTTCGTCATTTCCACCCATGCTTGGATTCTTTCCTCGTGCTCGTCCTACTGCATCAATTTCATCGATGAAAATAATACAAGGAGATTTTTCTTTAGCTTGTTTAAACAAGTCTCTAACACGTGAAGCACCAACACCTACGAACATTTCTACAAAGTCGGAACCCGAAAGAGAGAAGAATGGTACATCAGCCTCGCCGGCTACAGCCTTGGCAAGTAATGTTTTACCTGTTCCCGGAGGGCCTACAAGTAATGCTCCTTTAGGAATTTTTCCTCCTAATTCAGTGTATTTTTGTGGGTTTCTAAGGAATTCTACAATTTCTTCAACTTCCTGTTTTGCTTCAGCCAATCCGGCCACATCCTTAAAGGTGACTTTAACCGATCCTCCTTTTTCAAAAAGTTGTGCTTTTGATTTTCCAACGCTGAAGACGTTAGAACCAGAACCACCTCCGCTACCCATTTTACGCATGAAGAAAAGCCACACTCCGATGAGCAGAACAAAAGGTAATATGTTTAGTAAAAAAGCACTTATATAGTCTTTTTTCTCAGCATATTCTTCTTTTCCCTGGAATCGAGCTTCGTCTTTTTCCTTTTCCAGGAATCTGCTTACAGACTCATTGGACGGAACCCTTGATGTAACTACAGGAGAAGTACCTACTTTTGAGGCATCCTGTTTGAACACGTCTTTAATATGCTCCGGTTTAATGTAAAGTTCAACAGTATTATCATTATAAGTGACAACTTTAGAAGCATATCCATTACGGACATACTGTTGAAACTCACTATAACTGATTGGCTTTGTCATCGAACCTCCCTCACTCGAGAGATATAGCCCGATTAGCATCATGGCTATAATTGCATACATCCAGTTAAGGCTGAACTTCGGCATGTTCATTTTGTTATTTTGTTTTTTGTTGTTACTCATCTGTTCTAAAATTAGTCAAGATCTGGTATCGCTGTTAATTTTGCATCGGCCCAAAGATGTTCAAGGTTATAATATTCTCGTATATCTGGCAAGAATATATGAACCATTACGTCTGAGTAGTCCATTGCAACCCACTCGCAATTATTCAGTCCATCGGTACCTATTGGCTTTATTTCTGTATTCTTTTTTACGAATTCTCTGACTTCGTCTGTGATTGCGCTAACATGACTAGGTGAATTACATTGGCAAATAACGAAATATTTGCATATCGTATCGCCGATCTTCGTCAGATCTGCTACTACTATCTTATGTCCTTTTTTCTCCTGAATTCCTTCTACTATTTTCTGTACTAATACTTCTGTTTCGCTCATTTATTTTCTATGAAAGATTAATAATAATCTGATTTTAGTTTATCTGTAAAACAATAATTTACAAATATACGCCGTTTTATTGTATCGGCGAAAGTAAAAGTGAAAATCTATCTTGTTTTTGTATTTTTTTAGATAAAAACCGTGCAGATTTTTATTTCTCTCTGAAATTTTAAACAAAAAAAGTGGCTAAAGTGTTTCATGTTTCTCAAAGATTTCCTATCTTTGCATCGCAATTGAGAAATTGGGCTATGGTGTAATGGTAACACTTCAGTTTCTGGATCTGACTTTTAAGGTTCGAATCCTTATAGCCCAACAAAATAGAGATGCGGTAATAATCAACGAATTATTACCGCATTTTTCTTATCTGCCTGCCGAGCGTAATCGAAACTTAAGTCTGTTGTGCACAGAGTTCCGGTTTAGTATTTAGAAAACTATTCGATTCATTTTTGAACTCTTGTACAAAAGAATCAATTGTTCTGTACAGAAGAATGTATTCTTTTGTACAAGAATTTAAAAACATTATCCCTGAAAAAATAGAAATGTTGTGGGAGGTAAAAAGAAGTCTCGTTATACTTTATGATAACTTGAGTTGCAAATTAAAAATGTATTGGGACTATATAATTTGTTTCATATCGAGAATTTTAGTTCAATTAGCAAACTTAAATTTTTGATTATGAGTATGATACAATAATATAGTTATTAAAAAACTAGAATGTTTAAGCGTGAGATAAAGCGCTAGATTGCTAGATTACTGCTAGATCAAATTTGGTTGATCTAGCACTTCTATTTTTCTTATTTACAACGCATTAAATGCCAACTGCTAGATTGCTAGATCAATTTTGTAAAAAATATATTTCCGAGAGTAATGTGTTTTAGATTTAAATTATACAGATAGGTCTGTTTATGTCTGGGAAATAAATGCTTAGCATTTTTCTTCAAAAAAATGGTCGAATGACATTTTAAGCAAAAAAAAGAGCCTTCGTTAAAAGGCTCTTTCAGTATTTATTGTAAGATTATTAATCTATTTAGTAGATTGATCAATAACTTTAATCTTTTCCAATGTAAGTTCAAGATCGGACTTTAATTTCTCAACTTTTCTATTCAATTCTGTAACCAGACTATTACCTTTCTTTGAAGAAGAAGTAAGGAATCCAAGATTGTTTTCGTAAGTCTTTATTTCGTTTTTCATTGATTCGTAAGCACGAACCAGTTTTTCACGTTCACGATAAAGTGTTTGAGCACCGCCCTTTTCACCTTGTCCCGCTACGTTACTGATATTTGTTTTAAAGTTATTCAGTTTTCTGTTTGCAGCAGTTATATTTAAACGATCGAATTGCTTATCAACTAAATCATGGAATTGCTTATAAAGCTTATCTTTTTCTTTAAAAGGCACATGACCAATTGCGTTCCATTCCTTTATAGTTTCACGAACCACATTACTTGCTTCGCTAGCTTCCAGACTTTCGTCAAGTGTTGCTAATTTCTCAATAAGCGCTTTCTTTTTCTGCAAGTTTTCAACCTCAATAGAATGTAAAGAAGAAGTTGCTTTGTTTTTTTGATCAAAGAAATAATCGCAAGCCTCAATGAAACGTTTCCAGATAGGATCTGAATATTTTTTAGATACAGGACCAATTGTCTTCCATTCTTTCTGAAGTTTAGTGAGAGTATCTGAAGTTTCTTTCCAGTCACTACTATCTTTAAGAGCTTCAACTTTTTCACATAGCACTTTCTTCTTTTCAAGATTTTCGTTCATTTCTTCTTTAATCTTCTTGAAGAATTCACCTTTCTTTTTAAAGAATTCATCACAAGCTGCACGGAATCTTTCGAAGATCTTAACGTTCATCTTTTGTGGAGCAAAACCTATCGTTTTCCATTTGTTTTGCAGTGCGATAATTTCCTGAGTCTTCTTTTCCCAGGCAGTGAAAGAGTTTAATTCATTATATTCTGTAGCTTCAACGATTTCGCAGATAACAGTTTTTTCATCCAGATTTCGTTGTTCTACTTCCTTCAAAGCTTCGAAATGTTGTTGATGGCGACGATTTACTTCAGTAGAAGCATTTTTGAATCGTGCCCATATTTCGTCGCGAAGTTCCTTAGCAACAGGACCTGTATCGCGAAATTCCTGATGTAGCTTTTGTAATTGGTGAAATGCAGAAACAACATCCGCTTCATTAGCTAGTCTTTCTGCAGCTTCACAAAGTTTTGTTTTAATTTCAAGATTCTTTTTGAAATCGTAATCTCTGAATTCATTGTTAATCTTGATTATATCGTAGAATTTTTCAACGTATACCTGATAATTCTTCCAAAGTTCGTTAACTTTAGCTTGAGGTACTAATTTAATTTCGTTCCACTCTTGCTGAAGTTTCTTGAAATCATTGTATGCTTTGTTTACATCTTCAGGATAATTGACCAGCTCTTTTAGCTTCTCAATAATACCTAATTTGCTCTGTAAATTTTCTTCTTTTTGTTTTTCCAGTTCAGCATTAAATGTGCTTCTCTTTTCTTTAACTGCGGCCATTATTGATTTAAATTCAGCTTCGTAAGTGTCTGCTGCAGGAACAAATGATTCTTCTGTGCCGCCTTCTTCTATAAATTTCTTTTTAGCTGATTCTTGTTCAATCTTGTGGAGTTTGTAGAAAGTCTGTTTAAGGGAGTCTAACTCTTGCTTGTGAGTGCTTTCAGCATTTGCAGAAAGTTCTTTTAGTCTTTCAATTATTTCCTGTTTAGACTGCAAGTTTGCAGCCGCCGACATGTTTACTTCTGTAGTTTCCTCTGGAGTTTCTTCGGTAACAACCTCAGAAACCTCGGGAACATTCTTTTCTTCTTCTAATTTCCCTTCTTCTAAAGGTAGATTAGTGTCCTGAGTGTCCATCATTTGTTCAATCGTTTTTAGGTATAGGATTTAGTCCCTTTATTACATTAATTCACAAATTAATAAAATAATTTCTTCATTTTCTAATGTTTGGGCATATTTTTTATTCCAAAACCTTACATTCGTAGAATATCAGATCAATTTGATGATAATAGAACGGTTATGCTCATGTAAAGTAACATGCCGATAATATCGTTTGTAATAGATATAAAAGGACCGGTAGCGATAGCTGGGTCTATCTTTAATTTTTCTAGTGTCATTGGTACTAATGTGCCAAAAATTGATGCAAACATAACTACTGCAAACAAGCTGATCGACACTGAATAAGTAACTGTTGCAGCTCCACCGAAACGAATAAAATTGTAAATGTATACTAACAATGAAATAATTGTGGCGTTAATTAATGCTACGACAGATTCTTTAGCTACTTGCTTAAAGGTCTTTTCAACATCCAGCGAATTATTTGCTATACCTTGTACTACAATAGCAGATGATTGTGTTCCTACATTTCCTCCCGTTCCACCAATTAATGGAATGTAAAGTGCCATTTCGGGATGTGCAGCAAAAGTTTCTCCAAAATTTCCTAATATCATTGAATTTCCAATACCACCTATCATGCCGATAAGTAGCCAGGGAAGTCGGGCACTAGTTTGCCGGGCAACATTATCATCTGTTTCTACATCCTGAGAAAGACCGGATGCTAATTGATAGTCTCTTTCGGCTTGCTCACGTACTTCGTCCATTACGTCATCAACCGTGATTCGTCCAACTAAACGTCCGATGCTATCAATTACAGGGATAGCTACCAAGTCATATTTCTCAATGGTTTGAACGACCTCTTCAATAGATGTATTCACATGAACAGAGATAGGATCTTTCTTCATCACGTGTTTAACCTTTGAAACAGATGGGCTGGTTATCATCTTCTTAAGAGGGAACACTCCGTGCAGTCGTTCATCGTCGTCTACTACATATACATAGTATATCTCATCCATCTCTTCTGCTTGCTGACGCATCTCCTTCAGACATTCGGGCATACTCCAGTTTTCGTTTACGATAACCATTTCTGTACCCATTAACCCACCGGCAGTATCTTCATCATATTTTAGAAGATCAACAATGTCACCGGCTTGCTCAATATCTTCAATGTGAGAGATGATCTCTTCCTGTTTTTCCTCATCCATTTCACGGATCAAGTCTACCGCATCATCGGTATCCATGTAGTCAACGAAACGTTTGGCGATAGTTTCGGATGGTAGTATTTCCAGGAAGTCTTTCCGCACATCTTCGTCCATTTCAACAAGGACATCGGCGGCGGTTTCATTATCTAGTAAAAGATAAACAAAACGTGCATCTTCAGGATTAAGCTCATTGCATAGTTCTGCTATGTCGGCTGGGTGGAGATCAAAGAAAAGCTCTTTAACCTTATCCGAGTCTTTCAGTTCAATGAGTCCTTTTACATTCTCGATATATTTTTCATCCATGACTAGAACTAGTAAAAATGTTTTTTATTCACTAACTCTACTTTTTTGTTCAGCCAATGCTTTTTCAACATTGTTAGTTAAACTTATAAATTCGGCTACAGAAAGTTGTTCGGGGCGTTTATTAAAGAGTACATCTTCGCATAGCGGACAATCTTTTCCTAAAATTGGTTTAATTGAATTTCTTAATGTTTTTCTGCGCTGATTGAATGTTGTCTTTACCACCAGCTTGAAAAGTTTCTCGTCACAACCAAGTTCCATTGTTTCATTACGAGTCATACGAATTACGGCACTTTTTACTTTAGGAGGAGGGTTGAATACAGTTTCGCTTACAGTGAAGAGATATTCAACATGATACCAAGCCTGAATAAGCACACTCAAAATGCCATAAGTTTTACTCCCCGGTCCGGCAGCAATTCTTTCGGCAACCTCTTTTTGAATCATACCTGTACAACATGGTATTAGATTCTTGTTATCGAGCATTTTGAAGAATATCTGACTTGATATGTTATATGGATAGTTACCAGTCAATACAAATTGTTTCCCTTCGAATACTCTTTCAAGATTCATCTTCAGAAAATCATCTTCAATAATATGATCTTCGAGCGAAGGAAACGCTTCACGAAGGTATGCTACAGATTCGAAGTCAACTTCTACAACTTTAACAAGTCGTTGCTTATTAACTAAAAATTGAGTGAGCACTCCCATACCCGGTCCCACTTCTAATACCGGAAGTTCAGGTACGGCATCTACCGTATCTGCAATATCTTGAGCTATCTTTAAATCTTTCAGGAAATGTTGCCCGAGGAATTTCTTTGGTTTTACTGCTCTCATTCTGTTAATTTTATTGTTTATTCGTTCGCTCTTTTAGATATAACCTATTATCTTTGCAGCTTGCAAAGGTATTAATAATAATCCATTTATTTATAATTTTGGGAACACCTGCGTTTAAAAATATAGTAAAAAAGACAATTCAAATCGCTTTGCCTATAGTCTTAGGCGGTTTTATCTTAGTCTGGGTCTATCGGGATTTTGATTTCTCGAAAGTTGGCCATGTTCTTTTGCATGAGATGAACTATTGGTGGATGTTAGTTTCACTAGTCTTTGGTATCTTAAGCCATGTTTTTCGTGGCTTGAGATGGAAACAAACATTGGAACCGCTCGAAGCATATCCAAAATCGAGTAATTGTGTCAATGCAATTTTTATATCTTATGCAGCCAATCTGGTTTTACCACGTGTTGGAGAAGTATCCAGATGCACTATCCTTACCAAGTATGATGGTATTTCTTTTTCTAAATCGTTGGGTACGGTTGTTACAGAACGATTAATAGACACAGTAATGGTTGTGGCTATAACAGGATTGACTTTAGTCTTTCAACTTGGTATCTTTAAAAGCTTTTTTGCTCAGACAGGAACAAATTTAGATTCTATAGAGCTTCTGTTTACTACACCTAAATTTTATATTATACTGCTCTGTGTTATTGGTGTTATTGTCTTGCTCTATCATTTAATGAAGCTACTCTCATTTTTTGAGAAAGTGAAAGGCATTGCATTAAATGTGTGGGAAGGTATTTTAACCTTGAAGCATGTAAAGAATATGCCTCTTTTTATTCTATATACTTTCCTTATCTGGTTTAGTTATTTTATGGAATTCTATCTGACATTCTACTGTTTTGACTTTTCTTCGAACTTAGGTGTTATGGCTGGATTGGTGTTATTTGCTGCAGGAAGTGTAGCAGTGGTTGTTCCTACTCCTAATGGTGCAGGTCCGTGGCACTTTGCAATAATTTCAATGATGGTTCTCTATGGAGTTGATCCTACAAATGCAGGAATATTTGCTTTAATTAAGCACGGAATACAAACTTTATTATTAGTTTTGTTAGGAATATATGGATTAGCGGCTTTGCCGTTCACAAATAAAAAATAAAATTATATGAAAGCAATTCAATCGTTGGCTCCCGAAGCAGTATGGAAGAATTTCTACTCATTAACAAGAGTGCCTCGTCCTTCTGGATTTATGAAGCCTATTACAGAGTTTTTGTTAAACTTCGGAAAGAGTTTAAATCTGGAATCGTTTACCGATGAGGTTGGAAATGTTATTATAAGAAAGCCGGCTACCCCGGGTATGGAAAATCGTAAAGGTGTTATTCTTCAGGCACACATGGATATGGTTCCTCAGAAGAATAATGATACTGTACACGATTTTGAGAAAGATCCTATTGAAGCTTATATAGATGGAGATTGGGTAAAAGCAAAAGGAACAACACTAGGTGCTGATAATGGAATGGGTGTTGCTGCTATTCTGGCTGTATTGGAGGATAATACATTGAAACATGGTCCACTGGAAGCATTGATTACTGTTGATGAAGAAACTGGTATGTTTGGAGCCTTTGGCTTGAAAAAGGAATCAATTAATGGTGAAATCCTTTTGAATCTTGATTCAGAAGAAGAAGGTGAACTTTACATTGGTTGTGCTGGTGGTGAAGATGTTACTGCTACTTTCCAATATAAAGAGGTAGAACCTGAAGCTGGTGATATTGCGATTAAAATAAATCTAAAAGGTTTACGTGGTGGTCACTCAGGTTTGGAAATAAATAAAGGACGTGCAAATGCCAATAAATTAATGGTTCGTTTTCTTCGTGAAGCTGTTGCTTCTTATGAAGCCAGACTTGCTACTTGGGAAGGTGGAAACATGCGTAATGCAATTCCACGTGAAGCACATGTTGTTGTTACAATCCCTGCAGAAAACGAAGAAGAATTGATTGACCTTGTACAGTACTGCGAAAATCTGTATAACGAAGAGTATGCAGGACTCGAAGAAAACATCAGCTTTAAGGCCGAAAAAACAGATTTACCTAAAGGTCTTGTTCCTGAAGAAATTCAGGACGATATTATCAACTCCATTTTTGCCTGTCAGAATGGTGTAATGAGAAATATCCCTTCTATTCCGGATACAGTAGAAACATCTTCAAATCTTGCAATTGTTAAGGTTGCTGATGGGGTGGGAGAGGTTAAGATTCTGGCCAGAAGTGCTTCCGACTCAATGAAGGAATATCTCACAACAAGCATTGAATGTTGTTTCAATATGGCAGGAGCCAAGGTAGAAATGTCTGGGGCCTATTCAGGATGGGATCCAGATGTGAATTCTCCTATTCTTCATGCAATGAAAGCTTCATATAAATCACAGTTTGGCGAAGAAGCAAAGGTGAAAGTTATTCATGCCGGTTTGGAATGTGGTATTATTGGTGCTAATATCTCAGGATTAGATATGATATCTTTCGGACCAACTCTGCAATCTCCTCACTCTCCAGACGAATGTGTTTATATTCCTTCTGTGAAGAAATTCTATGATTTTCTTATTGCAACTTTGGAACAAACACCTGCGAAAGAATAAGATACTATTTATACAGTAAATATATAGTGCGGTACGGAGAATATCTGTACCGCATTTTTTTCTATCAAAGTAGATTGAGAAAGTTGTGCAGGTTATGTTTCTGATATTTTTTTAATAATTATCACATATGGTAACAAAAAAAAGCATATATTTGTGCCAATCACCGATAAATACTAAATGAGATATGCTATAGGTCCCGGCTTGTAGTTGCAAAATTGTTGTTTTTTTTGCCGAACCTAAATTATTTTATTATCTAAATCTTTCCTAATCTACATCTTCTTATTATGTCCTTACAAAACGAATCAAATACCCTTCTATTTAATAAAGTCTTTGCTGATTATCAACATCGTTTTATACGATTTGCGAATACATATTTACGAGATACATCTGCTGCCGAAGATATTGTGATGGATAGCTTTATGTATTACTGGGAAAACAGAGGATCTTTATCTGAAGATTCTAATATACCAGCCTATATATTAACCATTATAAAGCATAAATGTCTTAATCATCTGCGATCAAGGAGTGTGAGAGAAAAGGTCGAGGAAGATTTACTTAATCATAATTTCAGAGTGATCCAAACTAATATTGAAACACTTGAAGCATGCAATCCTCAGGAACTTTTTTCCAAAGAGGTTAACAAGCTTATCAATGAAGCAATTTCGACTTTACCCAATCGGACAAAAGATATTTTTCTGAGAAGCCGTTATCAAAATCAAAGTTATAAGGAAATAGCCTTCGATCTTAATATTACCGTCAAGAGTGTTGAGTTTGAGGTGTCTAAAGCGATGAAAATATTAAGGATTGCACTAAAAGACTATTTTCCAGTATTGCTATTTATTCTTCAGTATAAATGGCCTAATTAGGCTATTTTTTTATTTCTGCATATTTTTTTAAAAAAAACATCTTTTTTTTCAGGGATACAATTTGTTCAGGTGCTATTATAGTATATGGACAAAGAAATATTATATCATTTTTTTAATGGCGATGCTACCATAGAGCAGGAAATGCAGGTACTTGCCTGGATCGACCAGAATCCTGAAAATAGAGACGAGTTTCTCAAAGAAAGAAAGTTCTTTGATGCAATGCTTTTGCATGCTGATGAAAATAGTATGCAACAAAGAAAAGCGTTTTCTATTCCTGGTTGGGCAAAAGAAGTGCTAAAAGTAGCAGCTGTGGTATTAATAACTTTTGGCTTAGGATTTTATTTTGTTAATAGAGAACGTGGCAAATTACTAGCCTTGACAAATACTATTACAGTTCCTGCAGGTCAGCGGGTTAATATTACATTACCCGATGGAACAAAAGTGTGCATGAATTCCCTGTCAGAGCTTCAATATCCAACTTTTTTTGCAGGTAATAAACGTGAAGTTAAACTGAAAGGTGAAGCCTTTTTTGATGTGACTCATAATGAAAAAATGCCTTTCGTTGTTGAAACTCAAAAGTATAACGTGGAAGTTTTGGGAACATCTTTTGATGTTGAAGCTTATCCGGATAGTAGAGACTTTTTAACTTCTTTAGTTAGAGGTAAAGTTAAGGTAGTGAGCAATACAAATGCTCAAGAGGATATTTCCCTTTCTCCAAACGAACAAGTATATACTGTTAACGGCAAACTCGCAGTAAGAGATATTCCTGATATGGATGCTTTTAATTGGCGAGATGGTATCCTGAGTTTCAAAGGAGATTCTTTCCTGAAAATAATGAGCAAAATAGAAAAATGTTATGATCTTAAGATTATTGTGAATAAATCTCCGGCCCCTCAGAAAGAATTCTTTGGAAAGATCAAAATATCTGATGGGGTAGATCATATACTTAGAGTCTTGCAGAAAAACACACAATTTAAATATCGGTGGGATGATAACATGAGAGTTATCTATATTGAATAATTTTAAAACAAATAGCCTATGATGAATACCAAAGAACAGACCTGATTATTTATGATAAAAAACGACAATCTGCTAAATAATAATCCTTGCAGATAAAATGACCGTTGCAGGCGTTATTCCTGTTTCGGAATAAAACGAAGTTAATCCTTAATGTATCAAAATATGAATAAAAACTTTTATCGGTTTAAGAGATATTTCTTTTTCCTTTGTACCGTTATTCTTTGTCTGTATGCGGGAAATGTGAATGCTCAGAATGTTCCGGTTACTCTTAATTTAAAAGATGTGAAACTGGAACAAGCTTTAAGCTTAATAGAGAAACAGACAAATTATCTATTCGTTTATGACAAGAATGTAGATGTTCAACATTTAGTTACAATAAATGTAAAAGCAGTACCATTGAAAAATGTTTTAAACCAAATTTTTAGTAAAACAAATATTTCATTTGCTATTGAAAGAGAAACAATAGTTCTTTCTGTAAAACAAAAAGCAGGAACACAAATTGGAAATAAAAAGATAACCGGTATTGTCAAGGATAATGAAGGAGAACCGGTTATTGGTGCTTCTATCATTGTAAAAGGACAACCAAATATCGGAACAGTCACAGATATAGATGGTAACTTTTCGCTAACGTTGCCCGATGATGCTAAACAACTTCAGGTATCTTATATAGGTATGAAAACTCAACAAGTTTCAGTAGGAACTCATTCGTCTTATAATTTAGTTCTTGAATCATCTCTGGTTAAGATTGACGAAGTGGTTGTTACTGCCCTGGGTATTAAGAAGGAGGCTAAATCTCTGTCGTATAATGTACAGCAGTTATCAGGTAGTGATATCAATAAAGTATCTGATGCAAACTTTATTAATAACCTAAACGGAAGAGTGGCTGGTGTAACAATCAATAGCTCTGCATCAGGAGCAGGCGGTTCATCACGTGTGGTAATGCGTGGTGTTAAATCAATCGCAGGAAACAATAATGCATTATATGTAGTTGATGGTATTCCAATGCCTAACTTGTCAAGTGAACAGCCCGAAGGTGTATTTGCAGGTGCCGGGCAGACTGGTGATGGAATTTCAAATATCAATCCAGATGATATTGAAAGTATATCTGTACTTAGTGGTCCTTCGGCTGCTGCACTTTATGGTAGTTCTGCTGCAAATGGTGTTGTGATAGTTACAACTAAAAAAGGACAGAAAGATAGGCTGTCTATTAATGTAGTAAACAGTACTATTTTTTCAAGACCTCTTATTTTGCCTAAATTCCAAAAGACTTACGGACAATCTGAAACAGGAAGTTACTACAGTTGGGGTGATAAGCTGACTAGCCGTTCAAATTATAATCCAGCCGATTTCTTCCAAACCGGAGCGAATGTTACAAATTCTGTAAGTTTATCTACTGGTACTGAAAAGAACCAGACTTATGTATCATTAGGTACGGTTAATTCACAAGGTATTATTCATAATAACGACTATGATCGTTATAACTTTTCTGTACGAAACTCATCTACATTTTTCAATAATAAAATGACAATGGATCTGGGTTTCATGGCTACTAATGTAAGAGAACAGAATATGATTTCTCAGGGACAGTATTTTAATCCACTGGTTCCTTTATATTTATTTCCTCCTGGTGATGATTTCTCTAAAGTACAGATATACCAAAGATATAATGCCTCTCGCAATTTCCAGACTCAGTTCTGGTCATACGGAGATGAAGGTTTATCCATGCAAAATCCTTACTGGATTACAGAAAGTGACAAATTCATTAATCATAAAGAAAGATACATGACAAATGCATCTCTTAAATATGAATTTGCTAAATGGATAAATTTATCCGGACGTGTAAAAATGGATAAAAGCAATGACAGGTATGAGAAGAAATACAATGCATCGACTAATACTCTTTTTGCATCAGATACTGGTTACTATTCTCTGAACGAAACAGAAACCCGTCAGATTTATGCAGAAGCTTTGCTTAACATTAACAAATATTTTAAAGATCAGACATTTGGGCTGACAGCTAATATTGGTGCCAGCGTTGAAGATATCTTATATAACCAGGATATGTATGGTGGAAAACTTCATGGTGTTGCCAACTTATTTACCTATGGAAACGTAAATACTTCCACAGCAGAATCTTCTCAAAGTGGTTATCAGAAGAAAAAACAATCGGTATTTGGAAGTGCGCAAATTGGTTACAAAAGTTTAGTATACCTTGATTTAACGGCCCGTGAAGATTGGGTGTCCACAATCAATAAGCCATTTTTCTATCCAACTGTCGGATTATCGGGTATTGTTACTGATATATTTAATTGCAGTACTGATGTAATGCCTTACATGAAAGTGCGTGTATCATATTCTGAAGTTGGTAATGAACCAAATTTGTTCCTGATAAATCCAACTTATGTTTTGGCTAGCGGATATCCTAAAACTCAGACAAGAATGCCAAATACCAATCTGAAGGCAGAACGTACAAAATCGTGGGAAGCCGGTGTGAATCTTGTTTTCTTCAGGAATAAATTGAAATTAGATGCCACATTATATAAATCAAGTACTTATAATCAATTCTTTGAGCCTACATTAACATCCTCCTCTGGATATACAAGTGTTATAGTGAATGCTGGACGTATTGATAATAAGGGTATTGAAATTTCAGCAAAATATGATCAGAAAATTGGAAAACTAAACTGGAATTCTTATATAACTTATTCTTTAAACAAAAACAAGATTGTAGAATTATTGCCAGGTTGGACTAATCCTGTAACAGGGGAGATCACTTCACTTTCAGAACTTGATATGGGCGGAACAGGCAGTTATAAAATGATGCTTAAAGAAGGTGGCTCAATGGGTGACATTTATGTAAATACATTAAAAACAGACGAGCATGGTGCTATTTATGTTCATCCTTCAGATCAGGTTGTTGTAGCAGATGCTAATAAGTTTGTATTTGCTGGTAACAGTAGTCCAAAATATAATTTAGGATGGGGAAACAACTTTAATTGGAAACGCATTTCTCTTGGATTCTTATTCTCTGCACGTGTTGGTGGTATTGTTGTTTCAAATACTCAAGCTATAATGGATGCATTTGGTGTGTCAAAAGCTTCTGCTGATGCACGCGATGCTGGTGGAGCGTTAGTAAATGGTAAACGTATTCCGGCTAAAGAGTATTATCAGACTGTAGGTGGAGGCTCATCAGGAGGTATAGGTTCAATGTACTGTTATAGTGCAACAAACGTAAGATTGAGTGAACTGACTCTTGGATATAATGTACCTGTAAGCAAATTGTGCAAATGGATAAAAGATATGAATGTATCTTTTGTTGGCCGAAACCTGTTCTTACTATATAATAAGGCACCTTATGACCCTGAATTGACTGCAAATACAGGTACTTATTATCAAGGTGTGGATTACTTTATGATGCCAAGTTTACGCAATCTTGGTTTCTCTGTTAAACTTCAATTCTAATAATCTTAATTGAATATGATTATGATTGTAAACAAATTATTTTCCTGGAATAAGCTGCCATTATTATGTGCATCACTTATTGCTTTGAATACTTCTTGTACAGACTCCTTTGATAATTGCAATATTAATCATCATGAGACAACAGAAGATATGATGTCACGTGATAATCTTAAAACTGGCGCTTTTTTTAATCAATTGGAAAGAAATGTGGTCCTTTTTAAAGACGGAACAAATGATGATGGAAGTTATCAGGTATCACAAGGGTTAACCAGTGATCTGTACTCTGGATATATAGCTCCTACAGGAACTTGGTATGGAGGAGTACATAATGGGTCTTATTATTTTATAACTAATTGGGTTGAGAAAACTTTTATTTCTGGCTTCTCGAGCGTGATGCCAGCCTGGGAATCAATTGTGAAAATTGCTAATGAGCAGGGATTACCTCAGATATCAGCTCTTGCAACTGTGGTTAAAGTTGAAGCAATGCATCGTGTTGCCGATGCTTATGGGCCTATTCCTTATTGCAATTACGGCAGCGGATCATTAAAAAACAATTATGATGGTTTGGAAGATGTGTATAAGAAATTTTTCCAGGAATTGGATAGTGCGATTGATATATTGACGGATTATGTTAATGGAAATCCATCTTCTAAAATCCTTGAAAAATATGATCTTGTATATAGTGGAGATGCCAAGAAGTGGGTGAAATTTGCCAATACTTTACGTTTAAGATTGGCCATGCGTGTAGTTTATGCTAATCCAGAATTAGCAAAAACTGAAGCTGAAAAATCTATAGCAAATTCTATTGGCGTGATTACAGAAGCGGATGAGAAAGCATCTTTGCAACATTCTGCAAATTTGGTATATCATCACCCATTACATGAAATTGCATATAACTTTAATGCAGGTGAGGCACGAATGAGTGCATCAATGGATGCATATATGAATGGATATAAAGACCCACGTTTGCCAGCTTATTTTAAAACTGCAGTAAAAGGAGGATATCATGGTGTTCGCTTAGGTATTGTTACTACAGTATGGAAGCAATATGTAGGTGATAATATTTCTAATCTAAATGTTGATGAAAGTACTACCAAAATAGTATGGATGACTGCTGCAGAATCTTATTTCCTAAGAGCAGAAGGAGCATTGAGAGGTTGGGCTATGGGAGGAAGTGCCCAATATTTTTATGAAAAAGGGATTTCTGTTTCATTTGAAGAAAATAGTGTAAAAGGAGCTGATGCGTATATTGCTGATGCGACAAACACTCCGATAGCATTTACAGATAATGCTGAAGGTTCAAGCTATAATGCAGCAGCACCAAGTAATATTACTATTGCATGGGATGCAAATGCTTCATTTGAAAACAATCTTGAACGAATTATTACGCAAAAATGGATTGCAGTATATCCTGATGGTCCTGAAGGATGGGCTGAATTCCGCAGAACTGGCTATCCAAAAATATTTCCTGTAGTTACTAACAATAGTAATGGTACTATTAATTCAGATGTTCAGGTGAAAAGAATTCCTTATCCACAATCTGAATACAAAAACAATAGCACCGGAGTACAGAGTGGTATAACCAAACTTGCTGGTCAGGATAATGGTGGAACAAAGCTTTGGTGGGATAAGAAATAATTCAATGTTAATTTTAAAATTTGAATACAATGAAAATAAAATTATTGAGTTTAATGATTCTCATTACATCTGCATTTATTGCAACAGGTTGTGATACAGATACAGAAGCATTGGAGATTCAAAAGCTTAAAACATATGATGATCAGTATTATGAAAATCTGAGAGCTTACAAAAAAAGTGATCACTGTCTTTCTTTCGGATGGTATGCAGCTTATGCACCACTAGAAGGTGTAAAAGGATATAAAGATCCAGCATCATGGGGAGAAAGAATTGCCGGGCTGCCTGATAGTCTTGACATTTGTTCATTATGGATGGGAATTCCAGGGAATGATTCAACAAAAACCAATTATGCCCCTGTTGCTTATGCTGATATGATTTTTGTGCGTAAGGTAAAAGGTACCCGCTTTGTAGCTCCTACAATCGTGCGGATGAATCATAAAATTACATTAAAGGATGGAACAGAGTACGACTTGTCCCAGAATCATAACGATGAAGGTATTAAAGTCTTTGGACAATATCTTGTTGATCAGGTTCTTGATGCAGATATTGATGGTGTAGACCTTGATTACGAGCCTGAAGGCGATTGGATGCAGGGGGAGAATTTTACGAAACTGGTAGCCTATATTGGCCAGTACTTCGGATTGCAAGGTAAATATCCAGAAAAGTTACTTTGTGTTGATTTCTATGGACAGTATCCGCCTGCAGAAACAGATCCTTATGTGAATTACTACATTCGTCAGTCATATTCTGCCAGTTCTGCTGGAGTGTTGCAAAGTCAGTTCAGTGGAATTAGCTGGTCTTCATCTACTAAATTTATTGTAACAGAAACATTTGGTGATAATTATGCCAACGGAGGGGTTGCATTTACTGAAGTAGACGGTAATAATAAAACAATTGATGGCAGTCAGATGTATTCTTTAGAAGGAATGGCTAGGTGGAATCCTACTCAGGGCAAAAAAGCTGGTTTTGGAGCATTCTATTTTGATCGCGACTATTTCTCTAAAACAGGTATTCCATACTATAATATGAGACGCTGCATTCAGATTGCCAATCCGGCAATACATTAATGAAATCGGTTGTTCAAAATGATTAAAATGAATTTGAAAATGAAAACAAAAATATATATCAGATCTATTCTGGTTACAGCTATTAGTACTTTGTTATTAACTGCTTGCAATTCAGAAGGAGATAAATTTGATTTCGACAAAAAAGTGATTCTTGTAACCGGTACCGATACAGATCCTTTGGTTAAATTTGTAGTGGAAGACACTCCTTCTTCGTATACTGTTACTGCATCGGCTACTGATAAAGTTGTCGAAGATGTGACTGTTAATTTTGCCCAGGATAATTCTTTGGTTGAGACTTACAATGCAGAACACAATACTAGTTATTATGCTGTTCCAGAAGCGGCTGTTAAACTTGATAATACGGAAGCTACTATCAAAGCTGGACATGCATCTTCAACAGGCATAAATGTAAGTGTTGTTTCTACGGAGGAATTTAAAGATGGACGTACATATATTATTCCTGTTACAATAAAGAGCATTAAAGGTGGAAATATGGATGTTCTTCCTGCTTCGAAAACAATTTACTTACGTATATCCAGAGTTATAAACTTCAACTCTTTAAGTATGAGCAACTCTAATTTATACAGTAGTTATATTGCTCCGGATAATAAAATTGTTGATCTTCCAAACTATACGTACGAAATTAAATGTTATGTAAATAATTGGGCTGGATCTCCAATCAGCCGTTTATGTAATTTTGGTCCGAAAGATGAATCTGTAACCAACCTGCTTCGTTTCGGTGAAAATGGACAAGCTGTAAACTCATTACAGTGGGTGTCTCCCGGAGGAGGATTAATTTCTTCAACCAGATTTAATCTTGCTCAATGGTATACTGTTTCACTGACTTTTGATGGTAGTACATATGTTATGTATGTAAATGGTGTTAAAGATGCACAATTGTCCGGTAATAAGGGTACAAAATTCCAGCGTTTGGAATTAGGTATGTCATGGACTGGATATGGTTCTTCTCAACGTTTTGATGGACGTGTTGCCGAAGTTCGTTTGTGGAATCGTGCACTTACAACAAGTGAACTGAAACTTGGGCTTTGCGGTGTTGATCCAAAAAGTGAAGGACTTATCTCTTACTGGAAGATGAATGAAGGGACTGGATACATCTTTAAAGATGCAACAGGCAATGGCTATGACATGGACTGGTCTAATACATGGAGAGAGGTTAGTGAAGGACAAGGTCTTGTTAATCAGAATAAGAGTGGAGCTGTTTCCTGGTTAATGGATGATAAGAATAAATGTAATCAATAATCTGTGTATTAACTGTAAAAATATCTACTATGAATATATCGTTAAAATTCAGACATATAATAGCTTGCCTTACTATAATGGCAACTTCATCATTCTTATCATGCAGTGACAATGAGAGTTATGATGTTATGGGAGATCCTGCAAACAAGGTCTTTATTAATACCCAACAATGGACACCTATTAATTCTCCAAAAAATACTTTTTCGTTCAGTGTTGTTCATACTCCTGTTGGTGATTTTGGAGATGTTCAGGCTAAATTTCCAGTCCGGTCAACACGGCCTGTTAATGAGTCTGTAACAGTAAAAGTAGAACTGGACAATTCGCTGGTGGATAGTTATAACAAAGCAAATGGAACAACTTATGCAAAGCTTCCTGACGGAATTCTTAATATGAGTAAGAATAGCGTTATTATTGAAAAAGGAAGTTATCTATCGGCAGATTCTGTTCAGGTATCTATTGATAATTCAAAACTTGCACAACTTACTGAAAAAGCTTATCTGGCTCCAGTTAAATTAATGTCAGTGGCTGGAAATGATTGTGAAATAAGTTCAGATTACAATACTGCTTATGTTCTTATATCAACATCTGTGAATCGTATCAAAGCAAATGTTGGATCTACAGATATGGCTGGTTCGCTGGTTTCAGATTATTCAGCATGGACAGTAACAACAGATGTTACTCCAACAAGAGGCTCATACAGCTCTATTTTCGATGGTTCAACATCAACTAACTGGAGATTTCCATCAACACCTGTAACTATGACTATTGATATGAAAGAAGTCAAGAACATTTCAGGATTTAAATTATTTTCACAGTATGGGCAATGGGGATATACGTTCAGTCAGGTAAAAATATCTCTAAGTAATGATAATGTATCTTATGATGAGATTGGTACCTGCTCAGAAAGTCAGATGACCAATGAAGGAGGTTATCAGTATATCAGCTTCTATGGAAGTGTTGAAGCCCAGTATGTTAAACTTAATTTGAGTTGGACGTATTCGTGGTATCCTTATATTTGTGAATTAGGAGTCTACACGAAGTAAGTTTTTCCTGCATAGTTTTAAACAAATAATTTGTTACTGGTATAAGTTTTATTAACTTTGAGAGGCGGTTTATTGATATAACCGCCTCTCTTATTTATCAAAGCTATAAAAATGAAAATTCGATTTACTATATTACTGATATTATTAATTACTTGTAGTCATACATATTCTCGTACAGTATCAAAATCCATCTGTTTTGAGGAACAGATCTTTAATTTTGGGAAAATATATGAAAATAAGGGACGAGTATCACATACCTTTACTTTTCTGAATAGTAGTAGCTTACCTATTGTTATTGAAAAAATAGCTACAGGATGCGGATGTACAACTTATAGTTATACTAAAGAACCGATCAAGACAGGTCATAAAGGCAAAATTATAGTTTCGTTTGATCCTGAATACCGGCAAGGATTCTTTTCAAAAGAAATTACTGTATTTAGCAGTGGTAACAATATAAATAGAGTCTGGATTAAAGGATATGTTATGCCAGCTATTCATCCTGTGGAAGAAGATTACCCTTATTCATGGGGATATGGATTATATACAAGCCTTAAAGTTCTCGCTTTTGGTGAAATTGCTAACGGTAAAAATAAACAAATTAAACTTCGTTATGCAAACGATACAAAGAAACCGATGGCCCTTAATTTTGTTTTAGAAGGGGATAATCTGAATCTGAAGTTTTCAAATCCAGGATTGATTCCCCCTATGAAAAGAGGCGAGATGATTATAAATTATACTATGTCAAAAACTAAAAGAGGCGAAAAATCAATAAGAATCTATCCGATCGTGAATGGTAACCGATTATCAAAATATATATTGGCTAAGGCTATTTGTATATAGATCCTTAATCAGCTTTGTTTGATTGTTACCAAAGGAATATTCTCAAACTAGTCTTTGTTGGTAATATACCTTCATCTTTACTCTTGTCTATTCCATCTTTCTAAGTCGAACATCAATAGAAGTACCTTTCAGTTCTTCCTTTATCTTTTTTACATCTGTATTACCAAAATGATATGGATAAAGAACTTTCGGCAAAAACATTTTGGCAGCATTTACTGCTTCAGCAATAGTCATTGTGTAAGGTTGATTCACTGGAAGAAACGCGATATCAATATTTTTAAGTTCTTTCATTTCGGGAATATCTTCCGTATCACCAGCAATATAGATGCGTACCCCATCAATAGTAAGTATATAACCATTATCCCGATGGCGAGGATGAAACATCTCTCTGCCCGGAGTTGTGTTATAAGCTGGAACTGCTTCAACTTTTATATTGTCGAGAATCTCTTTTTTATCACCATTATTCATGATTGTTCCTTTTCCTAGTTTTTTCTGACTTGAGGTATTTAGAATTACAGTTGTTTCCTTTTTACTCAACATGTCAATGGCTTTAGCATCAAGATGATCTCCGTGTTCATGAGTAATCAAGATAATATCGGTCTTAGGAAACTTTGAATAATCGGCATATTCATATATCGGGTCTACCTGAATGGTATGCTTGTTATAAGTGAGCATAAGGCTGCCATGCTTAATAAAAGTGATAATCACCTCCTTTTTACTTTTAGTCTTAAAAGTATCAGTATCAAACGAACCTGCTGATGCAAACTCAGCAGATAGTATTCCAAGTATAAGCATTAAATATTTAAGTTTCATACTATAAAGTTTTAAATGGAAAATTATCATTTAATATCATAAAAACTACGAAGTATAAATTGAATAACCTTATTAGGTAAATAGCTTTTGACACGAGCAAACAATATTTGTTCCAAAGGACCTACCAATGTGCGGAAAGAAGGTTTTTTCTTTTCAACAATCTTACATATCGCTTCTCCTAATAATATAGGGTTGCTTCCTTGATTCTCTGCTTTTTCAATCAGGGCTAATGCCTTAGCAAATCTTTCTCCATAATCATTGTTATTTAATGTGGCAGTGGAAATATTACGACTGTCAGTGAATCCCGTCTTAAAGTCACCGGGTTCTACTAAGCATACTTTAATATGAAATGGATGCAGTTCCAGAGCTAAAGCCTCACTATATCCTTCTATCGCAAATTTAGATGCTGAATAAAAGCCTTGATAGGGAACAGCCATTATGCCCGCAATAGAACTGAGATTTATAATTTTTCCTTTTTGAGCTTTACGCATAAGTGGAAGAACTGCTTTGCACATATTAACTACACCAAAGAAATTTGTATCCATTTGCAGAGCTACTTCCTCTTTAGTCGCTAATTCCAGGGCACCTCCAATTCCCATTCCTGCATTGTTAATAAGTACATCTATTCGCCCATGTTTCGAATAGATTTGATTAACTGCTTGTTCAATAGAAGAAGGATCTGTTACATCAACAACAAGCATTGTTACTTTTCCCGAACTTTCAGTTTGTTTTCGACTTGTTCCATAGACAATATGTCCACGTTCAGCCAGCATTTGTGCACTTATTTTTCCAAAACCAGAAGACGCTCCTGTAATAAGTATAACTTGTTGTTGTAATTGCATATCAGAATTTGTTTAATTTATATTTAATAGAGCTCTTCTTTACCTACTTCTGTAAATAATTTTGCAACTATTGGTATAAGATCATTCAGGTATCTTTCTCCTTTTTCTGCGGTAGCTTTTCGTGGATCACCCACACCGGTATCTTTTGTAGCACTATTCCAATGCCTTGGCGTCCAACCAACTTTCTTGTTCAATGAAGAAATTGCAAATGGTTGATAATCTCCATCACCTGCCATATTCAGATCAACAAGTTCTGGCTGCAGATACATCATTACAGATGTTTCCTGCTCTCCGGCATGATCGTCAATCTCTGCTTCGAAATAGCCTTTGCATGGTAAAATGGCGTACCAATCTGATTGTATGATCAGAAAATCGGTATATTCAAAAGCCAAATCACGGATCATATTCTTAAAATTATTGCCTCCGTGTCCGCTAAAGATTATTAGTTTTCTAATGCCCTGAGTATGCAAAGAATCAACCACATCTTTTAAAATGGCAAATTGAGTTTCATAGCGTGCATGAATGCAGAAGCTTAATTCTTTCTGACCCGGATTTTGTGATCCCAAAGAGATTGGTGGCATTACCATACAACGAACGCCGTTTTCTTTTAAGGCCAAAGCTGCAGCTTTTACAGCTATCATTCTTGGAGCAATACAATCAGTGAGGTAAGGCAAATGATAATTATGAGGTTCTGTTGCTCCCCATGGAAGAATAGCAACGTCATAGTGCAAATCTTTCACAGCACCATAGCAACTAACTGAAAGATCTAATTCTTTATTCATCTATCTAGTTTTTTAATTATTATCAATTGAAAGCAAAGATAATATTTATAAACTATTTACTATTCAAAATATTTTTAGAAATAAACTCATCGAAAAGATAATCCCGGAAACTATTACCAATAGGTATCTTTTGATTGCCTATAAGAATATCATTATTATCCAGAGAATCAATATGCTCAAAATTTACAATATACGACTTGCTTACCCGGATAAAAATATTCTGTGGTAACTGTTCATAGATATTCTTCAGGTTGATTGCAGTAATAATCTTCGCATCCTGAGTATAAATCACTACGTAATCTTTTAGTCCTTCGATATAACGTATATCCTTAAAGTAGATCTTAAAAATGCGTCGTTCCGACTTCACAAAAATAAAATCCTTTTCAACAGACTCTATTTGGCTGTTTACTTTTGATTGCAACATTTCATGATAAGAGAAAGCCTTATCAACAGCTTTTTGAAAGCGACTGAAAGTAATTGGTTTTAGAAGATAATCGATGGCATCAACTTCGTAACTGTCTAATGCATATTCTGCATAAGCTGTTGTAAAAATAACAAGTGTATTCTCTGATATTGTTTTTGCAAATTCTATACCATTGGTTCCGGGCATTTGAATATCGAGAAAAACAAGATCTACAGATTCTGTATCCATAAACTTAGCTGCAGCATTTGCACTATTCAGACTAGCTAATAAATTCAAACCTTTTATCTTCCTGACCAAAAGTCCCATTCCTTCTCTGGCCAGAGGTTCGTCGTCAATCACAATACAATTCATGTCAGTCGTATTTTAAAGAATCAAGCACAAGTTTACTTGATAAGTATTTTCATCATCTTTTATATCAAGAGTGTATTTCTCATTGTAAATTAATTCAAGACGCCTTTTTACATTAGCAAGTCCCAGACCACCACTTTTTTGCGGTTTTATTTTTTTGCCTGGTTTTGAATTAATGCATACAAAATATAAGATACTTCTCTCTACTTCAAAACTGAGGTAAATGTAAGATTTATTTTCTGAATCTAAACTATATTTAGCTGCATTCTCCACAAAAGGAATAAATAACAAAGGAGGAATAAGCTGATTAGCGATATCTCCTTTTGTTGATATACTGAATTCAAAATTGTCTCTCCGTATCTTTTCCAGATTCAGGTAGTCGGTCAGAAAGTGAATATCTGAATTCAGAAATATTTGCTCTTTCACACTATCATATAACTGAAAGCGAATTAAATCACTTAATCTGGTGAGCACTTGCGAAGCTCTTTCGGGATCCGTTTGTGTTAATACATTCACATTATTCAATGTATTGAATAGGAAGTGCGGATTAACTTGTTTCTTAAGTTGTTCCAGTTCCGATTCTATGGTAGCCTTTTCCAACTCATGAATCCGGTTTGTATCTCTCATCCACTGTTGTAGGAGCTTGAAAAAAGTAGATGGACCTATAAACACAGTAAAAATAAAACAAAACCCTAAAAGATTAACCATCATGTCGGGAATATTGAATGGTCTGTGAATTAATTCATAAGGCCTTAATATAGAATATTCCACACTTAGAAAAAAGAAGTAGGTGCCTAAGGTAACTCCTGCCATGGCAAACAGATACAAAGCCGCCCGTTCACGAAATAACAATTTAGGAACCAATACATACATATTAAGATATATGATTCCCACAAAGTAATTGAACATGGCAGCATTAACATATATATCCCAGTTGCCAGTATAATTTTTCTTTGTATCGGTAAGGATAAATCCTAAGACAAACAATATCAGAGAAATGTGATGTAGTCCTCTGTATTTTCTGTTTGTGGCAAAGTTTGTTAGAAAATCTTTTGAGAAATCGTTTATCTTACTTTTCATCCTTAATCTTGTTTTGGAGCCACGTCTCTAGCTTCCGATATGGCAAAAGCTGCAAAGTAGCCCACTCCTCCATTTGAAATATTTGTTTCGATATTGCTTAACGGTCCCCCAAAGAAAGGATCTTCACCATCTTTTTCAAACTGACACTGCTGTAAGAATCTGTAATATCCTTTAGTTATATGGCATAATTCAAATTTTACGGAATCATTGTCGGCCATAAAAGTCATATTCTTTATATCGTCGTCACTAAATTTACTTTTATCCTTTACATCAGGGAAATATTCAATTGGTAATCCATTTATATACTGACCATTTACACTTGTGTCATCAAAAACTATATATCTGCTTATTTTATTGTATATAGAGTCGTTTATCTGATAACGGCACATGTAATAATCCTCATCAGAAGAATCCTGTGCATACAAATTTACAGAAAAATAGTTATACTGAGAAACCAATTGTCTCTTTATGTTGATAGAGTCCAAAGATACTTTACTTTCCATATAAGCGGAAGCTGTGTATTCCTCATTAACTCCATCGCTATTATAATCTACTTCAACTTTTAGTTTATAAGTATTTCCGGGAATACCTGCCATCTTGGTGGTAGTTCTGTATAGTCCCGGAGTATCGCTAACTTCTGTAAGTGTACTTACATTATTGCCTGAAGTTATGGAAACTTTTGCTCCCGAAATCTTTGGATTAGTTTTATTGTCAAAATAGCCGGTTGAACTGCTGATGTGTATTTCCTGATATGTAAGTTGATCTGTAATTGTACCATAAATAACAATAACAGGTTTTGAGTTGTCGGTATCTATATCGATAGTCTCGGTACAACCGGTAAATGTCAGTAATAAGCATACTGATAATAACCCTAATAGGTATGAAGAGTAATTATAGCATTTTGATATGCTTGAAAAATAACTATGGTGTAGCATTGCTTTAGAATTTAAAATTGTAAGTAATAGAAGGTACTGCTCCAAAAAGATAGGTCATCTTTGCATCCGGTACTCCGGAAGGAGTATTCTGATCATACGTTATAATCCACGGGTTCTTATGACCATAAGCATTATACAAAGAGAAATTCCATTCTCCTGTCCAGAATCTTTTTGGATTGTGCTTTGGTACATAGTTAGCCGATAGGTCCAGACGATGATAATCTGTGCGGCGATATTCGTTTCTTCCTGAGTAGATAGGGAAATATTCACCGTTTACCTCAAATCGTCCGGTTGGATAAGTTGTTGGATTTCCAGTTGAATATACCCAATTGGCCGAGATATTCCATTTCTTTGAGAGTTCATAGGATAAAGATAAGTTCACACAATGAGTTTTATCGTATGGAGACAGATAAGTTTTTCCCTTGTTAATCTCAGGAATAGTGCGTTCAGACCTTGATAAGGTATAATTCAGAAATCCGGTCAGCTTTCCGGTATTCTTTCTCACCATAAATTCTACGCCGTATGCCTTTCCGGTACCAATTCTAATTTCACCTTCAAGTTTTGAATTAAGCAACAATTGAGCGTGATCGGCAAAATCGATAACGTTATTCATCTTCTTGTAATAAACTTCAACCGATGTTTCATATTCATTCTTATTGAAATTATGGAAATATCCGGTTGAAACCATATCTACTTTCTGAGGTTTTACATTAGGACTGCAAGGAAACCATAAATCGAGTGGTGAGCCCGATGATGAACTATTTGCCAGTTGAATAAACTGAGTGTTGCGGGCATAGTTGGCTTTCACGGAAGAATTATCCGTGAGCTTGTAAACCATTCCAACTCTGGGCTCAAGTGCATAATAAGTGTGATAAACTTTTCCAGAACCATAATATGTAGAATCACTCACCTCGTGATTTGCACCATAAGAATAAGAAGTAATGCTACCCATATTCTGAAAAGCAGAAAGACGAAGTCCGTATCTCACGGTTAAGTTCTTAACCAGATTATGTTCAGCAGAAAGATATACTCCATGTTCCAACGCATGATACAAAGGCATTTTGTAGTCGGGGTAATCAGGGCGAGTAATTAAACCCGGATTAAAGTTATGGTACGTACTTGATGCACCATAAGTTAGTTTAAGAATATCCGACACTGAATGATCTAAATCCCACCTCAAAGTCACGTCTGTTATATCCGATTTCCACTTAACTTTAGAATCGGACATTTTGGACTGAAGGGTATAATGATAATTTGTCGTGTTCAGGCTCAGACTGGAATATAGATTCTCATTGAAACCATGTCCCCAGGTTAAAGAAGCTACCCGGTTGCCGTAGTTGAACTGGCCTACCGAAGAGCCAAAATTGTCCTTACCGAGGTATGTATTCAGCGACAGACGATCTGTTGAAGAAAACCGATGAGTAATTTTTGCATTCAAATCATAAAAGTAGATAGAACTCTCTCTGAGAGCTTTGTCGGACGACAGTTTCAGGAAAAGGTCTGCATAACTTCTTCTTCCCCCAACCATCCATGATGTGTTCTTTCCAATTCCACCTTCCATCATCAATCTGCTCGAAATAAGACCTATACCACCAGTTCCTCTTACTTTGCCGGTATAATCGTCTTTCAATTGTACATCAAGTAAAGAAGACAAACGTCCGCCATACTTCATAGGAAGATCGCCTTTATAAAGCTCCACATTGTTCACAACGTCGTTGTTGAACACAGAAAAGAAACCAAACATGTGTGATGCATTATATACTGTTGCATTATCAAGAAGAATAAGATTCTGGTCTGCCGATCCTCCACGAACGCTATAACCCGAACCACCTTCCGATGTAGCCTGAACACCGGGTAAAAGCTGAATTGCTTTTATAATATCTACCTCACCCATCAGTGCCGGCATCTTTCTTATCTGACCAATACTGAGCTTTTCCACACCCATTTCTGTGCGGGTAATGTTCTGGTCTTTCTTGTTGGCATAAACTACAACCTCATCAAGTTGAGTATCCGATTGCAGTCCGAAATTCTTTTTCACGGAAGAGGGTGGTACTATCACCTGTTCTGTCTTTGTTTTATACCCCACACAAGAAACCCTGAAAGTAAACTTACCTTGAGGAAGTGCAACGCTGAACTCTCCATTGCTGTTTGTTGAAGTACCCGACCTTAATTCTGTAATGTAGATATTAACGCCGGAAATTACCATTCCTGTTTCTGTGTCTTTTATAACCCCTGATATCTCTGATTTGCGTTTTGTGTTTTCTGAATCTGATTCTGTATTTAGCAGATGATTATTCTTGGACATCAACGTCCCGGAATCTGCTATCACTAAAAACGCCAATAATGTTGCCTTAAAAAAATAATTATTCATCGCTCGAATAGTTTTGTTACCTTATTTTAAACTGAATGCAAAGATATATCATTTAATTTTACCAAAAGTTGTATTTATACGAACTATATGAATTATTGGATAAAACAGCATCTTTATACTACAAAAGTATTAAATGCCAATAAATTTGTTTTGTAAACTGTATCAGTATTTTAGAAGCAAAGCTGGATAATAATTCTGTCCACCCGGGTGGAGGGATAATTTACATCCGGGTGTAACCTGTTGGTCCACCCGGGTGTACCAGCCTTCTACACCCGGGTGTACGGAACAAGAAATGGAATATGATTTGATATTGAATAAGATGAGTATAATAAATGTCGGATAGAACTTTGAAAAGTCAACCAGAATCAGGATGAGACAAGGTGCTAGACTGCTAGATTACCGCTAGACTTCTCCAAGTACATCTAGCACCTATATCGCGCTTATAGACAGTAATTTATATGCCTACTGCTAGACTGTAAGACTTTTTCGCAAAATTAAATTTTTATGTAACGTAAACTTTTAGAGTTGTTTAAATGGTTGTAAACTAAAACGGATTTAGAGATAATTGACATTTAGTTTATTATTCCTAAAAATAGGCTTAAATCTTTTATAATCGGTGCATGATTTTTAAGTTTAAATCGTTTACTTTGTTGAAACATGCTAAAACTAAAAAAAATAGATATGAGAACCAGACTATTAGCCCTTTTGGTATTTGTAATGACAGGACTATCCTTATTTGCTCAGAAGCAGACTTATGAGAAGATGTGGAAAAGTGTTGAAGCTTCTGAAAAGAAAGACTTGCCTCAATCGGTTATAAAGAAGACAACAGAAATTTATCAGAAAGCACTTGCCGAGAAGAACTCTCCCCAAATGTTCAAGGCATATCTGTATAACGCCAATACAAAAGTAAGGATTGATGCGGATAGTTTCTACGTCAACCTGAAAGGATTGGAAAAGTGGGAAGCGGAATCAACAGTTTCTATGGATAAAGCAATCCTGAATTCCATGATAGCTGAACTTTATGTAGATTATGCTCAGAATAATTCCTGGCAGCTGCGTAAAGGAAAACAATTAACTGGGGAAACTCCCGAAGATATTCGCGAATGGAGTACCAATCTTTTTGTTCAGAAAGCTTTTTCATGCTTGCGACTTTCATTGAAAGATCAGAAACTATTGCAGGAAACCTCTTCCTCTGTTTATGAGCCAATTGTGACTAAAGGTGAAACAAGTGATTATTTCCGTCACGATATGCTCCATTTGCTGGCGAAACGTGCACTCTCTACTCTTTCAGACCTGCAAGGTCTTTCTAAAAATATTTATCCACAGGCATTGTTGAAAACCGAAATAGCCTTTGCAAATACTGCATCTTTCATTAAAATTCAGATTCCTGTTGCAAGTGAATATGATGTTGTGGCCGATAAATTGCATATCTATCAAAGCTTATTAAATTATTATCAGTCTATAGGAAACAAGGATGCTGTGTTGCTTACAGATTTGGAGCGTTTAGAGTATACAAAATCTCAGTTTGCAAAAAATAATGCAGATGAATGGGATAAGGTTCAAGAAAAGGAAATATCTGGTGATCCCTATATTGCAGCACTTGATCACTTAATTGCTCAGAACTCATCCAATGAAGTCTGTGCGGAAGCCTATTTGGCAAAAACAGATTACCTTTCCGAAAAGAAAAATCTGCCTCTGGCGTTGGATTTGTTGAACGAAGCAATCCGGAAATATCCCAAATATAAACGGATAAATGCGCTCAAGTCGCGAAAAGAAAATATATTGAATCCGTTTTTATCGGCCGAATCGTCTCAGATAGTTTATCCGGGCGAACAATTTAATCTCAAAATATCTCATAAGAATCTTAATGGATTTAGTGTTCACTTCTATAAAGTGAATCTTCCGGTTAATTCTCCTGAATTGAATAAGGAACTTGATAAAAAGTTTTATAATAAATATGCCAGACTAATATCTTCAGAACATTATTCATTAACCCGTCCTGCCAATTATCAACCGAAGGATTCTGTGTTTAAAGTAAAAGCTCCTTTGCTGGGACTATATGCAATGAAAATAGTACCTGATGAAAATATGAAGAATCCAGAAAGTCGACTTCTGTATTCTTCAGCATTCAAGATTCTGACCAGAAGTCTGTCGCAGAATAAACTGCAGATACTTACACTTGATGCGCAAAGCGGACACCCAATACCTGAAGCAACAGTAAGTTTGTATGTTAATAACAAAGGAGATCAGAAAGAATTCTTAAAGGTTCAGGCCGATGCTGAGGGAAGTGTTGTAATTGACAAAATAAAGAACTTAAGCAGGCTTACTGCCACAAAGGGAAACGATATTGCTTTGCCTTTACAATACGTGTACTTTTACAATAACTCTTTTGTTGAAACGAAGGAGGATAGAGAAGTCATTTCTTTGCTTACAGACCGAAGCCTTTATCGTCCCGGACAAACAGTTTTTGTAAAAGGAATTGCATACCGTTCCTCTTCAGATTCAGCCCATGTGGTGACTAACAAAGAATATGCCTTAAGATTGTATGATGCCAATAATAAGATGATTTCTGAGAAAAAACTGCAAACCAATGATTTTGGTTCGTTTACTGCAGAATTCTTATTACCAGGCTCTACGTTAAATGGTCAGTTTAGATTGGAAACAGATTTTGGAAGCACAATTATTCGTGTTGAAGAATATAAGCGACCTACATTTGAAATAACTTTCCAGCCTTTGGAAGGTAGTTATACTTTTAATGATTCTGTTACAGTAAAAGGTTCTGCAAAGACTTTCTCCGGAGTAGCTGTTCAGGGCACTTCAATAAAATATAGCATAACCCGTGTTCAGCCTTATTGGTGGGAATGGCGTGAGGGAAATGAAACAACATTGACCTCAGGTGAAGCGATTCTTGATGAAAAAGGCAATTTTGTAATACCTTTCCGTCTAATTCCTGATCTTAGCGATGACCTTGACGATTGTTACTATATCTATAAGGTTAAGGCTGAGCTTACTGATGCTGCGGGAGAAACACAAATGGCCGAAACATCTGTTTCTGTGGGCAGCACTTCACTGGTTCTTTCTACAGATATGGAAGATGAAATATGTAAAGACAAAGCTATCAGTGCTACGGTTAAAGCAGAAAATCTTAGTCATAAACCTGTAAATGTTGAAGGTACTTATCAATTATTTACGAAAGGTAATAAGAAACCTGTGCTCGAAGGGAAATTTGTTTCAAATAAATTGCAGGAACTTGTAGAATGGAAAGAACTGCCTTCCGGAGAATATAATCTTATTCTTTCGGCTTTGGATGAAAAAGGCAGAAAGGCTACTTTTGATAAGCTATTGGTGCTTTATTCAGTAAATGATAAACAGTCACCTGTTTCCAAACCTGTGTGGTTTAAGAAGATGAGTGATACTTTTGCTCCTGGAAAACCGGTTACAATTTTGTTTGGATCAAGAGAGAAAGATATACATGTGCTTTATGATATATTTTCAGGCAGTAAACGGATAGAAAGTCGCCGACTTGCATTGTCTGATGCTGTACAACGATTTGATATTCCTTATAAGGATGAATATGGAGATGGTATTTATGTCAATTTTTGTTTTGTGAAGAATGGTCAGGTTTATCAAGAGGGAGAAAGCATTCAGAAATCATTGCCAGAGAATAATCTTACTTTGAAATGGGATGTTTTCCGTGATAAATTGAAACCGGGACAGAAAGAAGAATGGAAGCTGACAATTAAAAATAAAAACGAAAAAGCAGCAGAAGCTGAATTTATGGCTGCAATGTATGATGCTTCATTGGATAAAATATGGAAAAGATATCAAGGACTGAATGTGAATTTCGGAAGAAATATTCCTGCTGTAGACTGGATTTATCCATATTCCGGTAACAATAGCTATTATTTTAATTTCCCTTCAAAATTATTGTATATTAGCGATAGTTTCTCCTATGATAGATTAATGAGAACTTATATAGATGGATTTGGGAGATCAGATTTGAATGAAGTTGCCGTTATTGGCTATGGTACCAAAACAAAAGGTATAAGAATACGTGGCGTATCGAAGGCTTTGACTGGTAGTGTAGCTGGACTTGATATTGCAGTTCAAAAAGAAGCAGTGATGACTTCTAGTCTTAAGTTTGTTGCACCAGTTATTAAAGAAGATGCTGAAGTTGTTGAGCTAGGTAAAGATCAAGATAAATCTGATGAAACATTAGATACAAATATTCCTGTTCGTGAAAACTTCAACGAAACAGCATTCTTTTATCCGCAGCTTCGTACAAACGAAAAGGGAGAAATAAGTTTTTCTTTCACCATGCCCGAAAGCCTTACCCGCTGGACGTTTAAGGGAATTGCTCATACAAAAGATATGCAGATAGGAACCATTGATGGTGAAACTGTAACAAGCAAAGATTTTATGCTGACTCCCAACATGCCACGATTCGTTAGGGTGGGAGACAATAGTTCAATATCTGCCCGTATAATTAATGTTTCTCAGAAAGATGTGAATGGAGAAGTGAAAATGCAATTGTTCGATCCGGCTACAGAGCAGGTAATCCTTACAAAGAAACAACTATTCTCGGTTAAGGCTGGAGAAACAGGCAGTGCTTCTTTTGAGTTTATTGCCGATGCAAACTATTCTCTTCTGGGATGTCGCCTTGTTGCTGATGGCGGAGAGTTTAGTGATGGCGAACAGCACTTGCTTCCTGTTTTAAGCAATAAAGAACGGATCATTGAAACATTAGCAATGCCTATTCGTGGAAATCAGACTCGTGAGTTCTCTATGAAGGAACTCTTCAATGGAAACTCTAAAACTGCAACCGATCGTAAGCTTACAGTTGAATTTACTGGTAATCCGGCTTGGTATGCTGTACAAAGTTTGCCTAGTTTGTCAAATCCAACCAATGAAAGTGCTATATCATGGGCAACTGCTTTTTATGCTAATTCATTGGCCGCATCTATCGTAAATTCACAACCTCGCATTAAAGCAATCTTCGATCAATGGAAAGCTGAGGGTGGCACTAAAGAAACTTTATGGAGCAATCTGCAAAAGAATCAGGATGTGAAGAATATCTTGCTGGAAGAATCTCCCTGGTTAATGGAAGCAAAGAATGAAGCCGAACAAAAACAGCGAGTAGCTCTGCTTTTCGATTTGAATACTATTCAATATAACAACACTCAGGCATTAGCCAAATTGAAAGAACTGCAACTAAACAGTGGAGCCTGGAGCTGGTACAAAGGAATGAACGGAAGTCGTTACATTACTCAATTTGTATTGGAAACAATGGGACGGTTAAGTAAACTGACCGGTGAACCGTTGAACGGTGCTGCATTGGAAATGCAGCAAGCTGCTTTCAATTATCTACATACTGAGATGCTTCAGAAATACAACGATATAAGGAGAGATGAGAAGAAGTACGGACCTACTTTAGGATTGGATGATGAATCATTGCACTATCTTTACTTATGTGCTCTGACAGGAGAGAAGATTCCTTTGTCAATTAAATATGCTTATGCTTTTTATCTGAGTAAGGTACGTCAGACATTAACCAATCAAACTTTGATGGGAAAAGCTCTTTCTGCTATTATTCTGGAAAAAGCCGGAAAAACTGTTGAGGCTAAAGAATTCATAAATTCAATGAAAGAGTATGCTGTAAAGACTGATGAGATGGGAATGTTCTACGCATCCAGCGTAAATCCGTACTCTTGGTATGGTAACAAGATGAAGATGCAGACCGCCGTAATGGAAGCCTTTGATGAAGTGGCAAAAGATAATGCTACCGTTGAAGAAATGAAGATGTGGCTGTTGAAGCAGAAGCAAGCACAATCATGGGATTCTCCGGTTGCAACAGTAAATGCGATTTATGCTTTGCTGAATCGTGGAAGTAATCTCCTGGATAATCCTGGTGACGTGAAAATCTCCTTTGAAAAACAAGCTTTTGGAACTAATCCGGTTAAAACTCCTAATCCAACACTGGGATATATAAAGAAATCGTTCGAGGATTCAGCTACTACATCTAATCTGGGACAAATTAAAGTTGAAAAACGAGATGCCGGTATTGCCTGGGGAGCTGTTTATGCTGAATATATGGAAGATGTTGACAACTTAAAGCAACAAGGAAAAGAACTAAATGTTTCTAAGGCTTTATATGTAGAACAGTTAGTGAATGGAGTGAAAGAACTGAAACCTTTGAAGGATAATAATAGCCTGAAAGTTGGAGATAAGGTAGTTGCCCGCATCATTATCAAGGTAGATCGTGACATGGACTTTGTACAATTGAAGGACCAACGTGCTGCATGCTTCGAACCACTAGAATCTCTCTCAGGTTATCATTGGGGAGCAGGAACAGGATATTATGTGGCTGTGAAAGATGCTTCTACTAATTTCTTCTTTGATTCATTAACAAAAGGTACTTATGTATTGGAACATTCGTTCTTTGTAGCGAGATCGGGAAATTATTCATCTGGAATAGCCACTTTACAATCGGCTTATGCACCAGAGTTTGCTTCACATTCTTCCTCACTACGTGTGGTTGTAAAATGATGCAATGTTTTTTAGCAGAATGAATTCTTGTATGTGAAGGAAAAAACCTAAATTTGTCAGCAAAAGTTCGAACACAAATAAAAAGATATACATGAAACGTTTCCTTTTGCTCACATATTCTCTGTTTTTTCTTTCACTTACAGTTTGGTCGCAGGCACGTATTTCTACTAATGTAGATGTTTACGACTTTGGAATAATACCCAGAAATAAACCGGTAACGAAAGACTTTACAGTTACCAATACAGGAAATAAGCCGTTGGTTATATCAGATGTTACTGCATCTTGTGCTTGTACGGCTACGGGCTGGACAAAGCACCCGATAGCTCCGGGAGATACCGGGACTGTCAGTGCTACTTTTGACGCCAAAGCGATGGGACGTTTTTATAAAACAATAAATATCTATAGTAATGCTGCCAATAGTGTAAAGTATATCGCAATTAAGGGAGAAGTTGCTATTGATGTTGTAAACTATAAAAGGAACTGGCCTTCGAAATAGGACCAATGCGTCTGGATAAAAAGTATATTGAGTTTCCTCCTGCAAATAGTGGTGAAATGCCTACTGCAGAAATTCAGGTGGCAAATACTTCTGATAAATCAATAGAAGTAACTCTTATGCATTTACCTCCATATCTGAAAGCTGAGGCTAAACCGAAAGTTCTCTATAGAGGAAGAAAAGGTAAAATTACTCTGACACTCGATACTAAATTACTGAAAGAACTGGGATTAACCCAAACTCCAATTTATTTGGCACGCTATACCGGGGATAAGGTAAGTCCTGATAATGAAATTGATGTTTCGGCTATATTACTTCCTGGATTTTCGGGTATGACTGCTTTCCAGAGTGATAATGCTCCAAAGATTAAGTTGTCTTCTACTAATCTGAATATGGGTGAATTGCTTCCTAGAGGAAAAGCATCACAAACTATTCTTATTACAAATACCGGAAAATCTCGCCTTGAAATAAAGAAACTTCAAGTCTTTAATTCTGCAGTGGGTGTTGGCTTGAGTAAAAAGTCTATTTTACCGGGACAATCAACCAAACTGAAGGTGGACTTAAGTGCTAAATGGCTAAAGAAAACCAAAGGAGAAACTAAAGTACTGATGATTACTAACGATCCTGCTAATTCGATGGTAATGATTAACCTTAAAGTGAAAATAAAAGAGGAGGCTAAATAATGGAACATCCCGAGAATTGTGAAGATTACAAAGGACTAACTGTAAATAAGGGTATAGAACAACCTTCTTCTGTTAATCCTTACCTGAAGTTGAGACGTATACCCAAAAAACGTAGATTGTCGGTAGCTGAATATGTTGAGGGTATTGTAAAAGGTGATGTGACAATTCTTAGTCAAGCTGTAACGTTGGTTGAAAGTGTCCGCCACGAGCATCAGGCTATTGCACAAGAGGTTATTGAAAAGTGCTTACCCTATTCCGGCAATTCCATTCGTATAGGAATCAGCGGTGTTCCCGGTGCAGGAAAAAGTACATCGATAGATGTGTTCGGTTTGCATGTTCTCGAAGATGGAGGTAAACTAGCTGTCCTTGCAATTGACCCTAGCAGCGAACGCTCAAAAGGAAGTATTTTGGGAGATAAGACCCGCATGGAGCGTTTGTCGGTTCATCCTAATTCATTTATTCGTCCTAGTCCGGCTGCAGGTTCTCTTGGTGGCGTAGCAAGAAAAACCAGAGAAACAATTATTCTTTGCGAAGCAGCAGGATTTGATAAGATATTCGTTGAAACGGTTGGAGTGGGACAGAGCGAAACGGCTGTTCACTCAATGGTAGATTTCTTTTTACTTATCCAACTAGCTGGTACCGGAGATGAGCTTCAGGGTATTAAAAGAGGAATTATGGAAATGGCTGACGGTATAGTTATTAACAAGGCTGATGGAAGTAATATTGAGAAAGCAAAGCTAGCCCAAACACAATTTCGTAATGCTCTACATCTTTTCCCTGCAGCAGAGTCTGGTTGGGCACCTCAGGTGTTAACCTATTCTGGCTTTTACAATATTGGTGTGAAAGAGATCTGGGATATGATTTACGAATACATGGATTTTGTGAAAGCAAATGGATATTTTACTTATCGCCGTAACGAGCAATCTAAATATTGGATGTATGAATCAATTAATGAACAGTTGCGTGATAATTTCTATCATAATCCGGTAATCAAAGAGATGCTTCGAGAGAAAGAACATCAGGTGCTGAATGCAGACTTGACTTCCTTTGTAGCAGCAAAGAAACTACTTGATGCTTATTTCAAGGAATTAAAAAAATAGTAAATACAGGGAATAGGTAGAAGCTCTGATTTCAATAAATACGACTTTCTTTGTTTGATTGAGTCTCGGTAATATTTTATAGAGTAGAAGAAGAAAAAAAATCTCTTCATCTCCTGTTTTTAATTGAAAATAGAATTCTTGAAAATGGTTTAAGATAGAAACCCTAATAGAAAAGCATAAAAATTGGGTTGTTCCAATTTTATTTTTGGACAACCCCATTTCTTATTTAGTCGAAAATACTCTCTTTATTAAAAATTAGATAGACAATGTGCGAAGCACATTCACTAATTCTTTTTTGATAGGCTTATCATTTTTGATTGCTTTAGTGAAAGGTACATAAACAATTTCATCGTTTTCAATACCAATCATCACATTGCGTTGTCCTTCCTGAATTGCATCTATACTTGCTGCACCCAGACGACTTGCTAAAATACGGTCGTTTGCTGTTGGGCTACCACCACGTTGTAAGTGACCTAGAATTGTTACACGAACATCATATTGAGGATATTCATTCTTCACACGTTCAGCATAATGCATTGCTCCTCCAGTGATTTCACTTTCCGCAACAATAACAATACTACTGTTTTTAGATTTTCTATATCCACTCTTGATGAATTCTTCCAACTGGTCAACTTCTGTACTGAATTCAGGGATAATAGCAGCTTCAGCTCCGGATGCAATTGCACCATTCAAAGCAAGGAAACCGGCATCACGTCCCATAACTTCAACAAAGAAAAGTCTTTCGTGTGATGTTGCTGTATCTCTGATTTTATCAACAGCATCAAGGATAGTATTCAATGCAGTGTCGTAACCAATGGTAGTATCAGTTCCGTATAAGTCGTTATCAATTGTTCCCGGAATTCCGATACAAGGAACATCATATTCCTGAGCGAAAATACGAGCTCCTGTTAATGAACCGTCACCGCCTATAACCACTAAAGCATCTATGCCTTCTTTTACCATTGTTTCGTGAGCAATTTGTCTTCCTTCAACAGTCATGAACTCTTTACAGCGAGCTGTTTTAAGAATAGTTCCTCCTAATTGAATTATATTACTGACATTCTGACTCTTGAATTCTTGAATCTCACCTGTTACCAGACCTTTATATCCGCGATAAATACCTTTAACTTGTAGTCCATTGTATATTGCAGCGCGAGTTACTGCGCGAATTGCCGCGTTCATACCTGGAGCATCACCTCCGGAAGTTAGAATTCCAACACATTTTACCGTACTCATACCTTAATGTTTTAAATTGTCGTTGCAAAGTTAAAAAAAACCATGATTAATAAGCTTGTATAACCTTTAATTTATCTAAATATCACAATTTAACGGATATTGCTATCTAATAATTATTTGGTTGATATATGCCTGCACTTCTTCCATTAACCATTTAGGAGTAGAAGTAGCTCCGCAAATGCCTATAGACTGTACCCCTTGTAGTAGTTGCGGATCTATTTCATCCGGACTATCAATAAGATGAGAATTTGGATTCACTTTATAACACTCGTTAAAGAGTACTTTCCCATTAGAACTTTTTTTCCCGCAAACAAAGAATATGAGATCATGTGATGCGGCAAATGTTCTGATGTGAGGCATACGATTAGCCACTTGCCGGCAAATGGTATCATAGAACTCAAATGAGGCTTCAGGAGAAATATGTTCTTTTATGTATTCCACTATTTTCTCAAACTCATCCAGTGATTTTGTTGTCTGAGAATAAAGGCGGATGTTTTTGCTAAAATCCAGCTTTTTAACTTCTTCAAGCTTCTCAATAACAATGGCTTCTCCCGAAGTTTGTCCAACTAATCCCAAAACTTCTGCGTGCCCATTTTTGCCATAAATTACAATCTGATTGTTTGTGCTTTCCTGGGTCCCGTATTGTTGCTTGATTCTCTGCTGTAATTTCAGCACCACGGGACAGGTAGCATCAATAATCTCAATATTGTTTTCTTTTGCTATGGAATAAGTTTCAGGAGGTTCGCCATGAGCTCTTAACAGAACCTTTGCATTATGAAGTTCTTTAAATTCGTCATGGTTAATAGTTATCAGTCCCATTTCTTTAAGTCGCTCCACTTCTTTACTATTGTGGACAATATCTCCCAAACAGTAGAGCGTTTCTCCTTTTGTAAGCTCTTCCTCTGCTTTCTTAATTGCAGTAACTACTCCAAAGCAGAAGCCGGAACCTTTGTCTATTTCTACCCTGACCATATTATTAATTTTGTAGAGTTGCTTTTTCGAATTGCTTTAGTAACCATTCTTTCTGTTCTTCAATAGTCAGAAGACTATTATCCAGTAAGAGTGCATCTTTGGCTCTTTTCAGAGGACTAACTTTTCTGTTTTGGTCAATATAATCTCTTTCCTTTACGTTTTGCAGAATCTCTTCGAATTTAACTTCCTGTCCTTTGGCCTTGAGTTCATCATAACGGCGAAGTGCGCGTATATCTGGTGAAGCTGTAACATATATTTTTAATTCAGCTTCAGGAAATACAGTTGTTCCTATATCACGCCCATCCATCACAATACCTTTTTCTTTCCCCATTTCCTGCTGCAATGATACCAATGCCGAACGCACAAAACCAATAGCACTTACCGGACTCACTTTTGAAGAAACTTCCATTGTGCGGATTGCATCTTCTACATCTTCTCCGTTCAGGTAAGTTCTGGGAAGCTGTGTTTTTTCATCAAGTTTAAATGTGATATGAATATCTTTAATACGGCGTTCCAGCTCCTGAATGTTTATTTCATCACCTGAAAACAATCCATTTTTAATGCAATAAAGAGTGACTGCACGATACATAGCACCGCTGTCAATATAGATATAACCAATTTCTTTGGCCAAGTCTTTTGCCATTGTGCTTTTTCCACAAGAAGAGAAACCATCAATTGCTATTGTAATTTTTTTCATTTGTATTTCTATGTTTTATAATGTCATTGCAAAATTAAATAAAAGAGAAGAACTTGATGTATGATATTTTGCATATGACGCTCCTATTTTTAGTTTTTTAATTTGTATGCCTGCTCCCAAAGCCATGCCCGACCATCCACTGGAACCATTAACTTTCATATCACTGGCCCGTTTACAGTTATATCCCCAGGAAACATAGGTTGTTTGGGTGGGAAGAAAATCAAGTCCAAAAATAAAATGGTTTAGGAAGGTTTTACTAAACTTGTCCTTCACTTCACTGTTTGAGGAATTAGAAGAAGATCTCCAGTCTGTAAGGTTATGCATTGTAACAGATATGCGAAAAGGAGCATGAGAAAGCTTTTTACTGATTCCTACCAATAAATCTACGGGTAAATTTTCGTGTACTTCATCAAAAGCTTTTATTTGTCCACCTAAATTCCTAGCAAGAATAGAAGCCGAGTAGCCAGAATACTCGTTGTAATAGTTTAATCCTAAGTCTACACCTATGGCAAAGGATGAATATTTTTCATAAGTGGAATAAATCATTTTTGTAGAAACACCACCGCTCCAATAGTCTGTTAGATCATAAGAATATATTCCGGTAAAAGCCATATCTTTAGCCGGGAAGGTTCCTAGTTCAACATCTTCATCAGTTGTTTCTTTAAAGTTTCCGTAGTTTACATATTGAGCCGCAACTGCCCAGGTTGACCGTTCGCCCAATGTCCTTGAAAACGCAGCACTTCCAACTCCAACTCCATCAATGTAATTCATGTAGTTTAGATTAAGAGTTTTATCAGTGACACAAGATAATAACGCAGGGTTGTGAATTGCCATTGTAATATCATCTTCAATAATGGAAATATTATCACCTCCCAATGCAGATGCATGCGAAGAAAATGGCAATTCCAAAAATTTAAATACACTTCCTCCGCTTTGAGCCTTTACAGCTAAAGACGAAAATATCAGCAGTATAATAAGAAGGCGATGTTTCATCAATTGTTATAAATTGCTGCCAAATATACATCATTTTTAAGAACCAGTAAGTTAAATTCTCGTGAATATTCGGACAGCCTGTTTCGTTTTATTTTTTAATAACGTGAAAACAAATGTTTTAGGGTGCTATAAGGATTAAAAAAAACAAAAAAGGAATACAGCATTAGGAAAAAGTCTATATATAGAAAGATAAATCTTAAAAAATAATGCTATTTTTGCCAAACTGGGAGTATTTAAAACAGGAGATATTTGTATGGAAGTGAAGAAAATGCCTAAATTAGATTTAGAAAGGAAGAAACCGATAGGCTTCCTTATAGGTCTTGCTATTGCATTAATTCTTCTTTTGGGAGCTTTTCAGATGAGAATTCCCAAAATTATAACTGATGATAAAATTACAGCTGTAGCTGTAGAAGAAGAGATTGTTCCTATAACAGTGCAGGAAGAAAAGCACGTGTCTTTGCAATCTAAAATAGAAAAGGCGAATTTACCTTTGCCTTCAACGGATAATTATGCTCAGCAAGTTGAAGAAATGGATAATTCTTATACAGAAGAACCGCGTACGGTCATTATATCAAGTCACTACTCTGTTCAGTTTACACAGCAACAGTCTGATGAACTTGAAAGTGAAGAATCTATTCAATTTACAGAATATCAGCCGGAGTTTCCAGGTGGGCAAGCTGCATTGCTTGATTTCTTAAGACGGAATGTTCATTATCCGGCTGCTGCACAGGAAAGTGGAATTCAGGGACGGGTAATAGTTCAATTTGTTGTCAATAGAGACGGTATGGTTACAAATCCGGTTGTTTTGCGTAGCGTTAATTCTCTGTTAGACAGAGAAGCGATCCGTGTTGTTTCATCTATGCCACGATGGCGGCCCGGAATGCAAGGAGGAAGAACTGTACGGGCAACCTATGCTGTTCCTGTCACCTTTAAACTGAAATAATAATAGGATATTACATCCTTAATCTGAAAAAAATAATGTATACACAAACAACAGCACTTAGTTTAATTAATCAATATATTTCAGAATTATCATATACACATGCTCCTAAAAGCCTTTATGATCCGGTGGAATATGTACTCTCTTTAGGAGGTAAGCGTATTCGTCCGGTTTTAATGTTGATGGCTTATAACATGTACAAGGACAATGTTGCAGAAATATTATCGCCGGCCGTTGGTCTGGAAATCTATCACAATTTCACTTTGCTTCACGATGATTTGATGGACAAAGCAGATATGCGAAGAAATAGGCCAACTGTGCATAAGGTGTGGGATGATAATACAGCAATCCTTTCGGGTGATACAATGTTGGTGTTGGCATATCGCTATGTCTCAGATTGCTCATCTGATTATCTGAAGAATGTATTGGATACTTTTACACAAGCCGCACTTGAAGTATGTGAAGGTCAGCAATATGATATGGACTTCGAGCACAGAAATGATGTAAGAGAAGAAGAATATATTGAAATGATTCGCTTAAAAACTTCTGTATTGCTTGCTGCTGCTCTTAAAATGGGAGGCCAACTTGCTGGAGCATCAGCAGAAGACGCGCAGAATCTTTGTGATTTTGGTGTAAATATAGGAATTGCATTCCAGCTCAAGGATGACTTGCTGGATGTTTATGGCGATCCGAAAGTTTTCGGAAAAAATATAGGTGGAGATATTCTTTGTAACAAAAAGACATATATGCTGATAAAGGCATTAGAAGGAGCTGATAAAGATCAGACAGTTGCCTTGCAAAGTTGGTTAGATAAAGATAGTTATGAACCGAAAGAGAAAATAGAAGCCGTAACTGCATTGTATAACCAAATAGGGGTAAAGCTTTTGTGTGAGAATAAAATGAAAGAATATTATGCCAAAGGAGTAGAAAGCCTTGCTCGTGTTAATGTAACAGACGAGAAAAAAAAGGAACTAAAAACTGTGGCCGAACATTTAATGTATAGAGAAATGTAAACAGAACCTATTTATTCTCATACTATGCCTTACAGAAGATTACCAAACACAGACCAAGCACGAATTAAAGCATTAAAGAACGCTGTTGAAAACGGACAGTCTTTTAGTTCTTATAATGATCAGATTATTTCTACCAAAACATTCTTTGAGGCAGATAATTTTCTGATGCGTTTTGAACAGGCGCACGATTATTATAAACAATGTTATAATAATCAGGTTACTTCCAGCAGGAAGTTTCAGTCGAGTACTAAAATAGCCCGACTTTATATTTCTCACTTTATACAAGTGTTGAATCTTGCTGTAATTCGTTCTGAAATAAAACCGGAGCTTAAAAAACTTTATGGATTGGAACCTGATAATTATTCTGTTCCCGATTTGACTAACGATTCTGCTGTAATAGAATGGGGAGATAAGATTATTAAAGGAGAAAAAGAAAGAACTCGTCGTGGAGGTTCTCCCATTTATAATCCTACTATTGCTAAGGTTTGTGTGCATTATGAAATCTTCAAAGACGGTTATGAACAACAGAAGAATCTGCAGTGGCAGACTTCCAGAAGCCTTGAGCTGTTGTCCTCTCTACGTAGTAAGGCAGATGAGATTATATTGGATATCTGGAATCAGGTTGAAAAATATTTTGAGAACTTATACGGAACAGAACGTTTAGATACATGCCGTAAATACGGCGTGATTTATTATTATCGAACAGGCGAAAAGAAGCCTCAATAAAAGTTTAAATGAATTTTATAGATACACATTCGCATCTTTTTTTAGAAGAATTTGCCGAAGATCTCCCGCTTGTTATGCAACGAGCCAAAGCAGCCGGCGTAAGCCGCATTTATATGCCCAATATAGATTGCTCAACTATTAAACCGTTATTGGATACGGTTGCACAATATCCCGATTATTGTTTTCCGATGATTGGCCTTCATCCAACGTCTGTTAATGCCGATTTCAGAGAAGAGCTGAAGGCTATGAAAGAAATGCTTGACCAATCTCATCCTTTTGTTGCAATAGGAGAGGTGGGGATGGATTTATATTGGGACAGAACCTTTATTAACGAACAGTTCGAAGCGTTCGAAACACAGATTCAATGGTCGGCCGAATACCGGTTACCCTTAGTTATTCACAGCCGCGACTCTTTCGAAGAAGTTTATCAGGTTATTAAGCGAAACGAACATAAAAATCTGAAAGGAATATTTCATAGCTTCACAGGAACGGTGGAAGAAGCCGAACGGCTTTTGCAGTTCGATGGTTTTTATCTGGGTATTAACGGAGTGGTGACTTTTAAGAAATCAACACTTCCCGAAACTTTGAAAAATGTTCCTTTAGAGAGAATAGTTTTGGAAACAGATTCCCCCTATCTCACTCCGGCTCCTAATCGTGGAAAAAGAAATGAAAGTGCCAATGTGAAAGATACTCTCCTGGAATTGGCCGCAATTTACCAATGTTCACCTGAAAATGTTGCCGAAACAACAACAATGAATGCTTTAAAGATATTTAGTTAGAAACTTTTCGGCCCGAATTAGGTAGAAAAACAAAAAATAACTTATCTTTGTATCCGCAATCACGCAAAAGGAGAGATGCTCGAGTGGTTGAAGAGGCACGCCTGGAAAGCGTGTAAACCTCTAAAGGGTTTCGCGAGTTCGAATCTCGCTCTCTCCGCATAGAAAGACAGTTTCAGGATAAAGAGGCTGTCTTTTTTATGCTCTTTTTTAAAAAGATCTGCTACCTGCTACCAAATTGAATTTAATTCATTGAAAACTAAATAATTAAATTAGTGGCAGATAAACTTTTTAAACAATCTATCTGCTACTATTGTCTACCATCTGCTACTAAAATTTTGCTGATAACAGCAAATTATAAATGCTGATTTGCTCATTATTCACAGATTGAAAATAGCTTTATCAACAGCCTATTCACCGGTTATCAACAATCTTTCAACAGGTAATTCACAAGTTATTCACATAAGAATTGCAAATTATTCACGTTCTGTTAACAGGTTATTCACATTTTGTAAACAGCTTATCCACGATGTTTTAACAGGTTGTTCACCAGCTATTAACAAGTTATTCACCGGTTATTAACAAAGTATTCCTGAAATATTAATATCAGGGTCCCGAGGCTAATCTTTTATACTCCTGACCATAATATTTTAGCCTCCAGACCTTATTAAATTATCCTCCCGACCCTAATTCTAATTATTCCAGTTAGATTCTTAGTTTTACTAATAGAATATGTTAATGACACATTGTTTCTTGACTAAGTATTATATATTCCCCTCTTAAATCTGCTTAATAAATTGGCGTCATCTTTGTATAATCCAAAAAGATAATGTATTTTTGAAAGTTAAGTTATGATATAAAACTAATTGAACAATATTATGAAAAGAATATTGATGGCGCTTGCTTTATCAGGAATCTTTTTCTTTAGCGGAACACAAACCATTTATGCGCAAGACGGAGTGTCTGCCAATCAAGGGGAAACTGCTGTAACTGATGGCAATGCTGTTGCCGAAGATGGCACATCTGCTGTACCCAAAGAAAGCATGGGCGTAAAGCTGAAAGAAAAATTCGTGGAAGGTAATCCTTTCTATATGGGATTAGTTGCATTCTCTTTGGTGATTGGACTTTCTATTTGCATTGAACGTATTATCTATTTGAATCTTTCTGAAGTAAACACCGAAAGATTACTAGAAGATGTGGAGCTTGCATTGGAAAAAGGAAATGTAGATGCAGCGAAAGAAATTTGCAGAAATACCCGTGGCCCTGTTGCTTCAATTTGTTATGATGGATTAATGCGCATAGAGCAAGGACCAAAATCTGTAGAAAAAGCTGTTACCACAAGTGGAGGTGTGCAATTGGGATTGTTGGAGAAAGGATGTTCATGGATTTCTTTGTTCGTTAAGATTGCGCCGGCATTAGGATTTTTGGGAACAGTGGTTGGTATGGTTCAGGCTTTCGATAGTGTTCAGCTTGAAGGTAATATTTCTCCTGCGGTAATAGCCGGGGGTATGAAAGTGGCGCTGCTCACTACCATTTTTGGTCTTATTGCAGCTGTAATTCTGCAGATATTTTATAACTATATTCTTGCCAAGATAGAATCTTTGACTCACGAAATGGAAGAGTCAACAAATACTTTAATTGATTTTGTGGTCAAGTACAACATGAAGTATAGACAATAAAATGAGGAGTGTAAAATGATACCGACTAAGTTTTCTAAATACTTTTTCTATCTACTCTTAATCATTTGTTTGATTACCGGTGGACTTTACTTCTTTGGAGGCAAGGTTGCTACTGTGACAGGAACAGAAGTTCCGGTTTATACAAACTTGCTGCTTATTGTGCTTTGTGGAATGTTTGGTGCAGCGGTTACTTTAACCGTACTTGCTGTAATAGGTAAACTGATAGAACGGTTTCGCCGTTCGCCTAAATATGCTATACGTTCTGTTTTAGGCTTTTTTACTTTGGCGTTTCTTATGTTACTTTGCTGGCTTTTTGGTAGCACAAACGCCCTTCCACTGCAAGAGTACAACGGAACCTACAATACTCCCTGCTGGCTTAGACTGACAGATATGTTTATTTATACCACATTTGCACTGATTGGTGCAGCTGTGTTTTTGATAATAGGTTTTTATATCGGTCGGAAAGTTAGATAACAATGAGAAGATTTAAGAGAACAATACCGGATGTGGATGCTGACTGGACAGGATACATTGTTGTTCTGCTGCTTATTTTCTTTATTGTAATCACGTCTATGGATGTTGATCAGGGATTGGCCAGGCGTCTTCCACCGCCGATAGGAAAATATCAACCGGCAAAAATTGAACCTCGCAATATCTTAAATGTTTTTTTGACAGATACAGATGAACTTATCTGTGGAAGTCAGATAATAGGCATTGGTCAACTAAGGGAAGTTGCAAAAGCGTTTATTACGAATCCTAAAGGTGATAATAGACTTCCTGAGAAGGTAACGAAAAGAATACCCTTATTAGGCAATATGCAAGTAACTGTAAACCATGTTATTTCTGTGAAATGTGGAAGGAATACCACCTATCAGGCATATATTGATGTGCAAAATGAATTAGCTGGTGCATATAATGAACTCCGTGACGAATTAGCAAAAAGAAAATGGGGTAAGAAATTCATAGAACTATCTTTTGATAAACAACAGGCTGTCTCTGCTTGCTATCCGGTACGTATTTCAGAGGCCGAACCTCAATTAAACATAGGAGGTGAAAAATGAAAAGAAGATTCGTATCCCGTGAAAAACTGGAAATTCCAAGAATAAACGCAATAGCTTTACCTACAATTTTCCTTATTCTGCTTTTCTTTTTTATAATGCTCACCAGTATTAGAAAGGATAAGGTAGTGGTTGGGGTGGTTGATGCTCCGCAGGCAACCGAATTATCAGCATTAGGAAAAAGGGCTATTGTTACTACTATATATATAGGTAGGCCAAAGGGAAAAGTAAGATCATCCTACCGCATTCAATTAAATAATCAGGTGATGACGGTGGCTCAGGTGGAATATTACATGAAACAAAAGCAAGCTGCAATCAAAGCTAATGAGTCTTCTTTATTAATGGTGAAACTGAAGATTGATAAAGATACTCCAATGGGAATTGTTTCAGATGTAAAGCAGGCCTTGCGTAGAGCAAATGTGCTGAATATTTTTTATTCAGCTCGTCCGGAGTAACTTCTTTTATTTATAATTCTATCTGATAAACTTCTTTATATAAAGTCTTTTTAATAAGCTCAAAGTCTGTCTGGCTATCTAGTTCTCCTTTTGCCATCAGTTTCATTGGAAGGTAATTGTCTTCTTTTCTGTAAGGAGGTTGCATATATTCATTTTCCCATAACTGAAATCCCTGACGTTGGTAAAAGTTTATACGGCGTTTGCTTATTTCATCCTCAGGGAGTTCAACTTCCAGAATAATTGGACCCTTTAATAGATTCTCCAGTGCGCAAAGTGCCTGCTGACCATACTTGTGGTTTCTTCTAGTTTCATGAATGGCAAAGTGTTCTATATAAAAGAACTTGCCCAAATTCCAGTAAGAAATAAATCCTACCGGCTCATTCTCAGCCAGTAGGATGTTATTATAAAAAAGCTTGTTACCGTCAGTATACTCCCGTTGCAAAGTAATATCTCTCCGTTCATTTTTGGGAAAAGCTTTCGTGAAGAGATTCTCTACAAAACAATAATATTCCTTGTCGGTTGTATGAATATGTTGTATTGAAATCATAAACAAAAATCTAAGGCTGCGTATAGAAATCAATTAGTCTCTTTATTGCTCTTTTACAAACGGGGCAGAAACCTTCGCATGTATTTGTCTTCATCCTGCAATCTTCTGCACCGCGATAAATTCCTTTAGATGAATAACCTCCTCCTTCTATCAGTTTCGCTGTTCCATTATCAACCATATCTTTCCATTTGGCAGGGAAGTTAACTTTGGTGGTAATGTTTTGCTCCCAAGGCTCAACATCAAATGGATATACACCATTAAATAAATCTTCGTCATAATAATATTCATCTCCCAAACCGGCAAAGCTATGCCCGAACTCGTGTACCACTACCGGACGGAAATGTTTGTGGTGAGCAGTAGTTAGAGTAAAGGAGTTGTAAATTCCTCCGCCACCATATTGTTCTGTATTTGCTAAGATAATAATATGTTCATAAGGAATTCCTGACAGAGAATTATGAATGTCTGTGATGTTGCTGCTGGTTAGATATCTGTCAGAATAAAAACTGTCGAAGTGAGAACTGAAAGCCGTATTCTTCCAGATTCCATTTTTTGGTGCACTTACGCCACTGTCCTTTGAAGGACTTTCAACAGCAACGATATTAAATCTATTTTTCATGGAGCGGAAAGGTTCGTGGCTGAACAGTGCTTCGCAAGCTATTTTTGCATCTTTAATAAATAACCCCATTTCCTCTTTTGTATAACCTTCGGCCATAATAGCCACATCAATACAATTTTCCGGAGTTCCACTTTTTTGTAGATATACATAAGGAGTAATATGAGTATTTCCTTGTTTTCTAATCAGAATATCATCTGGTTTTACAATATGCTTAAGTAAAGTATTGTAATTGCCTTTTTTATCTCTGAAAGAAATGCTTATTTCTACCGGCTGTTTTGGGTAAGGCACCAGATAAGTGTTTTCGAATCCGCGAGAAACACTTTTGGCTTCATCCGTGTCTAACCATTCCTGAAAAAGTGTACTGAATGATGTCTTATATATGCAATTTCCCGATTTTAAATCTTTTACTGTAATTTGTCCGTTACCATCTAATGGAACTTCTGATAAATGATGACGTCTTCCAGCCCAGGTAGGTAACTGAGATAAATTCTCTACAGAGATTTCCTGCTGATTAGCAGTACCTGAAAATATATAATCAATACGTAGAGTTTTATCTATAAAATAATCGCTGAATGATTGAGCATATGAAGACATGCACAAGAAACAACAAAGTGTAAATAGTAGAATATTTTTTTTCATATAAACATTTATTTGACACAAAGTTAAGAAATTTTAGAGTAAGAAGAGAAAAACTAAACTGTAGAATTAATGTAAGTTTGAAATTATAATTTTTTTAAGAATAAAAGTGATAGTTTACGTATTTTTTTGCTAAAAAAATACGTAACTTTGCATTCGTAATTATAAAATAAAAATATGGGATATCATCAATTAGATCGTTTGGATAAAGAAATTCTTAGACTGATAGCAGATAATGCTAGAATTCCTTTCCTGGAAGTGGCACGCGCATGTAATGTTTCTGGAGCAGCAATTCATCAACGCATACAAAAACTAACCAATTTAGGTATATTGAAAGGATCTGAATATGTGATTGATCCGGAGAAAATTGGCTATGAAACTTGTGCATATATTGGACTTTACTTAAAAGATCCATCTAGCTTTGAGGCGGTAAGAAAAGCCTTGGAAGATATACCAGAGGTTGTGGAATGCCATTTTACTACCGGCCAGTATGATATGTTTATTAAGATTTATGCAAAGAATAATCACCATTTACTAAGTGTTATTCATGATAAACTTCAGCCACTTGGCTTGGCGCGCACAGAAACACTGATTTCCTTCCACGAAGCCATTAAACGTCAGATGCCAATCCTGGATGATGAAGATGATGAAGAAGGTATTCAACGCCTTTCATAATTAATAAAAGTATACGGGTAGTGGTGTTTCTCATCAATGGAATGAGGCTCTCTGCCCGTTTCTTTCCATTCTTCGCTTTTAATTTCAGGGAAAAATGCATCTGCATCTTTAGTCATGTCTTCAACTAATGTCAGATAAATAGCGTCTGCCTTAGGCATTGCCTGTTTATATACACTATCTCCTCCTATAATAAATACTTCTTTTTCATCTTTGCAGGCTGCAATAGCTTCATCTAACGATGAAAACCGTTCTGCTCCGGTAAATTCTGCATTAGGATTTGTAGAAAGAACCAGGTTTCGCCTGTTTGGCAAAGCCCCCTTTGGTAAGGATTCAAAAGTTTTCCTGCCCATAATAATGGTATGCCCCGTTGTTAGTTCTTTAAAACGTTTCATATCATTAGGGACTCTGTATATAAGTTGATTACCCCGGCCAATAGCATTATTAAGTGATGCTGCAACAATAATTGAGACTTTAGTCATACGGTTTTCTTTTATACAGATACTATACCTTTAATATGAGGATGTGGATTATAGTCGGTAAGCTCAAAATCTTCGAATTTGAAACTGAATATATCTTTCACATCTGGATTAATTTTCATTTTAGGAAGCGGGCGAGGTTCTCTTGAAAGTTGAAGCTGCACTTGTTCGAGGTGATTTACATAGATATGTGCATCTCCAAGGGTATGAATGAAATCACCGGCTTTAAGTCCCGTAACCTGTGCCATCATCTGAAGCAATAAAGCATAGGATGCTATATTAAATGGAACTCCTAAGAATATATCAGCGCTACGTTGATAAAGTTGTAAACTTAATCTTCCGTCGGCTACGTAAAACTGAAATAAAATATGGCAAGGAGGAAGCTTCATGCTATCAATATCTGCAACATTCCATGCACTAACAAGCATACGGCGAGAGTCTGGATTGTTTTTGATAGTTTCCACAATTTCTTTAATCTGGTCAATATGTCCTCCTTTATAATCAGGCCACGAACGCCATTGATAACCATATATATGTCCCAACTCACCATTCTCGTCAGCCCATTCGTTCCAGATTCTTACACCATTGTCCTGAAGATATTTAATATTTGTATCTCCTTGTAGAAACCAAAGAAGTTCATGGATAATCGATTTCAGATGAAGCTTTTTGGTTGTTAAGCATGGAAAGCCATCGTCCATATTAAAACGCATCTGATGTCCGAATACACTAATAGTTCCGGTTCCCGTACGATCATTTTTTCGGGTACCCTCTTTCATGACTCTGTCGAGTAAATCCAAATATTGTTTCATTGGTGTTTTTATTTTGAATGCAAACTTAATCAAAAAAGTTCTTTTGGTGAAAGAATTATAGCTGAAATAGATTCAATGAATAAACCTTTCCTTGCGCATGCTCTTATCAGGATGCAATCTTTTTGAACCAGGGGATCCCTTTTTCTGCTATATATACTCCGCTTAGGATAAGTAATGCTCCAGTAATAGCAAATGGTGTGATTGTTTCGTTTAAAATTATGGAAGAAGTAATAAGAGTAACTAACGGAACTATATATACGTAATTTGTAGTACGCACAGCTCCTAAATGTTTGATACACAAATTCCATAATATGTAACAGAGCATGGAAGCTACTACTCCAAGAAAAATGAAATTCCCTAAAACAGTTGGTTGAAAAAGTATATGAGTATCTGTTGTTAGTGGTGAAATGAGAAAAGTAGGCAGTAAAGTTATTATTCCGTAAAAGAAAACTTTTCGAGTAATTAGTAAAGTAGAGTATTTCTTATCCAGTCTTTTTAAAATTATGCTGTAAAAAGCCCACATTAATGCAGCGGTGATTGTTAGAAGATCTCCAGCCGGGTTAATTTTCAGAATAAAGCTACCATTAAAGACAACAAAGGCTACACCTGCCAAAGCTATAAAAGAACCGGATATAAGATTTTTCTTAAATCTTTCACCTTTGATGAATAGATGTGATAGAATTGCTGTAAAGATGGAAGCAGTACATACTATTAACGATACATTGGAAGCTAAAGTTATTCCTAGTGCTCTGTTTTCGGCAATAAAATAGAGTGAGCCTCCGCACAAACCTGTTGCAATAAATAAAAGCTCATCTTTCAAAGTGTTTGCAAAGAGTTTACGTGGACAAATTGTCCAGATACAGATATATGCAATTAAGAAACGATAGAAAAGAATATCTTCGGGAGAGAGCCCTTGCTTAATGAGAACTTTGGTTGATATAAATGTAGTTCCCCAGATTATTACCGTAAATAAAGCCATGATATGGTAAACACTATTGTTTCCCTGTTTGTTTATGATGATGCTCATACTCTTATAATTTATTTTTTTGATAGGCTTACCCATCATTTGCAAAGATAAATAAAATCTTTCCAACTTGGAAATAATGATTTAATTGCTTGATATCTAGTAGGGTATAGCTTGGTATACAGCTTCTTAACTATTGTAATATCATAGTAATAATAATGACTTTACAATGTAATTGATGCGAAATGATAATGAAATATTTCAGGCCTTACTTTGCAGTGTCAAAATAACAATAAAAACACTTAGTTATGAAAAAAATTTTAGTAGGCTCTCTTTTATGTCTTTCAACAGTGTCAGTGCTGGCTCAGGAAGTTGAATTAACACCGCTCGAAAAAACGCAGGCAGAGACTGAACGAATAAGTTCGCTTGTTGATAACTTAAATAAATTAAAGATATCTGGTTATATTCAGAGCGATTTACAGTTTGGTCAGAAAGATGCAAGTTTAAAAGTAGGAACTGCAAAAACAAGTACGGAAGATAATTATACACGTATAGGTTTACGTCGTGGTCGTCTGAAATTTACTTATTCCGATCTATTTGAGGGCGCTTCTAATACTGCGGTAGCTCAGTTTGAAATGACAGAGAAAGCAGTAGAAGTAAAGGAGTTATATTTTACTGTAACTGAACCATGGACTAAATGGGTATCACTTCAGGCTGGTATAGCTAACAGACCATTTGGATATGAAATTCCTTATTCATCAAGTTCTCTTGAAACTCCCGAAAGAAGTACAGCTTGTAATATCCTTTTCCCAAATGAAGTCGATTTAGGAGGTATGTTAACCTTTCAGGCTCCAAAAGATCATGCTTTGAATCCTTTTAAACTTGAAACAGGATTATTTGCGGGTAATGGAATGAAACAAGATATTCACAACCGAAAAGACTGGATTTCTCACCTTTCATATAAAAAGTCTTATGAGAATATGCAATACGGATTGGGCGCTTCTTTATATTTAGGAGGTACATACCAGGGAACTGCCAATGTGTATGAAATGTCTGGAAAACAATTTGTGAAAGTAAATAATGCTAAAGTTGGCGATTATTCAGATCGTACTTATTATGGTCTTGATGGACAATTACTTTTATCAACTGGTGCTGGTATGACAACTTTACGTGCTGAAATGATGACTGGAAATCAACCTGGTACGCTAGGTGATTCAAAGAGTCCTAATGCTTCTTCTCTACCTACAACCGACACTTATCGTCGTAACTTTATGGGATATAATATTTATTTGATTCAGGACTTGGGACAAACAAAACACTCTTTAGTTGTACGATATGATTCTTACGATCCTAATACAAAATTATCAGGTGATGAAGTTGGTCTTGGTGGTACAGGTAAAGGCGATATTGCAAAACACAATATTGGTATAGGTTATCTTTATAGAATGAACAATAACTTCAGGTTGATGGCATATTATGATATGGCCTTTAATGAAAAATCTAAAAACCTTACCGGATATAATTCAGACTTGAAAGACAATATCTTCACATTAAGATTACAATATAAATTTTAATAGATAACACTTTAATAAAAAAAATAAAGATGAAAAAGATTATTTTAGCAATAGCATTAATTTGCAGTATAGCTCAGGGATCATTTGCTCAACGTGTGAAAGGTAGTGATACAGTGTTGCCATTGGCTCAGAAAGAGGCAGAAGCATTTAATAAAAAAGGTGGAAATGTAACAGTAACAGGTGGCGGTAGTGGAGTAGGTATAGCAGCTTTGCTTGCCGGAACAACAGATATAGCTTCGGCATCTCGTAAAATTAAGTTTGATGAGAAGGTAAAATTCCAGCAGGCTGGTAAATCTCCTGTTGAAAAGATCATTGCTTTCGATGCTCTGGCTGTAGTTGTTAATCCTGGAAATAAAGTAAGTGAATTAACTCGCCAACAATTGGAAGATATCTTTACTGGTAAAATTACTAACTGGAAACAAGTTGGTGGTGCAGACCTTGCTATTGTTGCTTACTCAAGAGAAACAAGTTCTGGTACTTATGAATTCTTTAAAGAACATGTATTGAAAAATAAGAATTACAAGAAGAATATTCTTTCTATGCCTGCAACAGGAGCAATCATTCAATCTGTAAGTCAGACTAAAGGAGCAATTGGTTACGTTGGATTAGCTTATTTGGAGAATGATGTGAAAGCAATCAAGGTTTCTTATGATGGTAAAAATTTCGTTGCTCCATCTGTAGCAACAGCTAAGAATAAAACATATCCAATTGTCCGTCCATTATTCTTCTACTATGACAAGAAGAATGCTGCCAAGTTAACTCCATTTATTAATTTTGTAGAATCAGCTCAGGGTCAGGATCTTGTAGATAAGGTTGGATATATTTCTTTAAAATAAGATTTTTATTCTCTATATTATTTTCAAAAAAATCATTCTTTGGTAAGAGTTCCGGAGAATGATTTTTTATTTGTATAGCTTATAAGTCGTTCTAACTACTTTGAATTCTGTACGTCTGTTTATTGCATTGCAGATTTCTTGCTGTTCTGTGGAAAGTTTAAGTATAAAATCTTCAGTGAGTACATCACCTTCTTTTAGGAACTGGTGTTTTTTTGCAATACGCTTATTAATTATTTTTGGTTGTAACTCTCCATATCCTTTTGCTGTAAGCCGTTTTATATCAATACCTCCTGCTACCAGAAATCTAACAACAGCTTCGGCTCTACGTTGAGAAAGCCCTTCATTGTAACTATCATTCCCAAAATAGTCACAATGAGCATTAAGTTCAATTGTTATATTAGGGTTATCATTTAGCATCTTGATTAAATCATGCAGTGCTTCAGTTGATTCGGCAGTTAAGGTTGCCTTATCAAATTCGTAAAAGATGTTATCTATTAGCACCGGACGAGTTATGGAAGCCAAAGGAAATTCTAATTCATAGTTTTTACTTTCATTTACGGAATCTGTTATAAGTTCTTGCTTACAATTTAAATAGCCACGACAGTTGGCCAGCATTACGTAACTTTGTCCTCGCTCCAGCTTTTGTGTAAAAGAACCATCTCCTTTTACACTAACTCTCAGATTTGTTCCATCTTGTCCCACAATGCTGACAGTTGCTTCGGGCAGAGCATCTCCTTCTTTATCATATACCCATCCGGTGACAGTATGCGCTATCTCAGGTAATTCGAATGTGTAAATGTGATCCCATCCGCGTGCATCTTTACGGTTAGAACTGAAAAAGCCTCGTTGAAGTCCGGACTCAAAAGTCATGCCGAAATCATCACTTTCTGAATTCATTGGTGACTTTAAATTTTCAACCTTCCAGTTCCCCAAACTATCTTGCTGAGCCTGATAGAGATCTAAGCCACCCATTCCCGGATGCCCGTCTGATGAAAAGTATAAATCGCCGTTATCTTTTATAGTCGGGAACATTTCATCACCGGGAGTATTAATTACATCTCCAAGATTTTCTACTGCTCCGAACCCGGAATTAGAAACTGGTACTCTCCAAATGTCTTTACCGCCATATCCTCCAGGCATGTCGGACGAAAAATAGAGATAATGATTGTCGGGAGAAATTGCCGGATGAGCCAAAGATGATAAAGTATCTTTTGTTATAATGCATTTTTGCGGAGCCCCCCAGTTAGCGCCGGTACGTTGTGATACGTAAATCTCTGCAGAGACAGGTGAGTTTGCATCAATTCGGCAGCGGGTAAAGTACATTGTTTTTCCGTCTGCAGTGAATGAACATGCGCCATCCTCAAATTCAGTATTAACTTCCGATTCAAGTCTTTCAGGTGGTAACCAGTTTCCTTTCTCATTTTTTTTAGCCATAAAGATATCAGCGCTTTTCATTCCTGTAATTCCATTCAGGTTATTTCCTTTAGCCTTATCTCGGGTAGAAGTGAAATATATCTGGTCTATATCTTTACCGGCATACATTGGTGAGTATTCACTGCGGTTGGAGAGGAAAAACGGAAACTTTTTCACGATGTATCGCGTAGGATTCTTTTTCCATTCAGGAGCGAGTTTGCAGGATATTAAACCGTTCTTTGCAAGTATATTTCTGGGTTTATAAGATAGAAATTGCTCATAACTTTTAATTGCAGACTTATAATCTCCTGTTTCCTTTTGTAATTCTGCCAGATAAAATAAAGCAATACTATCATGGTATTTGTAACGAATGGCATTCATGTATGCAGCTTTGGCACGAACTGAATAATTTGTGAGCCGATAGCAATCTGCCATTTTGTATGCTATCTCTCCCTTTTTCTTCCGTTCTTTTGCAGGTATATTAGTATAAGCTTTTTTGTAAAACTTAGCTGCATCATAATATTCACCTAAGGCATAACTTTCATCACCTTTTTTAATGCTGCCTTCCCATCCACACGATTGAAGTAGTGAAAGCAGAAGACAAATAGTGGCTATGTTACTAAGAATCTTTTTCATTTTACTGATGACGAATTACTTAATAATAACTACAATCTGTCTTGTTTATTGTGATTTGTAACTGTTATAAGTTAAAATAAAATAGGAGAAATATAGGATTTATTCTATTCATCGAATCCTTTTCGGAATGTACAGCCCGATTTCCACTCAGAGCAACCGTAAGCCGATTTTCCTTTAATGATAACTCCTTTTCCACAAAGTGGGCATGGCTGATCGATGATGTTATCTTTGTTCTCTTCTGGCAAAGGCTTTTCCTCTTTTTGCTTTTTAGGAGCAGGTGCCTTCTTTTCTCGTTTCTTCGGCTCTTTCTTTACCTCTTCTTCAACAGCATTCTGAATCGTAATATGTCTGTTAGTGTTGTCCGATAATACATTGTTAACAACTTCTGTAACCATTTGCTTTAACTCTTCCAGGAACGTTTTTGCTTCATATTTCTTTTTCTCAATTTCCCGAAGCTTTTTCTCCCAGATTCCAGTTAATTCTGCCGATTTCAGAAGCTCTTCATGAATAATCTGAATAAGCTCAACTCCGGTTGGAGTGGCAATCAGGTTCTTTTTCTCCTTACGGATATAGTTTCGTTTAAACAAAGTTTCGATAATAGCAGCCCGGGTTGAAGGACGGCCGATACCATTTTCTTTCAATGCATCGCGCAACTCATCATTGTCTACAAGCTTTCCTGCTGTTTCCATTGCGCGTAATAAAGTAGCTTCAGTATATGGCTTAGGTGGCTGAGTCCATTTCTCATTAAGATCCGGTTGATGAGGTCCGCTTTCTCCTTTTGTAAAGCTAGGAAGAGTACGTTCTTCTTCGTCTTTTTCGTCCGATTGACTTTTGGCAAATACTTCACGCCATCCCGGCTCAAGAATCTGTTTTCCGGTAACCTTGAATTCTATTTTTTCAACTTCGCCAAGTACTGTTGTTGTTGATACTTTGCAATCAGGATAGAAGGCGGCAATAAAACGTCTTGCAACCAAATCGAATACACGCCTTTCCATATCAGATAGATTCATTGGGTGAACTCCGGTTGGAATAATGGCGTGGTGATCTGTAACTTTCGATGAATCGAATATTTTTTTTGATTTTGGAAGTTTTTTCCCTTCCAATTGCGCTGTCAGACTTGTATAATCTTTTATCCCCTTTAATATGGCTGGGCATTTGGGATAAATATCATCACTCAGATATGTAGTATCTACACGAGGATAAGTAGTGACTTTCTTCTCGTAAAGAGATTGAATAAGTTTGAGTGTCTCATCTGCCGAATAGCCAAATTTTTTATTGCATTCCACCTGCAAGGAAGTAAGGTCGAAAAGCCTGGGAGCATATTCAACGCCCTTTTTAGACGAAACATCCGTGATTGTGAAGTCTGAGTATTTAACTTTTTCAAGGAATTCATAACCTTCCTCTTTAGATGTAAATTTGCCTTTTGTTGCCGAAAATGTAGTTTCACGATAAATAGTCTTTAGTTCCCAGTAAGGCTCTGGTTTAAAATTATCTATTTCCAACTGACGGTTTACAATAAGTGCCAGGGTAGGAGTCTGCACACGTCCGATAGACAACACCTGTCTGTTCTGCCCATATTTTAGAGTGTATAATCTTGTGGCGTTCATTCCTAAAGTCCAGTCGCCGATAGCACGTGATAATCCAGCTTCGTAAAGAGACTGAAACTCCGATTGGTCTTTTAATTTGGCGAAACCCTCCCGGATAGATTCTTCAGTTAAAGAAGATATCCACAATCTCTTAACAGGGCATTTAGCACCAGCTTTTTGCATTACCCATCGTTGAATTAATTCCCCTTCTTGTCCTGCATCACCACAATTGATAATTTCATCGGCATTGGCCATTAAACTCTCAATTATTTTAAATTGTTTTTCAATGCTTGGCGATTCTATTAATTTAATACCGAATCGGGGAGGGATCATTGGCAGATTAGCCAAGCTCCATCTTTTCCATTCGGGAGTATATTCGTGTGGCTCTTTGAGTGTGCAAAGATGTCCGAATGTCCACGTAACCTGGTATCCGTTTCCTTCAATGTATCCATCTTTCTTGTTCTTAGCTCCAAGAATATCAGCTATGTCTCGTGCAACACTTGGCTTTTCGGCAATGCAAACTATCATTTCTTTATTTTATTTATGAAGACAAAGGTAGTTATTTCATAATAAATGAACAAAATTGTATGTCTGTTTATAAAAAAATGTAGAAAATCAAGTTAATCATAGTTAAAGAGTGTGTTAAATGATATAATTGCATTACTTTTGTAAACTTTGTATAAATAATCTCGGGAAATAAATTATGACTCTTTCAAAATTATTTAATTCGCAGGAAGGTATGGCTCTTTCTGCGCTAAAAATGGCTCGACTTAAAAAAAATGTTATCCAACAGCTGATGCTTGAGGGTGGAACGACTATTGCAGATATCTGTAAAGAAACAGAGTTTAGCGTTCCTACTGTGACAAAAGTTATTGTTGAGTTAATAGAAGAAGGAATCGCTTTCGAAAAAGGGAAAATAGACACAGCAGGCGGACGTCGTCCATCTGTTTATTGTATAAATCCAAATTCAGCTTTTTTTCTTGGAGTCGATGTTAGGCGTGATTGCGTAAGCATTGGTTTACAAAACTTTAAGAATGAATTTCTGGAAATTAAGACCCGAATTGATTTTGTATTTAAAAATACTCATGAATCTTTAGATAGTTTATGTAATCTGATTAATAAATTTATCGATGATTCAGGGTTAGATAAAAGCAAGATTCTTGGTGCATGTGTAGTTCTGTGCGGACGCATCAATTCTGCTAAAGGATATAGTGACAGCTATTTTTCTTTTGAAAAAGAACCTCTAAGCAATATTTTTGAGCACAAAATAGGCATTAAAACTATTATCGAGAATGATAGTAGAGCAATGGGATATGGAGAATACTGTTGTGGTGCTGGTGCTGGAACATCTGAAAAGGATGTTATTTTTATTAGTTTGAACTGGGGATTTGGAATTTCAATGATTTGTAATGGCGTGCTTTACTATGGTATGTCAGGTTTCTCCGGAGAATTTGGACACAGTCCTGTTCTGGATAACCAGATACTTTGCCAGTGTGGCAAGAAGGGATGTCTTGAAACTGAAATTTCCGGTCAGGCTCTTGTCAGACGATTTAAAGAGAAACTGGCGGATGGATCTACTTCAGTAGTTACAAGCAGAAAGAAACCTTTTGATATTAATATGTATGACATCATTGATGCTGCAACAAAGGACGAAGATCTTCTTGCTATTGAAGTTATAGAAGAAGTAGGAGAGAAGCTAGGACATTATATGTCTCTTCTATTGAATATATTTAATCCGGAACTTGTAATATTAGGTGGTGAGCTTTCAGCTTGTGGTTCTTACTTAACATTACCACTTGAAACAGCTCTTCATAAATATTCTCTGAATCTGGTATTACAGGATATGAAGCTAAAGACAGGAGAACTGGGAGATACCGCAGGTGTTGTTGGTGGCTGTTATATTCTTCGCGACCGCTTATTTGGTATTATCGAATAATTATAATAAAAACAGAAACAAAAAAAGCAATCCATTTCAGGATTGCTTTTTTTTGTTTCTATTCATTGCTCAATAAATCTGAATTATTCACCAATAATTTTTATTTATTCACCGGCAAATTTTATTCATTGGCCAATAAAAAAGAAGGGATATTGCACTGAATGCAATACCCCTTTAAATAGATTATTAATCCTTAGTTTATTCTTCTTCAAGTAAAATCTCAAGAATCTGGCAAGCAGCTTTTGCTACTGGCGAACCAGGACCAAAGATTGCTGCAACTCCGGCCTTATACAAGAAATCATAATCCTGTGCAGGGATTACACCACCGGCAATAACAAGAATATCTTCTCGTCCAAGTTTCTTAAGTTCATCAATAATTTGAGGAATCAATGTCTTGTGGCCTGCAGCCAATGAAGATACGCCCACTACATGAACGTCATTTTCTACAGCATCGCGGGCAGCTTCTGCTGGAGTCTGGAACAATGGTCCCATATCCACATCGAAACCACAGTCAGCATAACCTGTTGCAACAACTTTTGCACCACGGTCGTGACCGTCCTGCCCCATTTTAGCAATCATGATACGAGGTTGACGTCCCTCTTTCTTAGCAAACTTCTCGGCAAGTTCACAAGCACGTTTGAAGTCTGAATCGTTTTTACTTTCTGATGAATACACGCCTGATATAGTTCTAATTACAGCTTTATAACGTCCTACAATCTTTTCGCAAGCGTCGGAGATCTCTCCTAGGGTTGCTCTTACATGTGCAGCTTCAACAGCTAGTTCAAGTAAGTTACCTTCTTTGGTTTCTGCACATTTGGTAATTGCTTCAAGGGCAGCCTGAACTTTAGCTTCATCACGACCTTCTTTTAATTCTTTGAGACGTTCAATCTGATCCAGACGAACAGCTGTATTGTCAATTTCAAGAATGTCGATAGGAGCTTCTTTCTCTAAACGATACTTATTAACACCTACAATAGTTTGACTGCCAGAGTCGATACGAGCCTGAGCACGTGCTGCAGCCTCTTCGATACGAAGCTTTGGAACACCGGTTTCGATTGCTTTAGCCATACCACCCAGTTTTTCAATTTCCTCGATACGTTCCCAAGCTTTGTGAGCAAGCTCATTAGTCAAGCTTTCAACATAATAAGAACCACCCCATGGGTCTACATTCTTACAGATGTAAGTTTCTTCCTGAATATAAATCTGAGTATTACGTGCAATACGTGCTGAAAAATCGGTTGGCAATGCAATAGCTTCGTCCAATGCGTTGGTGTGAAGTGATTGAGTGTGTCCCAATGCAGCAGCCATAGCCTCGATGCAAGTACGGCCAACATTATTAAACGGATCTTGTTCTGTTAATGACCAACCTGAAGTCTGGCAGTGAGTACGCAGAGCAAGAGACTTTGGATTCTTTGGATTGAACTGTTTAACAATCCTAGCCCATAACATACGTGCAGCACGCATTTTGGCAATTTCCATAAAGTGGTTAGTACCAATAGCCCAGAAGAAAGAAAGACGAGGTGCAAATGCATCAATATCAATTCCTGCAGCAACACCGGCACGAAGATATTCAAGTCCGTCGGCTAAAGTGTATGCTAATTCAATATCTGCAGTTGCTCCAGCTTCTTGCATGTGGTAACCTGAAATAGAAATTGAATTAAATTTAGGCATCTTCTGAGAAGTATATTCAAAGATATCAGAAATAATCTTCATAGAGAATGCAGGTGGGTAAATATAAGTATTACGCACCATGAATTCTTTCAAGATATCATTCTGAATAGTTCCAGCCATTTCTTCAAGCTTAGCTCCCTGTTCCAGTCCTGCGTTGATATAAAAAGCAAGAATAGGAAGTACTGCACCGTTCATAGTCATGGAAACAGACATTTTGCTTAATGGAATACCATCAAACAGTGTTTTCATGTTTTCCAATGAACAGATAGAAACTCCTGCTTTACCAACATCGCCCACTACGCGTTCATGATCCGGGTCGTATCCGCGGTGAGTAGGAAGGTCGAATGCTACAGACAAACCTTTTTGTCCGGAAGCAAGATTTCTACGATAGAAAGCATTTGATTCTTCAGCAGTAGAGAATCCGGCATATTGGCGGATAGTCCATGGGCGAAGAGTGTACATAACTGAATAAGGACCGCGAAGATAAGGTGGAATACCTGCAGCATATTCAAGATGCTCCATTCCTTCAAGATCTTCTTTTGTGTAAACAGGCTTTACGTTGATATGCTCTGGTGTGTTCCAGTTGGCTTCAATTCCGTTAGCCTTTTGCCATTCAGCACCATCTATGTGCTTGAATCCGGCATATATATCTATATTTTTAAAATCTGGTCTCATGATGTCTTTACTTAATTCCTAGTTTAGCATTATATTCTTTCAGAGTGTCTAATACATTGACACGAACATGAATAAAGTTTTCAATACCTTCCGCTTTTAAAGCATCCATGCAAGCCGGAGCTCCGGCAACAATAAACATAGCACGGTTATTAACAGCTTTAAGTGCCGGTATAGCATATTCTACATATTCGTCATCGCTGGAACAAAGTACTATAATATCAGCTTTAGCTTCCATTGCAGCTTCTACTCCTTCTTCTACAGTTTCGAATCCCAGGTTATCAATTACTTCATATCCGGCACATGCAAGGAAGTTGCAAGAGAATTGTGCTCTGGCTTGGCGCATTGCCAAATTACCAATAGTCAGCATGAATGCCTTCGGACAATGATCGGCAGCCTCTGTTTGCAGACGAAGTGCTTCAAATTCACTTGCAGCACGGTCGGAATTAAGTACTTTTACAGTACTTTCGCAAGAACTGCTCTTATCTGAACAGCAACATTTATTTTCAACTTGTCTCTTATCTCCAACTTTTTCATTGAAGTTAGGAAATTGATTGGTTCCTAAAAGAATTTCTTTACGGCTTGATAAAGCAATGTGTCTTGCTTTACCAGACTGATTAATATCTTCCTGAACACTTCCTGCTTTTACTGCTGCATAAAAACCTCCTTCTTCTTCAACTTTTAAGAAGATGTTCCATGCTTGTTGAGCAATAGAAGTTGTTAGATTTTCAATATAATAAGAACCTGCAGCAGGATCCACAACTTTATCAAAGTTTGATTCTTCCTTTAATAGTAATTGTTGGTTGCGGGCAATACGTTCAGAAAAATCATCTGGAGTCTGATAAGCTTTATCAAACGGAGTAACAGTTAATGAATCTACTCCGGCAAGAGCAGCACTCATTGCTTCTGTCTGAGTACGAAGTAAGTTTACATATGCATCCAGCATCGTTAAATTGAAAGAAGAAGTCTCTGCATGTACTTTCATTTTTGCAGCACAGCGACATTCACCATCTTCAGCTGTATTGGAACAATTGTCTCTTGTGCAAACCGGTTTGTATGAGCTTACAATGTTGGCCCATAACATACGTGCTGCACGGAACTTAGCAATTTCAAGGAAGTAATTAGAACTGATACCGAAGTTGAACTTAATTTTCTTTGCAGCAATAGTTGGTGTAATTCCTGCTTCAACTAATAAATTCAGATATTCATTACCCCATGCTAAAGCATATCCTAGTTCCTGAGAAATATAAGCTCCTGCATTATTCAGAGATAATGCATTAACATTGATAACTCTGTAGAAAGGCAGAGTTTTTGTTACTTCAATCAATGCCTTAGCTGTTTCTACCAGATTACCTTTTTCTTTGCCTTTAGTCAGCATTTTATTAAAGTAATCATAATTGATAGAGCCTTTTAGCTTTGTTGAGTCATAGTTCTTTTTCTGGAAATAAGCAACCAATAACTCTGCTAGTTCAATAGCATGACTTTGACAAGTAGAAAAGTTCAACTCTACACATTCAGCACAAATGTCATTGAGTAACGTTTCTATAAAATCAGCGTTTACATCTTTTCCTTTAATGCTGAATCCTAAAGAATCAATACCTTTATTTAAAATGTCTAATGCTTTGGTGTTAGCCTCCTTAGGACATTCAACGCGAATGTTTTGGCGGACAAACCAAGTATTGTCTTTTTTTGTTCCCCGAAGATAAGGGAACTCACCTGGTAAGCTGTCGGTTGTTTTCAGACCTTCCAGATCTTCCATCCTGTAGAATGGTTTAACTTTAAATCCTTCGTTTGTTTTCCAAACGAGCTTCTTTTCGAAGTCAGCACCTTTAAGGTCGGCTGTTACTTTTTCCATCCATTTGCTAGTGCTTACGGGCGAAAAGTCCGAAAAGAGTTTTTCATTACTATCTGCCATAGTTTATTGTATTAATTACAAGATTAATAAATGTATTTAATATATTAATTTATCTAAGTGTGAGGTGCAAAGATACTTATTTACTTATAATAGGATACTTTTTTTTAGGAAAATTCAAGTAGCTTAATATGTTACTTGTCATTTTAATAATTTTATAATAAAACAAGGATAGAAATATTTGATCTGACAAGTTAGAATAACTACCTTTGCGCAAAATTTTAAATTGATACTTTACACTATGGATTGGTTGATTAAATTGCTAACAGACCCTAATTCAGTGGCTCACATTGTTCTTCTTTATTCTTTTGTGATAGCTGCTGGAGTCTTATTAGGGAAGATTAAATTTTTTGGGATTTCTTTAGGTGTTACTTTTGTGCTGTTTGTCGGCATTTTAATGGGACATTTCGGCCTTAATGTTAACACGGAAGTTCTTCATTTTATGAGAGATTTTGGTTTAATCTTATTTGTTTTTTGTATTGGTTTGCAGGTTGGACCTTCTTTCTTTTCTTCATTTAAGAAAGGTGGTATGACAATGAATATGCTTGCCGCTTCAATTGTTCTGCTAAATATTGCTGTAGCATTGGGATTGTTCTATGCTCTTAACGGAAGAGTTCAATTGCCAATGATAGTTGGTATTCTGTCAGGCGCAGTTACAAACACCCCAGGTCTTGGTGCCGCCCAGGAAGCATTAAATCAGCTTCAGGCATCGGGTATTATTCACGAAGTTCCAAAAATTGCGTTAGGATATGCAGTAGCTTATCCATTGGGAGTTGTAGGAATTATTGGTGCGATTATTCTGATACGCTTTATTTTTAGAATTGATTTTGCTAAAGAAGAAGCTGAATGGAATGCAGTGGCAGATGATAATCAGAATAAGCCTCGCCTAATGCATCTGGAAGTAAATAACTCAGCTGTTTTTAATAAAAAAATATCTGATATTATGGATACTGCAGGATGCTCATTCGTAGTTTCTCGTATTCTTAAAAATGAAAAAGTTACAATACCAAGTTCTGAAACGGTACTTGAAGAAGGTAATCAGATATTTGTAGTTTGTTCAGAAGGTGATGCTGATAATATAATTTCTTTAATAGGAAAAGAAGTCTTTGTAAATTGGGAAGAACTCGATTCTCCGATGGTTTCAAGACGAGTATTGGTTACAAAATCTGATATGAACGGAAAGAAACTAGGACAGCTCAAACTTCGTAATCTTTATGGTGTGAACGTTACTCGTATCAACCGTTCAGGTGTGGATCTATTTGCTAACCCAAACTTGGTTCTTCAGGTTGGTGACCGTGTTACAGTTGTTGGTTCTCAGGATGCGGTTGAACGTGTTGCTACTGTAATGGGTAATTCAATGAAACGCTTAAACGAACCTAATATTGTTACTATCTTTATCGGTATATTATTTGGTATATTGTTTGGTAGTCTTCCATTTGCTTTCCCTGGAATGCCTACTCCTGTTAAATTAGGTTTGGCAGGTGGACCTCTGGTAGTAGCTATTATTATTGGTCGGTTCGGTTACAAATTTAATCTGGTAACTTACACAACCCAGAGTGCCAACCTTATGTTACGTGAGATTGGTATTACTTTATTCCTTGCCAGTGTTGGTATTGGTGCAGGAGGTGAGTTCTTTAAAACTGTGGTTGAAGGAGATGGCTTATTGTGGGTAGGATGTGGATTCCTTATTACCTTTATTCCATTAATAATTGTTGGCTCTATTGCTCGTAAAATTTTCAAGATTAACTATTTTATGTTGATGGGACTTATTGCCGGTAGTAATACAGACCCTCCAGCATTAGCATATTCTAATCAGGTTTCAAGTAGTGATGCTCCGGGCGTTGGATATTCTACAGTATATCCGCTGGTAATGTTCTTGCGTGTGTTATCTGCACAGTTGATTATACTTATGTTTATGTAAGAACGATATATAATTATATAAAGAAAGGGGTTGTTTATAATGAAGCGACCCCTTTTTTATTGCCTTTTCTTTGAGTATCTATCTGATGCCGTTTTAAAATATTCAAAATACAAATAACTTGATTTTACTTTTAAAAGACTCTTTATTGAAGCTTGGTTAGACTCCCAATTTCTTTTCTATAAATAGTTTAATGAATGCAACAGTTTCATCAATGCCAAGAGATGATGAATCAATACAAAGGTGATATGTAGCTGCTGCTCCCCATACTTTATAGCTGTAATAATTATAATAAGCTGCCCGTTCACGATCGGTCTTCTCTATCAAATCTTCAGCTTTCCCTGAATTAATACCTTTTTCCTTGCAAAGACGTCTAATCCGCTCTTCCTTTGATGCTGAAATGAAGATATTTACACACCGAGGATGATCACGCAAAATATAATCAGCACATCTTCCTACAAAAAGGCATGACTTTTTTTCTGCTAATTCACGAATTACATCACTCTGTATCTTGAATAAAGCATCATTGCTCAAGCAATTATTATTAGGAATTGAACCATCATTAATAAAAGGGAATCGCATTCCCAAAAGTCCTCCAACAATGCTTTGCGATGTTTTCTCATCAGCTTTTTCAAAGAATTCTTTGCAGAGTCCACTTTCTTTTGATGCTATATTAATCAGCTCTTTGTCGTAAAAATCAATGTGCAGTTGTGTGGCAAGCTTAGCACCTATTTCCCGGCCGCCACTACCTAACTGGCGGCCAATATTTATTACATATTTGTTATTCATGGTGAATATATTTGGTTAAAGCAAATATAATGATTAGACAAACAGAAGCAAAGATTATTAATGAAAATTCCAATTATTGCGTTTACATAAATAACATTTTAAAGAGATTTCCTCTATAAGATTTCTAATTGTTCTTTTAATTTCGAATAATATCTTCTTGAAGCATGTATATCTAAATCATTAAATGGCGGATATAAAATGCATTTTAATGTTTTGTTTTCAATAGATGAGATATAGTCAACATTAAGTATACATTCCTGATTAATTTGCATGAATGAAGGACTAAAAGCAAGTAGGTCTTTAGCAATGATACCTGTTCTTAGTTTCTGCACAGATAAATCGGTCATTGTGATTTGCCAGCTTCTAAATCCATCTATATATTGAAAACAAAGAACTTCACTGGCTTTAAGAAATAATAGCCCTGAGATTGTTTGCAGAGCAAATTTCTTATCATTTTTCATTAAGCGCAGAATCGATTGTTCAATATTTGTTTTTTCTTTCTCTGGTTGTGTTTTAATACGCTCTATGATTGCTGAAAGTTCTTCTGGCTGATAAGGTTTCATTAAATAGTCGAAAGCAGATGAGCGCAATGCGTCAAGTACATATTTATCGTAAGCACTATAGAATACGATATACATTTCAGGGTGTATCAAAGTTCGTATTTCGTTTAATAGTTCAAATCCATTCATTTTAGGCATTTCAATGTCTAAAAAAAGTAAATCAGGCTGGTATTGAACAATTATTTTTTTTGCTTTTTCAACAGATGTAGTAGTTTCAATTACCTGAATTTCCGGATAATTAGCAAGATCCTTATTCAGTGTTGCAATCGAATTACTTTCGTCATCGACTATAATTGTAGTTATCGTTTTTTTCATAGCTCAAAATTATATTTATAAGGAATAATAACCGTAACTCTCGTACCATGTAAATCGGGTGAAAAGTTCTTCATATCTTCAATGTTGAAAAACATCTTTTCCTGATTCTTTTGATTTAATAATTCTGTTGTCTGGAATATAACCTTAAGTCCTGTTCCGGTACTGTTTTTATCTCCAATATGTGCTCCCGGGTTATACCCTGAACCGTTATCAATAACAGTAATATAAAGAAAACTGTCATCAGCAGAAATATCAATGTTTATATGTGCATCTTTCATCTCCTCTCTGAAAGCATATTTAATGGAATTTTCTATTGGTATCTGGATAATCATTGACGGAATTAACGTATCGATTGGAACATTCTGAGATATGTTCCAATCGATATCTACTTTTCTACTATTGATATTTTTGCGGAATTCAATATAGTTTTTTACAAATTCAATTTCTTCTTCAAGTGATACAGCCATTTTTTCGGAAGCAATCAGGTTACTACGTAACGACTGAGCTAATAGTCTGAATAAGTGTACAAGGTTATCGTCTTGTTTGAAAGTTGGCATTACAGCATTTAACATGTTAAACAAGACGTGTGGTGAAATCCGGTTACGAATGTTTTCCATGCGTAATTTAGCTATAGTAGAAAACTGCTTGGCAAATCTGGACTCTCTTTTTTTGCGATTTAAGTGAATTGCAATGCAGATTATTATTGCACCAGTTATTAATAAAGATAATGAGAGTATACTTATCAATCTCATCTTTTGCAGATCAGCTTTGTTTTCAGAAAGAATGATGTTGTGCTTAAGCTTGCTGGTGTCTTGACTATATCGGGAGTTTAGTTCAGAGATTGCACTCGTAAGTGTTCTTCTTCGTACAGAATCATTATAATTATCAACTTTTGTTCTATAATAATATGCATTATGAAAATTACATTTTTTTTCGTAATATAATTCTAATCTTTTATTGTAAAGATGAATATATTGAAGGGATATTTTTGATAAATTATATTTCTTGTTTAATAATTTATGTGCGTTTCTTAAATCATTCTTTAGTAATGCCAATTCGGCATAAAGTCCGTTTAAGTAAAAAGAATAATTTATATTTTGATTTGATTTGGAAAAAAATAAATTAGCTTTATCCAGATGATACTTGGCTGAGTCGGGTTGATTGAGCAATAGATAAATACTTCCTACATTGCATTCTGTAATTCCTCTGTAAATGTTGAATTTAAAGTTCTGAGTTTTTGTATTTGCTTCTTTATACCATTTCAGGGCATCTTTGTAGTTTTTAATTGTTTCGTAATAGCTAGCTCGTAAACTGGCGAAAATAAATTGCCTGGATGGTGGCATTTCTTTATATCTTTTCTCAGCAAAATTGAAATAAATATTAGATTGATTATAATTATTGAGGCTCAAATAGACCTTGGCCAATCCTGTCTGAATTAAGAAATATGCTTCGTTGTTGTTGCTTAAAATATTGGCTGTCTCTTGTGCTCTTTTATAGTAAAGAACTGATGACGTATAATTCCCTTGTGATATATAGTTGTAAGCAATTCGAATACAAATATTCACTAATGTATTATACTCTTTTGCCTTAACAGCTTTTATATATGCTTTATTTAAATAATATTGTGCAGAATCAATGTTACTTATAATTGAAAGATAAAGACCTCTATTATAATAGGTCTCACTTTCCAGCTGATTTACTCTTGTAGTATCTGATAAGTTCTTATTGCAAAAATGAATAACCTTACTATTTAACTGTAGTGCAGAGTCTATTTTGTTATCCAGAAAATAGGTATAGCTTATATACTGAGTTAATTTGTAGTAATTGATGCTGTCTTTAATTACTTGTCTGACTTTTAGTAATTTTTGTCTTACAAGATCCGGATATTCTAATGACAGCTCTTTATAATGCTCTGTTAAAGAATCTGCATAAGCATATTTGTCAGCTGTTTTTTCCCTATCTTTAGTGTGGCAGCTAACAATAAATAAACATAAAATACAAATGAAAAAAGTACTTCCTCTCTGTTGCAGCATATAATTCATCAGTATTAATCCAAGTGTATACCGCAAATATATGCAAAAAAAAGTGAATATTATATTTTTTTATTAATATTTTTAGTCAGAATAGCAAACTTTTTTTACCCCCAGGCTTATTAATACTATCGCGGCAATAAGTAATGATTTTGGATCAAGATGTGCAATACTACTTTGCATTGTTCCATTGTATGCTTCGCGCAATATATTAAGTATTGCTTCCAAGCCATTAAATACGAAGAATAAAACAATAGCAACAGCAGTACAGAAAGCTGCCCACATATTTGAAAGTTTATCTACCCGGTTGGGTAAATGGCGCATAACTCTGTTAGAAAAGCCATTATCTTTAATTTCCTTCTTCTCATTCTGGAAGAATTGGCTAATCATTTTATCATCAATTTCTGTCATAACCATTTTGTTTTAAGTAAATCGCTAATTTTTCTTTGCCTCTAGACAAGTGTGATTTTACTGTACCTGTCGGGCTTCCTATAATCCCTGCTATCTTATCGATGCTCACATCCTCCATGTAGAATAATGTGATGCAGGTTCGTTCCACTTCCTTTAGCATCTTGAGTGACTTATAAATATCCATCTTTTCTCCCACATTGTCTTGCTCGGTGCTGTGCATTGCATCTACTTCCCGTGCGTCAATTTCAGATGTCTCTTTACGGCTGCGAATATAATCATAAAAGACATTATATGCAATTCTGTAAAGCCAGGTTGAGAAATTTGAAAGATTTTTAAATGATGAGATATTTGTATAGGCTTTAATAAATGTTTCCTGTGCCAAATCGTCACTTAATTCGCTGTCGCCTAACGTCTGATTAAGAAAAAACCTTCGAACTTGCGATTGGTATTTCTTAACCAACGTGTCGAAGGCCTTGGTGTTTTTGAACACCACGACCTGTGCGACTAACGATATATCGTTCAGTTGGCTCATTCTTCGTCTGACTTTTGTTCTGAATTATTCTTTTCTAAAGGTTTCTGCTTGTTTTGTGTGTAATGGATTACAATTTGTCCAATACCCATAAACATAATCATAAAGCCAATACATCCAAGTCCGAATTCACCGGTCAGTGCCCAGAGGAAGATACCTAATCCTAAACCAAGGAAAGCGTTTTTAACTCCTTTGGTATGGACATCTGTTGTACCCTGTACTTCTTTAAATAACCCTTCCGGAATGTCTTTCCCATTCTCAAGTGCTTTTTCCGCTAAGCGGTATTGGGCTTGTTTATCTTTATGTCTATACCAGAAAATGAGAAAAACGATAAACACCGGAACTGCACACCCAAAAACGATTCCAAAAATTGGTACCAGCAACCCTGCAGAATTCTCAAATGGAATTCCATGGAACTCTCCTTTTACAGATTTTAATTCATCGCTGTAATCTTGTGCTGCAGAATCAATTGCGGCCGAGTCGGCAGATGTGCTTTGCACAGTCATCGTAACATTTGATGTGTCTTTTGTAACTGTAGCCTTCTTTGGTGAGGCTTGCCCCATCATTGAGATGCTAACTGCGAACATCATCATGAATGCAATCATAAATTGTTTCATATTCTTTGGTTTTAATTTGTTTAATACTCCATTTATTTAAACTTCAACTATTAGACGTAGCATGTTGCATGGAAAGTTGCAAATAGACGAATTATTTTTTATTTTTCCATAAGAAAAATTGAGAATAAAGTATATTTGCATCATAAATATAATCAGATGAAGTTACCTCAGCCCTTTATAGAACAAACAAAAGCACTTTTGTGCGAAGAATATGTAAACCTTGAAAGCGCCTTACAGGAAGAATCACCAGTGAGCGTTCGTGTGAATAAAACAAAGCCTTTTTTGCACAATCAAACTATTAGCGTACCATGGTGCTCCAGCGGTTTTTATTTAGGGGAACGTCTTACTTTTACTTTCGATCCATTATTTCATGCAGGTTGCTATTATGTACAAGAGGCATCTTCTATGTTTGTGGAGCTGATTATTAGAAACTATGTAACCGAACCGGTTGTGGCGCTTGATCTTTGTGCGGCTCCCGGAGGAAAATCCACTCATCTTCGTAGTCTTTTACCGGAAAGGAGTTTTCTTGTTGCTAATGAAGTTATTCGTAATCGATCTCAAATTTTAGCCGAAAACCTTATAAAATGGGGACATCCGGATATTGCAGTTACCAATAATGATCCGGCCGACTTCTCTGATTTGGGTACACTCTTTGATTTGATCCTTACTGATGTTCCATGTTCAGGCGAAGGGATGTTTCGTAAAGATCCTGGAGCTATTGAAGAGTGGAGTCCTGAAAATGTAACAATCTGCTATCAGCGTCAGCGTCGTATTATTGCAGATATCTGGTCTGCTTTGAAACCGGGAGGTATTCTTATCTACAGTACTTGTACATACAATTTAATGGAAGATGAAGAGAATATTGAATGGATAAAGAAAGAATTGGGCGCAGAGTCCTTGTTCGTTGATGTTCCTCAGGAATGGGGAATTACGGGAAACCTTGCCGGGACAGATACTCCTGTTTATCGCTTTCTGCCTCACAAAACCAAGGGAGAAGGCTTTTTCCTTGCAGCCCTGCGTAAGTTAGGAGATGATGAAATTCAACCTATGCGGACAAAATCATCTAAAAAGAACAAAAAAGAGAAACCTTTAGAGATTCCTCAACAAGCAAAACTGTGGATTCAAGATCCTGAAGATTTTAATATTGAAAGAAGAGGTGACTTTATCGTAGCATGCCGGAAAAATAATGCAGAATTAATCAGTCTTTTGTATCAGCAGTTAAGAGTTGTTCATTCCGGTATCATTATTGGTGAAGTTAAAGGAAAAGATCTTATACCTCATCAGTCTCTGGCAATGAGTAATGAATTGAATGCCAATGAATTTTCTTCTTGTGAACTGACTTATGAACAGGCTATCTCTTATTTAAGAAAAGAAGCTATAGTTTTGGATGCAACAGTTCCCAAAGGATATTTGTTATTACAATATAAAAATGTTCCGCTAGGGTTTGTGAAAAATATAGGTAATCGGGCCAATAATCTATATCCACAGGAATGGAGAATTCGTAGTGGCTATCTGCCGGAAGAAGTTCGCTGTATATAATCTTATTACAAAGATATATTCTTTCACTATTTTCTGTTGATCAGAATTTGAGTCATTAACAATATAAATCGCATCTTATGAAAACAATGTCTGGAAAGCGGGTATTTGTTACCGGCGGATCACAAGGAATAGGCCGGGGAATTGTGGAGGCTTTTGTTTCAGCAGGAGCAAATGTTGCTTTTTGTGATATCAGTGAACCCGATTCTTCTTTTCTTTCGTCAGAAAATAGCCTTTTCTATAAAACTGACGTAACAAACGAGAAAGCACTAACGGAAGTTATGAAACAGCTTTTTGCCAATTGGGGTGATATTGATATTCTGATAAACAATGTTGGTATTGGGGGATTTTCCTCATTGCTTGATGTCACAGTTGAACAATTTGACCGAGTTATTGCTACTAATCTGCGACCAGTCTTTATTACTTCCAGATTATTGGCATTACATCGTTCAGAAATGGAACCATTACCTCGTTATGGACGTATTGTTAATATTGCATCTACCAGATACTTAATGAGCGAGCCGGGTACTGAGGGGTATGCTGCATCGAAAGGAGGAATTGTATCGTTGACTCATGCTTTGGCTGTTTCGTTATCGAAGTATCATATAACGGTTAATTGTATTAGCCCCGGATGGATTGAAACTAAGGATTATGATTCGCTAACAGTGGCCGATCATGAACAACATCTATCGGGAAGGGTAGGAACTCCTCAAGATATTGCCAGGGCATGTCTCTTTTTGTGTGATCCGGATAATAACTTTATCAATGGCCAGAATATGGTAATTGATGGAGGTATGACGAAGAAGATGATTTATGTGTAATAGGATATCTAAATCCTCCTCTCCAAATAAAAAAAGATTTTTCATCCCTCACCTCTCACTTTTTGAATTTAATTATCTGAAAATAAGACTCCTGTAAAAGTGAGGGATGAAAAAGATCCATCACTTATCCCTCACTTTTGCTGTGATCCCTCACTAATTCGCTTCTTATATTCTTAAATTGACGATCCATAAACTGAGTTTTGCAAAAATGGAAAGCTCCCGCTGGCTTTCAAAAAGTCGGCGGGAGCTTGAAATATTATTAATCAATAATTTTTAATCATTGGTCAATAAATTAAATCCATTCACCAATGATTTTATCGGCATTCACCAATTATCCCATAACTGTGGCAACAATCCTTCTTTCTCCGCCATAATTCCGGAATTCACAAAGATAGATACCTTGCCAGGTTCCCAGATTTAACCGACCGTTGGTTATAGGAATTGTAATGCTTGAACCAACTATTGTTGATTTTGTATGAGCAGGCATATCGTCATCGCCTTCAAGTACATGTTCGTAATAAGGTTCGCGTTCTTTAACCAAGCGATTGAATGTGGATTCCAAATCTGTTCGCACATCAGGATCGGCATTTTCATTAATGCTCAAAGCTGCAGAAGTGTGCTTGATAAACAAATGAAGTAATCCCGTTTTTGGCAGTTCAGGCAGATTTTTTATAATCTCCTGAGTAACCAGATGAAAACCTCTTTGTCTGGCTTTTAGTGAGAATTCTGTTTGAGCGACCATAATTATTTCTTTTTATTTGTTTCTCTCAAGCTCATTTAATGAATCCATTTTCTTCTTTTCAAGGAATTCATAAATGCCGCATAGATGCTCAGTAACTTTCTTGTTGCCGAATTCATAAACCTTAGTTACCAGTCCGTCAAGGAAATCACGGTCGTGAGATACAACAATAAGCGTTCCATCGAAATCCTTCAAAGCAGCTTTTAGGATATCTTTTGTTTTCAAGTCGAGGTGGTTGGTTGGCTCATCGAGAATAAGTAAATTAACCGGTTCAAGCAATAACTTGATCATAGCTAAACGAGTACGCTCTCCTCCAGATAACACCTTTACTTTTTTCGTTGATTCTTCACCACCAAACATAAATGCTCCCAGCAAATCGCGTATTTTATTTCGGATATCTCCTACAGCAACATCGTCAATGGTTTGGAAGACGGTTAGATTCTCATCCAACAACGATGCTTGATTCTGTGCGAAATAACCAATTTGTACATTGTGTCCTAAAGTTAGTGTTCCGGTATGCTCAATCTCCTTCATGATACACTTCACTAAAGTAGATTTACCTTCACCATTCTTACCTACAAAAGCTACTTTATCGCCACGTTCTATAGTTAGATTGGCATTGCTGAATATCAGCTTTTCACCATAAGTCTTGCCCACACTGTCCATCGTTACTGGATAATTACCAGAACGTGGAGAAGGAGGGAACTTTAAACGTAGAGCGGAAGAATCTTCCTCGTCTACTTCAAGTATTTCAAGCTTTTCCAGCATCTTAACCCTACTTTGTACCTGGTTGGTTTTTGAATAAGTACCTTTGAAACGTTCTATGAATTCCTGATTTTCAGCAATCATTTTCTGCTGATCTTCAAAGGCTTTTTGCTGTTGCTCGCGTCTTTCAGCACGAAGCTGCAAATATTTGGAGTAATTAACTTTATAGTCGTATATACGTCCCATGGTTACTTCAATGGTACGTGTGGTAATGTTATCAACAAATTTACGGTCGTGGCTGATAAGGATTACAGCTTTGGCGCTGTTAATAAGAAAATCTTCCAGCCATTGAATGGATTCAATGTCGAGGTGATTAGTAGGTTCATCCAGTAAAAGAACATCGGGATTTTGCAATAAGAGTTTGGCTAGTTCAATACGCATTCTCCATCCACCGCTGAAATCGCTTGTCTGTCGGTTGAAGTCTTCACGCATGAACCCCAGTCCTAAAAGAGCTTTCTCCACATCCGCTTCGTAGTTAGTGGCGTCAATGGCATAGAACTTCTCGCTTAAAGCAGATACGTTTTCAATAAGTTCCATGTAACTGTCACTTTCGTAGTCGGTCCTTGTTTCAAGTTCCTTGTTCAGTCTTTCAATTTCAGCTTCCATTTCATGAAGGTGAGAAAAGGCCTGCGCTGTCTCTTCAAAAACAGTTCGTCCGTCTTCCGTCATCAAGTGCTGAGGCAGATAAGCAATCACGCTATCTTTCGGAGCGGAAATCTTTCCCCGGCTGGGCAGACGTACACCGGCAAGAATCTTTAATAAAGTACTCTTTCCTGCACCATTCTTACCCATTAAGGCAATACGGTCTTTTTCATTAATCACAAAAGAAACATCACTGAAAAGGGTGGTTCCCCCGAACTCTACTGTTAATCCGTCTACTGAAATCATTCTTATTTTTGCTAATTAGGGCGCAAAGGTAGTGAATTTTTGTCTTTCAGAAAATTGTAAATCGCATATTGTGACCTAATTGGTGGTTCTGATGGGTTATATTTAAATTTGTTTTGCAGGTCGGCATCTACAAAACAAGCTTTCTGATTGTCTTTTAACTGAATAGTCAGAATATCAATGATATCTCTTTTTAAATTTTTATCCAGAATCGGAGTAACTGCTTCTATTCTGTGGTAGAGATTTCGCTTCATCCAGTCGGGAGAACCAATAAACACTTTCGGATCTCCTCCGTTATGGAAGTACCATATCCGGGCATGTTCAAGGAAACTATCCACGATACGGGTTATGCGAATGTTTTTGCTGTATGGCTGACCTGGAATCAGACAACAAATTCCACGTATTATGAGTTCTATTTCCACACCATGTTCCGATGCACGGTAAAGTTCATCAATCATAATCTGATCTTGCAAGGCATTCATCTTAAGAATTATTTTGCCTCCTCTGCCTTGCTCGGCCAATTCTATTTCATGGTTTATTAGTTTAGTGAGCTCCGGAATAAGGTTAAACCGGGCAACCAAAAGCTGTTTAAATTGTGGATGTTCCACCTTTCTTTCCAGAATAAGAAATAAAGTATGCAAGTCTTCCACAATCTCACTATTAGATGTAAAAATGCCGATATCAGAATAAACCTTTGCTGTTTTTTCATTAAAGTTACCGGTGCTTACATAAGCATAACTAGGTACATTCTCTTGTTTATCACTATGTCTCAGCACCAACGCCACCTTGGCGTGTACCTTTAATCCCGGAATGCTATAAATAATATTAATACCAGCATTTTGCATCATTTCAGCTGTTTCCAGATTATTCTCTTCATCAAAACGAGCTTTCAGTTCCACAAATACAGTTACCTTTTTTCCGTTCTGGGCAGCACTGATCAATGTGTTTATTACAGCAGAGTTCTCGGCTACTCTATATTGAGTAACCATTATTTCTTTAGTCAGAGGATCATGTGTAGCCTCATAAAGAAAATGGATAAAATGTTCGAAAGAGTGATATGGAAAATTAACCAGCAGATCTTTCTTCTTCACGTATTGGAAGATGGAAGAATGCTTGTTCAGACAATTAAGCCTCATTGGTTGAGGCTTCTCATTTATTTGCAAAAGCTTGTTTGGATTTGGTAGCTTAATTAAATCTTCAAGATTTAAATGACTATCTCCTAAAATCAATTCGTTTCTGTTTATATGGAAGGCATCTATCAGAAATTCAAGAAAGTCATCAGGCATAGAGCGATCGTAAACAAAACGGCATACTGCTCCAATTTTGCGTTTCTTTACCTTCTTTTTTACTTGCTCCACAATGCTTCCGCTTATAGTATCGTCAATAAGAATATCAGCGTCTCGGGATATCTTGACACAGTAACAGTTGTCTACTTCATATCCTGGGAAAATACTTCCTATATTGGCTTTGATAATATCTTCAATATACATTATGTAATAATTCCCATCATGCTGAGGCAGTTCAATAAAGCGGGAGACTTTACTATAAGGCATTTTAAGAACAAAATGTTGCTCGCGTGAAGGATCATCAATTGCGCAGTTCTTTTTATATAAACGTACAGCGAGATACAATCTGTTATCTCTCAGGAAAGATATTATTTCGCCTTTTGATATTAAAACCGGTTGCAAAAACGGGAACACTTCTTCGTTAAAGAAATTACGAACAAACTCTTGGTGGAAAGATTCCACATCTTTACTTTGATAGAAGATAACATTGTTTCTTCGTAGCTCGGGAAGTATTTTTTGTTCATAAATACGTACCCTTTCTTCCAGCTGCTTATTTACCTCTACGTTTATATCTTCTAATATTTGCTGAGAAACCTGTATAGATTCTTCATCGGTCCGGGCTCCAGAAACATTCGCTTTATGGTCTGCTACACGTATTTTATAGAATTCTTCCAGGTTAGAAGAATAAATAGCAATGAAATTAATACGTTCATAGAGTGGAAGCTTGTCATCATTAGCTTCCAGTAGCACACGATAATTAAACGATAGCCAACTAATATCGCGTTTAAAATATTGATAAGAATGTTCCATAGCAGCGATTTTGCCGTAAATATAGTATATTTGCAAACATAAATTGCAAAAAAATGGTAAGAATTGGTTTATTGTCAGACACTCACGGTTACTGGGATGAAAAATACCTGAAATATTTTGAAAATTGTGATGAAATTTGGCATGTAGGAGATATAGGATCTATGGACGTTGCAGAGAAACTAGCAGCTTTTCGCCCCTTAAGGGCTGTGTATGGGAACATTGACGGACAGGATATTCGCAAGACTTATCCACAGATAAACCGTTTTACCATTGAAGGCGCCGAAGTTTTAATGAAACACATTGGTGGTTATCCGGGGAATTATGATCCATCAATTCGTGGAAGTATTCTGGTTCGTCCTCCAAAATTATTTATCAGCGGGCATTCACATATATTGAAAGTAAAGTATGACAAAACTCTTGGCATGCTTCACATTAATCCGGGTGCAGCCGGTATCTATGGTTTTCACAAAGTACGTACCATGGTTCGTTTTGTTATAGATAATGGAGAATTTAAAGATCTTGAAGTTATAGAACTGGCTGGATAATTAAAAGCTAAAACTGACTCCTAAACCAATCTCAAGATTACCGGAAAGGTTTTTGGGAGCGAACTTTCTTTTCTCAATAACTTTTTGGGTGTAAGCGTCAGTAAGTACATAAGTATAACTGGTCTTTTGTATGAATTGGGTGTAATTAATATCCACATTGAAAAGAATATCATCATACTTATAACTCAGGCTAATGCCTGGATTTAAGAAAGGAAGTTCATCGACTTCCATATATCTGTCGCCTGCTACATATATTATATAATAAAGATTGTTGTTTCCTTTTTCTTTTATAGTGAAGTTCGGATTCTTGGCGAGCATTTCTCCTATACCTATCCCCAATCTTGTACGGATAGACCAATTTTTATTTTCAATGCGGTATGTTCCTCCAATACTTCCGTCATGAAGAATTGTACTATTCTTTTCATTGAAATCATCTCCCAAATTATAATAAAGGTTTGGTATAATGTTTGAATAATCTTTTCCCGAATAGGTTGCAGAAGCTAATTTAAAATCGACGAATGCTCCCTATCCAGAACTAAAGAAATAACTAAACCTACCTTTAATGAAAGGAGATATTGTTTTGGTACTTAACAGACAATCTGAAGCATTGCCAAACTCTGGCTCAAACAAATTTACATTGATACCGGTTGTCATATCTATTATCATGCGTTCGGATCTTTCTGTTTGTGCTTGCAGTATAGCCGGTAAAAAGAAAAGAATCAATATAATTATTTTTCTCATTATGATTAAATTAGTATAAAGCAATTGGAGTTGTTTCTTTTTCTATCTTTTTTCCGCTAGCCAAGGTTAGTGTAACCTTAAAGGAGTGTAAACCGACTTGAGGGATGGTTCGTAAAGCCAGATAAATTTTAGAGCCTGTCATTATATCGATGGTGTATCCTTTTTGAGTATAATCCGCAATACCTTGTTCTACCGTTCCTGGGTAATTTGTGAAGCAAGTTCTTATATCTGCTCCGGCAGGATAATCTTGATTAAAAGTATTTATAGTGTTAATGTCTAGTTTGATAATTCCATCCTCTAATTTGTAAAAGGAATAATTATAATTGCTTATTAATGAATCTGTAATCAGATCTATTCGCAATATATAAGCCTCTTTCTTTATTCCGTCCGAGGTGGCCTCAACGGATTGTTTGCCCTCATTATTCATATGATGAAGCTGGAAATCGGTCAGCTTGCAACTTTTGTATTCGGGTTCTTCATCCCAATAACCTTGGCAATCAAATCCCATGCCAAGGAAGACAGCTAAGACAAGCATTGTACGTAATAAATATTTCATAGTTTAAGATTTTGCAATGTACAAATATATCCTTTTATTTCTACAAACGTGAGATTCTAGTAGAAACTGCTTTATCTATCGTTAAATTATTTTGCAATATCAAATATCTTTCCGTAATTTGCAATAATAACAAAAAGAACAATCTATGAAAGGAATAATTCTTGCCGGAGGAAGTGCAACACGTCTTTATCCGCTTTCCAAAGCTATATCAAAACAAATCATGCCGGTGTATGATAAGCCAATGATTTATTACCCGTTGTCTACATTGATGCTGGCTGGAATCCGTGAAGTCTTGGTTATTTCTACTCCTCGCGATCTTCCTATGTTTAGAGACTTGCTGGGAACAGGTGAAGAACTTGGTATGAAATTTGAATATAAAATTCAGGAAAAACCAAACGGACTGGCACAGGCTTTTGTTCTTGGTGCCGAATTTCTGAATGGCGAACCGGGATGTTTGATTTTGGGTGATAATATGTTCTACGGACAAGGTTTTTCATCTATGCTTCATCGTGCGGCAAGCATTAATAAAGGTGCATGTATCTTTGGCTATTATGTAAAAGATCCTCGTGCTTATGGAGTGGCTGAGTTTGATGAAACCGGAAAAGTTATCTCTCTGGAAGAGAAGCCGGAAAATCCAAAGAGCAATTATGCGGTTCCTGGTCTTTATTTTTACGACTCAACCGTAACAGAGAAAGCTGCTGGTCTGCAACCTTCTGCCCGTGGTGAATATGAAATTACCGACTTAAATAAATTATATCTGGAAGAGAGGACTTTAAAAGTAGAACTTTTTGGTCGTGGATTTGCATGGCTTGATACAGGAAATTGCGACAGCTTGCTCGAAGCTTCAAACTTTGTGGCAACCATTCAGAACCGTCAGGGATTTTATGTGAGCTGCATTGAAGAAATTGCATGGCGTAATGGCTGGATTTCAACTGAGCAGTTGAACAAGCTTGGACAGCATTTATCAAAAACTGAGTATGGTAAATACCTCATAGAATTAGCAAAAACAAAATAATTATATATGAAAACTTATTTGGTGACAGGAGCTGCCGGATTTATCGGGGCTAACTATCTGAAATATATTCTTGCAAAACATAATGATATAAAAGTTGTAGTACTTGACTTGCTGACTTATGCGGGTAACCTGGGTACTATTGCCGGAGATATAGATAACACTCGTTGCGAATTTGTAAAGGGTGATATTTGTGACTGCGAGCTTGTTGATAAACTATTTGCTCAATATCAGTTCGACTATGTAGTAAACTTTGCTGCAGAAAGTCACGTGGACAGAAGTATTGAAAACCCTCAGTTGTTCCTGATGACTAATATCCTTGGAACACAGAATCTACTGGATGCGGCTCGTCGTTGTTGGGTGACTGGTAAAGACGAACAAGGCTATCCAACCTGGCGCGAAGGAGTACGTTTCCATCAGGTTTCTACTGATGAAGTTTACGGTAGCCTTGGAGCAGAAGGATATTTCCACGAAACTACTCCTCTTTGTCCTCATAGCCCTTACAGCGCTTCAAAGACTAGTGCCGATATGTTTGTAATGGCTTACTTCGATACCTATAAAATGCCGGTAAGCATCACCCGTTGTTCAAATAACTACGGTCCTTACCATTTCCCCGAAAAACTAATTCCACTTATTATAAAGAATATTCTCGAAGGAAAGAATCTTCCTGTTTATGGAGATGGCAAGAATGTGCGCGACTGGTTGTATGTTGAAGACCATTGCAAAGCAATCGATTTGGTAGTTCGTGAAGGCAGAGTGGGAGAGGTTTACAATGTAGGCGGACACAATGAAAAGCAAAATATTGAAATTGTGAAGCTGACTATTGCTACTATTCACCAGATGATGACAGAGAATGCGGCTTATCGCGAGGTGCTTAAGAAAAAGGAATATAACGAAAAAGGTGAACTCTCTATCGATTGGATTAATGAATCACTGATTACATTTGTGAAAGACCGTCTTGGTCATGATCAGCGATATGCCATTGATCCTACTAAGATAACCAATGAACTTGGCTGGTATCCCGAAACTAAGTTCGAGGTTGGAATTGTGAAAACAATTAAGTGGTATCTGGAAAATCAAAGCTGGGTAGAAGAAGTTACCAGCGGAGATTATCAGAAGTACTACGAAAAAATGTACGGAAACAAATGATAGACCCCGACTCGCAAATCCCCATGGTAGACCTTAAAGGTCAGTATCTGAGAATTAAGCCGGAAATTGATAATGCTATTCAGAGCGTGATTGATTCCAGCTCATTTATAAATGGTCTGCAGGTTGGGGAATTTGCAACTGATTTAGAAAGTTATACGGGAGTACGGCATGTTATTCCCGTGGCCAATGGTACTGATGCTCTACTGATAGCATTAATGGCGCTCAAACTCCAACCCGGAGATGAGGTTATTGTTCCTGCCTTTACTTACATTGCATCAGCCGAGGTGGTTGCTTTGCTGGGACTGGTTCCGGTGATGGTGGATGTGGACTATGAATCGTTTAATGTAACGGCTGCTCATATTCAAAAGGCTATTACTCCAAAAACAAAGGCTATTATCCCGGTCCACTTGTTTGGACAAAGTTGTCCGATGGAAGAGATTCTTCAATTGGCTGAGGCTAATGATCTGTTTGTTATTGAAGATAATGCTCAGTCCCTTGGTTCTGTTTATTCTTTCTCCGAAGGAAAAGAACAGCAAGCCGGAACAATGGGCCACTTTGGATGCACATCCTTTTTCCCTACCAAGAATTTAGGTTGTATGGGAGACGGTGGTGCACTGATGACGAATGACGACGATCTGGCTTTCCGTGCTAAAATGATTGCCAGTCATGGGCAGTCCAAAAAATATGTTCACGATGTAATAGGTTGTAATTCCCGTCTTGATACCATTCAGGCTGCTATTCTGAGTGTGAAACTTCATCATCTGAACGACTATATTGAAGAAAGACAATTGGTAGCAAAACGCTATTATGAAGGACTTTCAGATTTGAATTCAATTGTCCTTCCTCGGAAGATGCCATATACATCTCATACTTTTCATCAGTTTACTATAAAAGTTACTGATGGCAGACGAGATGAACTGAAGAAATTCCTTGCCGCCCATGGAATTTCAAGTATGGTGTATTATCCGCTTCCACTGCAGGAGCAGGAAGCTTTCATTGATATTGTGCGAGAGGGTGAACAACTGCCAAACTCTGAGTTACTTTGCCAGCAAGTACTTTCATTGCCCATTCATACAGAAATGACCGAAGAAGTGCAAAACTTTATTATAGAAAAGATACGCGAATATGCAGAGCAAGGAGAATAACTATTTTGTTCACGAAACTGCAGTGATCGACCCCGATTGCCAGATAGGTGAAGGGACAAAGATCTGGCATTTCTCACATCTGATGACAGGTTGTGAGCTGGGCAATAAATGCAATATCGGGCAGAACGTAGTAATTTCACCAGAAGTGATTCTGGGGAACAATGTAAAGGTTCAGAATAATGTATCTGTTTATACCGGTGTAATTTGCGAGGATGATGTTTTTCTCGGACCATCATGTGTATTTACTAATGTAATTAATCCCCGCAGCTTTATTGAACGGAAAGAAGAGTTCCGCACCACACTTGTAAAACACGGGGCAACTATTGGTGCCAATGCTACTATTGTCTGCGGAAACACAATCGGCGAATATGCCATGATTGGTGCCGGTGCAGTAGTAACCAAAGATGTTTTGCCTTATGCATTGGTAACAGGAAACCCGGCACATCAAACAGGTTGGGTGAGCGAATACGGACACAGGCTTTTGTTTGATGAAAACGGTGAAGCAACTTGTCCGGAAACAGGTCAGCATTACCAGTTAAAAGAGGGAAAATTATTTCCGGCTTTCATCTAAATACAGGTTTCATGATATTATAATGATGGGGTGCTTTAAGGTACCCCATTTGTTTTATAAAATAACCCGATAAGTCTTTTTTTAAATTCAAAGTCATATTTTTATTTTGATGTACATCAAAGCATTCTTTTGATGTACATCATCGCTATTGTTTGATGTATATCATAATATGTGTTAGATGTACATCAAACATAAATTATGATTAGTCAAATTGGAAAAAGTAATTAGAGTGCATGGGTAATTCGTAATAGCAGATAAGGTTTTTGGGGTAAAGAAACTTTTTTGCCCTCCTTATCAACAAAACGATAATTGCCTTGTACTGTGGTTTCAAAGATGCCGGGATAGATTTCGGTCGTCATGTTCCAGGTATCGATAACCTCAACCTTAAACTTTTCGCCGGCAGTGAGTTTAGGATAGTTGGCATTCTTAGCCGGTAAATTGAATGTCCAGGAGCCAGGAGTCTCTTTTCCTAAATAGATAAAGTAATAACCTGGTCCTGCTGTTGAGGTTATATTGTCCCAACTCATGTCTGCCAACTGCAAAGAATTTGGAAGGCTCTCTATCAATTTGCGGGTAAATGCAATTCGTTTCCAGCTTTCTCCACGTAGCGGTCCTCCTTTTGCCCAGAAAATTGTATCGTTTTCGTTTGAAAAATTGAAGCACTCTCCATGGGTAACATAAGTACCGGCAATTAATCCCTGCCAAATGCGATAAAGCATTTCTTCACCGGATAGCTGTCCCCAACGGCTTGGGAGATTTCCTTCGTAGCACACTTCATCAAAGATTACAGGTTTCTTAAAAATATTACGTACTGTTGCAGCTCTGCCAAAGTCACTGACTGGAGCCTGATCCTGAATGCTGGTATGAGTAAAGAATGGCAATGAATAATCAAAATAGCATGCCGTACTTCCATGGATGGAGCAAAGATGTTTGTAAGGATCGACCGTAGTAACTGTGCGGGAAAGAGTGATCCAGTTATCAACAGTTTTAGATTTTACATAATCAAACTCATTTGCAAGAGACCACCATACATTCCGGTATGGAGCTAACCGACTGACAACGTATTTAATGTATTTAATATTTGCATCCATAGGCATTGCATCAAAACCCCAATGTACCTTGTCGTAAGGATGGAATAATATTAAATCAGCCTGAATTCCTAAAGAATCTAACTGTGATACACATCTTTCAAGATGCTGAAAGAATTGCGGATTGAAACGATTGAAATCCCATTCATAATGTTTCTGACCCTTAGAATCGGTTGTAACACTTTTAATCTCATAAGGATAACTTGCTGGTTCTTCTTTTACTAACGCATAGTATTTAGGAAAAATGCACATCCTTACCTTATTAAAACCTGATTGTGCCAGAGATTTCAATGTTAGATTCTGAATTCCATTATCCATGTGAATCCATGCATAAGCAGTTGTTCCGAATGGGGAGTAAGAATCACCATCTGAAAAAGTAAAATTGCATGATTTTCCCACTTGAACCATGCCATGATTGCCGGTTTCTGGCTTAATGCATAAAAGTGAGCCTTTAAGTCCATTCAATTTTGATTCAGAAGACTTTATTTCATAAGTCCATAGTCCTTGCTTTAAAGGCATAAAACGAACTTTGAATATATCATTTCCGTCATAAAAGCCAGATACTCTTACCGTGTCATGAGCTTCGTTATTGATAAATGTAGCATTTAAATCGACCTCAGTAAAAGGGTTACCTTTTGTTTTGCAGGTGAAAGAAGTCTCAAAACATCCCCATTGAGGAACTTTTTTTTGAGCAGATAAACTTTCAGGTAACAGAAAAGAGAACAGCAACAAAATTGTATATAACAAATTCTGATTCCAATTTTTCATAGTATTTTTGATTTAAGTATAGAGGTTCAACGATTCTTTTTCATGGTTTATAATGCAACAGTAAGCAAATCAATATCAGAAGACCTGCTATTCTACTCAAAAAATAAAATTTATCCCATAATCAATCCCATAGAAAGAAGCAATGCCAGAATAAGCATATTCCTTGATGTTTCTCCTAGTATAGCATTTAGTTCTTTTCCTTTGTGAATTCTAACCATTTTTTGCCAAGTCTTGAAGTGAGGCGCCAGATAAAACTGTGGGAGTAAGGCTGCCCATAAATGACCTTCAAATACAAAATAAAGGCAAAGCCAGCAGGCAAACATACCTAAGAATAAATAAAGATAGCGTCCGAAAGGTTCTCCGAAACGAACTATAACTGTTTTTTTTCCGCTCAAGGCATCAGCTTCCCTATCTCTATAGTTATTTACCACAAGCAAAGTGTCAATGGCTAGTCCGCTGATGAGTGAGCCAACAATCACACTGGGAGTAATGGTCAAAGCCTGTACATAATAAGTTCCGCATACAGGAACAAATCCAAAAAATAGCAAAACCAAAATATCTCCCCATCCGTGATAAGAAAGAGGATACGGCCCTGTGGTATATAGAAAAGCGAATATAACGCAGACTATGCCTACAATGATCAGCCACCAACCGCCATAAAGTAGAAGTGTACTGCCTAAAGCACATGCCAGAGATACCACAATAATAATTCCTATCTTCATAGCAGAAGGAGAAATCCATCCCTGAGCGCAAGCCCGTTCAGGGCCAAGACGATCTTCGCGGTCGGTTCCTTTCAGGAAGTCGAATAAGTCATTTATAAGGTTGGATGCAATCTGCATAAGGAAAGCAAACATGCAGCAAATCATTGCCGGAAGCCAATTAAACTTTCCATCGGCAATTGCAAGTCCCGTTCCTATTAATATCGGCACCACTGCTCCGGTCAATGTTTTTGGGCGGGCAGCAAGCAGCCATGCTTTGACAGAATTCTTTTCTACTATACCTTTTATATCTTTCATCTTTCTCGTATTTAACAGAACAAAGATACAATCATTCTGAAAAATATGCGATATGTATCATAATAATACATTTCTTTTCTTTCTATGAAACTTTTGTTTAACTTTGTTTCCATATCAGAAAGAATATCTTAGCGGATATCCATGTGTTGGTTAAGTATGCTTTTTTATTATATTTTCTATAGCGTAGAATACTATGAAAATATTAAAGATTAGCGACCTAACCAATTGTTTTTATAACATGATTCATAATTTAGATATGATTTGATTATTTATCTAGCGAGGTATTGTTACTATTTATATATCAAAATTTAATACGATGAATAAATATATTGATAACTCACTTTTACTTCTTGCTTTGTGTATAATCCTGGGATTATCTTCGTGCGATCGTTCCCAAAATTTATTGCAGAGAGCGGAAGCAATCATGAAAAGCCATCCCGACAGTGCATTAACTCTTTTGCAGGGCATCAAGAATCCGAATAAATTAAGCAAATACAATCATGCCCTATATACGCTACTCATGGCTCAGGCAATGGATAAAAATCAACTTGAAATAACCGACAACGCTTTTCTGGATGATGCTGTACAATATTTCTGCAATGCCAACGATTCCCTTCATGCTGTCAGGGCATTGTATTACGCAGGCAAGGTAAACGACGGGATGAAGAATGCGGAGCAGGCCACCCGGTATTATTTAAAAGCAAACGATTGGGCAAAAAACGGCTCAGACTATAGATATAAATTTCTGATAAATTATTATCTGGGAGCATTATATTATGACCAGTTACTTTATAAAGATGGGCTGGCAGTCTATCGCGAGGCTTTACGTATCGCAAACCGGCAGAACAATAATGCCTACCGGACTTTTGCTTTGGCCAAGATTGGTTATGGATTTTCCGGATTGGAACGCAACGACAGTGCCCTGGTTTATAACTTACAGGCATTGAAAGTTGCTAGTAAATATTCCAAAGAGAATGTAAGCACTATATTGAAGCAGATAATCTATGCCTATCAGCAAATCAAACGATATGATATCGCCTTGAAATATTGTAATGAAGCGCTCGTCTCTCTTCAGGATAGTGAACCTCTTTATTCATTTTACTGTTTTAAAGGGGAAATTTTTAATGATCTGCATCAGTACGATTCTGCAGTGTATTATCTAAATAAAAGTTTTCAGGACGATCTTATCTATACCAAAGCTTCTGTTTGTTCTGAGCTGTCACAGGTTTACAAAGGCAAAAATAATCCAGATAAGGCACTTTATTACATGGAACAGTTCAATAATTACCGCGATACCATTGATAAGCAGACTCGCAGTGCGGCAGTTATTCAGATGCAGACACTTTACAAGCACGGAAAGCTGCAGGAAGAGAATGCCCTGCTTAAAGAAACTGATCTTCAGAAAAAGAAATGGATCTATCTCATCTGTTTTCTTTCCACCTTGCTTTTGTCTCTTTCAGGTGTTGCTTATTTCCTTGTTTCCAATAGAAAGCAAAAGTTGATTAGAGAACAGGAAGAACAGATCCGGTTCAATAAAGAACAGATACGCCTGCAAGAAATAGAAAAACTTCAGAGCGATAAAAGAATAGCTCAGCAAGAACTCAAAGAGGTTGAATTGCGTGAAACCTTTTACCGGCAGCTCAATTTTGTTTCGGTTCCGGAACTACGAGGCATTTCAGAAAAAAGAAAAAGAGAGGTGAATGAACATATACGGTTAACGGAAGATGATTGGGTGCATATCATCGAAAATACCGATACAACGTTCAATGGCTTCATCGGGCGCCTTAAGAATTCCTTCCCCAAGCTGAGCGATGCTGACATTCAACTCTGCTGTCTGGTGAAGATGCAACTAAAACAAGCTGATATTGCAGAAATATTCAATGTTGAAAAAGATTCAGTGAAAAAACGAAAGATGCGTATCCGTAAAGATAAAATGTGTCTGGATGGAGACAAAACGTTGGATGAAACGCTTCGTGATTTTTAAAATTATTCAGGAGTTTACCCTTGTTTTTTTACAGATTATTTCTTCCTTGAAAATGTGATAATAAGAAATATTAGATGTTTTATTTCTCAGATGGAGCTTCTTTTTTATTGTGAACTTTAAAAATGTCCCCCCTATTTGTAACTGCTTTTCTTGTTAAATAGCTATTGTAAAGCGGTTTGCGCTTGTTTTGACTATCCCTGATTTGTCCCCCTTATTTTCTTTTTATTCCAGGAAATAACACATACTTTTGCCTTCATAAAGTTAAATGTCTAACTGGAAAATAAACACGGGGATGAAAAAACTGGTTTTGTTTACATTGATTTTGTTTAGTCTGAGCGCGATGAAAATACATAGTACCGAACTTCCTAGAGAAGCAAAAGATATTTATCTAAAAAAGACTCAAGGAAATATTCAACCTCCTGTTGTATCTTTGAATGAATTATTGAGTGAACCAATTGCTGCAACAATTGATGGCTCACTAGTAGAAGTATACTCTCAACTTACAATTGAAAGCCTAACTGTTACTATTACTAATAAATTAGGGCAGGTGGTATATAGCAATAGTTCTTATATTGACGAAATAACAGTATTGCCAATATCGCTGACTGGAAATAATATTGGTGAGTATAATATTGAAATCCGGTATAGCGACGTGGTTCTTATAGGAAAATTCTATTTAGAATAAATATACCGATTGTTTTTGTATATAGCATTTATGGAATAATTGTTTGATAAAGTAATATTTTTTAGTAAATGATTAAACTAAAAAAAAGAGAGGGTAGATTCGCTATTATAGGTTAAAATTTGCAATGAAAAGCATTAATCTTGTTATGCTTTTGCTTTTAATATTTGTCGTGTTAGCTATGCAGATTAATATACAACACAAAGAACTGGTTAGGAATATTTTGTGTCGAAATTATTTTTGAGTTTTTCACAAACTAAAATTGTTAAGCTGACTTATAAAAACCAATTATTGCAGTTTGAAAAATATAAAAAGATCTATCCTCTATTGCTTTTAATGCGATTGTACGCTTCATTAATGTCAGTTGAGGATGGGAAATTCAATCTCTGTAGTCAATACAACGATTTTTCATGTTCTAGAAAATATTCTAATTGACTCACTTGCGAAAATTGTGAGAAAAGTCGGAAAACAAGAAATTATATGAAACTATTATTTCAAGTAATAATGCTTTTGGCATTCGGAAACGCCATGCAGCTTAATGCACAGAAAATTACTGGTAGTATAGTAGATGAAAAAAATACTCCGATTGCTTATGCAAATGTAGTTGTATTGTCAGTCACTGATTCAACTTTTCTTCAAGGTACGATAACTAAAGATAATGGCAGTTTTGAACTCGGGATTGCGGATACAAAGCAAGTTCTATTAAAGGTGTCATCCATAGAGTTTGAAACATGTTACAGGACCTGCACAATATGTAATGTGGGTACGATAGTGATGAAAGAGCGTAGTCAAATGTTGGGGGAAGTTACGATTAAGGCACATCGTCCTACCTATACGCTTACTGCTGAGGGCTTACAGACCAATGTACAGGGAACTGTCCTCAGTAAATTGGGTACAGCCGAGAATGTATTGAGCTTTATTCCGGGGCTCCAAAAAAAAAGTCATGGCTATGAGGTTTTTGGCAAAGGTTCTCCGGTTATCTACATTGATGGGAGACTTCTGCGTGACGATTCAGAATTGGACCAACTGAAATCCGAAAATATTAAGAATGTAGAATTGATCACAAATCCGGGAGCCAAGTACGATGCTTCGGTCAGAGCTGTGATTAAGATCAAGACGAAAGCCAAAGTTGGTGAGGGGTTGGGTTTTGAGCTTAGTTCCTGTTATTATCAGTCTGAAAACCTAGATCTACGTGATCAGATGAATTGGAACTATCGTCACCGGAAATTAGATTTGTTTGGCACGCTCTATTATTCAAAGGATGAAGGGCGAAACGAGAGTTGGCTGACACAGGATGTTTATGTAGATACCTTGTGGCATCAGGATAACTATCAGCTCTACAAAAAAAAATATCAGACATTCTCAAATAAAATAGGTCTTAACTACTCTATTGATGAAAATAATTCTATAGGTGCTACCTATACACTGAAGCTAAAACCGGACGAACATGCTCATACCATATTTAATACGAATCTCACAGCCAATGGAAAGTATTATGACAAGCTGGAAAATGATATTATGGCTGTTTCCAGCTATCAGCCAGATCATTTGGTTAGTGCCTATTATCATGGTGCTATTGGGAAAACCGAGGTTGATTTTAACAGTGACTATCTATTCAATAAGTATGGTAATAAAGCCAATTTTAATGAAATTAGCCACAATAAGGATAGTCGAGTAGTAACCTCTTCCAGCTTTGAACGTAATCAGATGTTTGCATCCAAGCTAATCCTCGGATATCCTCTGTTTGGAGGTATGTTTAATGCTGGTGCTGAATATACACGTACAAAACGCAATGACGATTATATTAACAATGAGGGTGTTGTTCCCCCTGCTTTCAGTCTGCTTGAGGAACAAAATATCAGTCCTTTTATTGAGTATAGTCTATCTTCTAAACTTGGATCATTATCGGCTGGCCTGCGTTATGAACACGTAAATTTTGATTATAGTGAAGATGGCAAACATATCGATGAGCAAAGCCGAAACTTCTCCAACCTGTTCCCCAGCATTTCCTGGAGTAGTGAACTGGGTAAAATGCAAATGCAATTTAGTTATTCAGCAAAGACTCAACGTCCGTCCTACGAACAACTGAGCAATAACATAGCTTACGGCAACAGATTCACTTTACAGTCGGGTAATCCTTTGTTAAAGCACGAAATAATTCATGATTTATCCTTCATGGGCATATGGAAATTTATCAACTTCAGCTTAAGCTACAATGATCGTAAAAACGCAATTATTTATTGGGCAGAGCAAATGGATGAGAATCCATCTGTAACCCGTATCTCTTTTAAAAATCTGAATAGCTTAAAAAGTGCTATGGCAAGTATTTCCTTATCGCCTAAAATTGGTTTATGGTCGCCTGAATTCTATATGGGAGTGAACAAGCAATGGCTGAATCTGGAAACTAAAAGAGGCACTTATAAACTGAATGATCCTATATTCTCCAGTAGCTTGTACAATGTGTTTGATTTATCTCATAATTGGACTTTCACTGTGGAAATGAATTATACGAGTAAGGGAGATATGGCCAACTGTTCACAAACAAAGGATGTTTTCTATATGAATGCAGGAGTCATAAAGACATTCTGCCATGACAGATTTATTATAAAACTGGGTTGTCTGGATATTTTTCATGGAAAGAAAATAGGTGATTTGCTGCAAAACAATCAAATGGCTGCTTTGCAGATTAGCCAATATGATAGTAGAGAAGTCTACCTGACATTAAGATATAAATTCAATGTCACCCGTAGTAAATACAAAGGTACGGGAGCTGGTTCAAGTGAAATAAATAGATTGTAGCCCAATTATGAAAGCTTCCCTTTATCCAAACAACGCGACAGTATGCAATGTGGTATTGCCTGTTTACAAATGGTATGCGAGTATTAAGTGTGGAAGTATTTGAAGAAAACGAAGGAGGATGTGTTGAGAAATAAGATTTGTGTTCTTTGTTTAGAGGAAAGCAAATATAAGATGTAATTTATTCGGATAAATAAGTATCTTTGTCAAGTCCTGAAATTAAGTATAATAACAGTTCTTTTTAATAAACTTCTTTTAAAATTTAAATTACTACTATGAAACATTCGTCAATGAAAACAATCCTGTTTGTTGTTTTTGCATTTATCTCAGTTACTACAATGGCACAATCTGTAGATTCTTATTCACAGGTTATGAAGAAATATCTGATAGCTACTAATACTCTGAAAAATATGCAGGCTATGGTTCCTCAAATGCTTAAGCCATTTCAAGCCCAGTCACCGAATGTACCTAAAGAATTCTGGGATTCTATTAATGAGGAGTTTCTAAATGATGTTGTAAACCAGATGACGGAAATGCTTACTCCTATCTATCAGAAGTATTTGACACAAAAGGAACTGGAAGATGTTTTGGCTTTTTATGAATCTCCTGCCGGAAAAAAGATTAGTGATGTAACTCCTAAAATAACTACAGAGGCTATTCAAGTAGGACAGAATTGGGGTGCCTCTATCGTTACTAAGATTCAAGCAAGGATGAAAGAAAAGGGATACACAAAATAACGACCTGGAATTTTTAAAATCATCTTTCTCTTTCTGCTTTATTATAAAAACCGTTAGAAGTGAGACTCACATCCTTTGAATAAGTATAACCTTTACCATAAAAAAATATTCTGGAAACATTTGACGGTTTCCAGAATATTTTTGTTTTAGATTTTATTATAAAGAACACTCTTCAGCAAGGCTGATAAAATTTGTCCATCAAAAACAATTATCAACCTTGATTTTATCTAAAGTGCCTTACTTAACCCAAACATTAATTATTTCACCTATATACATTTTATGCATTTGCTTGCCGGTCCAGTTTTCTTTTAAGCTTTTATCTGAAATAGATTCTGCTTGCAAAGACTGTGCAACCATTTTTCGGCATTCAATGATAAGCCATGCCTGAGAGAATGCTTTGCTACCATCAGGAGTAGTGATTGGAGTTAGTCCTGAACCTTTTACTTTATCAGTGTCTTTGCCCGATTTGCTACCGCAATATTTCAGTGCATCACGGTAAGCTTCAGTATAGAATGTCAGAGTATAAGTATCTTTATTTTCCATTAACTGATAAGTGTAGCGGGTTGGGTTGATAAAGCAGAAAGCAACAGGCTTTTCGTACAGAAAGCCTAATCCGCCCCAACTGGCAGTCATCATATTGAATTTATCTTTGTCGCCGGCTGTTATCAGCATCCAGTCTTCAGAAAGCATCTTGATAATGTTTCCCGGAATCTTATCCGGTGCTATCTTTTTGTATCCGGCCATTTCATTGGTAGCAGAAGGTGTTTCGACACTTGTAGAGATGGCAGGGATAGAACTTACATCGGGTTTCGCTGCAACAGAAGGAGCTGCTTCTGCTAATTGAACTGCAATAGGTTTTGCTCCAATTGCTGTTTGTAAATGAGCAAATGTATCATCGACAAAATCAACTGTCTTTATACGAAACTTGGCGTAACCTCGTAATATTTTAGTTTTCTCTTTATTCAATACTTCTTTATCACTTATTTGAAGTTCAGCCGGTATTTTTTTATCATTTTCATAATCGTAGAATATCCTTTCAATGCTCATAGTACATTTCCCGGGCATGCATGTAGCAATCATCTGATATTTAATCACTGCCCGGTCTAATGATAGAGAACTTGATTTAAAGACCAGATATTCTTCGCCGGATCCTACTATTATTCCTTTTTCTTTATCAGAATAAACCACTCTGCTTGTATTGTTATTTTTTTTTAGTCGTTTCTCCATCCAGCTCATTACCTTGTCGAAAGCTTGGTCTTTAGAATAATTAGGCAAGTTAAATTCTTTGGAAAACACTACTTTTCCGTCTATTTCCGGAACTGCGCCTACCAGATAATTCTTACTATTCTCACTTTCGTCCTCCTGAGCCTGTATCATTACAGGTAAACAGAAAATAAACAAGACTAAAAGGAATGCTGATTTTTTCATAATGGTTTTATATTTAGAAAACGGAATACTATAATTTGCAATATTTTATATCCTGCAAACTTATAAATTTTTAGTTGTTAGTTAATCAATTTGATAGAAAATATTTATCAATAGTTTAAGATGAATGGATGATGAACGATTGATTCTTTCTTCAAATAAACAAAGACTCTTTCCCCAAAAAAGTTTTTCAACCTGATGATTCTTGATTTATATAGTGTATTTTTGTAGCAGATCGTTTCTATTGTTGAATATATAAATCATGAAATGAGAATTAAACACCTCTTATTTTGCCTTCTTATTTGTGAGATATTCCTTGTATCTTGTTCCACCACTAAAAACCTTTCCAGACGGGGTGCGCAGCATGTGAATAAATACGACTTCTATCACAAAGATATTCCAGAAGCATTCGATGGGTTTAGGATTGCTTTCATTTCCGATCTGCATTACAAAAGTGCTCTTCAGGAGAAGGGATTAATACAATTGGTTCGACAACTGCAAACAATCAATCCCGATTTGATGCTTATGGGAGGAGATTATCAGGAAGGTTGCCAATATGTAACTGAACTATTTGATCGGTTAGCGGAAGTTCAGCCAAAGTATGGTATTGCCGGAGTAATGGGTAATAATGATTATGAGCGTTGTCACGAGGAAATTGTGGCAGAAATGCGGAAGCATGGGATGCGTGTACTTGAACATACTTGTGATACAATAATAAAAGACAGGCAACAGATTATAATTGCAGGAGTGCGTAATCCTTTTGACTTGAAACACAATGGTATTTCGCCATCTCTTACTCTTAAGCCCGAAGACTTTGTCATTTTGTTAACCCATACTCCCGATTATGTGGAAGATGTGGACGTATCTAATACCGATCTTGCCTTAGCAGGACATACGCATGGCGGGCAAGTTACGCTTATGGGACTTTATGCACCGGTAGTGCCATCGCATTATGGACGGAGGTTTTTGAAAGGGGAGAAGAAATCATCGGCCGGCATTCCGGTAATTATTACCAATGGGATAGGTACTTCATCAAAGAAACTACGAATGTTTGCACCGAGTGAGATTGTGGTGATTGAGTTGCATTGCAAATGACGTGTAATGCAATTGTTAATCCATACAACAAAAACACAATATCATCTGCCTATCTTCCACTAAATTCACTAAAAGTGCTTGCAATAAAGCCTTCCAGCTAGTGGCAGATAAAAAATCATCTGCCACTAAATCAAATCATCTGCTACTAAAATATATGCTGAAAACAAATCCCGTAATCTTCGCATGGAAGACACGTTAGTGGAAGCCCCTAAAATATTTTGCGAGATAGATATTATGGTACTACGTACAACTCCTAATACGTTGGAAACTATTAAAATATCACTTCGGAGTAATGCAAAACTCCGGTTTACTTTTTATAAAACCACTAAACAAGTTTGTGCATCCTTGTACAAAAGAATGCATTCTTCTGTACAAAACAATTGGTTATTTTGTACAGAAGAAAAAAAATGTTTTGTACAAGATTACACAAATGTTATTCCTGAAAAATAAAACATCCCGAGAGGGATTTTAAAAACCTCGCCAAGTGTATACTAGATTTATTCCTCAATAAATAAAATTCATACTCCAATAAATAAAAATTATTGGAGTATAGTCTAACAAGAAATGTTGAATAATTTTGAAAAAACGTAACCATACGGATATTCTCAAACAAAATATTGGTTTCAGCATACTATTTTAGTGGCAGATAACTAAAACTTAGTGGCAGATAGAAAATCATCTTCCACTACCTGAAAGGCTTTATAGCAAGTGCTTTTAGGGATTTAGTGGCAGATAGGACAGATGATTTTGCATTTTTTTTATTTCTGAAGTGCAAAAGGGAATAATTGCAATGATAAAAGAGGATAATTGGCGAAATAGAGTACTTACAAGAAATAACCTTCTTCCTTAATCTTATTATAAACGGCAGGATGCATAAAGTATCTTATGTCTTTTCCGTTTTTAAGCCCGTCTCTGATAAATGTTGAGCAAATATCAATTTCCGGCACATTAGTAAGCTTTACTGATGTAGGAAGAGTTGACTTATCTACAAAAGATCCCGGACGAGGGTATATCCAAATCTCATTCTCATCTATAATTCGTTGATAATCTTTCCACTTATCGAATATCAGCCAGTTATCAGCGCCGATAATAAGTACAAACTCCCTTTCAGGATAAGCTTTCTTTAGTTCATCGAGCGTATTGCATGTATAAGATGGTTTAGGCAAATGCAATTCAAAGTCGGAAGCAACAAACTTGGAATAACCTTCTGTCGCAAGTTTTACAAGTTCTAACCGCTTGTTGTCATCAAGAAAATCAGCTCCCTTGCGCAAAGGATTCTGTGGAGTAACCAAAAACCACAGTTCATCAAGCTCCTCGAACTCGCAAATATAGTTTGCCAGTGCCAGGTGCCCAATATGAATTGGATTAAAGGTTCCCCCGAAAATACCAGTTTTAATTTTCATTATAAAATATTCATCTCAGAATAAGTAAAAGAATTATTTATCCAGAAACTCTTTAATTACTTTCAGAGCTTTGGCGCGTGCCTCTTCAATTACATCGTTAATAATCACAACGTCGAATTTGTTTGCAAATCCCAATTCGAACTCAGCTTTTGCCAGTCGGCTTTCAATAACTGTAGGTTCGTCCGTGCCCCTTCCTTCCAGTCGCTTACGAAGTTCTTCCATTGAAGGTGGCTGAATAAATACAGAGAGTGCACGGTCGCCGTAGAATTTCTTAATATTGCATCCGCCTACAACATCAACATCGAAAATTACATTTTCTCCTGCTGCCAGTTGTTTTTCAACTTGTGCCTTCAAAGTTCCGTAGAATCTGTCTTTGTATACTTCTTCATATTCCAGGAACTCATCATTTTCTATACGTTTACGAAACTCTTCCGGAGAAAGGAAAAAGTATTCTATTCCATGTTGTTCGGTTCCTCTTGGTGGGCGGCTGGTAGCTGAAATAGAAAAAGCAAGGCGAAGGCCCTGCTTTAACAAATAATTTATCATTGTTGACTTACCAGAGCCTGATGGTGCTGAGAATATAATTAATTTTCCGCTCATAATTACATTACGTTTAAAACTTGCTCTTTGATTTGTTCCAATTCATCTTTCATCTGAACCACAATTTTTTGCAGTTCTGCATTATTAGATTTACTTCCCAATGTGTTGATTTCACGTCCCATTTCCTGAGCAATGAATCCAAGTTTCTTTCCCTGACCGCTGCCATCTTGCATAGTGTTTATAAAATATGTAAGATGATTAGCCAGACGTTGTTTCTCTTCGTTTATGTCAAGTTTCTCAATATAATAAATGAGTTCCTGCTCTAAACGGTTTTTGTCATAATCAACACTGACAGTCTTTTCTAGCGCATCAGTAATACGTGTTTTAATCTTTTCAATTCGTTCTGCTTCGTGAGGCGCTACAGAGTCAAGTAAAGCTCGGATATTTGCTATCTTTTCGCTGAACTTTTTCGCTAAAGCTTCCCCTTCCTGTTTACGAAAAGCAACCAGATGATCAATTGCTTCCTCTATAGCCTGATGTGCTTCTGCCCATTCTTCTTCAGAAAGTTCCTGAACATCATTCTTTGTCATTACATCCGGCATGCGAAGCAATACTTTAAACCAGTCGGAAGGCATAGGAATATCAAGTGAATCAGACAGTTGTTTGATTTGTTTGTAGTATCCTTCAACAACTGCTGCGTTTATTGGAGTTACAATATCTGCCTCTCCTTTATCTATCCAAAGGCTGAAATCGACTTTTCCACGTTCCAGAACTTTTGCAAGTTCATTGCGAATTTCCATTTCCTTCTCACGGTAAGCAGGAGCTATACGGGTAGATAAGTCTAAGGCCTTGCTATTTAGTGATTTAATTTCAACGTTAATCTTCTTGTCAGACAGGGTTAAAGTAGCTTTCCCATATCCGGTCATTGATTGTATCATATGAGTATGTTTTTTGCAAAAATAATGTTTTCTCTTTAAATATGTTTCAAAATTATTCATAATTGTTATCTTTGCCCCCGAATTGGTTTGCAATTGTTCAACTATGATTGCGATTAAAAGGGAATCAGGTGTAAATCCTGGACAGTCCCGCTGCTGTGAAACTCTGTTTAAGAATCTTGAAAAACACTTTTGCCACTGGCTTTTGTCGGGAAGGCATTCAAGAGGAGAGTAAGTCAGAAGACCTGCCATTCGTTAAAAGTTTATATCCTCGTGGGTTAGGAATAAAATAGACGTTATTAAATCTAATTTTTGAAAACTATACTGGAATTGTTCTACTCTTTTGGGTGGAGCAAATTGTTGTACCAAATATGGAAAATATGATTAAAAGAATCTTAGTTGCTAACCGTGGTGAAATTGCAGTGAGAGTAATGCGCTCTTGCAGAGAAATGGAAATTGAATCCATTGCTATATTTTCGGAAGCGGATAGAACGGCTAAACATGTCTTATATGCTGACGAAGCTTACTGTGTAGGTGGAGCTGCATCAAAAGACAGTTATCTTAATATCGAAAAAATAATCGAAGTGGCCAAGGCTCATCAAGTGGATGCTATCCATCCGGGTTATGGCTTTTTATCTGAAAATTCTTCGTTTGCAAGTCGATGTAAAGAGGAAGGCATCATCTTTATTGGTCCCAATGCTGAGACTATGGATTTGATGGGAGACAAAATCTCTGCACGTAAACAGATGATTAAGGCAAATGTTCCTGTAGTACCGGGAACAGAACAAAGCCTGAAAGATGTAAACGAAGCAATCGACGTTTGCAACCAAATTGGTTATCCTGTTATGTTGAAGGCTTCTATGGGAGGCGGTGGTAAAGGTATGCGTCTTATTCACAGAGAAAGCGAAGTGGAAGAAGCATATACAACTGCTAAATCAGAAGCTCTTTCTTCTTTTGGAGACGACACTGTTTATCTGGAAAAGTTTGTAGAAGAACCTCATCACATAGAATTCCAGATTCTAGGTGATAATTACGGTAACGTAATTCATTTATGTGAAAGGGAATGTTCTGTTCAACGACGCAATCAAAAGATTGTTGAAGAGAGTCCATCTCCTTTTGTTACTCCGGAATTAAGAGAAAAAATGGGAAATGCAGCGGTTGCTGCTGCTAAAGCTGTGAATTATATAGGAGCAGGAACTATTGAATTTCTTGTTGATAAGAATCGCAACTTCTATTTCCTTGAAATGAATACCCGTTTACAGGTAGAGCACCCTATTACTGAGGAGGTTCTCGGTGTAGATTTGGTAAAAGAGCAGATTCACGTAGCCAATGGAGTTCCATTGAGACTAAAACAAGCAGATATACAGCAAAGAGGACATGCTATTGAATGCCGTATCTGTGCCGAGGATGCTGAATTTAACTTCATGCCTTGTCCGGGTGTGATTCGTCAGATTACAGAACCTAACGGAATAGGTGTTCGTATAGATAGCTATGTTTATGAGGGATATGAGATTCCAATCCATTATGACCCTATGATTGGTAAGCTGATAGTATGGGCTGTTAATCGTACTTATGCTATTGAACGTATGCGTCGTGTTCTTCACGAGTATAAAATAACCGGCATTAAAACTAATATCAGTTATTTAAGAAGCATTATGGATACTCCCGATTTTGTAAACGGGAAGTATGATACTGGTTTTATCCAGAAGAATGCTGAAAGACTTCAGAAAGGTCTTTCTACTGATGACGGAACAGAGACTGAAAATGTAGCAATGATTGCTGCATATATTGATTATCTGATGAATCTTGAAGAAAATAGTTCAAATCAAGGAACAGACAATCGTCCTATCAGCCGCTGGAGAGAATTTGGTTTGCATAAAGGAGTATTGAGGATTTAAAACAAGCACACATGGAAGTACGTATTGGAAACAGAATCGCAGAGATTGAACTTCTTGAAAAAGATGGCAATAATGTTCGTCTGACAATTGACGGAATTGAGTATGAAGTTGATGTTACCATGGCCGAGAACGGAGCTTGCTCTATTCTTCACGATGGCAAATCATATAATGCAGAATTAATCCGTTCTGATAATAGTAAGAATTACAAAGTAAATACTCTTTTTTCTTCATACAATGTTGATATTGTTGACACTAAGGCAAAATATCTTCGTTTGAGAAAGAAAGAAGACGAAAGACAAGAAGATAAAATAGTGTCTCCAATGCCAGGTAAAATCGTAAAAATACCAGTAAAAGTTGGTGATTTCGTTTCTGCTGGAGATACTGTTGCTGTAATTGAAGCAATGAAAATGCAAAGTAATTACAAGGTAACATCTGATTGTTATATTAAAGATATTCTGGTAAATGAAGGTGACTCCGTGAATAGTGACCAACAATTGATCTTACTGGATTTAAACGTTGTTAATGCATAGTTATGGAAAAAGAAGATTTATATAGCCGCTTTGTTGAAAGAAACAAAAATGCCGAACTTGGTGGCGGAGTAAGCAAGATAGAAAAACAGCACGAATCTGGTAAGATGACTGCACGCGAACGTATTGATACGCTTCTTGATAAAGGTACATTTGTAGAACTAGATAAATTAATGGTTCACCGTTGTTCAAACTTCGGTATGGACAAGAATAAAATACCTGGAGATGGAGTAGTTTCCGGTTACGGAAAGATTGACGGACGTCTTGTTTTTGTTTATGCTTATGATTTCACTGTTTATGGTGGAACTCTTAGTGCAACAAACTCAAAGAAGATTGTAAAGGTGCAGGAACTGGCACTGAAAAACGGTGCTCCGGTTATTGCTTTGAATGATTCAGGTGGTGCACGTATTCAGGAAGGTGTAGAAAGTCTTACTGGTTATGCTTCTATTTTCTACCAGAATACAATCGCTTCGGGTGTAATTCCTCAGATATCAGCAATTCTTGGTCCATGTGCCGGAGGTGCTTGCTATTCTCCTGCTTTGACCGACTTTATCTTCATGGTTAAGGAAAAGAGCCACATGTTTGTAACCGGTCCTGATGTAGTTAAGACTGTTACTCACGAAGATGTGAGCAAAGAAGAACTGGGCGGAGCTTATACTCACAGCAGCAAGAGTGGTGTAACTCATTTCCTCAGTAATTCAGAAGAAGAAGTTTTGATGGGAATCCGTGAGCTATTGAGCTTCCTTCCTTCAAACAATATGGAAGATGCTCCTGCTACTACAAGTACAGATGATATTCATCGTGAAGAAGAATCATTAAATACTGTTGTTCCTGCAGATCCTAATATTCCTTATGATATCAAGGATATTATTGAACCGGTAGTAGATGATCACTACTTCTTTGAAGTAATGCCTCATTTTGCTAAGAATGCGGTTATTGGTTTTGCTCGTCTGGGTGGAAAATCAGTAGGTATCGTTGCCAATCAGCCAGCTTACCTTGCAGGTGTTCTTGATATTGATGCATCTGATAAGATTTCACGCTTTATCCGTTTCTGCGACTGCTTTAATATTCCATTGATTACATTCGAAGATGTTCCGGGATTCCTTCCAGGATGCACGCAAGAACACAATGGTATTATCCGTCACGGTGCAAAGATTGTTTATGCTTACGCTGAGGCTACAGTGCCAAAGGTTACTTTGATTACCCGTAAGGCTTACGGTGGTGCATATATCGTTATGGGCAGCAAGCAAACCGGCTCTGATGTGAATCTTGCTTATCCAAATGCAGAAATTGCAGTGATGGGAGCAGAAGGTGCTGTTAATATTCTGTATCGCAAGGCCGACGAGGAAACTAAGAAACAAGCAATTGAGGACTACAAAGAAAACTTTGCTAATCCTTATCAGGCAGCTGAATTGGGATATATTGATGAAATAATCCTTCCAAAGCAGACTCGTTTCAAGTTAATTCAGGCATTGGATATGGCACATAACAAAATGCAAACCAATCCGCCAAAGAAACACGGAAACATGCCGTTATAATTTATTTTCTATAAAAATAGGGGTTTTTATATGTAAAAAGTGTATTTTTGCATCATTAAAGAAGAAAATTTATGCCTTGTATTTTACATATTGAAACCTCTACAACCGTTTGTTCGGTTGCTATCAGCGAGGACGGCCTGGCAATCTTCAATAAAGAAGATTTTAATGGCCCGTCTCATGCTGTATCTTTAGGCGTTTTTGTTGATGAAGCACTTTCATTTGCAGATAGTCGGGCAATTATGCTTGATGCTGTGGCTGTAAGCTGCGGCCCCGGCTCATATACCGGACTACGAATAGGTGTTTCAATGGCAAAAGGCGTTTGTTACGGACGAAATATTCCGTTAATAGGCATTCCCACCCTGGAAGTGCTCACTGTTCCAGTTCTGTTATATCATGATTTGCCCGAAGAAGCTTTGCTTTGTCCAATGATTGATGCACGACGAATGGAAGTTTATGCAGCTGTTTACGATCGTGCGCTTAATGTGAAGCGTGTGATCTCCGCAGATATTGTGGATGAAAATTCTTATCTTGAGTTCCTCAATGAACATCCTGTTTATTTCTTTGGAAACGGAGCCGCTAAGTGCAGAGAAAAGATTACTCATCCAAATGCACACTTCATTGATGATATCTCTCCGGTTGCCAAGCTTATGTTCCCATTGGCGGAGAAAGCTTACGCTAAGAGTGATTTCAAAGATGTTGCCTACTTCGAACCTTTCTACCTGAAAGAATTTGTGGCTACCAAGCCTAAGAATTTGCTGTAATAAACGATAAAAACAAATTTCAATAAATGGAATATAACACTCAACAACGAGTATTACCGCTTCCCGAATACGGACGAAGCATTCAGAACATGGTTGATCATTGCCTGACTCTTGAGGACAGAGCTGAAAGACAACGTTGTGCAAATACTATTATCAATATCATGGGGAATATGTTCCCGCATTTGCGTGATGTGCCCGACTTTAAGCACAAGCTTTGGGATCACCTGGCAATTATGTCTGATTTTAAGCTGGATATTGATTTTCCGTATGAGATTATTGAGAAAGATAATCTGATTACTAAACCAGATGTGATTCCTTATCCAAGCTCAAAGATTCGTTATCGTCATTACGGCCGTACTTTGGAAAAGATGATTAAGCTTGCTGCCGATTATCCTGAAGGTGAAGAGAAGAAACAATTGGTTACTTTAGTAGCTAACCATATGAAAAAGAGTTTTATGAACTGGAATAAGGATAATGTTGACGATCGTAAAATATTTGAGGATTTAATTGAATATACAAACGGTAAGATATCACTGGATGCAGATACAATTAAGCTTATGGAAACAAAAGCTATTCTTTTCCGTAAGACTAAGCCAACCAATAACACACGCCGCTACTCTAAATAATAATTAAAACACCAAACTATGGCTTCATTTGTAATAGAAGGAGGACACAAGCTTTGTGGAGAGATTATCCCACAAGGAGCAAAGAACGAAGTACTGCAGATTATTTGTGCAACATTACTAACTTCTGAAGAGGTTATTGTGAGTAACATTCCCGATATCTTGGATGTGAATAATCTTATCCAGTTAATGAGAAACATGGGTGTAACAGTCGCCAAGACAGGTGTTGATACCTATTCGTTCAAAGCAGAGAATGTGGATCTTGCTTATCTGGAAAGTGATGAGTTCCTGAAAAAGTGCTCCAGCCTTCGTGGATCGGTAATGCTTATTGGCCCAATGATTGCCCGTTTTGGTAAGGCACTGATCTCAAAACCCGGAGGAGACAAAATTGGTCGCCGCCGTTTGGATACTCATTTCCTGGGTATACAGAAGTTAGGTGCCGAATTTAATTATATTGATGATAGAGGTGTTTTCGAAATAAAAGCCGATCAACTTAAAGGTACTTACCTTTTACTTGATGAGGCTTCCGTAACCGGTACTGCAAATATTGTGATGGCTGCTGTATTGGCTAAAGGAACAACAACTATTTATAACGCTGCCTGCGAACCTTATCTGCAACAACTTTGCAAGATGTTGAACAGAATGGGGGCGAAGATTAGTGGAATAGCTTCAAACCTCCTGATAATTGAGGGAGTTGAAAGCCTTGGAGGAACTACTCATACCGTTCTTCCAGATATGATTGAAGTAGGAAGCTTTATTGGTATGGCTGCAATGACTCGCAGTGAACTAACCATTAAGAATGTATCTTACGAGAATCTGGGAATTATTCCTGAAAGTTTTCGTCGTTTAGGTATCAAGCTTGAACAACGCGGTGATGATATTTATATTCCTTCTCAGGAAAGTTACGAGATTGAGTCGTTCATGGATGGTTCTATTATGACTATTGCCGATGCTCCATGGCCGGGACTTACTCCAGACCTTTTAAGTGTGCTTCTTGTGGTAGCTACTCAGGCAAAAGGAAGTGTACTTATTCACCAGAAAATGTTTGAAAGCCGCCTGTTCTTCGTGGATAAACTGATAGACATGGGCGCACAGATTATTTTATGCGACCCTCACCGTGCAGTTGTCATCGGTCATGATCACCAGTTAACGTTGCGTGGCGGAAATATGACCTCTCCTGATATCCGTGCCGGAATTGCTTTGCTTATTGCAGCTATGAGTGCATCGGGTATAAGCCGTATTAATAACATAGAACAGATTGACCGTGGTTACCAGGATATCGAAAGACGACTAAATGCTCTTGGTGCACGCATTACACGTATACAAGAATGATAAAACGGGAAGAAGTATATAAGATAGGTCTCTTTAATAAGCCTCACGGCATTCATGGCGAGTTGTCGTTCTCCTTTACAGACGATGTGTTTGATAGGGTAGACTGCGATTATTTCATCTGCTTGCTAGATGGCATCTTTGTTCCGTTTTTTATTGAAGAATACCGCTTTCGGTCGGATTCTACCGCTTTGGTTAAGCTCGAAGGGATAGATACAGCCGAAAAAGGACGTATGTTTACCAACGTTGAAGTCTATTTCCCAGTGAAGTTTGCCGAAGAGTCTTCAGTAGATGAGCTTGCCTGGGACTACTTTGTAGGTTTCCGGGTTATAGATAAACGTCACGGCGACATAGGTACGGTGGTTGAAGTGGATGAGTCCACCATTAATACGCTCTTCGTACTCGATAAAGACGGTGAAGAACTCCTTATCCCTGCTCAGGAAGAGTTTATTCTGGATATGGATCACAAGAAAAAACAAATGACTGTTGATCTTCCCGAAGGATTATTATCGCTGGAAGATGTGGAGACACTCGACTGATAGATCTTCCTCGTAGAATCATGCCCGATGCAATTATACAAACCCACGACTTAACTATCGGATATGTAACCCGAAAGGGCACCTATCCGGTGCAGATACGTCTTTCTCTCGAGGTTTTTCAAGGAGAAATGGTTTGCCTGATTGGTCCCAACGGATGTGGAAAATCAACTCTTTTGCGTACAATAGCCGGACTTCAGCCTCCATTGCGTGGAGAAGTCCGTATTGATAACCTTCCATTAGGGAAACAATCTATTTCAGATAAAGCACGTTTGCTATCGCTTGTACTTACCGATAGGGTGGAAGTGAGCAACCTCACAGTTTTCAACCTGGTGGCAATGGGCAGGAATCCTTATACCGACTGGCTTGGGAAATTAACCGATCACGACAAGGAACTGGTAAATACAGCTCTTTCTCAGGTACACCTCGAAGGATATGCCGATCACTTTATCAATGAACTCTCTGATGGAGAGCGTCAACGAGCGATGATAGCTAAAGCCCTGGTGCAGGATACTCCGGTTATTTTGCTTGATGAACCCACTGCTCACCTGGATATTAACAACAGGGTAGAGGTGATGATGCTTCTTCATGAACTTGCAAGGCAGACAAATAAAGCAATTGTGCTCTCTACTCACGAGCTCGATCTTGCTTTGCAAACAGCGGACAAGCTTTGGCTTATGACTCCAAAACATGGAATTGCCGTAGGTACGCCCGAAGATCTGATTCTTACCAATCGTTTTCAGAAAGTATTTGCCAACAACTCTTATCGCTTCGACCCATCAACCGGTAACTTTATGGTGAAACACGCAGAAACTCCCCGTGTGGTATCGCTGAAAGTCATAGGAACAGGCTATCGTGCATACTGGACGGAACGTGCGTTGGTGAGAAATGGTTATAAAATATCTCCTGAGGCAACAGATTTTGTAACGGTAGATGAAGCTACTGATTCCTGGCTCTTTTCTAAAGATGGCAAAGAGTATGTCTGCTCTTCCCTTCAGGAACTTCTGGCTCAAATGGAATTAAATTAATCTTATTCCAGAAACTTCTACCTGCCTGATTCCATAATTCTCCTTTCTGTAAAATTCTGATATAAACCAATCCCGCAATTTGTCTGCAATATTTCCCATCTTAAGTAGTTTTCCGGTTATAGTTTAATTCATTATTCATCAATAATTTGAATAAAGACCTACTCTTTTATTAAAAATAGTCTAGATTTAAAATACAAAAGGTCTAGGGCTTTTTATTTTTAAATCTACTGCTTTTTAAGAACTATTGATGGGAAGTTTCCTAATCTTTGACCGGTAGATTCTTTTTATTTCTTGTTTTTTCGTTAAAATGAATAAAGAAAGCTATGTAACATTGGGTTAATTGCTTACATTTGTGTCTTTTAAAACAATAATGTGGCGTAGGAGAAATTGAACATAGCCTTTTTGAAAAATAGTTAGTAAATAGTTAGCGGATTGTGCATGGTGAATGCCTTCTTAAGCAAACGAAACTAACATTCAGGAAACGGGCTGACAATTCCTTCTTTTTTATCAGTAATGTGTTGATAATGAATATTAAGAACTGCCACCGACCTTTTATTTAGGTGAAAAACAGATTGTCTTTTAACAACAATAATGAAAAAACAAATAGCAATATTAGGATCAACAGGAAGTATAGGCACACAGGCTTTGCAGGTGATAGCCGAACATTCTGATTTATATGAAGTATATGCACTGACAGCCAATAATCAGGTGGAGCTGCTTATTGAACAGGCCCGGAAATTTATGCCCGAGGTTGTTGTCATTGCTAACGAAGCAAAATATATTCAATTAAAAGAAGCATTGAACGATTTACCGATTAAGGTTTATGCCGGTGATGATGCTTTAGCACAAGTAGTGGAAGCTGCTCCGATTGATATCGTTCTTGCAGCTATGGTTGGTTTTGCCGGACTTAAACCCACTATCAACGCTATTCGAGCAAAGAAGAAAATTGCTCTTGCAAACAAGGAAACACTCGTTGTGGCAGGTGAACTGATCAATGACCTTACACAACAGTTTGGCTCAGCAATATTGCCGGTGGATTCAGAACATTCGGCTATTTTTCAGTGTCTGGTAGGAGAGGTAGGAAATAACGTAGAGAAAATTATACTTACCGCTTCCGGAGGGCCGTTCCGTACTTACAACTTATCTCAGCTAAAGACTGTAACCAAAGTTCAGGCGCTGAAACATCCCAACTGGGATATGGGTGCCAAAATAACCATCGACTCTGCTTCCATGATGAATAAAGGTTTCGAGGTTATTGAAGCTAAATGGTTATTCGGATTGAAACCGGAGCAAATTGATGTAGTGGTTCATCCACAGTCAATTATTCACTCAATGGTGCAGTTTGAAGACGGAGCAGTAAAAGCGCAACTGGGTGTGCCGGATATGCGTGTGCCAATACAGTATGCTTTCTCGTATCCCGATCGCCTTCATTCTTCGTTCGACCGCCTGGACTTCTCAACTTGTGGCAATCTTACTTTCGAGAAACCGGATACCACCCGTTTCAGAAATCTGGCATTGGCTTACGAAGCATTGCACCAGGCAGGAAACATGCCTTGTATTGTGAACGCTGCCAATGAAATTGCCGTGGCTGCTTTCCTGCGTAACAGGGTTAGCTTCCTGGGAATGAGTGATGTTATAGAAAAAGTTATGCAAACAGTGAGCTATATAAAGGCACCAATGTATGATGATTATGTGGCAACCGATGCGGAAGCACGTAGAGTTGCAAAAGAAATAATGAATTTTAATATTTAATAGATAATTATTGATGGAAACATTTTTGATCCGTGCCCTGCAATTAATAATGAGTTTATCATTATTAATTCTGATACATGAAGGTGGGCATTTCCTTTTTGCTCGTCTTTTTAAGGTTAGGGTAGAGAAATTCTATATGTTTTTCGACTGGGGATTCTCACTTTTTAAATTTAAACCAAAGAATAGCGATACAGAATATGGTATAGGTTGGTTGCCTTTGGGCGGCTATTGCAAAATATCCGGAATGATTGACGAATCAATGGATAAAGAGCAAATGAAAGAACCTCCAAAATCATGGGAGTTTCGTTCTAAACCGGCCGGACAACGATTTTTGATTATTGTTGCCGGGGTAATATTTAACTTCTTGCTTGCATTGTTTATCTATTCCATGATTCTTTTCACCTGGGGCGAATCTTATATGCTTCCAAAAGATATGAAGATGGGTATGCAGTTCAGCCAAGTAGCTCAGAAGGTTGGTTTCCAAAACGGAGATATTCTTCTTTCTGCCGATGGCGAAGAATTTGTTCGTTTCCCGAAAGCGCATCGCCAGATTTATAACGCTAAAGAAGTTACTGTGCTACGTCATGGAACAGAAGCAAAAGTGCAGATTCCTAAAGATTTTATGAATCAGCTGATGGCTGCCAATACATATTTGTCCGATTGCCGTTACCCGTATGTTATTGATAGCATAATTCCAAATAATGGATATGCAAAAGCGGGAATGCAAAGAGGAGATAGTATTATTGCTATTAACGGAATTTCTACTCCTGCATTTAATGACTATATGGAAGTGGTTGATAAGCTTAAAACTGCTGCTCCAAAGGATAGTGTTAAGGGTGCATCAAGAAATGTAACCATTGCATACGTCAGAGCCGGTGTAACTGATACAGTGAAAGTACAGTTGGATTCTCTTTATAAAGGCGGAGCTTTTGCCTATCGTCCAGATCACTTCTTTAAGGTTGTGAATAAGGAATATGGATTCTTTGAATCTTTCCCTGCAGGTATTACTCTTGGAGTAAATACACTTAAAGGATATATCAGCGATATGAAGTACGTATTCACCAAAGAAGGAGCAAACAGCTTAGGTGGATTTGGAACTATTGGTAGTATTTTCCCTGCTCAATGGGATTGGCAACGCTTCTGGGAAATGACAGCCTTCCTTTCTATCATTCTTGCCTTTATGAATATTCTGCCTATTCCGGCATTGGATGGTGGACATGCTATATTTATTGTTTATGAAATAATAGCGCGCCGCAAACCGAGCGAGAAATTTATGGAATACGCACAGATGGTTGGTATGTTCCTGTTGTTTGGCTTACTGATATGGGCAAACTTTAATGATATAATCAGGTATTTCTTTAAGTAGAACCCTGCTGAACAATAACAAAAAGAAGCCGCGCAAAGAAAGTAGATTATTCTTTGCGCGGCTTCTTTTTGTTTTATTTGTGTAGCTGGCTAAACCTTATGTTGTTTGATATAGCATTTCGAAAGAAAGTTGTCATTTGTCCAACTTCAATTTGACTTTATCTTATACTGTTTGATATAGCATTCCCGGCATAAGTACCTTATGAACAAGCTTGTTTCTATTCATCTTCTTCAGATGAATAATCCGCTGATTGGCACTTCCCCGGAATTCCAGGTAAGGAGAATATTCAGCTTGCACGAATCGTCCGTCAACCAACGTGTCAATATAAGGAAGAACGGCATTTAATTTAGGATCAGCCAGCAACTCTTCATAAGTATAGCCGGTGTAGCACCACACGTTTTGTTTTGTTTCCTCCTTTATTCTTTTTATAAATGGAAGGAAAGCTTCCGGATTGTAAAAAGGATCACCACCCGAGAAAGTTACGCCATCCAATAATGGATTGGCATTAATCTCCCGGATTATATTGCTGATTACCTCCTCGGTTAAAAGCGTACCTTGCACCGGATTCCATGTGCTGGGATTCTGACACCCCGGGCAATGATGCCGGCAGCCTGCCAGATAAATGGAATAGCGTATACCATCTCCGTCGACAATTGTTTCGGGATAGGTGAAAAGCATATAAAGAGGTTTAGCCATTTTTATTTCTTGTTTTCATAAATGGAGAGAAGCAAAAAGTCAGGCTCACTCCATTTATTTATATTTTATTGGAAACTGAAATTCAATAATTGAATTTGCAAGAACAGATCATAAACAGTCTTTAGCTGTTTGTTCTTTTTATTAAAAAAGAGATTAGTGATGTTTTACACGGTCGCGTTCTTCTGCACGTTTAGATGAATTCCATGTGCTAAGATCTCCGGTAAGATATCCGGTGATTCTTCTCATTCTCATGATATTTTCGCTTCCACATACCGGACATTTATCATAAACTACTCCCTTGTATCCGCAAGAGTTGCAGGTATCTACCGGGTGATTGATTGAACCGTAACCAATACCTTCATCGTGCATTACTTTCACAATCTTGGTAATTGCCTTTACATTCTTTTGTGCTTCACCATCCAGCTCAACATAAGTAATGTGTCCGCCGCGGGTGATGGCATGGAAAGGAGCCTCGCACTTAATCTTATCAACAATGCTGATTTGTTCCTTAACATCTACATGGAAGGAGTTTACATAATAATCATTGTCGGTTACTCCGGCAATCTTACCATATTTTTTACGGTCCATCTTTGTAAATCGTCCCGATAATCCTTCGGCCGGAGTGGCAAGGATGGAATAGTTCAGGTTATACCTGATCTTATATTCTTCCACCACCTTGTTCATTTCTTGTATGGTTTCATATAGTGTATTCCAAGCTTTCTCACTGTGACCATGACCTTCTCCGTAAAGAGCCATCATTGCATTATGACCGCCAATAAAGCCAATACCCAGCGTTCCGCTGCGAAGAACATCGCCCACTTCCTGATTCGGATCAAGATTACCGCCGCCTTTCCAAACATCATTACCCATCATAAATGGGAACTGACGTGCTAGTGCTGTGCGCTGATACTCATAACGAGCATAAAGCTGTTCGGCTACCAGTTCGGCCATACTGCGTACTGATTTAAGGAAAAGTTCTTTTTCCTTCGTTTCAAAAGCTTCCTTATCAGATGTTCCCACTAATTTTTTAGCTTTTCTGTGAGCTTCAATCGCAAGGCGAGGCACATTTATTGTTGTGAAAGACAAGTTACCTCGTCCAAGAGAACTTTTTTCTCCGGCTACATTCTCGTAAACACGAGTACGACATCCCATTGTAGCCAGTTCATATCTGTAACGTTTCGGATCATCAGCTCTCCAAAGTTCGTTTGTATTATAAGGAGTATCCAGAAACATAAAGTTTGGGAAGAGCGCCTTAGCTGTAGTGCGGCATGCTTTAAGGAAAAGATCAAAGTTAGGAGTGCTGAATTTTACTTTTCCATCCATAGCAGCATCAAAATCTTCCATTGCTTTCTGATAATCTTCCTCAGAATAAGAAACACCGTTCTTTATTTTAAATATCTGGATAGGGAATACCGGAACCTCTCCACGGCCTCCCAAGCCTTCCATAGTAGTAGTCAGCAATTCCTCAATCACCAGTCTTCCTTCTGCCGAAGTATCAGTTCCGTAGTTTATTGAACTGAAAACTACCTGGTTACCTCCTCTGGAATGCATGGTATTCAGGTTGTGGATAAATCCTTCCATTGCCTGATGAGTATCTTTCCTTGTAGAAGCGTAAGCTTTCTCAATAATCTTGTTTACTACCTCTTTTTCGATGTTAATGCCAATGGCAGTCAGAGCCATTCGTAAAGCCTCTTTTTCCTGTTCGCTCGTTTTTACCGAAGATACTTGTTCGTTTACAATGGTTTTTATTGATTTTTCGTCAGCACTTGCTCCTTCAATAGATGTATAGAATCCAAGAAGGGAAGTCAGGTGTTTTCTGAACGATTTCAAAACACCCTTTGCCATAAAGAAATCAAACGCCGGAATTGATTGTCCCCCATGTTGTTCATTCTGGTTTGTCTGGAAGATAATAGTTGCCAGCGTAGCATAACTCTGTATGGATTGGGGAGTGCGGATACTACCATTCTTGGTGCGGAATCCACGCTCGAAGAGATCATCCATATCATACTGTATACAGGTGGTCGTTTTAGTAGGGTAATAATCCAGATCGTGTATGTGGATATCTCCCAACTGGTGAGCAGTGGCAAATTTCTTTGGAAGCAAATATCTATAGGTGTAGTTTTTTGTGACTTCCGATGCGAAAGTCATCATCTGTCCTGCCGGAGTATGGCTTGACATATTTGCATTGCTGAGATTTACATCGTTCTTATCAATAGCAACAATACCGTCCATGATTTGCTTAATCTGACTCTTCTTTTCACGTTCGGTATTTCTCCATTCACGATAGATGATATATTTCTTAGCCACCTCAGGTTGAACTTTCATTATTTCCTTTTCAACCAGGTCCTGAATTTGTTCCACCGAGATAGTAGGGGTGGTAAAGTTACTGATTACACGCATTGTAATATCAGCTATCAACTTATCTTCGTTCGTGATACCTGTTGCATCAAATGCTTTTGTTACAGCATTCTTTATTTTACTGATAGAGAAATCTTCCTTTTTCCCATCTCTTTTGATAATACAAATCTCAGCGTAGTTCATATTCTTATTCTTTTTGTGAAACTTTTAATCCAAATAAGTTGTCACATTTAGAAACTTTGCATAAGGAAGAGGAAAGAGAATAGGTCGGTAAGAGATTAGCGCCGAAAGATATCCCTATCTTGGCGAATTCCTATTTTCTCTTGCTTTAACTCCCGAAAGCATAAGATAATCTATATGTGTAAGTTCTGGCAGGTCTTCTGACTTATCTCTCCCTTAAAGTGCCTTCCCACAAATAAATGCAGTGGCTTGTTACTCACGTTCTTCGAGAATCACAGCAGCGGGTACTGTTACCGGATTTCACGGTATTCCCTTTTTTCCTAAAGCATAAACTTTGTTACCAAAACCGAAACAAAGATAGTAGATATAACAATATGTTGTTTCGCTTAACTATGTTAATTTAGAAAGTTTTGGAAAACTTTTTTTGATATTGAAATCTAAAAGTTTTCCATTTTGGATAACTTATTATTCATTATGAACAGGTTAAGTAATAGAAAAGGGCTATATCTGAATTAGTTCAGAAATAGCCCCGCTATAGATATTTAATATTCTATTTTATTCTCAATCTTCTTTGTTTTCCTGTTCTTTTATAAAAGAGTTTTTATTGACTACTCTCAGACATGCAAATTTCATTCTACCAATTGCTGGTATCGAAGATTGATTTATTAATCGTATTCCGAAAATAAAGATATGGAATACAGAAAGAACCAGAGCGGTTATTAATAAAATCTTGTTGCTTTCCCATCCAGCTGTTATTTGATGAGCGAAAGCTACAAAGATAAGAATAACGGATAGTGAAACTCCGGTGATATTTAATACTGATTGCCCGGATCTTTCTTTTCCATCCCAAACTGCTATCTTACTGTTTTTCATTCCGTATGCAGCATAAATATCAAGGCCAATTAACATCCATACTAATAATCGGATCCAGGTATCTGCAGGAAGAAAAATCATCAACGACAAACAAGTTAGTACTCCGCAAATAGGAACAAAGGGAACAAAAGGTGTTTTAAATGCTCTTGGAGCATTTGGCATTTTTTTCCTTAAAACAATGATTCCAATACATACCAGTATGAAGGCAAGAAGAGTACCGATGCTGGTCATTTCACCTGCAATATTCGAAGGTACGAAAGCAGCAAATACGCTGACAAGCAGTAAGAATAGTAAATTACTCTTTGCCGGAGTACGGAACTTAGGGTGAATTTCCGAGAATAACTTCGGCAACAGACCATCTTTACTCATACTATAGAATACACGGCTCTGTCCTAAAAGCATAACCATTATTACAGAAGAATATCCGGCAAGGATAGCCAATATAATTGCACGGTTCAGCCATGGATAATCCGGGTGAATCAGTCCGCTTGCGTCAGCATGTCCCATATGTTCAATTGCTATTGCTACAGGAGCAATACCATCATGACCTTTAAATTCTGTGTAATTTGCAACGCCAGTCATTACATGAGCAAACAGGAAATACAAAACGGTACAAATTACTAGTGAGGCAAGAATACCAATAGGCATGTTCCGCTTTGGATTCTTTGCTTCCTGAGCAGCAGTACTTACTGCATCAAATCCAATAAACGCAAAGAAAACTACAGCTGCTGCACGTAGAATCCCCGTCCAACCGTATGCACCAAACTTTCCTGTATTCTCAGGAATATAGGGAGTGTAATTATCCAGATTAATATATTGCCATCCAAGGAAAATAAAGATAAGAACTACTCCAATTTTTAATGCTACAATAAAGCTATTAAATCTTGTGCTACCTTCTGTTCCTCTCATTAAAAGTAAACTCATCAGAATTACAATAAATACAGCAGGCAAATTGACTACTCCTCCTTCCCATGGACATGCTGTAAGGCTCGAAGGCAGATGAACTCCAAATCCATCGAGGAATTTTATTAAATACCGGCTCCAGCTAATACTTACTGTTGCAGCAGCAACGGCATATTCCAGAACCAGATCCCAACCAATAATCCAGGCAATAAATTCGCCCATAGTTGCATACGAATAGGTATATGCACTTCCTGCAACAGGAATCATTGAAGCAAATTCAGCATAACATAATCCTGCAAAGCAACAGCCAATAGCTGCGATTAAAAAAGAAATGGTAATTGCTGGTCCGGCCAATTCTGCAGCTGCACCACCGGTTATGGAAAATAATCCGGCTCCAATGATTGCTCCAACTCCCAATGCAACTAACTTTCCAGGTCCTAATGTCTTTTTTAATGAATTGCTGCTAGTCTCATTAGACTCCTTTAGCAAACCTTCTATCGATTTTTTAGCAAATAAATCCATGCGTATATATCCTCTTATAATTATTTTGCAAAGATATAATATATTCGTATTAATATGTCAATATAATATTTAATTATGCTTTATGCTAACAAATGACTCGATATCTTGAGAATATTATTTCAGAATGAAAACTTTGTTAGACTTCTATTTTTAGATTGAGTTCTCTTATTGGATAGTCTATGCATGGTTGGTTTTCTCAATCTTTACCATTCCAAGAAGATGGCATTTGATATGATGCGAGGCTATGAGTTGTATTAAATCAGGGATAAACAAGCTGTCAATTAACAGATAGTTAAAGCGGGTATTTGTATTGATGTTGTTTTCAAGTATCTCAATCGAATGGGCGATTTTAGTCTGCTTGTATTGTTAATATGAATTGAATAAAGTGCCAGTTTTCAATTAGTATCTATACATCTGTTTGTGAGCCGGATATTACTGTGCTCAAATCGGCAGAGGAAACGGTTAGATTCGTAAATACCGGATTTTACAAAGGTGTTCTTTTTGATAGGAGAAGTTTTTCATTGCTGCTGCACGCCAAAATTAGCGTGCAGAGCAATGAAAATAAATAAATGTTTAAATACTAAAAATCTATTTACCAGTTAATAACATACTGAATATAAATATTACTCTGCTGTGGCAGAAGTAAGTTCCCATCCAGGATTTTGCTTCAATAGCGGTGCTTTTTTCACTTCTGAATCCGGTATAGGGAATCGGTAATTCTTCGGACTATTGAATGCTCTGGAAGGATGTGTACCATCCGCTTCATAATTATAAACAGAAGATGCTCCGGGAGTAACTACCACACTATAAATATTATAAACCTGTTGATAGCGAGGCAGATTTTTCTCGCTAGCGGCACTCTTACCTTCAAACAGTTTCCAGCGGCGTTCATCAAAGAAACGATGATCTTCAAAACAAAGTTCAATGCGACGTTCGTTACGGATACGCTCACGAAGCTGTTCTTTCGTCATCCCGCTATAGGCAGGCATACCTACGCGTGCACGTACTTGATTTACATACTGGTAAGCATTGGTTGGTCCTTCAGATTCATTGATTGCTTCTGCTGCATTCAATAGAATCTCCGCATAACGGAAAATAGGACAAGCATGAACGTATGTAGTAGGACTCTTGAAAGACATGTTATTCAAGAATTTCTTGGTATAATAACCAGTCGTTGTTCCACCATGCAAATCTTGGTAATCCTTTCCGTCTGGATATGAAACATCAACAGCACGTTCCTCTTCTTGTACTTTATCTCCCCAAATTGAGCCATGATGCAGAATAGTTTGCTCCAAACGTGGATCACGGTTAGCATAAGGATTCTGATCATTGTAGCCAGAGGCTGGATCATCAATAGGTTTGCCATTCTTCATTTCATAAGAATCCACCAGGTTTTGTGTAGGATTGGTACGTCCCGTTGAATTCACATTGCCGGAAAATCCGCAAGGTGCTAAGAATAACTCAATTTCACGAGTATTCCATTCGGAACGACTCAGAATGTATTCGTTGTTCAGGTGAGGCGTAGAAACAAAACATTGATAATAGTTTTCTTTCGGGTCATTATCGTCTGTTGTAAACAGTTGGTATGGATGTGCCTGTGCATTATTCTTTGTGATAAAATCCTTTGCTGCTTGTGCGGCTTCCTGCCACCATGAAGCATTACCATCAGGATTGTTCAATACAGAAGCTCTGTAAAGAAGTGCTCTTGATTTAAGTGCATAGGCAGCGGCACCGTTCATACGTCCCCAATTTTCATTTTCATTACTGTAGCGGAAAGGAAGTATATCTTTCACCGCGTCACATTCATCAGCAATCCATTTCAAGGCATCGCTACAAGCTGTACGTGACATATTCATGGCAGAAGCGTTTCCTGGTTCAAAAACGATTGGAATACCGTTTTCATCATTACCAATCACCGGTATATCGCCGAACCAGCCTGCAAGATCAAAGTGTAATATAGCACGCAGCAATCGGGCTTCTGCTATATTACGGTCATATAAGTGATTATCATCACCTGTTTTCTCAGCATTACCGATAACACTTTCGCGGGAATTCTTCATAAATTGGTTAGCAGCTCTAATTCCCTTCAAATCGTTAGTCCAAAAACTTTCAGCAAAAGGGTGATTGGTTGCAGAATAAGCATCAGTCAGCACGCTGTGATAATAGTGTACATTCCAGAATGAAAGTGAATTATCCGTCATACAGTCGCGTGAGGCTGCAAGAAACTGTCCGTTACTATATCCGGCAAAGGCATCAGGAAGGTACGTGTAAACATTGGCCAGGAAACCACGAGTATTCTCGTACTTACTGAATATTTGTTCCTCGGATAAGGTTAGGTCTACTTCCTTATCTAAATAATCGCTACAGGAGCTGGAAGCTATGGCCAGCAATCCGGCTGTGATATATGTCAATATCTTTTTCATTATTTCAAAGTTTAAAGTACAACATTAAAATCCGATATTTACACCGAATGTAAACGAACGGGTCTTTGGATACCACCAGCAATAACTCATAGGTTTTTCCGGATCTACGTTATTTGGAAGATCACTCCAGTTATATAGGTTGTATCCGCTAAAGTAAAATCGGCATTTTGTCATGTTAATTTTGGCAATAAGTTCTTTTGGAAGCGAATAACCAATCTCGACATTACGCAGTGATATGTAATTACCGTTTTTTACCCAGATATCATTCTTGTATGTACCTGTAGAGCGATCAGAGTCAATGGCATTAAAACCTCCGTAAAGCGGACGTGGATAGGCCGCATTAATATTGCGTGGGTCACTAGGGTTGTCGTTATAGTACCCCCATGCCTTCGTCACTTCGTGTGTACCCATGTTACTCCAACCACTAAAACTGATGGCAGGTGAAAGAAATACACTACGGTTGAGATAAGCATTAAATACAGCGCGTACATCAAAGCCATTCCATTCCAAACCAATATTCAATGCCGGTATCAATTCAGGAATAATTGTATAGGTATCGGGCGTCATGTCGTTAGAATCAATTTGTCGGTCTCCGTTCAAATCTTTGAAGACAGCCGTACCTAAAGTCTGTTTGCCATTGGATGCCGAGTGATACGGATATTTTCCCGGATTTTCAATTGCATCTTGCTGGCTAGTAGCAACTTTGTCTGGATCATTCGCCCACTGTTCGAATTTGTAAATATTCCATCCACCCACAGTGTTATTAAATGAACTTTCATACAAGGCAGCAACTTCCGTACCATCATAAATCCGACGACCCGTTTTACGTTGCCATTCCACGTTTGGTTCCGTTTCATCCATCTCTGTAACCTTATTTGTGTTCCAGGTTAACAAACCTTCCAGATAATAATTTACCTTACCTATTTTGCCGCGATGGCCTAAAGTAACTTCAAGTCCTTTACTTTCTGCTTTTCCGTAAGAATCCGAACTTACAGATACTCCGATAATCGAAGGAATGGTAGAACGTGTTACCAAAATACCCGAACGCCATTCTTTGAACACATCCACTGCACCATACAGTTTCTCTCCCCAGAAATCAAAATCAAGACCGATATTTAACATGTCGGATACTTCCCACTTGTTGTTGCTATTACCAGCTTTGCTCTCATAGTATCCTCCGATATTACTCTGAGAATAACCAAAACTATAACCTGTACCACTAGAGTAAGTTCCCTGATACGGATAACGTCCGGTACCGGTGTTCGACTGTCCGGCACGTCCATAAGAAGCACGTAGTTTTAATAAATCAATGTTTTTGTTTTTCAACCATGATTCTTCTGATGCTACCCATCCCACTGATGTACCGTAAAAAGTACCCCAACGTTCTTCAGGAGCAAAGTTATCGCTTGCCATTCGACTAATATTGCCTGACAAAATATAACGATTATCATAAGCATACGTAGCTTGACCGTTGAATGACAACGTACGTTCTGACGATGTGCTACCGCTTACTACATTCTGGTAAGTACGGACAAAAGCACGTGCATCTACTGCATGCTTACCAAAATTATTGCTATAATTCAGCCCTGCATTGAAGTTCAGGTGATAGTAATATTCACGTTGATTAGCAGATGGGTTTGTCAGTGCAGAGTACGAAGTATATTTAGTATAAGTAAATGCTGACGGATCATTAACAGCCGCGTTAGTGTAGTCGTAGTTATACGTATTAATAGCATTTCGCTGAGTAGATTCAAATGTCTCATAGGAATCGAAACTCACAGTGGTATTCACTTTTAAACCTTTCAACAGACTGCTCAGATCACCATTTACACTCAATGTACTATACAGATTACGACGACGGTTCTTTTCCTGACCACTGGCAGCCAGATAACGTAGAGGATTGTTGGCTGTACTGCTAGCATAAAGTTCACCGTTAGGACAGTATACTGGTTCCATAGGATTAGCCTCTACCGCTCCAAATGTAGTTAGGGCAAACACCCCTTCAGTAGGTTGGTTAATATTATCGATACGACCACCAAGATCTAATGATACGTTTAGAAACTTTGTCACATCAATATCTATATTAGATCGCAGGTTCCATCTGTTTAACATGTGTTGAGTATTGAAGTTCTCATTCCAGTTGGTTCCTTTCTCGTTCCACATACCTTCCTGACGAAGATAAGAGAAAGATACGTAGTAACGGGCGCGATTGTTTCCACCGCTTATCTGCATGTTGGTTTTGTACATGGGAGCAGCATCCCGATACAATTGTTCAAACCAATTTGTGTCGAAATATCTATAGCGGTCAATTCCCTCTAATGTTTCACCATTGCTTACACGACGATATTTTTCAACCTGCTCGTCTGTATACATTGGATCACTTCCACTCAAATAGCGAACCTGGTTACGGGTCAATGCCATATTATAGGAATTTTGCAATTCCATTTTGTTGCTCAGCATCTGATAACCTACTTCCTGAGTAAAGTTAATGTTGGTTTTACCTGCTTGTCCACGCTTAGTAGTTACAAGTATTACACCATTTGCCCCCCTCATTCCGTAGATAGCAGTAGCTGCAGCATCCTTTAGTACTGTGATATTTTCTATAGGAAAAGCATCAAGAAAAGAGAGATCTCGCTCCACATTATCTACAATAACAAGTGGAGCACGTGCATTTTGATTCATGGTACGTATACCGCGAATGTACATAGCCGTTTCACTCCATCCCGGTTCACTACTCCATTCGTAAGTTTCCATACCGTTAACGGTGGCAGTAAAAGCATTTTGCAAGATAGTAATCGGGTGTTTTTGCAACTCTTCTCCTGTTACCACGGAAGTTGCTTCTGTCATTAGTTTCTTTGCTTTACGCCCGAAAGGAACAGGCATGGTGTGCAGGTATTCATCCAAGTCTTCCGATAATACAATCTGAAAACCCTCCTTGAAGTTGACTTGTGCGGTAGTGTTTAAATAACCGATGCTACTTACACAAAGCTCATCCTGAGATTTCACATTATTGAGACTAAAGTATCCATCTTTGTCCGACAGAGCAATGCTGCTTTGTTCGGCTATATTGATTACAGCTCCAGCCACGGGATTACCTTTACTGTCCACAATCCGGCCTTTCAATATTTGCTCGTTCTGTGCAAGGACGTTTGTTTGCATCCAGAGAAAGCTTAGCAGCAACAGATATCTGCCCGTTGCTGTGCATTTTCTTATAATATATTTTATGTTACTCATATTTATTCAATTTAAGAATTATTTCCAATCCGGGTTGTTCTCAATATTGGTCTTCCAGACTTCACCTTCAGGTATTGGATAGAGGTACATCTTTTTCTCGAATATACGTTTCTGTGCTGTTTTGCGGCTGATAGTTCCATTGGTTGCTACATCAATGCCATAAATTGGACGAGAGAGAGCTTCAACTGCCACATTCCAGCGACGTACATCCCAAGCTCTATGTTCCTCGAAAGCCAGCTCTATCGTACGTTCCTTGTGAATGAAGTTTCGCATGGCTTCTTTTGAACTTGTAAGGTCGCTACGATTAGCTACTGAACCGGTAATACCGGAACGATGGCGAATCTGATCGAGCATATTGTAAACCTCTGTGGAAGGGCCTTGTACTTCGTTCAATGCTTCTGCATAGTTCAGCATAATTTCTGCATAACGAATAAATGTCCATAAACGACGTGAGGTGCCTGTATGTACAGAACTTAAAATAGCTTCTGGAATATATTTGCGTACATAATATCCTGTTGGAGTGGCATTAGCATTACCCACTGGATTGTCTCGTTGTCCTTTGATAACATTAATAGTTCCGTTACCCCACTTGGTACCTTGATAAAGTACGGTAGCTTCCAATCGTTTGTCGCGTCCTGTCCACATAGTAGCGTCGTTATAACCACTAGCTGCATTAACAGTGGGTTGCCCGTTACTATTGTATACTGGTGCACCCGTTGTATCATAAGTACTGAAGGGTGAAGAGCCGTCAATCATGTCATACATATCTACCAAGTTTTGTGAGGGACAAAGACCTCCTTTTCCTCCTTCACCAACTGGTGTGTCATTTTGTATTGCACTCCAACCCACTGCTACATCGTTTCGGAAAAAGATTATTTCTTTGTTTTTGTCCAGATAAGTAGTACGAAGTAAAGCATTATTGTATGGTAATATACCGTCTGTTGTTTCCTCTGTAAAGAGTGCAAACTTAGAGCCATAGGTTTGTATAAAGCTCTTTGCGGCATCGGAAGCTTCCTGCCAGGTAACACCACTTTCGGCACTGTATCGAGGACTTGCCATGTACAGTTTAATACGTGAAGCAAGCGCGCGTGCCATAGGCTGTCCGATACGACCGGCATAGGTAGCGTTCCATGCATCATCATAGGTAAGCAAGCCGCTTTCACATTCACTCAACTCTTTCAGTAAGAAATCTACTGCAAACTCTTTTACTGTTGGTCTATCAGTATATCCGGTCAGCAAGTCTCCATCAGGATCAAGCACTTCTGTAACGATGGGCACCGGTCCGTAACGTAAAAACAATTCCCAGTAAAACCATACACGCAAAAAGCGAGCTTCGGAAGTATAGTTTGTTTTGTCCTGCAAATACTTATCATTGCTAAGATCAGGGCTTTTAGGTACACTATCAATGCGATTAATAATCATGTTGCATTTGCGGATGCCACGATAATAATGTTCCCAAGTGTCAGAGAGTTCTGCAGCTCCGTCAGATCCATAATAATTACCGATATTAAAAGTAGTACGTACACCGCCTGTTGCATAACTGGTTTCCGCCAGATCAGTTGCAGCATCTAGCCAGGAATCCTTAATGCGGCATGCTCCGTGGCGTAGGAAGTTATAAGTATCAAAGTGATATTGCTCCATCAAACTCCAGTCTCCGAACACTTGTTCTTCTGTTAATTCGTTACTGGGTTGCTTGTCTAAAAAACTACCGAATGCATCTTCGCACGAAGTGAGAACACTTGCAGATATCGATAGCGCTAGCAAACTGTATAATATTGTTTTCTTCATGTGTGTCAGAATTTAATGTTTACACCAAAGTTCACTGTTTTCATAATAGGGTAGCGGTTAGATCCATTACTTTCAGGATCGGTCAAGCCGTCCAAATGATCCCAGGTAATCAAGTTGTTGGCATTCATGTAAAGGCGACAGTCGCTCATACCTGCCAACTTAGACCAGTTTTGAGGCAGTGTATAACTCAACTCAATGTTTTTCAGACGAACAAACGATCCGTTCTTCAAGAAGAAAGAATTGGTGCGCTGATTGTGGTCACCGTAATTGTCATAGTGCAACAAAGGATAAGTGGCATGTTGCAGATTGTAAGCTTCGCTCTCCTCTGGATTCCAGCGTCCCAAATGATGCTCTTTCACCTTGCCACCGCTAACGAAAGCATACATCGATTCAGCATCATAGTAACGACTCACGTGATCTACCCCTTGGAACATAATGCTAAATCCCCATCCTTTGTAATTAAGACCCAGAGATAATGCGTAAGTGTTTTCTGGGATGTCACTATTTCCAATACGACTTTCGTCGCGATCGTCAATGAAACCGTCACCGTTTACATCCTTATATTTTAGGTCACCCACCTTCACCGTACCAAACGTAGATACCGGAAAGTCTTGATTATTCAGATCTGCCTGTGTTACAAAGCCCTCGGCAATCAAACCAAAATACTGATTGATAGGATTACCCTCGCGTTTGCGGTAAGCAGTCTTCTGTTCCGGTTCATCCATACTTATAATCTCGTTACGTGCATGTGAATAAGTTAGTCCTACGTTGTAGCTTAGATCCTTATTAATGCGTTTGTTGTGCTTCAACTCAAGTTCGTAACCGCTGTTTTTAGTTTCACCTAAGTTACCAGCTGCCAGAGCCACACCCACCCACTGTGGACGAGTAAGGTATGCAGTCAGGATATCGTTGCGTTTTTCGTAAAAGACATCAATATTACCATTCAACAATCCATTCCATAAACCAAACTCAAGACCGAGGTTGTACTTGTGGGCACGTTCCCATGTTACTCCGAGGTTAGGATATTGTGTTTCATAAATACCTGTTTTACCGGAGCTGCCAAAATAATAGTCATTACCGATTTGAGACCATTTTTCTTGATACAAAAACCGTTGACTGGTTCCGTTTACTGTATAAATGTCATTTCCCACTTCACCGTAGCTAGCACGAACTTTCAGGTTGTTCAGCCATTCTTGTGTGCTGGCCATAAATTCTTCTTTGCTTATGCGCCATCCTACTGAAACAGCAGGGAAAAAACCGAAGCGCTTGCCTTTGAGGAAGTTTTCAGAACCGTTATAACCTGCATTAAACTCAGCAAGATACCGGTCATCGTAGCCATAAGTTACACGGCCTACCAATCCTTGGTAACGTTTAGCCAGCTCAGAGTTATAGCGGTAATCATTCTGATTATAAAGTACCATAGCTGTTACATCATGCTTTCCAAACTGACGTGCATAGTTAATCTGGGCTTCCATGTAAAGTTTGTAAGTGGTACTGTTATCCTTACTATAGCCTAGTTCTCCATCCGAATTAAACTGGTTGTAAGCATCAATTGATTCGTAATTATTGCGGTCATTTAGTTCATACGTAGCAAAGTCGGCCTTGAACATCTTCTTATAATAAGAATCATAGTCGAATGATGCCATACCTTTGGCACTCAATCCTTTGGTTAGCCAATCCATTTTATAATCCAAAATAAAGTTGGTTTCATTTATGGTATTGGTAGCACGATAGTAACCACCTTTGGCTAATGCTGCAACAATATTGCTTTGATACTGTGAGCTACCCCCGTACAAGGTTTTTGTGCTTTCTCCATTCTGTACCTGATATGATACAGGGAAGAGCCAACCTGGTGTATGGTTCAGTTCGTAGAAAGTTTGACTGTATGTACTGCTTTCGTTAGTATTAGATCCGCGACGTTCCTCGAAACGAGTTCCAAAGTTTACGGAGAATGTCAAGTCTTGTGTCAGGAACAAGTCCATGTTAGCGCGGAAAGCATACCGGCGATAACTGGGGCTGGAAGAGTTTCCATACGTATCCTGGCTAAGTTCTCTGATTAAACTTTTCTGATCGTATAGTTCGGCAGAAGCGTAGTATCGCATGCGCTTAGTTCCTCCTCGAACGCTAGCGTTGTAACGTTGTGCAGGAGCTGAACTTTTCAAAACTTCGTTGTACCAATTCACGTTGGGATAAAGCATGGCATCTAAACCACTTAACTGTCCGGTGGACGACTTACGATACATTTCTATATCGTTAGCCGAGAATTGAGAAGGCAATCCATCGTTTTTCAAAGCTTCTTCTAACAACGTCACCGACTGATAAGAATCAAGATATGTGTCGCTACGTGTAGGACTCTGAATTTGCATGTTTGCCGTCAAGCTCACTTCTGGTTTCTGATCACGACCACGTTTGGTAGTAATAAGCATTACACCGTTAGCACCACGTACACCATAAACAGCAGTGGCAGAGGCATCTTTCAAAACAGAAATAGTTTCTATATCATCAGGAGCAATCTGTGAAAACTCACGTTCTACACCATCAACCAGAATAAGTGGTGAGCCATCGCCTGCAAAGGTAGCCCGTCCGCGGATATTAATCTTCGTATCGTCCTGTCCCGGAGCACCGGATGTTTGCGTAGTAATTACACCTGGGATCTTTCCGGCTATTGCCTGAGAAATATTGGCAGCGGGAGAAGCAAGCAGTTCCTTACTGGAAACTTGAGAAATAGCTCCAACCACACTTTCTTTCTTTTGGGCACCGTAACCAACGACCACTACTTCATCCAATAATTTTGTATTTTCTTTCAGGATTACATTCAATAATGTTTTCCCGTTTACAGGTATTTGTTGTGTCTGATAGCCAACATAAGAGATTTGCAGAACAGCCTTCTCTACGTTGCTTACTGTCAGTTTGAAGTTTCCGTCCAAGTCAGTAATTGCACCGTTTGTTGTGCCTTTCTCTAATACACTGGCACCTATGATAGGTTCACCAACCAAATCTTTCACTATACCCGTCACTTGCCGCTGTTGTGCCGACAAAGTTTGCCCGATCAGCAGCATCAGGAATACCGACAACCATCTCAGGAGCTGAAATGTGCTCCTGGATGATTTGGTGTTCATTTGTTTATCTTTCATATTTTCTTTATTTTATGGAAATAACAAGGCTATTTTTTCGTCGCATTATATAAAGCTGCAGCTTGTAAAGCCGACAACGGACTGGCGCAGAAATACACATCGTCAATCAATGCCGGGGCAGCTTTCCACCAGGTTTCGTAACCGAAGTAGAAGTTATTAGCTGTTTTAAACATGTTCAGAATATTGTTGTATCCGGTAAAGTCACCTGAACCAAATGCTGCATTATTTTCATTGTTAAACTTAAGTACTCCATTATAATAAACTTCAAATTTATCAGGCGTAAAGTTGATGGTAACTAATGTCCATACACCTGCCGTTAGTGCATTGCTCGCATTATTATTCTGGCAGTCGAACCATCCGCCTGCTCCATTGTAGCCCAGATAACCAATGGCGTTAAACCAGAGTTTACTTGTGCCGTCGTTTAGAACGAAGATTTGATCCCACCAGTTTAATGTGGGCGGATTGAGCCACATACTAACACTTAGACCTTCTGTTATATTCTTACCTTTCAGCGGATTATCGAAACGTGTATATGCCCAGCCATTGGCATTTCCGGTCCATCCTTCTTGTTGATGCCAGATAGAACCTCTGGTTGCATCTTGTTCGAAGGCTGATGGAGTAGCCTGAGTCTCTACGGTAATAAGTTCGCCTCCCTGTGCTGCATTGACTGCATTTGCAAAAGAGTTATTTAACGGATAATAGCCTACCAATGAAGGTGCATATGCAGGACTAACCGGAACTCCTCCTGATGCTTTCTTGGTGTCAGCATAGAGATTTTGTATTTCCTTTTCCGTCAAAGGTCTTGTTACAAAGAACATATCATCTATCAATGCAGGCGCCGCTTTCCACCATGTTTCGTAACCCAGGTAGAAGTTATTAGCGGAAGTAAACATGTTCAATACGTTGGTGTAGCCTTTAAAGTCGCCCGAAGCAAACGCCCCGTTATTGTCTTTGTCAAACTTCAGTTTTCCGTCGTAGTAAACTGCAAACCCATCGGTAGAAATGTTTATAGTAACAAAAGTCCATTTACCTGGAGTTAGTGCGTTATCTGCATTGTTATTCTGACAATCAAACCAGCCCCCTGCTCCATTATAGCCAAGGTAACCAATGGCATTGAACCAGAATTTGTTTGTTCCATCGTTCATTACAAAAATCTGATCCCACCAGTTCAGTGTTGGTGGATTAATCCACATACAAACACTAAGACCATCTTCTAAAGTCTTACCCTTCAAAGGATTGTCGAAGCGAGAATATGCCCAACCATTGGCATTGCCTGTCCAACCTTCTTGCTGGTGCCATACCATACCTCTGTCAGTATCTTGTTCGAATGCAGATGGGGTAGCTTGAGTTTCAACAGTGATTAATTCACCGCTTTGTGATGTATTAAGACTATTTGCGAATGTCTTGTCAAGAGTGTAATACCCAACAGTTCCTCTTGGCGGGAAGCGATATTCTTCTCCTCCGGTTACTGTCGGTACAGCAATCTCCTTAGAGGTAATCACGTTCCGATATATTTTCACGTCATCAATACGCATAGCCTTAGGCTGTACGGATGAGCCGTAACCAAAATACAGGTACGGCAGGCGTGGAAATGCCTGCACAAGATTTGGATAGTCAAAAGAACCTGCCTGGGTGGAAGTAAGTTCTTCACTACTCTTTTCACCATCTATATATAAGGTGTAACCTTCAGTGGTGATGATAAGTGCCATGTAGTGCCATTTATCGGCAGTGAATGGTGCAGTTGAAACGCTTGTAGGCTTGTTAACCTCGCTGGCAACACTCAAACTGTCGCGGTGCAACCAGGCATTAGGTGTAAAAAAGATACGCTCCGAATTATCCTCATTGGCAAATGAAAATATGGCACCTTGTAAATTGTCCGCCGCTGTTTTTATCCACATGGTGATAGATATTCCCGTCTGCACCTTTACATTATACAAAGGATTGTTCAGGCGAGTATACCCTCCATTAAGATTGAGTACTTTCCCTTTGAATTCGTCAGTAACAATTCGGGGAACTTCTCCTCCGTCATAGGCGGATAGAGTAAATTCTTCAGGAGAAAGTTCTTCTTCAAACTTATATTCTCCTTTTAGTTCTAGTTTAGGATAAATTTGATTTCCTGCAGGAGGGTCCATTAATCCCCACTCATCACAGGCACCTAACGAAAGAACTGCAAATACCGCCAACAGAAATGACGGCCATTTTCTTTTCTTCATAATATTAATATTAAAGGTTAATTGTGCTTTTATAATTATGGCAAATATAAATGACCACCAATAGTACAAGGTGGACAAATGTGTTTTCTTAGTGGATAAAAGTGTATTTTTTACAATTAATAAATCCAATAATAAAACTCCCAGTGCATGCTGCTTTTAAGTTGTATTATTTACTTGTCTTTTGGAAGTAAAAGGGGGGACAAATTATTTAGTTCCCCCTTTATAGTTCACCCTATTGAAAAGTAATATATAGTTTATCTATATCCGTTATCCGCTGAATAGAATTCAGATCTGGAATAATTATTTTACTTTTTTACCCCAAAGTGAAATACCTTTGTCTGTAAGTCCCGAGTAAATGATAGTTGTTGTACGTGGAGTAGCTTCCCAATCCAGTCCCCTCTGAACTTTTACTTTATATGTACCTATAGTCAGAATCTTCTTGCTTGCATCATAAGACCAGCTCCCGGTAATAGCACCGCTTACAGTTTTATTTGCTGAAAGGACTATACTTTTTGATACTTGCTGTGTTTGATATTGATAAGATAAAGTGACGTGTTCCCAATTTCCTATCAAGTCACTTTCAGATATTGCACTTTGTGGAACTGCGGCATATCTCTCTGGCATAACAACCGGCCATCCATCTTCTGTCCATTCTACAGATCTGACTTGCCCCATCATAATGGCATTGCTGTAAGCATTTCCATTTGTATTGGCCGGAAGACGTCCTTGCGAACCGTAATACCATTCTTTAGTATCAGGATTCTGGAAAATACAACAGTGAGATATACCTACCCAACCAGAGTGATTGCTAAACTTATAAGGATGTGTAAGCATAGGCCAACATTCTCCTCCCTGAGTAATATCTTTGCCATCAATACCCACAAAAGGACCAGTTATGTTTTTTGAACGGCATACACGGGTGTTGTAAGCAACAGATAATTCATCGTATGCTAAGAACAGATAATAATAGCCAGTACTTTCATTATAAATAATTTCAGGAGCCTCTGATCCCTGCCATCTGTTTCCCGTAGTTCGGGTTGCAATGCAGGTTCCATAATCGGCCAATGAATTTAGTTGATAAGGCTTTCCTGTATTCGGGTCTAGCTTAACGGCCACTATACCAGAATGCCAGGAACCGTAAATAAGCCATTGCTCATTGTTTGGAGTTGCAATAAATGAAGGGTCAATGGCATTCCATTTAAAATATCCGCTCCAGTCAGTTAAACTAGCTCTATACCAGTTGTTTCCTCTATCTGTAGAGGAACAAACAACCATTCCCTTGTCTAACCAAATATTAGAAGCCAGATCGTCAGTTTCCATTAAACCAATAAAAGCATTTTCTGTCCATGAATTATCAAAGTTGGCTGCGGTGTTTTGTGCTCCGGTCTTAATATAATTATCAACAACAATGCTGTAATACATTCTATATTTGCTTCCCACTTTGCGCACAACCGGAGCCCAGCAGCCATAAGAGGGAGAGGCAATTGCTGGCAGTCCTTCTCTTTGGCGCATATTGTTGAGCGTGTCTTTTACCCATGCAGGTGTTTCACTCATGGCCATTCCTTTGAACTCCCAGTTTACTAAGTCTTTTGATCGTCTGTAAAGGAAGTGTCCGTGTCCGTCGTGAGCATTTCCATAAGAAGCGTCGGTTGAATACATATAATAGTAATCGCCACATTTGGCTACTGTGGGGTCGTGCACATTGGCCAGATTCCAGTTACTACGGTTTTCCCATGAGGCAATGCTGCTATAATCGTCTTTATAAGTAGGTGCAGTGTAAGTCTCCGTAGTTGGTGGAATAGTTGGGTCTTCTGAAGCAGGATTATCGTCCGACCCACATGCTGAGATAAGGAAAAAGAATCCAATAGGCCATATTTTTTTGAATCTAATCATATCTTTAGCTTTAGTTTTTCGCAGTTTTAAATTCATAAAATTAAGATTGTTATTTAATAGTAAATTTGAAAATTAATGTAAGGGTTATACAAAAAGAGAAAGATAAATATGTTTTTATTTCATAGGCAACTTTCCATTTATGAGAATAGGTAATTCCCATTCTTAATCCTTATTATTCTGTTAAAAAGGTATTCAAACTATTGTTATCATGTACCTAAATCTGAATGTTGAATAGGGACATAATTCCTGTTTTGTTTGCTCACAAATGTATTAGTGAATAACTCTATCAAGGTGGACAAAAGAATTTTAGGGGTGGATAAATGCTTCTTTTAAGGTAAAAACGGGTATTATGCCATTCTTTTGCTATAAAATCCATTGGTGAATAGATTTTATTTATTGGGCAAAGGTTATCTATTTATTGAGGAATAAACTAAAATTATTGGCGAATAAAAATTGCATACATAGTTGAACCTTATTAATTCTACAAAAGGAGAACATAATATCTGTCTTTTATGGTTAATGTGTTTATAGACAGCTTATTATGCGTTAACTAATTTTTGCACAGTTTTATTCCGAAAAAACAAATTTATAAAGGTTGTTTTCGAGGGGTAACAGGGTACCTCCTTCTGAAACCCCGTGGTGATGGGGGTGCTAAATTTTATCCCAAGACATATAAAAGAAGTTTTATTCAAAGTTTGTCACCACTGCGTAAAGTATCTATACATTAAATTATTTATCAGACTCCATTAAAGAACTAGGTGTAACTGCAAAATGTTTGGTAAAGCACCGGGTGAAGTATTTAGGATCATTGAATCCTACTTCATAAGCTATCTCAGATATATTCATATTTCTGGTAGTACGGTTCTTTAAAATTAGTTCCCTGGCAATGTTCAGCCTGTAGTTCCTGATAAACTGTCCGGCAGATTGTCCGGCAAGATTCTGCATCTTTCTGTTAAGTATACTTTTACTAACCCCCATTGATTCAATAAAGTCACTTACCTCGAAATAAGAATTCTTATAGTTTTCCTTAATAACACTAATTGCTTTATCCATGAACTTCTTATCACAAGATTCCTCTTCTACATTAAGAATATCAACGTCCATTTTAAAACTGAATTGCTTCTGATAGCGTTTACGATTTTCTAGAATGTTGTTTATACGAGCCAATAGCAAATCTTCATCAAACGGTTTGAGTAAATATTCGTCTACTCCAATTTTATAGCTTTCAATACGGGTTTCAATTGAGGTCTTTGCAGTAAGCATCAGGAATGGAATATGAGATATAGAAAAGTTCTCTTTTACTTTTCTGGATAATTCCAGTCCGTCCATTACAGGCATCATCAGGTCACTTATGATAAAATCAATACTCTGATGATTTAATATAGCCAGTGCTTGTTCACCGTTTTCGGCTTCAGTAACATTAAACTTATCTATCAATATTGAACGGATATAACTACGCATGTCTTTATTATCTTCAACAATTAACATGTTAAGACGTCCTCCTGAAATAAGCAGTTTATTATCCTTAATCTCATTTGCTGCTTGAAGCTGATTGGCAACATTTGTCTCTTTCTTAGGATGCTCTTCACGTAACAAAGGAAGAACAACTCTGAAAGCAGCACCTCCGGTACGGTTATTCTTTGCCTGAATAGTTCCTCCCTGAAGATGCACAATCTGTTTACACAGATACAGACCTATACCCGTGCTACTTTGCCCGTATACTGGGTATTTTACACTTCCTTTGGATTGATAGAACCTGTTGAATATCTTGGAAATATCCTCTTCAACAATACCGGCACCGCTATCTTTTATTGAAATATACAGTTTCTCCTTCAATGTTTCCCTGTCTATTAAAGAAGAAATGTAAATAGAAACGATTCCGTTATTGGGAGTATATTTTATTGCATTCGACAAAAGATTGGTTATTACTTTATCCATTGCATCTTCATCAAACAGAATAACCGGAGAACTAAGACGGAATACCTTTTCGATATTGATGTTTCTTTCGCGGGCGAAGGCCTCAAAAGGCTCGATTATATCGTCAATAAATTTTTTGAAATTGCCCGGAACCTTTACAATCTCTATTTTACCAGATTCAACTTTGCGGAAATCCATCAATTGATTTACGAGTGAAAGTAAATGTCTGGAGTTTCTTTCAACGAAATGTAATTGCTCTATAACCTGAGGATTGTAGCTTAACTTAAGAGCTCTCTCAATAGGCCCCATAATCAGGGTGATAGGAGTCCTGAATTCATGAGTGATATTGGTAAAGAAAGTCAGCTTGTCAATTGTTAGTTCCTGAACCTTCTTCGACATCTTGATTAACTGCCCTTTCTGTCGGGTTATTTTTTCGTTTTGCTGTGTAAGAATTTCGTTCTGGCGCGAAAGTTCTTTTGTTTGTTCTTCAAGTATATGCTTTTGCTCTTCCAGTTCATGAGTACGTTCTTCTACTTTTATGCGAAGCTGTTCTTTCTGATTCTTCAATGAATCAATACGCCACTTATACAGTCTGTAAATTGTGAAAGAAAGGATAATCAGTATCAGACAAATAAACCATGTTGTTTTATAAAAGAATGGAGAAACAACAATTTTTAGTTCAGTTATGTTACCTGACTGTATCTCTGATTCAGCATCACATTTCACCTGTAAAGTATAAGTTCCTGGGCGTAAGTTGGTATAACTTGCTATACGCCTGCTCGAAGGAACCTTTACCCAGTTATCGTCAAATCCGAGTAACCTGTATGAATAGGTTGCTGTATTTGATATCTCATAATCCATTGCAGAGAATTCAATGGAGAAAGATTTATCTTTTTCATGCAATTTTAAACATTTTGCCTGTGATATATCTACATCAATATAGTTCCCCTTGCCAGGATAGATATTCTCATTTAGAACACTAAGTCTGGTGAAAAGAACCTTTTCATTTAATGGTTTTGACTGTATTTTATTCCCGTCAATCGCTATTAATCCCCCAATATTACCAAAATAAAGATTCTGATTAATGTTTGATTTGCAATATGCATTCCAGTAAAATTGGTTACTTATTAATCCATCTTCTTTGGTGTAATTAATAAATTTATTTGTGCTGGGATTATAGCAGGAAACTCCGTTGCACGTACTTAACCAAAGACGGCCTCTCTGATCTTCCAGAATACCCAGAACACAATTATTGGCTAGTCCTTGTGCCGTTGTGAACGATTGAAACTGATAGTTCTCATTATCTCGTGATAATAGTTTGTATAAACCATATCCATTACTTCCCAGCCAGATTGTTCCGTTGGATGATTCGTAAAGACAGTTTATTTTGTCAACACAATGAGAATCGGGCTTGTTACTTTTATATTTTAAATACTTATATGAAAAGTGTGAATGATTTCTGGCAAATGATTTTAAGTCGATGATCATTGCTCCGTCCGAGGTTCCTATCCACAACTTGTTTTTCTTATCGATTAGTGAGCCTATTGTACCCAGAATATTCTTTGTTACACTAAAAGGAAAAGGAGAAATGAGTTTTTTTATTTTTATATCATAGAAATAAATACCTCTGTTCGATCCAATCCAAATACCCTTATTAATAGGATCATAGCATAGAGCTCCAACGAAATCGATAGTGAATTCGGGGTGAGTGCCGGAAGTTATGTGCTCAAATGCAGGATGAGAAATGTTGCTCATGTCGAGTATATTTATGCCTCCTCCCCAGGTCCCTATCCAAAGATGGTTATATTCATCAGCAGTTATAGCACTTACAGAATTATGACTAAGAGAACTGTTACCCGATGTAATATGAATAAACTTATCACTATCTTTTCTTTTCAGATTAAGTCCACCCTCTACTGTTCCTATCCATAGATTTCCTGTTTTATCTTCATAAATAGCATTGACCGGATTTCTGGAAATGGATCCCGGATCGTTTTCATTATATATATAATTGTGTATTGAAAGCTTTTTTGGGGCAATCTTGTTCAAACCTCCTGCTTCGGTACCCACCCAGATAAGATTCCTATCAACAAGCAAGCAATTAATGAAATCGCAGTTTATGCTATAACAGTCGTCCTTCTCATCACGATTGATATGCATAAAATTGTCGTTTATAGGATCATAGAAGTTGAGTCCTTTTAAAGTTGCTACAATTAATTGCTTATCATTTGTTTCAGCGAGGTCAGTAATCTGGTTCTGTGAAATAGAACCTTGCACACTTTCATTATGCACATAGTGTTTTATAGATTCATTTGTTTTGTTGTATCTGAATAGTCCGCGATCACTTCCAATCCACACTTCATTTTCTTTTTCAAAGATTACGTTTATGTAGCTGCCTTTTACTAATTTCAGCTTATCAGAAATAGTTGAAAATACAAGCTTTCCGGATTTATTGGTCAACACCTTAAATATAGTGCTATTATGCCCAACCCATATTTCTCCGTTTATTTCATTTATTGCAACGATTTGGTTGTTTGAAGATGGCAATTTCAGTATCAGAGAATAGATATGAGCAATAGCACCATCCGGAGTAAATTCTATTTTATATAATGCGTCTTTCACAGATAACCAGATATTTCCTCTGCTATCTTTCAATATTGTATTTGCCGATTTGTTCAGTATCTGATCTAAGGTTTTATCCTTATAAGTCAGTTGATTAATTTTTAGCGATGAGAGATTTAATATGTCTGTCCCTTTTTCGGATATTATCCATAAACGCTTAAAGTTATCCTCGCAAACTTTGTGGATAAAATTACTTTTCAGGGAAATAGGCCATGTGTTTATATTATAATGAGTAAACTCATAACCATCATATCTGGATAGTCCTCCTCCCGCAGTAGAAATCCAAAGAAAACCTTGTTTGTCTTTATATATATCGTCTATAAAGTTATGCAACAGCCCGTCATTCATAGTGATGCAGCTGAAATTATATCTGGTTGTCAGGCTCTTTGGTAATGCTAACGCTTTGAAAGAAGATAAAAAGACAACAAGTGAAAATAAGGTGCAGAGTGAAATTCTATTTCTCATATTTAACCGATTAACGAGGCAAATATAATTAAACTCTTTTTCTTTCATGTGCAGATATCTTTGTTTTTATGTCGTGTTTAATGGTTTGTCCACTTAAAAGAGACAGATGTCCACCTTAAGCTGTTCGCTTGTCGTCTATTTTTGTAGATAGTTTTAATAAAAGGATTTTATACTGCTATATGAAAAAACATCAGGATTTACATCTCAGAGTATTCTTTACATTAATTGTAGTGACTGTAATGCTCTCCTGCAAATCATCGTCCGATCTGAAAATTATTCCAGCTTCAAATCCCTGGCCTGACAATTATCTCTTTTTGTCGGGTATGGAAAACTATAAGAAGTGGGGAACCTACAACGTTCACGATCCTGCTTGTAAGAAGTTTGGTGATACTTATTACATGTATTCAACAGATGCAATTTATGGTGAAAATAAGGATGAAGCAAAAAAACATAATGTTCCATTAGGATATATACAGGTGCGTAAATCCAGAGATTTGGTTCATTGGGAATTTGAAGGATGGGCTTTCCCCGAAATTCCTCGTGAAGCGGTGGAGTGGGTGAGAAGTAATTCTGAAGGAAAAGGGGCTACTAATATTTGGGCACCTTATATCATTAAGCATGGAAAGAGTTACAGACTTTATTATTGTGTATCTGCTTTCGGGCAGAAGAATTCATATATAGGCTTAGCCGAGTCGTCTTCACCAGAAGGGCCTTGGATTCAGAAAGGATGTGTAGTCCGTACAAATAAAGAAACGCCCATGAACGCCATTGACCCAACTGTTATCGTTGATCCCTCCAATGGAAAAATGTGGATGCATTACGGCTCATTCTTTGGAGGTCTTTATTGTGTTCAGCTAAATCCGGAAACAGGATTAGCAATGAAAAACGCAGATTTAGGACATTTGGTTGCGCGCAGAGCCAATTATAAAGTTGATAATATGGAAGCTCCCGAAATTGTATATAATCCTCAGTTTAAAAAGTATTATCTGTTTGTATCCTATGATCCATTGATGACCACTTATAATGTCAGGGTAGGAAGAGCTGATAAGCCGGAAGGACCTTTTACCGATTTCTTTGGTAAGGCAATGTCTGATACAACGGATATATTTCCAATACTTACTGCTCCGTATTGTTTTAATAATCATGTGGGGTGGGCTGGAACTGCTCATTGCGGAGTAACTACCGATGAAAAAGGTAAATATTTCATGTTTCATCAAGGTCGCCTTTCACCGGATAATATGTTAATGGTGCTGCACACTAGAGAAATGTTCTTTAATCCCGATGGATGGCCGGTTGTTTCTCCTGAAAGATATGCTGGAAGTAGTTCGATAAAGATTAAAGATAAAGATCTGCTTGGCGAATGGGAAGTGATTCGCATAAATGAGCCAAAACATGACAAAAAGTTAGAAGCCGGACAGATTCTTTGGGGAGAAGGACGACTTAATAAAACAGAGCAGAATTATTCTTTGCATATAGTGTTGCAAGAAGACAATAGTATAAAAGATCGTGCTAATAGTTCCTGGTCTTTTGATTCATCTAAATCATTAACTAAACTGGTTTTGAATGGTGAGGAAATAAATAATTTGGTTACTTTTGCCGGACACGATTGGGAAAACCAGACGGAGACAATTCTCTTTACAGGATTGGATAGTCATGGTCGGTCAGTCTGGGGGAAACATATAAAATGAATACAAACTAAAAACTAATATATTAATTATGAGAATGCACAGATCATTATTATCTGCTTTAGTCCTTTGCATGGGGATGTCATTAAATGCACAAACCGAGCATGAGATGGTTGTAAAAACCAGTAAGCCCGGGGCGGAAATACAATCAACAATGTATGGACTCTTCTTTGAAGATATCAATTTCGGCGCCGATGGTGGCTTATATGCTGAACTGATAAAGAACCGTTCCTTTGAGTTTACTCAGAATTTGCTGGGTTGGAAATCATTCGGTAATGTTGAAGTTCGTACTGATAATCCAGCTTTTGATAAGAATCCACACTATGTGCGCCTTTCAAATCCGGGACACCCTGATAAACAAACAGGACTTGAAAACGAAGGTTTCTTTGGTGTAGGTATTAAGAAAGATGCTCAATATCGTTTTAGTGTATGGGCTCGCCTTCCTCAGGGTGGTGAATCTCAAAGTTTTAGAATAGAACTTGTAAACTCAAATAATAATCCGGTTGCAAAACAAACATTGAATGTAACTTCTGCCGACTGGAAGAAATACGAAGTAGTTCTTACTTCACCGGAAACCGATGCAAAAGCTTTGGTCAGAATCTTCCTTACATCAAAAGGAGATATTGATATGGATCACGTTTCTCTTTTCCCGGTTGATACATGGAAAGGTCGTGAAGGTGGTTTGCGCAAAGACCTTGTGCAGGCTCTTGCCGATTTGAAACCGGGTGTGTTCCGCTTCCCAGGTGGATGTATTGTTGAAGGTACTGATATTGATACTCGTTATAATTGGAAAAATTCGGTAGGTCCTGTTGAGAACCGCCCGCTTAATACTAACCGTTGGCAATATACTTTTACCAACCGTTTTTATCCGGATTATTTCCAAACTTATGGATTGGGATTCTATGAATATTTCTTATTGTCAGAAGAAATTGGAGCAGAGCCTCTTCCTGTAATTAATTGCGGACTTGCTTGTCAGTTCCAGAATAAAGACTCAAAAGCTCATGTGCCTGTTGATAAGTTGGATTGTTATATTCAGGACGCGCTCGATTTAATTGAGTTTGCTAATGGTGATGTTACTACTAAGTGGGGTAAATTACGTGCAGATATGGGTCATCCAGCTCCGTTTAACCTGAAACTTCTTGCTGTAGGTAATGAGCAATGGGGAAAAGAATATCCAGAACATCTGGAACCATTTATCAAAGCTATCCGTAAAGCCTATCCAAAAATTCGTATCATCGGATCTTCTGGCCCTGATTCTGAAGGTGATAAGTTCGATTATTTGTGGCCGGAAATGAAACGTCTGAAAGTTGACCTGGTTGACGAGCATTTCTATCGTTCTCAAAAATGGTTCTTAACTCAGGCTGCTCGCTATGATAATTACGACAGAAAAGGTCCGAAGGTGTTTGCCGGTGAATATGCCTGCCATGCACAGAATAAAAAGAATAATTTCGATGCAGCTCTTTGTGAAGCAGCGTTTATGACCGGACTGGAACGTAACGCCGATGTGGTTCACATGGCTACTTATGCTCCGCTTTTTGCACATGTAAAAGGATGGCAGTGGCGTCCGGACTTAATCTGGTTTGATAATATGAGCAGTGTACGTTCTGTGAATTACTATGTTCAGCAACTTTACGCATACAATAAAGGAACCAATGTTCTTTCTTTGACTATGGATAAAAAGCCGGTAACTGGTCAGGATGAACTTTATGCAAGTGCTGTATGGGATAAAAACGAAAAAGCTTATATCGTGAAAATCGCTAATACAGCAGATAAAGAACAAAATATCCGTGTGGTATTAGATGGAATAAAGAAAGGTCAACTCACTTCAGGTACTGTAACACTTCTTCATTCATCCGATTTGGATGCTGAAAACACATTGGCAAACCCAAATACTGTTCTTCCACAGAAAGAAGATATTCAGATTGAAGGCAATGTTCTGAACGTAAAATTAGGAGCTAAAACATTTGCCGTATATAAGTTTGTGAAAAAATAAGAGGACTTGAATGATGTTAAGAAATAGAATTTCAGGATTAGTACTTTTGTGTGCCGCTTTGTTAAGTAGTAGCGGAATATTGGCAGAGACTCAGGATACCACATTTGTTGCAAATGGAAATCCTTTGATTAAGCATAAATTTACAGCTGACCCTGCCGGATTGGTTTATAACGGAAAAGTATATCTTTATGCAGGACATGACCAGTGTCCTGCACCAAAAGAACGTTATGAAATGAATGAGTGGCTTGTTTTCTCTTCTTCGGATATGAAAACGTGGACAGAGCATCCGATTCCTTTGAAACCATCTGATTTCTCATGGGCAAAAGGTGATGCCTGGGCTAGTCAGGTAATAGAACGGGATGGTAAATTCTACTGGTATGTAGCAGTTTCGCATGGAACAATTCATGGAAAAGCAATTGGAGTTGCTGTGTCCGATAGTCCAACCGGTCCTTTCCGTGATGCAAGGGGATCAGCGTTAATAACCAATGACATGACTACCGAATACACAAAAATAAGCTGGGACGACATTGACCCTACTGTTATTATAGATGATGACGGACAAGCTTATTTGTTTTGGGGAAATACTCAATGTTACTATGCCAAATTAAAGAAGAATATGGTTGAGCTTGACGGACCGATAATGCCGGTTAAAAATCTTCCACGCTTTACCGAGGCACCATGGATCCATAAATATAAAGGATGGTATTACCTTTCGTATGCATCCGAATTTCCGGAAAAGATTTGTTACGCTATGAGTCGTAATATCAACGGTCCATGGGAATATAAAGGCATATTAAATGAAATTGCCGGAAATAGTAATACCAATCATCAGTCAATCATAGAGTTTAAGAATAACTGGTATTTTATTTATCACAATGGCGGCATTAATACACAAGGGAGTAGTTTCCGCCGGTCTGTATGTATAGATCGTTTGTTCTATAATAACGATGGAACAATAAAACGTATTAATATGACAACAGAAGGAATTAATTAAAATAGCAACTGCCTAAAACAAAAAAAGATGTCCGTAAAATGACATCTTTTTTTGTTATCAATATTTTGATCTTAATTATAAGATATTGAAAATAGCAATAATGTGGCAAACGCTTCCTCCCAAAACAAAGAGGTGAAAAACAGAATGCATGTAACGTAGTTTGGTAAGCGAGTAAAAAACTGCCCCGATAATATACGAAACCCCTCCGCCAATAAGCCAATAGAGAGTACTGATAGATCCTGTTGGATAGAGACAATCAACTAATGGTTTTATGGCTACAAGAATAACTCCTCCCATAATTACATAACAGATAGTTTCAAGATTGCTGTGCTCTTTTAGTTTTTTAAAGCTCAGGATAAATCCCGTTATTGCTGCAAGCCATACAAAAGAAAACAGTGCCCATCCCCATGCTCCGGAATCCCTAAGAACAACCAATGTAAAAGGAGTATACGTTCCGGCAATGTGCAGATAGATTGCTCCGTGGTCGAACTTACGAAGTAAAGCTTTTCTTTTTTCATTCCGGCAGGCATGATACCAAGTAGAGGTGATGTAAGAAGACAACATCCCCAGCAGATAGATAGCAAAACTAACCATAATCCACCTGTTGTTTGTCTCAAAAGCACTACGCATCAGGAAAATCCCGACAGTGATTCCAAGCAGTATGCCCAATCCGTGAGAACTGGCATTGGCAATTTCCTCGCCTTTGGTATATCTCTTCTGGCTCATTTGTTTATTATTTTACAGGTTTAAGTTTCATCTTTGCAGCTTTTTCAAGCATATAATTGTAAGCAGCCTCATATTCGTTTGGAATAACACCATCCAGAATGGCATCCTTAATTGAACTTTTAAGAGTACCAATTTCTCTGCATGGGCGCAGATCAAAAGCTTCCATAATCTCTTCACCCGAAATAGGTGGCTGGAAGTTACGAATCCGGTCTTTCTCTTCCAAATCCCTCAGCTTCTGACGTACCAGTTGGAAATTTTCCAGAAACTTCTGCTTACGAACCTCGTTCTTTGAGGTAATATCAGCTTCGCACAGAGCCATCAAATCATCAATGTCATCACCGGCATCAAATAGCAGACGGCGGACAGCCGAGTCTGTTACAATATCTTCAGAAAGAACAATCGGTCGCATGTGCAGACCAACCAGCTTCTGAACATATTTCATCTTCTCATTCATCGGTAATTTCATTCTTCGGAAGATGTTTGGTACCATCTTTTCACCAACAAAATTATGATTATGAAAAGTCCAGCCCGCCTTAGGCTCCCAACGTTTACAGGTTGGTTTAGCTATATCGTGAAGTAGAGTAGCCCAACGAAACCAAAGATTATCTGAACGTTTAGCAGCATTATCAACAACCTCTAAAGTGTGATAGAAGTTATCTTTATGAGCCCTGCCATTCCTGCTGTCAACACCTTGCAATGCTGCCAGCTCCGGGAAAATAAGTTTTAATAATCCACACTCATCCAGCAATACAAAGCCAATGGAGGGAACTGGCGATCCCAGTATTTTATTTAATTCGTCAGCAATGCGCTCTTTCGATATAATTTCAATTCTCTCTTTATTGCGTGCTATCGATGCAAAAGTTTCATCTTCAATCTGGAAATTAAGCTGAGTGGCAAAACGGATACCCCGCATCATACGGAGAGGATCATCACTAAATGTAATATCCGGATCTAAAGGAGTACGGATAATTCTGTTTTTAAGATCCTCCATACCATTAAAGGGATCAACCAATTCACCAAAGCGATCGGCATTGAGGCATACAGCCAATGCGTTGATTGTAAAATCCCGTCTGTTCTGATCGTCTTCCAGCGTGCCATTTTCCACGATTGGTTTTCGTGAATCTCTTTGATAAGATTCTCTTCTGGCACCAACAAATTCCACTTCTATGCGATGATATTTAACCTGAGCAGTTCCAAAATTCTTAAAAACAGAAACATGTGCATGCCTTCCTAATTTCTTCCCCAGCGCTTGTGCCATAGCTATTCCACTTCCCACAACCACCACATCAATATCTTTCGACGGGCGTTTCAGAAAGATGTCGCGCACATATCCACCTACAGCATAACATTCCAGTCCGAGGTCTTCAGCTGTTTCAGAGATTGCTGTAAAGATCTCGTCGCTAAAATATTCTTTTAATTCTTCTGTTGTTAATTGCATGTTATCCTATGTTGTAAAGAGGTACAAAAATACAATAATTTGAGCAGGTAAAGGATAGGTTTGGCAATTTAATTGTATTTTTGCCTTCTATAACAAATATAAATATGAGAAAGTTTGGATTCATAGCACTTACAGTATTAGCACTCACAGCGTGTAGTGGTAATGGTGAAAAGGAAGCTGCCTTGAAATTACAAGCGGCCGAAGAAGCCTATGCACAAGGTAAATATAGTGAAGCAAAGTTGCAGCTTGATAGTATTAAAATACTTTATCCCAAAGCATTTGAAGCCCGCAGAAAGGGAATTAGTCTGATGGAGCAAGTGGAAATAAAGGAGCAGGAAAGAAGTGTTGTTTATCTTGATAGCGTGTTAAAGATAAAACAAGCTGCTGCTGATCAGAAAAAGAAAAGTCTGGTTCTGGAAAAGAATGCAGAATACCAGACTGTAGGTAATTACCTTCATCCTTCTCAGACAGTGGAAAAAAATCTCCGTCGTACTTACCTGCGAGCTCAGGTTAGTGAAACCGGTGTTTTTGCACTTACTTCCATTTATAACGGAGGTTCCAGTATCCATCATCGTTCCATCCGTGTAACTGCACTCGACGGAAGTTTTGCAGAAACACCAGCAAGTCGCGATGTTTACGAATCAACGGATATGGGCGTAAAATCGGAAAAAGTAGATTACCGAATGGGTGCCGATGGGGGAGTTGCAGCATTTATTTACATGAATAAAGGTCAGAACCTCAAACTGGAATTTGTAGGTAATGGCAGAAAAGCGGTAAGCTTCTCATCTGCCGATAGAAATGCCGTTTGTCAGGTTTACGAATTGGCGCAAGCTCTTAATTCAATTAACCAGATAAAGAAAGAACTGGAAGAAGCCAATCTGAAGATCCGTTTCGTGAAAAAGAAAATAGAGGTGGAATCAAAAGGTAAGTAAAATACTTCCCAGCATAATATAATTCAAAGATATAGGCTAATTAGACAACTTAACTAGACTAATTAGCCAAAATATAAGGTTATCTTTTCCCAAACATGTACATGTTTGAACTCAATCATGTACATGTTTACTTCCAAATATGTACATGTTTGCCGCAATCTCCCGCCAATAAATGATTAATATTTGCCGAGAACTGTACTAAACTGATTCCAGTTGACTACTACTGTTCCAAAGCCTATAATCAGTTGACCGATTAAATCGTTGGTTTTTCGTTTTAAATAAATTATGTGAAATAGTAATTCTCTTATTATTAATACAATAACCTTTATTGGGGTGGACAGGGTGGAGAGAAATTGTTCTTTTTTCGTTCTGAGAAATCTATTTTTGATAATTCCGCAATTTGCAGAATTATTGAAATTTATTTTCTGGAAACCGAAAAAGGTTTTTTTTACTCCACCCTGTCCACCCTTTTTTGCTGATTCTCCTGTTGTTGTATTTTGTAATAGGTTGATTATTAATTGTGTAAAGTTTAGTAGGTGGTAGCAGTGGCAGCAAAATAATACTTTTTTCGATTCTGAAAATAAAAATTTGATAATTCCGCAATTTGGAATTGCCAACTAAAATTAGACAGAAGGTTAAGCAACATTCGACAATTTATTAATTTTCTGAATATATTCATTCCAATATTCCTCAATAGTGAGGTTCTTAAGAGCAGAATGTCTTCTTTTTCTATTATACCATATTTCGATAAACTCAAATAATTGCGTTTTCATTTTTCCTTTAGACAATAACTTATTCCCATAGATAAGTTCTGCCTTTAACGTTTTAAAGAAACTCTCTGCAACAGCGTTATCCCAGCAATTTCCTTTACGGCTCATGCTTTGACAAATACCATAGGATCTCAACATACTAACCATAGCTTTGCTGGCATATTGTGAGCCTCTGTCAGAATGAAATATCATTTGCATTTGAGGTTTACGATTGCTTACAGCCATATTAAAGGCTGGTATGACAGTCGATTCACTTGCCATATTTTCGCTAACACTCCATCCAATTATTTTTCTGTCAAAAAGATCAATCACACTTGTTAAATATAGAAATCCTCCAACGACTGGTATATAAGTAATATCAGAGACCCAAGCCTTTGAAGGTATATCCATCTCAAAAGATCGGTTAAGAATATTATTTGCCACCGGTTCGGAATGATTTGAATCTGTAGTAATCTTATATTTCTTTGATAATTTGCTTTGAATACCCATCTCTTTCATATAATGTGCAACAGTTGTTCTGGAAATCTTTACATTCCTTTTATTTAGCTCCTTAGTTATTCGTATACTTCCATAACGGCATTTTGCCAGAAAGTATTCAATCTGAATTTCTTTACAGATGGATTTACGTTTTACGGCCCGTCTGCTTTGAGGACCTTTAATCCATCTGTAATAACCACTTCGGGACACTTTAAGAACATTACACATTACCTCAATCGGCCAGATCTTATCATTGGAACGTATGAACTGATAAATCATCGATCGCTCTTGGAGATAATGTGAAGCGCTTTTTTTAATATTTCATTTTCAACTTCTATTTTTCGAAGCTTTTCTCTAAGCTCGGCTATTTCTTTCTCCTCAGGAGTCAACTTAGGAACTCCATTGCCAGGAAAACTTCCTTCACCATATTGGCTATATTCTTTTCTCCAACGATAGATCAGATATGGCGTTATACCAAGATCTCTGGATAAGCCAGTGAGGTTCTTTCTCTCATAGCTTAATTTGACTGCGTTGACTTTGAAATCAGAGTCGTATTCTTTTCTTTCTCCCATAATAAGTTAAAACATTTAGCTTAACTTTATGTTCGATTTTAGTTAGCTACTCCAATTTGCATAATTTTCAAATTTCTATTTCTGGGAAGCCAAAAAGGTCTTTTTTCCTGCCACAGCTGCCACCAAAATTGATTTAAAGTCATTTTTTTACATCTATGTAATATATAATAATCATTCTAAAGATGTCAGTAATTCAATAAGATATATTAAATTTACCAAATGTATTTATTCTTTTTCTGTAGAAACAATAGTTAAACAGACAAATGTTTGGATGCTGTAGGATTAAATATAAAATAAGATCTTAATGCCTTAAATTGTTGTTTATTAAACTTGGTAGAAGTGAAAAATATTATTATATTTTTAGTTTGTGGATTATTGTTGTGCGGATGAGGAAATGCAACAATAGAAGAATTGAATGAGTTTTATTAAACATGAATTAAAATGGATAAATCAAAAATGAAATAAAATGGAAGATATTTCAACAATTGAAAATCTCATAAAGGAAATAGAATCACGAAAAGAAGTATATGCTACACAATTAATCAATTTTTTGATGAACACAAATAATTTTGCACTTTGTAATAAAGTTGCTTTTGTATTAGTGGATAATTTTAAAGATGATAGAATTGAGGATTGTTTAGTCAAATTGATCAAAGATCCTAAATGGAAGAATAGGAATGGGACATTGCTTTATCTCTTGGGAGAATATACAACTAATTCTAAGTATCTTAAGTTTTTAATAGATCTTATCATTGAAAATACAGATGATGGAGAGATCTATATGGGTGCATATAGTATGATTATAAACATGCAACCTCCATTAGATAAAAAGGAAATTGTTCGATGTGTGAAATTTCTTAATGAAGAAAGAACGAAAGAAAATCATGATGAATATAAGAAACAAATGATAGACTCAATTTTAAAAGATTTAGATGGACAAAAAGATATATGCGAGTTTTATAAACAATTTAAGGATTGATCGTTTCTCAAAAAAAATGTTGTTTTTGATAGTAAAAGTAAATAGTAATGAGCTTTAGAGTCAAAAAGGATACACTTTAATATGAAGATTAATTTTAATTTTTACACAGAATATAATCAGTTCTATGTTCACGATAAAGATTATATTGGTGATACATCGAACTCTGATTTTTGGTCAGATGAAGCTTGTAGACAGCGCTTAGCAATAGAAAAAGGTGTGTTAGGTATTGGAACGCAAAGTTACGGATATATAAAAGGTGAAATAGAAATCTTACCAGGTCCATCATCTAATATTGATTCTGATAAATATGACCATATTGTGGAAGCTGGCCTCGAGATTAGAGAAAATGAAATACAGATATCCGCTTGTACAGGTAATTGTAGTGAGATAAGAATAAAAATAAATAATGGAAAGTATAGAGTAAGAGTATATTCTTCAAATTTAGCAAGTGTTCTTGAAACTGACTTAGCGCATGATACAGATAATGATTATTACAGAATAGAGGTTTGGCCAGATGAAAACATGAAACGAAAAGTCTTAAAACAATATGACTAACCCATAGTTGTAAAAATATTGTAATCCTATGGGCTTTATCAAAATTGTAGTCTATGTATAATACTAAAGTGTAAAGTTTATTATTTAAATAACTATATGATGCGAACAAAATATAAATTCATTTTGGCATTGCTATTATTTTTGTTTTATGGTAGCAACTTATCTGTCTTTTCTCAAAATGTAAATTAAATAGATTATGCATATGAATCGCTTGATTCTCTTGTCTTTTATGGTGATACAGGTATTCCATTAAGATGTATACTTTCTACTGAATTAATTTTTCAGAAAAAACGGATAATAGTATATCTCTAGTGAAAGTGAATATAGATAGAATGGATGTCAGACGTGTATTAGATAATAAAAAAATAGACTTTATTAGTAAGTATATAAATAATAAACGGGCGTTTATATTTGATTCTATGACAAAGCATGTTTATAGTTTCCTTAAAAAACAAGAGATTAAAATTTATGATGCTTCAAAAAAGTATATGAAAGGTATGAAAGGATCTATATATTTGAAAACCGGATTGTTTTTATGGATTTATATTTATCCTAATTCTCAAGAAGAAAAAGTCAATGCACATTGACAAAAGCCGTTAATAAGAAATGGATAGAAGAAAGCTGACGCCATATACAAATGGAGAAAAAAGTGTAGACGATTTTACATACAATAAACGTGCAACAGTTTTTTAAAAAGATTGGTTTATGATTATTAGATTGAGATATATTGGATTGTTCATTGCTCTTTTAATAGGATTAAATGGTTGTGGATCAGATAAGGAAATCCGGCAACAGGCAATCAAGGATATAGATGGACGCCCAATTAGTTTTCTTTTGAAAAATGACAGAGTAATTTATTATTCTGTAAATGGGAAAAAAAAGACTGCATACTCTGGAGGGATAGAATTCAATGGTGGGCGAGACTCATTATCCGAATATCTTTTATCAAAATATGTCAATCACCCAGATTATAATTATAACGAATACAATGTTTATGAACATTTCTTTATATTATTTGATAAGGATTTGAATATTAAAGAAATTCGCATTATGCATAGAAAATATGCTGGTAAAGAAAGACCTTATTATGATACTATTTTTATTAATGCATTAAAAGGTATGACCGGAATGTGGCACAAAACTGTTGAAAACCAGAAATGGTACATATATCTACATAGGCAAAGAATCTATTGAGTTTCTTAGCTTAATTAAAAGAATAAATTGAAAGCTAATGTGGTTATATGTTATGAGTTTACAATTAAAACATAAAATTATAGAATAATGAAACGCATTCTGTTTGTTTTACTATACTTGTTCTTAAGTATAAATGCTTTTACGCAGTTAACTTCTGCTAAAATTAAACTTATTGATGGAATTATCTTAAATAAATATTCCTTAAATGCATATGGAACTTACTGTGAGGATAAAACCTTTTTGATATATAATGGTGATACTATTAGGTTTATTCAAAATTCAGTTGCTAATGTTGGTATTTTAAAGAAATATCCAAGCCTTAAAAGTGTATTGGGAGATTATACTGATTATGAGAATGATTATTTGCTTGAGCTAAGTAGTCTTATTTATAAACATGACTTATCTATTTCTAATTATAATTTCCACACAGAGGAATTAGGAAGTAAAATAGTAAAAAGTGTATCTTTCTTTACGAAAGAAGGGTGTGATAATTTATACAGTATTTATCGGTTTACTGGATTTGTTGTATTTTATTTTGGTATAACGGTTCTTGAGCCAGAACCACCTCACGAAAGTTGTTTTTGCTCCAAGCCTGAAACTAATATCAAGAATATTGCAGTTTTGAAAGAAGCTATAGATTTGAAACCATTAGAAGATAGTCAAATTACAGAAATGCGGTTAATAAGAAGTGGTATAAGTAGTATAAAAGTCTTTTATTGTGAATAATATAAACTTCGGCAGCATCTGACTGATAACACTTATTACAAAATAGAATGCCTTCAATCAGATAAATAACATGGAGGTATTTATTGGAATTATTAATTTTAAGGCATAAGAATAATGAAAGTTCTTGGATGTGTTTTTGTATTTTCTATATTATTGATTATCACTATTACTGGATAGAAAAGTTATGAAAATAAAGCTGATAATTATTTCAATTTCATTGATTATTATTAATAATTTAGCTTGGCCGCAAGATTATGTACCAATAAGAATTCTTACATTTGATGAAAGAATGGTTTTCAAAATGAATACCAATGATACAATTTCTTGTATAGCAAAGATGATTTGTACTTTTGATGTGAAGAATGGAACTCCTAGTATTACAAAGACGACCTTTTTTAGTGCAGAAACACGAGATACCTCAGATGTGATTTTATCAAATGTAAGCGAAAATCTAAAAAAAGTTAGTTCAGCCAAAAGAATAGCTTTCTTGTTAGATTCAATCGTTAGAGTTAATAAAGAAAATATTAAATTTTCATATGATACTCTAAGTATTAAGGATTATGAAAATAGACAAATTAGAATGTGGATGTTTTTACCATTTAAGATTGTTCCTCAATAGTTTAAAATATAATAATAGAAACCGGATTAAACTTTTGGTGAAAATGTTGATAATTAAGATAATTTATTTAGATGGAATAGTAAATAAATTAACTTGATAAAAATGGTAAAGTTATCACTAATTGAGCTGGTTTTATTACCTTTGATGGGGGGAGAGGCTAATAAGTAATATAATAGAGAATATGATTAATTTTTGGAATGCAGTATTGGGGTTCATTTTATTTATTGTTGGAATAGTTATTATAGTTTTTACTATAATAAAAACAGAGGAAGATTATAAAGACCCTTATGGCAACACGATTGGGTTATATACAGGTGCAATACTCATGATTATGGGTGGATTAGGACTATTCTTGAGAGAAATATTTAAACTTTGAGCCTTATATATATGGCAGTAGAAGTCTAAAAAAATAGTATAAAGGAAGTGGGGGAGATAAATTTATTGGTATTTGGAAGATTAAAAATTAGTAATATGAATTTGTTTGAGTTATTTATTGAAGGATATGTTGCAAATACAGTAGGTCTTTATTCTCGTTATTACTTCTTTTGGCTACTAGGTAAGAAAAAAAACATTAATTATTTATCAGGAAAAGGAAAAGATAAAATAAATAATGCTTCTCAGATTTTTTTTAATTCTATTATAGGTTTACTCGTTCTTGCACTAGCTTTGCTAGGATTATTTTCACTATATTTTTCTATATTTGAATAGAAAATATATTGTAGCTGTTAAGTTAGTTCCAATGCTCATTTAACAAGAGATTCTCATAATAAAGTAGAAAAAGGTAAATATAAAATATTGAATTTACCGAGAACGTTAAAATTTAGAGAATTATATATAAATCCTAATAATAAAATCAGATTTTCTTTCTAAATAATAATTCAGAAATCAATATTATCTATTTTAAGGTCATTGCTATATACCATTTTCTTTATTTTACTTTCAAAAATAAAGAAATCCTCCTTAAATATTTTTTCATTAATAACGCCACGGTTTATTATAAATATCTCATCACAAGTATCACTTAAAGTAGAAAAAATATGAGACGATATAATTACGGTCTTATCTCTTTCTCTTAATTTGTTGATTATCTTTAATATTATTATACTTCCCTCGAAATCAATACCATTAAAAGGTTCATCGAATATGTATATGTCATTTTTTTGTAATAGAAGTGCAGTAAGAGCGAGTTTTTTCTTCATTCCAATAGAATATGATATAGCATATTCCTGTAAAGGCAAATTAAATATATTGTATGCATCAAAATCTATATTTTTGATTTTGCGGGCATTACAGAATAGTTGTAAATATTCTTTTCCTGTAATTCTTGTAAAAAAGTAAGGTTGAGTAGGTAAAAAGCCAATATGTTTTTTCAATAAACTATAATCAGATAAAATTCTGCCTTGGTATTTTTCTAAGCCAGCTATACATTTAAATAAAGTACTTTTACCAGCTCCGTTTTCTCCAACAAAACCATAAACCTTACCTTTTTCAACACTTATATTTATATTGGATAGGACTTGTTTTGCTCCAAATGATTTCGAAAGATTTTCTATTTTTATCATTCCAAATGATTTTTTAATTTATTAATGGAATTGCAATATAAAATAGGTAAAGATATTAAAAGAAAAGGTGGGAAAAAGATTCCAAATATTAGTATCTTTGCTATTGATGGTTCAATTTTATTAGGATAAGTAGAATATTTTAGTAAAATTGTAAATATTATGGCAAAGATAAGAACTACAACCATGCAAAGCTGAATGAGTATTTTATTAGGAAAACTAAATACGGAAAAAAGTAATATAGGTATGCATAGCATGATTGTATATTTCGATGCAGTCAATAATTTCATCATTAGGAACTCTTTAGCACTCATATTAAATATCCAAACAAAAAAGACATCTTCAATATCGTTATAATACGTTATCACAATTATGAGGATGGAAATATATGAGGCATATATTAAATTAAAATTATCGACCTCGTATGCTTTAAATGCAAGGAAATAAGGGAATAAAAAGAAGATAAATGTTTTTCTAAATCCAACAGCAAATTCAAAAGGTTCTTTATAAAATGGAGTCGGTAAAACGAATCCATTTATTTTATTAATGTTGACTTGGCTCATTATAATGCTTATAATAAGAAGAATTGAGGTTATTAGATAATAACCCTTGTATATCAGAACAAAACAAAATGGTAAAATAATAAGAATATTTTCTAGTATTCTTATTTTAATATAACTATACCTAAGAAAGCAATTCTTTAAAAATTCGTTTCTGTTAAGCTCACTCAATTTGGTCGCAATAAAGAGGGCAATGCCTAAATAAAAATATACTCCATAATTCAAAGAGGTTACTAATAAAGAAATAAGGATAAAAAGCAAGATTGTGAATATATATCCCCAAATAGGATTTAATCCATTATCCGAAAAGAATCTTGTGCCTCTTTTCAATTGTATTAAGAAGTATTCCTTCACAATAATAACTTTTAAATTAGTTTCCATTATAATACTACCCATTTCTTAACCACAAATATAAAAACTTAATTTGTTATTTCACTTTTTATTTGTTTCTTAAAGAAGTTGGTTCTTAATACTTTAATCGTTTCATTTATTAGCAATCTTACGATTAATAACTTCCACAACTTTTCCATCTTTCAGAGTTGTTCTTCTTACCCAAACATTTTGAGGAACATAGCCATCGATAAACTGTTTTCTATTTTTCTTTTTATAGGTGAAAGCTCCTAAATAGAAATACTCATAGGTAAATAAAGATGTATTGTTTGGAGAAATAACTTTGTGTTCTGTTATATCGCCTTTTTCGTTGTATTTACAAATATGCTGAATCAGCGAGTCGTTGTCACTTCTATCAATAGAGGTGAATTCATTTGATTCAAAGATCTGATCTGTTTTGCATTTTTTATCCTTTTCATGACAATAAAGAACTCTTCCATCTTTGTCGTATCTTATCTTTTTTGTTTTTATAATAGAGTTGTAATCAATTGTACCGTTGTCACGGACCAGATAATTTTCTTCAACTATTACCGCATTTTTAATCTTTTGTGCTAGTAGAATGTTAATAGGAAAGCAAAATAAAACGGAGAGTAATACAATTTTTTTCATCATAATTTATTTTTAATAGTCTTTACCTTGTCAAAGAAAACTTCAGCGTAAATCCAAAATCGGAATTGGTTACTGGATAGGAAGCGGAAGATACCAGCGGGGTATTCTTCTGACGGTCATAATACATACGGATGGTTAGCAATTTCGAGAAGGTATAATCTGCAGATAATGAAAACTTGGTTGCCTTGTTACCACTGGTTGGTTGAGCTAAGGCCTCCTGAATATCGCGGCTTAATGCAGATTGGTTACGAATAGAGAAATCTGCCTGAATGTTCAGGTCATTGCTGACTTTATTCTTGCTTTTCCCTGCACCAAACAGTTTCAGGTCTACAATTTTATACCCCATGCCAACAACAAAATCTTTAGAGCTAGTTTCAACAATCTGATTTGCTGTCATACTTAAAGTAAGTATTCTCGTCTTTTTATATTCTACTTTTGTGGTTATTCCATTCTTAAAGGTCATATCTACTCCGAAAAGCGGAGCGAATTGCTCATTAATAGCTACTGTACCAATATCAAATGCTGCCGAGGGAACCGGATCTCCTGTTTGTGTATCTTCAACAAAACCGAGGTTGCCCATAAATCTGCTGAAACTTTGGTAGGTATTGTATGAACCAACAGAATAAGTACTTCTGTATGCATGATTCAGATTAAAACTTTTGAAATGTTTTTTAAACCATTCCAGCTTGCTTAACCCACCATAAGTTATTCTCCAATTAGGCATCATTGATAGTAAGTTTGGGAAAAGATCAAGGGAAATCTTATTCACATCCTTTCCTGTATAAGCTGAAAGAAATGCGGGGATCATTACGTCCGGAGAATTTTTGTCGATTGTTCCGTTTTCCGGATTGAATGTTTTACCTGCTAGTGTGGTTCCTTCCGGATAGATGGCGCCCAGATATTGAGTTTCTACTCTTTTCTGGATGATATCCAGATTCTTGAGGAACTTATTAAATGTTTTTGACTGATACAGATCTTCAGCTTTACACTTTTCGAATGCACTTCCAATGGAAATAATACTCATATTGAAACTACCATTCTGAGTGGTAGGCATACCATCGAACATAAACTGTATGCTCTGTGATTTGTTTATTGTGCGGTTGGCGGTTAAGTCTATCTTAAAATCTCTTATAGGTTCTAAAGTCAATCGTATTTGTAAATCTTCCATAGCATTGGTTGTTGCAGGGTCTGCTACAGAATCGTTCATTAATAACCAGTTATTCTTTGCAGCTTTCTGTATATAACTATCACCCGTTACACCGAAAGCAAAATCCAGACCCGGAGCAAACATGCCGCCTGCTCTTTTCTGTCCCAATAAATCACCTACTTCCGGTAAATATCCTGGAAGTGTCATTGCATAAGTATTCCGATAGGTAATACTGATATTTCTTGCCATCATGGCAAAACGTGCTGCATGCTGAGCAATTTTATACCAGCCTTGCTCTTCTGGCTTTGGACCGGGAACAATGCTCAGCTTAATTTTTATAGAATCTCTGTTGCTGACAAGAATCTTATTGGAATCCAGCACTTTGTATTTAATAAAGTATCGTTTCCCGTCCTGCGTTATAGCCCTAACTTTTACTATTTTGGTTCTTAATCCGTGAGAAACGGTCACGGTTGTATCCTTTTTCAGCTGAATCTCTCTCTCGAACTTATTCGGTTTCTTCATTAAATCCTCTTTCTTTCCCGGGGCACTTATACTCATTGAAGAAAATAGTCTGTTGGTTTCTCTTAAGAAAGGAATCTTATTGTATAGCTTCTCGAAATTGAACCGGCTGTTCACGTCAATGGAGCGTTGATTGGCAATAGTATTACCAACGGAAGTACCGTCAGTAAGATCGGCACCGCGATCCCAGGTATACGAAGATGCAAACTTAACGTCACTGTTCACCCAATCGAGTATAGGTATCATGTCGAATGGTAATTTGTAACTCGAATTGAATGATTGCTGGAAATCCAGTGGACGCCCCAGATTCAACAAACTGGTTTTTATGGAATCTTTCCATGCTGTGTATTCATCCGGATAGAGATTCTTGTTGACTGGGCCGGCCGGCTCTTCAATCTCTGCACGGGTGGCAGATGTAAAGCTGAGTTTTAGATTTCGGGTGAGATCCCACCGGAGAGAGAAATCCCTGTTCCATAGAAATTCTTTAGCTACGGAAAGAGGTATATCCGAATCTCCATAAGGATTATCCAGATCTCTTAACTGCAATTCATAGTAATGACGTGAAATGTCGGAATTAAAGGCTATATTTTGCGGTAACCAGTTTAGGTTGAAAGCCTTTACAAACTTCATCCATGGAGATTTGCTTTTCAGATTTTTAAACGGTTCCCACGCTTTTATAACCGGAGAATAATTATATCCAAGGGTACTTCTCCAGTCCTTTTCAACTTCCCATGCAGTGGTATTGCCCTGATTGTATTTCTTTGTATACGAATATCCAAAGGTAAAGTTTCCCGGATCAAAAGGCAATGGTCTTTTACTTACTATATTAATCTTTGCGTTGCTCAGACTGAAATTCCTGTAAGTAACCAGTTCCCGGGCAATGTTAAGGATAGAGTCTCTTTGAGATTTTAAAGAGTATGTATCTAGTACATCATCTAAAAGCAGATCTTTATTGGTTGGATCATACAAAGGCGATGTTAACTCTTTGGAATATGAGAAGTAAAGGGGAGCCGATATTTTTGCTTTCGATGGCAGAAATCTTCCTAATTCAAAACTTGTGGTGAAATTGTACTGATAATAATCATCCATTCTTCTTTCACTGACACTTTGTTCCAAACCTCCGAATCCGGCTGTTTCCATGTGCCCCGCCAGATTTACATTTCCTATATCAGACAGCTGAACATTCATATTGCCTTGTGCTGCCCATCCTCCCGATTCATTATAGTCTGTCAGTCGAAGTTCGTTTACCCAAACCTCTGCCGATTTTAAATTACGGGAGTTATTTCGCACTCCAATCATAATCGTTTTCACTTCAGCCAGACTTGGGTTTCCCATAATACTAATCTTATTGGATGGTTTATCGGCATCGTATGTATAATATAATTTCGTATAGCTAACGTTTGAACCGGAAGCATTCTTTGCTGTATTGCGCTCTTTCTTTAAATTGGTAAGCAGGCTGAAAGGTATGTTCAGCATATTGGCTTCCGGCCATACAGCTTCGCAACCACTTAGCGTACTTCCATTATACTGTCCGTGAGGAGTAAGCTTCAACGGAATTTCATATTCGTAGTAGTTGTTCTTGTAATCGGAACCAAGTCTGATGAATACAGATATCTCATTGTCTTCCAAAGATGTTACATCATCCAATAGTTTTTCACCGTGAATAAACATCTGTAAGCGTTTGTATTGGCGCAAATCCAAAGCCGGACTTTTATAGACAGCTCTTGCATCACCGGGAGCCAAGTTCTTGACTTTTAAACTCAGTGACTGTTCATTTTCTTGTGTTAGCTGAGGCTGTGACGGATCTACAACACGTGTAATTCCGGGAGGAAGAACATAGTTAACCGGAGTTTTATCATTGTTTTCTTCAATATTAACCGAAGAAACATCAAGGCTTCCACTTACTGTTGAGTTGGTTAAGGACTGGTCGTATGTTCTCCAATCTCCACGAACAAGATCGAATGTCGCAAATCTAAGCACTACCGGATCAACAAAGTTGGTAAGAAACATACGCATAAAGCGGATAGACTTAAAATCGGAAATTGAGCCTACTGCTTTTTGATAATCCTTTACCGGAATTTTGAACTGATACCAGTTCACTTCTTCAGTTTTTCCGTTTCTAAGCTTTACACTTGCTGTTCGTTTGTCGGCAATGTAGTTACTGCCAACTTTCAGATCTTCAGGAGAGAGGCTAATCTTGTACTGGAAATATTTTTCATACTCATTGAGCGTGTAATCCTGATTGATATCTTCTACATCAGGAACTGTTTTTGCAGAAACATCGTATTTCTCCGGAGAATCTTCCGAAGCTGTAGAGTTCCCTTCCGGATTATTGTAATATTTGTAACGTTCAAGAATACTCTTTTCTGCCTGATCGTAGTCTGTGCCACGATAGTAGTGATAAAGATCTCCGGATGGGCTCTTTTCAAATTGTGCATATACAGCCGGTTCAAGAATAGACTTTAATTTATCCAGGTAAGTGCTGTATGTGCCGAATGTTTTCTCTTCCTCAGCCGATAGTCCGTTTAATCCTACATCCTGTTTCTTTCTGGCTCCGGCGGCATTATCAAAGGCATACACAATGCTTTGTTCTGTAGGAACTTTTCCCCACACTGTTTCTTTTACCTTTGTAGGGTCACCATCAACAGGCATTCCGTTTTCGAAGTATTTCTTTCCATCCTTTAGAATATCTTCGGAAGCCTCTCCCAGATTTATATAAAGATCACCACCACGACGATTACCGGTTGTGCTTTGGTAGATAAACGGATCGAGAAGCCAGAACTCTATATATTCAATATTGGCGGTTTCAAAATCACTGGTATCCAGTTTTCTCATAATCCCTCCCCAACGTTTCTCGGGATTGTTAAGGTAACCTTTTGGTGTGAGATTTGTATCAAGGTTATATGGACCGCGTTCGTTAGGGTAATAAGCAAGGTTGAGTATTGAAAGGGTAGAGGTTTCCAGGTAAGCAGTCTCTTTATTAGGAAAAATTTCTTGTTCGTACACTTCCCTTACATAGTGATTAGACAGCTGATCGAGGTCGCTTTTTATGTGAGAGGGCGTTAAAGATGAACTTCTGCGGGTAAATAGTCCGTCAATGTAATACCAGGACAAGAGTGCCCTGTTTTTTCCATAAGCTATATCATTTGATTTGGAAGCCTCAGGGAAAAGAGCATTCGCACCGCTTTCGTAAGGAGTACTGGCCAGCATCCAATAAGAAGGCTGGCGTAAGTCAATTTTAGTACTTGTCGATTCGAAATCGTCTATGTAAGATGCATTACCTTGAGTTCCCGATGCATGACCAGGAACCAGCTGGGCAAATTCCGCTGTTAAGTTTATGTGCGAAGGTTGCGTTGCTTTGACAAAAGGTAACTTGTCTACCATGTTTGTAAGCCATTGGCTCTCCTTTTTCCATGAAGTGTTGAGTCCCCAGATGGTATTACTTATCGGTTCTTCGTTCATGGCTACTTTTGTTGTCATAGGCTTTTCCGACAAGTGCATTATGGTACCGCCTATCTGGAAATCTTTCGAGAAATCATACGTAAAATTCATCCCCAGCATTGTTTTTCGCTGCAGATTATAACTGCTGTTGCTTTCCAGATTAACGCTTACGGAAGTTCCTGCATCAATAATACTTTGGTTGATAATGGTAACAATACCCATTGAATAGTCCACCGTATAATCCGAGTTTTCAACAAGAGTAACACCACCGGCTGTGACTTTAACCGAACCAACTGGAATATTTGTAGAACCCAGTCTAATTTCCGAACCTGATGAGGCTTTGTATTCACCGGTAAACTTGAATTTATCCTTCTCGGCTATTTGCTTTGCTACCGTTTTAGTAGAATCGTAAAGTTCCTGGAATACGTACTTCTTGGCAATTACATCATTGCCGATTGCTTTCCGTAAATGACTACCAAAGGGTTCTACTACAGGAAAAAAGATTCGTCCATTCTGAGCAGTTACTGTATATCCTTCAACAAAATCGAAGAATCCGTTTGGATTATTTTGATTATTGGCATCCAGCCGGTCGAGGTTCATAACTCTAAGCAGAGGAACCTTATTTATTGAACCTTCGGGAATATAATTCAGGTAAACACCGGTTGTATCACTCTGATATTTAATGTCTAACCGGAAGTTTTTACTTTGCAAGTCATAAGCGTTCAGTGAATAAACGTTCTTCATCATTAAGTCCCAGCAGCCGGAAGCTGGAGAATTGGATGTGCTTTTTAATAATTTCAGATAGAGGGCCGAATTCGTATCTTTTACATCGGCAGCAAATTCACCCACTTGATATCCTTTGCCTTTGTATGTATATTCAAAGGCAACAGCCAGAACTTCATCGGGTTGAAGAGTCGATTTTAAGGAAATATATCCTAAAGAACTGTTGATGGTATATTCTGAACTGCTCAGCAGTCGGGCACTTTCAATCTTTTCATAATCCATTCCACCTTCTAACTGAGGGATTGCCCCCAGAGTAGTTCCAACCATATCAATATTCCGGGCATTGGAATAATCGTTGACCATTTTTGTGTAAACATCATTGGCACTATTGGCCGGAACTTTGTTTACTCCTGATTTAGACCAGAAAGAATTACTGATGTGTTCATTCTCTCCTAAGTCTGTCATTGCCACCACATTTCTGGGATTTTCATAATTCCCTCTTTTATTGGTAATCCAGACTTCAATTCTGTTTATCGTTATTCCGGAAGTAATGGTGGGTAGCTGACTCATGTTCTTGTCATAAGTATCCCGGAAATACTGAGCCAGGAAGAAATGACGGTTCTCATCGTAACTGTCGGCCGAAATTTCAAAAGATGTGGTTTGTGCCCCGCCTTTACTATTTACTGTTTTAGATTCTGATTCCTGTTGAGAGATAACAGTCTGCAACTTTAATTTTCCAAATTGTAAATCTGTGCGGATACCAAATAAAGATGTTGCGCCGTGAATAAGCGAAGAATTGGTAGGCATGGACACATTACCGGCTTCCATCAATTTAACTATTTCATCTTCCTTACCTTCGTATTTGAGTTTTATCTTTTTTGTATCAAAATCAAAGGTCGCATCGGTGTTGTAGTTCATGTTCATATTAACCTTGTCACCAACTTTACCATTGATATTGACATTTATCTTTTCGTCGAAGTCAAATCCCAATGTCTTTCTTGAACGTGCGGGTAGAGTAGGATTTTCTACATTTTTGCTCTTAAATCCAAAACTGAGTTCGGCATTTCCCTGCGTTTTAATCTGTACACCGCCCGGACCGAAAATCTTTTCAGCCGGACCAAGATCGAACTTCATGTTCATGAAGTTGAACTCATCTTTTCCTTTTGCGAAAGTCTCTTTATTTTTTTCTCTGTAAAAATCCTGGATAGACTTTTTCAGACTCCAGTCTGCATATTCTTCCGGAGTAAGGAAAAGCGGAACATCTACCTGTGTGCTCCCGGCCTTAGTGCGAATTAAGTATTGATTAGTCTTTTCATTGTACTCAACTTCTGTTTTAAGATTATCCGGGTTGCGAAGATCAACAGGAGATTTATCCATGTCCTTCAGATTTTCCGGAGCTGTTTTCTTAACAGAATATCGTGGCTTAACGGAATCTGCAGGTACGGGTTGCTGTGGAGTAGGAGCGGAATAGTAGTTGCTCACCTCAAAAAGTGAGCTGTTGTTAAGAACTGCCCAGGCGTGAATACTAAGAACAGTCAGCAACAAGCAGATAAACCACTTTCCGCTTCTCATTTTTTATAATCTCTTTAGAGCTAATTTTATAACCTCTTCAACTTTAGCTAAAGGCTCCTCTTTTAAAATTGCAAAAACCACTTTTTGTGATGCAGCTGTATTGAATCCAAGCATGGTCAATGCTGCAACAGCTTCATCGTGCACTTCTGTATTTTGTAACATAGTGCCGCCAGCTTTACCACTATCGCTACCGGTAATTTTAATTTTGTCTTTTAAATCTACAATTACTCTCTGAGCAGTTTTCAAACCAATACCTTTTACGGTCTTTAGCATATTTGCATTCTCGGAGCTTATAACATTAGCCAGCTCGCTGGGAGATAGGGCAGAAAGAATCATGCGGGCAGTGTTTCCACCAATTCCGGAAACAGAAATAAGCAATAGAAATAACTCTCGTTCCTGCTTGTCGGCAAACCCATAAAGTACATAAGCATCTTCTCTTATGGCTTCGTAAATATAGAGTTTTGCACTATTTAATTTTTGAATAGCCGAATAGGTATTTAGTGATATGTTAATGAAATAACCCATGCCGTTACAATCAATTACTGCCGATGCCGGATTTAGTTCTGCAATGTTTCCTTTTATATACTCAATCATTTCATTTATTTTATATATTTGTAATGGAAGGCAAAAGTACAAATTTATTGCGTTAAAGCATATTTGTCTCCTTAGAAAGAAACGTCAAACCATGCTTGTTTATTGTCTGTAACCTCCATTGTATGCATATTTTTTAATATATTAAGTTGTGAATTCTTTGATTGTGACACAATTTGATTATTTTTGTCGACTGAATATAGAAATATGTCAAACTTAAGACCACAACAGAATGAAAAAAGTTAGAGCAGCCATTGTTGGATATGGCAATATTGGAAAGTATGTATTAGAAGCACTTCTTGCTGCACCCGATTTCGAAGTAGCAGGTGTTGTACGCCGTAATGGGGCTGCAGATAAACCAGCAGAATTAGCGGAATATGATGTAGTGAAAGACATCAAGGAATTGAAAGATGTAGATGTAGCTATTCTTTGTACTCCAACAAGAAGCGTTGAAAAATATGCAAAAGAGATATTAGCTCTTGGTATCAATACTGTAGATAGCTTTGATATCCATACCGGAATTGTAGATCTTCGTCGTGAACTTATGGCTTGCGGAAAAGAACACAATGCGGTATCTATTATTTCTGCAGGATGGGATCCGGGAAGTGATTCTGTAGTTCGTGCACTTCTTCAGGCTATTGCTCCAAAGGGTGTTTCTTACACAAACTTTGGTCCTGGTATGAGTATGGGACATACAGTTGCAGTAAAAGCAATCGATGGAGTTAAAGCTGCTTTATCAATGACAATACCAACTGGTACAGGTATTCACCGTCGTATGGTTTACATTGAAGTAAAAGACGGATATAAATTCGAAGAAGTAGCAAAAGCAATCAAAGCTGATGCATACTTTGTAAATGATGAAACTCACGTAACACAGGTTCCTTGTGTTGACGATTTATTAGATATGGGACACGGAGTTAACCTTACACGTAAAGGTGTTTCAGGAAAAACTCAGAACCAGTTGTTCGAATTCAATATGAAGATAAACAACCCTGCATTAACAGGTCAGGTTCTTGTTTGCGTTGCCCGTGCTTCAATGAAACAACAACCAGGATGTTACACAATGATTGAACTTCCTGTAATTGATTTGATTTACGGAGATCGCGAAGATTTAATAGCACACTTAGTATAATATATAAAAATATGTTGGCATTTATAACATGGGATGTAAGTCCTACTATCTTTTCGATTTTTGGTCGTGAAGTAAGATGGTACGGATTGTTATGGGGAATTGGTTTCCTTATTGGTTATGAGATGATGAGTCGTTTGTTTAAATACGAAAAACATCCGGACGTCTGGGTGGATAAGCTCTTCTTCTATACCATTATAAGTTCTGTAGTAGGAGCACGTTTGGGACATTGTCTTTTTTATGAGTGGGACTATTATAGTGCAAATCCCATGCAGATATTTGCTATATGGAATGGCGGACTTGCTAGCCACGGTGGAGTATTTGCATTGATTGTTACATTAATGTATTACTCTAAGAAAGTCACTCATCAGAGTGTGTGGTGGTTATTCGACCGCATGATTCCTGCTATTGCAGTAGCGTGTGCCTGTATTCGTTTGGGTAACCTGATGAATTCGGAAATATTTGGTTACCCTACTACAATGCCATGGGGTTTTAAATTTGTACGCTCAGCAGAGTGGGTGAAAGAGTTCAACGGACTTCCTTGTCATCCAACACAAATCTATGAAATGCTTTATTGCATCGCAGCGCTGATTGTGTCATTGGTAATGTACTGGAAGTTTAAACTTCAAAGCAAAGTCGGTCTGATTACAGGTGTTTGTCTGATAATCTTTTTCGGCTCTCGTTTTGCCCTGGAATTTATGAAGAATCCTCAGGTTGCAGCCGAAGTGAATATGCAATTAAACATTGGTCAGCAACTTAGTATACCATTGATACTTCTAGGTGTTTATTTAGCTGTTACAGCTTTGATAAAACCAGATTTTAAGCGATTATTCTAGCGGAATACTGAGATAAAATATGAAAGACAGCTTACTGATTCGAAAGAACTGGTAAGCTGTTTTTTTGTGGCATTCGAAATCTGCAGTGATACTTTGCCTATCCTGATATTCTAAAAAGTCCCTAATATAGGAATTTGAAGATTTACTATAGAAACTCCGCAATCAATTGTCAATGTTTTGATTGCAGAGTTTGTTGCTGTGAAAAAAACTACTAAAAATTTAAAATTGGAAATTTTATTTTTTTGTTCATAAAATTGACTAAGGATAGTTTGCTCGAATAATTTGGTGAGGATTTTTATGTATATTTATATTGCTGATAAAAGTTCTTGTGTCTTAATAAACGCACTGATAAATAATATATTGCATCTTAAACATTTTTTATAAATGATTTATGTGTAATTTAATATGTATTTTTAATTGGACTGATTACAATAAAAATACTATATTTGTGCATTTGTTATCAAAAAAAAATATTATGCCACGATTCAAAGCACTTACACTTTTTCTTTCTTATTGTATTATATTTTTGTTCTTTTCGTGTTCTTCTTCATCTGAGAGAAAAATAGATGAAACAATGGATGCTGTTGAACAACTTGTTGAATACCATCCTGATAGTGCATTGAATTTGCTCGACTCGCTGGTTTATCCGGCCAACCTGAATAAACGTCAATATAATCGTTATATGCTTCTTGAGCTGCAAGCCAAGGATAAGAGTTACAAAGACATAACTTCCGACACTACCATTTGGAGCGTTAAAAACTACTATTTACAGAAGAAAGATTATTCTAATGCTGCCATGGCTGCTTATTATTGTGGCCGTGTTAGTACTGAACAGGCCCGTTATGATCGTGCATTGTATCATTATCTGGAAGCAGAAAAATATGTTTCGTCTTCAGAGAATATCAATTTGAAGGGGTTGATACAAAGTGGGATGGGGTATGTTCTGTCAAATCAATTATTGGATAAAGAAGCCTTAAGACGATTCCACAATGCGAGCAATTATTTTAAGAAAGCGAATAATTTAAAAAATGAAGCGATTGTTTATTTGTCTTTAGGAAATTGTTTTTTAGTAGAAGAACAAATAGATAGTGCTTTTTTGAATAATTTTAAGGCCTTGAAAATCGCAATTCAATTGAAGGATAGCATTTTAATTTCTAGTATAAAACAAAATATAAGTATGTTGTATCGTGAGCGAAATGAATATTTTTTAGCACAAAAGTTTTTATTGGAATCACTTTCTTATGCAACAGGTGCTGATCGCTCTAAAATTTATAGCAAGCAAGCAGAACTATTTGTTATTCAAAATAAATATGATTCAGCTAAAGTATATATCCATAGAGCAATTCAATGTTTGCAGCATAATGACAGTACAGTTTTAACTGGTATTTATGAAATATATTCTCAGTTGGAAGAAAAGAGGGGAAATTACCGCTCTGCGCTAAGCTATTATAAGAAACATATAGATTACTTAATAGATATTATTGATAAAACAAAAAGTGTTGCTTTATTTGATATTCAGAAAAAATATAGATTTGAACAATTGAAAAATGATAATATAACATTGACTCTACAGAAACAGAAAATATTGCTGTATTCATCTTTGGGGATCATTATTCTTTTGACTGGTTTTCTGTTTTATTATCGAAAATACACGTTGAGTAAAAGACATGAATTAGAGGCAGAACAAAAAATATATCATCTCCTTAATATGGCGAAAAACTATAGTGAAAAAGAAACTACTTTCAGAAATTCGCTATTGGAACAGTTTGAGATACTAAAGAAAACGGCTTCTTTGGAAAATCATATTCGCCAAGATGATGGTAATCGAAGTAAGTTACTGCTTCGCAAGTTTAATGAAATAGTTTATGGGCAGGACACGCTTAATTGGAATCGATTATACAAGGTTATGAATGATCTTCACGATGGTTTCTTTGATCGTTTACGAGAAAGATTTCCTCATTTAGATGAGGATGAATTTCGTATTTGTTGCCTTACTTATACTCAATTTTCTAGTTCTGAGATTGCCATAATTATGGGTTTAAGTGTTAACACAATACAGATGAAACGCTCGTCTATTCGCAAGAAGCTTCAGATTCCTCCTAAAGGAAATATTCCTCACTTTTTAGATGGTGCACTCCGTTATATTGAAGGTGAAACTGCCTAGCTTATCTTTTAATAGCTATATAAAACCTATATTAAAAGATAATTAGAATGTTGATAATTAGTGTTTTAGTTTTTGTTGTATAACATAAAAAGCTATATTGGGTCTTTTTTCCCTTGTATTCTTTATAATTTACTTTTAACTTTGTCAAAGTTTCTAAATTATAAATGAATTAATATAATGTATTGATGAAGCATATTATAGTAATTTTCAATTCTGGTATGGGGAACCAACCTTTCCTGGTAATATAATTTTTATTAATACTTCAGGCACTTAAATAAGAATATAATAATTTGATATTTCGATTATGGCTAACTGCATTACAAATTTTAGAATTATAAGATCATTCTTTATAATATTCTCTCTTTTTCTATCAATAAGCACATTTGCTCAACATAGCATAACCGGTAAAATAATTAATAAAGACAACAATAGTATTGAGGCAGCTAATATTCAGTTATTACAATCTGACTCTGTTTTTATAACAGGGACGGCTAGTGATTCTGGGGGACTTTTTGAGATGAAGAATCTAAAATCAGGGGAATATATCCTTGTTGTCAGCCACATAGAATATCAAAAGCAGTACCAAAAAATAGCTGTAAGCACTCAAAACATATCGTTGGGTAATATAATTTTGTTTCAAGAAGCTAAAATGCTCGATGATATACAGATTGTTGCCGACCGTATTATAAGGAAGAAGGACGGCATGTTGATTTATCCACGAAAAAATGAACTGAAATTTGCCGGTTCAGGTTATGATGTTCTTTATAACATAATGATTCCGGGGGTCAATGTTGACAGAAGTAAAGGACTTGTCACCAGATTGGGACAGGAGGTTGCTTTGTATGTCGATGGTCAAAAAGTAGGATATCGAGAAATTCAGAATATAGAATCTGCTTCGATTGACCGAATTGAATGCATTGATGTTCCATCAGGGAAGTATATTCAAGATAATACGGCTATTAATATCATCACGAAGAAAAAAACAAGCGGTAGCTACTTTTCTCTTGATGCAAAACAAAATATAGGTTATTTGAAAGGTGATTATAATGCTACCGCTCAGTTTTCAAAAGAAAATCTGTCTTTTCAGGCTTTCGGAGGTTATAACATGGAAGATTATGATAATCCGGGTAGCACGATAACGGAGAATTATAATTTACCAGAACGAACAGTTTCCAGATACAACAAGATACTACGCGATGTAACAAAAAATAATAATCAATATGTTCAGTTGAATCTGAAATCTTCTACACCCAAAAAGACTTTAGTCGCAAAGTTCTCTTTTGTACGCAGTATTACGCCCGATAATTACACAGATAAAGAAATAGATTATTTGAATTTGGATGCCAAAAATATAAAAAGCAATTCATTTGTTGATGAGAAGAATTATAAGCCAACTATGGAGCTGTATGGAAACTTTGAACTGCCCCGTAAACAGAATCTATCGGTTACTTTAGGAGGTTCATACAATAAGAATAAGTATGTTCGTGATTATAAAGAGACCGATTTTAGTACTCATACAGAAGCTGATGAAGACTTTTATAATACTAAGCTGAATTTGAACTATAGCAAAAAAGTGAAAAATAATAATACTTTTAGCGCCTCAATCATAGAAAACTATAGGTTAAGTGATTCTCAGTATACCGGTTCATCCAATTATTCGCAGGAACTATATACCAATGAGGCAATTCTTCGTTTAGGTTATATGCATCATTTTGGCAATAAATGGATATTGAACAGCCAATTAGGAGCATCTTGGCTCAATTACGAATTGAAAGGAGAGGAAGGTAGAAATCAATTTACGCCACGTGCCAATGTGATGTTGAGATATATGCCTTTTCAGAAACAAGCATTTACTTTTAGTTTTAATGCAGGAAACAGTTTTCCGACTGTCAATTCACTCAATACAGTAGATCAAGCTATTAATTCCATTCTTGTAAAACGAGGAAATCCGGATTTGGACATGTCAAAGCTCTACAACGGCTCTCTGATGTACAATCTATTTTCAAAGAAATTAAGCATTCAAGCCATGCTGATTGGTAATGTGTTTACCAATTTGGCTGTTCCTTACTATTTCGCAGAGAAAGATAAGATTATAAGTACTTTTAAAAGTAACATAGATCTTCATCAGCACATCGGAGTGCTATCTGGCACATGGAATATCTCTTCTAATTTTGATCTTAAATCAGAATTGGCTGTACTCCATTACCAGTTTAAAGGTTCGTTCCGTGAAGAACAGACAACATTCAGGGCTATGGCTGACTTGAATTATTCTTGGAAAAACATAATGGTAAATCTTTCAGTTAAGGCCAAAGAGAAAAGACTCACAAATTCGGCTGTTTATGAAGAAGACTTTATTCAGTATGGGGGAAATATTCGTTGGAGTGTTCCTAATTGGCATGTAGAACTAGGTACTACCAATCCGTTCTCAAGACATAACAATATTTGTGAAAGTTATGACGGATCCGCTTATTCATACCTAAATACTACTTTAAATAAGAGTTTTCAGTCGGTTGGCTACGTAAAGCTGGTATATAAGTTCAGTCGCGGAAAGAAACAGAAAGTAGAGAATGGTAAGGTTGATACAAATACCGAAAGCGCCATAATGAAAGTTAAATAATAATTTATTTTGAACATGAGAAAGCGTATTTACATCCCTCACTCCCTCACTATTCCTTGTCAAGATCTTGATTATAAAGGATATATGTGGTGATGGTAGCATTCTGAACCCTCACTTTTACCATCACAATATGCTTCATCCCTCACCATTTCAGCCTAAAAAAATAAAAATGGAGCACATTTCAATCACAAAATCGTTGAGACTATTTTGGGGCAAGGTATTTTGAATGTACAAAAATGCAAGATTTGCGTCTGAATTTGGTGAGGGTAGACCCTAAAAGTGATGGTTTGGTGATGGATGAAAATTCTACTATCACCCCTTAATTTGTTGTAATATAATGTGTTACAAGAATTGGTGATGGAGCGATGGTAGCTTTTTGTTTTACTGTAAGAATGTGCAATATTGATAGATGAAAAATCTCCCGCCAGCTTTTTTAAAAACCCAACCGGATGTTGAGTAATGTACGGTTATCTTTTTTAAAAAGCTGGCGGGAGTTTTTCTATTATTCACCAATGGTTTTTATTTATTGGAGTTTGCATTCGCCTTTCCTGGAATAGGTTTACAGTTTTCTCTGTTATTACAAAGATTGGTTTACACTGTTTTTCTTAGTCCTAAATATAGTTTACGCTATAATTGAATTTTCCAGGTCAATAATCTCTTCCGGACAAAGTGTAAGTTTCTCTACACCTTGCTCATTAACAACCCATGAATTTTCAATCCCTACAGGACCAACACCGGAAAGAACAATTTTAGGTTCGAGAGCAAAAAACATTCCTGGTTGCAGTTCTTGTTTCACTCTTGGAGCAAATACAGGAGCTTCGTTAATTTCCAGTCCGATGCCGTGGCCTATGGTGGTGTGTATCCATTTATCAGATACTTTTTATTTATCCTCTTGTTTAAAAACGCCTCCAAACAACAAACCGCCTAGAATTCCCATAAAAATGTAAGCTACCTGTTCGCCAATATTTCCGACATTTATAATTGTAGTGTTTAAAAAAACATTACTGAGGCCGAACAATGATTTACTACCGGGTACAAGCATAATAATTCCCTGAGTAACATAGACAACTTCTGGTGTTCTTGTTACTTTACTGAAAAAATGGCTTGAAATAACGATACCTATCGATCCGATAAATGTGCTGAGAAGAATACCGGCTACAGAAAATGAATAGGCAAGAAAGAAGCCGATTGCTCCTGTAAAAATGCCAAATAGCATATCTTTTTTACGAACCTGAAATATGGGGAGCACACTTATTGAAAGCAATGGCATTGCCAGGAATATAATCCAGCTGGGTGTATTTGAGTAATGACTGAAAATCTCAAAATCAATAAAGAACTTCAGGCAAGTTAATCCCAGTATAACTCCAAAAAACTGTTTGAACAATGAGATTATTGAATCAAATAACTTTGCTGTTCCTGAAATAAGATTTTTAGATGTTATTTCTTCTAATGCAGTTGTTATGGCTAGTCCGGGTACGAAGATAATTATTGCCGAGATTATTGTTAGTCCAACGTTAATTTCAGGGAATACTAACGATAATAATCCGGTAATGATTGTAGCCAAAAATGACACGATTGATTCAAGAACGGATTTTAAATATTCGTGCTTAGTTGATAAATAGGTTATGAAATAAACAAATGCACCTAATAATGTTGCAAATAGAACTGATATCCAGTTTGTACCAACCAGCAGATTAAAGGAGCCAGCAGCTAGGCTATAGGCAATGGTTAAAATCCCGTGATTGACTTTTATTGTTTTGTTGTGTATGATTTTTAACCTGTTTTCCATTTCGGAAATATCAATCTCATTCGCTATTAATTTATCCGTAGTTTCAACAATTCTAGAAAAGGCACCCAGGTTTAACGTTCCGGGGGCTACACTTTCAATATAATTATATGTCTGTTCATTTCCGTTTTCATAAAACACATAATTAATCCATGTGGCCGAATCCATAAAAGTACCTTTTATTCCCATGTTCTTTGCCACCTTAAATAAATAAGCCTGAATTCTGTAGGATGGAATCCCATAATTATGCAATGCTTTTCCCAGATGTATGATGAATTTATATTTTTCTTTTGTGACCATTTTAAAATAAATTTATGAACGACAAAAATACTCTTTTCAATTTAAAATATATTGAGTTGTGGAAAGCAATTACTGGCACTTAGGGCTATTTTCAACCAATGCAATTCTTCTATTACTAAAATCAAACTATAAATAGTAGAAATCTGATATTATTTATTAGGTTTGTGGAGTGTATTTAAAAAATAAAGCACCCCCACGCAGTTCAAACTGGTGGGGGTGCCTATTAGCTTATTAATAAGAATTATTATCCTTCTAAATCAATAATCTCTTCCAGACAAATTGTAAGTTTCTCTACACCATGTTCATTTACAACCCATGAATTTTCAATTCCTACAGGACCAACACCTGGAAGAACAATTTTAGGTTCGAGAGCAAAAACCATTCCTGGTTGCAGTTCTTGTTTTACTCTTGGAGCAAATACAGGAGCTTCGTTAATTTCAAGTCCGATGCCATGGCCTACAAACTTGGCTTGTTGTTTGGTGCCCATAAACTGATCTTTGAAACCAGCTTTGGCTACTATATCGATTGCTTTATTGTACAGCGTTTCACAAACAGCTCCCGGTTTTGCCATAGCTATTACTTCCGACTGGATATCCAGACATACCTGATGTGCTTTATAAGCTTCTTCGCTGATTTTACCGATAGAGAAGACACGTGACATATCACACATATAGCCGTTGAAGTTTCCTCCTAAATCTACCATTACAGTATTTCCTTTTTCTAGCTTTGTGCCATTAAGCCCCCCTGGCAGAGCAGGGCTTAATCCTTTTCCTCCTAGTGCAAAATCATAAGGAGAAGGTGCTTCCGCATTATTTCCGGCAAGTACACTTCCAAAGAATATCTCCATGCTTTGACCAAAAACACGGAAAATACCAAGGCATCCTTCCAGACGCATTATTCTTTCTATTTCGAATGAGAAATGGCGATCGTCCATTCCTTCACGATAAACTGATGGTATTTGCATGTATGCACGGGTATGTGCAGCTCCGGCCTGGCGGAAGAGCTCAATCTCTACATCTGTTTTTACGCTACGGGCAGCGCGGATTACCGGTGTTCCGTTTACACATTTAGATGAAGGAAAGATATTTGCCAGTCGGGTATATTCTGTAAATGGCAATTCATCTCCTTCCAACATGAGCGTTTCAGGAAAAGGAATTCCTTTTTCTTTTAGCGTTTCAGCAATCTGTTCAGGTTTCCGGATATAATGAATATTCTTGCCTTTCAATCCACTTGGGCGTTTTATAAAGTACCAGGGTTCTCCTACAGCAGGCAGATAGCAATAACCACTAAGAACTTGTCCACAAGTATAGAGTATGTTTACGTTGCAAGTAATAAGTGCAGCGTCAATGTTTGATTGAAGCATAAGCGCCCGGATCTTCTCCTGACGCAGAGCTAATTCATTTGATAATTTCATTGTTTGAGTATAAATACTATTTTGATAAATTTGTTTTGGTGCCGGAACCTTTTGGGTCCATTGCATCAGGGCATACGGCATTAGGTATTGCCATCTTTTCTTCCCAATGAGGGTTGAGATCTTCTTCCACTCTAAAAGGAACTTCTATAGGTGTGTACAAACTGACTTCTACATTAGCAATTCCTTCTCTAAGCATATCAATCTCTTTTGCTGCACTGTAGGAAAGATCAATAATAAACCTTCTCCCAAAAGGACCTCTGTCTGTTACAGTAACAATTACTTCTCTGTCATTCTTCTTATTCTTTACTTTAAGTAATGTACCGAAGGGATATGTACGGTGAGCACAAGTGAGGCTGTCATTGTGATAACGAATTCCGCTGGCAGTATTTCTGCCATGCATTCTTTTCCCGTAATAAGTAGCTTTTCCTGTCTCTTGAGCGGATGTGCAAAAACTGACTGTGGTCAGAAGAAACAGGATAAATAATAAAATCTTGTTGACCATATTGTTCTTGTTTTTGGTTAACAGTCTGGTACAAAGGTAAGAAAAATATTTCTAACTAAAAAATTGTATAAAAAAACGAATGCCCGCCACTCTCTCGAGTAACGGGCACCGCAAAACTTAAAATACGACTAAACGAATATTTCTTTGATTATTATACTATACCTTGGGCCATCATTGCGTGAGCAACTTTCATGAATCCTGCAATATTGGCTCCCTTAACGTAATTGATATATCCGTCAGCTTCTGTTCCATACTTAACACATTGAGCATGAATGCCATGCATAATTTCATGAAGCTTACTATCTACCTCCTTAGCTCCCCAGCTTAGGTGCATTGCATTCTGTGACATCTCTAGTCCGGAAGTTGCAACTCCACCAGCATTAACTGCTTTACCAGGAGCGTACATAACTTTACGTTCAATAAACAAATCAATAGCTTCAGGAGTGCATCCCATGTTAGAAATTTCTCCCACGCAAAGAACATTATTATCTATTAATAGTTTAGCATCATTGCCATCCAATTCGTTTTGGGTTGCACAAGGTAATGCTATGTCTACTTTAACTTCCCAAGGACGACGACCTGGAACAAATTTAGCCTTGAATTCCTCAGCGTATGGTTCAACTATATCATTGCCCGAAGCACGCAACTCAAGCATGTAATCAATCTTTTCTCCGCTAATACCAGCTTCATCATAAATGTATCCGTCCGGTCCGGAGATGGTTACAACTTTAGCTCCAAGTTCAGTAGCTTTTAAGGCTGCACCCCATGCTACATTACCAAAGCCAGAAATAGCAACAGTTTTACCTTTAATATCAATGCCTTTTGTTTCCAGCATCTGATGCACAAAGTATAGACCTCCGAAACCAGTAGCTTCCGGACGAACTAATGAACCACCATATTCAATACCTTTTCCGGTAAATGTACCTGTAAATTCACGAGCTAGTTTTTTATACATACCAAACATGTAGCCAATTTCACGCCCGCCGACACCGATATCTCCGGCTGGTACATCTGTATCAGGACCAATATGACGCCATAGCTCTAACATGAATGCCTGGCAGAAACGCATAACTTCTGCATCAGATTTACCACGAATAGAAAAATCAGATCCGCCTTTACCTCCTCCCATTGGAAGAGTAGTTAAAGCATTTTTGAAAGTTTGCTCAAATCCCAGGAATTTAAGGATAGAGAGATTTACTGAAGGGTGAAAACGAATTCCGCCTTTGTATGGGCCAATGGCATTGTTGAACTGAACACGGTAACCAAGGTTGATTTGTACCTCTCCTTTATCGTCTACCCAAGGCACTTTAAATGTAAAAATACGGTCGGGTTCAACTAAGCGTTCTATAATACGAGCTTTTTCAAATTCAGGATGTTGGTTGTAAACATCTTCAATAGATATCAAGACTTCTTTTACAGCTTGGAGGTATTCTAACTCACCAGGGTGTTTAGCTTCTAATGAAGCCATTATTAATTCGATGTTCATAATATGTTTTTTAAAAAGGTTTCTGATAAAATGTAAACTATTACATAAGCAAAGGTAGTTAATTAAATGGGTTAAACTAATTTTTTAGTGAAAATATTGATTAAAATATGATAAAATGATATTATGGTATATGCTAGGTTACTTTTCAGCTCATTTGTTGCATAAGCCAAAAATAATCCTCAAATTTGTTACCTTATAATGTAATGAAATAGTATATGCTCAGTAAACTTAAATTAAACCAACTATATTTCAAAGATACTACTTTTGCCAATTTGATGACTAAAAGAATCTTTAATGTTTTGCTCATCGCTAATCCTTATGATGCTTTTATGTTGGAGGATGACGGACGCATTGACGAAAAGATCTTTAATGAGTATGCTGCACTCAGTTTGCGCTATCCTCCACGGTTTACTCAGATCTCTTCAGAAGAAGAGGCATGGGCTGAATTGGAAGATATTTCTTATGATCTGGTTATATGTATGCCAAGTACCGACAAAAGTGATTTCTTTGCTACAGGACGCAATATCAAAGAAAAATATCCTCATATCCCAATTGTTATTCTTACGCCTTTTTCTCATGGAGTAACAAGGCGATTAGCTAATGAGAACTTAAGTGCTTTTGAATATGTGTTTTGCTGGCTGGGAAATACAGATTTACTTGTTTCTATAATAAAATTGATAGAAGATAAGATGAATCTGGAGCACGACGTAGCCGAAGTAGGGGTGCAGATGATTTTATTGGTGGAAGACTCCATTCGTTTTTATTCTTCGGTTCTTCCTAACCTTTATAAGTTTGTTCTTCAGCAATCGCAGGATTTTGCCACAGAAGCATTAAACGACCACCAGAAAACGTTGCGAATGAGAGGGCGACCAAAGATTGTTCTGGCCAGAAATTATGAAGAAGCAATGGAGCTTTACAATAAATTTCAGGATAATATGCTGGGAGTTATTACCGATGTAAGATATCCAAGAAATGGGAAAAAAGATTCATTAGCCGGAATAAAACTATGTTCTGAAATACGTAAAAAAGATCCGTTTGTTCCATTGATTATTCAATCATCTGAAACAGAGAACCAGGTTTACGCTAATCGTTATGCGGCTAGTTTCGTAGATAAGAATTCCAAGAAGATGGATGTTGATCTACAACGAATCGTATCTGATAACTTTGGATTTGGCGATTTTATTTTCCGCAATCCAACAACTAATGCAGAGGTTGCAAAAGTACGGAATCTGAAAGACCTTCAAAATATTATTTATTCTGTGCCTAGCGAATCTTTGCTGTATCATATTTCCCGAAACCATATCTCCCGCTGGCTTTACTCCCGGGCAATGTTTCCGGTTGCTGAGTTCCTGCGTCAGATTACCTTTGATGAAGTTGTAGATATTGATATATACAGAAAGATTATTTTCGAGGCTATTGTGAAATACCGTAAAATGAAGAATCAAGGGGTGGTAGCTGTTTTTAAACGCGACCGCTTTGACCGCTACTCTAATTTTGCTCGTATTGGAGATGGCTCGTTGGGAGGAAAGGGTAGAGGACTGGCATTTATTGACAATATGGTAAAGCGTCATCCTCAGTTTGACGAGTTTGATAATGCAAAAGTTGCGATTCCTAAAACTGTTGTTCTTTGTACTGACATCTTCGATGAGTTTATGGAATCGAACAATCTGTATCAGGTGGCTCTATCGGATGTTGATGATGATACTATTCTGAAATATTTCTTGCGGGCTAAACTTCCGGAGAGATTGGTGGAAGACTTCTTTACATTCTTTGATGTTGTGAAATCTCCAATTGCAATCCGCTCGTCGAGTTTGCTGGAAGATTCCCATTATCAGCCATTCGCCGGAATATACTCTACGTACATGATTCCTTATCTTGATGATAAGTATGAAATGCTAAGAATGCTGAGTGATTCTATTAAGGGTGTTTATGCTTCTGTGTTTTACAGTGATAGTAAATCATACATGCAGGCAACTTCCAATTTTATAGATCAGGAAAAGATGGCAGTAATTCTTCAGGAGGTTGTTGGTAACCAGTATGGAGACCGCTACTATCCTTCTATGTCGGGGGTGGCAAGGTCGCTCAACTATTATCCAATTGGAGATGAGAAACCGGAAGAGGGAACAGTGAATATTGCATTAGGCCTTGGCAAATATATTGTTGATGGAGGTATGACTCTTAGATTCTGTCCTTATCACCCTCATCAAATATTGCAGACCAGCGAATTGGATATTGCATTAAAAGAGACTCAGACTCGCTTCTATGCTTTGGACTTAAAGAACATAGGCCAGGATTTTTCTATAGATGATGGTTTTAATTTGCTGAAACTTCCTGTTAAAGAGGCCGAGAATGATGGCTCTTTGCGTTATCTTGCTTCTACATTCGATCCTTATGATCAGGTTATTCGTGATGGTCTTTATCCTGGTGGACGTAAGCTGATTACTTTTGCCAATATTCTGCAGCATGATGTTTTCCCATTGGCTGAGATATTGAAGTTGGCAATGAAGTATGGGGAGGATGAAATGAGACGTCCAGTTGAAATTGAATTTGCCGCAACGATGAGTACGGAGATGGACAAGTCGGGCACATTCTATCTGTTGCAGATTCGTCCTATTGTAGATAGTAAGCAAGTGCTTGATGAAGATTTATCTTTAATGGAAGCAGAAAAAACATTGCTTGCATCTAATCATGCTTTAGGTCATGGAATTATGAATGATGTGTATGACATTGTTTATGTGAAGACTGACAATTACAGTGCATCTCATAATCAGGATATTGCTTACGAAATAGAAAAACTGAATAAGGAGTTTCTTGATAAAAACCAGAATTATATTCTGGTTGGCCCGGGTAGATGGGGTTCCAGCGATACTTGGTTGGGTATTCCTGTTAAGTGGCCACATATATCGGCTGCAAAGGTTATTGTTGAAGCGGGATTAACAAATTATAGAGTCGATCCAAGTCAGGGGACGCACTTCTTTCAGAATCTGACATCGTTTGGTGTGGGCTACTTTACTATTAATTCTTATATGAATGACGGAATTTATGATCAGGATTTTCTGAATGATAAAGAACCTGCATTTGAAACTAAATACCTTCGTCATATACACTTTGATAAACCATTGATCGTTAAAATAGATGGAATGAAGAATATTGGAGTTGTGATGAAGCCTGAATAATTTTACAAGTGAAATAGTTATAGTTAAGACATTAATTGTGGATTGAAGGCTGTTTAATGTTGTTTTGCCATTTATTGTTAGGCTTAAGAAAGTTTATCGATTATATAATTAAAATTATCAAGTTATGAAAAGATCTGTATTTTTAATGTTATTCTTTGTTGCTATTTCATGTGCAGCTCAGGAACTAAAGCCTATCAAATTAAATGCACCTGATTTGAAACGGACATCAACGTTGATGAATGCTTTCTCTAACAGAAAATCTACCAGAACGTTTTCTGATAAAATGCTTACTCTTCAGGACCTTTCCGATCTTCTTTGGGCTGCAAACGGAATTAACCGCCCGAAAGAAGGAAAAAGAACTGCTCCATCTGCCCGGAATAAACAAGACATCAAAGTTTATGTATGTATGGCCGAAGGCAATTATCTATATAACGCTTCTACCAGTACCCTTGACCCGATAAGTAAAGATGATGTCCGCCCAATGAAAGCTCCGGTTTGTCTGATCCTGGTTTCTGATAACAATGAATCCTGGGGTGCACTAGATGCCGGAATTGTTTCTCAGAATATATCCTTGTTTTGTTCGGGTGCAGAGCTGGCAACAGTATGCCGGGCTAGTATGAACAAAGAAGAACTGAAGAAAGCTTTGAATCTTACAGATAAGCAGACTCTCTATCTGAATCATCCCGTAGGATACTTTAAATAAAATAATCAGTCCTTGTACATAACTTATTTCTTTGTACAAGGATTTTTTTTATTTCTGTATCAGAACTTATCAAAATGGAATAACTGGATATTGTTTGTTATTAAAAAGATTTGTTATTGTGATTCTATTATTTAATTTTACGCGCAATTATCAGCGGGATAATTTGAATAATTATTTTTAATAATGCTTATTGGATGCATAATTCTTAAATAAACAATAATATGAAAAAGATCTTTTGGCTATTTTTAATTCTTGTATGTAATGTGCAACTGTTTGCTCAGCAAGGGTATCAGCCTTCTGAGGAAAACCTGAAAAGTAGAACAGAGTTTCAGGATGAAAAGTTTGGAATGTTTATCCATTGGGGGCTATACAGTATGCTGGGTGATGGTGAGTGGGTAATGAATAACAGGAATATTAACTGGAAAGAGTATGAGAAACTGGCTTCTGCATTTTATCCTTCCAAATTTGACGCTACCGCATGGGTTTCTGCTGCAAAGGCTGCCGGTATGAAGTATATTTGTTTCACAACTCGTCACCACGATGGTTTTTCAATGTTTAAAACTAAGTACTCGGATTATAATGTTGTAGATGCAACTCCTTTCAGCAAAGATATAGTGAAAGCTTTAGCCGAAGAATGTAAAAAGCAGGGGTTAAAACTTCATCTTTACTATTCTCATCTGGATTGGCGTCGCGATGATTATTATCCAATTGGTAAAACAGGACTTATCGGTAGAACAGGGCAGGGAACTGGCCGAACTACGCATGGAAAATGGAGTGATTATATGAACTTTATGAATAATCAGCTTACCGAATTACTAACGAACTATGGTCCGATTGGTGCTATCTGGTTCGATGGTTATTGGGATAAGGACCAGGATCCTACCTGGGACTGGAACTTAGGCGGACAGTATGAACTGATTCACAAACTACAACCGGGATGCATGATTGGAAACAATCATCACAGTACTCCGCTTCCTGGCGAAGATTTTCAGATGTTTGAACGTGATCTTCCAGGCGAGAATACAGCCGGACTTTCAGGACAGACAATAAGCAGACTTCCTTTGGAAACTTGCGAAACCATGAATAGAAACTGGGGATATGACATTACTGATAATAACTATAAAACAACCAAAGAGTTTATCCACTTCTTAGTAAAAGCTGCAGGTAATAATGCTAACTTGCTTATCAATGTTGGTCCTCAGCCCAACGGAGAAATTCCGGCAACTGCTGTTCAAAGACTAAAAGAAGTAGGAGAGTGGATGAAAGTGTATGGTGAAACAATTTATGGAACCCGTGGTGGAGTAGTTCCTGTTCGCGATTGGGGAGTGACTACTCAGAAAGGAAATAAATTATTTGTCCATATCCTGAATCTGAAAGATAAAGCTCTATTCCTGCCTGTTACCAATAAGGTGAAGAACGCAGTGTTGTTCAAGAATAAAACTGCAATTAAATTCAAACAAGATAAAGAAGGTATTTTACTGTACTTAACAGAAGCTCCCACAGACGTTGATTATGTTGTGGAATTATCTTTCTGATTTTTTTTTGTATTCATTCCCAGTAAATTTAATAGTTTGAAGTAATAAACAAAAAAGCCGGAATCTCTTTTTGAATCTCTTGTACAAAAGATTGCATTCTTCTGTACAAAATAATTCGATCTTCTGTACAAAAGAATTAATTGTTTTGTACAAGGGAGAATTAATTGTTCGAGATAAATTTAAAAAAGTCTGAGAAGTATTCTAAAAAGACTTCCCTAGAAGTGAAATTAAGTCTTTGAAGATTGAATATTCTGGATTAGTCTCAGATAAGGGATTCGAAGAAAAAAAGGTATAAAAAATGGGCTGTCCTAATTTGTTTGGACAGCCCATTTTATTGTTTGTGATTTAAATCTTGATAATCTCTTTATTCTCCTTTGGTTTTATAAACCAAGTGGCAGAAAGAGATTATAGTTTCGGACTTATTCCAATATTATACATGATGAATGAGTAAATGTCTGCTTGCTCGTCAATAACTTTACTGATAGGTTTTCCTGAACCATGTCCGGCTTTACTGTCAATTCGTATCAACGCAGGATTCTTTTTGTTGCTTGCTTCCTGTAAAGTAGCAGCGTATTTGAAAGAATGCGCAGGAACTACACGGTCGTCATGATCGGCTGTAGTTACCATAATTGCAGGGTAGGTAATTCCTTTCTTGAATGTATGTAAAGGAGAGTAAGCATGCAGATAATCAAACATTTCTTTACTGTCTTCGCTGGTACCGTAATCGCTTGCCCAGTTCCAGCCAATTGTGAACTTATGGTAGCGAAGCATATCCATAACGCCGACTTCTGGAATAGCAACCTTGAATAGATCAGGGCGTTGATTAACGCAGGCACCAATAAGTAATCCGCCGTTAGAACCTCCTACAATAGCAACTTTTGATTTGCTGGTGTATTTCTTTGCAATCAGATATTCGGCTGCTGAAATAAAGTCGTCGAAAACATTTTGTTTATGCATCTTGGTTCCGGCAATATGCCATTCTTCACCGTACTCGCCACCGCCACGAAGATTTGCCTGTGCATAAATACCTCCGTTTTCAAGGAATGGGATGCGGAAAGTAGAGAAGCTAGGGTTGAGGCTGATGTTAAAACCACCGTAAGCATAAAGGAAAACAGGGTTGCTGCCATTTTTTTTCAATCCTTTCTTGTAAGTGAGAAACATAGGAATCTTTGTTCCGTCTTTACTTGGATAGAAAACCTGTTCCGTTACAAAATCTTCCGGATTGAAATTTACCTTTGGAGCACGATATAACGACGATTCATTTGTGTCAACATTGTATTTATACACTGCTCCCGGGAAAGTGAAAGAAGTGAAGATGAAAAATGCATCCTTCTCATCTTTATCACCACTAAATCCTACGGAACCCAATGATGGGAGTTTTACCTCATGAATAAGTTTTCCGTCTGTATTATATACGAAAGCATGATTTGATGCATCTTTATCGTAAGTAAGCATTAGTTTTCCTCCAATTACTTCTGCTCCTGATAAAACAGATGCTGATTCCGGCACCAGATCTTTCCAGTTCTCTAGTTTTGGAGAGTTGATATCAGCAACCATTATTTTGCTTTTTGGTGCACCAAAATTGGTGCTAAAGAATATCTTATTTCCAATAACTTCAATAGGAGAATATTCATAATTAAAATCAGAAGCCAGTTGTTCAATTGGAGCATCGGCTTTGGTAAGGTTCTTCATGAAAAGAGCATTACCTCGTCCTTCACCTGATTCGAAAATGAAAAGAGCTTGCTGATCTTCGCTTACACTGGCTGTATAGAAACGCTTTGGATATTTAGGATTTTGATAAACCAAAACATCTTTAGATTGTGGCTCTCCAATCTTGTGAAAGTAAATTTTATGATTCTCGTTTACATTGGAAAATTCTTTTCCCGCAACAGGAGCATCGTATGCGCTATAGTAAAAGCCATCTCCCTGCCATGCAGCACCTGAGAATTTTGCCCATTGAATATGATCATTCAATAGTTTTCTTGTGGCAATATCCATTACATAAACTTCTCTCCAGTCCGACCCGCTTCTTGAAATAGTATAAGCAAAATATTTGCCATCTTTTGAGAAAGAAATGCCAGTAAGAGCTACAGTTCCATCTTCTGATAATTTGTTTGGATCAAGAAATATTTCAGGTTCGGAATCTAAAGTATTTTGCACATAAAGAACGCTTTGGTTTTGTAAGCCATCGTTTTTATAGAAATAGTATTTCCCGTTTTTCTTGAAAGGAGCACCAATCTTTTCATAATTGGTAAGATTAGTTAGTCTTTCCTTCAGCTTGTTTCGGAAAGGAATTTTTTCCAGATAAGAGGAGGTAACTTTATTTTGTGCCTTTACCCATCCTGCAGTTTCTTTTGTCGTGTCATTCTCCAGCCACCTGTATGGATCTGCAACTTTTACACCGAAGTAGGTGTCTACTGTATTGTCTTTCTTTGTAATAGGATAAGTCAATTTACTTTTCTGCCCGAAAGTATTTGCAGTAATCATTCCGCATGCTAATAATAGCGTCATTTTTTTCATCTTTTATATCTTTTAGTAGTATCGTTTCTCTATAAGAAATGCAAATATATTCGAAATATATAAACTGTCAAAGATGAAAAAAGAATATTACTTATAATACTAAAAAAAAGAAGGCGATCACAAAGGATCGCCTTTACAATAACAAAAGGGACTATCCTTTTGGACAGTCCCTTCACTATGACTTTTAAATCTGCTGATTAAACGATACCTTGAGCCATCATAGCATTTGCAACTTTCATGAAACCTGCAACGTTTGCACCTTTCACGTAGTTTACATATCCGTCGGCTTCAGTTCCGTATTTAACGCAAGCTTCGTGAATATTCTGCATAATGCTCTTCAATTTTTCGTCAACTTCTTCAGTAGACCAGCTTAATCTGATAGAGTTTTGAGACATTTCAAGACCAGAAACAGATACACCACCAGCATTAGCAGCTTTACCTGGAGCATAAAGAACTTTAGCATCCTGAAATACTTTGATAGCTTCTGGAGTAGAAGGCATATTTGCACCTTCACTAACAGCGAAACATCCGTTAGCAACCAATGTTTTAGCATGGTCTCCGTTCAATTCATTCTGAGTTGCAGATGGAAGAGCGATATCACATTTTTCACCCCAAGGTTTAGCTCCTTCAACATATTTGCAACCGTATTTCTCTGCATATTCACGGATACGTCCTCTGTATACATTCTTAAGTTCCATGATGTAAGCAAGTTTTTCGCTGTCAATTCCGTCTGGATCATAAACATATCCGTCAGAGTCAGAGCAAGTAACAACTTTACCACCTAGTTCAAGAACTTTTTCGATAGTGTATTGAGCAACGTTACCTGAACCAGATACTGTACATACTTTACCTTTAAGATCTGTTCCTTTAGTCTTTAACATTTCCATCAGGAAGTAAATGTTACCGTAACCTGTAGCTTCAGGACGGATTAAAGAACCACCGTATTCACGACCTTTACCAGTGAATGTACCAGTAAATTCTTTGCAAAGTTTCTTGTACATACCGAACATGAAACCAATTTCGCGGCCACCTACACCAATATCACCAGCAGGAACATCCTGGTCTGGACCAATGTGTTTCCACAATTCAAGCATGAATGATTGTACGAAACGCATAACCTCAGCATTTGACTTTCCACGAGGAGAGAAGTCAGATCCACCTTTAGCACCACCCATTGGTAATGTTGTCAATGAATTCTTGAATGTTTGTTCGAATGCTAAGAATTTTAGGATTGAAAGGTTTACAGAGCTGTGAAAACGTAAACCGCCTTTGTAAGGGCCAATAACGTTATTATGCTGGATACGGTAACCCATGTTAGTCTGGATATTACCTTTATCATCCATCCATGTAACTCTGAATTGGAAAACTCTATCTGGAATACAAAGACGTTCAATTAAGTTTGCTTTGTCAAACTCAGGGTGTTTGTTGTATTCGTCTTCAATTGTAGAAAGTACTTCTTCTACAGCTTGATGATACTCTGGTTCGTTAGGGAACCTTCTTTTCAGGTCGTCTAAAACTTTACTTGCATTCATAAGATTTCTTTTATTGGTTGTTGTATGTTAAAAATGTTGTTGTTCTAAGTTGTGATTGCAAATTTATTGTTTTAATTTTAAATATCAAACAAATTCACAATTTAAAGTGGGAATAAATATCAAATTGGTTGTTTTTGTTTTTTTAAGTGACGAAAAGATACCTTTTTTCTTTTTTTTAAGACTTGTGTGAAAATGTAAGGGTGAGGCTTTGTAAATCAATATATGGTGGAAGATATATCATCAAATTGTCTATTGAATAAGCTTTGATGATGTTAAAACGATATTTAAAATGAGCTAATAAAAGCAGATTGCGATTTAGAATACTTTCTTTTGATTAGTTGTATTTTGAGGAGCGGAAAGAATATGGGGTGATAAATGGAATACTTTAAAGTATTCTAATTTTACCACCCCAACAAAAAGTTTATGTTACTTAGCGTTCTTTGTCTTTTCAGCAACAATAGCATCAATAACAGCTACTGCAGTGATGTTTACAATGTCACGAACAGAACTTTCACTATCAGTAAAATGAATAGGTTTGTTAAGACCCATTTGAATAGGACCGATCAGTTCACTGTCGTTCATAGCCTGAATTAACTTATAGCTAGAGTTCGCAGAACTTAAGTTCGGGAATATTAATGTGTTTACATCTTTGCCAAACAATTTTGTGAATGGATATTTCGCATCACGAAGTTTTTTATCCATAGCAAAGTTAACCTGCATTTCTCCATCAATAGCTAAATCAGGATAAGCTTCCTGCATTTGTTTAACAGCATCATGTACTTTTGCAGGGCTACCTACTGGATCAGAACCAAAGTTTGAGTATGATAACATAGCCATAACCGGAGTTTGATTAAAGAAACGAACAGTTTTAGCAGAAAGTCTTGCTATGTCAGTCAGTGTTTCTGTATCTGGGTGGCGGTTAATCAATGTATCAGCAAGGAAGTAAGTGCCTTTCTTTGAATTAAGAATGTGCATTGTTCCGAAATGCTTGTATCCTTGCTGAATACCGATTACTTCTTTTGCAACTTTAATTGTATTTGAGTATTTAGTGTACAGACCAGTAATGAAAGCATCTGCTTCACCGGTTTCAACCATCATCATACCAAAATAGTTACGTTCGAACATCTTATCGGTAGCTTCATCGTAATTAGCTCCTTCACGTGCACGTTTTTCAGCAAGGATATGAGCATAACGATCACGACGTTCAGCTTGACTGTCATGACGTAAATTTACAATCTCAATTCCGTCAAGATGCAAATCATATTCTTTTGCTAACTTTTCAATTCGTTCTTCATTTCCTAATAAAATAGGGTGACAGATACCTTCGTTCTTAGCTTCAACAGCAGCTTTCAACATGTTGGGGTGTCCACCTTCTGCAAAAACAACTTTTTTAGGATCAGTACGAGCTGTGTCATATAGTTGACTAGTCAGCTTAGATTCATAACCCATCAATTCACGAAGATGTTTCTTATAAGCATCCCAGTCTTCAATAGGTTTACGTGCAACACCCGATTCCATAGCAGCTTTAGCAACAGCCATAGAAACTTCAGTGATCAAACGTGGATCAACAGGTTTTGGAATAAAGTATTCAGGACCAAAAGACAGATTGGTTACATTATATACTTTGTTTACAATTTCAGGGATAGGCAGCTTAGCCAAATCAGCAATAGCCTTAACAGCAGCCAGTTTCATTTCTTCATTGATAGCACTTGCACGAGTGTCAAGAGCACCACGGAATATATAAGGGAATCCAATTACGTTGTTAATCTGGTTTGGATAGTCAGAACGACCGGTTGACATTAACACGTCAGGACGAGCTGCAAGAGCATCTTCGTATGTAATTTCAGGAATAGGATTTGCACAAGCAAACACAATTGGGTTGTTAGCCATTGAGCGAACCATATCCTGTGATAATATATTTCCTTTAGAAAGTCCTAAGAATACATCTGCATCTTTAATTGCTTCTGCCAAAGTGTGAATGTCAGTGCGTGAAGTTGCAAAGAACTTCTTAGATTCATCAAGATTTGTACGTTCAGTTGAGATAACACCTTTACTGTCGAGCATTACAATGTTTTCCATACGTGCTCCAAGAGCAATATATAATTTCGTACAAGAAACAGCAGCTGCACCAGCGCCATTAACAACGATCTTTACATCTTCAATCTTCTTTCCGGCTACTTCAAGTGCGTTAAGCAAACCTGCACTGGAAATAATTGCAGTACCGTGTTGGTCATCATGCATTACAGGAATATCAAGTTCAGCCTTCAAACGTTTCTCAATTTCAAAACATTCAGGAGCTTTAATATCTTCCAGGTTAATACCTCCGAAAGTTGGAGCGATAGCTTTTACAGCTTCGATAAATTTTTCGGGATCTTTTTCGTTAACTTCAATATCAAAAACATCGATACCTCCATATATTTTAAAGAGTAATCCTTTACCTTCCATAACCGGTTTTCCAGCTAGTGCACCAATATCTCCAAGTCCAAGTACTGCAGTACCGTTGGAAATTACAGCTACTAAGTTTCCTTTAGCTGTATAATCATACGCTGTTAGCGGATTTTTTTCAATTTCCAGACAAGGTTCTGCAACTCCGGGAGAGTATGCCAAAGATAAGTCAGTTTGGGTACTGTAAGGTTTGGTAGGAACTACCTCGATTTTTCCAGGCTTACCCTGTGAGTGGTAGAGCAAAGCCGCTTCTTTTGTTATTTTAGCCATTTTTGTGTGTGATTTATCATAATTTGCCTACAAATCTACTAAATAAAGTTGTAAATTGTAGTTTTTTAAATGTCAATTAATACAGATTGTTGCTAATAGATTGTAAAAAAGAGTATTTTTGCACTAAATAATATATTAACGATGGAAAAACTAAAATTTAATCATACAGTCCCTATTCAGTTGCGTTTTAATGATTTTGATGCATTGGGACATGTGAATAACTCAGTCTATTTTTCGTTTTATGATTTAGGTAAGACATCCTATTTTAAAGATGTTATCCCAAATATGAGCATCAATAAAGATGTTGGAGTAGTAATTGCAAATATTCAGGTGAATTTTATATTGCCTGTTTATCCTAATGAACAAGTAGCTGTACAAACAGCCGTGGTAGAGATTGGAACTAAGAGTTTTAAACTTTTTCAGCAGCTGATTGATACAGAAACAAACGAAGTGAAATGCATTTGCCATACAGTCATGGTATGTTTTGATGCAAAAACAAGATCTACTTATCCTATTTCTGAAGAATGGAGAAAAGCCATGAATGATTTTGAGGGCAGAGGAGATCTTAGTAAGAATATTTAATTTATAGATAAACGCTATTAAAAAAGGATGTTCAAACATGAACATCCTTTTTTTGATAACACCTATTTAACTTTCCATTCCAGAACTCCTCCAGATTCTCCGTCTTGCAGTTTTGCTACAATTTTCAAACCTTTTGTCTTTACCGGAGTGAAATCGAGACTGTTGTAGCAATCCTTTTTAGTTGTATAAGGACTTTTAGCTTCTACTTCCTTCCAGCTATCGCCATCCTTATAATATAGTTTCCAGCTTTCTGGCACTCTGAAGTTACCATCATATTGATCAATGTCCAGCCAGTAAACCTCAACATTAGATACTGTTTCTTCATTTTCAAATTCATAAGCCAGTGTTTCAGGCGTTCCTCTTTTTAGCCACCAATAATGATATGGTTTTGATGTATCTGAAGAACTTTTAGGTTCCCATTGATCATTTACCCCCCAAGCCCATTCTTCAGTAGAGGCTGAATCAGGAGCATCGTTCTGAATAGGAGCCTTGACAATTATAGTACGCGCTTTTGAAGCGATAGTAGGCAGTGGAGTAGGATGGGTGTATTTAGCTGAAGAAGGAATCCATACAGCCATTTCATCTGTTCCACGATTGTTCCATGTAGAGTATGGAATAGCTGTGAATGGAACATCTTTTTCTTCACCGCTTAAAGTTACTTCTTTTGCATTGCCTTTCAATATCATTACACCGTTGAGCAAATCTTTTTTGAAGGTATAATCCATCTTTGTATTTTCCGGAATATATTTATTGAATACATGTTTATCTGTCTGATCTTTGCCTTCTAAACAATATACTATGGGCCCTCTTTCTATTGCTAGTTTTCCTTTATCGTCAGCTACATTCTCATGAGCTTGTATACGGCGGACAGACATTGGTAGATTTAGTTCAATTACATCTCCTTTTTTCCACTGACGATCAATTGATACATATCCATCTTTAACAGATAATTTAACAATCTTTCCATTTATCCTAACGTTATAGTTGACCAATGCTTTTTCTGTAAATTTGTAAAGATTGGTAGGTACAGGTTGGTTACCAGCCCATCCCGGTATACGAAGACTGATAGCAAACTTTCCACCTTTCACAGGGTTTACAGAAATTGTAATTTTGCCGTCCCAAGGATATTGAGTGGTCTGCTTCATTGATACTTCATTTTTCCCCACTTTAACTTTACCGTTGCTCTGCGCATATAGGTTTACGAAAATATCATTACCTTGAGTGGCATACATGTAAGTGGGTACAGATGCCATGAAACGAGTGATGTTTCCGGGACAACATGCACAGCCAAACCATGCCTGACGTTCATGCTGCCCCATTGACTCAAGAGGATTATCGTAGAAAAACTTGTTTCCGCTTAATGATACTCCTGAAATTACTCCATTATAAAGAGCTCGTTCAAGAACATCTATATATTTTGCATCGCCTGTAGCCAGGAACATTCGTTGATTCCAGTATACATTTGCAATTGCAGCACATGTTTCGCAATATGCAGTATGATTGTTTAGCTCATAATTAGGACCGAACCCTTCACCTTGTGCTCGTGATCCGATACCACCAGTTATATACAATTTCTTACTTGCCATATTATCCCAGATACGAGTAAGAGCATTGAAGTAGGCTGTGTCTTTGGTAAGATAGGCAACATCAGCTACTCCTGAATATAAGTATCCGGCTCTTACTGCATGCCCCTTAATTTCATCCTGCTTTAGAATAGGCGTATGATCCTGACTGTATTCACTAAGTCTGTGTCCATCGGTTCCTCTACCTGTTTCTTCTACAAAATATTTAGCCATATCAAGATATTTCTTGTTACCGGTAACCTTGTATAACTTACAGAGAGCCATTTCTACGATAGGGTGACCAGAAGGACGGTGAATTTGACCGTTGTTTGGACCAAATGTTGCACATACCAGATCGGCATTCTTAATTGCGATATTCAATAATGTCTTTTTTCCTGTTGCCTGATAGTGTGCTACAGCAGCTTCATATAAATGTCCACAATTGTATAGTTCGTGACTATTAATCTTTTCCCAGCGATGAGTTCCCCACCAGCCCGAAAGGCGAGTACAGTTGTTGGTAACGCAGGTACAAAGATACCCATCGGGTTCTTGTGCTGCACGGATAAGATTGATAACGCTATCCAGATAAGCATCCAGTTTCTTATCATATTTCACTGCAAGAGAATAAGATGCTCCCTCAATTATTTTATAAGGATCTGTATCGTCAAAGGAAAAGTCTCCTTTATGTTCCCCTTTAATTAGTTTTCCGGTAAGAGCAAAGTTATCAAATCTTCCATTTTTCTCACATTCCTTAAATGCGGAAGGAATGGATACTGTTCGGTTTATTTCAATTCTTGGTGCCCAGAAATTATCATTAAAGTGTACCTGAGTAAAAGGTACCTGAAGTATAGGCTCTATTGTTTTGTTTTTTGCAGAAACTATAGTTGTAATCCCTATAGCTGTTAGAAAAAACAAGGAACGTAGTCTGATATTCATAATTTATTTTTTAAGTTTAAAGTCTTTGTATTTGGTTGTAAAACATTATGTAAATATAATACCTATTTTTTTGAATGTGTTGTAGTTCTCTTTTAAAAGTCAAATTTTACCTCATAAGTTTTATTTCCATCCATTCCACTGCTATGCATCATGAAATCAGATATCCAGGCATATTTCTTTTGTCCGTCAGCAGTAGTTGCTTCAACCAGAAATACCTGTCTTCTGTCCCATTTATTCTCAGGATTTTTAAAGAACAAACCTCTGAGATTGTTTATAGTATAACTGCCATTCTGTATATTGTAAGTACAATATGGAGTTTTACTAACAGTGTTGCACCAGGTTTCGTATGAGTAAGTTGCCTGATAAAGAGCAATTTTCCCGTTGGCTGGTGTTCCGCTAATTGCCATTTTTATAATCATATTATCAGCAAAATCCCGATACATTAACTCGTCAATAAGACCACTTTGTTTAGTATTACCAACCATATTAATGATTTTTATTGCATAATCACTCCAACAACTTTCCTCATCTGGAGTGTAACAATAATCGTTCATCAGGCAGTGAGGAGGAGTGAATCCTTCACCGTTGACAGGATTGTTTTTTCCTTCAACAACGTCGGCATACAAATCAATAACACCCCGGAAATGTCCCAATTCATGAGTAATGGCACGATAAGTGTATTGGTTGAAATGATCGTTGTATTTGTTTTTCATGCCTTCAGATCCATTTATAACCAATATTGTTCCAATTCCGTTATTGTTGCCACATCCTCCGCCGTATTCACCCTTTTCTGCTCCTTCGTAGAAGAAGTCATAGATGACAACCAACTTGAATATGTTTTTGTCCATTTGTTGGATAGCTTTGGTGTCTGCACCGTTTTCGCCCCAATATGAACAGCCGTCATAAACAATAATATCGTCGAGGTCAGGTTTGAAAATATATTTTCTTTTAAGCTGATGTTTTTTATCGCAATTATTGAAACGAGCATTGATTTCGTTCCACTGAGTAGTTAGCTTTTCTTTAAAGAAAGCTGGAGATTGTGTTTGCCAACCTTTTCTGTCAACAGCAATTTTTACATTGATATAGATTGTAGTTCCATCATCATAGTCGGCGGTATATTCAGGCTTTTCAGTATCAGGTTTATTAATCTCCGGATCATTGCCAGACGTTGAACCGCAGCCAACCAGGGTAACCATTGTTGCAACTACTATCAATCTTATATTCTTAAATATTTTCATCCCTTTTAGATTAGATTTATTTTTAAAGTTTTAACCGCACCATTAGTACTCCATGCGCAGGTATGTTACATTTTGTATTTGCAGCTGTTGTGCCAATATCTTTATGTTTCCATAAATCCCTGATTGTATATTCATTTTTGTGAATATTCACATCAGTCGCAAAGTACATCACATCTTTTTTCCAGTTATAATCAAGTTGCCATTCGTGATCAGTACGGTTAAGGAAACATACGGCAACTTCGCCTTTAGCCAGAGGCTTTGCCCATATTTCATGATCTCCCATATCCATAAAGCGTCTGGCCTGTTGTCCAAGGCTATCCTGATCTACAGCAATAACTTCCTTGTTTGTAAGTATCTCTTTGGTATCTTTATCCATAGAACGAAGGTCATTACCAGCCATTAATGGAGCTGCCAACATTGCCCACATTGAAAAGTGAGTGATGTATTCGTCTTTTGTCATTCCGCCATTACCAATTTCAAGCATCTCTGCATCATTCCAATGACCAGGTCCTGCATAAGGGTATAATTCGGCTAAAGTATCAATGATATCAAGAACACCAACACCACCCCAATCGAATTTGCAATGATAACAATCACGAATGTCGGCAGTAGTACGCCACAAGTGTCCTATACCTTTTGCCCATTTCCATGGCTGACTTTCGCCCCATTCACAAATACTGAAAACGATAGGTCGTCCGCAAGCTTTGAGAGCATCGCTCATTGTTCTGTATGCAGCTTCTGCATTTTGCCCTTCATTTGAGCACCAGTCATATTTCAGGTAATCAACTCCCCATTTTGCATATTGGCGAGCATCCTGAAACTGATATCCTCTGCTGCCCGGCCTTCCCTGACATGTCAGAGAACCAGCACATGAATATATTCCAAGCTTTAAACCTTTGTTGTGAATATAATCCGCCAATGCTTTAATTCCATTTGGAAAAGCTTTAGGATCAGCAATAATGTTTCCATCTTTATCACGACCAACCTGCCAGCAATCGTCAATTACGATATATTGATATCCGGCATCTTTCATGCCTGAGTTAGTCATAGCATCTGCCATTTGTTTTAATAGACTTTCATTCACATCACAGCCAAACTTATTCCAACTGTTCCAGCCCATTGGTGGTGTGGCTGCCAGACTTTCAAAGATAGAATCCTGTTTGCTCTGATTCTCTCCGAAAAACATTTGTGCTTTTGCTGATATTGCCAGTAAGAATAGATATGTTATTATCAGAAGTTTTTTCATGTTTCAACAGTACAAGAAATCTTGTTCAAAATAAAATTTGTTTTTATCAGAATGCCTTAAATAATTCAAGGCATTCTGATGTTATTAACCCTATTGATAAGGAGCTGGATCCAGTTGTGGAGCTCTTCTTAACTCATATCTAGGAATTGGCAACCAATAATTTTTTGGAGCATGGAATGTTCTGTATTCGATTGGTTCGGGATTCAGTTCATAAGTTTTGCTTCCGTCACTATGTTTCCAGATAATCATACCGGTAACAGGTTTGCTATAAACATCTTCAATAATCATCCAGCGTCTGATATCGAACCAACGTTGTCCTTCGAATACTAGTTCAATCTGTCTTTCATGTCTATACTTTGCTACAATATTATCAGCTGTAATATCCGGCATGTGAACACGTCTTCTTATTTTATTGATATATTCAACAGCTTCGGGTGTGTTACCTAATTCAATCTGACATTCTGCATAATTCAAATAGAATTCAGCTAAACGGAACATGAAATAAGGAGTGCTTGGAGCATCAGTAGCATAAGTATCATAATTTCTGTCAAGGAATTTTTTGATATAATACCCCGTTTGAGTACCATTCCACCAAGAATCTCCACGACGGCTGTCTTTTCCGTTTGGAACTCCGTCTTCTGCTCCAAAGAAACATTCTACTTCTCTTTCGTCATTACGGTATCCCCATGTAGATCCATCAGTAAATATGGTTGCAGTGAAACGCAAATCTCTATTCACATAAGGATTTTCTTTTTCAGATCCTCTTACATAAGGAGTTCCATTGGCCATTTCAAACTGGTCAACAATTTCTTGAGTAGCCTGAAAGTTTCCCCATCCATTGAAACCGCTGCCGGTTCCACAAGGAGCCTGGAACAAGTAAGAGTTGTTTGATGTTCCTTCATTCTGAATATTGTATAGTTTTTCAAAAATAACTTCTGGATTTTGGCTGTTAATAAACAGATTTGCGTATTCTTCACTGGTTGATACATCTTGCAGATAATAAGCAGGTGCTCCGCTTTCATCTTTCAGATCAATAACAGCTTTGTTTGCATCAGATGCTCTTTTCCACTTAGCTTGAGATGGAGTGCCGAAAAGTGGGCTGGCTGCATACAAAAGTGTTCTTGCTTTTAAAGCCAATGCAGCTCCTTTTGTAGCTCTTCCCAGGTCGCTATCGTCGCTATACTTTACAGGTAAAAATATTGCAGCACTGTCACATTGTGAAACGATATATTCTGCAACATCATCTTTAGGAGCCCGAACCTGTTTGGTAAAATCATCATTAAGTCCAAATGAATTTTTTATAAGTGGCACTTCGCCGAATAAGCTGTAAAGCTGACAATAGAAGAACCCTCTCAGGAAATACGCCTGACCAATTTGTTCATTTTTCCATTTAATATTCTCTTCACCTGCTGCAGGTACTCTTCCAATATTCTCCAGGAATATATTTGTATTACGAATAGCCTTGTAATAGAAAGACCATGGATTCCATGTTGAACCATCCCATCCGATATTCGACTGATCGGGAGAGAGTAGTCCTTGCTGAATAGATTCTGTACCATATTTATGCATTTGATACACTTCTTCTGTATAACTTGCAAATCGTGATCCTTTCTGAGTTTCAGCTTCTACACTATTGTACTGGTCGTTCAGGAATGTTTCCGATAGAGCCAAATCGCCCCAAATAGCACTATCAGTATATGAATTGAGCGGATTCTGATCCAGTATATCGGTGCATGAGCTGAAGATTCCAGCCATCATCATGGCTGCGCATATATATATTTTTTTCATTTCTTTATAAGTTTAGAGTTACTAGTTAAATTAGAAAGTGACATTTACACCAACAGTAACGATTCTCTGTTGTGGATAGAAATTGGTACCAGCCACATTATCGGGAACTTCAGGATCACAGATCTTTATGTTATCTATAGAGAATAGATTATTACCGTTTGCATAAATTCTCATATTTTCTATACTTAATAATTTTGTTACTTTCTTAGGAAGAGTATAACCCAATTCCAGAGATTTAAGTCTCAGGAAGCTTGCATCTCTCATCCACCATGTTGAAGCCTGTCCATTGAAAGCATCACCGTAAGTCTGTTTTATGAAAGCTCTTGGCCATCTTGCTTTTGCATTTTGTTCAGCAGTATTTGTGTCAATCCATCTGCCATTATAAAAATCAGTAACCATGTTCATACTTGGCTGAATAATTTGCTTAGCCAATGCTTGTCCCTGGAAGAAAACATTCAGATCAAATCCCTTCCATGAACCGTTTAATGTGAAACCGTACATAATTTGAGGAGTACTTGATTGGTTTACACGATATGCATCATCCCATGTAATATTATTATCGCCATTTTTGTCCTTATAGATAAGATTTCCAGGTTTTGTGTCAGCAATATGTGGAGTATTGTCTATTTGTTCCTGTGTTTGATAGATACCTGTTGCTTCGTATAATTCAAATCCATCAATTGGATGACCTTCTGTTTTTTGCCATGCAGGAGTCGTTTTTGCTTCGTCCACGTATACTACCTTATTTTTCGCATAGGTAAAGTTACCACTTACACCCCATTTAAAGTCGCCAGCTTTGTCCTGGTAATTTGCAACAAACTCTATACCCTGATTATTAACCTTACCTAAATTTTCCTGAGGTAGAGTAAGTCCGGTGTAAGAAGGCACTGAAGCATTTCTGGAAATCAGAATGTCATGTCTCATAGATTTGAAGTAATCAATATCTAATCCGAATTTTCCGTCAAGGTACTGGGTAGAGATACCTATATTGTAGGTCTGAGCTTTTTCCCATGTGATAAGAGGGTTGGCTGTTCTAACCATATAAGTGCTTTTGTTAACAGCATTTTCTGTGCCGAAAGTAGTTCCATTTCCTAAGCCATATTCTGTAAGGAACTGGTATGCTGGTACAGCATCATTACCCATTAATCCCCATGATCCTTTTAGCTTTAAGAAACTTACAACAGGCTTAATTCCCTCGAAGAAGTTTTCTTCAGAAATAACCCAACCGGCAGAAACACCAGGGAATGTACCCCAACGATGACCTTTGGCAAAATTTTGAGAACCATCAACACGTAAAGTGAATTCTGCCAGATATTTGTTGTTATAGCTGTAGTTGATACGTCCGAAAACATTTCTGCGAGCCGATGCATCAGAATATCCTCCGTTATCTTTGTCTTTAGGCACGCCACTTCCAGCAAAAATTTCAGGAATAGCAGCCGAAATATAATTTGTGCGGTATGCAGAAACAGAACTAAAGTTATATTTGCTTTGTTCGTAAGCTACAAATGCGTCAATTTTATGAGCTTCATTAAATGTGCGACTATATCCTAAACGTCCGTTTAAGGTAATTTTATTAGAATTATCAGCCCATGAGTTTACACTGATAGCTCCAGTACCGGCTCGCTGGTTCTCATATTCTCCTGTCGAATTATTATATAAATATACATCATAAGGAGTATTTAAGCTCTTTCCAGTTCTGAAAGAGAAGTCCAAAGCTGCATATCCTTCCACATATAATCCTTTAGTAATCGGATCAAGATCAAGACGGAAAGTAGGCTTTAAAGTAAGAATGTTGTATTTTTGTTTGTTTGTACCCGGTTTATCTGTTACCATTATTGCTGCATTATTGGTTATTCCATCGTAACCGCTTCTAGGTAACCCATTAGGATAATAAGCAGCAGCCATCGGAGAAGTTGACAGGAATTTACCAAACAAGTATTCAGTATCAAATACACCTCTGTTTCTCACTTCCTGACGTCCTAAGATATCAAAGCTAAACTTTGCTCTTTTTCCAACCTTGGCATCTACATTTGTAGTAAACTGATATTGGCTATAATTCTGTGTACTTTCTTTATAGATAGCATCCTGCCATAAATACTGAACAGATGTATAGAAAGAAACATTCTCATTACCACCAGTTACTGATAAACTGTGCTGAGTTTTGGTAGCCCAATCTTTTGAAACAGCTTTCCACCAGTTTGTACTAGGATAATTAACAGGATCCGATCCATCCTGCAGTTTCTCAAGTACATCCTTTGAATATGTTTCGTACATATCATGTCCTCTGTCATATTCGTTTATATATGTAGCATATTGGAAAGCATTTAACATGTCAGGAACGCGGGTTGGTTGGGTGAAACCTACATTACCATTATAATTAATCTTCACTTTTCCTTCTTTACCACGTTTGGTAGTAACAAGAATTACACCGTTTGCTGCACGGGCACCGTAAATAGCAGCAGAAGCATCCTTCAATACAGAAATAGTTTCAATATCTTCCGGATTTAAACGACTGAAACTACGATCGGCCACACCATCGACCACAATCAGCGGAGCATTGCTTCCTGTAGTTCCTTTACCACGAATTAAAATGCTGGCACCATCTTCACCCGGTTCACCAGAACGAACGTTTGAAATAATACCGGCTGTTTTTCCTGCTAAAGCACCACTTAAGTTTATTGAAGCAACCTTTTTCAGTTCGTCACCTCCCACTTGAGATACAGAACCTGTTACTGTTGCTTTTTTCTGGGTACCATAACCTACTACCACAACTTCATCCAGTCCGATACTTTCTTCAGACAATGTTATTGTAAATTTCGTATTATTTCCAATAGCAACCTCTTCTTTTTTCATACCGATGAAAGTAACTTCGAGTGTTTTGCTTGAAGGATCTATTGATAACTCAAATTTTCCATCCAAATCGGTTATTGTTCCTGTTTGTGTTCCTTTTACTTTAACAGAGGCTCCAATAATAGGTGTCCCCTTTGCATCGACAATAACTCCTGTTATTTTCTTTGTCTGCTGTTTGTTAACTGAATAGGGACTTAATAAATTGGTTCCGGAACTGTTTCCGGCCATAAGAGGAGAGGCACTTAGAAGACCTAAAGCTATTGCCATTCTGGCAATGCAGAATCTTCTTTCCATCTTGGTTTTTCTAAGAATTAGATTCTTACTGTTTTTCATGTTTTTACTTTTTAGATTTATAATAACGGTTATGATTATAAACTTTTGATTGGCTACCGGTTGCGAATTAAAAGAATATATGTTTTATGCTCATGTAAAATAGTCTATTCTGATAGAAAATTAGTCTAACTGTTATTTTATGTTATCTGTATTTAAGTGTTTGATTAATAGATGTTTGTATTGTATTGCTGGACTATTTTTCTACTTATATAGATTATTTTTGTGTATTCAGCTTAACGCATATACCAAAAATGTGTTGCTTTTGCTATTACCATAAATGTGGTAGTTAAATGCCATCTAAAGGGGATTTATCTTTCGCTCACCATGGTATATCTTTGTACCATCACAAAAAGATTGAAAAACGTATTTAATTCCTAATCTAAAGAAGATGACTAAAACAACTCTTATCATTGCGGATAATCAGCCGCTTACATCCTATGCTTTAAAAACATGGGCTGAGAAAAATGAGCTTGTAGATTCCGTTATTGAATCACAAGATAAACAAGACCTGGAAGATTTGCTGGATAAACAATCTGAGGAAGAGGTTATGCTTATTATGGATGTGGAGTTGTTTGATTTTTTAGATAAAGACGAACTGATTGATTTCTTTCAAAGACATAAAAGTATTCGTAAACTCTTTATTGGAGATCAGTTTAAAGAAGACGAACTGGCTTTCTTTGCAGAAGATATGCAATCGAATATCATTCTAAAAAGTGTTGAGCTGGAAGAACTTAAAATAGCAATCATTTATACTTTAAAAGGACGATACTATATTCAGTCAGAATTGCTGAACATTTTAATGCGCAAAAACAGTACGCCTGTACAATCTACTTTTGAAGATGTTCATCTTACACCTACCGAAAAGGATATTGTAACCTTAATAGCAGGTGGAAAAACAACGAAGGAAGTAGCTTCAATACGAAGCCTCAGTTATCACACGGTAGTTACACACCGGAAAAATATTTTCCGGAAACTGGGAGTTTCCAGTATTCATGCACTAACAATCTATGCAGTAAAAGCAAGATTGATAGATCCTACAGAATATTACATTTAAAGTAAACAATCACTAAACAGCAGAATCATTATGTTAAGCCCAACAGAAACCATATTGAAGAATGTAGATATACTTTCTCAACATTCAACAGAAGAGTATAAATATATACCCAGGCATGATAAGCCACTGCCGTCAATCGAAAAAACCGCAGAAATAGTAGAGCTTATAAAATCGATTATTTTCCCCGGATTTTTTGGTGATTCAATAGCTAATCAAAAAACGCTGAAGTATCATATAGGAATGAATACAGAAAGACTATATTCATTGTTGACAGAACAGATATATAACGGTATATGCTTTAGTTCCCAATACGCAGTTGGAAAAGATATAAAATCGAAGGCTTCAGAGTTGGCTCTTATTTTTATAGATAAGATTCCGGAAATAAAACGGTTGCTGTGCACAGATGTAAAAGCAACCTTCGACAGAGATCCCTCTGCCAAAAGTTATGCTGAGGTCATCTTTTCTTATCCAACAATAAAAGCATTGATAAATCATCGTGTGGCTCATGAATTGTTGCTACTTGGAGTCCCAACTATTCCCCGGATTATTTCAGAACTGGCACATTCCGAAACCGGCATTGATATTCATCCGGCAGCAAAGATAGGCGAGTATTTCAGTATCGACCATGGAACGGGAGTAGTTATTGGCGAGACTTGTATCATAGGTAACCACGTAAGGTTGTATCAAGGTGTAACGCTGGGTGCAAAAAGTATTCTGGCAGATAAAGCTCATGCCAAGGATATTCCTCGTCATCCTATTTTGGAAGATAATGTCACAATCTATTCCAATTCCACTGTTTTAGGTAGGATTGTGATTGGGCACAATACAGTGATTGGTGGTAATGTGTGGTTAACAACTCCTCTGCCTCCTTACTCAAACATTCTGCAACAAAAAGCAGTAGAAGGACTTTTTACAGACGGATTAGGTATTTAGTTGTTAGATATAAAAAGCCCTGACAGTAGTTTTCCACACAATGGATAAATCAACTGCCAGGGCAATATTTTTTAGCCTGCAAATTTATTGTTGTATGCTTCCTGCAACTGAGTTAGAGCCTGTTCCAGAATAGATCTTGGGCATCCAGCATTTATACGCATAAATCCGGTACCTTCTTTACCAAACATAGAACCATCATTCAAAGCCAGATGTGCTTTATCAACAAAGAAGTCTACCAGTTCCTCCTGATTAAATCCCAATTCCCTGCAATCAAGGAATATTAGGTAAGAAGCCTGCGGACGAATAGCTTTAATAAGCGGCATATTTTTTTGCAGATAGCTATCCACATAGTCGATATTTCCTTGAATATAATCAAGCAATTGATTTAACCATTCTGTACCATGCTCGTATGCCGCAGCAACGGTTATGAATGCAAAGATATGTCCTTCCGAAAACTCACTTGCGTTGAGGTAATTTCTGAATTTTTTTCTTACTTCATCGTTTTCAATAATGCAATATGAACTAGCCAGTCCCGGCATATTAAATGCTTTGCTTGGTGACATGAATGTAATAGAGTTCACTCTGGCTTTCTCTGAAATTTTGGCAAAAGGAGTATGTGTATATCCTTTCAGAGTAAGGTCGGCATGAATTTCATCAGAGATAACCATTGTGCCGTTCTCGTAACAAATATCAGCAACGGCCTCCAGTTCCTCTTTTGTCCACACTCTTCCGCCCGGATTGTGAGGATTACATAAAATGAACAGCTTGCATCCTTTTACAGCTTCCTTAAAATGATCCAGATCCATTTTGTACTGACCATTTTCCAAAATCAGCGGGTTACGCACAACCTCGCGATAATTATGCTCTGTTACAAGAAAGAACGGATGATAAACCGGACTTTGAATCAAAACCTTATCGCCTGGCTGAGTAAAGCATTTCAAAACATGAGCAAGTCCAACTACAATTCCCGGAGTGAAGCTAATCAGTTCCTTGGAAACTTTCCAGTCATATCTTGTAAACAGCCAATTCTCAATAGCCTGATAGTAAGAAGCTGGTTTGCTAGTGTAGCCAAGAACCTCTTTTTCGCAACGTTCCTTTATTGCATTCATTATAAACGGTGGAGTACGGAAATCCATATCGGCAACCCATAGAGGCAGTAAGTCATCTCTTCCCCATCTTGGTTTCAGTGCTTCAAGCTTCAAGGCATCAGTACCTGTGCGGTCAATAACTTCATCAAAATTATATTTCATAAAATCTGTTCTGTATTTAGTTATATTGCAAAAATACAAAACCTTATCTACAGGATAAAATAAAAAACCAATAATTCACAAGCCATTCACCAATATTAAAATATTTACCCTCACTCCCTCACCATTCGCACAACTTGTTGCACATTAGTGATTTATAAGTGAGGGATGGATTTACAACCCCCACTTTTGAGCTCATCCCTCACTATTTCGAGCCATTTTTTTGAAAAAATGGGTATAAACTTCTCAGGAGTAAGGTTAATATATACCAACTGGTGTATATTGTTTTAAGTTGCTGAAGAGACCTTTGCGGTGAATAATAGTTGTATTCGCCGCAAAATATGCGGCGAATAATTTTGTTTGCGGTGAATAATCGCTATATTTACCGCAAAATATGCGGCGATTATGAGAAAAATCTATATCTGGCAACAAGACGAATGGCCTCATTTTACATGGGATGATGCAGTTTTATCCTATAAATTGGGCAGAGTACGAGCTTTACAAGGAAAGCTTGTAGGGAAAATGAGTTTGCTTGGTTTCGATTTAAAAAATGAAGCAATATTAAATGCTCTCACAAGCGATGTTATTAAATCTTCAGAGATTGAAGGCGAATTATTAGACAATGATCAGGTGCGTTCATCCATTGCCCATCATTTAGGAATGGATGTTTCAGGATTGCCGGAATCAGACCGTTACGTAGATGGTGTAGTAGAAGTTATGCTCGATGCTACTGAGAATTTTATGCAGCCACTTGCAGAACAACGGCTATTTGGATGGCATGCTGCATTATTTCCCACAGGCAGAAGTGGCATGTTTAAAATAACAGTTGGAGGTTGGCGACAGGATGAAGGTGGTCCGATGCAGGTAATCTCCGGTGCAATGGGAAAAGAAAAAGTGCACTATGAAGCTCTCGATTCAAAATTGATTTCCTATGAAATGAGCAAATTTCTGGAATGGATAAATACGGATCATCAGATAGATCCTGTTTTGAAAGCAGGAGTTGCCCACTTATGGTTTGTCACAATACATCCTTTTGATGATGGAAACGGACGTACAGCCCGTACAATTGCCGATATGTTTCTAGCTCGTGCCGACGAAATTCCTCATCGCTTTTATAGTATGTCTGCTGAAATACGAAGGCAGCGAAAACAATATTACGAGATATTGGAAAAAACACAGAAAGGTGGACTTGATATAACTCTGTGGCTTCAATGGTTTCTCGATTGTCTGGAAGCAGCACTTCTTGAAACAGAAAATTCATTGAGTAGAGTATTGGGTAAAGCTAATTTCTGGGAAGAGCATCGTCTGGTAAGCATGAACAATCGTCAGGTTAAAATGATAAACTTGTTATGGGATGGTTTTGATGGCAAGCTCAATTCTTCTAAATGGGCCAAAGTTACTAAATGTTCTTCTGATACTGCACTTCGGGATATTCAGGACTTGATTAATAAGGGTATTCTGCAAAAAAGTGATGAAGGAGGAAGGAGTACTTCCTATGAATTAGTGGGGGAATTATAATACTTTCAA